>NC_011891.1:0-1495000 GCF_000022145.1 Anaeromyxobacter dehalogenans 2CP-1
CCGGCCACTTCGGGCCTTCGCGCGGTGACCGCGCAGGATCGCCTCCGCACCCGCGCCGGAAACCTGCGTGCTTTCGCCGACGATCAACTCGGCCTTGATCCGCGCGGCGAACCTTCGCTAACTTCCGCGCCCGCACCACGAGCCCGCCCGACTCCTCGCAGACCGAGCGAAGAGTGGAGCCGCAGACTCCCAGGAGCCTGCGGACGGGGGGCATTTTCGCGTTTTTTCGGTCCTGGGGGACGTGGGGATGGAAGCACCTGCGAGCGCACTCGTGGAAACGCCGCTCGACGATCTCTGGTCCCGCATCGACGGGTTCCTCCGCGCCCGCTGCCGCGAGGACCTGTACGAGCGCTGGTTCGAGCCGCTCCGCCCCGTCTCGCTCGACGAGGGCCGGCTCCAGATCGGCGCGCCGGACAAGTTCCACCGCGACTTCGTCGAGGACAACTACCGCGGCTGGTTCGAGGAGTTCATCCCCGAGCTGACCGGCGAGCGCCTGCGGATCGCGTTCGCGGTGGACGATGCGCCGCGACCGATCGGCGCGGCAGCCGCCCCGGCGCCGGCCGCCGTCGCGGCGGCGCGCGCGCCCGAGCCGCACCTCGACCCCCGCGACTCCCGCCCGAACCCGCGCTACGCCTTCGACACGTTCGTGGTGGGCGCGTCCAACCACTTCGCGTTCGCCGCCGCCCAGGCCGTCGCCGCCAACCCCGGCCGCACCTGGAACCCGCTCTTCCTGCACGGAGACTCCGGCCTCGGGAAGACCCACCTGCTGCACGCGGTGGCCCACGCGATCCTCGAGAAGAGCGGCGGGCGCGTCGCGATCGTCTCCTCCGAGCGCTACACCAACGACTTCGTCGCCGCGCTCTCGAAGGGCACGATGGACGAGTTCCGCCGCAAGTACCGCGAGTGCTCCGCGCTGCTGGTGGACGACGTCCAGTTCCTCGCCGGCAAGGACAAGACGGCGGAGGAGTTCTTCCACACGTTCAACGAGCTCCACGACCACCACGTCCAGATCGTGCTCTCCAGCGATCGCTCGCCGAAGGAGCTGAAGGGCCTCGACGAGCGGCTCTGCTCCCGCTTCGAGTGGGGCATGCGGGTGCAGATCGAGGTCCCGGAGTTCGAGACCCGCGCCGCCATCCTCCAGAAGAAGGCGGACGTGGAGAAGATCGATCTGCCCGACGACGTCACCCAGCTCCTCGCGCAGCACATCCGCTCGAACGTCCGCGAGCTGGAGGGCGCGCTCATGCGCCTCGCCGCGTTCGCCTCGCTGAAGAGCGAGCCGATCACGGTGCCGCTCGCGCGCGACGTCCTCGCCGACGTCATCCCGCCGCCCGGCTACCGCCCGCCCATCGAGAAGATCCAGGAGGCCGTGGCCGGCCACTACGGGCTCACCGTGGCGAAGCTCACCAGCGCCTCGCGCGAGCAGAAGATCGCGTTCCCGCGCCAGGTGGCGATGTACCTCTGCCGCGAGCTGGCGAAGGAGAAGTTCCAGTCCATCGCCGAGAAGTTCAACAAGAAGGACCACACCACCGTCATCGCCGCGGTGGACCGCGTGAAGGGGCTGCTCGAGTCGGACGACGCCGTCCGCACCGCCGTGGCCCAGCTCTCCGCCAAGCTCGCGCCGTGATCCACCCGCGCCCTCGCGCCACGCCCCGCCGCCTCGCGGCCGGGGACGGCCGCGGTGCGCCCGCGCTCCCCTCCGCCAGCACCCGGCCCGCGCGGGCGACCTGCGCCCGCCGTCGCGTGCGCCGCGGGCCCTCGCTCACCCGGAGTCCCGCCCGCCGCAGCCGCCTCGCGGCGCGCGGGGCCCGGCGCACCCGGAACGGCCTGTGGGAAGTCCGTGGATCCTGCGTCGATCCGGCTGGGGATGGGCTGTGGGCGAGCGTTGACACCTTCTCGCGCGGCGCGCTACACAACCCACACCCAGCGGGATCCACGGGTTTTTCCGGGGAAGAAACTCGAGCAGGATCGGGGCGCTCGGTCGCTTTTCCACATCGATCCTCCCCCTGCTTCGACGACGGATCTCAAAGAAGAGGATCATCCCATGGAACTGAAGATCGGCGCCCAGGAGCTCGCGAAGGCGCTCGGCCGCTCGCAGGGCATCGTCGAGAAGAAGAGCACGATGCCGATCCTCTCCCACGTCCTGCTCGAGGCGAAGAAGGGCGACCAGCTCGTCGTCTCCGCCACCGACCTCGACCTCGCCGTCTCCTCCGAGCACGCCTGCGAGGTGCTGAAGGAGGGCGCGGTGGCCGTCTCGGCCCGCCACCTCTACGAGATCGTCCGCGCCCTGCCCGAGCAGACCGTCACGCTCAAGAAGGCGCACAACAACTACCTCGAGGTGAAGAGCGGCCCGTCCGAGTTCCGGATCGTCGGCCTGCCCGCCGAGGACTTCCCGGCGCTGCCCCGCTTCGACAAGGTTCCGTTCGCCCCGGTGGACCCGGCGCTCCTGCTCGAGATGATCGAGCGGACCTTCTTCGCCGTCTCGAACGACGAGACCCGCTACAACCTGAACGGCGTGTACTTCGAGCCCGCAGGCGACGCGCTCCGCCTGGTCGCGACCGACGGCCACCGGCTCTCGCTCTCCGAGCGCGCGGTGGGCGCCACCTTCGGCCTGAAGCGCGGCGTGATCCTGCCGAAGAAGGGGCTCGCCGAGCTGAAGAAGCTGCTCGCCGAGGCGGCCGAGTCCGGCGAGGAGCAGCCGGAGGCGAAGCTCGGCTTCGTCGAGAACAGCGCCATCTTCCGCCGGCCGAACGTGGTGCTGGTGATGCGGCTCATCGAGGGGCTGTTCCCGGACTACAAGCAGGTCATCCCGAAGGCCGGCGAGAAGGTCTTCAAGGTGGGCCGCGGCCGCTTCCTCGAGACGCTGCGGCGCATCTCGCTCCTCTCCTCCGACAAGGCGCACGCGGTGAAGCTGGACCTCTCGAAGGACCTGCTCCGCGTCCTCTCGCAGAACCCGGACCTGGGCGAGGCGAAGGAGGAGGTGCCGGTGGAGTACGCGGGCGAGCCGCTCAAGATCGGCTTCAACGCGCGCTACATCATGGAGGTCCTCCAGGCGGTGAAGTCGAACGAGGTGGTGTTCGAGCTCGCCGACGACCTCTCCCCCGGCGTCCTGAAGGGCGGCGAGGAGGCGGACCAGGGCTTCACCGCGGTCGTGATGCCCATGCGCATCTGACGGTCCGTGTCCCGCCTGAGGGCACGTGAACCGATCCCCTCCCGTCGCCGCGGCGGCCGATCCGCGTCGCATCGTGTCGTTGCTCCTCCCTCACATGCCTCGGGGCATGCTCGGTCGTCGCGCCTCGCGCTGCTCGCGTCTCGACCGCCTGGCTCGGTCCGGGGATGGATTCACGCGCCCTAAGTGAAGCTCCTCTCCCTCCACGTCCAGGACTTCCGGAACCTCGCCGCGGTCGAGCTCGCGCCGTCGCCGCGGGCCACCGTGCTCCTGGGCGAGAACGGCCAGGGGAAGACCAACCTCCTCGAGGCCATCTACTTCCTCACCACGCTGAAGCCGCTCCGCGCGGTGCGGCTCGCGGAGCTGGTCCGGTTCGGCGCCGAGCAGGGCGCGGTGGCCGGCGACTTCGAGGGGCCGGGCGGCGTGCGCCGGGTGGCGGTGCAGGTGGCCGCCGGCGGCCGGACCGCGACGCTCGACGGCAAGGCGCTCGGCTCCGGGGCCCGCCTCGATGACTACTTCGAGGGGCTCGCGTCCGTCTGCTTCTCGCCGGACGACCTGCTGCTCGTGAAGGCCGGGCCGGACGGGCGCCGTCGCTTCCTGGATCGCGCCGCCTTCAACCGCTGGCCGGCGGTGCTCGGGGAGGCGCGCGAGTACGTGCGGGCGCTCCGGGCCCGGAACGCGGCGCTCCGCGCCGGGCCGGCGGAAGTGGAGGCGAGCTTCCGCGAGCCGCTGGTGCGCGCCGGTGCGCGCATCCTCGTCCGGCGGCGCGACCTCGTGGCGGAGCTCGCCCCGCGGCTCCAGGCCGCCTTCGCCGAGATCTCCGGGCCGGCCGCCCCCGAGGCGCACCTCGCCTACCGCGCCGCGGGCGGGGTGGACGTCGAGCACCCGGAGGCGGAGGTGGCCGCGCGGCTCGCCCACGCGCTCGAGGCGCGCCTGGAGCGCGATCGCGAGAAGGGCTTCACCTCGGCCGGGCCGCACATGGACGACCTCGTGCTCGCGCTCGGCGGCAAGGGCGCGCGGCTCTACGGGAGCCAGGGCCAGCAGCGCGCGCTCGTGCTCGCGCTCAAGATCGCCGAGATCGAGAACCTGCGCGCGGCGCTGGGGCGGCCGCCGCTGCTGCTGCTCGACGACGTGTCCTCGGAGCTGGATCCGGCCAAGAACCGCTTCCTGCTCGGCTACCTGGCGGCCCTGCCGGCGCAGGCGTTCCTCACCTCGACCGATCGCCGGCTCATCGAGCCCGCCGCCGGCCCCGACACCGCCTTCTTCGAGGTGCGATCGGGGGTGGTTTCCCCGCTGGTTTCATGAAGAAGCTCGCGGGGTTGCGGTCCGGATAAGACGTTGCCTCCGGCGTCCGCGCCTGCTATACCCCAGGGTCGCCTCAACACCTGAGAACCTTTCAGAGAAACGAGCGAGGACCCCCCTGGAAACCGCCGAGCAGAGCCCCCGTCCCGCGGCTCCCGCGGATGACGACTACGGGACCGACACCATCAAGGTGCTCGAGGGCCTCGAGGCCGTGCGCAAGCGGCCGCACATGTACATCGGCGACGTGGGCGCCCGCGGCCTGCACCACCTCGTCTACGAGGTCGTCGACAACTCGGTCGACGAGGCCATGGCCGGCCGCGCCAACGAGATCAACGTCGCCATCCACGCCGACAACTCCATCACCGTGCTCGACAACGGCTCGGGCATCCCCATCGGCCCGCACCCGACGGTGAAGGGGATGGACACGCTCGACGTGGTGCTGACGAAGCTCCACGCCGGCGGCAAGTTCGAGTCGAACGCGTACAAGGTCTCCGGCGGCCTGCACGGCGTGGGCGTGACCTGCGTGAACGCGCTCTCGGAGTGGCTGAAGGCCGAGGTGTACCGCGACGGCAAGGTCTGGGCGCAGCGCTACGAGCGCGGCACGCCCGCCGGCAAGGTCACCGCCATCGGCGAGACCCAGCGGCGCGGGACCCGCATCACGTTCAAGCCCGACGCGACCATCTTCGAGGTGACCGAGTACAGCTTCGAGACGCTGTCCGGCCGCCTGCGCGAGCTCGCCTTCCTGAACGCCGGCCTCAAGATCACCATCGAGGACGAGCGGCACGGCAAGAAGCACGAGTTCCTGTTCAAGGACGGCATCCGCGAGTTCGTCGCGTTCCTGAACAAGAGCCGCGAGGTGCTGTTCCAGCCGCCCATCGCGCTGCGCCAGGAGGTCGAGACCGAGCGCGGCGCGGCGCTGGTCGAGATCGCCCTGCAGTGGAACGACGGCTACGACGAGAAGGTCTTCGCGTTCGCCAACAACATCCACAACCACGAGGGCGGCACGCACCTCATCGGCTTCAAGGCGGCGCTGACGCGCACCATCAACGCCTACGGCCAGAAGAACAACCTGTTCAAGGACCTGAAGGACGAGCTGCCGAGCGGCGACGACATGCGCGAGGGGCTCGCCGCGGTGATCTCGGTCCGCCTCCCCGGCGCGAGCTTCGAGGGACAGACCAAGACCAAGCTCTCCAACACCGAGGCGAAGAGCATGGTCGAGACCATGCTCAACGAGCGGCTCTCCGCGTTCCTCGAGGAGAACCCGAACGTCGCGAAGCGGATCTGCGGCAAGGTCGCCGAGGCGGCCCGCGCCCGGATCGCGGCGCGCAAGGCGCGCGAGACGGTCCGCCGCAAGGGCGCGCTCGACAGCGCCTCGCTCCCGGGCAAGCTCGCCGACTGCCAGTCGCGGGATCCGAAGGAGTCGGAGCTGTACCTGGTGGAGGGCGACTCCGCCGGCGGCTCGGCGAAGCAGGGGCGCGACCGGCGCACCCAGGCCATCCTGCCGCTCCGCGGCAAGATCCTGAACGTCGAGAAGGCCCGCTTCGACAAGATGCTCGGGTCGGCGGAGATCGCGACCATCATCACCGCGCTCGGGACCGGCATCGGCCCCGAGGAGTTCGACGTCGAGAAGATCCGCTACCACAAGATCGTGATCATGACGGACGCGGACGTGGACGGGTCGCACATCCGGACGCTGCTCCTCACGTTCTTCTTCCGGCAGATGCCGAGCGTGATCGAGCGCGGGCTCGTCTACATCGCGCAGCCGCCGCTGTTCCGGGTCGCGAAGGGCAAGAAGGAGAGCTACCTCAAGGACGAGGCGGCGCTCGACGAGTACCTGCTCGCGCTCGGGACCGACCGGACCCGGCTCGTGGCCGGCGACACGGTCATCGAGGGTCGCGACCTCGCGCGGCTCGCCCGCGACGCCATCGCCTACCGGGCGTTGCTCGCGCGGGTGGACCGCCGGCGCGACAGCCGCATCGTGGACGCCGCCATCCAGCTCGGCGATCTCGACCTCGACCTGCTGAAGCACCACGAGCAGGTGAAGGAGCAGGTGCAGAAGATCTTCGACAAGGCGCAGAAGCTCCACCCCGAGCTCCAGGTCCGCATCGCCAAGATCGAGCGCGACGAGGAGCACGGCTGCGACGCGCTCGTCTACCAGACCAGCATGGCCGGCGCGCCGCGCGACACCCGCCTCGACCACGACTACCTGTCGGGCGCGGAGTGGGGCGAGCTGGCGGCGCTGCACGCCGCCATCGCCGAGCTCGGGCCCGGGCCGTTCCGCCTCGAGACGCCGGAGGGCGCCGAGGAGGTGCTCGACGTGTTCGAGGCGGTCGAGGCGGTGAAGAAGGCCGCCGGCCAGGGCCAGACCATCCAGCGCTACAAGGGGCTCGGCGAGATGAACCCCGAGCAGCTCTGGGAGACCACCATGGACCCGGCCCGGCGGACCATGCTGCAGGTGCGCGTGGACGACACGGTCGAGGCCGACGAGGTGTTCTCGATCCTGATGGGCGACGCGGTGGAGCCGCGCCGCGAGTTCATCGAGAAGCACGCGCTCGACGTGCAGAACCTGGACATCTGAGGAGGAGCCGCCCATGCCCCGCGCCGCCATCGTCGCCCTCGGCACGCACGTCCCCGACCGCGTGGTCACGAACGAAGAGCTCACGAAGCACATGGAGACCACCGACGCCTGGATCCAGGAGCGCACCGGGATCCAGGAGCGCCGCTGGGTGCGCGAGGGCACCGGCAACTCCGACCTCGCGCTCGAGGCGACGAAGAAGGCGCTCGA
Source organism: Anaeromyxobacter dehalogenans 2CP-1 (assembly GCF_000022145.1). Lineage (NCBI taxonomy): Bacteria > Pseudomonadati > Myxococcota > Myxococcia > Myxococcales > Anaeromyxobacteraceae > Anaeromyxobacter > Anaeromyxobacter dehalogenans. Next base: position 7,254 of record NC_011891.1, read on the forward strand.
CAAGGCCGGCTGGAAGCCCACCGACATCGAGGCGATCGTCTACGCCTCGCTCTCGCCCGATCACATGTTCCCGGGCGACGGCTGCTTCCTGAACGCGAAGCTCGGCATCCCCGGCGTGCCGGCCATCGACATCCGCAACCAGTGCACCGGCTTCCTGTACGGCCTCTCGGTGGCGGACGCCTGGATCCGCACCGGGATGTACAAGCGCGTCCTGCTGGTCGGCTCGGAGGTCCACTCCACCGGCCTCGACGTCACCACCCGCGGCCGCGACGTGGCGGTCATCTTCGGCGACGGGGCCGGCGCGGCGCTGCTCGAGGCGACCGACGACCCGAACCGCGGCGTGCTCTCCTGCCACCTCCACGCGGACGGCCGCTTCGCGCGCGACCTGTTCACCGACGCGCCCGGGTCGATCTACCACCCGCGCGTGCAGCCGAGGATGCTCGACGACGCCAGCATCTTCCCGCACATGGAGGGGCAGAAGGTGTTCAAGCATGCGGTCGTCCGCATGCCGGAGGTGCTGAAGGAGGCCTTCGACAAGAACGGCGTCGGGCCGCAGGACCTGAAGGTCCTCGTCCCGCACCAGGCGAACCTCCGCATCGCGCAGATGGTCCAGCGCTCGCTCGGGCTGCGCGACGACCAGGTGTTCAACAACATCCAGCGCTACGGCAACACCACCGCGGCGTCGATCCCGCTCGCGCTCGCCGAGGCGGTCGAGGCGCGCGGCGTCGCGCGCGGTGACCTGGTGGGACTGTGCGCGTTCGGGGCCGGCTTTACTTGGGCGAGCGCCCTGGTACGCTGGTGACGGCTTGATCGCGGTCAGCGGGTGAGGGCCACTCAACAGCGCGTCGGGAGCGCAACGTCCGGAGCAGCGCGCGCGTGTCCGTGAAGCATCCTGAGGCGTCGTCTAATGGCAGGACCGCGGACTTTGGATCCGCTCATGAAGGTTCGAATCCTTCCGCCTCAGCCAGCTCTCCCTCCCGGGCGGCGAACGCGCACGACGAGGTGAGGCCCGTGGCGGCACCTTCGCACGTCCTGTTGATCGGCCTCGGCAACGTGGGCCCGAAGACGCTCGCCGAGGCGGCGCAGGCGCTCCGCGACGTGTACGCGCTCGCCAGCAAGGCGGGCCCGTCGCTGGACCGGCCCCAGTACGCGTTCAACAAGGACCGCGGCCAGTACCACGCGCCCGCCATCGTCCGCCGGCTGGCCGCGCTCCGCGCCGGCGCGGGCGGCGCCCCGGTGCTGGGCGTGGTGGACGTGGACCTGTTCCTCCCCGACGCGGCCTACGTGCTCGGCGACGCGGACCGCGACGCGGGCGCGGCGGTGTACTCGGTGTCGCGCCTCGGCGCGGCCGACCCCGCGCTGGCCCGGCGGCGGATCCAGGTGGAGGCGGTGCACGGCGTCGGGCACCTGCTCGGCCTCTCGCACTGCCTCGACTTCCGCTGCGCCATGTTCCTCTCGCGCGACGCGGCCGACAGCGACCGCAAGGGGCCGGGCCTCTGCGCGAGCTGCCGCGCCTCGCTCGCCCGTCCGTGAAGAGCCTCTGCCAGCGCGATGGCATGAGCTGCGGCGCGTGCTGCGGCCTGTACAACGCCGAGGACCTGTCCCGCCCCGCGCTCCACGCCGAGCTCGGCCGGCGCACCCGCGCCCTGCGCGAGGTGGAGCGCACCCCGGCCGCGTTCCGCGCCGCGGCGGCCGCGCTCGCCGGCGGCGGGCCCTCCCCGATGTTCCCCTCGGTGCGCGTGTGCCCGCTGCTCGGCTTCCTCGACGAGGCCGAGACGCGCGTCGGGTGCCTGGCGCACCCGGCCGCGAACGGCGGCGTGGACCTGCGCGACTGCGGCGTCTACGACGTCGCCACCTGCGACGCGTTCCTCTGCCCGAGCCACGCCTGGCTCTCGGAGGAGGAGGCGGCCATCGCCGCGGCGGCGTGCGACGACTACCACCTCTACGGCCTCGTCATCACCGACGTGGAGTTCGTCCGCGCGGCGCTCGCCGGCGTGGCGGTCCGCGCCGGCGCGCGGGTCGAGCGGCGCCACCTCGAGCACGGGCCGTTCCGCGCGGCGCTGCGCGAGCTGTTCGCGCTGAAGGAGGAGCTCGCGCCCGGCTCCGACGGCCTGTTCGGCGCGTTCCGGCCGGGCGCCGACGGCGAGCCGGTGGCGCGCCGCATCGACTACGAGGCGCTCGGCCGCGCGGGCGGATCGCCGTACGACCGGATCCTCACCTGCGTGGGCGCGGACCCGCGCTCGGGCAACGACCTCGAGGCGCTCGAGGCCGAGGTGCGGCGGCGCCTCGATGCCTGCGCGGCGGTGTTCGGGGGGACACGTCCCGCCGGCTAGGCCTCGCCCTGCGGCGCGGCCGGGGTGTGCTCGGGCGCCGCCGCGGGCGCGGACTCGGCGCGCTTCGGCAGCCCGAGCGCCACGATCTCGGCGACGTCCAGCACCCGCAGCGTCTCCTCGCGGCCGGTCTCGTTCACGCCGTCCTTCATCATGGTGAGGCAGAACGGGCAGCCGGTGGCGATGACGCCGCCCGCCTTGCCGAGCGTGGCGGCGGCCTCGTCCACCCGGTTCTGGTTCACCCGGGCGCCGAGCTTCTCCTCCAGCCAGAAGCGGCCGCCGCCGGCGCCGCAGCAGAAGCCCTGGCGGCGGTTCCGCGGCATCTCCGCCACCTGCACGCCGGCCGCGGCGAGCGCCTCGCGCGGCGCCTCGGTGACGCCGTTCCAGCGCGCCAGGTAGCAGGGGTCGTGGAACGTCACCTGGCCGAGCCCCTCCGCCACACCGGGCGCGAGCCGCCCGTCCTTCACCAGCCGCGCGATGAGCTCGGCGTGGTGCACCACCTCGTAGCGGCCGCCGAACTGCGGCAGCTCGTTCGCGATGGAGTTGAGGCAGTGCGGGCACTGCACCAGGATCTTCTTCACCCCATGGCCGTTCAGCGTCTCGGTGAGCGCGGTGGCCTGCATCTGGAACAGGTACTCGTTGCCGAGCCGCCGGGCGGCGTCGCCGGTGCAGGTCTCCTCCTCGCCGAGGATCGCGAACGACACCTTCGCCTCGCGCAGGATCCGCACGATGGCGCGCGAGACCTTCTTCTGCCGGTCGTCGAACGCGCCGGCGCAGCCCACGAAGAACAGCCACTCGTAGTCGCCGCCGTCGGCGGCGCGCGGCACCGCGAGGTCCTCGCACCACTCGGTGCGCTTGTTCGAGCCGATGCCCCACGGGTTGCCCTGCGTCTCGATCCCCTTGAACACGCGCTGCGCCTCGTCGGGGAAGACCGAGTCCACCTGCACCGCCTGCCGCCGCATGTCCACCAGGCGCGGCACGTTCTCGATGAGCACCGGGCAGGCGGTCTCGCACCAGCCGCAGGTGGTGCAGGCCCAGAACGTCTCCGGCGGGATCACCTCGGAGATGGGCGGGAGGGCGCCGGCCGCCGCCTCGCGGACGGCGGGGTCCTTCGCGCGCGCCAGCGCGGTGAGCGCCGGCGCCACCTCGGCGAGGTGGTGGCGGATGGAGCGGTTCACCTCCTTGTGGCTGAGCGGCTTGCCGGTGACGTAGGTCGGGCAGTGGGTCTGGCAGCGCCCGCACTCGGTGCAGCTGTAGACGTCCCACGCCTCCTTCCACGACAGGTCCTTCACCGTGGCGGCGCCGTAGCTCGCGTCCTCCGCCTCGAGGTCGAGCTTGCGGAGCGCGCCCGCCGGCGGGAGCCGCGCGAAGAACACGTTCGGCAGGCCGGTGATGATGTGGAAGTGCTTGCCGTAGGGGAGCACGTTGCCGAACACGAGGATGAGCGCGAGGTGGAGCCAGAACGACGCCTCGCCCACCGCGCTCACCGTCCCGGCCGACGCGCCGGACGCGTGGTAGAGCGCGGCGCCGAGCGAGCCGGCCGGCGCGAGCCAGTCGAAGCGCGGCGCGGGGAGCTCGAAGCCGGCGCCGGCGAGCAGGTCGCCGAGGCCGAGCGGGTCCTCGCGCAGCAGGTGCAGCGCGCCGTCGAACAGGACGTCGGTGATCATGAGGCCGGCGATGAAGAACAGGATCACCACGCCCTCGGTCGAGCGCGTGACCCGGTCCGGCCGCGTGACGAGGCGCCGCCACAGGAAGCCCAGCACCGCGAACAGCGCGAGCAGCACCATCACGTCCTTCACCAGCCCGTAGGCGCGGCCCAGCCCGGAGTCCGGCGCGAGCAGCGGCAGGTGGAAGCCCGCCGAGAAGCCCATGCCGAACATCGTGACGGTGCGGATCGCGAGGACCAGGAACGCGGCGAAGATGACGACGTGGAGCAGGCCCGGGCGGCGCTCCTCCGGATCGACGAGGCGCCGCTGGCCGAGGCCGAAGCGGAGGAGCGCCCGGATGCGCTCCCCCGGGCGGTCGGTGCGCACGTCGCGCCGCAGCGCGAAGAGCGGCATGACGCGGCGGGTCATCGTGAAGGTGAAGACCGCGGCCGCGACGAGGAGCATCGCGCTGGTGAGGGCTGGATTCATGACGCAGGACGCTATCCGCGTCCCGCGCGGGAGGGCAAGTTACCCGTCAGGTGCCACGAACGAAGAGGGCCGCCCGGCTGAAGGGCGGCCCTCCCGGAAGGCTCGCGAGCCGGGGCTAGAGGCGCTGGAAGCGGCGGTCCTTCAGGTCATCCTGCTGCCGCGCCTTCCGGTCGTCCTTCTTGCCGTTGTCGGCCTTGTCGTTCTTGTCGTCCCGGCGGCCCTGGCCGTTGCCGCCGCCGCGCGCGTCGTCGCGCGGCGCGGGGGCGGGAGCCGGCGCGGGCGCGGCGCGGCCGGGTGGGGTCCCGCCGTGGCCGGGAGGCTGGACGTTCCCGCGGTCGTTCCCGCGGCCGGGCGCGGGGTAGGCCGGGGCGCTCGGAGCCGCCTGGCCGGGCGGCGTGCCGCCGTGGCCCGGGGGCAGGTTGCCATGACCGGGGGCGTCGTCGCGGCGGCCGCGGTCGTCGGGCACGGGCGCGGGCGCCGGTGCGGGAACGGGACGTCCGGGATACGGCGCGGGCGCGGGGGCAGGCGCGGGGAGCGGTGCGGGTGCGGGCGCCGGGGGGGGGCGGCCGGGGTACGGGCGGTCCGGATACGGCGCAGGTGCCGGGGCCGGCGCGGGACGGCCCGGGTACGGCGCGGGCGCGGGGCGGCCGGGGTACGGCGCCGGTGCGGGCGCAGGCCGCGACGGATACGGCGCCGGGCGCGAGGGCCAGTAGGCCGCCGGCGGCGGGCGCTCGGGGCGCCAGTGGCCGCGGTAGGCCCAGCCGTGGCCGCGCCGCCACTGCCAGTCGTTGCCGCGCGGCGGGTAGTAGTCGTGGCGGTGCGGCCCGCGGACGTAGCACCAGCCGCCGCCCGGCACCGGGTGGCCTTCCCAGTACGTGAAGACGAGCGGGCCCCGGTAGAAGTAGTAGCCGCCGTCGAGCACGTAGGCCGAGGGCTGGTCCGGGTAGTAGTCGTGCCAGTGCGCGCCGGGCTCGTAGCACCAGCCGCCGCCGAAGGCGTCGGGCACGAAGTGCTCGCCGTAGTACCAGACCTGCAGCGGCGGCGCGGGGGCGGGCGCCGGCATGGCGACCGGCGGCGGCTCGGACGGCACCGGCGTCGCGACCACGCAGCCGGAGGCGGCGATCGCGAGCGGCGCGAGGATGGCGAGGGTGCGCTTCATGCTGGGCTCCTCGGAGCGGCGCGCTCCACGGGATCGACGGGGCGGTGCCGCGTCGAAATTCGAGCGAGAGCATAGCAGCGGCCATGCCACCGCCGAACTCCGCGGAACGACGTGCGTGGGCGCGGATGTGCGCGCGCGCCCGCGGCACGGCGTGAACCGGGCGCACGCTGCGACCTCCGCGGCGCGGCCCGTATCCAGCGCCGCGCAGCGGCGCCCGCGGGGACCTTGCGCGAGCCCGCAGCAGCGGGCGCGCAAGGTCACGGGCTCCGCGAAGCAGGCGTGGGGCCCCGACGGCTCCGCCTGCGGGGCGAGGGCGCAGCCCTCGGCGATCAATGCAGTGTCTTCAGCGGTGCGAGGCCGAGGCGGGCGGAGGCGTAGCGCTGGAGGACGGTGCGGTACTCGTCCACCGAGCGCGGGCCGGTCACCAGCCACTCGTCGCCGATGACGAGCGCCGGCGCGCCGCGGATGCCCTTGTCGAACGCGCTCTCGTGCACCGCCCGCACGCGCCGCTCGGTGGCGGGCGCGGCGAGGGCGCCGGCGAAGCGGTGCAGGTCGAGGCCGGCCCGCTCGGCCAGCTCGAGCAGCACGTCGGTGCGCGCCACGTTGAGCCCGCGCACCAGCGACGCCTCGCGGATGGCGTGGCGCAGCGCGGCCTCGCGGCTCGGGCCCTGCAGCCGGGCGGCGGCGAGCGCGGTGAGCGCGGGGATGGAGGTGAGCGGCGGATCGGGCGAGAGCCAGAGGTCGTCGGTGATGGCGGCCGCCTCGGGCTCTCGCGCCGCCTTGCGCGCGGCGCGGGCCAGCGCGCGCCGCTCGGCCTTGGTCATGGCGCGCGGCTCGAGCCGGGTGGGGAACGGCTCGAGCTGGAGCGCGCCGAAGGCGCCCTCCACGTCCTCGAGCGCGGTGAGGATGCGGCGCTCGGCCACCAGGCACCAGGGCGAGAGCGGATCCTCGTACAGGACCAGCGTGACGGGCTGTGCGTGACGGAAGTTGGGAGACACGGCGGGCGCGGATTCTACTCGCGCCCGCGCGCCGCGCAGAAGCGACGGGCGGCTGCCTGCTCCCCCGTGTCACGCGACCCGGCGACGGGGTGCGACGCCCACACGACGCAGCGTGAGGTCAGGCGAGGTGCCCGCTCGCGTAGCCCGACTGCCGCGTGCTCGCGAAGTCCACCGCGTGCCGCACGTACAGGGCGGCGATGTCGAGGCCGGTGGCGGCCTCCAGCCCCTCGAAGCCCGGCGAGCTGTTGACCTCCATGATCTTCGGCCCGGTGCGGGCCTCCAGCATGTCCACGCCCGCCACCTCGAGCCCCATCACCCGGGCCGCCTTCACCGCCGTCTCGGCGTACTCGCGCCCGAGCTCGAGCGCCTCGGCCACGCCGCCGCGGTGGATGTTGGAGCGGAACTCGCCGGCGCGCGCCGTCCGCCGCATGGCCGCGACCACGCGGTCGCCGACCACCAGCGCGCGGACGTCCCGGCCCTTCGACTCGGCCACCAGCTCCTGCAGCAGGATCTCCTGGCCGAGCGTCCAGAGCGTGTCGAGCAGCCCGCGCACCTCCACCTCGGTGTTCGCGATCATCACGCCGACGCCCTGGCTGCCCTGGATGAGCTTGATGATGCAGGGGAGGCCCCCCACCATCTGCACCGCCTCCGGCACCTCCTCGCGGTAACGGCACATCACGGTGCGCGGGATGTCGATGCCGAAGCGCGAGAGGAGCTGCAGCGCGCGCAGCTTGTCGCGCGAGCGGCCGATGGGCGTGGCCGCGGCGAGGACGGGGACGCCCATCAGGTCGAACTGGTTCACCACCGCCACGCCGTAGCCGGTGATGGAGGCGCCGATCCGGGGGATGACCACGTGGACGTCGCTCGCGACCACCTCCTCGCCCAGGTAGAAGATCCGCGGGCGGTCGCGCGCCAGCACCATGTTGCATCGCAGGGTGTCGAGCACGCGCGGGGCGTGGCCGAGGGCGGTCGCCGCCTCGACCAGGCGGCGGGTGGAGTAGAGCCTCGGGTTGCGCGACAGGATGGCGACGCCGAGCTCGCCGTCCGGACGCGGGCGGGCGGCGGCGCGCTTCGCGCGGGCGGTCTTCTTGCCTGGGGGCATGGGCGCGGGAAGGTTAGCGGCCTTCCCCCGCCCCCGCAACGCGGCGCGGCGCTCGGAAAACCGTTCGTTGATCCCGCCCCCCTCGGCTGCTAGAACCCTTGTCTTTCCGAGGCAAAAGAGCCGTGGACTCCAAATACAGCGTCAACCTCCCGAAGACCGACTTCCCGATGAAGGCGAACCTCCCGCAGCGGGAGCCCGAGATCCTGCGCCAGTGGGAGGAGCAGGCGATCTTCCAGCGCCTCGTCGCCCAGAACGCGGGGAGGCCCGGCGCGAAGCGGTTCGTCCTGCACGACGGCCCGCCGTACGCGAACGGCGACATCCACATCGGCCACGCCCTCAACAAGATCCTGAAGGACGTGGTGGTGAAGTACCGCAACCTGAACGGCGAGGTGGCGGACTACATCCCGGGCTGGGACTGCCACGGCCTGCCCATCGAGCTGAAGGTGGACAAGGAGCTCGGGCCGAAGAAGCGCGAGCTCGACCGCCCCGCCATCATCGAGGCCTGCCGCAAGTACGCGCAGAAGTGGATCGAGAAGCAGCGCGAGTCGTTCAAGCGGCTCGGCGTCTTCGGCCGCTGGGAGACGCCCTACGCGACCATGTCGCGCGGGTACGAGGCGGAGATCGTCCGCACGTTCGCCCGCGCCGCCGAGAAGGGCTTCCTCTACCGCGGCAAGAAGCCCGTCTACTGGTGCATCACCGACCGCACCGCGCTCGCCGAGGCGGAGGTCGAGTACGAGCAGCACCGCTCGCCCTCGATCTACGTCGCGTTCGACCTGGTCTCGGCGCTGCCCGACCCGAAGCTCGCCGGCCGCCCGGCGCGCCTCGTCATCTGGACCACCACGCCCTGGACGCTGCCCGCGAACCTGGCGGTCGCCGCGCACCCGGACTTCACCTACGTCGCCTACGACCTGAACGGCCAGGTGGTGGTGGTGGCGAAGGACCTGCTCGCCGCCTTCCTCGCCGACGTGGCGCCCGGAGAGCTGTCGGTGTCGGACGTGCCGGCGCCGCACTCGCCGCCGGCGCACGAGGCCGCCACCGGCGGCGGCGGCACCGTGCTCGCGCCGCAGCTCGCCCACCCGGAGCGCGTGCTCGCGCACCTCGACGGCAGCGCGCTCGAGGGGCTGCGCTACCGCCACCCCTTCCTCGACCGCGAGTCGCAGGTGATCCTCGGCGACCACGTGACGCTCGAGGCCGGCACCGGCCTCGTGCACACCGCGCCCGGCCACGGCCAGGAGGACTACGTCGTCGGCCTGCGCTACGGGCTCGAGGTCCTGAACCCGGTGGACGGCGCCGGCCGCTTCACCGAGCGGGCGGGCAAGTACGCGGGCAAGAAGATCTTCGAGGCGAACCCGGAGATCGTCGCGGACCTGCACGCGTCCGGGCACCTGCTGTCCGACCCGAAGGCCAGCCTCGAGCACAGCTACCCGCACTGCTGGCGCTGCCACAACCCGGTGGTCTTCCGCGCCACCGACCAGTGGTTCCTCTCGCTCGAGCACGCCGACCTGCGCAAGGCCACGCTCGCCGAGATCGACCGGGTGCGCTGGATCCCGCACTGGGGCCGCGAGCGCATCCACAACATGATCGAGAACCGGCCCGACTGGTGCGTCTCGCGCCAGCGGACCTGGGGCGTGCCGATCCCGGTCTTCTACTGCGAGGGCTGCAACGAGGCGCTGCTCTCGCCGCCGGTGATGGAGCGGGTCGCCGCGGCGTTCGAGGCCGAGGGCATGGAGGCGTGGTACCGCCACCCGCCCGCCGACTTCACCGCCGGCGCCGCCTGCCCGAAGTGCGGCAAGACCGAGTTCCGCCGCGAGCAGGACATCCTCGACGTGTGGTGGGACTCGGGCGTGTCCTGGGCGGCGGTGATCGAGCGGGAGGGGCTGGAGCTGCCGGTGGACCTCTACCTCGAGGGCTCCGACCAGCACCGCGGCTGGTTCCACTCGTCGCTGCTCACGTCGATGGCCCTGCGCGGCGCGGCGCCCTACCGCGCGGTGCTGACCCACGGCTTCATCCTCGACCAGCACGGCAAGGCGATGTCGAAGAGCGCCGGCAACGGGATCGAGCCGTCGGAGATCATCAAGAAGTACGGCGCGGACATCCTGCGGCTGTGGGTGAGCGCCTCGGACTACCGCGACGACATCGGCCTCGGCGACCAGATCCTGGCCGGCCTGGCCGAGGGCTACCGCAAGATCCGCAACACCATCCGCTACGCGCTCGGCGCGCTGGACGGGTTCGACCCGGCCCGCGACGCGGTGCCGGAGGCGGAGCTCGAGCCCATCGACCGCTGGGCGCTGGCGCGCCTCGCCGCCTGGGACGAGAAGGTCGCGAAGGCGTACGAGGACTACGAGTTCCACCTCGCCTACCACGCCACCATGCAGTTCTGCGCGGTGGAGCTGTCGGCGCTCTACTTCGACGTCATCAAGGACCGCCTCTACACCTGGAAGGCCGACGGGCGGCAGCGCCGCTCGGCGCAGACGGCGCTCCACGCGATCGCGCAGGATCTCATCCGGCTGCTCGCGCCCATCCTGTCGTTCACGGCGAGCGAGGCCTGGACCTACCTGCCGGGCCGGCCCACCGAGAGCGTGTGGCTGGCGGGCCTGCCACGCCGCGCGCGGCCGGCCGACGCCGACGCGCTGGAGGCGCGCTACGGGAAGCTCTTCGAGGTGCGCGGGGTGGTGCAGTCCAAGCTGGAGGAGGCGCGCCGCGCCAAGCTCATCGGCTCGGGCCTGGAGGCGATGGTGACGGTCCGCGCCGAGGGCGAGCAGCGCCGGCTCCTCGAGGAGGCGCGCGCGGAGCTGCCCACCCTGTTCATCGTCTCGAAGGTGGTGCTCGCCGACGGCCCGCTGTCCGCCGAGGTGGCGCGTGCACCGGGCGTGAAGTGCGAGCGGTGCTGGATCTACGCCGAGGACGTGGGCCGGGACGCCGCCCACCCGACGCTGTGCGCGAAGTGCGTGGGCAACCTGTGATGCGGCGACCGGTCTCGAAGTGGGCGCTCCTCGCCCTCCTGTTCGCGGCGCTCCTCGCCGCCGACCAGTGGACGAAGTACCTGGCGGTGGAGCGCCTCACCGTGGTGTTCGAGCGCGGCGGCGACGAGACGCTCGCGGAGCGGGTCCGCGGCTTCTACACGTACCGTCACCTCGAGCCGCTCTCGACCGAGCCGTACTACGTGTGGCGGCCGGTGTGGCGGATGAACTACGTGGAGAACCCGGGCGCCGCCTGGGGCCTGTTCCGCGGCCACTCGCAGCTCTTCCGGAACGCGTTCTTCACGCTGGTTTCGCTCGCCGCGGTGGCGTTCATCCTCCACTACTACCGCAAGCTCCGGCAGGATCAGCGCTACCTGCAGGTGGCGCTCGCGCTGGTGCTGGCGGGCGCGGTGGGCAACTTCGTGGACCGCCTGGCCCGCCGGTACGTCATCGACTTCGTCGAGTGGTACTGGTGGAACCGGCCCGACCTCCGCTGGCCCACCTTCAACGTGGCCGACTCGCTCATCGTGGTGGGCGTCGCGATGCTCGTCCTGCACCCCGGCTCGAAGCGCGAGGCGGCGCGCGCGCCGGAGCGGCGCGGCGCCGCGGCCGAGCGCGTGTAGGCCTCGCCCCGCATGCTCCCCGTCCTCTTCCGGATCCCGCTGCCCGGCGGCGCCTCGCTGCCGCTCCACACCTACGGCCTGCTCATCGCGGTCGGCTTCATGGTGGGCATCTGGCTGGCGCAGCGCGAGGCGGCGCGGCGCGGCCAGGATCCGCGGCGGCTCGCCGACCTGGCCTTCTGGATCCTGGTCGCGGCGCTGGTGGGCAGCCGCGTCTACTACATGCTCGTGAACCCGGGCGACTTCTTCTCGCCCGCGCGGTTCCTGGTCGCGACGCCGTTCGGCCGCATCCCGCGCGTGCTCGCCGTCTGGCAAGGCGGCCTGGTGTTCTACGGCGGGTTCATCGGGGCGGCGCTCACCGCCGCCTGGTACCTGCGCCGGCACCGGATGGGCTTCCTCGAGCACGCCGACACGCTCATCCCCTCGGTGGCGCTCGGCCACTTCTTCGGGCGGCTCGGCTGCTTCGGCGCCGGCTGCTGCTGGGGCGACGTCGCCCACGGCCACCTGCCCTGGGCGGCGCGCTTCCCGCCCGAGTCGCTCGCGTTCCAGTCGTTCGCCGACCGGCCCGATCCCGGCCAGTACCTCGCGCCCGACCGGCTCTCCACCCTGCCCCTCCACCCCACCCAGCTCTACGAGGCGTTCGGCGAGCTCGGGCTGTTCCTCCTGCTCGTCATCGTGGTCCGCCCCCGGAAGCGGTTCCACGGCCAGGTGCTCTCCGCGTGGCTGATGCTGTACGCGGTGCTGCGCACCGGGGTGGAGGCGTTCCGCGGCGACGTGGAGCGCGGCGTCATCCTCGGCCTCGGCGTGGGCCAGTGGACCTCGCTCGTGATCTTCGCCGCAGGTGCGGCGGTGTGGGCGCGGGCGCGCCGTTCAGGGGCGGTCGGGGCCGGTGCGGCGGCGGCGCCCGCGGGCGGGCGTTGATGGGCGGGCGCGGGCGCCGATAGACTCCGGCGCGTGGCGCTCCCTCCGCAGAAGCCCGGACGTCCCGCCGGTCCCCCGCCGTCCGCGGAGGAGGCGGCGCGCGCCGCGCGCCACGCCACCGACGAGCTCACCGACGAGACCGCCAAGCTGGAGGAGGAGCTCGAGGCGCTGAAGGCGAGGTACGAGCAGTACTTCCTCGGCACGGAGCGCCGCGAGCCGGCGCACTGGCGCGACGAGGTGCGCAAGAAGGTGCTCCGGCTGAAGGGCGCCTTCACCCGCAACACCGGGCTCCGCTTCCGGATCCAGTCGCTCCACGCGCGCTACCTCTCCTACGAGCGGCTCTGGCAGCGGAGCGTGCGCGAGCGCGAGGAGGGCACCTACCGGCGCGACCTGCTGAAGGCGCGCCGGCACGCGCGCGAGGCGGAGGGGACCCCGGCGGCCGCCGCCGCGAGCGCCACGCCGGCGCCCGGGTCCGCGTCCGCATCACCCAGGGTGGAGTCGCCCGCGGCCGTCGCCAGGCCGTCCGCGACGCCGCCGCCCGCTCCGTCCGCCGCCGGCGGCGACGAGGCGCGGATGCGCGCGCTCTACGACGCGTACATCTCGGCGAAGAAGCAGTGCCACGAGGACGTCTCGCGGCTCAGCTACGACGTGGTCGCCCGCAGCGTGGCGAAGCAGGTCCCCGAGGTCATGGCCCGGTTCAAGGCCAAGTCGGTGGACTTCCGCGTCGAGGTGAAGGACGGCAAGGCGATCCTGAAGGCGATCCCGCGCGTCTGACCCGCCTCGCTGCACCCGGACGCAACGTCGGCTGGCGCCCGTCGTGAATCCCCACGACGTGGCGCGGGGCGCGCACGCCGCCCCGCCGGTGCGGCGCGAAGCACATTCTCCTGTGGTGAAGCGGATCTGCGCGGCGGCCACCGCGCGGGTGCCCTGTCACCACCGGGAGGTTCCCTCGCACATGGTAAGTGACCAACGTCCTCCCCGAGCGTCTGCTGGTGTGGGGGGAGGAAAGCTTGCGAGCGCTGCTGCCGTCGATCGCCGCCGTCCTGCTCTGCGCTGCGTGCGGCAGGTCCGACGCCGACGCGCGCCGGGCGCGGCTCGGGGCCGAGCGCCGCGCGCTCGAGGCGACGCTCGATCACCTCGAGGATCGCCTCATCGTGAACCAGGCGCGCGTGCGGTTCTGGAAGGAGATGCAGTCGCGGCACGAGAGCGTGACCGCCGTCGCCTGCACCTCGCAGGAGGAGCACGCCATCGAGATGGCGCGCCACGTCCTGCCCGGCGAGCCCGCCCGCCGCGCCGGCCGCCGCGCCTCCACCGAGCGCGCGTCCATCGACCGCGCCCGCGTGGCCGCCGCCCCGAACGCCCCGTCCCCGGCGCCCGCCCGCACCGCCGCCGCCGCGCCGTAGCCTCCCCGCGCCCGCCCTGCTCGCGTCCCCCCGCCGGCCCGCGCCTCCCTGGCCAGCGTCTACCGCTCGTAGACGTTTTCGGTTTGCGTCCGGCCCCGTTCGATCGTAAAAGGGCTGCCCGCGGCCGGCGCCTTGCCGGCCGCAAGCGCCGTGAAAACGCCTGGGTAGCTCAGTCGGTAGAGCAGGGGACTGAAAATCCCCGTGTCGCTGGTTCGATTCCGGCCCCAGGCACTCCTTCCGAGCTCGAACACCATCGTGGCCCGCCAGATCGCGAGATCTGGCGGGCCTTCTGATTTTCGTGTGGCAGGTTCTCCGCCACAACGGGAGGCGCTCCGGTTCCCAGGAGTCCCTCCTCTCCCACGAGTCGACCCAGTGCTGCTTCCGATGTGCTTCCGACGCTGGGCACGGCGACGGACGGGAGCTTCGCGACCGCGCGGCGGAGGTTCTCGTCGTTCAAGCGGCCGTACACGAGGTCCACCATGCGCGTCGAGGCGTGGCCCAGGAGCTTCGCGACGACGGCCGAGTCCTCGCCCTGCTGCTTCATCCACGACGCGAAGGTCCGGCGCAGGTCGTTCGGGCTCACGCGGGCCACGCCCGCGTGCGCGCACGCGATCCGCAGGTCTCGGCCGACGTTCGCCCACGCCTCCACGACGAAGCCCTTCTTCGACGGGTCGCTTGCGAGTTCGTCGGCCAGCGGCTGCAGGATCGGAACCGAGCGCCGCGCCTTCGCGGTCTTCGTGCCCGGGAGCACGAGCCAGCCCGTCTCCAGGTTGACGTGCGTGTCCCACCGCAGCGCCTCGACCTCGGATCGGCGCGCCCCAGAGTAGACCGCCACCATGATCCAGCGCCGCCGCTTCGCGTCGAGCACGGCGAGGAGCTTCCCGAACTCCTCGACGGAGAGGTGCCGCTCGCGCGGCCGGTACGTCACGCGGAACGGTGGGAAGATCGAGCGCGGGTCGCCCACGTAGAGCTTGCGGGCCTTCGCCGTCTCCAGGGCGACGCGGAGGGTCGAGAGTTCCTTCCGCACCGTCTCTCGGGCCGCTCCCTCACCCAGCCGCTGGTTGATGTAGTCCTGCACCTTGTCGAGCGAGAGCGCGTGGACCTGCTGATCGCCGAAGACGCGGACCAGATGGCCGCCCTTCTTCGCGTACATCTCCAGCGTCCCCTCGGCGCGGTCCGAGCAGCCAACCTCCACGATGAAGCGGACGGTGTCCTCTACGGTGTGCGGGGCCGCGTTCGAGGCCGCACCACCCGAAGCATGGGCCTCCCGCTCGAACTGGCGGAGGCGGTCGCGGGCGATGCGGCGGTCGGCCGTCCGGAGGGAGCGAGTGACCCGCTTGCCGTCCGGGCCGTAGAACCAGCCGTAGTACCACCCGTTCTTCTGGCACGACTTCCGGAAGAGGTGCTCGCCCACGGGTCCTCCATGCTGCCGTCGATGAAGGCTTCGAGATCGCGTTCAGCCACGCGGACCGCGCGGACGCCAAGCCGTGCGCGACCGATCTGCTGCATGAGCCGGTAGGCGGTCGAGAGCGGGACGCAGAGCCGAGCGGCGATGGCTTCGGCGTTCAGAAGCTGGGTGGGCGTCCTCGCGGTCACCGGGGACCTGCTGGCCGGCGCGGTGCGGTGGGCGGCAGGGCCGCCGGGGCGAGGGAACTCGGCGCTCACCCTCTACTGTAACAGTGCGCTGGAGGGGTCCTGACCGGCGCGGCGTGAGGGTCATGCCGCCACCTGGCGGGCGGCCCATGTCGAACACCCGAGCGCCTCCGCGACCTCACGCCACGAGTGGCCCTCCTCCCGGAGGCGCTGCACCTGCACGCGCTCGGGCCGGGCGACCTGGGGGCGGCCGATGCGCTTCCCGGCGGCCCGCGCCTTCTGGATGCCGAGCTTCGTGCGCTCGCGGATCAGGTCGCGCTCGAACTCGGCCACCGATGCCAGCACGCCCAGGATGAGGCGGCTCATGGCGTCGCCCCCGGGCCGGATGTCGATGCCCTGCGTGATCGCGATGAACCGGACGCCGGCAGCGTCGAGGTCGCGGATGTTCGCCAGCACGTCGAGGGCGGAGCGGCCGAAGCGGTCGAGCTTCCAGACCACCACCGCGTCGAGCTTCCCGCGCCGGGCCGCCTCCATGAGCCGCTGGAGACCAGGGCGGTCGTTGCGGGCGCCGGAGCCCGTCTCCTCCATGTCGAGGACGACCTCGCCGCCGAGGCGTGCAGCCGCGCCGCGAAGCTCCTCGCGGGCGAGGCTGGCGTTCTGGTCGAGGGTCGAGACGCGGTGGTAGGTGGCGATCCGCGCGGGGTTGTTCATCGCGATGGTGTAGCAATACGTCCAGTTCCCACCAGCCCGTGACCATGGGGCCAACCCCGCGATCTGCGGGGGCGTGAGGCGGCCGTTCCCAGGGTCCCCTTCCCGCAGGCCGTGCCCGGCGTGCCGGCCGGCACGCGACGGCAATCTAGGGTGAGTGAAGACCATCGACGCGAAAACTCGGGCCAAGATCGCCCGGGGATGGGCCGGCTCGTCCCTGACGCAGGACGAGTACGCGGCGAAGTACGGGATCAGCGCCCGGACGCTCCGCCTGTACCGCTCGCGGTATGCCAGCCGGCAACCTCCAGTGGACCAGGTACGCGCGATCATCACCGGCGCGATGCAGGAGCTTCGAGACCTGCTCGACAGCCTGGATCGCGAGGAGCCCAAGGCGGCATGCCACTCGGTCACTTGCACTGACCAGAAGCTCGTCGAAGATGCGGGCGTCGTCGGTCTGAACGACGACGCGGTGAACGCGCTAGTCGCGTCCGTGCGTGCCGAGTTCGCCGCGCTTCCCGAGGCCGAGGAGGTTGGTTCGGCGCGCCCGAGGGCGCGGCCCGGCTCGTTCTTCGCGGACATGGACGCCCTCCCGAGGTAGCCGGCGTTCGAATGCTGCGGTTGCGTCTCGCGGCGCCTCTTGGTCGAGCAGCGATCCTGCTGAACGGCGGAGCAGCGTTTCGTACTGTTACAGTCGGTGGTGAGCCACTTCATCGCGAACAACGAAGTCAGCCCGAGTCCCACCTCCACCCCCGACTCCACCTCGAACGACGCCGCTGCCCGTCCGAAGACGCTTTCCGAACGCCACTGCCAGCACCTGGTGGACAGCGGTCTCACCGCCGAGACCATCGCTCGTCGCGGCTTCTACTCCTGTTCCGACGCGGAGGGCCGCAAGATCTTGAACTGGTCCGAGCGCGTGCGCGGCAACGCCAGCGGCCTGGTGATCCCGTACCCCAACGTCCCTGGGTACGCGAAGATCCGCCCGGACAGTCCCCGGCTGCGGTCGGGTGAGTGGCCGGCGCCCGCGAACGAGCCTCACCACGACTACCGCGTCGGAGACGCGCGCTGGGAGCCCGAGCCGGAGGTCAGGAAGTACGAGGCGCCCATCGGCAGCATGCCGCACGCCTACATCCCGGTCGACGCCTGTGCCTCGTTCTCGGACGCCGAGGTTCGGCTGTACGTCACCGAGGGTGAGAAGAAGACGGAGGTGCTGTGCCAGCAGGGCCAGCCCTGCATCAGCATTCCCGGCGTGTCGAACGCCCACGACGTCGACCACCGGCGCGAGGCCCAGGACTGGGGGGGGGCTCGGAGTGGAAGCTCTCGCCGGAACTCCGCAAGTACGTGCTTCCCGACCGCGAGGTCTGTCTCGTGTTCGACACGCCCGACATGGAGAAGAACGTGAACGCGATCCGCGCCTGCATCCGGGCGGCGCGCATGATCAAGGAAGAGGGCGCGGTTCCGCTCGTCGGCTACGTCCCGCCGATCCCGAAGCTGGAGAAGACGGGGATCGATGACTACTTCGTCAACGCGCAGAAGCGGTCCGTCGCGTACCCGAAGTCGTACAACCCGCTGGAGGGCGACTTCGCAGACGCCAGGCCGGTCGGACCGAACGAGTTGATCGAGTGGCTGGTCGAGCAGAAGGACGAGGCCGGCTGGGAGCGCGACGACGTTCTCCCGGAGCTTCGGCGGGCGGCGATCTGGGCGCGCGTGTGGCACGAACGCGAGCGCCGCGCGTGGCACGCATGGACTCGGCGGGCGGCGAAGACCTTCTTCGTCGGCCAGGACGAGATCGAGCAGATGGTCGCACACCTCGGTCTTGCGCAGCGCGACGAGCCGAAGGCGTCGTCGTGGAACGACTTCGATGACGGGAAGATCCTGGAGCACTGCGTCCCGATCCTGAACCACGCCTTCCGGTTGCTGGTGGACCGGAACGGGACTGAGCGCATTTTCCAAGTGAACGACCGGAACGAGGCCACCCTCCAGCAGTCGAACGCCAACATCCACAAGGCGCTCCACGACGCACTGAAGGCAGAGTTCGGGACGGTTCCGCCGGCCCGCCTGCTCGAAGCATCGAACGTCCTCTGGAAGAAGGAGACGGCCCGCCTCGCGGAGGAGCCCGAGCCGTTCTGCTTCGCTGGGGACGACCGGGTCTGCTTCAAGCGGTTCGACTGGAAGCCCGCCGAGGCACCGTTCCCCGCGTGGGAGGAGTTCCTGACCCGCCTTTCCGACCGCGAAGCGTTCATGGCCTTCGTCTGGTCGTGCTTCGAGAAGAAGAACCGCAGCCGCCAGTACCTTTGGCTCCGAGGCGAGGGTCAGGACGGCAAGTCCAAGGTCCTGGGCGTCCTGCTTGAAGTCTTCGGACCGGCGGGTGCCGCGATCAACAACTCCCACGTCGAGAAGGGGAACCAGTTCTTCTTTTCGGCGCTGTACGGGAAGCGGCTGGTCATCTACCCCGACTGCAAGAACGCGAAGTTCGGCATGAAGGAGATCGTCCGGAACTGCACGAGCGGCGATCCGGTGGCGGTCGAGTTCAAGGGCGAGACGCCGTTCACCACCGTGCTCCGGATCAGGTTGTTCGTCGCGAGCAACACGAAGCCCGAGTTCACGAGCCAGGCCGCCGACCGCTCTCGGATCATCTACGTCGAGGTCGCGGAGTCCGCGAGCAAGGACGACCCGACCTGGGAGGAGCGGCTGAAGGCGCAGCTTCCTGGGTTCCTCTGGTCGTGCAAGGCCACCTACGAAAGGGTGTGCGCGCACCACGGCGACATCCCGGTCTCGGAGCAGACCAAGGCGATGCTCGACGAGGCGGCAGTGGCGTTCGAGGAGCAGTTCCACGACATCTTCGACGCTCACTTCAGTGAGGCACCGGGCGAGGCCGCACCCGCGAAGCCCGTCGCGACGATCCTGCGCGGCTACGGGATGAACAACAACCAGATCAACGACTTCAAGGCGTGGATGGGACGGGTCCACCGCGTCGTGTATCGGCCGAGGAAGGACGGCCGTGTATACGAGGGACTCGCGTTCCTTCCGAGCAGCGTCCGGTGACGAAGGTGACGGAGGATGACGGACCCGTCCGTCATCTTCCGTGCGCCGTCCTGGGCGCTCGCGCGTCGAGGTGACGGACGTGACGGACGAACTTCAAATCAGAGCAGAAGAGAGAAGCGACTTAGGCTCTACGAGAACGCCCGCCTCATCCGTCCGTCACCTTCCGTCATTCCGGATCGCCACCGCCGTGCGCTCTACGGTGACAGTGCCTCTGTGGCAGGTCATGGTGCTCAGCGAAAGGTTCGCCAGCAGTCGAACACAGCCTCAAGGAACGGGATGAGCGCCTGCTCTTCCTCGGATACTCGCTCAAGAATGATGCCGGTAGGTTCGCGACGAAACAGAGTCGTCAGCGCGAACCGCACTCCGCTCTTGTCGGCAGCGACCGTGTGCACGGCTTCACGGCGATTCGGATCTTCGGCGGGACGAACCCCAGACTTGCCGGTCCCTAACCAGATTTCGTTACTCGAAATCAACGCATCGGCTCGGGTACGTTCGACCTCGGGTCTGATCGCCTGCCACATCAGAACGTGAAGGTCGGTCTTCTCGTCCGGTCTCGGAACTCCGATGAAACGAACCAGCTTGCCATCGCGCAGGAGATGGAACGTATGAACCAGGTAACCGTCCGCCCGAAGAAGCTGAACCCCTACTTCGTGGAGGTGGCGTGCTTGGTCTCGGAGCGGAAGATCCTTTATTCGCTTCCAGTCAGGGGGCGCCGCCGACTTGCTCTCGTACTTGGCGCGTAGCCTCTCTAGGTCCTTCTTAGTTCCCTTCTTGATGGTCCGTGTTCGGGGCACATAGAAGCGACCTCGCTTGAGGTCCACGACTGACGTGCGGGCCTCCTGCGAAGCGGACATGCACGCTGGCCGCCCCGCGAGAAACTCCTGAGCGTATCCAGCGGACTTGTCGCATTCGATCAGGCCGCACTCCGACCCGCCCGCTACAACGTGCGCGTCGCTTACCAACGCAGAGAGTAGTCCGTAGACAGAAGCAAGAGCCTCAAGGAGTTCTCTGCCCGGGAGGTCAGGCAGTTCCCAACGTCGTTCGACGACAAGGATCCCGTCCTCGCGGACCTCGTGAGGAGCCGTCGCAGCGATGGCGACAGCGATCTCTTTGCAGGAGGCAGTCGGAGGACCCTCGAACGGCACGAACTCGCCGGCTTCGACATACCCACGCAGAAGCCGAACGTGAACGAGACTCGCAGTGTCGAGGTCCCCTTCCTTCACGACCTTATTGCGAAGGTCGACTATCCACCGCGCAGCGTCGCTCTCGCCGAGCCGTTTTCTCCATGCGGCGTACCACTCATCGAATCCCGGCGCTGAAAAGCGCTCCTTCTGGAGAACGAACGTAACGTTGCGAAGCTCCTGGATCGCCGAGTTTAGAAACGTGCGGAACCCATCGGGATCCTCGTAGTTGTTGAGCGCCTCGTGCCATAGCCGGTGGGCCGATTCGAGCCGCCGGTGAGTGTTCCGGATCGGACACGACTCGTGGACGACCGTGCGGAAGCTGGCCTTGCGCTTGCTGCGGCTCGCCATTCGCTATCCCCAAATCCAGTGTAGCAGGCGAGCGGCGGGCGATCGCTCATGGTTCCCAAGGTTGTTTCCGCGTGGCGAGGTCAGGCCACATGATTCGGGGGTTGTAGATGTCCACCGTCGTGCTATCCCGCCGACCGATGGTCTTCCGCCGCGCCAGACGGACGGGGCCCGGCCGCCGGTAGGCTGCGCGGCTCGGCCCCGTCCACGACGCCAGGGTTTACCCTGGGAGGAGCGCGAGCGTGGCGACGTGGACGATCCGGATCGACGCGGAGGAAGTCTCGGTTACCTACCGCGAGGGCGACAAGGTTCAGCACTGCGGTAACTCCGAGCGCGTGCTGGAAGCCGAAGTCGTGGGCTGGGTTCACAGCGAGGCGGACGCTTTCGATCGCTTGGTGACGCCCTCGGGCATCTTCGTTCGGCAGGTCGAGCCAGCCGGCGGGGCGCGCTCGTGAGCGCGAAATTGAAGAGGGTGGGGCTCCGCCCTGGCACCCGCTACCAGACCCGGGACGCCTTCTTCACGCGGGCGAACGAGTTCTTCATCCTGGAGGACTTCGAGTGGGTGAAGCCGCTCCGACTCGACCTGGAGCCCGGCAGCATCGGGATCTTCGAGCGCGAGGACGGCCAGAAGATCGTTGTCCGCTACGAGGACGATCCCAGAGACGGCGACGAAGAGCAGGAGTCCGGTATCCGCCCGACGACGGGCGTCTTGCGACGGTAGACTGCTGAACGCTGTATCCGCCGTACGGTCACCGCGAGAGAACGGCATGCCCCAGGTCGATTCGCTGCTCAGGTCGGACATCCTCGCTTCTGTTGGAGGGTTTCGAGCACCCGCATCGGAGCCGATCTGGGCGGACAGTGGTGAGCCCACGACAGGAGGTGCTCAGCTTTTCTTCTACGTGACGCGAGCCAAGCACCACTTCGCCTCGCTGGGAGTCTTCTGGGTCCACGCGCTGTTCAACTTCCTTGAGGATCGGTTGGAAACCGAGGCCCTCGTCCAAGTGGCGACTCGCAGCTTATGTCACGAGGTGACGCCCGCCGAGGTTGTCGACGCGCTTCAAAGTCGGATGGGCCGTCCGCTGGAAAATACCGAACGCGCCACGATGCTCATGACGGGCGGAAGAGCTCTGCGCGTGTTTTCGATGCTCGTCTCCGAAGTGTGGTGGGCCGGCCTGGTCGAGGCCGAGGGTGCGTGCGTAGCCGTGTTCCTCGATTCGACGTCGAAGCAGTAGCCGGCAACTCTGCGCGTCGCAGGCATCGCCGCCCTTCTCCCGCTGCGTTCGAGTTCGCCGCCGACCCGCTCAGGCCGACGGCTCGGGTCTGGGTGGCGTCCAGTTGTGCGGCAGGAGCTCGTCGATCCGCGACGCCGGATGCGTCTGCACGCGGAGGAGGACGTCGGCGAGGTAGTCGACCGGGTTGATGCCGTTCGCCTCGCACGTCGCGATGAGCGAGTACAGGCCGGCCAGGTTCTCGCCCGCCGCGTCCGTTCCAACAAACAGGAAGTTCTTCCGTCCGAGGGCGCAGACGCGCAGCGCGCCCTCGCTCGCGTTGTTGTCGATGGGTAGATGGGGATCGGTGAGGAAGAGCGTCAGCTCGTTCCACTGGCCAAGCGCGTAACCGATCGCGACGCCGATCGGCGAGCGTGGCGGATGCCGCCCCTGCACGGCATCGAGCCACGCCCTGATCTCGTCGATGACGACGCGGCTGCGCGTCTGCCGCATCGCGAGGTGCTCCGGAGTGCCGAGCAGATCCGCGTCGAGCGCAGCGCGCTCGATCTTGTACAGCTCGAGGATGAGCTCCATCGCGTGCTTGGCGGCCGCTGTCGCGGTCGACTGGGCGTCGAAGAACTTCCTGCGAGCGTGGGCCCAGCAGCCGGCGCGTTCGCGTCCGCCCGGCAGCGTCACCTTGTTGTAGCCCTCGTACCCGTCGACGAGCAGCTTGCCGATCGTGCCTTCAAGCACGCGGACCGGAGTCTCGCCCGATCGGCTGCGGGAGAAGACGTACGCGATCAGCTCACGCTCCGCTTCGTCGCGCGCGATGAAGCTCCAGATCCAGGCGGTGCGCGTCTTCCCCTTCGCCTGCACGCGATGCGTCGTCTCGTCCGCGAGCACGATCTCCTTCTCGGCGACGAGATGCAGGAGCCGCTCGTAGAGGGGGTCCACCAGCTCCGCGGTTCGGTGGAAGAGATCGCCGAGGGTCGAGTCGTTCACCTCGACTCCGGTGCGCCGGTACGCCTTCGCCTGGCGGTAGAGCGGGAGTGAGTCGGCGCACTTCGAGACTGCCACCTGCGCCATGAACGTCGGGCCGAAGCGCGTCTTGTCGAACACCTTCGCCGGCCCGTCGGCGGTGATGATGGTCTCGCCGCACCGGCAGCGGACCTTCTTCTGCACGTGGAGCTGCCGCTCGATGCGCGCGGGGACGAGCTCGTACAACTCCGTCACCTTGCCTTCGCCGAGCGGCGTGAACTCGTGGCCTCCGCACTTCGGGCACGACTTCTGGTCTTCGCGGACCTCGTGAACGATCTTGCGAGCGACGAGCTGCCGCTTCTTCTCGGCGTTCTCACGCCGCTTCTGCTGGGCGGCGATCCGCTCGGCCTCGGCGTGCGCCGGATCGCGGATCGCCTCGGAGATCGGCGGCATCTTCTCGGAGCGCGCGCCGAACTGGTGGCGCTGCAGCTTCTCGAGCGTCGCTTCGACCTGCGCGAGCCGGGCCTCGAGCGCTTCGGCTCGCTCGCGCCACTCGCAACGATGATCGTCGCCGCCCATCGGCGACTGTAGATCACGCCGGAGCGGGCTTGTCCATGGGACGAGCGGCCTGAGGATCCGACTGGGACGGCTGCCAGTGCTCAGGCCGGCGGACGCGTCCGAAGTCGATGCCGTCGAGGAGCATCGCGAGCTGTGTCGCGTCGATCTCGACGGCCATCGTCGATGGATCCATGTGGGGCAGCTTGAACTGCCCGCGCTCGAGCCGCTTGTACACCAAGACGAACCCGCCCTTGTCCCACGTCAGGATCTTCACGCGGTCCCACCGCCGCGAGACGAAGACGAACAGGTGGCCCGAGTACGCGTCCTTCGCGAGCTCGTTCTGCACGATCGCGTGAAGGCCATCGATCGACTTGCGCATGTCGATCGGCGTCGAGCCGATGTAGATGCGCACCGAGCGCGGGATGGTGATCACGACGCGAGCGCAGCGGCGAGGGCGCGGACGTACGCGAGGTCGGTGCCGGCGGTGAAGCGGAGGCGGGCACCGGACGGGAAGAGCAGCTCCAGGGCGGCGTCCGCGGCGACCGCTGCGGCCGTGTCTTGCCGCGCCTTAGGCGCGGACGCTACCACGCGCACCGGCACGAGACGCGAGCCCTCTGGAGCGGCGCGACGCTCAGGTACTTGATCTGAGCGCTCCGGCGCCTGCGAGACGAGCGGTCGCGACTCTTTGCGCAGGCGGTAGATCCAGTAACGCAAGTTGCTGAGCGGGATTCCTCGCTCCGTCGCGAACTCGCGCTGCGGGAGATCGCACGACTCGAAGTCGGCGACGAGCTTGGTCCAGCGGCTTCTGTCCTGGTCGGCCATGAGGTCCTCCGCGAGAGAAGCGCGGAGGATCTCGTCGCTCATGGGCGCGCGCTACACGTCCAGCGCCGGGCGGTTACGGAGTCCGAGCACCCGGCGGACGAGAAGCTCCCTGAGTTCGTGTCCACCGTGGTAACGCCGGTCGGCACCTTCAAGCGCGTGTCGAGCCAGGACCTGAAGTTCGCTGTCGTTTACGTCCCCGAGGACCGGCGCCGCGCGGGGCAGGACGGCTTTTGCCACGGTTGGGCGGTCGCCGTTGAGCGAGCGCAGGTTCTCGCGGACGAGGTGCGCGCGAAGTTCGAGGCCGAGCCACTCGTGGTGGCCGTGACGTGCCGGCGGCGCCGGACGGAGCGCGTACAGCGGACCGACGAGGAGTGACCTGAGCACGGCGTTCGGTCGACCCCGTGCCCGTTCCCCTGGCGGAAGAGCAGCCGGGCAACCGGATTCCCACTTACGCGCACCCGTTCAGGAGCGTCTCTGCAAGTCGCTGATTTCGATCCCGATTCCGCGCGAACTGGACGCCGCACCTTACACATGGCTTGTAATCTGTCAAGTAGCGCGTAAAGTCAGTGCCGGAGAATCAACCCCAAACAGGACGATGCATGCCGCCCCTGCCGGAGTACCCGCGAGTTCTGTTCAAGAAGTCGCCGCTGAGGCTGGTCGTCGGCCAGATTCGGTTCCCGCTCCAACTTCGGCTCGCCGACACTGCCTTCACTGCTCCGTTTCAGGATGCGCTGGCGGACGACTATCCGGTCGCAGCCCGGGAGCAGCAGGTCGCCTTCCAAGTGACCCCCAAGGGTGGTCTTCAGGCTGCTCCCTCCGAAACACTCCTTCGCTTCGCTAGCCGAAACGGCGACTGGGCCGTCGTCCTCGGCGAGTCCGCGCTGACGCTGGAAGTGCGAGGCTACTCTGCCGTCGAGGAGTTTTCGTCGCGTTTCGAAAAGGTGCTCGGCGCGGCGAAGGAACGACTGAGGTTGCGCGAGAGGTCGAGGCTCGGGCTTCGATACATCAACGAGTTCAGACACGACGCGGGCCGGTCGCTAGCTGACTGGGCCAAGCTGATGAACCCAGAGCTTTTGGGATTCGCTGGGAACAACCTGCTCGGCG
Source organism: Anaeromyxobacter dehalogenans 2CP-1 (assembly GCF_000022145.1). NCBI lineage: Bacteria > Pseudomonadati > Myxococcota > Myxococcia > Myxococcales > Anaeromyxobacteraceae > Anaeromyxobacter > Anaeromyxobacter dehalogenans. The sequence goes on from NC_011891.1 coordinate 32,424, forward strand.
GAACCGTCGAGCACATGGCCCATGAAGTAAGGGTGCGCCGCGACGACGGCGTTCTCGCGATTCGGCATGGTCTGCTTGTGGGCGGCGTCGTTGAGCCGATCCCTACGGCACCAGTCGCGGAGGGGCGCTTTTACCTCCTCGACATGGACTACTACGACGAGCGCCCGAGTCCTCTCGACATCGCCGCGACATCACGAGCACTGACCGCGTACAACGATGTGATGTACCGCTTCTTTAGATGGTCTCTCGGTGAATCGATGTACAAGCACCTGGAGCCCAACGAATGAGCGCTGCGCTGGCTACGCTTGCTACCGGGGCGGACACGGGCATGTACAGGCCCGCTCACCCCGAGAACGAGAACGTGATTCTGGCGGCTTCGCTGTGGGAGTCGCTGTACGGCTTCCTCGTCCGCGCGCCGGGGCCTCGCACGGGCCAGGACACGATGCCGGCTCCGAAGCACACAGCCGTCCGAAACTGGTTCGCGCTCGTGGACGTTCAGACGCAGCCGACCGGGTACGGATGGATATCCGCTCCGGTTCTCCGGGCGTATGTCGCCGAAGGTGACCCCCAGGACTTGGACGAGACCGATTCAGGAGAACAAGCGGTTTCGTTCGCCGCCGAAGCGAACGTTGGCGGTCCCCACGCACTGGACGAGAGAGCACGCCCGCTTTCGACTGTGGCCGTCGCACCCGAGGCGCAGGCGGTCACGCGCCTCGTCACGCTCACTGGTCTGGAGATGGAGAGGATCGCTTCCCTCCTCGGCGTGTCGAGAACCACGCTCTACGCCTGGCGCGACGGATCGAAGCCACGGGGGAGCAAGCGTGATCACCTGCTTCAGGTCGTCGCCGTCATCGAAGAAGTTGCCCGCCGGTTCGGGGAGCCCAGAACCGTCGCTGCTTGGCTCCTAACGCCGTCGCCCGCAAGTAACCTCATGCCCTTCGATGTGATCAGGGAGCGCCGGTATGAACTGTGCCGGGGCATGCTGACGCGAAGGAGGACTGCTCGCCCGACGCTGCCGCAGCGGGCGCCCCGACGCCTCTCGGCAACGCAACTCCGGGAGGGACTCGACCGGATGTCGGCAAAGCCCTTCGCGGACGACTACGAGCCTGAGGAGGAGCAGGGCGACTGACGTATGGCGGGAGGAGGAGAGCACGCCGGACAACAACTGCTCGCCAGGGGCTGGCGACAGGGAGCCCTTCTTCCTGCGCGTGCGCCGGTGCGTTCGACGGAGTTCGCTCCGGGTGTCCCGCCGCAGCCGCGCGACAGGGTTCGCGATGCTGGCGACGGCGTCCTGGTCGTCGCGAGCCAAACGTGCGACCTGGCGCGAAACCCTGCCAGCGATCCGGAAGTCGAATGCCTCCGCGCGTTCTGGACCAGCAAGGAACGCATCATCCGTCCTGCTGCGAGCAACTCGGGCCGGCATTTCCTCCTTCGCGAGCGCGTGGACCCGGATGGCAAGAAGGAAGGTCTCATCGCGGACGCCACCGCCCGAGTGCTCGTCACCAAGGAGTCGCTTCTTCAGTTCGCCCCAGACCAAGGATGCGCGAACGCCCAGACGGAGCGCAGGTTCCGGGAGTGGCTGGGTCGCCGGTTCAGCCGAATCGCGATTCCCACGGCGCACGTTGAGGCGATTCAGAGGCCCATCGTTGAAGCGCTGAAGCTCGAAGACGGGGACGAGAGCATCCTTCCGCTACTGCGGGGCGTTAAGGAGGTGCTCTTCGCGGTGGGGAACGACGCAGTGCCGTTTCAGGTTCACCTGCTCTTCTTGGCGGAGGAGGGCCTCACGGACGACGAGGCGCTTTCAGCCGCCGATTCGGAGCGGTTGGGTGCCTGGTTCGGTGAAGCACTGGCTGCGGCAGGTGAGGCTGAACTTCACGACTGGGAACTCGTTGATACAGGGAGCCTCAGCTTGCGCGACTACCTCGCGTTCACGCCCCTTCCCCTCGATGAGTACAGCCTGGAAGGCTGAACTGCTTCCGATGTGCTACTCGCCCCGACGGCGCTTTGGAAATACCTTGTGAAGACGCGGTCGTCGCGGACGAGACGTAGGGCCTGAAAATCCCCGTGTCGCTGGTTCGATTCCGGCCCCAGGCACACCAACTTCGCTCGAACATCTCGGCCCGCCAGATCGCAAGGTCTGGCGGGCCGTCTGGTCTTCGGCCACCGCGAGCCGCCGGATCACGCGGCGGTGCTGAACGTGTCCAGCCCCTCCGTCTCGCGGAGCCGGCGCTGCGAACGCGGCGCTCGCGTGCCGGCGCCAGCGCCAGAGCGGCGTCGCCAGACCGCCGCGATCACCGCGTCGGCCACCGTCCCCGGTCCGAGCCGGGGGTCCACCACCTCGTCCACGCCGAGCGCGGCGAGCTCGTCGCGCAGGGACGGGCTCGGGTCGCTCGCGAGGACCACGATGGCGAGCTCCTGCTCTCCTCCGGCCCGGCGGACGAGGTCGGCGAACGCGCGCGCGTCGCGGCCGGGCAGGTCGAGCTTCACGACCAGCGCGTCGAGCGCGAGGAGCTCCTCGAGCAGGAGCGCGAGGCCGCTCGCGCCGTCGGCCGCGGAGACGGACGCCATGTCCCGGGCGCCGAGCGCCCAGCCCAGCTCGGCGCGGATCGAGACGTCCGGGTGGAGGACGAGCGCGCTCGGGCGCCGCTCTGGCATCGCATCGAACCTCGGGTCCATCGCGAACCTCCTCGTGCCCCGCCCCGCGGGCACGGAACACCAGGATGCGAGCCGCGTACCAGGGTGGCGGGTCGCGAGATCCCGAGGGAAACGGCGAGCCGGGGCACGCGATCGTCGGGGAACCGCCACGCATCGTGACGCGCGCGCACGTCGCGGCACGGCCTCGTCGCGCGTGTAGGGCGCTGTGGCCTCCCGGTCGTCGCGCGGGATCCGGGCGAACCCAGGTGCCGGCGCGTCGCGGGCCGTCCGCGTTCCGCGCCTGGCTAGTGGTTGCAGTCCCCGGGGACGCGCGGGCTGTCGTTGTCCACCCAGTCCAGGCGCTTCCCGTCGTACGCATCCCCCTGCGCGCCGTCCCAGTGCGTCTCCCGCAGCACGACCACGAGGTTCTGGTTGTCGGTGCTGTACAGCGACACGACCAGCTCGTTCGCGGCGATGGTGGTGATGTTGCGCATCTCGTAGTCGTGCGGCGTCGTCCACACGCCGGAGCAGAACGTGCCGGGGGCGCACCAGGAGCCGGTGCGCGGCAGGAGCGTCGTCCAGGTGCCGTAGTGCGGGTACGCGAGGGCGCCGCCGTACACCTTCTGCCGCTTGAACTTCAGCTGGAACGTGGAGTCGCGCCAGGTGAAGTCGATCTTCCCGTCGTAGCAGTCGTTCGCCCACCCGCCCCTCCAGATGGCGCTGTCGTTCCGCTCCACCCGGACCGTGAACGGCGCCGGGCGGAAGCCCTGGGTCACGTCCTGGCAGGTGTTCGGGTTCAGCTCGGTGTCGGAGCAGAGCTTGTAGAAGGGCGGATGGGCGCACTCCCATCGCACCATGCCGGGCGGATAGGTGAGCGAGTACTTGGCCATGGTCGCGTTGATGTCGGCGGTGCCCTCGAGGGCCGCGTCGCTCAGGTTGATGAGCGTCAGCGAGAAGAGGTCGGAGTAGAGCCCCTGGGCGTCGAGCTTGGTGAAGATGCCGCCCGCGGGGACGTCGGAGGACGTGCACTGGCCGGCGGCCCGGCCCGGCGCGGCGAGGAGGAGCCCGAACGCGAGGCTGCAGGCCAGGGTCGCCACGGTCTTGGTGGACATGTCGCTCCCTCCCTTCACTCGTCGTCCGTCAGCCGGGCGCGCGCCGCGACGATCACCATGTGCAGCGCCTTGTGCGCGTCCTTGTCCAGCACGCCGTCCGACCGCACGGTCAGGACCGCCGCTCGGAGCTGCTCGCGCGCCTCGGGGTCGAGCGCCAGCACGACCTCGCGGATCGCGAGGAGGCCGGCGCGGTCGTACTTCTCGTAGAACTTCCGGTACTCCGCGACGAGCTTCGCCGCGCCCTGATCGCGCTGCGGGCGCGCCGCCAAGCTCGCGTGGGCGAGACCGGCCACGTTCGAGGCGGCGTACTGGTCCCGGGTCCAGATCGTCACGTTGACGATCGGCACCGAGCCCCACTTTCCCGCGCACGCCGACCCGCCCTCGCTGTGGGGCAGGTACCTGCGCCCCCGCAGCACGTGGATGGTCGTGATCAGCTCGGACGCGCCCGGCCCGGCCGCGTCGGCCCACTGCGCGTCGGTGCCGTCGTCGGCCGTGCCTGAGACGGTCTGAGGGGTGCAGATCCTCGGATCGGGCAGCGCGGGCGACGGCGCGGCCACCTCGTTCTCGACGAGGTTGTTGTTCGACAGGTAGCAGTCCTGGCTGGGATCGGACCGCGTGAACGGCGCGGGGATGGGATAGGAGGCGACGTACATCTCGATGCCGTCGTCGGGCGCGACCTGCTCCTCCTCGAACCGCGCCGGATCCGCCATGTCGGCGACCGAGATGAAGAGGCCGTACCAGTTGAGGGGATTGAAGGGATCCGTGATCACGCCGGCGACGCTGACGGCCATGGTCAGCGTGCCGAGGAAGTCGGAGCCGAAGAACCCGGCGTACAGCGACTCCCCGGGGTCGTCGAGCGGCCGCGTCACCCAGAGGCCCAGGTGCACGTCGTCGTGCCGCGGGGTGCACTCGCCGCCGAGGGGCGGCGGCGGGCACACCCACGACTGCACCCCGCGCACCACCCAGCCGACCCGGCTCTGCTCGACGCGGCCGGCGCGCTCGTTCCACGAGAACACCATCTCGTACGGGCGCGTCACCGTATTGACGTAACCCTCGGTGTACGCCTCCGGCGGAACGCCCGGGATGACCGCCGGGACGCCCACCGGCGCGAAGAAGAACGCCTTCGCCGTGAGGCGATCCCGGTCCAGGACGTCCGCCAGCGTCGTGCCGACCTGGTACTGGTCGCCGTACGCGGTGGAGGTGGCCTCGGTGTGCTCGATGCGGTACGGCGTCAGGTTCAGGATCCGGACGACGACCGTCCGCGCGATCCCATCGTACGTGACGAGATCCGTCTGCATCTCCCCGGCGGTGCCGTAGGGGAAGTAGTTGGTCTGCGCGGTCGCTGCGAGCGGCAGCAGGATCGCCAGCGTCAGGACGTGCAGCCTCGAGGTGCGGCTCACGGCTCCTCCCTTCTCGCGGTGCGCTGCGACGAGGCTCCGGGCGAGCGAGTGGCGCGCGGGGAGCGTCGCGCTGGCGGGCGAACGGCGACACCGTCACGGCGATGTTCCGCGCATTCACGTCGCGACGCCTGTGGTACGCGGTCTCGCGCGGGCGCATTACGTCCACCGGAGGTGCGCCGTCGGGACGTGGCACCGCGCCGGAGCGTGGAGCGAGCGGGCGGCCACCGAGCTGGCCGCGCGCGGGTCGCCTCGAACGGCCGCGGCCCCCATCCTGGCCGGGGAACGCCCCGGCGCGGCGAGCATATGCGCCGGACAGGCCCGCTCGCGCGAATGCTGGCGTCGCCTCCGGCGTCCGGCCGGAGCGCACCAGCGACGGAGCTCGGACCTCGTCACGAGGCAGGGACATGGCGAGCCCGGGTCCAGACCGTCGGTCGAGGCGGTTCCTGTTCGGCGGTTACGTGGTCGTCGTGGCGAGCTTCATCGCCGCCTCGGTCTACACCGCGGAGCACATCCGGGAGATCGACGTCGCCTCCGACGAGATCGCCCGCGACGCCATGCCGACGATCCGGTGCCTGGCCGAGGCGCGCCACCTCCTCGGCCAGTTCGAGATCGAGTCCGCGGCGTTCGCCGCCGTGCCCGTCACGCCGGCCGCGCGCGCCGCCGCCGAGGCGCCGCTCCGCGCGCTCGCGGAGCAGGTGGGCGTCTACCTCGCGCTGCCGCTCTTCCCGGGCGAGCGGCCGTTCTGGGAGGACGTGCGGCGCGGGACCTCCCGGTTCGTGGGCGCGGCGAACCGCATGCTCGGGCAGGCGGACGCAGGCGACGCGCGGCTCGCGAGGGAAACGTTCCTCCGCGAGGTCCGGCCCGCGGCGGCACACCTGCACGAGCTCCTGTCCCGCGACCTCGACTTCAACGCCCGCAACGGCAGCCAGCTCGCCGAGCACATCAAGGCCGTGCGCGCGCGAGGGCTGTGGCTCAGCCTCTCGCTGGGCGTCCTCTGCGGCGGGATCGCGCTGCTGGCCGGGCGGGTCGTCGCCGGTCAGCTCCGCCGCCACGACGCGCTCGTGAGCGAGCACGAGCGCATGATGGAGGAGCGCGCCGGCGAGCTGGAGGCGTTCGCGGGACGGGTCGCGCACGACATCATGAACCCGACCGCGAGCGCGCAGCTCGCGATCGACCTCGAGCTCCGGCGCCGGCAGGCGGCGGGCGAACCCGCGGGCGAGGGCCTCGAGCGCGCGCGGCGCAGCCTCCGGCGGATCCAGACCCTGGTCGCGGGGCTGCTCGGGTTCGCCCGGGCCGGGGCACGGCCGGAGCCGGGCGCTGCCGCGGACGTCGTCGAGGTCGTCCACGACGTCGTCTCGGGCGCGGAGGCACGGGCGACCGAGGCGGGCATGACGGTGGGCGCGGAGCTCGTGCCGGGCACCGTCGCCTGCGCGAAGGGCGTCCTGACCAGCCTGGTGGCGAACCTGGTGGACAACGCCATCAAGTACGCGCGGCGGGACGGGCGGGTCGTGATCCGCGCCGCCCCGGACGCCGCGGCGATCCGCGTCGAGGTCGAGGACGACGGGCCCGGCCTCCCGCCGGATCTGGGCGACCGGGTCTTCGAGCCGTACGTCCGCGGCGGCGCCGGGGACGTGCCGGGGCTCGGCCTCGGGCTCGCCACGGTCAAGCGGCTCGCCGAGGCCCACGGCGGGCACGTCGGCGTCCGCTCCGAGCCAGGCCGGGGAACCACCTTCTGGTTCGAGCTCCCGCGCGCGGCGGCGGTGAGCGAGCTGCGTGGATCGCGCGCGGGTAGCCGGCCGGCACACCGGGCGCGGACGTGGCTCAGAGGTCCGCGTAGATCTCGAGGACGTTGCCGTCGGGATCGCGGAAGAACAAGGTGCGGTGGCCCCAGGGCTGATCCGTCGGCGGCGAGACGATGGGCACCTCCAGGCGGCGCAGCTCCTCGGCGCAGGCGTCCACCGCGGAGGGCGCCACGCGGAACGCGAGCTGGACCGACAGCGCGCCCTCGGGCGTGGGCGGGTCGTGGAACAGGCCGCCGCGCTGCGTGAGCACGAGCAGGTTGGAGCCGACGCGGAACTCGACCCAGCCGGGCCCGAGCTCGCGCGCGATGGGGAAACCCATCACCTCCGCATAGAATCGGCGCATTCGCTCGGGGTCGCGCGCGAACAGGACGGTGTAGTCGAGCTGGCGGATGCTCTGGAGCGCGGTCATCGGTGCACCTCGGGGACGGCGTGGTGGAGGCGGGATGGTGATGCCGGCGAGCGTCGCGAAGAAGGTGCCCGCGGATGCGGGTGGTGGCACCACCACCCTCGCGGCGAGGGCGCTCGGGGACTTCCTGCGCCGGATGCGGTCGCGCCCGGCGCTGGCGGTCGCGGGCGGCGGGCGCCGGCGGGTGACCGGGCTCCGCCGCGAGGAGGTCGCGGTCGCCGCGAACATCAGCATCACCTGGTACACCTGGCTCGAGCAGGGACGTCCGGTGCGCACCTCGCGGCGCACGGTGCGCGCCCTCGCCCGCGCGCTGCGGCTCGGGGAGGCGGAGGCGGCGCACCTGGCGCGCCTCGCCGACGCGGTGGCGACCGCCGCGCCGCGCTGGCGGCGGACGGCGCAGGCCTCGCCGGCGCTGCGCGCGATGGTGGACGGGTTCCGGGACGCGCCCGCGTACGTGGTGAACGGGCGCTGGGACGTGCTGCACGCCAACGCGGCCGCCGGGACCGTGCTCGGATCGTTCGAGGCGACCCCCGGCGTCACCGACAACGTGCTGGCGCGCCTCTTCCTCGATCCGGGCTGGCGCGAGCGCTTCCTGGACTGGGAGGCGGTGGCGTCCTCCGCGGTGGCGCAGTTCCGGGCGGCCGGTGGGCGCCTGGTGGCGCACCCGGACTGGAACGCGTTCGTGGCGGACCTCGCCGCGCGCAGCCCCGAGTTCGCGCGGGCGTGGGAGTCCCACGCCCTCGCCGACCCGCACCTCCGGCGCAAGCGGCTGGCCGGCCCGGGCGGCGAGCCGCTGGAGCTGCTCTACGCCTCCTTCGCGCCGGAGGGCGAGCCGGAGGACGTCCGGGTGGTGCTCTACGTGCCGGCGGACGACGCGGCGCGCGGGGTCCTGGCGCGGGCGCTGCGGCCGGCCGGCCCGCGCCGGCGCCCCGCACGGTGAGCGCCCCGGCGCGACGCCGGGCGGGCAGACGGCGCGCCTTGGCAGGGAACGCGGCGGTGCGCTAGATCCTCCCGCCATGGCCAGCGCCGAGACCGCGATCCGCCCGACCCGGGCCGAGAACTTCTCCGAGTGGTACCTCGAGGTCATCAAGGCCGCCGATCTCGCCGAGAGCTCGACCGTCCGCGGCTGCATGGTGATCAAGCCGTGGGGCTATGCGCTCTGGGAGCACGTGCAGCGGGTGCTGGACGGCATGTTCAAGGCCACCGGCCACGTGAACGCCTACTTCCCGCTGTTCATCCCGCTGTCGCTGCTCGAGAAGGAGGCCGCGCACGTCGAGGGGTTCGCGAAGGAGTGCGCGGTGGTCACCCACCACCGGCTCGAGGCCCGCGACGGGAAGCTGGTGCCGGTGGGCGAGCTCGAGGAGCCGCTCGTCGTGCGGCCGACCTCGGAGACCATCATCGGGGAGAGCTTCGCGCGCTGGGTGCAGAGCTACCGGGACCTGCCGCTGCTCATCAACCAGTGGGCGAACGTCGTCCGCTGGGAGATGCGGACCCGGATGTTCCTGCGCACGGCCGAGTTCCTGTGGCAGGAGGGCCACACGGCGCACGCCACCGAGCAGGAGGCGATCGACGAGACCATGCAGATGCTCGGGATCTACGCCCGCTTCGCCGAGGAGTGGATGGCGCTGCCGGTGGTCCAGGGCGAGAAGACCGCGAGCGAGCGGTTCCCGGGCGCGGTCCGCACCTACTGCATCGAGGCGATGATGCAGGACCGCAAGGCGCTGCAGGCCGGCACCTCGCACTTCCTCGGCCAGAACTTCGCGAGGGCCTCGGGGATCCAGTTCCAGGACGAGAAGGGCGCGCTCACGCACGCCTGGACCACGTCCTGGGGGCTCTCCACCCGGATGATCGGCGCGATGATCATGACCCACGGCGACGACGACGGCATGGTGTGCCCGCCGCGGCTCGCGCCGCAGCAGGTGGTGATCATCCCGGTCATCCAGAAGCCGGAGGTCCGCGAGCAGGTGCTGGCGTGGTGCGCCGAGCTGAAGCGGGAGCTCGAGGCCCAGAGCTACGCGGGCGCCCCGGTGCGCGTCCACCTCGACGCGCGCGACGTCCAGGGCGCGAAGAAGTCCTGGGAGTGGATCAAGAAGGGCGCGCCGATCCGGCTCGAGGTCGGCCCGAAGGACATCGAGAAGGGCGCGGTGTTCATGGGCCGCCGCGACCGGAAGCCGAGGGAGAAGCAGAGCGTGCCGCGGGGCGAGCTGGTCGCCGGGGTGGGCGCGCTGCTGCAGGAGATCCAGGACGCGCTGCTAAGGCGCGCGCGGGCGGTGCGCGCCGAGCACACGCGGCCCATCGACACGAAGGACGAGTTCTACGCGTACTTCACGCCGCCCGCGACCGTGCGGCCCAACGATCCCACGCCCATCCACGGCGGGTTCGCGCTCGCGCACTTCAGCGGGGATCCGGCGGTCGAGGCCCGCATCAAGGAGGACCTCGGCGTCACGGTGCGCTGCATCCCGCTCGAGCCGGGCGAGCCCGGCACCTGCCCGTTCACGGGGCAGCCGAGCCCGAAGCGCGTGGTCTGGGCGAAGTCGTACTGATGGGGCGAGCGGTCCGGGCGGCGTGACCCGAGGTCACGGCCGCGCCGGCGCCGTGGGCGCGACCCCCTCCACCCGCGTCTTGCCGTCCGGGTCCACCTCGAGGCGGACGCGCGGCTCCCCCTGCGCATCGCGCAGCACGATGCTCGCCACGCCCTTCTCGACGCCGAGCGTGATCCGCTCCTTCCAGTCGTGCCGGAACGTGATGCTGGGCTCGCCCTTCACCAGGCCCACGCACATCGCCTCGTACGCGTCCTTGATGTCGAAGCAGAGGCCGCGGATGTCCACCGGCTCGAGCATGCCGAGGCCCGCCACCTCGTAGCCGTCCTGGTCCATGAACTGGATCCCGAACGCGTCCACCGCGCGGCGCTCGGCGCCCTTGGGCGGCGGCAGCGGCGCCCCGATGCGCAGGCGCGGCTGGCCGCGGGCGTCCACCACGGTCAGCTCGCGGACGGTGAGCGACTGCGGCGGATCGCGACCCGCCTCGCGCGCGCCGGCGCAGGCGGTGACGAGGGAGACGGCGAGGACGACGGGTGCGGCTCGGGATGCCAGGTGCAAGGGCGGCTCCTCGGAGGCCAGGGGTGGGCCGCCGCATCATTCCGCGGACCTCACGCGGAGTCACGGTGCCGCTCGGGGCCGGCGGAGGTCAGCGCTCCCGCGGGAACGCGTCCGCGACGAGCGCCTCGGCCTCCGCGAGCCAGGCGGCGCGCTCGGCGTCGGTGCTGGTCACGACCACGGAGAACGTCCGGCGCCGGACGTCCTTCACGCCGCACAGGTCGAGCACGCACCGGCGCCAGATCGCGTCGAGCGGGTCGCCGAAGGCCTCCCGCTCGCGCGCGAGCGGCGTGTTGGAGGTGTTGAGGATGACGGCGGTCCTGGCGCGCAGGAGCCCCACCGGCACGCCCTCGCCCGAGTCGCCCTCCCGGAACGCGTACGCGACGCCGGGCCGGACCACGCGATCGATCCAGCCGGTGAGGATCGCGGGCGGCTGACCCCACCAGTTCGGGTGGACGACCACGATTGGACGACCACGATCCCGCCCGCCGAGGCGAGCGCGTCGCAGTGGTCGCGGAGCCAGCCCGGGAGCGGCGCGTCCCTCGGGATCTCGGGCCCGGGCAGGACCGGGTCGAAGCCCTCCGCGTAGAGATCGCGCAGGGTGACCTCGTGCCCGGCGCGCCGCGCCGCCCGGCACGCGGCGTCGGCGAGCGCATGGTTGAGGCTGGCGCGGTCGGGGTGGGCGAGGAGGACGAGGAGGTTCATCGCGGAGGCTCCGAGGCGGCGCGGCGTCGGCCAGGGCGCGCACGCTACCATCGGCGCGGGAGCCGCGGGGACGCATCGTCGTCGGGCGCGATCACGCCGCGTCGCGCCGTCCCGCGGGGGCCTCGGCGCCCAGGATGGCTCGCGCGGTCGCGGCCACCGCCTCGGCGGCGGGGGTGGGCTCGACGGAGAACGCGGCGCGGAAGCGCCGGTCGTCGGGGACGTACGGCACCTTCCACTGGTAGGTCATCTCCACCGCGGCGCCGAGCGTCGGGTCGAGGAGGCCGCCCACCCGCAGCAGCCAGTCGGGGACGATGCGGAGCCGGGCGGGCCGGCCGAGCGCGGCGCCGACCGCCTCCACCAGGCCGCGGGTGCTGCCGGTCCAGGAGACGGGCAGGTGCCACGCCCTCCCGAGCGCGGCCTCGTGCGTGCCGAGCACCGCGAGGCCGCGCGCGACGTCGGCGACGTAGGAGTACGCGTGCGGCAGGTCGGGGTCGCCGAACGCCTCGAACGGCTTCCCGGCGCGGAGCCGCGCCGCGAGCCGGTCGCCGAGCAGCGCGGCCGCGCCGGCGCCGGGGCCGAAGAAGTCGGAGGCCCGGCCGGTGGTCGCGCGCAGGTCGCCGCGGGCGTGGGCCTCGAGCAGCTCGCGCGCCAGGAGCGCGCGCAGCTCGCCCTTGTGGCTGCAGGGCGCGAGCGGCGCGTCCTCGTCGAACGGCGAGGCGGCCGGCCGCCCGTACATGTACAGGCAGTCGAGCGCGACGAGGCGCGCGCCGGCGCGAGCGGCGGCGTCGCGGATCCCTCGCCGGAGCGGGACGAGCAGCTCGTCCCAGCGGTGGTAGTCGGGCGGGTTGGTGCAGTCGTAGACCACGTCGGCGCCGCGGCACGCCTCGCCCGCGAACAGCGGGTCGGCGGCGTCGCCGCTCAGCCACCGCAGGCCGGGGAGCTCCGGTCCGGGCGGGCCGCGCCGGATCAGGCGGACCCGGTGGCCGAGGGCGAGCAGCTCGCGCGCGAGGCGCCGGCCGACCTGGCCGGCGCCGAACACGACGTGCAGCTCGGGGGGGACGAACGGATCGGGGCGGGGCATGCGGGCTCCTCTCGAGCGGAAGCCTACGGCCCGCGAAAACGCGGTGCACGCGGCGAATTCGCCGGGTAGCCTTGCGGACATGCAAAGGCCTCCGCCCGCCCCGCCCGCCGCCGCGCTCGACTGGGACCACGCGCGCGTGCTCCGGGCGCTCCTCGAGGCGCGCTCGCTGTCCGGCGCGGGGGCGCGCCTGGGCGTGAACGCCTCCACCATCTCCCGGCGGCTCACCGCCCTCGAGGCGGCACTCGGCGCGCGCCTGTTCGACCGGACCCCGGACGGCGTGCTCCCCACCGCGCTCGCCGAGTCGCTCGGGCCGCACGCCGAGGCGATGGAGCGCGCCGCGAACGCGCTCGCCCTGGCGGCGCAGGGGCGCGAGCTGGCGGCCGAGGGCGAGGTGCGGCTCACCGCGGCGCCGGGCGTCGCCGAGTACCTGCTCGCCCCGGCCCTGCCGCGCCTGCTCGCGGCGCACCCGGGACTGCGCCTGGCGCTCGACGCCACCATCGGCTACGCCGACCTCACCCGGCGCGAGGCGGACCTGGCCATCCGCGGCGTGCTGCCCGCGTCCGGCGACCTCCTGGCGCGGAAGCTCGGCACGGCCACCGGCGGCGTGTTCGGCGCGCCGCGCCAGGCCCGCGCGCTCGGCACGCTGCGCAGCCTCGACGCGGCGCGCTGGATCACCTGGGGCGAGGACCTCGCGCACCTCGAGCTCACCCGCGCCGTCCTGGATCACGTGCCGCCCGAGCGGATCGCGCTCCGCACCAGCCACATGGGCACGCAGATGGCGGCGGCGCGCGCCGGGGTGGGGCTGGTGCTCGCCGACCGCAACATGGCGCTGGCCTGCGGCCTCGCCGAGGTCCGCCTCGCGCCGGCGGCCCGCCGCCAGCTGCCCTCCGCGCGCGCGGGCGACCTGTGGCTGGTGGTCCACCGGGCGCTCCGCGAGGTGCCGCGGGTGGCGGCGGTGTGGGACTTCGTGCTCGAGGAGGCCCGGCGGCTGGGGTTGAGCCCCGGCCACGGCACGTGATCCGGGCCGCGGCCGCGACCCCTGGTCGCAGGCGCCGAGGACGATCCCGGGACTCGGAGGTGGTGCGGCAAACGAGCGCATGTCCGTCCGCTCGCTGGTCTTCTAGCGTGGGTGAACGCAGCCGCGGGGTTGGGGGAAACCCCCGGCTGACCTACCCAGGGGGAATACCCATGCGCCAGCCGGTGCACCGCTCCTCGCGCGGCGGCCTCCTAACGCCTCGCGCCCGCGGCTCGTCTCGCCTCGCTCCGACCACCGCCGTGGTCTTCGCGCTCTCCGCCGTCCTCGTCTCCGGCTGCGGGCCGGACGAGGCGCCGACGGCTGCGTCCGCCCTGGCCGGCGACCCGATGCCGGGCAAGATCGTCGAGCCCGCGCCGGCACCGCTGCCGCCGCGGTTCACCACGCAGGCGCTGCCGGTGGCAGGCGAGGTGTGCGTCGGCTCCGCCGCGCACGACAAGCACGCGGCGTCCGGGATCGGCTGCACCGCTTGCCACCCGTGCGGCGGCGCGCTCGGGTTCGCGAACCCGGTCACGTTCCCGGGCGGCACGTCCAGCGCGAACGGGAGCGTCGTGAGCGACGCCTCCGGGACCACCTGCTCGGTCGGCTGCCACGCGCCGCTCGGCGCCGAGCCGCACGGGGTCAGCTGGACCGCCGGGCCGCTGCAGTGCGTGACCTGCCACACCGACGTGGGCGCCATCGATCCCGCCACCGCGCTGTCGGCGCACCCGCTGCCGGACGGCAGCTCGGGGACGAGCTGCCAGTCCTGCCACGACACCTCCCAGCACCTGAGCGGCGAGGTCCGCATGGTGGACGGCGGCGGCGGCAGCGCGGCCGTCACCTGCGCCGGCTGCCACGCGGGCCAGGGCCAGACGCTCTCCGGCGAGACGCCGCCGCTGCTCGTCGGGTGGGACGACATGGCCTCCGGCGACTTCCACGGCGACCGGCCCGGCACCTGCCGGTTCGACGCGCTCGACGCCGCCGGCCAGCGCTCCATCGGCCGCGGCGCCTATCCGTGTCCGCCGAACCAGCCGGACCAGCCCGGCGCGATGCGCATCACGCCGCGGTGGTGGTACGCGAACGGCACCTCGGGCGCGTGGGCCTGGACCTGCGTGCTGCAGCCGGTGGACCCGGCCGGGAACCCGGTCGGCGCGGCGCGCACCGGCCAGCCGTGTCCCGAGGGCACGATCCAGAACTCGTCGTGCACGAGCAACCTCTCGTCGCCGAGCTGCTACCCGACCACGCTCGTCACGCGCGGCTTCGGCGGCACGCTGCTCGCGCCGTACGCGCGCGGCCAGGGCGCGATCGCCTGCGCGCGCTGCCACGACTTCCACGCGAGCAACAACGCGTTCCTGCTCGCCGCCCACGTGAACGGCGTGGCCATCCCGCCGGGCAGCATCGATCGCGCCGGCGTGGGCGCGCAGGTGCTGTGCACCGCGTGTCACCAGGGCGACCGCCACGAGGTGTGCAAGGCCTGCCACCGCGAGCGGTGGGTCACCGACGGCTCGTACTCGTGGTTCGAGGGGGCCCCGGCGGATCCGGCCCCGGACGGCGCCGCGTGCTTCTTCTGCCACGGGCACGAGGGCATCCAGCAGATGGAGGTCACCTCGCCCGTCTATCCCCCGAACCATCCCTACTCGACCGGCCTGCCGCAGAGCGCCTGCACGCACTGCCACGACGGCTGGGCGCCGCCGCCCACCGAGTACGTGGCGCCGCGCTTCCAGGCCGGGCCGGCCCTGTCCGCAGTGACCGCCACGTCCGCGACGATCGCCTGGACCAGCAGCGAGAAGGCCACCTCCTACGTGGAGTACGGCGTGGGCACCGCCGGGCACGTGGCGGGCAACGACGCGTTCGTCGTCCAGCACTCCGTCCAGCTCACCGGGCTCACGCCGGGGACCACCTACGTCTGGCGCGTGCGCACGAGCGACGTGTTCCGGAACGTGACGCACACGGCGCTCCAGTCCTTCACCACGCCGGCCGAGGGCGCCCTGTCGAGCCCTGACCTGGCGCCGGTGAGCGCCAGCTTCGAGGTGGGCACGTACGACGCCACCGTGCCGCTCGTCTGGTTCCCGGTGACGGCGGCCGCGGGGGTGGTGCTCCAGTACGAGGTCCAGCTCGCCTCCGACGCCGCCTTCACCTACCTGCAGAACGGCTCGCTCACCGGCCCTGGGGTGCCGGGGAGCACGGTGGGCAGCACCGGCTGGGTGAGCGGGACGCCGACCACCTCGGGCGGCCGCCCCGCGCTCCAGGTGCCGGCGCGGATCCTCGACATCCCGCAGGACTGGTGCGGGCCCTACGCGCCGCGGCTGTACTACTGGCGTGTGCGCGTCCGCGACCAGCAGGGGCACGAGTCGGGCTGGTCCACGCCGGGCAACTTCGGCGCGTTCGCCTGGGACCCGTGGTGCTGATCGCCGCTTCGCCCCGGGGCGCGTCGTGCGCCCCGGGGCCGTCGCGTTGATCCTCGATCCGGCCGCGGACCGGCCGCGGAGGGCCGCGCCGATCGCGTCGCGCGGTCGGACGCCCGAGGGCGCTCAGGCGGCCCGGCCGGGCGAGACGGCGGGGAGCGCCGGCGCACGCGTCGCCGGGGCCGTGTCGTGCTCGGGCTCGCCGGTGCGGAACCACGCGGCCGAGCGGCGCAGCGCCTCGGCCTCCTCGGCGAGCCGGGCGGCGGTGGAGGCGAGCTCCTCGGAGGACGACGCGCTCGCCTGGATGGCGGCGTCGAGCTGGCCGATGGCGCCGGTCACCTCGTGCGCGCCGGCGGAGATCTCCTCGGTGGCGACGGCCATGCCGCGCACCAGCTCCGAGGTGCGCCCGATGTCCGGGACCACGGCGTCGAGCGCCTCGCCGGCCAGGCGCGCCGCCTGCACGGTGGAGGTGCCGAGCGCGCCGATCTCGGCGGCGGCGGCCCGGCTCCGCTCGGCCAGGCGCCGGATCTCGGTCGCGACCACGGCGAAGCCGCGCCCGTGCACGCCGCTGCGCGCCGCCTCGATGGCGGCGTTCAGGGCGAGCAGGTTGGTCTGGTGGGCGATCTCCTCGATGACGGCGGTCCGCCCGGCGATCTCCTGCACCGCCGCGACGGCGCGGCGCACCGCCTCGCCGCCGGACCGGGCCGACGCCGCCGAGCGGGCCGCCAGCGCCTCGGTCTCCGCGGCCCCGCCGGCCACGTCGCGCACCCGCGCCGCGAGCTCGGTGGTGGCGCCGCTCGCGGTCTCGGCCCCGGCCGCCTGCTCCGAGGCGCCCTCGGCGATCTGCGCGGTGGAGGCGGACAGCGCCTGGCACGCCTCGGCCACCGCGTCGGAGGCGGAGCGGAGCGTACCGACCACGGCGCGGAGCGCCCGCACCATCTCGTTGAGCGCCTCGCCCAGGGCGCCGACCTCGTCCCCGGCGCGGATCTCGAGCTCGCTCGCGAGGTCGCCGGCGGCCACCCGCTCGGCGAAGCGCGCGGTCCGCGCCAGCGGCTCGAGCACCATGCGCCGCACCAGCCAGAGCGCGAGCCCGGCCAGCACGATCACCAGCGCGGCGCCGCCCGTGGACAGGAGGAGCCCCAGGCGCCGCCCGTCGTGCGTCAGCTCCTCCTCCGGCACCGCGCCGCAGACCAGCCACTGCCACGGCTCGAACGCCTGGCAGGTCGCGATCTCCGGGCGCGCCGCGCCCTTCGCGTCGGCGCCCGCGATGCGCAGCCCCTCGGCGCCGCCGCTCCCGGTGGCGAGCGCGGGCCCGAGCCCGTCCGGCGCGGCCTCGCCGGCGCGGGTGGGGTGGACGATCAGCCGGTTGCGCCCGGCGCCCGCCGAGGCGTCCACCACGAAGAAGTAGCCCTGGTCGCCCGCGCGCACGCCGCGGATGCGCTCGCGCAGCGCGGCGAGCCCGTCGGTGAAGTCCACGCCCACGAACAGCGCGCCGATGACCTTCCCGTCCTGGACGATGGGCTCGTAGCGCGTGAAGAAGTCGCGGCCGAACAGCACGGCCTTGCCGGTGTAGGGCTCGCCCTCGAGCAGGCGCCGGTGCGCGGGATGGTCGGCGCCGAGGAACGTGCCCACCGCCCGCCGGCCGGCGTCCGTCTGCACCGAGGTGGTGATGCGCACGAAGTCGCCGCCGGCGCGGGCGAAGACGGTCGCGACCGCGCCGCTCGTCGCGGTGAAGCGATCGACGGTGGGGTAGTCGAGGTCCACCATCCGGTCGCCGGCGGCGAGGCCGGGGAGCGCCACGCCCTCCACGTAGGCGGCGCGCGACGGGTCCGCTCGGATGCCCTCGGGGTAGGAGGCGCGGAACACGTGGAGCAGGTCGGCGGTCGCCCTCGCCAGGCTGGCGTCGTAGACCCCGACCATGTCCCGGACCAGCGCCACCCGGCCGCGCAGCGCGTCGGCGGTCTGCTGCTCGACGGTTCGAACGGTGAACGCCGCCGACGCGGCGGTGAAGCCGCCCAGGACCACCGCGAAGGCGAGGCCGAGGGCGAGGACGAGCTTGGTGGCGAGGGAGGCGGAGCGCATGCAGGGTGGACCTCGCCGGGCGATCGCTGGCCCGGTCCCAGGCGGGTGAAACCTCAGGTGCGGCGGCCACCCGGGGTCCGTCGTGCCCCGGGCGGCCAACCCGCCGCCCGGCAGGATCCCGAGGCGTGCAGGCCGGCGGGGTCCGGGGCCGCGGCCCCGCAGTGAAAGCTGCCGGACCCGGCTGCAAGCGACGGACCCCGGCGCCGAGCGCCCGGCCGCGCGGCGCGGCGCAGGGGGCGTGTGCAACGTTCGGCGGGAGGTACGCCCGATGCGTCGTTCGACCGCGCTGTCGCTGACCGCCGCGCTCGCCGCCGGCGCCTGGCTCGCCGCGCGCCGGTTGCGCCGCCGCAGGCCGCTCGCCGGCGGGGTGGCGCTCGTCACCGGCGGCTCGCGCGGCCTGGGCCTGGTCCTCGCCCGCGAGCTGGGTCGCCGCGGCATGCGCATCGTCCTCTGCGCGCGCGACGAGGAGGAGCTGGAGCGGGCGCGGTCCGGCCTCGCGCAGGACGGGATCGACGCGACCGGCCTGCCCGGCGACGTGACCGACGAGGACGGCACGCGCACGCTGGTCGCCGACGTGGAGGAGAACCTCGGCCCGGTGGAGCTGCTCGTGAACAGCGCCGGGATCATCCAGGTCGGCCCGGCCGAGGCCATGAGCGTCGAGGACTACCGGCACGCCATGGACGTGCTGTTCTACGGCGCGCTGCACGCGGCCGAGGCGGTGCTGCCGGGCATGCGGGCGCGCCGCCGCGGGACGATCGTGAACGTCACCTCGATCGGCGCCGCGGTGGGCATCCCGCACCTCGCGCCCTACGACGCGGCCAAGTTCGCCGCGCGCGGGTGGTCGGAGGCGCTCGGCGCCGAGACCGCCAA
The DNA here is from genome assembly GCF_000022145.1 of Anaeromyxobacter dehalogenans 2CP-1. Taxonomy (NCBI): domain Bacteria; kingdom Pseudomonadati; phylum Myxococcota; class Myxococcia; order Myxococcales; family Anaeromyxobacteraceae; genus Anaeromyxobacter; species Anaeromyxobacter dehalogenans. Next base: position 51,028 of record NC_011891.1, read on the forward strand.
GTACGGCGTCGACGTCATCACGGTGGTGCCGGGGCTGATGCGCACCGGATCCTTCGGGCGCGCGCTGGTGAAGGGGCGCCGCTACGCGGAGGCGAGCCTGTTCTCGCTGCTCGCATCCCTCCCGCTCGTGACGGTCTCCGCGGAGCGGGCGGCGCGGCGCATCGTGCGCGCGATCGAGCACCGCGAGCGCTTCGTGATCATCGGGCTGCCGGCGCGGGTGCTGCGCCTCGCCCACTCCCTCATGCCCGGGGCGATCGTGGCGACGCTGGGGTTCGTGAACCGGTTCCTGCCCACCGCCGCCCCCGGGGAGCGCCACGGCATCGCGCTCCCGGCCGAGCTGTTCCGGCGCGGCCTGGCGCGCTCCATCCTGACCGCGCTCGGCGAGCGCGCCGCCCGCCGCTACAACGAGGAGCCGGCCTGAGGCCCGCGGCCCCGGTCGCGCCGGAGACCTGACGCGAGAAGGCCCCCCCGCCGCGAGGCGAGGGGGCCTTCGAGTCCGCGGGCCGCCGGGCCTACCGGTTGCCGAGGTCGGTGCGCCAGGTGAAGCCGAGCGCCACGATCCACACGTCGGTCTTGTAGCTGCCCGGGAACGCGGCGGTCCCGGTCGAGGTCTGCTTGTCGCGGTCGCCGTAGAACACCGCGGCGTTCAGGCCGAAGTCGGCGCCCGCGTCCCAGCCCGCGCCGAGCGAGTAGCCGGTGGTGTTCGAGTCCGGCAGCGTCGGCGAGAGCGTGCTCGTGCGCAGGCCCGACCAGTCGCGCATCATGCCGGCGCGGAGCCGCAGGGTGGGCAGGGCGGTCCACTCGACGCCGCCGCGGATGACGTTGCCGTTGCGGTAGTCGCGCGGCACCGTGATGGCGGTCGTCTCGCCCTCGAACAGGTCCTGGTTGTAGACCACGAAGCGCGACCAGGAGTACTGCAGCGTCACCAGCACCGGCTTCGCCACCCGCCAGGCCAGGCCCGTGTCGATGCGGTTCGGGAACGTGAGGTCCTGCTTCACGTCCTGGTCCTGCGTGGTCGGGCCCACCAGCGAGGGCGGCACCTGGAAGTGCGCGTCGCCCTTCATGTGCATGGTGCCCTTGTGCTTGTAGTCGAAGCCGAGCGTGAGGTTCTCGAGCGGCTTCACCTCGGCGGAGAGCTGGTACGCGAAGCCGCCGCCCTTGGTGTCGAGCTCGGCGTAGGCGTCCGGGAACGGCTGGATCCCCTGCTTCAGGTACTGGATGCCCTCGTAGTAGATGGCGCCGCCGCCGACGCGCAGCCACGGCGCGATCTCGTAGCCGCCGTTCAGGTAGAAGCCGAGCATGCGGCGCTCGACGGTGATGATGCGGCCGCGCCCCTCCCACTGGTCGTCCCACTTCATCTGGCCGCCGCCCGGCGTGCCCACGCCGAGGCCGAAGCCGAGGCCGCGCCCGGCGAGCTTCGTGCCGTAGGCGACGTACATCGCCACCGGCGGCGTGGGCGCGAACTTGGTGGTCTCCTTGCCCGGGTAGGCGGCGGTGCCGGTCCACTTCGTGCGCAGGCTCAGCATCGAGCCGGCGAGCGAGAGGTTCAGCCCGGAGAGCTTGGAGAGCGCGGCGGGGTTCTGGAACGTGGCCGCCGCGTCCTCCTGCGCGGCCACGCCCGAGGACGAGAGCGCGAGGTCGCGCGGGTTGACGTTGATGACCTCGAACCCGCTGGCCAGCGCGACGGCCGGGGCGGCGAGGACGGCGAGGAAGGCGATCCGGAAGGTCTTCCGCATGGTCGTCACCTCGTTACGGCAGGGTCGCCGGCGAGGCCGGCACGGTCAGGTCGAGGAGGAACTGCGCGGCGTCGTCGCGAACCTGGCCGCCGATGGGGGTCGGGAGCAGCGTGTCGTTCAGCACGCCGTGCGGGACGCAGTTGTTCGCGGCGGAGGCCGAGACGTACAGCGTGCTCGGTGCGCCGGCGAGCGCCAGCAGCTCGTCGCCGTAGGGCAGCGGGATGCCCCCCACCACCGTGGTGGCGTTCGGGACCACCGCGTCGCACTTCGCGAGCTGGCCGAGGACGTCGGTGGCCGCGTGGACGAGGCCGGTGCCGCCCATCCCCGCGGGCGGGGCGGCGAGCAGCGGGCTCGCGAGCTTGGTGCGGACGTGCGCGGCGTAGTTGAGCGGCTCCGCCGGATCCAGGATCCACTTCGCCAGGATGAGCGTCTGCAGGTAGCGCGACGCGACCGCCGGGTTGGTGGGGATCTGCGACCGGTCGATGCCGAGCGAGAGGAACAGCTCGTTCACCGAGGTCGCGAACGCGGGCGCGTTCGTGAACACGTCCACCAGCGTCCCGCCCGGAACGTTCAGCACGCCGCGCGCGAAGCGCGGGTTGGTGGCGAGCAGCTCGGTCCCGATGATGCCGCCGAGGGAGATGCCCTCGTAGTGGACCGCCGTCGGGTTCACCACGAACCCGCGCTGGAAGAGCGCCGCCGCCAGCGGATCCTGCGCCGGCTGCGGGAACGGGGCGGGCGGGCGCGCCACCGCCAGCACCAGCGCGGCCTGGTCGATGTGGTCCTGGCGGATGGCGTCGCGGATGCGGAAGAAGTTGCCCGAGATGAAGTAGTTCCCGGACGCCACGGTGGAGAGGTTCGTGCCGCGCAGGTGGCCGGTGGTGCAGGTGCCCGGCGGGATGGCGTCGCCCTGGCCGGCCTTGGCCTGGTCCGGCGTGCACACGCCGTCGGCGGTGCCGTCGGTGGTGCACTCCGAGTTCTCCATGCAGAACGCGCGGTCGCCGTGGTACGGCGCGTCGATCGCGGCGACCACGAAGCCCTTCGCCGCGAGCGAGTTCGCGACGGTGAGCATCTGGAGCCGGCCGCCGGACAGGCCGTGGTGGAAGACCACCAGCGGGCGCGCGCACGGGGTGGCGGTGGTGCAGGCGGCGTCGGCCGGGTAGGCCACCACCGCCGGGATCGGCTTCGGCGCCCACTGGGTGGTGTCGGGGTTGAGCGCGCCGTTGGCCGGGTTGATGGCGTCGACGGTCGGCACCATGGCGGTGAGGAAGCCGCCGACGTTCGGGAACAGCGCCGCCTGCGCGGCCGCGTCGAAGCCGAGCGCGGCGAGGTCGAGCGGGGCGACGCCCTGGCCCACGAACGCGGTCGGGGTCTGGTACGGCAGCGCCGAGAGGCCCACCGAGACGTCGGTCACGGTCTGCGTCTGGACCGTGTACGCCATCACCACGTTGTCCCGGGTGACCGCGCCGCCGGTGAGCGCGCCCAGGTTGGCGAGGAGCGGCTCGAGCCCGGCCCGCAGGGTGGCGAGCGCGGTCGCGTCGGCGTTGGACACGCCGGCGAGCTGCGAGACGCCGTCCACCGCCGGCGGGTTCGTGAAGGTGAACAGGATGTTGCCGAGCGTGGAGCGCTTCAGCGGGTTGCCGGCGAGGTCCTTCACGCCGTCGGTGATGACCACCGCGTAGTTGCGCTTCTCCTTGAGCGGCGGCGTCGGCACGATCCCGACGCCCGGCACCGGCACGGCCACGCCGGGCTGCAGCCCGATGGCCGTGGTCACGGCCACGTCGGCGCCGCCCACCTGCACGGTGCGGTTCAGCGCCGGCGGCTGGGTGAGGTACTCGGCGGTGGCGGGCTGGCCGGCGCCGAGCGCGGCGGCGACGTCGCGCATGCGGCGCGGGGCGCCGGCACCTTCCGGGAGCTCGAACAGGAGCACCGTCTGCGCGTTCACGGTGGAGGCGGCGACCGGCGCGCTGAGCGGCGCGAGCATCATGCCGGTGGTGGAGAAGCCGTCCAGCGTGGCGAGGCCGGCGGCGGCCGGGCCGAACGCGGGGACGTTGCGGACGTAGAAGCGGGTGGGCGGGTCGTTGGCCGGCCGGGTGCCGTCGAGCAGGAACGTCGAGGGCAGCGGGATCTGGCCGGAGCCGGAGTCGGTCAGCGGCTGGGCCGCGGCCGGCGCGATGCCGAAGGTGGCGATGGCCGCGACCTCGGCGGGCGCGAACGTCGGCGCCACCGCCGCGAAGGCCGGGGCGACGTTCGTGTCCACGGAGGCGGTCCAGCGACCGCCGACGTCGGTCCAGGTGAGCGGGCTCCACAGCGCCTTGCGCACCGCCTCGAGCTGGGCCACCAGCGCCGGGGTCAGCCCGGGCGGCTGGTTCTCGTGGACGGTGAGGTCCTTGTTCTGCGCCGCGATCGCGATCGCCTGGTCGGGGTTCACCGGCATCGCGCCCTGGGCGGCGGTGGTCTTCACGCCGGAGGCGCCGCCGCGCACCGCGACGACGTAGCGCCCGGGCGCGAAGCGGCGGCTGCCGCTCGCGTCCGCCTTCTTCCGGAGCACGAGGCGACCCGCGGTGGCGCTGCCCACCTCGAACTCGACCGCCTGCGGGGCGCCGTCCACCTTGAGCAGCGCCACCGTGGACGTCGTCACCGTGGCGGGATCGAGGTCCGGCGGCGTCGTCTCGACATAGGCGCTGCCGTTCCAGCTGACCGCCCGGAACGGGATGGTGATGGCGACCTCCTGATCGCTCGGGAACCCGCCCGCGTCGATGAAGGACTGGAGCAGCTCCTTCTGCGCGCTGTCGGGGAGCGTCGGGACGGCCTGCAGGACCAGGTCGTTGGGCGTCGGGATGTTCGGCGACGCGAAGGTGGCGATCACGAGCTGCGGGGCGGGCTTCTCCTGCTTCACGTCGGTGCAGGCGAGCAGCGACGCGAAGGCGAGGGCCAGCGGGGGACCGTAGCGGCGAAGCGACATCTGCGGCCTCCTCGGGTGCGCGAGGAACAGGGTTTCGGTGCAAAAAGGGGAACCAATCCTGTTTCCCCTCCGCTGACTGAGAAGTCAAGAATTGCCGGGTCACGTCCAATCCGTGACGCAATCCGGCAAATACGCATGACGCAATGCGTCCGTTCCACGCGTCCCTGCTGGTGCAGCGCGCCCCCCTTTGGAAGGCGTTTGGAGTCCCGCGTGGGGCCAGCTACCATGGCGGGCTCGGTCGCCCTGCACCCGCCGCACCTGACCAGAGGGGGTCACGCGTGAACCTGGAGCTGCTCACGCTCGCCGTCGGCGCGTACGCCGCCGTGCTCGCCTTCCTGGGCTGGCTCGGGTACCGCCGCACGCGCAGCGCCGCCGACTACCTGGTGGGCGGTCGCGAGATCCACCCGGTGCTGATGGCGCTCGCCTACGGCTCCACGTTCATCTCCACCTCCGCCATCGTGGGCTTCGCGGGCGTCGCCGCGCTCATGGGCATGGGCCTGCTCTGGCTCACCATGCTCAACATCCTGCTGGGCGTGTTCGTCGCGTTCGTGGTGTTCGGCCGCCCCACCCGGCGGCTCGGCGCCGCGCTCGACGCGCACACCTTCCCGGAGCTGCTCGGGCGCCGGTACCGGTCCCGCTTCATCCAGGGCTTCGCCGGCGGGACCATCGCGCTGCTCATGCCGCTCTACGCCGCCGCGGTGCTCATCGGCGGGGCGCGCTTCCTCGAGGTGCAGCTCCACCTCGACTACCAGGTGGCGCTGTTCGTGTTCGCGGCCATCACCGTCGGCTACGTGCTGTTCGGCGGGCTGAAGGGCGTCGTCTACACCGACGCGTTCCAGGCGGTGCTGATGGTGTGCGGCATGCTGGTGCTGCTCGTCGCCACCTACGCGCAGGTGGGCGGGCTCTCGGCGCACCAGGCGCTCACCGATCTCGCCGACCAGGTCCCGCCGGCGCTCCGCGCGCAGGGCCACCGCGGCTGGACCGCCATGCCCGCGGCCGGCTCGCCGCTCTGGTGGCAGATGGTGTCCACCATCGTCCTCGGCGTCGGCATCGGCGTCCTCGCCCAGCCGCAGCTCACCGTCCGGTTCATGACCGTGAAGAGCGGGCGCGAGCTGCACCGCGCGCTCGTGCCGGGCGGCCTCTTCCTGCTGCTCATGGCCGGCGTCGCCTACGTGGTCGGCTCGCTCACCAACCTCTGGTACTTCCAGCGCACCGGCAAGATCGCGCTCGCGATCATGACCGACCCGGCCACCGGCAAGCCCAACGTGGACCGGCTCATGCCGCTCTACACGCAGGCGGCCATGCCGGAGTGGTTCGCGTACCTGTTCATGCTGGCGCTGCTCGCCGCGGCGATGTCCACGCTCTCGGCGCAGTTCCACGCCATCGGCACCGCCATCGGGCGCGACCTCTACGAGCAGGCGTTCCGGCTGGGCGGCGGGGCCGAGCGCACCGTGCTGCTGGCGCGCGGCGGGATCCTGGCGGGCTTCGCCGGCACGGTGCTCCTCGCCTGGAACCTCGGCCCCGGCGTCATCGCCATCGCCACCGCGCTCTTCTTCGGCATGTGCGCGGCGACGTTCCTGCCGGCGTTCGTCTCGGCGCTGTTCTGGGCCCGCTCCACCCGCGCCGGCGTGATCGCCGGGATGCTGGCCGGCTTCGCCGCCTGGGCGCTGTGGGTGCTGTTCGTGCACGAGCGCGAGTCGGCGGCGCTGGGCGTGGTGAAGGCGCTGACCGGCCGGACCAGCCTCGGCGCCGGCACCACCTGGGCGCTCGTCGATCCGATCGTGGTGGCGCTGCCGATCGCGGCGCTGGTGACGGTGGTGGGCTCGCTGCTCGGCCGCGCGGCGCCCGCCGCGGACGCGGCCGGGCCGGCCCGGACCGAAGAAGGGGGGCTCGATGCTGGGCTTCGGTGACCTCGGCGTAACGGCGGCGTTCGTGCTCACGCTCGCGAGCGCGGCGCTGTGCGTGGTGTACGGGCTCCTCCACTGGAACGACGACGACGCCCCCCTGCCCCCGCCCGTCCACCCGCCCGGCGAGGCCGAGCTCGACGACCTCTGATCCGCCCCGGTCCGCCCGCACCGCCCGACCCCGTCCCACGGAGCCCTCGATGCGCCGCATCCGCCTCGCCCTCGCCGTGCTCGCGGCCCTGGCCGCGCTGCCGCCCGCCGCCCTCGCCCAGACCCCGCCCGCCCCGCCGGCCGCGCCGCGGGCTTCGGCCCCTGCGCCGGCCCCGGCCGCGAAGCCGCCCGGCGTCACGGTGGACCTCTCCGGCTGGCTCATCGCGAACGCCTACTGGAGCGACGGCGGCCTGAACGCGAGCGACCTGCCGCAGTGGGCGACCCCCGCGCACTCCACCGCGGGCATGACGGTGCGCCAGAGCCGGGTGCGCGCCGCGGCCGGGCTGCCGGTCGACGGGCTGCTCGGGGGCGCGGTGCTGAAGGGGCTCGTCGAGGCCGACTTCATGGGCACCTACGTCAACTCCGACGCGTCGATGCCGCAGGTGCGGCTGCGCCACGCGTACCTGACCGCCGCCTGCGCGAAGGGGAACCTGACGCTGCTCGTCGGGCAGACCTGGTCGCTCTTCGGCGGCCCGTGGTTCGCGGCCAGCCTCGGCCACGTGGCGCTGCCCCGCTTCGCCGGGGCGGGGTACCTGTACCGGCGCGCGCCGCAGGTGCGGCTCACCGCCGAGGCGGGCCGCGGCGCCGATCTCGGCGTGACGGTCGCGGTCGCCGCGCTCGCCTCGAGCGGCGACAAGGCGACGTCACAGAACCAGCTCGTGGGCGAGCGCGCCGGCGTGCCGGACGCGGAGGGGCGCATGGCGCTCGTGCTCCGCCGCGGCGGGAAGGCGTGGCTGGAGGTCGGCGCCTCGGGCCGCTTCGGGCAGCAGCTCTGGAAGCTGGACGGGCTCTCGACGCCGCGCGAGGAGCGGCTCACCGGCTGGGGCGCCGCGGCCGACGGACGCCTGGAGGTGCCGCACCTCGTGGTGCAGGGCGGCACGTTCATGGGCGAGGTGCTGGGCGGCTACGGCTCGGTGGCGCCGGTGGTGCGTCAGACGAAGAACGCCACCGATCCGGCCAGGCTCGACGCCATCTCGCCGGTGCGGACCGGCGGCTTCTGGGCGCAGGCGGTGGTGACCCCGGTCCCGGTGCTGCAGCTCCTCGGCGGCTACGGCATCGAGGAGCCGCGCACCTCCGACCTGCCCGCCGGCAGCGAGGCCACCACCATCGAGCGCAACCAGCAGGTCTCGGGCGGCGCCATCCTGGCGCTCACCTCCCGCTGGAAGGTCTCGCTCGAGGGCACGCTCTACACCACCGAGACGCTCGACGGCGCGCGCCGCGAGAGCACGCAGGTGGAGGTGGGCTCGCTGTACGCGTTCTGAGCGGTATACCGCGCCACGCTCGCCCTTCGACAGGCTCAGGGCGAGCGGACGAACCGAAGCCTCCGCTCCCTCGACTCCGCGCGGCCCGGCTGGCCGCGCTACGCTCGGGATGAGCGGCCTCGATCGCTCACCCTGAGCGTAGGCGGGCCAAGGGCCCGCCGGAGTCGAAGGGTCGGGACGAGCGCCGGAGCCGAAGGGCTACGCCGGCCCGGCCTTCCGGTGATCGAGCACCCGCCGCGCCTTGCCGGCGGAGCGCTCCAGCGTGTTCGGCGCCACCAGCTCCACGATCATCCGGATCCCGGTCACCGCGTGGATCTCGCGATCGATGCGGTCGCGCAGGCCCACCATCTCGCGCATCTCGTCGCGGAAGTCCTCGGGCCGGACCTCCACCTTCACCACCGCCTCGTCGAGCGCGCCGGGGCGCGAGACCTCGATGAGGTAGTGCGGGGCGGTGCCCTCGACGCGGAGCAGCGCCTCCTCCACCTGCGACGGGAACACGTTCACGCCGCGGATGATGAGCATGTCGTCGGAGCGGCCGCGCACCCGGCTCATGCGCACGCCGGTGCGGCCGCAGGGGCAGGGGGAGCGGTCGAGCGCGGCGAGGTCGCGGGTGCGGTAGCGCAGCACCGGCATCGCCTCCTTCGTGAGCGAGGTGAAGACGAGCTCGCCCACCTCGCCGTCCGGCACCGGCTCGAGCGTGACCGGGTCGAGGCACTCGACGATGAAGTGGTCCTCCTGCACGTGCATGCCATCGCGCGCCGGGCACTCGCCGGCCACGCCCGGCCCGATCACCTCGGAGAGCCCGTAGTTGTTGAAGGCGAGGATCCCGAGCGACCGCTCGATCTCCCCGCGCATCTCCTCGGTCCAGGGCTCGCCGCCGAAGTGGCCGTACCGGAGCGGCAGGTCGCCGGGCTTCAGCCCCTCGGCGCGCGCCACCTCGCCCACGTGCAGCGCGTAGGACGGCGTGCTGATGAGCACGTCGGCGGAGAGATCGCAGATGAGCCGCACCTGCCGCGGCGTGTTCCCGCCGCCGGACGGGACCACCGCGGCGCCCACCCGCTCGATGCCGTAGTGCAGCCCGAAGCCGCCGGTGAACAGGCCGTAGCCGAAGGCGACGTGGACGGTGTGCTCGGGGCGGAGCCCGCCGGCCACCAGGAAGCGGGCCACCAGGCCGGTCCAGGTGTCGAGGTCGCGGCGGGTGTACGCGACGAAGGTGGGGCGGCCGGTGGTGCCGGAGGAGCCGTGGATGCGCACCACCTGCTCGCGCGGCACCGCCAGCAGGCCGAGCGGGTAGCTCTGCCGGAGGTCGTCCTTCACCGTGAACGGCAGGCGCCGCACGTCGGCCGGGCCGCGCAGGTCCTCGTCGCGGACGCCGGCCCGCTCCAGCGCCTTGCGGTGGTGCGGCACCGCGCGGGCGCGGCGGACGGTCTCGGCGAGGCGGCGGCCCTGGAGCGCGGCGAGCGCGTCACGGTCGAGCGTCTCCTCCGGATCGAGGATCCGGTTCTCGAGCGCGAAGCGGGCCATCGGCTAGGCCCCCGCGCGCGCGAACAGCTCGGCCGCGCCCACCAGGCGGACGCCGCGCGCCTGCAGCAGCGCGGCGGCACGGTCCGGATCCGAGAGCCGGAACACGAGCGTGGCGTGCTCGCCGCGGCTCCGCACCGAGTACGCGTACATGTACTCGATGCCGAGGCCGCAGGCCTCGAACCCCTCGAGCACCTCGGCGAGGCCGCCCGGCCGGTCGGGCACGTCCACCGCCAGCACGTCGGTGACGTTCACGACGACGCCCGCCTTCTCGAGGACCTGCTTCGCGCGCTCGGGGTCCTTCACGATGAGGCGCAGGATGCCGAACTGCTGCGTGTCGGCGAGCGAGAGCGTGAGGATGTCGATGCCCGCGTCGCCCAGCACCTGGCACGGGACCCGGAGCTGCCCGGGGCGGTTCTCGAGGAACAGCGAGAGCTGACGGATCTTCATGCCGGCCTCCGGTGCGTTCTCAGATGTTGCGACGGTCGATGACGCGCTTCGCCTTGCCCTCGCTGCGCTGCAGGGTGCGCGGGGCCACCAGCGTCACCTGCGCGCGGAGGCCGAGCACCTGCTCGAGCGCCGCGCCGAGGTGCTCCTGCAGCCGCTGCAGGCCGCGGATCTCGTCGGAGAACACCTCCGGCGTGACCTCGATCTGCACCTCCATCTCGTCGAGCCCCTTCGCGCGGGTGAGGACGATCTGGTAGTGCGGCAGCGTCCCCTCGACCTGCAGGAGCGCGGTCTCCACCTGCGACGGGAACACGTTCACGCCGCGGATGATGAACATGTCGTCGGAGCGTCGGCCGATGCGGCGGATGCGCCGGAGCGTGCGGCCGCACGCGCAGGGCGTGGGGTCGATGGCGGTGATGTCCCGGGTCCGGTAGCGGATCATGGGCATCGCCTGCTTGGAGAGCGTGGTGAGCACGAGCTCGCCCTCCGCGCCGTCCGGCAGCACCGCGCCGGTCTCCGGGTCCACGATCTCCGGGTAGAAGTGGTCCTCGAACAGGTGGAGCCCGTCGCGGTGGACGCACTCGATGCCCACGCCCGGGCCGATGATCTCCGAGAGCCCGTAGATGTCGTGGGCCCGGATGCCGGCCTCGCGCTCGATGTGCGCGCGCATCGACTCGGACCAGGGCTCGGCCCCGAACACGCCCACCTTCAGCCGGCCGAAGCCGATCTTCGCGTCGCGGGCGCGCTCGATGAGGTGGACCATGTACGAGGGGGTGCAGCAGATGGCGGTGACGCCGAAGTCCTGCAGCACCATGAGCTGGCGCTCGGTGTTGCCGCCGGAGATGGGGATCACCGTCGCGCCGAGCGCCTCGCCGCCGTAGTGCGCGCCGAGGCCCCCGGTGAACAGGCCGTAGCCGTAGGCGTTCTGGATGAGGTCGCCCTGGTGCAGCCCGCAGGCGGCGAACGCGCGCACCATCACGCTCGTCCACACCTCCAGGTCCGCCGCGGTGTAGGCCACCACGATGGGCTTGCCGGTGGTGCCGGAGGACGCGTGCAGCCGGACGATCTCCTCCACCGGCGAGGCGAACAGGCCGAACGGGTAGGTGTCGCGCAGGTCGGCCTTCACCGTGAACGGCAGGCGCGCGAGATCCTCGAGCGCGTGGATGGCGTCGGGGAAGACGCCGCGGGCCTCCATGCGCTGGCGGAGGAGCGGGACCTTCTCGTAGGCGCGCGCCACCACGGCGCGGAGCCGGGCGAGCTGCAGCTTCTCGAGCTCGCGGCGGGGGAGGAAGTCGGGGGCGCTGGCCGGGTGGAAGGCGCTGCCGGCGTCGTTCCAGGAGGTGGTCACGGGGCCTCCCGGGTCAGCGCGCGGCGGCGGCGGTCTCCCGGCCGAGCCGGAAGGCCGCGTCGTTCACGGCGTGGAGCCGCTCGGGGAGCGCGGCGTGGATGGCGGCGAGCCAGTGGGCCTCGTCGAGCTCGAGGTGGTGCGAGAGCAGGCCGAGCAGCGCCACGTTCAGGCTGCGGCGGTTCGGGAGCCTCGCCTCGTCCACCGCGTCCGGCGGGATGAGGAGGCCGCCGGGCCGGAGCAGCGGGCGGGTCACCTCCAGCTCGGAGGGCGCCAGCACCAGCAGGAAGTCGGCCTCGCCGGCCGGGACCATGGGCGAGAGCACCTCGGCGCCGAAGCGGACGTCGGTGGTGACCGAGCCGCCGCGCTGGCTCATGCCGTGGACCTCGGCCTTCTTCACGTCCAGGCCGGCGCGGAAGGCGGTGTCGGCCAGGATCTCGGAGGCCTTGATGACGCCCTGGCCGCCCAGGCCGGCGACGACCACGTTCACGGTCCGGCTAGGCATCGGACACCTCCCCGGCGCCGGCGCAGCCCGCGCAGGCGAGCGCGGCGCGCTTCTCGTCGGCCGCCTTCTCGTACCGGCGGATGTCGGCGGCGGCGAGGATGCAGGGCCGCCGCGCGATGATGACGGACAGCCTCGGCTCGGCGAGGCGCTGCTTCAGCAGCTTCTCCCAGCCGGCCGGATCGGCCACCGGGTCGACGACGTCCACGTTCGCGACGCCCAGCGCCCGGGCCAGCCCCTCGATCGACACCTTGCCGGTGGGCTCGTGGTCGAGCGTGCGGCCGGTGCCGGGGTGCTCCTGCTGGCCGGTCATGGCGGTGGTGCCGTTGTCGAGCACCACCAGCACGTGGCCGGTGGGCGGCGGGTTGTAGACCATCTCGACGAGGCCGTTCAGGCCGGTGTGGACGAACGTCGAGTCGCCGATGATCGAGACCACCCGCCGCGCGTCGGCCTCCGGCAGCACGTGCCGCAGCCCGAGGCCCACGCCGAGCGAGGCGCCCATGGCCACGCAGGTGTCGATGCCCTGGTACGGCGGGAGGACGCCGAGCGTGTAGCAGCCGATGTCGCCCGCCACGATGCAGTCGAGCTTGCGCAGCGTGGCGTAGACCGGGTGGTACGGGCAGGCCTCGCAGAGCGCCGGCGGCCGGCCCTTCGGCAGCTCCGGCTCGGGCGAGGTGTCACGCGCCAGGATCCGGCGCACGCGCTGCACGTCGAGCTCGCCGAAGCGGTACGGCGCCTCCTTCGCCTCGACCGCGATGCCGGCGGCGCGGATGGCGTCGGCGAAGATGGGGTCGCCCTCCTCCACCACGATGCAGCGATCGACGCTGGCGGCGAAGGCCCGGATCTTCTCGATGGGGAGCGGGTAGACCGTCTTCAGCTCGAGCCGGCTCGCCGAGGGCGCGGCCTCGGCCACGTGGCGCGCGGTCACGCCGGAGGTGATGACGCCGAGCGCGCGGTCGCCCTTCACCCAGACGTTGAGCGGGGTCTCCTCGGCGAACGCCTGGAGCGCCTCCAGCTTCTTGCGGAGCCGGCGGTGCGCGGGGCGGGCGTAGGCCGGGATCATCACGCGGCCGGGGATGTCGCGCACGAACGCCGGGCCGGGCGGGGCCGGCAGGTCGGTGCGGCGCGCGGCCAGCGTCTTCGAGTGGCACACGCGCGTGGTCATGCGGAGGATGACCGGGATCGCGAAGCGCTCGGACAGCTCGAGCGCGGTCACGGTGAGGTCGTAGGCCTCCTGCGAGTCGGCGGGCTCGAGCATGGGCAGCCCGGCCGCGGCGGCGTAGTGCCGGTTGTCCTGCTCGTTCTGCGACGAGGCCATGCCCGGATCGTCGGCGCTCACCACCACCAGGCCGCCCTTCACCCCGGTGTACGCGGCGGTGAAGAGCGGGTCGGCGGCCACGTTCAGCCCGACGTGCTTCATGGTGACGAGCGCGCGCGCGCCACCGAACGCGGCCCCCAGGCCGACCTCCAGCGCCACCTTCTCGTTGGGCGCCCACTGGGCGCGGCCGCCGAGCGCGTCGAGCGCCTGGAGGATCTCGGTCGAGGGGGTGCCGGGATAGCCGGTGCCGAGCCGCACGCCCGCGTCGCGGGCCGCCGCCGCCACCGCCTCGTCCCCGGATAGAAGCCGCCGTTCCATCGTTCGGGTTCTCCTCTCGCGCGCCCCGGACCGCGGGGCGTGCAGGCCGCCCTCGGTCCGGGATACAACCCGGCCCGGCCGCGGTCGTCTCTGACGTGGACCCGGCATGATACCTGAACGGGGCTGATGATTCCCATCCCTACCCTGGCGCGGCTGACCGCGGAGGCGCGCACCGCCGGCCCGCTCCGGCTGGCGGTGGCGGCCGCGGCGAGCGACTCGGCGCTCGGCGCGGCGGCGCTCGCCCGCCGGCAGCGGATCGCCGACGCGGTGCTGGTGGGCGGGCGGTCGGAGATCGCGGCGCGGCTGCGGGCGCTCGGCGAGGATCCGGCGCTGTTCGAGCTGCACGAGGCCGCGAACGACGAGGACGCGGCGCGCCGCGCGGTGGCGATCGTCCGGGGCGGCGAGGCGGCGGTGCTGATGAAGGGCCGGCTCCAGACCGCCGCGCTGCTCGCGGCCATCCTGGATCGCGAGGCCGGGCTCCGCGACGGGCGCCTCCTCTCCGACGTGCTGGTGGCGGATCACCCGCTCTCCGCCGCGCCCCGGCTGCTCGGCGTCACCGACGGCGGCGTGAACGTGGCGCCCGACCTCGGGCAGAAGCGGGCCATCGTGGAGAACGCGGCGGCGCTGTTCCGCGCGCTCGGGCACGACCGGCCCCGGGTGGCGTGCCTGTGCGCGGTCGAGACCGTGACCGAGGCCATGCCCCACACCCGCGACGCGGCCGCGCTCGCCGCCATGAGCGCGCGCGGCGAGCTGACCGGCTGCGTGGTGGGCGGCCCGTTCGCGCTCGACAACGCGCTCTCGGCCGAGGCCGCGCGGGAGAAGGGCATCGACCATCCGGTGGCCGGCCGGGCCGACCTCCTCCTCGCGCCGACCATCGAGGCCGGCAACGCGCTCGGGAAGGCGTTCACCTACCTCGCGCATCGGAGCGTCGCGCACGTGATCGTGGGCGCCCGCGCGCCGGTGCTCATTCCGTCGCGGGTGGAGCGCCCGGAGGACAAGCTCTGCTCGATCGCGCTCGGCGTGCTGGCGGCGGCGCGGGGGACCCGGTGAGCGCGGGCGCGGGGCCTCCGGGGAGCGGCGCCGGCGCCGGCGGCGGGCCGCTGGTGCTGGCGGTGAACCCGGGCGCCGGGTCCACCAAGCTCGGCCTGTTCCGCGGCGGCCTGCCATTGCGCGAGGAGAAGGTGCTCCACCCCGAGGCGATGGCGCGCCCCGCAGCGCGGATCTGGGACGAGCTGCCCGGGCGCGTCGCCGCCGCCGAGGACTTCCTCTCGCGGGCCGGGGTGCGGGCGGGGGAGCTCGCCGCGGTGGCCGGCCGGGGCGGGCTGCTCCCGCCGCTCGCCGCCGGCGCGTACCTGGTGGACGACGCGCTGGTGGCCGAGCTGGAGCGGGCCGCGCACGGCGAGCACGCCTCCAACCTGGGCGCCCCCATGGCGCGGGCGCTGGCCGCGCCGCACGGCTGCCCGGCGCTGGTGGTGGACCCGGTCTCGGTGGACGAGCTCGCGCCGGTGGCGCGCGTCACCGGCCTCGCCGGGGTGGAGCGCTCCAGCTTCGTGCACGCGCTCAACCTCCGGGCGGTGGCGCGCCGCCACGCCGCCGGGGCGGGGCGGCCGCTCGAGGCGCTCCGGCTGGTGCTCGCGCACCTCGGCACCGGGATCTCGCTCTGCGCCCTGTCCGGCGGCCGGATGGTGGACGTGGTGAACCCGCGCGACGAGGGGCCGTTCTCGGGCGACCGGGCCGGCGGCGTGCCCGCGAACGCGCTCGTCGACCTGTGCTTCGCGCCGGGCGCCGACGTGCGGACGGTGAGGCGCCGGCTGTTCGGCGACGGCGGGCTCTACGCGCACCTCGGCACGCGCGACGTCCGGGAGGCGCTGGCGCGCGCCGAGCGCGGGGACGCCCGGGCCGCGCTGCTGGTGGACGCCATGTGCTACCAGGCCGCGAAGGCCGTGGCGGCGATGGCCGTCGCGCTCGACGGGCGGGTGGACGCGATCGTGCTCACCGGCGGCCTCGCGCACCTCGCGCCGGTGGTGGAGGGCGTCCGCCGCCGGGTGGCGTGGATCGCGCCGGTGGAGATCCATCCGGGCGAGGACGAGCTGCGCGCGCTCGCCGAGGGCGCGCTGCGCGTCCTCGCCGGCGAGGAGCCGGCCCGGCGCTACGCGCCGCTCGCTCCGGCGCGCTGACCGCCGGCGCGCGGCGACGCGCCGCTCGCTTCGCCCTCCGACCTCACCGCGGCAGCGCCGCGGCCAGCCGGCGCACCGCCTCGGCCAGCTCGCGCTCGTCGAGGCGGCCGAAGCCGAGCCGGAGGAACGGACGGGCCCGGCGGTCGTGCGCGAACAGGCGGCCCGGCTGCACCGCCACCCCGGCGCGGAGGGCGCGCGCCGCCCACGCCTCCGGGTCGAGGCCGGGCGCGACCCGGCACCAGAGCGCCATCCCGCCCGCCGGCATCCGGAAGGAGAGCGCGCCGGGGAGCCGCGCGCGCAGCGCGGCCGCGAGCGCCTCGCGCCGCCCCGCGTAGACGCGGCGGGTCCGCCAGGCGTGCCGCTGCGCCTCGCCCTCCTCGAACAGCTCGGCGACGGCCGCCTCCACCGCGAGGTCGCCCTGCCGGTCGAGGAAGCGGCGGTGCGCGGTGACCCGCTCGATCGCGTCCGGCGGGCCGGCCAGCCAGCCGATGCGCAGCCCAGGGGCGAGCACCTTCGAGAGCGTGCCCACGTACACCACCACCCCCGCGCCGTCGGCGCTGGCGAGCGGCGGCACCGGGCGGCCGTCGTAGTGGAACTCGGCGTCGTAGTCGTCCTCGAGCACGAGCAGCCGCGCGCGACGGGCCACCTCGAGCAGCGCCAGCCGCCGGGCGGGGGCGAGCGTGACGGTGGTCGGGTACTGGTGGTGCGGGGTGAGGTAGACGGCGCGGACGGCGCCGGCCGCGGCGAGCGCCTCGAGGCGCTCCACCTGCAGCCCGCGCGCGTCCACCGGCACCGGGACGGTGCGGAGCCCCGCCAGGCGCAGCGACTCCCACGCCGGCCGGTACCCGAGCGCCTCGACCGCGACGCCGTCGCCCGACCTGAGCAGCGCACGCCCGGCGAGCGAGAGCGCCATCTGGGCGCCGCGGGTGACGAGGATCCCGTCCGCTGCCACCGCCAGCCCGCGCGCCTCGCCCAGCATGCGCGCGAGCGCGGCCCGCAGCCGCGGGTGCCCGGCGGCGTCGCCGTAGGACAGGTGCTCGCGCCGGCGCAGCGCGCGGCGGTAGGCGCTCCCGAGCGCGGCCACCGGCACGAGCCGCGGGTCGGGCGTGCCGCCGAGGAGCTCGAGCGTGCCCGGCGGCAGCGTGCTCCAGGTGGCGTCGGCCGGGGCGGGCGGGAGGTCGAAGCCGGCGCGCGCGGCCGGCGCCCCTGCCTCGGGCCCGGCGCGGCCCGGCGCGCCCGGCGGCGGGGGCGGGAGCTCGCGCGAGACGAAGGTGGCGCGGGCCGGGTCGGACGCGATCCAGCCCTCGGCGGCCAGCTCCCCGTAGGCGGCGAGCACGGTGTTGCGGTGGACGCCCAGCGTCCGCGCCAGCGCGCGGCTGGAGGGGAGCGGCGCGCCGGGGCGGAGCGCGCCGGCGCGGATGCGCGCGCCGAGCGCGCGGGCGATCTGCACCGAGAGCGGGGCCGGGTCGGCGCGGTCGATCGCGAGCGGGGTCTGCCAGGTGCGCACTGGTCCATCCGATACCTCGAAACTGGACCTTCTCGCCAGACCAGCCCCGGCGCAGCCTGCCGCGCATGCGACGCGAGATCTTCCGGGCCGGCCGCGGGGAGGCCCTGGCGCTCCTGCGGCGGGCGCCCACCGTGCACCTCGCCACCACCACCCCCGAGGGCGCGCCGGTGCTGCGCGCGCTCGACGCCGCCGTGCTCGAGGACGGCGTCTGGTTCCACGGCGCGCGCGCCGGCGAGAAGGCGCGCTGCCTGGGCCGGGCGGCGGTGGTCTCCGCCGAGGAGCTGGTGGCGCACCTGCCCAGCTGGATGGCGGACCCGGTGCGCGCCTGCCCCGCCACCACGCTCTACCGGAGCGTCCAGGCGCACGGGACGCTGGAGGAGCTGACCGACTCCGCGCGCAAGGCCGAGGTGCTCTCGGCGCTCATGGCGCGGTGGCAGCCGGAGGGGCGCTACCGGCCCCTCCGCGCCGACGATCCGCTCTACGCCGGCGAGCTGCGCGGCATCCTGGTGCTGGGCGTCCGCCTGGGCGAGGCGCTCGACGGCAAGTGGAAGCTGCTCCAGAACCGGACCCCCGAGCAGATCGGCGCGGCGCTCGAGGGGCTGTGGGCGCGCGGCGCGCCGGGCGACGTCGCCGCCATCGAGGCCGTCCGCGCCGCGAACCCGCACGCGCCGGAGCCTTCGTTCCTCGCCGCCGGGATCCCGGGAGTCCGGCTGCAGGTGGCGCTCGGCGAGGCCGACGCGCCGGCGGTCCGGGCGCTCCTCGCCGGCGAGTACTGGTGGGAGGGCGAGCCGCTCGCGCTGGCCGGGCCCTCGCACCTCGCCTCCACCGCGTGGGTGGGCGCCCGCGACGCGGACGGCGCGCTGGTCGCCTCGGCGCGCGCCATGGCCGACCCGCGCCACGCCTGGATCTACGACGTGGTGGTGGCGCCGGCCTGGCGCGGGCGCGGCCTGGGCAAGCGGCTCGTGGCGCTCCTCCTCGACCACCCGGCGGTGCGGCGCACCCGCTTCGTCCGCCTCGTCACCGCCGACGCGCAGGGGCTCTACGCGCGCTTCGGCTTCGTGGACGCGGCGGGCAAGCGGCGCTTCGGGACGTCCACCGAGATGGTGCTGGTTCGCGATCCGCCCGCCGGCGCGGACGCCGGCGCGCCCTGAGGTCGCTCACGCGGCGGCGCGGGCGCGGCGGCGGCGGAGCCAGACCGCCACCGCGGCCGCCAGCAGCACCGCCCCGAGCACCGCGAGCTCCACCCGGCGCACGCCGCGCTCGGCCGTGCCGAGGTGGTGCGCGAACAGGTAGCCGACCGAGACCACCAGCGGCACCGACAGGAGCCGCGGAGAGCCCGTCCGCGAGCGCGAACGTGCGCAGGCGCACCCCGTGCGTCGCGGCGAGGGCGAACGCGGCGAGCCGCAGGCCCGAGGTGTGCCGCGCCACCGCCACCGAGAGGAACGCGTGGCGCGCGAGGTGCGCCTCCAGCCGATCGCGCCGCGCCGGCGTGAGCACCCGGGCCACCATGCGCGTGCGCAGCACGCGTTCCGCGTGCCGGCGCGCCAGGAGGAAGAACGCGACGTCGCCGAGCACGATCCCGAGCCAGCACACCCCGATGACGAGCGGCAGGCGCAGGTAGCCCTGGTGCGCCAGCGCCCCCGCGCCGAGCTGGGTGGCCTCCTCCGGGATCGGGACGCCCAGCCCCGCGCCGGCCAGCAGGGCCAGCACGGCGAGGTAGCCGAAGCGGGAGAGGAGCGCCTGGAGCACCTCGGGCAATCTACGGCGCGCGGCGCGGGCGCGCGCCTAGAAGTAGCCGAGCACCAGCGCGGCGGCCTCGGTGGCGAGCGGCTGGCGCCGGGCCTCGAACGCCAGGGAGAGGTCGCGCGCGAGGTGCAGCCGGAGCGCGCCGCCCCACGACCAGGTGGTGCGCGGCGCGGCGTCGGGCAGCCAGCGCCAGCGCGCGTCGGCGAGCAGGACCGCGCGCGACCCGAGGCGGAGCCGCGCCAGCGCCGAGGGGCCGATGCCCGGGCGCCACCCGGTGCCGCCCGCGCCGGAGAGGCCCGGCGAGGCGCGCAGCTCCAGGTCCCCGGTGGCGGCCAGGTCGAGGCCGCCGGGCAGCGCCGCGGCCAGCCCGCCGCCGAGGTCGCTCGCGAACGCGAGGCACCGATCGCAGCCGCGGTCGCGCACGGTGGTGGCGCCGAAGCTCGCCTTCCAGGACGGCCGCGCGTCGAAGCGCGTCACCGGGCTGAGCGAGACGATGCGCACGAGCGCCACGTCGTCGAGGTCCACCCGCCGCTCGCGCGGCGTCCAGCGGAGGCGGGTGGGGAGGAACTCGATCTGCGCGGTGGGCGGGTAGCCCTCGGGCGGATCGCCGAGGTCGTGGAGCGCGAGGCGGGCGTCGAGGAGCACCGTGCCGCCCTGCCCGTCGACCGCGCCGCCGCCCACGCCGAGGCGCAGCGAGCCGTGGCCGCGCTCGGGGCGGCGCGCCTCCGGGAGCGGGAGCGCGAGCGGCGCGCTCGGCACGCCCAGCGCGGCCCGGCGCTCGAGCAGCGCCTGCCGGTCCTGCGCCGCCTTCGGCTCGAGGCCGCGGATGAGCTCGCGCGCGTGGCGGAGATCGAGCAGGTCCACCGCCGCGTCGAGCACCTTCGCCAGCCCGTCCGGCGGGGTGCCCGGCGCGAGCGGCGCGGCCGGGTCGCCGGAGAGCGCCTCCACCTCGCGCAGCTCGGCGCGGGAGAGCCCGCGGGCCCGCGCCTCGAACTGCGTGCGGATGGACGGCCGGTAGTGGACGCGCCGGACCAGCCCCGGGTTCTCGAACAGCGCCACGACGGTGTCGGAGGGCAGCACCACCGCCCGGCCCACGTGCGAGAGCAGGTCGAGCCGCGGCGCGGCGGCCTCGAGCGCGCCGAGCACGTGGTAGCTGCAGTTCTCGTCGAGGTACCAGTAGTCGAACCAGGTGCCGCCCAGCTCCCACACGTGCGCGCCGAGCAGCGCCACCTCGCCCGGCGTGAGCTCGAGGTCGTACTCCCACAGGTCGCGGGACTCGTAGTCCCCGTACTCGCGGACCTTGTAGTAGTACGGGTAGTACTTGAACTCGCCCTTGAAGAAGCCGAGCAGGCCCTTCGCCGCGTAGAGCACCGCGTTCCCGGTGTCCACGGTGGCGGCGTAGTCCACCCCGTAGTCGAGCAGCTCGAAGTGCTTGCCGCCGATCGCCTCCGGCGCCTTGTCGAGGCGGAGCAGGGTGTGGCCGAACGCCGAGGCGGGGTTGTTGAGGTAGTACGACGAGAACACCACCGTCACGCCCTGCGGCCGGATCTTGCCGTAGAAGTCCTCGAACTTCGGGCAGCGGCGGGGCGGCAGGCGGGCGAGGTCGAAGCCGAGCCGCCCGCCCAGGAACGCGAAGCGCGCCGGGAAGCGGCACTGCGCGTCGTCGAGCTCCTCGGCCTTCGGCGCGGCGTCGAAGAAGCCGGCCAGCGTCGCCTCCAGCTCGGCGGCCGGGTCGGTCTTCCCGTCGCGGGCCCGGAAGAACTTCCCGCCATCGGCCTCGCTCTTCCAGCCGCCCAGCGGGCGGCGCCGCCAGTGCCCGAGCTTCAGCCACCCGGGATCGTCCGCCAGCCGGAGCGCGCGCGCCTTCGCCACGAGCTCGGCGAGGTAGGCGGGATCGGGCGCGGCGGTCGCGCCCGCTGCCGGGGCGGCCGGGGCGGCTGCGGAGGCGATCGCGGCCGCGGGCGGCGCCCCGGGTTCGGCGGACGGCGGGGCGGGCGCGCCGGGCGGGGACGCGAGCGCGAGGGCGAGGGCGAGCGGGCCGAGCATGCGGGGGGACGAGGGTAAACGAAAGGGGAGCCCTCTCGCGAGGGCTCCCCTCTCATGAAGCGGACCGCGGGGCGCTAGCTGCGGCCGCAGCCGAGGGCCGCGTCACCGTGCAGCGTGTCGAGGATCGCCTTGGTCACGTCCTCGTTCGAGGCGCTCTCGCTCGGGAAGATCGCCTTGAAGTTCTTCTGCAGCGCCGCGCCGACCGCGTGCGAGTTCTCGCAGGCGTTGATCACGGTGAGCGCGCCGATGGCCTCGCCCTCGCCGCGGGAGATGTCCTTGGCGAGCGCCTCGCGGTTCGCGTCCACGAAGTTCTTGGTGCCGGCCGTGAACACGCCGCTGCCGCAGTTCGAGGTCCCGGTGGTGATGCCGAAGGTCTGGTTGCCGAAGGTGCCGTTGGTGGTGGCGGCCAGGATCTGGACCGCGCCCGGGGTGTTGCCGAACGCCATGGAGCCGAGGCCGCAGCCGGCGGTGCCGTAGCGGCCGGTGCCCTTGATGGCGGAGGCGGTCTGATCGGCGGCGGCGGCCGGCACGGCGAGCAGCGCGGCGACGAGCGCGAGCGTGATGCGGGTCATGTGTCTCCCTTTCGTTCTCGGGGGTTCACGAACCCCCAGTGAAGTCCCCCACGCATGCTTTCCGTGGAGATCGTTCCCGTATACCGCTGTCTCTCACGCCTGCGAACTTCGCAGACGACCCTTCTCGGGGCCCTGCCGGACGGGACAGGATTTCGGTTGCGGCACCGTGGCGCACTGCGCAATATGGTCGAGCCCCAGGCTTGATTCCGGAATCAGGAGCGATCATGGCCCTCAAGATCGTGGTGACCGCGAAGCGCGTCGAGGACCCGGAGTCGAAGATCCGCGTGAAGCCGGACGGCTCCGGGATCGTGACCGACGGCGTCAACTACAAGATCAACCCGTTCGACGAGATCGCCGTCGAGGAGGCGCTCCGCCTGAAGGAGCGCCACGGCGGGGAGGTGGTGGTCGCGTCCATCGGTGGGGAAAAGTCGCAGACCGAGATCCGCGCCGCGCTCGCCATGGGCGCCGACCGCGGCATCCTCGTCCGCCACGACGGCCCGCTCGATCCGGTGGTGGTGTCGGCGCTGCTCGCCAAGGTGGTCGAGCAGGAGAAGCCCGACCTCGTCATCCTCGGCAAGCAGTCCATCGACGACGACCAGAACCAGGCCGGCCAGTACCTGGCCGAGCGGCTCGGCTGGCCGCAGGGCACGTTCGCCTCGAAGACCGAGAGCCTGGAGAGCGAGGCCGAGCAGAAGAAGGAGCCGGGCCTCGTGCTCTCCGCCGACGGCAAGGCGCTCACGGTGGTGCGCGAGGTGGACGGCGGCGTGGAGACGCTGGAGCTGGGCCTGCCGGCGGTGGTGACCACCGACCTGCGCCTCAACAAGCCGCGCTTCGCCTCGCTGCCCGGCATCATGAAGGCCAAGAAGAAGCCGCTCCAGGAGCTGGCCGCCGCCTCGCTCGGCGTGGACCTCGCGCCGGTCGTGGTGATGAAGCGCCTGGCCGAGCCGCCCGCCCGCAAGGGCGGCGTGAAGGTGGCCGACGTCGAGGAGCTCTGGAAGAAGCTGCACGACGAGGCGAAGGTCCTCTAGCCCACCGTCCGCGCGCCGCGCGGCGATCGAACCTCCGGAGGCGACATGTCGAACGTCCTCATCGTGGCCGAGCAGGGCGGCGGCCAGCTCCGCAAGGCGACGCTCCACGCCATCTCGGCGGGGCGCGCCCTTGCCGCCCGCACCGGCGGCGCGCTCCACGTCGCGCTGCTCGGCCAGGGCGTGCGCCCGCTCGCCGACGCGCTGGCCGCGACCGGCGCCGAGGTGCACGTGGCCGACGCGCCCGCGCTCGAGCACCCGCTCGCCGACGCGTGGGCGCCGGTGATCGCGGAGATCGCGAAGGCCTGCGGGGCCGCGTACGTGGGCGCCGCCGCGACCGCGCAGGGCAAGGACCTCCTCCCCCGCGTGGCGGCCCGGCTCGGCGCCGGGATGGCGACCGAGGTGCTCGGCTTCGGCGGCGACGGCGCGGCCGTGACGTTCCGCCGGCCCATGTGGGCGGGCAACGTGCTCGCCGAGGTGGAGATCGCGACGCCGGTGAAGGTGTTCACGGTGCGTGCGACGGAGTTCCCAGCCGCCGAGCCGGGCGCCGGCAAGGGCGCGGTGCACGAGGTGGCGGTCCAGGTGCCGGCCGGCCTGCGCACCCGGCACGTGGCCTTCCGCGAGGTGAAGAGCGAGCGGCCCGAGCTGACCGAGGCGCGGGTGGTGGTGTCGGGCGGCCGCGGCACGAAGGGCGACTTCAAGCCGGTCGAGGCGCTGGCCGATGCGCTCGGCGCCGCGGTGGGCGCGAGCCGCGCCGCGGTGGACGCGGGCTGGGTGCCGAACGACTGGCAGGTGGGGCAGACCGGCAAGGTGGTCGCGCCGGACCTCTACGTGGCGGCGGGCATCTCCGGCGCCATCCAGCACCTCGCCGGCATGAAGGGCTCGAAGGTGATCGTGGCGGTGAACAAGGACCCGGACGCGCCGGTGTTCCAGATCGCCGACTACGGCCTGGTGGCGGACCTGTTCCAGGCGCTGCCGGCGCTCACCGAGAAGGTGAAGGCCTCGAAGTGAGGGCGCCGCGGGGCGCGGCGGTGCGAGCGTGACCGAGGCGGATCTCGAGGGGCTCGGCGTCCACCGCATCGCCATCCCGGTTCCGTTCCCGCAGGCGGGCGGGCCGGTCAACGCGTACCTGGTGGAGGAGGCCGGCGGCGGCCTCCTCATGTTCGACTCGGGCCTCGGCACGCCCGAGGCGCAGGCGGCGCTCGAGGCCGGCTTCCAGCGGCTGGGCCGCCGCTTCGACGAGGTCGGCCGCATCGTGGTCTCGCACGGCCACGTGGACCACTACGGCGCCGCCCGCTTCGTGCAGGAGCGGCACGGCGGCCCGGACGTGCCGGTGTTCGGCCACCCGGCCGACGCGCCCAAGATGTCGGAGCAGGGGCCGCGCTGGCGGGAGCTGGCCCCGCGGCTGGCCGCGTACCTGGCGCGCCAGGGCGTGCCGCCCGAGGTGGTCGAGCTGCTCGCGAAGCAGGGCGAGGGTGGCTTCCGCTACGCGCGGCGGCTCCCCGAGATCCGGCCCATCGCCGAGGGGGAGGTGCTGCGCACGCGCCACCTCGCGCTCGAGGTGATGCACATGCCGGGGCACACGCCCGGGCTCCTGTGCCTGTACGACCGGGAGAAGCGGCTGTTCCTCTCCGACGACCACCTGCTCGAGAAGGTCTCCCCGAACCCGCTCATCGAGCTCGGGCCGGACGGCCAGGACGGCTTCTTCCGCCCGCTGCTCGCGTACCTCGACAGCATCCGCCGCCTGCGCGCGCTCGAGGTGGACCTGGTGCTCCCCGGCCACGGCCCGCCGTTCTCGGGCCACCGCGAGATCATCGACGCGCTCGTCGGCTTCTACGCGAAGCGGCAGGCGCGGCTGCTCGAGCTGCTCCAGGCCGGGCCCCGGACCGCGCACGAGCTCGCCCGCGCGCTCTGGCCCCGCGCCCGCCCCACCGACGCGTTCCTCACCCTCTCGGAGACGGTGGCGAACCTGGAGGTGATGGAGTCGCGCGGCGAGGTGCGGCGCGATCGCGCGGCCGAGCCCTGGCGCTACCTGGCCGCCTGACCGGGGCGGCGGCGCCGCTCGACAAGCGCGGCGCCATCGGGCATTCAAGGCGCCATGCTCGAGCTGCTCGGCCAGGCCGACACGTGGATCTCGCTCGTCACGCTCTCCGCCATGGAGATCGTGCTCGGCATCGACAACGTGGTGTTCCTCACCATCCTCGCCGGGCGGCTGCCGCAGGAGCAGCAGGGCAGGGCGCGCAAGCTGGGCCTCTCCTTCGCGCTGCTCACCCGGCTCGGCCTGCTGTTCGCCATCAGCTGGGTGATGGGGCTGACCCGGCCGCTGTTCTCGGTGCTCGGCCGGGAGGTCTCCGGGCGCGACCTCATCCTGCTGGGCGGCGGCCTGTTCCTCATCGCCAAGGCCACCCACGAGATCCACGACAAGCTCGAGGTCGAGCACGCCGAGGAGCGGAAGGCCGGCGGCGGCGCCGCGTTCTGGGCGGTCATCGTGCAGATCGCGCTGCTCGACATCGTGTTCTCGCTCGACTCGGTCATCACCGCGGTCGGGATGGCGAAGCACCTGCCGGTGATGGTCGCCGCGATGGTCCTGGCGGTCGGCGTGATGCTCGTCTTCGCCGACGCCATCGGCGGCTTCGTGGAGCGCCACCCCACCATCAAGATGCTGGCGCTGTCGTTCCTCATCCTCATCGGCGTGATGCTGGTGGCGGAGGGGCTCGGGAAGCACATCGAGAAGGGCTACGTCTACTTCGCCATGGCGTTCTCGCTCGGGGTCGAGCTCCTGAACATGCGGGTGCGCAAGACGCGGCAGGCGCCGGTCCACCTGCACGGGCGCTTCGAGGAGGAGCGGGCCGGGCGCTAGCGCCGCCCGCCGTGCGCCGTGGCCGACCTCGCCCTGCTCGTCCTCACGCTGCTGTGGGGGACCACCTTCGCGCTGGTGAAGGAGGCGCTCGAGATCGCCTCCCCGGGCGTGTTCCTCACCGCCCGCTTCGGCCTGGCCGCGGTGGCGCTGCTCGTCGCCTGGGCGCTCCGGCCGCGCGCGCCGCTCGGCGAGGGGTTCTGGCGGCACGGCGTCCTGCTCGGCCTCACCATGCTGGTGGGGTTCGTGCTCCAGACGGTCGCGCTTCGGCACACCACGCCCTCGCGCTCCGGGTTCATCACCGGCCTGAACGTGCTGGTGGTGCCGATCGTCGCCCGCTGGCTCCTGGGGCGCCGGGTGCGCCTCGCGTTCTGGGTGGGCGTGACGTTCGCGCTCGCCGGGCTGGTGCTGCTGACGCGGCCGTTCACCCCCGGTGCGGTCACGGAGGAGGTCCGCTTCGGCGACCTGCTCACGCTCTTCTGCGCGGTGGCCTACGGGCTCCAGGTGACGTTCACCTCGGAGTGGGCGCCGCGCCACCCGCTCGCGCCGTTCGTGGCGGTGCAGGTGCTGGTGACGCTGGCCGGCGCGCTCGTGCTCGCCCCGCTGGAGGGGCCGCGCTTCGATCCGGCCGGGGCCGGCCACTTCCTCGCGGTGGTGGCCTTCACCGGCCTCGTCATGACCGCGCTCGCGTTCTTCGTCATGAACTGGGGCCAGCGCCACACCACCGCGGTGCGGGCCGCGCTCATCTTCTCGCTCGAGCCCGCCGCGGCGGCGGTGTTCAGCTGGCTGTACTACGGCGAGCCGCTCGGGCCGCTCGACTGGGCCGGCGGCGGGCTCATGGTGCTCGGGGTGGTGGCCGGCGAGGTGGGCGGGGTGCTGGAGGCCCGCGCCGCCGAGGCCCGGGCCCGGGCCCGCGCGGGCGCGCCCGCGGCGTAGCCGTCGAGGCGCCGGCGGCCGGCCCGCGCCGCGCGGCCGGACCTCTGCTACCTTCGGCCCGATGCGACGCACCCCCCTCGAGCACGCCCTCCTCGCGGCGCTCGCCCTGTCAGTCGCCGCCTGCCGCCACGCGCCCCCGCCCGCGCCGGCGCGCACCGCCGACGAGGCGCTCCGCGAGGTGCCGCCCTCCGACCTCCCGGCGTTCGCCGACGATCTCGACTACGCCGGCCTGGAGGACGCGATCGGCCGCTCCGAGACCTGGCTGGCACGGCTCGCCGCCTCGGATCCGGGCCGGACGTTCGCCTACGGCAGGGAGCGCGTCCCGCTCGCGCGCGTGCAGGCGACGCTGGCGCGCTTCCGGACGGTCGTGGCGGCGCGGCCCGCGCCGGCGGCGCTGCGCGAGACGCTCCGCCGCGAGTTCCGCGCGTTCCGCTCCGCCGGCGACGGGCGCGGGACGGTGCTGTTCACCGGCTACTACCTGCCGGAGCTGCGCGGCGCGCTCGCCCGCGGCGGCCCGTACCGGGTGCCGCTCCACCGCGCGCCGGACGACCTCGTGGTGGTGCGCGCGCGCGACTTCCCGCAGGTCGCGGAGGACCTCGTCGGCCGGGTGGAGCAGGGCAGGCTCGTCCCGTACCCGACCCGCGCCGACATCGCGCGCGGCGCGCTCGACGGGAAGGGCGCGGAGCTCTGCTACGTGGACTCGGCGCTCGACGCGTTCTTCCTCGAGATCCAGGGGAGCGGGGTGGTGCGCCTCGAGGACGGCAGCTCGCGCGTGGTCACGTACGCCGGCAAGAACGGCCAGCGCTACGCCGCGGTCGGCGCGGAGCTGATCCGGCGCGGCGCGCTCCGGCGCGAGGAGGTGTCGATGCAGTCGATCCGCGCCTGGCTGCTCGCGCACCCGGAGGAGCAGGCGGCGGTGCTCGCCACCAACCCGTCCTACGTGTTCTTCCGGTTCGCCGACGACGCCATCGGCGCGCTCGGCGTCCCGGTCACCCCGGACCGCACCATCGCCGCCGACGCGAAGGTGTTCCCGAAGGGCGGGCTCGCGTTCCTGGAGACGGAGCGGCCGGTGGACGCGACCTCGGCCACCCTGCGCCCGTTCTCGCGCTTCGTCCTCGACCAGGACGCGGGCGGCGCGATCCGCACCTCCGGGCGCGTGGACCTCTACCTCGGGAGCGGCCCCTACGCCGCGAACGCCGCCGGCCGCATGAAGCAGCCGGGGCGCCTCTGGTACCTGCTGCTCAGGTAGGGCTCCCCGCCCGCGGCCGACGGCTCACCGCGGGCGGGATCGCCTCACCGGTGCCGAGCGGCCCGCTCGCCCCGGGCGCACCGAGGGGCGAGCGGGTCCCGCCGGCTACACGTCCGGCGCCTCGGCGACGGCGCCGTTCGCGGCGGTGCCCTCCATCCCGCGCGGCAGCACCAGGTTGAGCAGGATGCCGACGTAGGTGGCGAGCGGCATGGCGTCGATCTTCACCGAGCCGAAGTGCATCTCGGCGCCGCCCACGCCGATGACCAGCACCACCGAGGCGATGATCAGGTTCCGCTTCTGCGAGAAGTCGATGCCCGCCTCGACCAGCATGCGGATGCCGGCGGAGGCGATGATCCCGAACAGCAGGATGCAGATGCCGCCCATCACCTGGGTCGGGATGGAGCGGATGAGCGCGCCCACCGGCGGCAGGAAGGACATCAGGACGGCGAGCACCGCCGCGCCGCCGATCACCCACACCGAGAAGACGCGGGTGATGGCCATGACGCCGATGTTCTCGCCGTAGGTGGTGTTGGGCGGGCCGCCCAGCGCGCCGGAGATCATGGTCGCGACGCCGTCGCCGGCGAGCGAGCGGTGCAGGCCCGGGTCCTTCACGAAGTCCCGGCCCACCACGTTGTTCGTGACGATGAGGTGGCCGATGTGCTCGGTGATGACCACGAGCGAGATGGGGGCGAGCGTGATGATGGCCGCCCAGGTGAACCGCGGGAGCACGAAGGGCGGCACCGCCAGCGGCCGCGCCGCCGCCACGCCGGAGAGGTCCACCTGGCCGGCGAGGAGCGCCACCACGTAGCCGCCCACGATGCCGATGAGCACCGGGATGACGCCCAGGAAGCCCTTCAGGAACACCGCCGCCAGGATGGCGATGGCGAGCGACGCGAGCGCCACCGCGAAGAACTCCGGCCGGTAGGTGGGGCCGCCGCCGTTCATGGCCATGTTGACCACCGCCACGCGGGCGAGGCCGAGGCCGATGACCATCACCACCGAGCCGATCACCACCGGCGGGAGCAGGCGGTCGATCCAGCCGGTGCCGAACTTCGCGATGAGCGCCGCCACCACGAGGTAGCAGACGCCCACCGCCACGCAGCCGCCCATGGCCACGGCCACCCGGTCGGCCGGCGCGGCCTGGCCGGGCGCGACCCCGATGATGGCGGAGAGCGCGGCGATGAACGCGAACGAGGAGCCGAGGTAGGCCGGGATCTTCCCCTTCGTGATGAAGATGTAGACGAGCGTGCCGACACCGCTGGTGAACAAGGTCACCGAGGTGTCGAGCCCGACCAGGAACGGCACCAGCACGGTGGCGCCGAACATGGCGAACAGGTGCTGCAGCGACAGGGGAATGCTCTGGAGCAGCGGCAGCCGCTCCCCGACGTCCACGGTCCTCTTCATGGTCCCTCCTCGAGATGCGCCACGCGACGCGCCCGCTCGCCCGGGCGCTGGCCGCGAGGCGGCCGGGGTGCCGGAGGGCTGGGGCGGCGCATCATGCCCTCCCGCCCTGACACCCGCCAGAGGGGTGCGGGGCGGCGCTCGGCCGCGGCCGCCCCCCCATCGCGGGGAGACCTCGGGGGCGAACCCACCGTGGCGCGGACCGGTGCGCCTGGCCGCGAGAGGATCCCTAGGGTCCTCGAAGGAGGTGTTCCATGGCGGAGGAGAAGAAGAAGGGCGGGTTCCATTCCCTCGAGAAACGGATCCACCAGATCGAGGAGGAGGACCGGAGCCAGGCGGCGCGCGAGTCGAAGCCGGAGGAGAAGAAGGCGCCGGCGAAGGAGCCGCCGAAGAAGTAGCGGCGGGGTCCGCGGGCCTGCCGCGCGCCTTTGTCGGGCGCCCGTTGTAGAACGGGCGCCCGATGAGGCGCCCGCCGATCGAGCTCCACCGGGGCGAGCTGAAGGTCACCGGCTCGTCCCTCCACCTCGACGCCACCCGGCGGGTCGAGTGCGCGTTCGTGTCGCACGCGCACGGCGATCACATCGGGCGCCACGATCGGACCATCGCCACCGCGGCCACGCTGGCGCTCATGCGCCACCGGCTGGGCGAGGGGAAGCGCCGCAAGACCGAGCACCTGCCCGCCTCGTACCGGTCGCCGTTCGGCCTGGGCGAGCTGACGCTGGAGCTGTTCCCGGCCGGCCACGTGCTCGGCTCGGCCCAGGTGCGGGTGACGCGCAACGGCGTCTCGCTCGGCTACTCGGGCGACCTCTGCACCGAGCCCACCCACGCCGCCGAGCGCGCCGAGGTGATGGGCTGCGACGTGCTCGTGATCGAGTCCACCTTCGGCCACCCGCGCTACGTCTTCCCGCCGAAGGACGAGACGCTCGCGGCGGTCCGCCGCTTCGTGGACGGCGCGCTCGCCGACGGCGTCACGCCGGTGCTGCTCGGCTACGCGCTCGGCAAGGCACAGGAGATCCTGAAGTACCTCTCCGACCTCGGCTACGCCTGCCGCGCCCACCCGGTGGTCCACGCGGTGAACAAGGTCTACGAGGCGCACGGGGTGGCGCTGCCCAACGTGCGGCCGCTCGGGCCGGAGGGCGCCGGGATGGACGAGGTGGTGGTGTGTCCCCCGCACCTCGCCCGCAGCCCGGCCATGCGCGGCCTCCGCAAGCGCCGCACCGCCATCCTCACCGGCTGGGCCATCGACGGCGGCCGCTTCTTCCGCGGCGTGGACGCGGCGTTCCCGCTGTCCGACCACGCCGACTTCCCCTCGCTGGTGCGCTACGCCCGGGCCACCGGCGCCGGCCGGGTGTTCACGGTCCACGGCCACGAGGACGCGCTCGCCGCCGCGCTCCGCAAGGAGGGGATCCGCGCCGAGCCCCTGCGCGAGCACATGCAGCTCGAGCTGATTTGAGGTGTCGCGGGCCCGGGTGAGGTAGATCTCCCCCGTGATCCAGCTCACCGTCACGGCGGACGCGGCCGGCCAGCGGCTCGACAAGCTCGTGCGCAAGGCGCTGCGCGACGTCCCGCTCAGCCACGTCTACAAGATGTTCCGCACGCGCAAGGTGCGGGTGAACGGCCAGCGCGGGAAGGCCGACCAGCTCGTCGCCGAGGGCGACGTGGTGGTGATCCGCGGCGACGAGGAGCGGCTGCTCGCGAAGGCGGCGCCGGCGGCGCCGGGCGGCGCGCCGCGGGTGACGTTCGGCGTGCTGCACGAGGACGCCGACCTGCTCGCGGTGGACAAGCCCGCCGGCCTGGCCGCGCACCCCGGCACCGGGATCGAGGGCGCCACGCTGGTGGAGATGGCGCGGGGCTACCTGAAGACGCCGGACGACCTCCCGCCCACCGAGTTCAAGCCGTCGCCGGCGCACCGGCTCGACCGCGACACCTCGGGCGTGGTGCTGGTGGCGAAGCACCGGAAGGCGATGGTGCGCCTCACCGAGACGTTCACCAGCGGCGAAGGCGTCCACAAGACCTACCTCGCGCTCGTGAAGGGGAAGATGCCGCGCGAGGCGGGCACCATCGACCTGCCGCTCTCCGAGCACGAGCAGACCTCGAAGTCGAAGGCCATGCGCGGGGTGAACTTCCAGGAGGCGCTGACCCGCTGGAAGGTGGTGTCCGCCGCGAAGGAGATCTCGCTCCTCGCCGTCACCATCGAGACCGGCCGCACGCACCAGATCCGCCGGCACCTCGAGGCGGTGGGCCACCCGGTGGCGGGCGACCGGCGCTACGGCGACTTCGCGTTCAACCGGACCGCGCGGACGCGCTGGGGGCTGCGCCGCATGGGGCTGCACGCGTGGAAGCTGGAGGTCCCACATCCCCTCACCGGCGCGCCGCTCCGGCTCGAGGCGCCGTTTCCGGCGGAGCTCGCCGAGGTCCTCTCCCGCGCCAACCTGAAGCTCCCCGGGTCGCCCACCGGCGCACACGCGCCGGCCGCGCGCCGCGACGGACCGCACCGCGAGCGTTGAACTCCGGGGCGGGGCACGCATAGATTCGGCCACCCATGCGCGAGCCCGGCGATCCACAGCAGCCACCCGAGGAGCCCTCCTCGCGCGTGGTCCTCGACGGGCTGCCGCCCGAGCGCCCGCTGCGCCGGCGGCTCCTCCGCTGGGGGCTGTTCGCGGCGATCGCGGCGGTGAACGCCGTGATCGTCGCGGCGGTGGTGGGGTG
The DNA here is from genome assembly GCF_000022145.1 of Anaeromyxobacter dehalogenans 2CP-1. NCBI lineage: Bacteria > Pseudomonadati > Myxococcota > Myxococcia > Myxococcales > Anaeromyxobacteraceae > Anaeromyxobacter > Anaeromyxobacter dehalogenans. Next base: position 82,778 of record NC_011891.1, read on the forward strand.
GTTCGTCTTCTCGCGCGGGCTGCCGGACATCCCCACGCTGGAGCAGTACCGCCCGCCCATCATCACCGAGATGATCTCGGCCGACGGCCAGATCGCCGGCGAGTTCTTCGTGGAGCGCCGCAAGGTCGTCCCCTACGCGCGCATCCCGAGGCGCGTCATCCAGGCGTTCATCGCCTCGGAGGACAAGAACTTCTTCGAGCACGGCGGCATCGACCTGCTCGGCACGCTCCGCGCCGCGGTGAAGACGTACGTGCTCCGCTCGCGGATCCAGGGCGCCTCGACGCTCACGCAGCAGACCGCCAAGGCCATCCTCATCAGCGCCGAGGGCTTCGACCGCGGCACCGAGCGCAGCCTGCGCCGCAAGATCCGGGAGCTGATCCTGGCGCGGCGCCTCGAGGCGCGCTTCACGAAGGAGCAGATCCTCTGGATGTACCTGAACGGCGTGTACCTCGGGCACCACAGCTACGGGGTGCAGTCGGCCGCGGAGAACTACTACCGCAAGAACGTGGAGGACCTGACGCTGGAGGAGGCGGCCCTCATCGCCGGGCTGCCGCAGGCGCCCTCGCGCTACTCGCCGTTCTCGCGGCCGGAGGCGGCCGCCGAGCGGCGGCGCTACGTGCTCCGGCGCATGGCCGAGGAGGGGATGATCACCGAGGGCGAGCGCCGCTCCGCCGAGAAGGCCGAGGTGAAGGTGTTCGGCGTGGACGACGTGTTCCGCGAGACCGCCCCGTTCTACGTGGAGACCGTGCGCCGGCAGGTGGTGGACCGCTACGGCAACGACCGGCTGCTGCACGACGGCCTGCGGGTCGAGATGGCGATGGACCTCGAGAAGCAGCGCGCCGCGCAGGCGGCGGTGCTGAAGGGGCTCGTCGAGGTGGACCAGCGGCAGGGCTTCACCGGGCCGGTGGCGAAGGTGGCCGGCGCGGAGCGGACCGCGCTCGCCGCGCGCCTCGCGAAGGCGTGGCCGAAGGGCACGCTCCGCCCCGGCGACTTCTGCGTCGGCATCGTGGATCGGGTGGACGACAAGGCCGGCGTCGTCGAGGTGGAGGTGGGCGAGACGCGCGGCGTGCTGCCCATCTCCGGCATGCGCTGGGCCCGCAGGCCGAACCCGGTGGTGTCCTACGCGGACTCGCTCCTCTCCCGCCCCTCGAGCGCGCTCCACGCCGGCGACGTGGTGGTGCTGAAGCGCGTCGAGCGCGCCGAGCTGCAGCGGAAGGAGGCGCAGCTCGGGGTGGGCCGGCCGAAGGACGTGCCCGAGGCGCCGGTGCTGTTCTCGCTGCAGCAGGATCCCACGCTGCAGGGCGCGCTCGTGGCGGTCGATCCCGGGACGGCCTACGTCACCGCCATGGTGGGCGGCTACGACTTCGAGGCGTCCGAGTTCAACCGCGCCTTCCAGGCCTGCCGCCAGCCGGGCTCGGCGTTCAAGCCGGTCGTCTACTCCGCCGCGGTGGAGAAGCTCGACTACACGCCGGCCACCATCCTCACCGACGCGCCCATCGTGTTCCGCGACGACGAGTCGAGCTGGAAGCCGCAGAACTACGGCGAGGACTTCAAGGGCGACGTCACGCTGCGCACCGCGCTCGTCAACTCGATGAACATCCCGGCGGTGAAGACCGCCGAGGCGCTCAACGCGAAGCTCGGGCCGGCGGGGCTGGGCGACTGGGCGAAGACGCTCGGGATCACCACGCCGGTGAAGCAGGAGCTGGGCAGCGCGCTCGGCTCGTCCTGCGTCACGCCCTGGGAGCTCACCAACGTGTACGCGCTGTTCGCGCGGTACGGCGAGAAGCGGCCCAGCGCGTTCGTGAAGCGCGTGCTGGATCGCGACGGGCGCGTCCTCGAGGACCACGCCGACTACCGCGACCCCTGGGTCGGGCTCGACGAGCGGCTGGCCGGCGCGGTGGCGGAGGTGACGCGCCCGCGCGAGCAGGTGATGGACCCGCGCAGCGCCTACATCCTGGTCCGCCTCATGCGCGAGGTCGCGACCGTCGGGACCGGCGCGCGCGCGGCCGCGCTGGGGAAGCCGGCGGCCGGCAAGACCGGCACCACCAACGACTCCTTCGACACCTGGTTCATGGGCTTCACCCGCGACCTCGCCACCGGCGTCTGGCTCGGCTACGACGTCAACGTCACCCCGCTCGGCCGCTACGAGACCGGCGGCCACGCCGCGCTGCCCATCTGGCTCGACTTCATGTCGGCGGCGCTGAAGGGCAGGGCGCAGCCCGAGTTCGAGGCGCCGTCGGGCATCGTCGAGGTGCGGATCGACCCGGCCACCGGCAAGGCGGTGGCGGACGGCGCCGGCGGCGTGCCGGAGCCGTTCAAGCAGGGGACCGAGCCCGTGCTCGCCGATGCCGAGAAGAAGCAGGTCGAGGTGCAGGACCTGTTCATGCAGTAGTCCGCAGGAGATCGGCCCGGCTGCGTCCCGCGGTCGTGGTTCGCGCCGGCCTCCCGGGTGCGCACGCGGCGTGCGCGGAGGTGCGTGCGCCGCCGCCGCGGGCGCCGGCCGTTCCCTTGCCTCGATCCCGACCCGCCGGTAGCATCGCGCCGAACCGCCGGAAAATCGCGTGCTTCAGCCCGCGCCGGCGAGAAGGGCCCGATGCGTCCAAAGCTCGCCCACCTCGGCGTGAAGCGGATCCTGTTCCTGTCCATCGCCGGCGCGCTGGCCATCGCCGGCGTGCTCACGTCGATCGCGGTGAACCGCGAGATCCACGTCGCGCTGGAGCGCGCCGCCGTGCACCGCGGCGAGGCCGACGCCCGCGTCTACGCCTCCGCGCTCGCCCCGGCGCTCGCGGCCGGCGATCCGGCGCGCATCGCGGCGCGGGTGGACGAGGACTGGGACGAGGAGTCGTTCGCGTACGTGGTGGTGGTCCGCGAGGACTGGTCCGTCGCCGCGAGGCACCTCTCCCGCAACCTGGGCCGCAGCGCCGAGGAGGTGGTGGCCTGGCACCAGGCGGCGGGCGGCGCGGCGCAGCCGCAGGCGCCGGGCGTGCTCGCCTTCACGCGCCCGGTCGAGGGCGCGGGGGGCGGCGCGCGCGCCGGGTACGTCCTGCTCGGCCTCGACCGCGACCCGCTCGACGGCCAGGCCGGGCGCGCGGGCTGGTACATCTTCGCGCTCCTGGTGGGCGGCGGGATGGTGCTGGCGGGGCTCGTGTACGTGTTCGTCTCGCGCCTCGTGCTCCGGCCGCTCGACGAGATGAGCGCGGTGGCGCGCCGGGTCTCCGACTGCGACCTGACCGCCCGCTCCGCCCAGCTCGGCCCGGACGAGCTGGGGACGCTGGCCGAGTCGCTGAACCGCATCGGCGAGAACCTGGCCGCGACGCTGTCCCGCGTGCAGAACGTGACCGGCGGGGTGGCGACCGTCATCGACCGGATCTCGCGCACCGGCTCGGCGGTCTCCTCCGGCGCCGGCACCGTCACGGCGCGGGTGGTGGACACCTCCTCTTCGATGAGCCAGATGATCTCCTCGCTGAAGGGGATCGCCGACAACGTCGAGGTGCTGGCGCAGAGCGCCGAGGAGTCCTCCTCGTCGATCCTGGAGATGGCCGCCACCAACGACGAGGTGGCCGAGAACATCCAGGCGCTCGCGGCCAGCGTCGAGGAGACCACCGCCGCGATCGAGCAGATGACCTACTCGATCAAGGAGGTGGCGAAGAACATCGAGGACCTGTCCGCCACCACCGAGGAGACGTCGTCCTCGATGAACGAGATGGACGTCTCCATCTCGCAGGTGGAGTCGAACGCGAACGAGACGGCGCGCCTCTCCGAGCAGGCGCAGCGCGACGCGGAGTCGGGGGCGGAGGCGCTCTCGCGCACGCTCCTCGGCATCGACAAGATCAAGGAGTCCTCCAAGGAGGCGGCCAGCGTCATCGAGGCGCTCGGCGCCAAGATCGCCGCCATCGGCAACATCCTCAACGTGATCGACGACGTGGCCGAGCAGACCAACCTGCTCGCGCTGAACGCCGCCATCCTGGCGGCGCAGTCGGGCGAGCACGGCAAGGGCTTCGCGGTGGTGGCGGACGAGATCAAGGACCTGGCCGAGCGCACCGGCGCGTCCACCAAGGAGATCTCCGAGCTCATCCGCGCGGTGCAGGACCAGTCGCGCAACGCCATCCAGGCGATGGACCGCGGCGTCCGCAACGTCGAGGAGGGCGTGCGGCTCGGGCAGGAGACCGAGACCGCGCTGAAGAAGATCCAGGAGTCGAGCCAGAAGTCCACGCAGATGGTGAAGGCCATCGCGCGGGCCACCCTGGAGCAGGCGCGCGGGTCGAAGCAGGTGACCATGGCGATCAACCGCATCGCCGAGACGGTGCAGCAGATCGCGAGCGCGACCGCCGAGCAGGCGCGCGGCTCCGAGCAGATCATGAAGAGCGCCGAGCGGATGAAGGCGATCACGAAGCACGTGGAGCGCTCGGCGCAGGAGCAGGCGCGCGGCTCGAAGCAGATCACCCGCGCCATCGAGTCGATCTCGGAGATGGTCCACCACCTGAACCGCGCCCAGAAGGAGCAGACCAAGGGCTCCGAGCAGGTCATGACGGCGGTGGTGCAGATCAAGCAGGTGGCCGAGGCGCAGACGCACTCGGTCCGTGACCTCGAGGCCGCCATCGTCGATCTCGCCTCGCAGGCGGAGGTGCTCCGCGGCGAGGTGAGGAGATTCAGGATCTAGGGGAACAGCGGGCCGACCGGCGCGCCCGCGAGGTCACGGGCCCCGCAGCAGGAGTGGGGCCCCGGCGGCTCCGCCGGCGGGGCGAGGGCGCGGCCCTCGGCGGATCAGAACCGCGCCTTGCGCCGCAGGCCGCCGGTCCGGGCGATCACGTCGGCGAGCGAGGCGAGGTCGCGCCACTCCGCGGGCGCGAGCGGCACCACCGAGAGCCTGCCCTGCCTGAGCAGGACCGAGCCCTCGAACGCGGGCTCCTGCTTCAGCGCCTCGAGCGGAACGGGCGCCGGGAGCGGCTCGACCGCCTTCACGTCCACGCAGACCAGCTCGCCGCCGGCGGTCGGGTCCGGGTAGGCGGTCCGCACCACCTCCGCGATGCCCACCGCGCGCTTCTCGCCCGAGTGGTAGACGATCGCCCGATCGCCCGCCTTCATGGCCCGGAGGTTCGTCTGGGCCTGCGGGTTGGCGACGCCGGTCCACGGGGTGGTCCCGTCGGCGACGAGGTCGGACCACGCGTAGGTGCCGGGCTCGGTCTTCAGCAACCAGTAGGCCATGCGCGGGGACGTTAGGCGTGGCATGCTGCCGCCGCAACCGGATCCGTCCGGCGGCGGAAGCGTCCCGGTTTCCGCCGTGTTATAGGAACCGCCCTATGTTCGGTCTGTCCTTCGGCGAGATCGTGATCATCGCCGTCCTCGCCCTCATCCTCCTCGGGCCGGATCGCCTCCCCGAGGCGGCGAAGACCATCGGCAAGGGCCTGCGCCAGTTCAAGCAGGCCACCGACGACCTGAAGGACCAGATCGAGACCGAGATCTACAAGGATGACCGGAAGGTGGCGCGCCCCTCGCTGGTGCCACCCGTCCCGAACCGCCCGGTCCCCGGTCCGGCCGGCCCGCCCCCCGCCGCCACCGCCGAGAACGTTCCGGGGCTGGAGGCGGCGCTGGTGGACGCCGAGCCGGCCGCGCCGCCGGCCGAGCCCGCGGTGCCCGCCGCCGCGCCGGCCCCCACCCCTTCGCCTGCGCCGTCCGGCGAGGGCGCCCCGCCGCCCGGCACCGGCGGCACCGCCGCGTAGGTCCGCATGAGCGAAACCGTCCCGCAGCTGCCGCCGCCGCCGTCGCCCGAGCCCGAGGGCGAGGTGAAGCTGTCGTTCCTCGATCACCTGCGCGACCTGCGCGTCCGCATGGTGCGCGCGATGCTCGGCATCGCGATCGGGATGGGCCTGGTCGGCGGGTTCGTGCCGCAGATCGTGGACCACCTGATGAAGCCGGTGCGCGACGCGCTCCCGGCCGGCCGCCAGCAGCTCGTGTACACGAGCGCGATCGAGCCGATGATGGTCTACATCAAGGTGGCCATGTACGGCGGCGTCTTCGTCGCGGCGCCCTGGGTGCTGTGGCAGCTCTGGCTGTTCATCGCGCCCGGCCTGTACAAGCGCGAGAAGAAGGTGGTGTTCCCGTTCCTGTTCTGGGGGACGCTGCTCTTCTACCTGGGCGCGCTGTTCTGCTTCGAGCTGGTGATGCCGCAGGCGTTCCCGGCCATGCTGGCGTTCGCAGAGAGCGACACGCTCTCGCCGATGCTCTCCCTCTCCGAGCAGCTCTCGCTCGTGCTCGCCATGCTGCTCGGCTTCGGGGTGGTGTTCGAGGTCCCGGTGGTCATCGCGTTCCTGTCGATGATCGGCCTGGTGCAGTGGCGCACGCTCGCGAAGTACCGGCGCATCGCCATCATCGTGAACGTGATCGCGGCCGCGATCATCACGCCCACCGGCGACCCGCTCAACCTCGCGCTCATGGCCGTGCCGATGATCGTCTTCTACGAGGTCGGCATCGTGCTGGCCCGGATCCTCGGCAAGAAGCCCGCCGCGGACGCCGCCCCCGCGGCCTAGGCCCGCCTGGCCCGGGCGGGCGCGGCGCGCCGGCGCGCTGTTCACGGCCGGCGCGGCCGTCTAGCATCGGCGCATGCTCGTCTTCCAGTCGGTCGCGGCGCTGTTCGCGGTCTACATGCTCGCCCGCCACGCCCCGCGCGCCTACGCCGCGCTCCGGGGGCGCGCCGGCGACCGGGTGGGCGCGCTCGTGCCGGCCCTGAACGTGGCGCTGGCGCTGGCCATCCTGGTCGTGGCCGTGAAAGGCCTGGCGGGCGCGCTTATCTCGAGGTGACGCACCAGGAGGCGTCATGAACCGGGCCGGCCAGCAGGACGTGGTGTTCCTCGCCGCGAAGCGGACGCCCTTCGGGACGTTCGGCGGCTCCCTGAAGGACCTCAGCGCGACCGACCTCGCGGTCCACGCCGCGCAGGCGGCGATCGAGCAGGCGGGGGCGCCGCCCGCGGACTACGGCCACGTGGTGGTCGGGAACGTGGCCCAGACCTCGCCGGACGCGATCTACCTGGCGCGCCACGTCGGGCTGCGCGCCGGCCTCCCCGAGGGCGTGCCCGCGGTCACCGTGAACCGTCTGTGCGGCTCCGGCTTCGAGGCGGTCATCGAGGCGGCGCGGCTCATCCACGGCGGGGAGGCGGAGCTGGTGCTGGCCGGCGGCACCGAGTCGATGAGCCAGGCGCCGCTCGTGCTGCGCGGGACGCGCTTCGGCCACGCGTTCGGCAAGACGCCGCCGCTCGAGGACATGCTCTGGTCGGCGCTCACCGACACCTACGCCGGCATGCCCATGGCGCTCACCGCCGAGAAGCTGGCCGAGCGCCACGGGATCGGGCAGGACGCGGTGGACGAGCTCGCGGTGTCCTCGCAGCGGCGCTGGGCCGCCGCCGACGAGGCCGGGCGCTTCCGCGAGGAGCTGGCGCCGGTGGAGCTCCGGACGCGCAAGGGGACGGTGCGGTTCGAGAAGGACGAGCACCCGCGCCCCGGCACCACGCTGGAGGGGCTGCGGAAGCTCCCCAAGGTGTTCAAGGCCGACGGCGTCATCCACGCCGGCGCGGCGAGCGGTATCGCCGACGGCGCCGGGATGCTGGTGGTGGCCTCGCGCGCCTACGCGGAGCGGCGCGGGCTGCGGCCGCTGGGACGCCTGGTGAACTGGGGCCACGCCGGCGTGGACCCCACCGTGATGGGCATCGGGCCGGTGCCGGCGGTCCGGAACGCGCTGGCCCGCGCCGGCGCCACGCTCGCCGATCTCGACCTGATCGAGGTGAACGAGGCGTTCGCGCCGCAGGTCCTGGCGGTGGAGCAGGAGCTGGGGCTCCCACGCGACCGCACCAACGTGGACGGCGGCGCCATCGCGCTCGGCCATCCGCTCGCCGCGAGCGGGGCCCGGATCACCATGCACCTGCTGTACGAGCTCCGTCGCCGGAAGGCCCGGGCCGGCCTCGGCTCGGCCTGCATCGGCGGCGGCCAGGGCGTGGCGGTGATCCTGGAGCCGCTGTAGCGGCGACGTTCTTGCCCCCGCCCGGAGGGGACGATAGGGTCCCCGAGGGTCCGCGGCGAGGAGGGGCGACGATGACGAGCTTCACCGGCGTGAAGGTCTTCTCGACGACGCTGGCGCGCGATCGCGACGCCATGGGCGAGACGATCACGCGCTGGCTCGCCGGCAACCCCGAGCTCGAGGTGGTGAGCCACGAGGTCCGGCAGAGCTCGGACAAGGAGTTCCACTGCCTCACCATCACCCTCTTCTACCGGGAGAGGAAGAAGGGCTAGGACCGCGTGCGCAGCAGACGGAGCCCCGACCTCGGCAGCGCGTTCACGTTCGGCGGCCGCATCCCCTCCGGGCTGGGGCTGCTGCTCGTCCTCATCCTGGTCGCGACCGTCGGCTCCTGGGTGACGCGCGACGACACCTGGGCGGCGCTGGTGCCCGGGCTGGTGCTGCGCGGGCAGGTGTGGCGGCTCGTCTCCTGGGCCTTCGTGCAGAACGACCCGCTCACGCTGCTGTTCGGCGGGTTCATGCTCTACTCGATCGGCCAGCAGCTCGCGTTCACCTGGAGCGAGCGGCGCCTGGTCGGCACGTTCCTCGGGCTCGCCGCCGGGGCGACGGCCGTGACCGTGGTGGCGGCGCTGCTCTGGTTCCCGGCCGACCGCCCGCACCTCGGCATGTGGCCGGTGGTGAACGCGCTCCTGCTCATGTGGGCGATGATGTACCCGGATCGCCAGGTCAGCATCTGGGGCGTGCTCCCGCTCACCGGGAAGACGCTGGCGCTGCTGGTGGTGTTCGGGACGGTGCTCTACGGCCTGGCCGGCGGCGGGCTCCCCGGGCTGGGCGCGTTCGTGCCGCACTTCGCGGCGCTCGCGCTGGGCTTCGCGCTGTCGCGCGGCGGCCGCATGCCGACGCGGCGCTGGAAGCTGCAGGCGCGCGAGTGGTGGGCGGAGCGCGAGTTCCGCCGGCGCTCCAAGCACCTGAAGGTCATCGGCAAGGACGGCAAGGGCGAGCCGCCCCGCTGGATGAACTGAGCCGCGGCGGGCGCGCCCGCGCTCGGAGCGCGTGAATCAATCCCCGGGGTTGGGTTCACGTGCTCTCAGCTCACCGCCACCTGGCGCACCGCCGAGCGGTAGATCCAGATCCGCGCCGTGCTGGTGCGCGTGTCCGCGGGGATCATGAAGAAGCCGGGCCCGTCCTCACGGTAGTCCGGGCTGAACCCGGCCACCTGCCGGCCGTCGCGGAAGGTGACGCGCACGCGCTTCCCCTCCGGCGCCGGCGCGGCCTCGCCCGGCGCCAGCATGAAGAAGATCGCCTTCACCTTGTCGGTGGGGATCCGCTCGGGGAGCGGCCCCTGCGCGACCACGTCCAGCGCGGGCGCGTCCAGCGCCGCGTCCTCGATGAGGCCACGCTTCACCAGCCCCTCGAGCGTGTGGATCACCACCCGGTGTGCGCCGGGCACCTGCCACGCACCGGCCGGTGCCGGCGCCGCCTCGACCGCCGGCGGCGGGGTGAAGGAGACCTCCTCGACCGGCAGCGGCTCGAAGGCGGCGTCGGGGATCGCCGCCGCGGCTGCCGGCGGGGCGGGGACGGCGGCGGGCTCCGGCTCGGCGGCCGGCTCCGGGGCGGGCGCCGGCGCCGGCGCCGAGACGGACGCCGAGACGGGCGCGGGGGCGAGCGAGACCTCGCCGAGCTCGACGCCGCCGCCGGCCTCCTCGTCGGGTGGCAGCGGCACCAGCTCGTCGGCCGGGATCTCCTCGAGGATGTCCTCGCCGTCGAGCGTGGGCAGGTCGTCGGCGTCCGGCGGAGGCATCGCGGCCAGGTCGGCCACCTCGGCCACCTCGGCCACCTCCGTCGCGTCGGCCCCGGGCGCCGCCGGCAGGTCGCCGAGCAGGTCGTCGATGGCGGGCGGCGCCTCGGCGCCGGCGTCGAGCAGCGTGCCGGCCGCCGCGGTCAGCGACGCCGCGGCGTCCGCCGCGGGCTCCGCGTCGGCGAAGGGCTCCGGCGCGGCCGGCCCGTCCAGCTCGAGCGGCGGCAGCGCCTCGGCGGCCTCGGCGAGGAGCGCGGAGGGCTCGGCCGCCGCGATCGCGGCGCCGCCGCCCACGAGGTCGACGGCCGCCGCCTCGTCCCACCGGGACGGCTCCAGCTCGAGCGCGGGCGCGGCGCCGGCGTCCCACGCCGGAAGCTCGGCCTCCGGATCGGGCCCGGCGAGCGGTTCCGCCTGCGGACCGACATCACCCATCGTGAATGGTTCCGGCTCCCCGGGCGCGGTCTCCGCCGCGGCCCAGGCGTCGGCGTCCTCGCCCAGCTCGCCGGCGGCGAAGTCGAGCGCCGAGAGGTCGCGCGCCCCGGTCGGCTCGGGCTCCGGCGCGCGCAGCGCGAAGGGATCGTCGCCGGGCGAGGCGCCGGCCTCGCCGGCCGCCGGCTCCTCCAGCTCGGCCAGCTCGAGGGTGGGCTCGACCGGCGCGCCCAGGTCGAGCGTCGGCTCGAGCGCGATCGGCTCGCCGTCCTCGCCCGCCTCGTCGCCGAGCGCGATCGGCTCGGCTGCGGGCTCCACCGGCGCCTCGACGTCGCCGTCGAGGCCCAGGCTCCCGGCCTCGAGGGCGTCCGGGGCCGGCGCGTCCCACGGCGGGAGCCCGGCCTCCCTGGCCCACTCGGGCACGGTGGCCTCGGCGGCGGCGTCGAAGGAGCCGCCCGACTCGAGCTCGAAGCCCTGGTCGAGCGCCACCTCCTCGGCCCAGCCCGCGTCGGCGGCGGGCGCTGCGCCGGGGGGCGCGACCTCGAGCACGCCCTCGGCCGCCGGCGCCGCGAAGCCGCTCGTGTCGTCGTACTCGCCGAGCTCGAGCGGGGCACCGGGCGCCTCCGGCTCCGGCGCCGGCTCGGCGCCGAGGTCCTCCGGGGACAGCGCCGCCGGGGCCGCGCCGGCCTCGTCGTACTCGCCGAGCACGGCGGCCACGGGCGCGTCCGGCGGTGGCGCCGTCACCTCCCAGCCGTCGGGCGGCAGCGAGGCCGCGTCGCCGCCGGCGAGCGGCGCGGGCGGCTCGGCCGAGGGATCGCCCTCGAGCGCAAGCCCGTCCGCCGAGAGCGGCTCCAGCTCCTCGATCACCGCCTCGGTGGCGAGGTCCACCGTCTCGGGCTCGTCCGCCGGCGTGGTCCACGCCTCGTATCCGGGCGCGCCGTCGGCCGGCGCCGCCTCGGCGGAAGGCTGCGCCTCGGGCTCGCCGAAGGTGGCGGTCGTGTCCGGGTTCCACGCCGGCTGCGCGGCGTCCGGATCGTACGGCTGCGCGCTGGGATCCCAGGCCTGCGCGGCGCCGGGATCGTACGGCGTCGCGTTCGGATCCCACGCCGCCGCGTTGGGATCGTACGGCTGCGAGTTCGGATCGTACGGCTGCGCGTTCGGATCGTACGCCTGCGCCGCGTTGGGATCGTAGGGCGGCGCGTTGGGATCCCACCCCTGCGCCGCGTTCGGATCGTAGGGCTGCGCGTTCGGATCCCACGCCTGGGCGGCGTTCGGATCGTACGGCTGCGCGTTGGGATCCCAGGCCTGCGCGGCGTTCGGATCGTACGGCTGCGCGTTGGGATCCCAGGCCTGCGCGGCGTTCGGGTCGAAGGGCTGCGCGTTGGGATCCCACGCCTGCGCGGCGTTCGGATCGAACGGCTGCGCGTTCGCATCCCAAGCCTGCGCGGCGTTCGGATCGTACGGCTGCGCGTTCGGATCCCACCCCTGCGCCGCGTTCGGATCGAGCGGCTGCGCGTTCGGATCCCAGGCCTGCGCGGCGTTGGGATCGAAGGGCTGCGCGCTGGGATCCCAAGCCTGCGCGGCGTTCGGATCGAACGGCTGCGCGTTCGCATCCCACGCCGGTGCGGCGTCCGGATCGGAGGCCGGCGCCTCCGGGTCCCAGCCCTCCGCTGCCTCCGCCGCGGCGGGCTGCGCGGCGGCCTCCCACGCCGGCGCGTCCGGCGCGGGAACCTCCAGCGCCTCGAACGCCTGACCCTCGAACGCCTCCGCGAGCCCGGCGTCGGGCGCGACGTCCTCGAACAGCGGCGCCGGCCCGGCCTCGGCGGCGGGCGCCGCCGGCGGCGCCTCGGCCGGCGCGCGGCGAAGCCCGGCCGGCTCGAGCGAGGCGCGCAGCCGATCGGCCGCGGCGCCCACGTCGAAGCCCGAGCCCGACGCCTGCAGCTCGGGCTCCACCAGGTCGCGCAGCTCGGCGTGCCGCCGCTCCTCCTCCGCGGTCAGCCCCTCGGAGAGGCGCTTGCGGTCGAGCTGGCGGAACTCCTTCAGTGCGCTGCGCGGATCGGGCATGTGCGGTGTACCGCCGGTGGGCGAGGGGGCCGGCGCTCCGGAGGGCCGGATGATACCTCCGCTCCCCGTCCGCTCAAAGGCGAGGGCGGCTTGCTTTCCCGGGGCCCGGCGGCCATCTATGTGCGCCGATGGCCCGACTTCCCGTGCTCCAGGGCGACCGCGCCCGCCGCCCCGCGCCGCCCGGCCCGGAGGCCTTCCTGCCCATGTTCCCGGAGCACCTGCGGGCGCGGGGCTGGGCCGACCTGGACGTGCTCCTGGTGAGCGGCGACGCGTACGTCGATCACCCGAGCTTCGGCGCGGCGGTGATCGGGCGGGTGCTGGAGGCGGCTGGCTACAAGGTGGGCGTGGTGGCGCAGCCGGACTGGCGCTCGCCGGCCGAGCTCCTGCGGCTGGGGCGGCCGCGGCTGTTCGTCGGGATCACCTCGGGTGCGATGGACTCGATGGTGAACCACTACACCGCGCACAAGCGGCGGCGCTCCGAGGACGCGTACACGCCGGACGGCGCCGCCGGCAGGCGGCCGGACCGCGCCACCACCGTCTACGCGCGGCTGGCGCGCGCGGCGTTCGGGGCCACCACGCCCATCGTGCTGGGCGGCATCGAGGCGTCGCTCCGCCGGATCGCCCACTACGACTACTGGGACGACCGGGTCCTGCCCTCGGTGCTGGTGCCGTCCGGCGCCGACCTGCTCGTCTACGGCCAGGGCGAGAAGCCCATCCTGGAGATCGCGCGCCGGCTCGCCTCGGGCGAGGACATCTGCGGCCTCACCGACGTGCCCGGCACCGCGCTCGCCGTGCCCGACCTCGGCATGGCGATGCTGGACGGGCGCGATCGGAAGGTGCTGGAGCTGCCCGCCTACGAGGAGATCGTCCTCGACAAGCGGCGCTTCGCCGAGTTCAGCCGGCTCTACCACCTCGAGCACAACGAGGCGAACGCGCGCATCCTGGTGCAGCGCCACGGCCGCGGGCCGGCGCAGCGCCACGTGGTGGTGAACCCGCCCATGCGGCCGCCCTCGACCGAGGAGCTGGACCGGATCGCCGAGCTCCCCTACGTGCGCGAGGCGCACCCGGCCTACGGCGGCGCGCACATCCCGGCGCTCGAGCAGATCCGCTGGTCGGTCCAGATCCTGCGCGGCTGCGCGGCCGGCTGCGCCTTCTGCTGCATCACGGAGCACCAGGGGCGGGACATCGCCAGCCGCTCCGAGGCGAGCGTGCTGCGCGAGATCGCGACGCTCGCGAGCAAGGACAGCTTCCGCGGGACCATCACCGACGTGGGCGGCGCCACCGCCAACATGTGGCGGATGGAGTGCACCAGCGCGGCGGCGCACGCCGCCTGCCGGCGCGCGAGCTGCGTCTACCCGAGCGTCTGCCAGTTCTTCTCGGTGGACCACGGGCCGCTCGTGGACCTGTACGAGAAGGCGCGGAAGGTGCCCGGGGTGAAGCACGTGTTCGTGGGCTCCGGCGTCCGCTACGACCTCGCGCAGGCCGACGAGAAGAACGGCGCGCGCTACCTCGAGGCGCTCGTCGCGAACCACGTGTCCGGCCAGCTCAAGGTCGCGCCCGAGCACGTCTGCGAGCCGGTGCTGAAGGTGATGAAGAAGCCCGGGGTCGAGTCGTTCGAGCGCTTCCGCAAGGACTTCGAGCGGTACACGAGGAAGGCGGGCAAGGAGCAGTACCTCGTCCCGTACTTCATCTCCTCCCACCCGGGCGCCTCGCTGGAGGAGGCGGCGGATCTGATGGAGTACCTGCAGGCGAACCGCTGGAAGCCGCAGCAGGTGCAGGACTTCATGCCCACGCCCATGACGCTCGCCTCGGACATCTTCTGGTCGGGCTACCACCCGATGACGGGCAAGCCGGTGCACGTCACCCGGGACATGGAGGAGAAGCGCATGCAGAAGGCGCTCCTCCGCTGGGGCGATCCGGCGAACCGGCCGCTCATCGAGAAGGCGCTCCGGAAGATCGGCCGGCTGAGGCCGGGCGAGCGGCTCGGGCCGGGCATGCGCCCGGGCCGGCGCGGCGCGGGGCGGCCCGGGCCGGGCGCGCGCGGCGGGGCCGGGCCCGGCCGCGGACCGCGGTAGGGCAGCCAGGGCTCCCGAGCGGCGCCCTCACCCCGCGACCCGGATGTGGTAGGGTCCCGTATGCCCCAGATCCGCCTTTTCCCCGCCGCCGCCCTCCTGTCCCTCGCGCTCGCGCAGCCCGCGCGCGCCGCCGACCCGGCCCCGGCGCCGGCGAAGCCCGCCGCCCCGGCCGCCGCGCCCGCCCCCGCCGCGAAGCCGTCGCCCGCCGCAATGGACCTGGCGCGCACGCTCGCCACGCAGGAGACGTGGAAGCGCGGCATGGATGGGCTCACGCAGTCGCTGGTGGGCCAGTTCCGCGGCCACCCCGGCTCGGAGCTGAGCATGCCGAAGGACTTCCAGGCCAAGGCGCGCACCGAGGTCGAGGCGCTGCTCCCGTACGAGGACCTGGTGAACATCCACGCGCGCCAGCTCTCCGCCGCCTACAGCGAGCAGGAGCTGAAGGACCTGGTCGCGTTCTACAAGTCGCCGCTCGGGCAGAAGGCGCTGAAGGCCATGCCCGAGGTGCAGGAGAAGGTGGCGATGGAGACGCAGCAGCGGATCGAGCCGAAGCTGCCGCAGGTGATGCAGAAGCTCGCGAAGGACGTGAAGCCGCCCGCCGGCGGCGCGAAGGCGCCCGCGAGCCCGCACGGCGGCGCCGCGCCTGCGAAGCCGGCGCCCAAGAAGTAGCCGCGCAGCAGGTCCCGGGCGGGCGGCCGGGCGCTCACCCGCTCCCGCGCCCGCCCGTGGTGGTTAGCTTCACCGCGTGATCCCACCGACCCCTGGCCGCGCCGGGCGCCTCGTGCGCCCGGCGGTCGCGCTCGCCGTCGTCCTCCACGCGCTCGGCGCGAGCGCTGCGCGCGCCGCCGGCAATGCGCCGGCGCCGCTCGTCTACGTGGCGCTCGGCGACTCCACCGCCGCCGGGCAGGGCGGCGGTCCCGGCGGCGGCTACCCGCCACGCCTCGCCCGCCGGCTCGAGGCCGCCGGGCTCGGCGTGAAGCTCGTGAACCTCGGCGTCGCCGGCGCGACGGCCGGCGACCTGCGCCGCGATCAGCTCCCGCGGGCGCTCGAGGCGCGCCCCGGCCTCGTCACGGTGGGCATCGGGATCAACGACCTCGTGCAGGGACGACCGCTCCGCGAGTTCGCGCGCGACCTCGAGATCGTGGCCGACTTCCTGAAGCAGACGCGCGCGACGGTGGTGATCTCCAGCCTGCCGGACCTGGTCGATTCACCGTCCGCGAAGGGGGCGCCCGCGGCGCTGGCGCGCCGCCTCGACCAGTTCAACGCCGCCATCGAGCGGGTGGCCGAGCGGCACGGGTTCCTGGTGGCGGACGCGTTCGGCGAGACGCGCCGCGCGGTGAGGCGGCTCGGCGCCGCCGCGGTGTTCTCGGGCGACGGCTTCCACCCGTCGGCGGCCGGCTACGACGCCTGGGCCGACGCGCTCCGGCAGCCGGTGGAGCGGGCGCTCGGCGCGCGCCTGCAGGGCCGCCGCCCCCCCGCGCCGCCCGCGGCCGCCCGGCCGTGACGGCGCCGGGCCGGTGCGCTAGGGTCGCGGCCCTATGGACGACCGCGAACGCCGTGAGCGGCACCGCCGGCTGTGGGAGGCGGACCACCGGCACCTCTGGCACCCGTTCACGCAGATGAGGGACTGGCTCCGCGAGGAGCCGCTCATCGTCGACGCGGCCGAGGGCGTCCACCTCGTGGACACGCTCGGGAACCGCTACCTCGACGGCGTGTCGTCGCTCTGGTGCAACGTGCACGGCCACCGCGTCCCGGAGCTCGACGCCGCGGTGCGCGCCCAGCTCGAACGCGTGGCGCACTCGACGCTGCTCGGCCTCGCCTCCACCGCGTCGATCGAGTGCGCCGAGGAGCTGGTCCGCCACCTGCCGTCCGGCCTGACCCGGGTCTTCTTCTCCGACGCGGGCGCCACCGCGGTGGAGATCGCCATCAAGATGGCGTTCCAGCACCACCAGCTCCGCGGCGACGAGCGCCGCACCGAGTTCGTGGCGCTGCACGGCGGCTACCACGGCGACACCCTCGGCTCGGTCTCGGTGGGCGGCATCGACCTGTTCCACCGCATCTTCAAGCCGCTGCTGTTCGACGTGCACCACGCGCCGCAGCCCTACTGCTACCGCTGCCCGCTCGGGAAGGCGCTCCCCGGCTGCGGGATGGCCTGCGCGGACGAGGTGGAGCGCATCCTCGCGGCGCGCGAGGGCAGGGTGGCCGCGCTCGTGGTCGAGCCGCTCGTGCAGGGCGCGGACGGCATGATCACCCAGCCGCCCGGGTACCTGCGCCGCCTGCGCGAGCTCTGCGACCGCCACGGCGCGCTGCTGGTCTGCGACGAGGTCGCGACCGGCTGGGGCCGCACCGGGACCACGTTCGCGGTGGAGCAGGAGGGCGTCCTGCCGGACATCCTCACCATGGCGAAGGGGCTCACCGGCGGCTACCTGCCGCTCGCCGCCACCGTCACCACCGAGCAGGTCTTCGAGTCGTTCCTGGGCGAGCACGCCGAGAAGCGGACCTTCTTCCACGGCCACACCTACGCCGGGAACCCGCTCGCCTGCGCCGCCGCGACGGCCTCCATGACGCTGTTCCGCGAGCGCGGCGTGGGCGCGGCGGTGCCGGCGAAGGCGGCCGCGCTCGCCCGCGCGCTCGCGCCGGCGGCGCGGCTCCCGCACGTGGGCGAGGTCCGGCAGCGCGGGCTGATGGTGGGCATCGAGCTGGTGCGCGACCGGGCCACGAAGGAGGAGTACGCGTACGCGCTGCAGGCCGGGCACCGGGTGATCCTGGAGGCCCGCAAGCTCGGCGCGATCCTCCGGCCGCTCGGCAACGTGGTGGTGCTCATGCCGCCGCTCGCCATGACCGAGGCCGAGCTCACGCGGCTGGCCGGGATCACGCTCGCCGCCATCGAGGCGGCCACCGCGAGGCTCTAGTGCGCGGGCTGTTCGTCACCGGCACCGACACCGGCGTGGGCAAGACCGAGGTGGCGTGCGCGCTGGTGCGCGCCGCGCGCGCCGCCGGCCTGGACGCGGTGGGCATGAAGCCGGCGCAGTCCGGCCACGTGCCCGGCGAGCCGTCCGACGCGGAGCGGCTCCGCGAGGCGTCGGACCGCGTCGAGCCGCTCGAGGCGATCTGCCCGTACACGTTCGGTGCCCCGCTCGCGCCGGCCGCCGCGGCGCGGCTGGAGGGGCGCGAGGTCTCGCTGGCGCGGGTGGTGGAGGCGGCGCGCGCGCTCGCGGCGCGCCACGCCGCGGTGGTGGTGGAGGGGGCCGGCGGGCTGCTCGTGCCGCTCACCGCGCGCGAGACCCACGCCGACCTCGCCGCGGCGCTGGGCCTGCCGGTGCTGGTGGTGGCGCGCGCCGGGCTCGGGACGGTGAACCACACCGCGCTCACCGTCGAGGCGCTGGAGCGCCGCGGCCTCGCGGTGGCCGGGATCGTGCTCAACCGGACCGGGCCCGAGGACGATCCCTCGGTGCCGCTCAACGCCGCGGAGATCGCGCGCTTGACGTACCGTGAACCACTCGCGCTGCTGCCGTGGGAGCCCGATATCGCGCGGCGCGCGCGCTCTCTCGGATCCATCCTCGGCGCGAAGATCCAGTTTTGAGCGGTGGGAGCGAAAATTGGATCGATCGCGAGATCGATCCTAGATCGCTGACGTGCCGAACGTCGTCGACCTCACGCTCGTCTCGCGCGCCCGGCGCGCGCTCCACGCCGTGCTCGAGGAGCGCGGCCTCGGGTTCTTCCTCGCCGCGGGCTCGCGCACGCCGCGCCTCGATCCGCGCCGCATCGCCTGGGTGGTGGAGGTGGCGCGCCGCCAGGTGTCGCTCCGCGCCCGCCGCGATCCGGACGCGCTCTCGCGCACCCGCCGCGTGCTGCGCCGCGAGCTGATCCGCCGGCTCACCGAGGCGATGCTGCAGGCGGGGCTGTAGCGCTCCTTCGACTCCGGCGAGCGGCGGCGCGCCCACGCTCCGGGTGACCCTTCGACTCCGGCCGTGCCTGCGGCCCGCCTACGCTCAGGGTGAGCGGTGGTCGTTCAGAGGCGTCGGCTCCGGCCGCTCATCCCGAGCGTAGCGCCGCGTGAGCGGCGCGGAGTCGAGGGAGGGCTACCGCCCGCTCGACTTGCCCACGTAGCGCAGCCTGAGATCAGTGAGCAGGTTCTCGAGGAAGCGCGCCTCCTCGTCGGTCAGGTTGCCCTTCGTCTTCTCGGCCAGCATCGACAGGATGTCGATGGTCTGCTTCGCGAGCAGCAGGTTCGCCTCGGCGATCTCGCCGGTCTCCGGGTGCGGGGCGTCGCCGAGGTGGACGAACGCGGAGGAGCCGAGCGACAGCACGAACGTGTAGAAGTCGATGGGCGCGGGCTGCTTCTCGTCGGCCATGGTCGGGTCCTCCCGGACGATCTAGTCGAAGTCGAAGGCGATGCGGTCGGCGGCGTAGCCGCGCTGGACGAGCAGCACGAGCCGGCCGCCGCGGCGGGCGCGGGCGGCGGCGCGCTGGAACGCCGCCACCGAGGAGACCTCGGACGAGTTCACCTCGCGCACCAGGTCGCCCGGCTGCAACCCGGCCTCGGCGGCGGGCGAGCGGCCGGTCACGCTGCGCACCACCACCAGCGTGCCCCCGGAGACGCGCTCCTCGGAGACGCGCAGCCCCACGCGGCGCTGCACCAGCTCGGCGGCGCGCTGCGGGGTGAGCTCCACCGCGGTGACGGCCGCCTGGACGCGCGCGCCGCGGCGCGACAGGTCGAGCCGCGCGGCGCGGCCGATGGGGAGGTCGCGCAGGCGGAACAGGAGCTCCGCGGCGCTGCCGGGCGGGGTCCCGTCCACCGCCTCCACCACGTCGCCGGCGCGGACGCCGGCGCGCTCGCCGGGCGAGCCCGGGTCCACCCCGGTGACGCGCACGCCGCCGGACCCGCCGTCCACCGTGCCGTCCTTGCGAGGCAGGTCGTCCACCGAGACGCCCAGGTAACCCTCGCGCACCTCGCCGTGCGCGATCAGGTCCTCGGCGACGCGGCGCGCGCGGTCGATGGGGATCGCGAAGCCGATGCCGGCGCTGCGGTCGCCCAGGATGGCGGTGTTCACGCCCACCAGCCGCCCGTCGATGTCGAGCAGCGGCCCGCCGGAGTTGCCGGGGTTGATGGAGGCGTCGGTCTGGATGAAGTCGAACATCATCCGCTCGCCCGCCTTGAAGTTGCGGTGCACCGCCGAGACCACGCCGGTGGTGACCGTGTGCGCGAGGCCGAACGGGTTGCCGATGGCGATCACCGTCTCGCCGATGAGCAGGTCGTCGGAGCGGCCGGTGGTGACGTAGGGGAGCTTCTCGCGGGTGTCGAGCTTCAGCACCGCCAGGTCGGACGACGGGTCGGTGCCGACCACCTTCGCCATGAGCTCGCGGCCGTCGAGCAGGCCCACCCGGAAGCGGGCGCCGCGCTCCACCACGTGGTTGTTGGTGAGCACGTAGCCGTCGGGCGACACGATCACGCCCGAGCCGAGCGAGGTGGTCGCGTAGCCCTTGCGGTAGCGCGGCCGCTCGAACAGGTCGCCGAACAGCAGGTCGCCCATCGAGCCGCCGCGCGGCTGCGAGGGGACGCGGATGCGGACCAGCTCCTCTGCGGAGACGTTCACCACCGCGCCGCGCACCTTCTCCACCGCGATCACCACCGGCGTGCGGCGGTTCGCGGAGGGGCGCTCGTCGGCGCGCGGGAGCGCGGCGGGGGGCCGGGCCGCGGCGGGCGCCGGGAGCCCGGCGGCGAGCGCGGCGGCGAGCGCGAGGGCGCGCCCGGCGCCGCGAACGGCGCTACGGCTGCTGCTGCGGCGGGACCTCACCACCTCCGACGTCCTCCTCGGGCTCGTCGTCGTCGAGATCGTCCGGCTCCTCGACGCCGCTCATCGACGCCTCGATGGGCATCGCCTGATCGGCGAGATCCGGGAGCGCCTTCTGGAACTTCTCGTACTCCTTCTCGTCGACCTTGCCCTTGCGCAGGTAACGCTGCACCACGCGCTTGTCGACGAGCTTGTTCTCGAACGGGTCGGCCATGTCACTTCCTTGCTGTCTGGGCGGAGGCCGGAAAATAGGCCCCGCCTTGCGGCCCCGTCAAGCGCGTGTTAGCGCTGTCGCCATGCCGGTTTCCGAAGCCTCGGTGGGCGCCGGGCGGCGCGCGCGGCTCGGCGGGCTCTACGTCATCGTGGGGGGGGCGGATCCGGTGGCGCAGGCACATGCCGCGATCGGCGGAGGCGCCCGCGCCGTCCAGGTGCGGATGAAGGACGCGCCCGCCGGCGCGGTGCTCGAGGCCACCCGCCGCATCCTGGCGCTCGCCGCCGGCCGGGCGCTCGTGCTCGTGAACGACCGCGCCGACCTGGCGCTCCTCGCCGGCGCCGACGGCGTCCACCTCGGCGACGACGACCTGCCGGTGCCGGAGGCGCGGCGGCTGCTCGGCCCCGACCTGCTGGTGGGTCGCACCACCCGGACGCTGGAGGAGGCCCGGGCGGCGCTCGCCGAGGGAGCCGATCACGTGGGCTACGGGCCCATCTTCGCGTCCCGGTCGAAGGCGCTGCCGGTGCCGCCGCGCGGGCTGCAGGCGCTCGCCGAGGTGGCGCGCGCGCTCCCCGCGCCGGTGGTGGCGATCGGCGGCATCGGGCTCGACGACGTCGGCGCGGTGGCGCGGGCGGGCGCCGCCTGCGCGGCGGTGATCGAGGCGGTGGTGGGCGCGGCGGATCCGGAGGCCGCCGCGGCGCGCATGCAGGCCGCGTTCGAGGCCGGCCGCGCCGCGCGGGGGGCGAACCCGTGAGCCCGCGCCCGAGGATCGGGATCACGCTCGACGCCGACGCGTCGGGCCGCCGCTACGAGCTGCCGCGCGGCTACGTGGAGGCGGTGCTGGACGCGGGCGGCCTGCCCATCCTCCTGCCGCACGCGGTGGACGTGGCCGGCGCGTACCTGTCGCTGCTCGACGGCCTCGTGGTGAGCGGCGGCGACTTCGACCTGCCGCCCGAGCTGTACGGCGAGGCCCGGCGCCCGGGCTGCGGCCCCTCGCGCCCGGAGCGCACCCGCTTCGAGAAGGACCTGCTCGAGGCCGCGCTCGCCGCGCGCCTGCCGGTGCTGGGCGTGTGCGGCGGCATGCAGCTCCTCGACGTGGTGCGGGGCGGCACGCTCTGGCAGGACCTGCCGGGCGAGGCCGGCCTCCACGGCCACGAGCAGCCCGCGCCGAAGGACGTGCCCTCGCACGAGGTGACCATCGCGCCCGGCACGCAGCTGGCCGCGCTCGCCGGGGCGGGTCCGCTCATGGTGAACTCGACGCATCACCAGGCGGTGCGCGAGCCCGGGCCGGGCGTGCTCGTGTCGGCGCGCGCGCCGGACGGCGTGGTGGAGGCCATCGAGCTCCCCGACCTGCCGTTCGCGCTCGGCGTGCAGTGGCACCCCGAGGCGACGCGCGACGATCCGCGCCACGCCGCCATCTACCGGGGCCTGGTGGACGCGGCGCGGAGCCTGCGCCGGTGATCCCGCGGGTCCTGGTGGTGGCCGGCCTCGACCCGTCGGGCGGGGCGGGGCTGACCGCCGATCTCGAGGCGCTCGCCGCCGTCGGGGCGCGCGGCTGGGCGGTCGCGACCGCCCTCACCGCCCAGGGCCCCCGCGGCGCGCGCGGCGTCTCGCCCGCGAGCGAGGCGTTCCTGCGGCTCCAGATCGACGCGCTGCTGGAGGGGCGGGAGCGGCCGCACGCCGTGAAGACCGGCATGCTCGGGACCGCGGGCCTGGCCCGGGCGCTGGCGGCGCGGCTCGCGGAGCCGCCGATCGCGCGCGTGCCGCTGGTGGTCGATCCGGTGCTGCTCGCGTCCTCCGGCGCGCCGCTCCTCGACCCGGGGGGCGTCCCGCCCGGCGAGGCGCTCGCGCCGCTGCTCGGCCGGGCGCGGCTCGTCACGCCGAACCTGCCCGAGCTCGCTGCGCTCACCGGCGTCGAGGTCGCGGACGACGAGGCGGCGGTCCGGGCGGCGCGGATGCTCCCGGCGCGCGCGGTGCTGGTGAAGGGCGGGCACCGCGAGGGCGCGCCGGTGGACCTGCTGGTGGAGGGGCGGCGGCGCGTGACGCGGTTCACCGGGCGGCGGCGGGCGGGGACGGCGCGCGGCACCGGCTGCCGGCTGGCGTCGGCGATCGCCGGGCTGCTGGCGGGCGGCGCGTCGCTGGAGGAGGCGGTGCGCGGGGGGAAGCGGGTGGTGGAGCGGTATCTGGATGCTTGCGGTCGGGGGGCGGTCGGGCGTTGAGGGTGCGGGCGGGGGCGAACGGACGGTGAATGGGAGAGGTCGGGGCGGGGGGGGTGGGTTGGCGGGGCCTTGAGGGTGCGGGGGCGGTCGGGGCGGGACCGTGTGGCCGGAACCGGGGTTGGTGGGATCGGCTTGCGAGAGGCCGGAGGGTGGGGGCGCGTGGCGCGGGGGGCTCCGCTCGCGGTGATCGCGGCGAACGGGCGAGTGGGGCGTGGACGGGGGAACCAGTCAAGACATCGCTGACACGTGCGCGGAGCGTCGCCCGGGTCGCGACGTCGAAGCGCGGGCATGGCAGCGGAACGCATCTTCCTGCCGAAGCGCCCGACGATGTGGCCGGTGCGGTCCGTGCTGACCATGAGGCTATCGTCGTCGCCATGGACACGTTGCCATTCCGAGAGGGAACGAGCGACGCCAAGGAGCAGCGGCGGTTCGAGCCCCGGTGAGCTCCACCAGGAGTCCACGCGAGCGGAGCCCTCACCCTGCGCCCCGCGCTCCACCCTCGGGCCTCTCGCAAGCCGATCCCGCCGGCCCGGTTCCGGTCACGCGGCGCCGGGCCCCGACCGCCGCCGCACCCTCGTAGCCTGGAGGGTACCGAAACGTCCCTGACCGTAGTCGTCTCAGGACATCGCTGACACGGGTGGCTGCCCGACCGTCACGCGTGCCCCGGAGGCGCAGCGAGTCATGAGCCAGAAGCGTCGAACGGCGAGCTGGGCGCGGAAGCGAGCCGGGGCCGCCGAGTGGTGATAGGTGCCCAATCATCTCGCGCGAGCGGACGTTTGCGACCCACACGGACGGTGGATCGCGGCTTCACGTCGAGTTAATATCTGCCCAATCATGATGCGCGGCGCTCGCCAGCTCCGGTTCCGGCTCTCCCCTCCTCGCGCCCACGGCGGCCGCCGGGCGGGCGCGGGGCGGAAGCCCTCGGGCGCGCGGGCGGGGGTCTCGCACCAGGGGCGGCCTGCGGTCACCGGGTCCTCGCCGGTGCACGTCACGCTGCGTGTACTCCCGCACGTCTGGAACCTGCGGAGCCAGCGCGCGCTCCGCGTGATCGAGGGGGCGCTCGAGGCGGCGACGGCGGCTCGCAGCACCTTCCGCGTGGTCCACTTCTCGCTCCAGGTGAACCACCTCCACCTCCTCGCGGAGGCGGACGGGTCGCGGGCGCTCTCGTCGGGGATGCAGGGGCTGTGCATCCGGCTCGCGAAGGGGCTGAACCGCATGATGGGGCGGCGCGGCAAGGTCTTCGCGGACCGCTACCACGCGCGCGTGCTGGGCACGCCCACCGAGGTCCGCATCGCGCTCGCCTACGTGCTGCTCAACCACCGGAGCCACCTCGCGCGGATGGGAAAGCCGGTCGGGCACGGGGGCGTGGACCGGTTCTCCTCCGGCGGCTGGTTCGACGGGTGGCGCGGGGGCGAGGCCGGGGTGGCTGCGGCGGTTGCGGCGCGGGAAGGGGCACGGCGGCCCACGGCGGCGCCGCGCACCTGGCTGCTCTCCACGGGCTGGAGATGCCGGGGGCTGCTCTCGCTCGACGAGGTCCCGCGGGCGGTCGGGGGATGACGGGCGGGTGCGCCGACGGGCCTACTGCTGGGGCCGGCGGTCCATCTCGGCGAAGTAGGTGGTGCTCTTGAAGAACACCAGGTCGATGGTGCAGGTGGGGCCCTGGCGCTGCTTCGCCACGATGAGCTGCACGGGGAGCGTGTCGCCGGCGGCGGTGCCCTGCTGGACGTCCTTGTTGTCCTCCTCCGCGCGGTGCAGGAACATCACGATGTCGGCGTCCTGCTCGATGGCGCCGGACTCGCGGAGGTCGGAGAGCATGGGGGGCTCGCCCTTGCGCTTCTCCACGCTGCGGTTCAGCTGCGAGAGCGCCACGATGGGGCACTCGAGCTCCTTCGCCAGCGACTTGAGCGAGCGGCTGATGGTGGCGATCTCCTGCTCGCGCGACTGGTTGGAGCGATCGCTGGGCGCGTGCATGAGCTGCAGGTAGTCGATCATCACCAGGTCGAGCCCGCCGTTCTCGCGCTTCAGCTTGCGGCACTTCGAGCGCAGCTCGACGGGGGTGAGCACGAAGTTGTCGTCGAGCCACAGGCTGGCGGCGCCGATGCGGTCGGCCTGGGTGGCGAGCTTGTCCCAGTCGTGCCGGGAGAGCTGGCCCTGCGAGAGCTTGCGCCAGTCGAGCTTGCCCTCGGACGCGAGCATGCGGAGCGCGAGCTGGTCGGCGGGCATCTCCAGCGAGAAGAACGCCACCTTGCGCTGCGCCTTGGTGGCGGCGTGGGTGGCGATGTTGAGCGCGAAGGCGGTCTTGCCGACCGACGGGCGGGCGGCGAGGACGGTGAGCGTGCCGGGCTGCAGCCCGAGCGTGTTCCGGTCGAGCGTCTGGATGCCGGTGGGCACGCCGGTGATGGGCGACAGGCCGGCCTGCACCCGCTTCTGCACCGCCTCGAGGTTCTCGAGCGCGCGCAGCACCGGCTCGGAGATCTTCTTCAGCGTGTCGACGCTGGTGCCCTGCGCCGCGCCGAACACCTCCTGCTGGGCGGCGTCCAGGAAGTGCTGGACGTTCGCGCCCGCCTCGTAGCCGCGCTCCACCAGCCGCTGCGCGGTGAGCATCATCACGCGAAGCCGGGCCAGGTCCTGCACGGTGCGCGCGTAGTGGCCCACGTTCGACGCGGTGCCGATGGCGCGCGCCAGCGTGAGCGGGAGCTCGTGCGGGACCGCCGAGCCGAGCAGCCCCTTCGCGTCGAGCCGCTGCTGGATCAGGATGGGGTCGAGCGTCTTCGACTCGCGGGCCAGCTCCTCGCACGCGCCGTACACGTGCTGGTGGGCGAGCAGGTAGAAGTCGCCGGCCCGGAGCAGCGCCGCCACCTGGTCGAAGGCGGTCTCCTCCACCAGGATCGCGCCCAGCACCGCCTGCTCGGCCTCGAGGCTGTGGGGGAGATCGCGCGCGGAGCGCAGGGGGGAGACGCCGGCTTCGGCGACGCGGCGGGCAGGATCCGATTCGGCCATCGAGCGGCGCAGCCTACCAGCCGACTGTGACCCGATCATTGTCGATGTGCGGTGGATAACCGCCGAAAACGCATGGAAAGACGCGGTGGAAAGGCTGTGGACGGCGTGTGGATGGGCTGTGGACGGCTCGCCCGGGCCCGGCGGTGTGCCCTGGGCGGGTGGGGTGGGAGGTGGGTCCGGTACGCCCGCGTCCCGCGGTCGCGGTACAACCACCGGATGCGATCCCTCCGGCTCCTCGCCCTCACCTCGATCGTGGCGCTCTCGGGCTGCGCCGCCCTCAACCAGCTCGCCGCCTCGGCGTTCGAGAAGCCGAAGCTCACCTTCCGCTCCGCCACGCTGCAGTCGCTCGACCTCGAGGGCGCCACGCTGGGCTTCCAGTTCGACCTCGAGAACCCGAACGGCTTCGGCCTCACGCTGGCGCGCCTCGGCTACGGCGTCGAGGTGGAGGGGACGCGCATCGCCGCCGGTGACATGCCGGGCGGCCTCAAGATCCCGGCGGCCGGGAAGGCGCCGGTCACGTTCCCGGTGCGGGTGCGCTTCAAGGACGTGCCGGGCATCGTGTCGCTGCTCGGCCGCCAGCAGGAGTCCATCCGCTACAAGCTGGGCGGCACGGTCGGGGTCTCCACGCCGGTGGGCGTGGTGGACCTGCCCATCTCCCACGAGGACAGCCTGAAGCTGCCGCGCCTCCCCGGCTTCACGCTGGAGGGGCTGTCGGTCCGCTCGGTGTCGCTCTCCGACCTCGCGCTCGACGTGAAGCTGCGGGTGAAGAACCCGAACGCGTTCGCGATCCCCTCCGGCACGCTCGACTCGGCGGTCTCGCTGGCCGGCAGCCAGGTCGGGCGCATCGACGGGCGCGCCCTGGCCGCGGTGCCCGCGCAGGGGAGCACGGTCCTCACCATCCCGCTCAAGGTGGACCTGGTCCGCGCCGGCCGGGCCGCCAGCGAGCTGATGCGTGGCGCGCCGGTGGACGTGGGGATGCACGGCACGGCCGACCTGGGAGGCCTGCCGCTGCCGCTCGACCTGGGCGGGCGCGTCCCCGTCGCGAAGTGAACGAAAGGAGACGCCCGGCGGGGAGACCGTCCGCCGGGCGCCTCGAGGCCGGCGTGGGAGGGGAGGAGCCGGCCTCCCTCCACCCTGATGCCCGACGGGCGTGCCAGCAAGCCCCCGCCCGAACGTTCCGCGCGTGGGGGTGCGGTGCCCCGCCGTGGAGTCGGTCGCCGCGAGGGCGGGCCGCGACCACCGCGGGGCGCGGCTAGAGCGCCAGCCGGAGGAGCGGCGTCGCGACCAGCACGCCCAGGCCGGCGACGATCATCACCACCCCGGCGACGGCGCCCTCGACGCGCCCCAGCTCCATCGCCTGCGCGGTGCCGGCGGCGTGCGCGCCCATGCCGAACAGCGCGCCGCGCGCCACCGGGCTCCGGAGCGGCAGCCAGCGCACCAGGAGCTGCCCCACCACCAGGCCGACCACCGCGGTGAGGATCACGAACACCGCCGCCAGCGCCGGCACGCCGCCCAGGTCGCCCGCCACCTGCATCGCGAACGGCGTGGTGATGGAGCGCGGCGCGAGGCTGAGCGCGAGCGGGCGGGCGAGGCCCAGCGCGCGGGCGAGCAGGAACGAGCTCCCGACCGCCACCGCGCAGCCGGCCAGGATCCCGGCGCAGAGCTCGGCGGCGTGCCGGCGCAGGAGGCCCGCGTGCCGGTGGAGCGGCAGCGCGAACGCCACCGTGGCCGGGCCGAGGAGGTCCACCAGGAGCCGCCCGCCCTGCATGTAGCCCGGGTACGGCACGCGCGCGGCGAGCAGGAGCGCCGCGAGCGCGCCCGGCACGACCAGCAGCGGCGTGAGCCACGGCCGCGGGAAGCGACGGTGCAGCGCGCGGGCGGCCGCGTACAGCGCGGCGGTGACGGCGATCCAGGCGGCGGCGATCACGGCGCCTCCTCGCGGCGGCGCGCCAGCCACTCCACCGTGGCCCCGGTCACCGCCATCACGAGCACCGTGCTCACCGCCACCACCGCGAGCGCGCGGGCCCCCTCGCCGCCGAGCAGCTCCGGGTACTGGATGGCGCCGACCGCGGCCGGGATGAAGAAGAGCAGCATGTGGCGGAACAGCCACGCGGCCCCCCGCTCCAGCCACTCCGCCCGCACCACGCCGAGCCGGAGCGCGGCGAGGAGCAGCAGCATCCCCACCACGCCGCCGGGGAGCGGGAGGCGCAGCGCGCGGGCGGCGAGCGCGCCCGCGCCCCAGAACGCGCCCAGCGCGAGGAGCTGGAGCGGGAGCGCCAGCAGCGCGGCGGTGCGGGGCGGCGGGGCGGCGGGGGAGGCTGCGGGGACGGCGCGAGGCATCGGCGGAACCTAGGCGGCGCCCTGCCATGATGGAAGTGAATCTTTGGACTAGGATGCATTCCGGACAGGCATGGAGGCGCGGATGGATCTGCGCGGGCTGGGCGCGTTCGTCGAGGTGGTGCGGCAGGGCGGCTTCACCCGGGCGGCGGCCGCGCTGCACGTGACGCAGCCGGCGGTGAGCAAGGCGGTGCGGGCGCTGGAGGACGAGATCGGCGTGCCGCTGCTCGAGCGCGGCGCGCGCCGGACCGTGCCCACCGACGCGGGGCGGGCGGTGCTGGGGCGGGCCGAGGGTGTGCTCGCGGCGGTGCGGGCCATCGAGGACGAGGTGGCCGACCTGGGCGCGCTGCGCCGCGGCCGCGCCCGCGTCGGCCTGCCGCCCATGGTGAGCGGCGCGTTCTTCCCCCCGGTGCTGGCCGCCTACCGCCAGCGCTACCCGGGCATCCAGCTCGAGCTGCGCGAGGAGGGGGCGCGCGAGGTGGAGGCGCTGGTGGCGTCCGGCGCGCTCGACGTCGGCGTGACGGTGCTCCCGACCGACGAGGCGCGCTTCGAGGCGCTCCCGTTCGTCCACGACGTGCTCGCGGCGGTGCTCCATCCGGCGAGCCCGCTCGCGCGGCGTCCGCGGCTCGCGCTGGCCGACCTCGCCGGCACGCCGTTCCTGCTCTACCGGGCCGACTTCGCGCTGCGCGGCCGCATCCTCGATGCCTGCCGCGCGGCCGGGTTCTTGCCGCAGGTGGCGAGCGAGACCGGGCAGTGGGACTTCATGGCGGCCATGGCCGCGGCGGACGTGGGGGTGGCGCTGCTCCCCCGCACCATCTGCCGGCGGCTCGACCCGGCGCAGGTGGCGGTGGTGCCGCTCGCCGCGCCGGCCATCGGCTGGAACCTGGGCCTCGTCTGGCGGCGCGAGGGGACGCTCTCCGCCGCCGCCCGCGCGTTCGTCGAGACCGCGCGCGAGGTGCTGCTCCCGCGGCGGGCGGCGGGCTACCCGGCCGCGCGCTCCAGGCCGCGCACCAGGAAGTAGATGGCGTCCGGGTGGTGGAGCACGATGGCGCTGGTCGACTGCTCCGGCACCATCTGGCAGGCGTCGGTGAGCGAGACGCCGATGGTGCGGACCGGGTCGAGGAGCTTCCAGACCTGCCGCTGGTCCGAGAGCTCCGGCCACGACGGGTAGCCGGGCGAGTACCGCTTCCCCTGGCCGTCGGCGAGCCCGAGCTCCCCGCGGACCTGGCGGTGCCAGTACTCGGCGAGCGCCTCGGCGGTCTCCACCGCCAGGCCGTGCAGGAACAGCGCGCGGGTGTAGTCGCCGCGCTCCTGCGCCTGCTCGGCCAGGTGCGTCGCCTGGTCGCCGACCGTGACCACCTGCAGCGCGCACACGTCGGCGCCGCGCTCCTCGCGGAAGTAGTCGGCGAGGCAGAGGTTGCGGTCGTCGGGCTGGCGCGGGAACTGGAGGCGCGCCACCTCGGCCTTGCGGTGCGCGGGGTCGAGCACCACGAGGTCGTTCCCCTCGGCGTGGCACGGGAAGTAGCCGTAGACCACCTTCGGCACCAGCCACCCCTGCGCCTGCGCCTCGGCCTTCAGCTCCTCGAGCTTCGGGCCGAACTCCTCGCGGATGAGCCGCTCGTACTCGGCCCCCTTCGCCTTCACGCCCCACTGCAGCTTGAACAGCTCGGCGAGGTCGAGGTGCGGCCACACGTCGGCGAGCGCGATGCTGCCGGACGGCACCACCCGCGGGCCCCAGAACGGCGGCGCCGGCACGCGCGCGGCGGGCGCGACCGAGCCGGTGCGCCGCGCCGGCGCCTGCGCCACCGGCTCGGCGGCGGGCCGGGACTTCTCCGCGACGGCCTTCTGCAGCACCTCGCGCCGGAGCGCCTCGCGGCGGGCCGGGTCCACCAGCGCCTCCACCACCTCCAGCCCCTCGAACGCGTCCTTCGCGTAGAACACGCCGCCCGCGTACGGGGTGCCGTCCTGCGCGAAGTGCGTGCGGTAGCCGAAGCGGCGGTTGATGGCGGCGCCGCCGATGATCACCGGGAACGAGAGGTTGCGGCGGTGCAGCTCCTCCACGCAGAACGGCATCTGCTTGGAGGTGGAGACGAGCAGCGCGGAGAGGCCGATCGCGTCGGCGTTCACCTGCAGCGCCTTGTCGAGCACGGTGGCGACCGGCACCTGCTTGCCGAGGTCGTGCACGGTGAAGCCGTTGTTGGAGAGGATGGTCTTCACCAGGTTCTTGCCGATGTCGTGGACGTCGCCGTAGACGGTGGCGAGGACCACGTTCCCCTTGGTGGCGCCGGCCTTCTTCTCCAGGAACTGCTCCAGGTGGGCGACCGCCTTCTTCATCACCTCGGCGGACTGGAGCACGAACGGCAGGATCAGCTCGCCCGCGCCGAACCGGTCGCCCACGTCCTTCATGGCGGGCAGGAGCACCTGGTTCAGCACGTCCACCGCGGAGCGGCGGGTCAGCGCCTCGTCGATGAGCGCCTCGATGCCCTCCGGCCGGCGGTGCAGGATCTGGAGGTGGATACGCTCCTCGGCGCTCTTCCCGCCGGCGCCGGCGAGCGGGTCCACCGCGGCCTTCTCCGGCGCGCCCTTCGCGCCGAAGTGGGCGATGAGCCGCGCCAGCGCGTCGGGCCGGCGGTCGAACACCAGGTCCTCCGCGAGCGCCCGCTCCGCCGCGTCGATGGCGGGGTAGGGGAGGATGTCCTTCGGGTTGACGATGGCGAGGTCGAGGCCGGCCTGCACCGCGTGGTACAGGAAGACCGAGTTCACCACCTCGCGCGCGCTCTTCGCCAGGCCGAAGGAGACGTTGGAGACGCCGAGGGTGGTGAGCACGCCCGGGTTCTCCGCCTTGAT
Organism: Anaeromyxobacter dehalogenans 2CP-1; assembly: GCF_000022145.1. Lineage (NCBI taxonomy): Bacteria > Pseudomonadati > Myxococcota > Myxococcia > Myxococcales > Anaeromyxobacteraceae > Anaeromyxobacter > Anaeromyxobacter dehalogenans. Next base: position 113,555 of record NC_011891.1, read on the forward strand.
GCGGCGGATGCCCTCCAGCGTCTCGACCGCGCTCCGGCGGTACTCCTCGCCGCCGGTGGCGAGCGTGAAGGTGAGCGCGTCGAACACCAGGCTGTCCGGCGGGATGCCGTGGTCCTTCGCCACCGCCACGATGCGCCGGGCCACCTCGGCCTTGCGCTCGGCGGTCTGCGCCATGCCCTTCTCGTCGATGGTCATCGCGACCACCGCCGCGCCGTAGCGGCGCACCAGCGGCAGCACCCGGCGCACCCGCTCCCCGGACTTCTCCAGGTTCACCGAGTTCACGATGCAGCGGCCCGGGTAGACCTTGAGCGCGCCCTCGATCACGTCCGGCTCGGTGGAGTCGATCATGAGCGGCGCGTCCACCGACTGCGCCAGCAGCTTCGCGAGCGTGCGCATCTGCGCCGCCTCGTCGTCGCGCTCGTTCAGCGCCACGCACACGTCGAGCACGTGCGCGCCCGCCTCCACCTGCCCGCGCGCGATCTGCACCAGGCCGGCGTAGTCGTCGGCGAGCAGCAGCTCCTTCACCTTGCGCGAGCCCTGGCTGTTCAGCCGCTCGCCCACCACCAGCGGCCGCGGCTCCATGGCGAGCGGGACCGCCTTCATGGCGGAGGAGAGCTCGGCTGCGGGCGCGGGGCGGCGGCGGCGCGGCGCGGGCCGGGCGCGCAGCGCCTCGACCACCTTGCGCAGGTGCTCGGGCGTGGTGCCGCAGCAGCCGCCCACGATGTCCACGCCGTACTCGGCCACGAAGCCGACGAGCGCGCGGGCGAGGTCGTCGGGCGAGAGCTTGTAGACCGCCCGCCCGTCCACGTTCTCGGGCATGCCGGCGTTCGGCAGCACCGAGACGAAGTGCGAGCACTTCTCGGCGAGCGCCTTCACCGAGGCGCGCATCTCGTCCGGCCCGGTGGAGCAGTTGAGGCCGACCGCGTCCACCGGCAGCCGCTCCAGCGTGGCGACCGCGCTGCCGATGTCGGTGCCGAGCAGCATGCGGCCGTTCGCGTCGATGAGCGTGGGCTGGGCGATGACGAACACGTCGCGCAGCGCCTCGCGCCGGACCGCGTCGCAGGCCAGCACCGCGGCGCGGAGCTCCAGCATGTCCTGCTGCGTCTCGATGATGAGGGCGTCCACCCCGCCCTCCACCAGCCCCTTCGCCTGCTCGAAGAAGATCCGCTCCAGCGCGTCGGAGGTGATGTTCCCGAGCGCCGGGTCGGAGGACGACGGCAGCATGCCGGTCGGGCCGATCGAGCCGGCCACGAAGCGCGGGTGGTCCGGAGTCGAGTAGCGGTCGGCGGCGCGGCGGGCCAGGATGGCCGCCCGGCAGTTCACCTCGTAGGTGCGGTGGCCGAGCCCGTACTCGTCGAGCTTCAGCCGCGAGGAGCCGAACGTGTTCGTCTCCACCACGTCGCAGCCCACCGCGAAGTAGCGCGCGTGGATCTCCTCGATGAGGTCGGGGCGGGTCAGCGTGAGCAGGTCGTTCGCGCCCTCCTTCCCGCCGAACTCCGCGGCGGTGAGCTGGTGGCGCTGGATCTGGGTGCCCATGGCGCCGTCGAACACGAGCGGGCGGCGTTCGAGGGCTTCGCGGAAGTTCACGGGGTCGTCCGTTCGGAGAGGGCGGGGCGGAGGGCTGGAGGCGCGTCCGCAAAGTTAGAGAGATAACACCCTGGCCCCGCGCGATCGAGCCCGCCTGCAGGCCCACCGCACCGGCGGGAGGGGCCCCGCCCGCCCCCCGGTCGCTTCGCGCGGCCGCGGCGCTAGGATCGCTCCATGATCCACGAGGCGCGCTACTGGGAGCCCGCGGCCGCCGGAAAGGTCCGCTGCACGCTGTGTCCGCGCGACTGCCGGATCGGGGAAGGGCAGGCCGGGTTCTGCTTCGTCCGGCGGAACGAGGGCGGCAAGCTCGTCACCTCCGCCTGGGGCCGATCGACGGGGTTCGCCGTCGATCCCATCGAGAAGAAGCCGCTCGCGCACTTCCACCCGGGGGCGCGGGTGCTCTCGTTCGGCACCGCCGGGTGCAACCTCGGCTGCCGCTTCTGCCAGAACTGGGACATCTCCAAGGCGCGCCTCGACGAGCTGCACTCCGAGGTGGACTGGACGCCGGAGCGGGTGGTGGCGCTGGCGCGCGAGGCCGGCTGCCCGGGCATCGCCTTCACCTACAACGACCCCATCATCTGGGCGGAGTACGCCATCGACGTGGCCGACGCGGCGCGCGCGGCGGGGCTGTTCACGGTGCTGGTGACGAACGGCTACGTCTCGCCCGACGCGCGGCGCGATCTGTTCGCGCGCGCCGACGCGACCAACGTGGACCTGAAGGCGTTCACCGAGGAGTTCTACCGGCGGCAGACGTTCTCGCACCTCGCGCCGGTGCTCGAGACGCTGGAGTGGCTGGCGCGCGAGACGGACGTCTGGACCGAGGTGACGACGCTCCTCATCCCCGGCCTGAACGACGGCGACGCCGAGCTGCGCGACCTGGCCGGCTGGATCCGCGATCACATGGGCCGGGAGGTGCCGCTCCACTTCAGCGCGTTCCACCCGGCGTACAAGCTGACCGACCGGCCCCGCACGCCGCCCGCCACGCTCACCCGCGCCCGCGCGATCGCCCGGGCCGAGGGGCTGCGCCACGTCTACACCGGCAACGTCCACGACCCGGAGGGCGACACCACCTTCTGCCCGGGCTGCGGCGCCCGGGTCATCGAGCGCGACGGGTTCGCGGTGAGGGCGGTGCGGATGAAGGGCGGCGCCTGCGCGGCCTGCGGGACGCGCATCGCCGGGCGCTTCGGCGACGAGGGGGTCCGGCTCGACGACGGGATCCCGCTGCCGCTCGGCGTCCCGGTGTGACCGGGCCGCGCGGGAGGCTCAGAGCGCGTGAATCCATCCCCGGACCGAGCCAGGCGGTCGAGCCGCGAGCAGCGCGAGGCGCGACGACCGAGCATGCCCCGAGGCATGTGAGGGAGGAGCAACGACGCGATGCGACGCGGATCGGCCGCCGCGGCGACCGGAGGGGATGGGTTCACGTGCTCTCAGGGACCGTGAAGTAATCCGTCCGCGCTGCGGGTGCGGCGCGGGCAGGCGCCCGGGGTCGAGACGCGCCCACCTTCGGGGACGCGGGGGCGTCGGAGGGCTCGTTCAGCCGGCGGAGCTCGGTCCGGCGCCGGGAGTCCCGTCCGGAGGCGATTAGGCCGAGAGTCTGCTCGCGATGAGACGCATGATGTTGAAGCTGATCGCGGCGAGCAGCACGAGGGCTTCTTCTCGTCTCGCTCGACGCGCTGCTTCTCGACGACTTCGACCTCCGCAAGTGCGGCCTCGACGGCATCGAGCCGAGCTTGCGCGGCCCGCTCCTTCGCAGCCTGAACACGCTTCGTCGAAGCTGACGGATCGCTCTCGATCTCGCGCCTGAGCTTTCGGACCTGTTCCTCGGCTTCTTTGCGGCAGCGCTCCAGTGACTGACGACGCCGGAAGCTCGCCGCGCCGGCGCTCGCCCGGACCTTCATCCCGTCCTGCGCCACGCGCCGGAGCTGCACCACGCCTTCCTTCATGAGCGCGGCCAGCACCTGCGTCATGAGCCGGTCGAGCTTCTTCCCGTGCTCCACGCGAAAGTCGGCGAGCGTATGGTGGTTCACCGGCACCCCGCCGCAGATCCAGCGGTAGGGCGCGTCCCGCTCGCACAGCCGCTCGAGCAACCGCGCGCTCCCCACGCCCTCCGAGTTGGCGAACAGCCACAGCGCGAGCAGCACCGCCGGGTCCGTCGCTGGCCGCCCAGCATTGCTGCCGCGCGACGCGATCTCGTCGTAGAACGCCGACAGGTCCAGCCGCTCGACCAACGTCCAGATGGCGCGAACCGGGTGCTCGTCCGGGACCAGCGCTTCGAGGTCCGTCGGCTGCAGCGAGAGTTGATTTCGGACCGGCCTCACCACCCGCGGCGCGTCGTGTTCGCTCACGCCCCGAGAAGATCACGGCCGGCGGCCACAGTCCATGGGGCACCGGCCGATTCCTTCACGCTCTCTCAGGGCTCGACCGACTGGACCGGCTCGCCCTCGAGCGCGGCGGCCGCGGCGGGGATGCAGGCCGTCTCCGGCTCGTCCGACGACAGGCCGCAGGAGGCCTTGCCGCAGGCGGTGTTGATCCACTCGCAGAACTCGGCCCCGTCCGGCGCGCGGCAGGTCTTCAGCCGCTGGTCGCAGAGGTGCTCGACGTCCTTCGACGGGTTGTGGTTCTGCAGCTGCTCCTTCACGCTCCGCTCGCAGGCGTCGCGCGTGGTGCCGACGCCCACGCACCGGCAGAGCCGATCGCCCAGGTCCTGGCAGGGACCGGAGCAGCCGGCGAGGGCGAACGTCAGGGCGATGGGGACGAGGAGCAGGCGGCGCATTCGGAGGGCGGGAGGATCACCCGAGCGTCCCCGGCCGTCAAGGACCGCCGACCGGCTGAGAGCACGTGAACCCATCCCCTCCCGTCGCCGCGGCGGCCGATCCGCGTCGCATCGCTTCGGTTGCTCCTCCCTCACATGCCGACGGGCATGCTCGGTCGTCGCGCCTCGCGCTGCTCGCGGCTCGACCGCCTGGCTCGGTCCGGGGATGGATTCACGCGCTCTGAATGCGCCGCCGCGACGGGCCGTCTGGTATCTAGACCGCCATGACCTCGAGCTTCCTCCTCGCCCTGCCCGTCGCGCTCGCCCTCGCCGCGTCCGGTCCGGCCCCTGCCGCGGCGGAGCCCGGCGGCGCCGCGGCGGCGCGCACGCTCGAGGATCCGCGCGCGCTCGCCCGGAAGGTCCAGGCGTTCTACGAGCGGACCCGCGACCTCGAGGCGCGCTTCCGCCAGGCCTACACCTACGCCGGCTTCGGCCGCCGGCAGACGTCCTCGGGCACGCTGCGCGTGAAGAAGCCCGGGATGATGCGCTGGGACTACGAGAAGCCGGCGGCGAAGACGGTCGCGGTGAAGGGCTCGCGGCTGGTGCAGTACGAGCCGGAGGAGAACCAGGCCTACGTGGACGAGGCGTTCGACAGCTCGGCCATGAGCGCGGCGGTGACGTTCCTGCTCGGCAAGGGCGACCTCCTGCGCGAGTTCGACGTCTCGCTCGACGGCTCGGGCGCGCTGCTGCTCCGGCCGAAGGAGTCCGATCCGCGGGTCGAGTCCATCGCGCTCACCGTGGCGGCGGACGGGCAGGTGACCGCCACCCGCGTGGTGGACGGCGCCGGGAACGCGAACGAGATCCGCTTCGAGGACGTCCGGCGGAACGTGGGCCTGCCCGACGCCGCCTTCGAGGTGAAGCTCCCCCGGGACGTCCGCCGGATCGCGGCGCCGAAGGCCCAGTAGTCGTATCCTGGGGCCCATGTCCGACCCCATCCTCGTCGCGAAGGCCGCCCGCGCGGGCGCCGGCTTCACCGACCTCGCCCTGCTGCCCCGGCTCGCCAACCGGCACGGCCTGGTGGCCGGCGCCACCGGCACCGGCAAGACCGTCACGCTCCGCGTGCTGGCCGAGGGCTTCAGCCGCCTGGGCGTGCCGGTGTTCCTGGCCGACGTGAAGGGCGACCTCTCCGGCATGGCGCGCCCGGGCGGCGAGGCGCCGAAGCTCGCCGAGCGCGCGCAGCAGCTCGGGATCGCGCTCGCGCCCGAGGCCTGCCCGGTGGCGTTCCTCGACGTGTACGGCGAGGCCGGCCACCCGCTCCGGACCACCATCTCCGAGATGGGGCCGCTGCTGCTGGCGCGCGTGCTCGGGCTGAACGACGTGCAGGCCGGCGTGCTGAACGTGGCCTTCCGCGCGGCGGACGAGGGCGGGCTGCTCCTGCTCGACCTGAAGGATCTGCGCGCCATGCTGGAGCACGTCTCCGAGAACGCGGCGGCGCTCCGCGCGCGCTACGGGAACGTCTCGCCCACCAGCGTGGGCGCCATCCAGCGCGCGCTCCTCGCGCTCGAGTCGCAGGGGGCCGACCGGCTCTTCGGCGAGCCGGCGCTGGCGCTCGAGGACCTGCTCCGCACCGACCTCTCCGGCCGCGGCCAGGTCACCATCCTCCACGCCGAGAAGCTGATCCGCGCGCCCACGCTCTACGCCACGCTGCTCCTGTGGCTGCTCTCCGAGCTGTTCGAGCAGCTCCCGGAGGTGGGCGACCCGGAGAAGCCGCGCCTGGTGTTCTTCTTCGACGAGGCCCACCTCCTGTTCGACGACGCGCCGGACGAGCTGCGGCAGAAGGTCGAGCAGGTGGTCCGGCTGGTCCGCTCGAAGGGCGTGGGCGTCTACTTCGTCACCCAGAACCCGCTCGACGTGCCGGACGTGGTGCTGGGCCAGCTCGGCAACCGGGTGCAGCACGCGCTGCGCGCGTTCACCCCCCGCGACCAGAAGGCGGTGCGCGCCGCCGCCGAGACGTTCCGGGCCAACCCGGGGGTGGACGTGGAGCGCGCCATCACCGAGCTGGGCGTGGGCGAGGCGCTGGTCTCGTTCCTGGACGAGAAGGGAACGCCGCACCCGGTGGAGCGGGCCTGGGTGCTGCCGCCGCGGTCGAGGCTCGCCCCGCTCACCGCCGAGGAGCGCGCCCAGGTCGTGGCGTCCTCCCCGCTGCGCGGGCGCTACGACGCGCCGGTGGACCGCGAGTCGGCCTACGAGCTCCTGCAGCGCCGCGCCCGGGCGACCGTCGCCGAGCCCGCCCCGGGCGGCCGGGCCGCGCCGGCGCCGCGCACCGTCGGCACCGAGGCCGCCTCGGCCCTGGGCAAGATGGCGCAGAGCGCGATGCGCGCGGCCGGGACGCAGCTCGGCCGGGAGATCATGCGGGGCATCCTCGGGTCGATGTTCGGCGGGCGCCGGCGGTGAGCGTCCCGCCGCCGGCGTGGGAGGCGGCGGCCCGATCTCCGTCGAGCACGTACCCGGAGCGAACGCGCCCGCCGTTATGATGGCGGGCGGGGGTTCTGGGATGCTCGAAGCGGCAGACGCGGCGCTCCGCGCGGCGGTGGCGGACGCGGTGCGCGAGGCGCGGAGGCGCAGCGCGGAGGCGGTGGCCTGGATGCGCGTGGCGCTCCGCGGCGCCATCCTGCTCGTCTACCTGCCCGGCTGGCACGAGCCCGCCCCGTGGCACGCCGCGGCGCTCCGGGTGAGCGTCGCCTACCTGGCCTTCGCGGGGGGCGTCCTGGCGCTGCTGCGCCGTCGGTGGCGCTGGGAGGCGGTGGCGCTCGGGGCCGCCGCCATCGATCTCGCGGTGGTCGCGGTGGGCAGCTGGCGCGTGGTCGCGCTGGCGGGCGGCAACCTGGCGCTCGCGGTCGCGGCCGGCGCGGGCAACGGCATGATGCTGATGGTGATCCTGTTCGCCGCGCTGGCGCTGCCGGCGGCCCCGGCCGCGGCGATCTCGGCGGTCGCGGTCGCGAACCAGATGGCGCTCGCGGCGCACTCCGACGTGTCCTGGCGGCTGGTGCTGGTGGTCGGCCTGATGCTGTCGGCGGCCGCGTTCGTCGCCATCCGGAACACCATGCGCGCGACGGCGCTGGCGGCGCGGCTCGCGGCCGAGACCTACACGGCCTCGCTCTGCCGCGCGCACGGGGAGGCGATGGCGCGGGCGAGCGCGGAGGCGGTGGCGCAGCGCGACGAGGTGGTGGCCGCGCACCGCCAGGCCCGCGACCTGGTGCGCCTGATGGTGCACGACCTCAAGAACCCGCTCGCCGCGCTGCTGCAGTACCTGCGCCTCGCCGAGGTCGAGCTGCGCGGCCAGCCGGGGGCGGGGCCGGTGCGCGAGGACCTGGCGCAGGCGGAGGGCGAGGGGCAGCGGCTCTCCGAGATGATCGGCGACCTGCTCGCGATCTCGCGCCTGGAGACGGGGCCGGTCCGCCTGGCCGCGGATCCGGTGTCGGTCGGGGACCTGCTGCAGGCGGTGGCGCGGAGCTGCGCGCCGCACGCGCGGGAGCGCGGGGTGACGCTCTCGGTGCGCGGCGGGGAGGACCTGGTGGTCCGGATCGACCGCGACCTCTCGCGCCGCCTGCTCGAGAACCTGGTCTCGAACGCGCTCCGGCACTGCCGGACCGGGGACCGGGTCGAGCTGGCGGGCGAGGCGGACGGGGAGGGGGTGCGGCTCGCGGTCCGGAACTCCGGGCCGCCGGTGCCGGCCGCCATCCGCGCCCACCTGTTCGAGAAGTTCGCGCCGGGCGAGGCGCGCGAGTGGACCAGCGCCGGCCTGGGGCTGTACCTGTGCCGGCTGGTGGCGGAGGCGCACGGCGGCGGGGTGGCGCTGGTGGACACGCCGGGCTGGACCGTCAGCTTCGAGGCGCGCCTCGCGCCGCCGCAGGCCGGCGGGGAGGCGGCGCCGCACGCGGCCGCGCTGGCGCCGGAGCGCCGGCCGGGCTAACACCCGGCCATGCCCGGGAACCTCGCGCCGCTCTCGCTGGTCCTCCTCCCGCTCGTGCTCGCCGCGTGCAACCGCCGCCCGCCCGCCGACCCGGCGTTCGCGGCGGAGTGGAAGGCGTGGCACGACCGCCGCGAGGAGCGGCTGCGGACGCCCACCGGCTGGCTCGCGCTCACCGGCCTGCACTGGCTCGAGCCGGGCGAGAACCGCATCCCCGGCCTGCCGGGGACGTTCACGCTGGAGGCCGGCCGGGTGACGCTCGCCGCCGCCCGGTCCGACGGGTACGTGCTGGGCGGCGCGCCGGTGGAGCGGCGGGCGCTGGCGCCGGACAGCGCCGGCGAGCCGGATCGGGTCCAGGTGGGCTCGGTGACGCTGGCGGTGATCGAGCGCTCGGGCCGGTTCGCGGTGCGGGTGTGGGACGCGGCCGCCCCGGCGCGCACCGGGTTCCGCGGCATCGAGGCCTACCCGCCCGATCCGCGCTGGCGGATCGAGGCGCGCTGGGAGGCGTATCCCTCGCCGCGCGAGGTGGAGGTGCCGAGCGTCATCGGCGTCGCGACCCGCGAGCTGGCGCCCGGGCGCGCCCACTTCACCGTCGAGGGCCGGGAGCTCACGCTCGAGCCGACCGCGGAGGAGGACGGCGGGCTGTTCTTCGTGTTCAAGGACGCGACCTCGCGCGACGCGACCTACGGCGCCGGCCGCTTCCTCTCCGCCGGGGCGCCGCGCGAAGGGAAGGTGGTGCTCGACTTCAACCGCAGCGTGAACCCGCCCTGCGCGTTCTCCGCGTTCGCCACCTGCCCGCTCCCCACGCCGGAGAACGTGCTCCCGGTCCGGATCGAGGCGGGCGAGAAGCGGTACTCGGATCACTAGGGGTTCACGCAGCGTCCGCGCTCGCGCCGTCCCCCGGCGGCGCCCGATATCGCCGATCCCCCGGGCGGGCGAGTCGCCGGGCACGCACGGCGTGACCCGGGGGTCGCGCCTGGCGGCAGGTCTTGCGCGGGCCGCGCCCGCGGCGGTGGCGTGCGATCCAGGGATTCCGCGGCCGTGCTCGCGGGGGCCGCACGGTGCGTGGAATGGGCCGGGTGCTTGCACGGACGTGCGGCCGGAGGGGGCTCCGCACATGGGCATGGAATGGACCGCGCGCCTCGCGGTCGGCATCGACGACATCGACGCACAGCACCGGGAGCTGTTCCGCCGGGTGAACGGGCTCGTGACCGCCATGGGCGAGCGCCGCGGCCGCGAGGAGCTCGCCGAGGTGGTGGCGTTCCTGCGCGCGTACGTGGACGTCCACTTCGAGGCGGAGGCGCGGCTCATGGCACGCACCCGCTACCCGGGCCGCGCGTTCCACGCGGCCGAGCACGCGCACTTCCGCGCGCAGGTGGAGGAGGTCGCGTCGCGCATCGCCGCGGATGGGGCCGAGTCGCACCACGCGGTGAAGCTGGCCGGGCTCCTGTGCGAGTGGCTCCGGCAGCACGTGCTGCTCACGGATCGGCAGCTCGCCGATCACGTCCGGGCGGAGGACTTGCTCGACGACCGGTGGCGGGGCGGGGGGGAGGGTTGACGCGGGCGCCGGCTAGCCGAGCACGTTCAGGCCGCCCTTGCGCGGCGCGGGGGGGCGCGGGGCGGCGGGCAGCGGGCGGGCGGCGCGCGACGGGTCGCGGGCGACCACGCGGCCGACGAGGTCGTACTCGGCGGCGTCGGTGATCTCCACGGTCACGATCTCGCCGGGGTACGCCACGCCGTCGTTGATGTACGTGAGCCCGTCGATCTCGGGCGCCTGCTGGGCGTGGCGGCCGGCGAGCAGGTGCTCGGTCTCCTCGGCGCGACCCTCCACCAGCACCTCGACGCGGCGGCCGATCATGGCCTGCTGGTGGGCGCGCGAGATCGCCTGCTGCACGGCCATGATCCGGTCGCGCCGCTCGCGCTTCAGCGCGTCGGGCACCTGGTCCGCCATCTCGGCGGCGGGGGTGCCCTCCTCGGCGGAGTACTCGAAGACGCCGAGCCGCTCGAAGCGCTGCTCCTCCACGAAGCGGAGCAGGTCCTCGAAGTCGGCCTCGGTCTCGCCGGGCAGGCCGACGATCAGCGCGGTGCGCAGCGCGAGGCCGGGGATCCGGGAGCGGAGCCGCGCGAGCAGGTCGCGCAGGAACACCGAGTCGCGGCCGCGCTTCATGGCCCGGAGCAGCCGGTCCGAGCTGTGCTGGAGCGGCATGTCCAGGTACTTCACGATCTTGGGCTCGTCGGCGATCGCGGCCACCAGCGCGTCGGGCACGTCGCGGGGGTAGGCGTAGTGCAGGCGGATCCAGCGGATGCCGTCCACCTTCGCGAGCTCGGGCAGCAGGTGGTGCAGGCGCACCTTGCCGGGCAGGTCCTGCCCGTACGCGGTGAGGTCCTGCGCGACGAGCGACAGCTCCACCGTCCCCTGCGCGGCGAGCGCGGCGGCCTCGGCCACCAGGTCGTCGATGGGGCGCGAGCGCTGGCCGCCGCGCAGCTTGGGGATGATGCAGAACGCGCAGGCGTTGTCGCAGCCCTCCGCGATCTTGAGGTAGGCGGTGTGCGACGGCAGCGAGTTCACCCGCGGCGTCGCGGACGAGTGCACGAAGTCGGGGTCGGGGACGACCAGGCGCTTCGCCTGCGCGTCGGAGACGATCCGGGCCACGTCCTGGTAGGCGCCGGTGCCGAGGAAGTGGTCGACCTCGGGCAGCTCGCGGGCGAGCTCCTCGGCGTGCCGCTGCACCAGGCACCCGGTCACGACCAGCTTGCGGCACCGCCCCTCGCGCTTCTGGTCGGCGAGCTCGACGATGGCCTCGACCGACTCCTCCTTGGCGCTCTCGATGAAGCCGCAGGTGTTGACGACGATGACCTCGGCCTGCGCCGGGTCCTGCACCAGCCGGTAGCCGGCCTCGGCGAGCGTGCCGAGCATCACCTCGCTGTCGACCCGGTTCTTCGGGCAGCCGAGGGTGTGCATGTAGACGCGGGTGGCCATGGGGAGGCGCGATCTAACAGACCGGGGGGCCCGGGGCAATCCAGCCCCCTCCCCAGGCCGGGGGAGGGGCGGCGCGGCGCCGGGTCAGTCCCGGAAGTTCTGGAACTGCAGCGGGATGGGGAACGCGGCCGCGCGGATGGCGTGGATGGCGGCCTGCAGGTCGTCGCGCTTCTTGCCGGTCACCCGCACCGCCTCGCCCTGGATGGCGGCCTGCACCTTGATCCCGCTCTCCTTCACCTTCGCCACGATCTTCCGGGCGTCCTCGATCTTCAGCCCGCGCTTCAGCTTCACGAGCTGGCGCACGTGGCCGCCGGAGGCGGGCTCGAGCTTCTGCGGGTCGAGCGACTCGAGCGCCACGCCGCGCTTCGCCAGCTTCTCCATCAGCACCTGCAGCGCCGCCTCGGCCCGCCCCTCCGAGCCGGCCCGGATCAGCACGTTCTGCTCCTTGTCGCGCTCGAGCTCGGTGTGGGTGCCCTTGAAGTCGAAGCGCTGCGCGATCTCCTTGCGCGCCTGGTTGAACGCGTTCTCGACCTCCATCAGGTCCACCTCGGACACGACGTCGAAGCTCGGCACGGCTGCCTCCAGGCTCTCGGCGGCGCGGGGCCGCCCGGTTCACAGCTCCAGGACCACCGGTAGCACGGGCGGCTTCTTGCCGGTGGTCCGGCGGAAGAAGCGGCGCACCGCGAGGCGCACCGCCTCCTGCACCTCGGCGGGATCGGTGCGCGCCTTCGGCGAGAGGTCGCCCAGCCCGGCCAGGATCTCGGCGCGGAGCTCCTCCTCCGCCCCCTCGAACCCGGCCACGCCGCGCGCGAACAGCTCCGGGCCGCGCACCACCGCGCCGGTGGTCCGCTCGATGGCCAGCACCGCGATGCACAGGCCGGTCTCGGCGAGCAGGCGGCGGTCGCGCACCACCAGCGCGCCGATGTCGGCGCCGAGGAGCGCGTCGCGGTCCGTGTACACGCGGCCGGTCGCCACCGGCTCGTCCAGCACCCGCACGCCGGCGTCGGCGAGCTCCAGCACCTGCCCGTCCACCAGCACGTCGCGTCCGGCCACGCCCTCGGCCGCGGCGTGGGCGGCGTGCCGGGAGAGGTGCCGGTACTCGCCGTGGATGGGCACGAAGTGGGCCGGGCGGGCGAGCCGGATCAGTCGGCGCTGCTCGTCCGCCTGGGCGTGGCCGGACACGTGGAGCGGCGCGAGGCCCTCGTACGCGACCTCGGCGCCGCGCCGGCAGAGCTCGTTCACCACCTGGCCGATCGCGATCTCGTTCCCGGGGATGAAGCGCGACGACAGCACCACCAGGTCGCCCGGCGAGACGGCGAGGTCCGGGTGCTCGCCGCGGGCGAGGCGCGCGAGCGCGCTGCGCGGCTCGCCCTGGGTGCCGGTGGTGAGGACGCACAGCTCGCGCGGCGGCAGCGTCCTCGCCTCCTCGGGCGACACCGGCATCCAGCCGGGCAGCTCGAGGTACCCGAGCTCCTGCGCGAGCCGCGCGTTCGCCTCCATGGAGCGGCCCAGGAACGCGACCCGCCGGCCGAAGGCGCGCGCCGCGTCCACGATCTGCTGCAGCCGGTGGACGTTGGAGGCGAAGCAGGCCACGAACACCCGGCCGCGCGCCAGCTCGAACGCCTGCTCCAGCGCCGGGCCCACCTGCGACTCCGAGAGCGAGGTCCCCTCGCGCTCGGCGTTGGTGGAGTCGGAGAGCAGGAGCCGCACGCCCTTGCGCCCGAGCGCCTCGATGCGGCCGAGATCCATGCCGGGGCCGCGCACCGGCGCCGGGTCGATCTTGAAGTCGCCGGAGTGGAGCAGCGTCCCCTGCGGCGTCGAGAGCGCCAGGCCGCAGGCGTCGGGGATGGAGTGGGTGACCGAGAAGAACTCGGCCGCGATGGGCGAGGCGTCGCCGGCGGGCCGGACGTCGCCGGGGCGGACCTCGCGCAGATCGGCGCGCACGCCCGCCTCGTCGAGCCGCGGGCGGAGCAGCGCGAGCGTGAAGCGCGTGCCGTAGACCGGCACCGGGACCTCCCGGAGCAGGAACGGCAGCGCGCCCAGGTGATCCTCGTGGCCGTGCGTGAGGAACACCGCGCCCACCTGCTCGCGCCGCTCGCGCAGCCAGGAGAGGTCCGGCGCGATCAGGTCGACGCCCAGGCTCTCGTTCGGGAAGAGCACGCCGCAGTCCACCACGGCGATCCGGCCGTCGCACTCGACGGCCATGCAGTTCATCCCGATCTCCCCGAGCCCGCCCAGGGGCACGATCCGCACCGGCGCCGCCACGGGCCCAATCTACCGCCGGTCGCGCCCGGACGCAGCGCGCGCGCGCCGGCCCTCCGGGCTGCGGCCCCCCGGCGACCGTGGTAGCCTGCCCGCCCCGTGGTCGCCGCACGCCGCATCCTCGCGCTCCCGCTCGCGTTCGCGCTCGCCGCCCTGCCGGCGGCGCCCGGCGCCGACGGGCCGGCCCGCGGCGCGACGCCGGCCCCGCCCGCGGCCGAGGCCGAGCCGCGGGCCGCCGGCCCCGAGCTCGTGCGCCTCCGCTGGGCCTGGCCCGCGCCGCTCGAGGCGCAGGTGACCTGCCGCCGGACCCGGGTCCGCACCGGCGCGCCGCCCTCGGTGTTCACCGCGCGTTATAGGCAGCGCGCCGCCCTCGCCGGCGCCGGCGAGCCCGGGCTGGCCATCTCCACCCGCGGCACCACCTGGGAGGGCGATCTCCCGTGGGCGCCGCCGGTGGCGCGGCAGGCGCTGCACGCCTCCGAGCAGCTGGTGCAGCGCATCGGGCCGGACGGCGCGTTCGCGGCGCTGGAGGGCGCCGAGGCGCTGCGCCCGGCGCTGCGCAGCCTCGTGGACGGCGCGGGCGTGCAGGGCGCGCAGGCGGAGCGCGCCGTGGCGCGCGCGGAGGCCGCCGCCCGCGGCGAGGCCGAGGAGCTCTGGAACCTGTCGGTGGGGTTCTGGATCGACGCCGACCTGGTGCTGGGGCAGGAGTACGTGATGCCCTCGGAGACCGAGCTGCCGCTCCTCCCCGGCGTGCGCGGCCCGGCCTCGGTCGAGTTCGCGGTGCGCCGCCGGGTGCCCTGCGCCGCCGCCGAGCGCGCCGCGCGCTGCGTCGAGATCGTGCTCCACGCCACCCCGGAGCCGGCGGCGCTGGCCCGCCACGCGGCCGCGCTCCGGGCGCGGCTCGCCGAGGGCGCCGAGGGGCCGGTGGCGGTCCCGGCGGCCCACGGCCGCGACGGCGGCGAGCTGGAGGCCGAGGGCACGCTGGTGCTGGTGACCGATCCGGCCACGCTGGTGCCGCGGCGGGTGGCCTGGACGCGCGCGGTGCGGCTCGCGACGGGGGACGACGGCGCGCCCGCGCTCGAGCACGTGGACCGGGTCGAGTACGACTACCGCTATCCGGGGAAGGCGCCGGCCGCCCCGCCCGCCCATCGCCGCCGCCGCGTCCCGGGCACGCCGCTCGAGCCCGCCCCGGTGCCAGCCCCGGTGCCCGTGCAGTTGCCGGCGGCGTAGACCCCCTGCGGCCGCCGCCGCGTTGGGCTATCTTCCGGCCCCCGTGGCCGAGGACCTGCTCCAGGATCTCAACGACGCCCAGCGCGAGGCGGTGCTGCACGACGACGGCCCGCTGCTCGTGCTCGCCGGCGCGGGCAGCGGCAAGACGCGCGTCATCGTGCACCGCATCGCCCGGCTGGTGCGCGATCGCGGGGTGGTGCCCTGGCACGTGCTCGCGGTCACGTTCACCAACAAGGCCGCCGGCGAGATGCGCGAGCGGCTCGAGCGCCTGCTCGGCCCGCTGGCGCGCGAGCTGTGGGTCCAGACCTTCCACGCGTTCGGCGCCCGCTTCCTGCGCCGGGAGGCCGCCCGGGCCGGCCTCTCGCCCTCGTTCGCGATCTACGACGACGACGACCAGCTCCGGCTGGTGAAGGGGCTCCTCTCCGAGCTGGGCCTCGACGAGGGCGAGGGGCTCACCCCGCGCCAGGTCCTCTCGCAGATCGACCGCTGGAAGAACCAGGCGCTCCGCGCCGCCGAGGTGAAGGTCGCCGGGCTCGATCCGGAGGCCGCGCGCACGAAGGAGGTCTACCACCGCTACGAGCAGGCGCTGGCGCGCGCGGGCGCGGTGGACTTCGGCGACCTGCTGCTCCGGCCGGTGCGGCTGCTGGAGGAGGACGCGGCGCTGCGCGCCCGGTGGGCCGGCCGCTTCCGCTACCTGCTGGTGGACGAGTTCCAGGACACGAACCCGGTCCAGTACCGGCTGCTGCAGCTCCTCACCGGCCCGCGCCGCAACGTCTGCGTGGTGGGCGACGACGACCAGGCCATCTACCGCTGGCGCGGCGCCGACGTCTCCAACATCCTCGGCTTCGACGGCGACTTCCCGGGCACGAAGGTGGTGAAGCTGGAGCAGAACTACCGCTCCACCCGCACCATCCTCGACGCGGCGCACGCGGTGATCTCGCGGGCCCGGCGCCGGCGCGACAAGCGGCTCTGGACCGAGTCCGGGGCGGGCGCGCCGCTGGCGCTGCTGGTGGGAGAGGACGAGCACGCCGAGGCCGAGCGGATCGCGCGGGCGGTCGCGGCGGAGCGCGGCCGCGGCACCTCCGGCGACGAGATCGCGGTGCTGTACCGGACGAACGCGCAATCGCGGCCGCTCGAGGCGGCCATGCGGGCGGCGCGCATCCCGTACGTCATCGTCCGCGGCACGAGCTTCTACGAGCGGGCCGAGGTGCGGGACGCGGCCGCGTACCTGCGCCTCGCGCTCTCGCCCGCGTCCGACCTCGACCTCGAGCGGGTGGTGAACCGGCCGCCGCGCGGCATCGGGGACAAGACGGTGGAGCGGCTGCGGGCCCACGCCGCCGCCCGGGGCCTGCCGCTCGTCGAGGCGGTGGCGGAGCGCGACGCGGTGGCGGAGCTGAAGCCGGCCGCGCGCCGGGCGCTGGCCGAGTTCCACGCGCTCGTCACCGGCCTCGCCGCCGACGTCCCGGCGCTCGACGCCGGCGTGGCGGTGCAGGAGGTGCTGAAGCGCTCCGGCATGCTGGCGCGCCTCGAGGAGGAGCACACCGACGAGGCGGTGGAGCGGGCCGAGAACCTGGCCGAGCTGGTGGCCGCCGCGCGCGAGTTCGACGAGTCCATCGCCGGCGAGCCGCCGCCCGGCGATCCGGAGGAGGTGCGCCCGCCGCCGCTGGCCCGCTTCCTCGAGCAGATCGCGCTGCTCGGCGAGGCCGACGCCGCCACGCCGGAGGGGCGCGTCGCGCTCATGACGCTGCACGCGGCGAAGGGGCTCGAGTTCGAGGCGGTGTTCCTGGCCGGCATGGAGGACGGGACGCTGCCCTACGAGCGGCCCTGGGCCGACCAGACCGCGTCGGAGCGGGACGAGTCGCTCGACGAGGAGCGGCGCCTCTGCTACGTCGGCATGACCCGCGCCAAGCGGCGCCTCACGATCTCGCTGGCGCGGCGGCGCATCGGCTACGGCGAGAACGGCCCCTCCTACCGCAACATGGAGCCCTCGCGCTTCCTGCGCGACCTGCCGCCGGAGCTGTTCGGCGACGCGGTGGCGCGCGAGGTGCGCGCGCGCGAGGCGGCCCGGGCGGCGCCGGTGGCGCGCCCGCCCACCATCCGGCGGCTCCCCGGCGCGCTCGAGGGCGAGCCGCACATCGAGCTCGACGGCGACGAGCTCTCGCAGCCGGCCGCGCCCGCGCCGCGCGCCCGCCCGGCGGCGCCGCGCGGCGAGCCCACGGTGGACTACTCGTTCGACCAGCGCGGCGACGCCGGCGCGGCCGCCTTCTCGCGGGGCGAGCGGGTGGCGCACGCCTCGCTCGGCGAGGGCGTGGTGCTCGCCTGCGACGCGGGCGGCGCGGACGCGAAGGCCACCGTGCGGTTCGCCTCGGCCGGCGACAAGCGCGTCCTGGCGCGGTTCCTCCGGAGAGCCTTCTAGCGCGCCTGCCCCGTTCGCCGGGCGCGGGCCCCACCTCGCCGGGCGGCGCCCCCACCCGCCCCTCCCTCCGAGGCGGCGGCGGCGTATGATCCGGGCATGGCCCAGGCCGCCGCGACGACGCTCCCGCAGGTGACGGAGGCGCTCGTCCGCGACCTCCCCAAGACCGACCTGCACTGCCACCTCGACGGCTCGGTCCGGCTCGCCACCGTGCTGGACCTCGCCGCGCAGCAGGGGGTGCGCCTGCCCGCCGAGACGCCCGAGGGGCTCGCGAAGGCCATCCACATGGGCGAGGTGTGCGCCTCGCTGGAGGACTACCTCACCGCGTTCGACGTCACGCTCGCGGTGCTCCAGACCGAGGAGGCGCTGTACCGGACCGCCTACGAGCTCGCGCTCGACGCGGCCGCCGAGAACGTCCGCTACCTCGAGGTCCGCTACTCGCCGGTCCTGCACACCAGGAAG
Source organism: Anaeromyxobacter dehalogenans 2CP-1 (assembly GCF_000022145.1). NCBI lineage: Bacteria > Pseudomonadati > Myxococcota > Myxococcia > Myxococcales > Anaeromyxobacteraceae > Anaeromyxobacter > Anaeromyxobacter dehalogenans. The sequence goes on from NC_011891.1 coordinate 131,208, forward strand.
GGCCTGAAGCCCACCTCCATCGTGGACGCGGTGCTGGCCGGGCTGCGGGCGGCGCGGCGCGAGACCGGGATCGAGTCGAACGTCATCATCTGCGGGATCCGCCACATCGATCCCATGACCTCGGTGCGCCTCGCCGAGCTGGCGGTCGCGTACAAGGGCAAGGGCGTGGTGGGGTTCGACCTCGCCGGCGCGGAGGAGGGCCACCCGGCGCGGCGTCACCGCGACGCGGTCCAGCTCATCCTCGACAACAACGTGAACGTGACCATCCACGCCGGGGAGGCGTTCGGACCGGAGTCCATCGCGCAGGCGGTGCACTGGTGCGGCGCCCACCGCATCGGCCACGGCGTGCGGCTGCGCGAGAACGGCGACCTGCTCAACTACCTGAACGACCACCGCATCCCGCTGGAGATGTGCCCGTCGTCGAACGTCCAGACCGGCTCGGTGCAGGGCTTCGCGAGCCACCCGCTCAAGTTCTACTTCGACTTCGGCCTGCGGGTCTCGGTGAACACCGACAACCGCCTCATCACCGACACCACCGTCACGAAGGAGCTGCTGGTGGCGCACCGCGAGATGGGCTTCACGCTGGAGGACCTCTGCACCGTGCTGGTGCAGGGCTTCAAGAGCGCGTTCCTGCCGTTCCGCGACAAGCAGGAGCTGCTCCGGCGGGTGAACCTGGAGATCGCGCAGGTGCTCGCGCGCCACGGCGCGCCGGCGCCGGTCGCGGGCGACGGCGCGGCCCGCGCGGCGGTCGAGGCGGGGACGCCGTGACCGCGCGCCTGCGCTACCGCTCGCCGGTGGGGATCCTCACGGTCGAGGCGAGCGACGAGGGGGTGTTCGGCCTTTCGTTCGGCGATCGCGGGCCGTCGCGCCCCGGCCCGTCGGCGCGTGCGCGCGCCCACCTCGACGCGGCGGCGCGGGCGCTCGACGACTACTTCGCGGGCCGGCCGCCCTCGCTCCCGCCGCTCGTCCTCCAGGGGAGCCCGTTCCAGAAGCGTGTCTGGGACGCGCTCCTCGCCATCCCGTGGGGCGACACCCGCACCTACGGCGAGGTGGCCGAGGCGCTCGGCGCCGCGGGCGGCGCCCGGGCGGTGGGCGGCGCGAACCACGAGAACCCGGTCGCGATCCTGGTGCCGTGCCACCGGGTGGTGCAGGCCCGCGGGCGGCTGGGCGGCTACGGCGGCGGCGTGGAGGTGAAGCGCTGGCTGCTCGCGCACGAGGCGGCGCACGGCCCGGCGCTCCGGCCGGCGTGACCTCGCCGCGCCGCCCCCCCGACGAGGCGCGCGCGGGGGCGCAGCGCGGGCCGGGATCGCGCCGCCGCCCGCGCGCCCGCTTCCTTGCCCTGCCCCGAGCCGGTGCGTAGCATCGGAGGTGTTCCTCACCCTGGACCGGAGTCACGGATGGCGAAGCTGCTCGCGATGATCCTCGCCGGCGGAGAGGGGCGCCGGCTGGACCCGCTCACGCGCGATCGCGCGAAGCCGGCGGTGCCGTTCGGCGGCCGCTACCGGATCGTGGACTTCGTCCTGTCGAACATGGCGAACTCCGGCATCCTCAAGATGAAGGTGGTGGTGCAGTACAAGTCGGAGTCGCTCAACACGCACGTGCAGCGCGCCTGGCGCCTCACGTCGCTGCTCAACCAGTACGTGGAGCTGGTGCCGGCGCAGATGCGGGTCGGCCCGAAGTGGTTCGAGGGCTCGGCCGACGCCATCTACCAGAACCTGAACATCATCACCGACGAGGAGCCCGACTTCACGTTCGTGTTCGGCGCCGACCACGTCTACCGCATGGACGCGCGGCAGATGCTGGAGTTCCACCTCGACCGCAAGGCCGAGCTGACCGTGGCGGCGGTGCCCATCCCCGTCCAGGAGGCGAGCGAGTTCGGCATCATCGAGGTGGACGCCGACGGCCGGATGATCGGCTTCGTGGAGAAGCCGCAGTCGGCCCCCAAGACCATCCCCGGCGACCCGACCCGCTGCCTGGCCTCGATGGGCAACTACCTGTTCTCCACCGACGCGCTGGTGCAGGAGATCGTCCGCGACGCGGGCGACCCGTCGAGCGCGCACGACTTCGGCAAGTCCATCGTGGCGTCGATGTACCAGCGCAAGCGCGTGTACGTGTACGACTTCGCGCGGAACGTGGTGCCGGGGCAGACCGAGCGCGAGCGAGGCTACTGGCGCGACGTGGGCTCCATCGACGCCTACTTCCAGGCGAACATGGACCTGGTGGCGGTGGACCCGGTGTTCTCGCTCTACAACGACGAGTGGCCCATCTTCACGGTCCAGTACAACTACCCGCCGGCCAAGTTCGTGTTCAACAACGAGAGCGACCACCGCGTCGGGCGCGCCACCGACTCGCTGGTGTCGGAGGGCTGCATCATCTCCGGCTCCCACGTCCACCACTCCATCCTGTCGCCGAAGGTGCGGGTGAACAGCTACGCCACGGTGGACGAGTCGATCGTGTTCGAGAACGTGAACATCGGCCGCCACTGCCGGATCCGCCGCGCCATCATCGACAAGCACGTGGACATCCCCGCCCACACCACCATCGGCTACGACCACGAGAAGGACCGCAAGCACTTCCACGTGACCGAGAGCGGGATCGTGATCATCCCGAAGGGCATGCGGATCGAGGCGGGACGGTAGCGGGCGGCCCCTCGACTCCGCCCGCCTGCGGCGGTCCCTCGACTCCGCCCGCCTGCGGCGGTCCCTCGACTCCGCCCGCCTGCGGCGGGCTACGCTCGGGATGATCGAAGGTCCGGCCGGGCTCGGCGGACTACCGGCGCGCCAGCCGCTCGGCCTTGTTGAACGCGATCTGGAGATCCACCGGCTTCTCCATCACGTCCCAGGCGCCGAGCCCGAGCATCAGCTCGCGGAGGTTCTGGTCGGACCCGTGCGCGCTGATCACGAGGACGGGGATGCCCTGGGTCCGCGGGTCGGCCTTCAGGCGGCGGAGCGCGTCGCGGCCGTCCACCTTCGGCATGGCCACGTCGAGGAGGATGAGGTCGGGCCCCTGGTCGGCCGCGGCGCTGAACGCCTCGGCGCCGTCGTGGGCGACGAGGACGGTGTGCCCGCGGCTCTGCGCGTAGGCGGTGTACAGCCGGGCCACCGCGGGATCGTCCTCGGCGACCAGGATGCGCAGCGGGGAGGGTTCGGGGGCCATCCGGGGGGAGGATACCTCCGCCGCCGGCCGGCGCAACGACCGCCCCGTCGTGCCTCGTGCGGGCGGGGGCATGTCCGGCAGGTCGGCCACCGGCGGGCCGTGACGGGCGGCCGGTCGCGGCATATAACGCGAGGCGCCATGATCGCGAGCCCGCTCCTCGTCGCAGCGCTCCTCACCGCAGCGCCCGCGGCCGCCGCCCCGCCGCCCGGCGACGCGCCCGAGATCCCGTACACCATGTTCACCCTCGGGAACGGCCTCACCGTGATCCTGCACGAGGATCACACCGCCCCCCTCGTCGGCGTCCACGTCCAGTACGACGTGGGCTCGAAGGACGAGCGCCCCGGCCGCACCGGCTTCGCGCACCTGTTCGAGCACCTCATGTTCCAGGGCAGCGCGCACCTGCCCAAGGGCGAGGCCGACCGGCTGGTCGACGCGGCCGGCGGCGAGGCGAACGGCGGGACCAGCCCGGACAGCACCGTGTACTGGGAGCAGGTGCCCTCCGGCGCGCTCGAGCAGATGCTGTTCATCGAGGCCGACCGGATGGGCTGGATGTTCCCCACGCTCACCCAGGAGAAGCTCGACAACCAGCGCGACGTGGTGCGGAACGAGCGGCGGCAGTCCTACGAGATGCAGCCGTACGGCCTCGTGTTCGAGAAGCTCCTCGCGAACCTGTGGGATCCCGAGTTCCCCTACCACTGGCAGACCATCGGCACGCACGAGGACCTGGAGGCCGCCACCCTCGCCGACGTGAAGCAGTTCTTCGAGCGCTGGTACGGGCCGGAGAACGCGGTGCTCGCCATCGCCGGCGACATCGACCCGGCGCGGACGCGCGCGCTGGTGGAGAAGTGGTTCGGGCCCATCCCCGGGAAGGCGCGGCCGGCGCACCAGCCGCCGGCGCCGAAGCCGCTCGCGGCGGAGCAGCGCGTCTCGATGGACGACCGCGTGCAGCTTCCCCGGCTGTACCTCGCCTGGCAGACGCCGCGGGTGTTCGCGCCGGGCGACGCGGCGCTGGACGTGCTCTCGAGCGTGCTCTCCGACGGCAAGAGCGCGCGCCTGGTGAAGCGGCTGGTGATGGACGAGCAGATCGCGCAGGGCGTCTCGGCCGGGCAGATGAGCCAGGCGCTCGCGAGCATGTACCTGGTGGTCGCGACGCCGAAGCCGGGCATCCCGCTCGAGCGGCTGGAGCGCGAGATCGACGAGGAGCTGGCGCGGATCGCGCGCGAGCCGCCCTCGGCCGAGGAGGTGCAGCGCGCCAAGAACAAGATCGAGGCCGGCGCGGTGTTCGGCCTCGAGCCGGTGGGGGGCTTCGGCGGGCGCGCCGCCTCGCTGGCCGGCTACTACGTGCGCACCGGCGACCCCGGGTACCTCGCGAAGGACCTGGCCCGCTACCGCGCGGTGACGCCCGCCGACGTCTCCGAGGCCGCCCGCCGCTTCCTGCGCAAGGACGCGCGCGTGGTCCTCACCGTCCACCCCAGGCCGGCGGCCGCCGGCGCCGCCGCCGGGAGCGCCCGATGACCCGCAGCCTCCGCCTCCTCGCCGTCCTCCTCGCCGCCGCGCTCGGCTGCGCCGGCTCCAGGCCGGCCCCTGCGCCGGCCGCGCCCGCCGCGGCGCCGCAGCCGCAGGCCGCCGCCGCGCCCGCCGGCGCGGATCGCACGCAGGTCCCGGCCGCGGGCGAGGCGCCGGAGCTGCACCTGCCTCGCCAGCAGCACTTCGCGCTCGCGAACGGCCTGCGGGTGCGGCTGGTCGAGCACCGGCGCTTGCCCATCGTGGCGCTCAACCTGGTGGTGCGCGCCGGCGCGGTGAACGACCCCGCGGGCCTCCCCGGCCTGGCCAGCTTCACCGCCAGCATGCTCACCGAGGGCGGCACCCGCAGCCGCACCGCCACCCGGCTCTCCGACGAGGTCGGCTTCCTGGGCGCCTCGCTCGGCGCCGGCACCGGCCAGGACGCCGCCTCGCTCTCCGGCTCCTCGCTCTCGCGCCACCTGCCGAAGCTCCTCGACCTGTTCGCCGACGTGGCCATGAACCCCGCGTTCCGGGCGAAGGACTTCGCGCGCGTCCAGGACCAGCGCAAGGTGACGCTGCTCCAGCAGCGCGACCAGCCGGCCACGATCGCGGGCAAGGCGTTCCTGAAGGCCTACTGGGGCGAGGGTCACCCCTACGGCCACTACGTGCTCGGCGACGAGGCGTCGGTGGCGGCCACGCGCCCGGCCGACCTGGCCGCGTTCCACGCGCGCTTCTGGCGGCCCGCCAACGCCGAGCTGGTGGTGGTGGGCGACGTCTCGGAGGCCGAGCTGCGGCCGCTCCTCGAGCGGACGCTGGGGAAGTGGCCGGCCGGCACCGCCGCGGCCGCGCCCCGCGCCCCCGCGCCGGCCGCGCCGCACGTGACGCTCCTGCTCGACAAGCCGGACGCGCCGCAGACGCTCGTGATGCTGGGCATGCCCGGGCTGGCGCGCGCCTCGCCGGACTACGTCGCGGCCACGGTGGCGTTCCAGGTGCTGGGCGGCGGGATGTCCTCGCGGCTGTTCCGCACGCTCCGGGAGGAGAAGGGCTACACCTACGGCATGGGCGCCGGCGCCGACGCGCGCCGCCTCGGCGGCGTCAGCATCGTGCACGGCAACGTGAAGGCGGAGGTGACCGGCGCCGCGCTGGGCGACCTGCTCGGTGAGATCCGCAAGCTGCGCGATCAGCCGGTGGGCGACGCGGAGCTGGCCGACGCGCGGAACGCGCTCGTCCGCTCGCTGCCGGCCGACTTCGCCACCGTGGGCGGCATCGCCGGGCGCGTGGCCGAGCTGGTGATCCACGGCCTCCCCGACGACTACTGGAACGGCTACGCCGACGCCGTCCGCGACGTCGCCCCGGCGGACGTGCAGCGCATCGCCGAGCGCTACCTCGACCCGGCGCGCGCCACCCTCGTGCTGGTGGGCACGCCGGCCGCGGTGCGGCCGCAGCTCGAGGGGCTCGCCATCGGCAAGGTCGAGGTCCGCCCGGTGCCCGGCGCCGCGCCGGTCCGCGCGCCGCCGCGGAGCCCGCGGGTCCGCACGCAGCGGCCGCCCACCTCCTCGCCCGCGCCCTAGGCCGAGACCGCTCGGCCCGGGCCGCTGCTGCGGCGGGCAGACACGTCCCTGCGCTGCTCGACGTGCCTGCGGGCACGCCTGCGCTGCTCGGACCTCGTGTGCCCGGTCGCCGGACGCCACCGTGTGCCTCGCGACGCGACCAGATCGACCGGGCTCGGCGAGCCCCCGCCTGTCGGCCCCCTCGGCTACACTCGGGCACCCGGCGGTCCCCCCGACCGCCGGGCCCTGCCCATGGCCGATCTGCAGAACGAGTTCTCCTGGTCGAAGTCGCGCCACGAGAAGTTCGCCGAGTGCCGGCGCGCGTACTTCTACGCCTACTACGGGAGCTGGGGCGGCTGGGAGGCCGCGCACGGCACCCCGGTGCGCGAGCTCTACGTCCTGAAGAAGCTCTCCTCCCGCTGGCAGTGGGCGGGGTCGGTGGTGCACGGCGCGCTGAAGCAGATGCTCTCGGCGGCGCGGGTGAGCGGGACGTTCTGGCCGGCGGAGAAGCTGCTCGACCGCACCCGCCGCAAGGCGCGCGCCGAGTGGGCCTCGTCGCGCGACAAGTCCTACTGGCGCGAGGCCTCGCGCATCACGGGCCTGGTGGAGCACGAGTACGGCGAGCCGGTGTCGGACGCGGACTGGAAGCGGCTGTTCGAGCAGGTGGTGGACGGCGGGCTGCGCGGCTTCTACGCGAGCGAGGCGTTCGAGGCGATCCGCGCCACGCCGCGCGACCGCTGGCTCTCGGTGGACGAGCTCGACGCCTGGGACTTCGAGGGCACGAAGATCTGGGTGGCGGTGGACTTCGCCTACCGCGACGCCGAAAGCCGGGTGCAGATCCTCGACTGGAAGACCGGCCGCGAGCGGACGGTGGACCACACCCAGCTCGGCATCTACTCGCTCTACGCGCAGCGGAAGTGGGGCGCCGCGCCGGACGCGGTGGTGGGCGGGCTCGTGTACCTGGCCGCGCCCGAGGACGGTGGCGCCGGGCGGGTGTCGGTGGCGGTGGACCCGGCCGCGCTCTCGGCCTGCCAGGACGCGATGCGCGGCTCCATCGCCTCGATGCGCGCGGCGCTCGCCGACCCGGCGCGGAACGTGGCGGTGGAGGACGCGTTCCCCCGGCCCGACGACCGGGTCGCCTGCCGCCGCTGCCCGTTCCGCCGCCCCTGCGGGCGGCTCTAGCCCGTCGCGAGCGGCTTGCGCATCCAGCGCGCGGGCAGCCCGAGGCCGCCCGGGAGCGGCGCGCGCGCGGCGCGGCCGGGGCGGAACCCGAGCCGGGCGTAGAAGCCGATCGCGGGCGCGGCCGCGAGCACGCGCAGCGCCCGGAAGCCGTCGTTCCGAGCTCGCCGCTCCACCGCGGCGACGAGCGCCGCGCCCACCCCGCGGCCCGCCGCGGAGGGCCGGACGAACACCGCGGTCAGCTCCGCCCCGCGCCAGGCGGCGTACCCGGCCACCCGGCCGCCGCGCTCGGCCACGAGGTACCGCTCGCCGCCCGCGCTCATGGCCCACAGGTGATAGAGCGGCGGGAGCGAGGCCCAGGCGGCGCGCAGGCGGTCCGGGAGCGCGCCGGCGGGGACCCCGCGCACCGCGGCGCGCATCGCCCGCGCGATCGCGGCGGCGTCCGCGGGCCGCGCCGCGCGGACGCGGGGCGCGCCGGGGCGGCGGTCCCGCGTCAGGGCTTCGCGTCCTTGTCGGCGAGCCCGTGCCGCGCGAGCTTCTCGTAGAACGTGGATCGGTGCAGCCCGGACAGCTCGGCGGCCCGCGCCACCTGCCCGCCCGCCTCGCGCAGCACGTCCTCGAGGAAGCGCTTCTCCCAGGCGTCGCGGGCGCGCCGGTAGCGTCCCTCGTCGGCGCCGCCGGCCGCGTCGCCGGAAGGCGTGAGCTCCGGCGGCAGGTCGGCGAGCGCGATGGCCTCGCCGCGCGCGAGCAGCAGCCCCCGCTCGATGGCGTGCTCCAGCTCGCGGATGTTGCCCGGCCATGGGTGGTCGAGGAGCGCCCGCATGGCCTCGGCGTCGGGCTGGAGCGGCGGGCGCGAGAGCCGGAGCGCGTGCTTCTGCACCAGGTGCTCGACGAGCAGCGGGATGTCCTCGCGCCGCTCGCGGAGCGGGGGCAGGCGCAGCGGGACCACCCGGAGCCGGAACCAGAGGTCCTCGCGGAACTTCCCCTCCTTCACGCGCCGCAGCAGATCCTCGTTGGTGGCCGCCACCACCCGCACGTTCGCCTTGCGCGCCTTGCGGCTGCCGACCGGGATGAACTCGCCATCCTGCAGGACGCGCAGGAGCTTCGGCTGGAGCGCCGGGGGCAACAGGCCGATCTCGTCGAGGAACAGCGTGCCGCCCTCCGCCGCGGCGAAGAACCCGGCCCGCGGCTGGTCGGCGCCGGTGAACGCGCCCTTCTCGTGGCCGAACAGCTCCGACTCGGCCAGGTTCTCCGGGATCGCGCTCATGTTGAGCGCGACGTACGGCCCCTGCGCGCGCGAGGAGAGCGCGTGGGCGGCGCGGGCGAGCAGGTCCTTGCCGGTGCCGGACTCGCCCTCGATGAGGATGGGCACGTCGGACGGCGCGATGCGCTCCAGCATCGAGACCAGGTCCTTCATGGACTGCGACTTGCCCACGATCCCGTGCACGCTGAACTGGCCGGCGAGCGCGGAGCGGAGCCGGGCGTTCTCCTTCTTCACCCGCGCGTGCTCCACCGCGCGCGCCACCACCAGCTCCAGCTCCTCCGGCTCGAACGGCTTCTTCAGGTAGTCGAACGCGCCCGCCTTCATCGCCTCGACCGCGGTCTCCACGGTGGCGAACGCGGTGACGAGGATCACCGGGATCTCCGGCACCTTCGCCTGGAAGCGGCGCAGCCCTTCGATGCCGTCGATGCCCGGCATGCGCAGGTCGGTGACGATGCAGTCGAAGTCGGCGCGCTCCACCGCCGGCACCGCCTCCGCCACCGAGGGGAAGTCGTAGACGTCGTAGGAGCGGGCCAGCGTGCGCTTCATCATCTGGCGCGCGCTGTCCAGGTCGTCGATGACCATCAGGTTGGGCTTCTTCGCGCTCGCCATGGCTACCCCGCGCCTCCCGCCGCGGCGTCCGCGGCGGCGCCGGCCTCGGCGGCCGGCAGGTGGACCCGGAACGTGGCACCGGCGCCGGGCGCGCCGGCCACCTCCACCGTGCCGCCGTGCGCCTCGGCGGCCTGGCGCACGATGGCGAGGCCGAGGCCCGTCCCGCTCGCCTTGGTGGTGAAGAACGGCTCGAACACGTGCGCGGCCGCCTCGGCGTCGATGCCGGGGCCGGTGTCGTGGAACTCGACCACCAGGCCGCCCGGCTCGCGCAGCGCCCGGACGGTGAGCTTCCCGCCGCCGCGGTCCTGCATGGCCTGCACCGCGTTCACGCCCAGGTTGAGGAACGCCTGCCGGAGCAGCTCCGCGTCGGCGAGCACCTCGGGCAGGCCGGGCTCGACCTCGACCGCGCGCTCGACCTTCGCGTGCGCTGCGGCCGGACCGAGCACCTCCACCGCCTCGCGCAGGATGGGCTCGACCGGCTGCACCAGCGGGTGGACCGTGCGCGCCCGCGCGAACACCAGGAACCGCTCGATGAGCCCCGCGGCCCGCGTCACCTCCCGCCGGATCGCCTCCACGTCGGAGCGGTGCGGCGAGTCGTCGGGCAGCTCGCGCGAGGTGACCGCGGCGTAGCCGCGGATGACGTTGAGCGAGTTGCCGAGCTCGTGCGCGAACCCGGCCGCGATGCCGCCCAGCGTGGCCAGCCGGTCGGCGCGCAGCACCTCGCGGGTCTTCTGCGCCACGCGCTCCTCCAGCTCGGCGATGAGCCGCTGGTTCTCGGCGCGCCGCTCGTCGAGCCGGGCGGACATGTGGTTGAAGGCGCGGACGAGGTCCACGAGCTCCCGGTCCTCGGGCTCCTCCAGCCGGACGCCGCGCTCCTCGGCGAGCGACTCGGCCGCGCTGGCGAGCGAGACGAGCGGCTGGGTCACCTGGCGGATGAAGATGGCCGCGAGCAGGTGTCCGAGCGCGATCCAGAACGCCGCCACCGCGGCGGCGCCCCAGGCGAGGTCGCGGGCGGCGCCCACCACCTCCTCGTGCGTGAAGTCCACCCGCACCGCGCCCACCACCGCGCCGGCGCGCACGATGGGCGCGGAGGCGACGATCCCCTCCGGCCGCACCAGGCGCGAGAGCGTCTGGAGCGGCCAGTCCGCCGCCTGGAACTCGCTCGGCGGCACGCCTTCGGGGCAGGGCTCGCCGGTCCGCGACACGCACGCGAGCACCTTGCCGGCGGAGTCCACGATCCAGGCGCGGTCGAGCGGGGCCGAGGAGACCAGCCGCTCGAGGAGCGCCGGCAGCGCCTCCGGGCCGCCCGGATCGACCCCGCCCTCGCGCACCCAGTGCGAGGCGCCGGTGGCGGTGGTCGAGGCGAGCGCCACGCCCTCGCGGAGCAGGAGCTCCTGCCCGCGCACCAGCTCGCGCCAGAGCGCCACCGCGGTCACGCCGGACATGGCGAAGATGATGACGCCGGCGATGAGCACGAACAGCTTCAGCCGCAGCGTCATCGCGCGCCCCCCTCGTCGGTCGGGAAGGTCGGCAGCGGGGCGCCCACGAACGCGTGGCAGGTGGTGCAGGCGGTGCCCTCGGCGTGGGCCTTGCCGGACGGGTGGCAGCGCAGGCAGTCGGCCTGCTCGGCGGTCCAGGTGTGCGGCTTGTGGCACTCGAGGCAGGTGCGGTGACCCGGGATCGCGTGCAGGCCGCCCTTTGCCATCGCGTCGGAGCCGTGGCACTCGGCGCACGCCGCCAGCGTCTGGCCCGCGGGCCGGTGCGGCCGGTGGCAGGCGCTGCAGCTCATCTCCATGGGCGCGCCGTGCGTCGCCCCGTGCTCGTTCATGGGCGCGTGGATGCCCTGGGCGGTGTGGCAGCGCATGCAGTCGCGGCGGGTGGGGCGCAGGCCCTGCTCGCTGCCGAGGAACTCGTGGCAGGCGAAGCAGTGCAGGGCGGCCATCTTCTCCACGCCCACCGCGTGCCTCGGGTGGCACTCCTCGCACTTCTTCGCCACCGGCTCGAAGCCGTGCATCGAGGCGGCGTGGCAGCGCACGCAGGCGATGCCGCGCTCCTGGTAGTGGATGCGGTGGCCGCGCGAGTTGCCCACCTGCGGCCAGCGCGGGTCATGGGAGAAGTGGCACTGGGCGCAGGCCCCCACCTCCACCTCGGCGTGCTTCCCCTTCGGCTTCTGGCCGGCCAGGAACGCGCGCAGCATGGCGAGGCCCTGCTCCGGCGTGGAGTGGTGGCAGCGCTGGCAGGAGACGCTCCGGTGCGTCCCGCCCATCCACAGCGCGAACTCGGGGCTGGCGCGGTGGCAGGTGGCGCACAGGCGCGGGTCCTCGTCCACGAACTCCTTGAAGCGGAGGAACCCCGCCACGAGCCCGACGAGCGCCAGCGCGGCGAGCCCTGCCAGGATCGTCTTCGCGTTCCTCGAGAGGCGCATGCGATCCCGCGATTCTAGCCCGTTCCGCCGTTTTCCCGGAGCCTGGCGCCGGAAACGGAAGGGGCCGCACGGCATCCCGTGCGGCCCCCCCGTCAGCTCGAGCCGGCGAGCGGCCGGCTAGCCGTTCTGCTCGTCCTTGAGCCGGTCGTACTCCAGCGGATGCTCGTGCTTCATCGCCTCGATCGAGATGCGCCCGTTCAGCCAGGCCCAGTTCATCGGGAAGATCGAGGGCTTCAGGTGCACGTTGTAGAAGTGGACCGTGAAGAGGAACAGGATGGCGAGCGTCGCCTCCTCGCCATGGATGATCTGCGCGGCGGTGATGAGCCAGCCCGGCGCCCAGCTCGCGAACCAGACCGGGAACCAGAAGATGAACCCGGTGCCGACCATCATCACGATGCCCCAGAACACGGCCCAGTAGTCGAACTTCTCCAGGTACATGTACCGGTCGAACTTCGGCCGCTCCTTCTTCACGCCCATCATGAAGAGGAGGTTGTCGCGCATGTCGAGCGCGTCCTTCGGGACGGGGAGCATCGACAGCGGGAGCCGCTTCTTGGAGGCGAGGAACGTCAGGTAGAACAGGTGGTAGACGGACGAGATGATGATGAGCACCGCGCCCACCCGGTGCCAGGTCGCCGCGCCCTCCGCGCCGCCGAACACCTTCATGAACGCGCGCGAGTAGGCGGCCGCCTCGGCGTCTCCGGCGCCGCGCAGCGGCCAGCCGGTGATGCCGAGCAGGATGACGCCCGAGAGCATGAACCAGTGCTGGATGCGCTGGTGGAGGTCGAACCGGATCACCGAGCGGATCGCGTCGGCGCTCGGGCCGTGGCCGGCCTTCTTCGCGAGCCGGCTGCGCAGCTCGTAGATGAAGTCCACCAGCACGTGGAAGGCGAAGAACAGCAGCGTGAGCGTGGTGAGCCAGGAGAACGCCACGTGGACGATGTGCGGGATGACGCTCCCGCCGGTCTCGTGCAGCGGCTTGTGGGCCACCAGGCCGGCGAACGTGTCGGTCGCGCCGGCGTGGCAGCGCGCGCACGCCTGCTTCTTGTTGGCCGCGCTCACCGTGGAGGCCGGATCGGTCTTCGAGACGATCGCGTGCGTGCCGCCCGCGTCCTTCGCGGCCGCGTGGCAGCTCACGCACGTCGGCGCGGCCGCGTTGCCGACTCGCGTCAGGCGGCCGTGGATCGAGTCGTGGTACGTGATCACCGCCTCCGGGTCGAGCCCGGCGGCCTCGGCGAACGCCTCGTTCCCGTGGCAGGCCTCGCAGCGCTTCGTCATCTCGCGGCGGTCGGCCGGCACCGGCACGCGCTTGCCGTCCTTCGGCGCGTACTCGGCGAGCTTCGCCGGGATGGCGTGCGGGGAACCGTGGCAGGAGGCGCAGGTCGCGCCCGGCGCCCTGGTGTCGCCGGCGAGCCACTTGCCGTGGACCGACGTCGCGAACGCCTCGGCCTCGGTGGTGTGGCAGTTCTGGCAGGCGAGGTAGGCGCGCGGCGCGGTCACGCCGTGCTTCGCCTCGCCCTCGCCCCAGGCGCCCTTCGCCAGGCGCGCCACGGTCGCCTGCTCGGCGGCGGAGAGCGCGGGAAGCTCGCCCTCGTGCGGGCCCTCCTTGTAGCCGGCATGGCAGTCGGTGCAGCCCACCTCGTTCTGGCCGTGGACCGAGCCGGGGAAGGCCTTGAAGTCGACCTCGGGCGCGCCGCCGCCCTTGTCGTGGCACATGAGGCAGGACTCGGCGTCGGCCGGCAGCGCCGGGGCGGGCTTCGCCTCCTCGGCGCGGGCAGCGGTCGAGAGGAGAAGCGCAATCGCAAGGAGGGTGGCTCGCATAGGCGTGGTCCGCGTGTGCAACCGATGTGCCCCGGTCCTGTGCCGGGTCGAAGACTCAACCAGCGGAAACGACTCTGGTTTGCGTGAGGTCAAGGGACGGAATGACGCAGGGTTTGCGCGGCGCGGGGGTGCGGCGGAACGGATCTGCGCGTTGGCGCGCGCGCCCGTCCGCACACGACGGGATTCCCCCAGTGTAGGGGAACGAGGTGGGCCCGGCCTCGCGGCCGGGCCCCGGGGTCCCCGCCCGCAGAAGCTCAGCGGCCCGACTGCTCCTGGGCGACCGGCCGGCGCCCGGCGATCGCGAGCAGCGCGCCCACCGCCGCGCCGGCGGCCGCGCCGGAAACCGCGAACAGCGAGGCGACGCCCACGACGCCGAGGCCCATGCCGAAGACGATCAGGCCGCGGACGAGCAGGGTGGGCTGCACCGGCGTGCCGACGATGCCGCCCGCGAGCAGCAGGCCGGCGTAGCCGCCGTAGAGCAGCGCCGGGAGGAGCGCGATGGCGAGGAACAGGGCGAGGCCGATGCCGGCGCCGATGAGGGAGGGGAGCTTGTTCTGGGCCATGGCGTTCTCCTGGAGTGGCTGCGGGTTCGAGGTCTCGGGGCCGCCACCGTGGCGCGCCGCCGTCGTCTCTCCGCATTTGCAGGAGCGCGGCCAACCGCGCGCCACGCGATCTCGCGGGGTTGGCCGCGGCCGTGTCGGGAAGTCCCGACCCGCTGCCGGGCCTGCGGGACGTGGACCGGCGCGGGCGGCGGCGGGTCAGGGCCGGCGGTCGGCGCGCAGCACCGGGTAGAGCCGGTAGGCCTCGTCGTGGGCCGGGTGGCGCCGCCAGAAGAAGTCGAGCCGCGCGGCCGGGTCCTTCGCGAACGCCGGATCGGCGAGCCGGCGCTCGAACTCCGCCTTCACCGCGGGATCCCGCGCCAGCAGCGCGCGCGCCCAGGGCTCGAGCACGTAGTCCTCGATGTACTCCTTCTTCTCGAACGCGGTGGCGAACGCGCCCCAGGCCACGAACGCGTCGGGCCCGGCCGGATCGAGCAGCATGGCGGCGAGCGTCCCGAGCGGCTGCGCCGAGGGGATCCACAGCCACCCGGCGGCGAGGTCGCGCGCCTCCGGCGCCCAGGCGCCGGTGAGCGCGGTCTGGTGCCGGCCCTCGAACGACTGCGCCTTCACCTCGACGCCGGTGGCGCGGAACGCCTCCACCTGGGCGGCGGCTCGACGGGACGCCATCCGCTCGAAGGCGATGCCGTGCAGCCGGAGCTTCCCGGCCACCCACCCCGCGTGCGCGGCCGGGACGATCCAGCCGCCCACTGGGACGCGCGCCCGCGCGGTCACCACCAGCTCGTCCACCACCGGGACGTTCCACACCTCCGGCCGCGTCTCGTCGTAGCGCGGGACCTTCTTCCCGAGCACCGGCGAGTCCTCGCGGACGTAGGCGTAGCCCTGGAACGCGAGCGGCCGCGTGCGCGATCCGGGCGCCCAGCCGAGCTCCACCTCCCGCCCCCGCGCCGCCGCGCCCTCCCGGTCCGCGCGGTCGGCGGCGGCGCGCCAGCGGCCGCCCCGCTCGGCGGCGAGGTCGAGCAGCGCGCGCACGAAGTGGGCGGTCGCCTTCACCCGGTGCGGATACGGCCGCCAGGAGTGGGTCTCGAGCAGGATGCCGAAGCGGTTCCGCGCGGCCCAGTAGCCGTGGCCGAAGCGGATGGGCGCAGGGTAGGGGGCGAAGCCGGAGGCGGGATCGCCGTCCTCGCGGAGCGAAGGGTAGAAGTCGAGCGGCAGGTGGCCGGCCGCGGCGAGCCGCTCGACCAGCGCGGCCGAGAGCGCCGCGCCCTCCTCGCGCATGGCCGGCGAGTAGCCCTGGCGCGGCTCGACCATCACCGCGAGGTCGTGCTGGAACTGCGCGCCGTCGGTGACGTGGAGGTCGCCGAGGGCGATGGGGTCCCAGGCGTCCATGAGCCGGAGCACCGCCTGCGTCTCCGGCGCCTGCGCCGCGACGTAGTCGCGGTTCAGGTTCAGGTTCTGCGCCGTCGTGCGCCAGCCGGAGGTCTCCGGCCCGCGCTGGTTGGGCCGGTGGTTCGGCCCGAAGCGCTCGTGCCCGTCCGCGTTCAGCACCGGCACGAACAGCGCGGTGACCTTCGCGAGCGGTCCGCCGTCCCGCGAGGCGAGCAGCTCGCGGAGCACCAGGAAGCCGGCGTCCTTCCCGTCGATCTCGGCGGCGTGGATGCCGCCCTGCAGGAGCACCACCGGCCGCCGCGCAGCCCGCGCCGCGCGGGCGTCGAGCCCCCCGCCCGCGCTCGCCACGAGCGCCACCAGCGGCCGGCCCTCCGGCGTCTCGCCGAAGGTGAGGCAGCGGGCGCGGGCCGGGTACGCGGCGGCCAGCCCGCGGCAGAGCCGGACCGCCTCGTCGTAGCGGCCGGTCTCCCGGAAGCCGGTCCTCTCGGCGGTGGTGGTGAGGTCGGGGCCGGCGGAGAGCGCCAGCGCGAGGAGCGGGGCGAGGGTGGGCGCGAGCATGGTGGGCGCAGATCCTAAGCGCCCCACCGGCCCGCAATCCACCTCGTGTGATGAGGCGCCGGGGACGGCGCTCGGCCCTGCGCCGTCACGGCGCTCAGAGCGCGTGAATCAATCCCCGGACCGAGCCAGGCGGTCGAGCCGCGAGCAGCGCGAGGCGCGACGACCGAGCATGCCCGTCGGCATGTGAGGGAGAAGCAACGACGCGATGCGACGCGGATCGGCCGCCGCGGCGACGGGAGGGGATGGGTTCACGTGCTCTCAGCCCTGGGCGGTGACCTGGCGGAGGATGTCGAGCTCCTCGAGCGCCTTGCCCGCGCCGATGACGACGGCGGAGAGGGGATCCTCGGCGAGGAAGACGGGGAGGCCGGTCTCCTCGCGGAGGAGGACGTCGAGGTTCTTGAGGAGGGCGCCGCCGCCGGCGAGGACGATGCCGCGGTCGGCGATGTCGCCGGCGAGCTCGGGGGGCGTGCGCTCGAGGGTGACCTTCACCGCCTCGACGACGCCGTTGATGGGCTCGGCGAGCGCCTCGCGGATCTCGGAGGAGGTGACGGTGAGGGTGCGGGGGACGCCGGCCACGAGGTCGCGGCCCGTGATGTCCATCGTCAGCTCCTCCTCGGTGGGATAGGCGGTGCCGATGCCCATCTTGATGAGCTCGGCGGTGCGCTCGCCGATGAGGAGGTTGTACTTGCGCTTGACGTGCTGGATGATCGCCTCGTCCATCTTGTCGCCGGCGACGCGGACCGAGCGCGAGTAGACGATGCCGCCGAGGGAGATGACGGCGACGTCGGAGGTGCCGCCGCCGATGTCGACGATCATGTTGCCGGAGGGCTCGGTGATGGGGAGCCCGGCGCCGATGGCGGCGGCCATGGGCTGCTCGATGAGGTAGACCTCGCGGGCGCCGGCGGACTCGGCGGCCTCGCGGACGGCGCGCTTCTCGACCTCGGTGATGCCCGACGGGATCCCGATGATGATCCGGGGCTTCACGAAGCTCTTCCGGTTGTGCGCCGCCTGGATGAAGTACTTCAGCATCGCCGCGGTGACCTCGAAGTCGGCGATGACGCCGTCCTTCATCGGCCGGATGGCGACGATGTTCCCGGGCGTGCGCCCGAGCATCTCCTTCGCCTCCTTCCCGACGGCGAGCACGCGGCGGCTGCCGCGACCGTCCGCCTGGACGGCCACGACGCTGGGCTCGTTCGACACGATGCCCATGCCGCGGATGTAGATGAGGGTGTTGGCGGTCCCGAGATCGATCGCGAGATCGCGCGACAGGATGTTGTGGACGAAGTTCAGCACGGTGGTTGCCTACTACAACACGGTCCGCGGCCAAACCCTTTCTGCGAGTTGCGCGCGGATCGCGGATTCGCCCACCCCCGATCGCGGGAAACGCCTCACCGGACGTGAAGGCGCCCGCCCGGTCGGAGGAGATCAGCCCTGGGCGGTGACCTGGCGGAGGATGTCGAGCTCCTCGAGCGCCTTGCCCGCGCCGATGACGACGGCGGAGAGGGGATCCTCGGCGAGGAAGACGGGGAGGCCGGTCTCCTCGCGGAGGAGGACGTCGAGGTTCTTGAGGAGGGCGCCGCCGCCGGCGAGGACGATGCCGCGGTCGGCGATGTCGCCGGCGAGCTCGGGGGGCGTGCGCTCGAGGGTGACCTTCACCGCCTCGACGACGCCGTTGATGGGCTCGGCGAGCGCCTCGCGGATCTCGGAGGAGGTGACGGTGAGGGTGCGGGGGACGCCGGCCACGAGGTCGCGGCCCTTGATGTCCATCGTCAGCTCCTCCTCGGTGGGATAGGCGGTGCCGATGCCCATCTTGATGAGCTCGGCGGTGCGCTCGCCGATGAGGAGGTTGTACTTGCGCTTGACGTGCTGGATGATCGCCTCGTCCATCTTGTCGCCGGCGACGCGGACCGAGCGCGAGTAGACGATGCCGCCGAGGGAGATGACGGCGACGTCGGAGGTGCCGCCGCCGATGTCGACGATCATGTTGCCGGAGGGCTCGGTGATGGGGAGCCCGGCGCCGATGGCGGCGGCCATGGGCTGCTCGATGAGGTAGACCTCGCGGGCGCCGGCGGACTCGGCGGCCTCGCGGACGGCGCGCTTCTCGACCTCGGTGATGCCCGACGGGATCCCGATGATGATCCGGGGCTTCACGAAGCTCTTCCGGTTGTGCGCCGCCTGGATGAAGTACTTCAGCATCGCCGCGGTGACCTCGAAGTCGGCGATGACGCCGTCCTTCATCGGCCGGATGGCGACGATGTTCCCGGGCGTGCGCCCGAGCATCTCCTTCGCCTCCTTGCCGACCGCGAGCACCTTGCGGCCGCTCCGCGACTCCTGCTGGACCGCCACCACGCTGGGCTCGTTCGACACGATGCCCATGCCGCGGATGTAGATGAGGGTGTTGGCGGTCCCGAGGTCGATCGCGAGATCGCGGGACATCATGTTGTGAAGCCAGTCGAGCACGGCGGGTCCGGACTATAGCAGGGGGTTCGGGGGCGACAAGGTCCCGGCCTTCACCGCGGCGCGCTCGCCTGCGGGGCAGGCGATTCCAGCCACCGGCCGATCCAGCCGAGCACCTCGTCGTGGAACACCTTCGCGTTGCGCGGCTTCAGCACCCAGTGCCCCTCGTCCGGGAACACCATCAGCCGCGAGGGGACCCCGCGCCGCTGGAGCGCCGTGAACGCGGCGAAGCCCTGCGTCACGGTGACGCGGAAGTCCTTCTCGCCGTGCGAGATCAGCGTCGGCGTCCGCCACCGCCCCACGAACGCGCTCGGCGACCAGCGCTCGAACGCCTCCGACGCCTCCCACGGACGCCCCAGCTCCCATTCGGGGAACCAGAGCTCCTCGGTGTCGTAGTACGCCATGCGCAGGTCGAAGTTGCCCGCGTGCGCCACCAGGCAGCGGAACCGGTCGGTCTGGCCGTTGATCCAGTTCACCATGTACCCGCCGTAGCTCGCGCCGGCGGCGCACATCCGGTCCCCGTCGGCGGCGCCGGTGGCGACGGCCGCGTCGGTGAGCCGCATGATGTCGTCGTACGGGGTGCCGCCCCAGTTCCCCCGGACGGCGTCGGTGTAGGCCTGACCGAAGCCGGTCGAGCCGCGCGGGTTGGGCAGCACCACCGTCCAGCCCCGGGCGGCGTACAGCATGGGGTTCCAGCGGAAGCTCCAGGCGTCGTTCCAGGCGCCCTGCGGGCCGCCGTGGACGAGCACCACCGCGGGGTGCCGCTGGCCGTCGCGGTGGCCCGGCGGCAGCACCATCCACCCGTGCAGCGCCTGTCCGTCCTTGCCGGTGGCGGCGAGGGGGCGGACCTCGCCGAGCGCGACCCCGGTGAGCCCCTTCGCGCCGAAGCCAGTGAGCAGGCGCGGCTGCGGCCCGCGCGCGCCCGGCTCGAGCACCGCCACCTCCGGCGGCGCCGCCAGCCCGTCCACCAGCGCGGCGAGGCGCGCGCCGTCGCGCGACCAGCTCACGCGGGCGAGGTTCCGGCCGCGGTACAGCTCGGTCACCTTGCCGGCGAGGTCCACCTCGTAGACCGCGTGGACGCCCTCGCTCTCGGCGGTGAACCGGAGCGCCTTGCCGCCGCGGGCCCACTCGAGATCGGCCGCGGAGCGGTCGAAGCCGGCGGTGAGGTCGCGCGCGCCCGACCCGTCCGCCGCCGCCACCATCACGTGGAAGCGGTCGGCCTCGTAGCCCGCGCGCGGCTGGGCCAGCCACGCAAGCCGCTTGCCGTCCGGCGACGGGCGGGGCGAGCCGTCCCAGCCCGGCGCGGTGGTGACGCGGCGGGGCGTCCCGCCGGCGAGCGGGACCGCGTACACGTCCCCGTTCGTCGAGGTGGCCTCCACCGGATCCGAGACCGCCACGTAGTAGAGCGTCTTCCCGTCCGGCGAGAAGGCCAGGTCGTCGCCCGAGCCGCGCTGCACCGGCGGAGCGTCGCGGTCGCCCGGGGTGAGGTCCACCGCGGGGCCGCCGTCGAGCGGCACGCGGACGAGGTGCGTGCGCACGCGCTCGCGCCACTCGTTCCAGTGCCGGAACAGGAGCCGGTCGGTGAGGTGCGGGCGGACCTCGGCGGCCGCGTCCGCCTTCCGGTTGCAGGCCGCGTCGGCGCCGCAGGCCGGGTCCACGTCGCTCGCGACGACCAGCGCGGCGCCGTCCGGGGTGAAGCGGAGCTCGGAGACGCCGCCGGGCAGGTCCGTCACCCGCCGGGCCTCGCCGCCCTGGAGGTCGAGCACCCACGCCTGCGTGCCGCCCTTGCGGTTGGAGAGGAACGCGATCCGCCGCCCGTCGGGCGAGAACGCCGGCGAGGTCACCCGCTCCTCGCCGAACGTGAGCCGGCGGGCGGCGCCGCCCGCGGCGGGGACGAGGTGCAGCGCCGAGACGAGCTTCTCGCCGCCCGCCGACGAGGTGGCGACGGTGTACGCGACGCTGGCGCCGTCCGGCGAGACGGCCGCGTCCCCCGCGCGCTCGAGCGCGAGCAGGTCATCGACGGTGAAGGGGCGGGGGACCGATGCGAGGGCGAGCGCGACGAGCGCGGCGGTGAGCATGGGGCGGACTTTCTACCACGTCGCACCGGCGCGCGATCCCGATGCGGCCGGGACTTTCCGGGTCCGGCGGCGCCGGGATACTCTCGCGGCGAGCGCATGCCCGGCCCCCTGGCGATCCCCGACCTCCGCGCCCCGTGCCCCGGCTGCGGACACCTCGCGGAGCCGACCGGCGGGCCGCTGAACTTCTGCCCGCGCTGCGGCCTCGACCTGCGGGAGACGGCGCGCCGCGCGCCGCCGGCGGACCCGCTGGTGGGCCGGGTGATCGCGGACCGCTACCGGCTCGTCTCCCTGCTCGGCGAGGGCGGGATGGGCGCGGTCTACCGGGCCGAGCACGTGCAGATGGGCAAGGCGCTCGCGGTGAAGGTGCTGCGCGGCGACTTCGCCCGCGACCCGTCCGCCGCGGAGCGCTTCCGCGCCGAGGCGCGCATCGTGTCGCGCCTCTCGCACCCGCACACCATCGCGGTCTTCGACTTCGGCGAGCTGCCCGAGCGCGGCTTCTACCTCGCCATGGAGTACGTGCCCGGGCAGGACCTGGCGCGGGCGCTGCGCGAGGGCGGCGCGCTCTCCGAGGCGCGGGCGGTCGGCATCGCCCAGCAGGTGCTCGGATCGCTGGCCGAGGCGCACGAGTCGGGCGTGGTCCACCGCGACATGAAGCCCGCGAACGTGATGCTGATGCAGGCGCGGCCGGGCGAGGACTTCGCGAAGGTGCTCGACTTCGGGATCGCGAAGCTGCGCGACGAGGCGGGCGGCGCCACCACCGGGGCGGGCGCGGTGGTGGGCACGCCGAGCTGCCTCGCGCCGGAGCAGGCCCGCGGCGGCCCGGTGGACGCGCGCGCCGACCTCTACGCCATGGGCTGCCTGCTGTACGAGCTCGTGTCCGGGCGGCCGCCGTTCACCGCGGCGAGCCCGGTGGCGGTGATCACCGCGCACCTCCACGACGCGCCGCCGCCGCTCCGGGAGGTCGCCCCGGGCGTCTCGCGCCGGCTCGCCGAGGTGGTCCACCGCGCGCTCCGCAAGGATCCCGCCGAGCGGTTCCCGAGCGCGGACGCGATGCGCGACGCGCTCGCGGGGCCCGGGCACGCAGCCCGGCCGTCCCGCCGCCCCGCGCTCCCCCGGGCCGCGGGCGAGCTGGAGCTGGCGAGCCGGGAGGACTTCCGCGACGGCCTGGAGCAGGGCGCCCTGGAGCGGCAGGTGGGCGTGCTGCGGCCGCCGCGGCTCGTCACCCCGGCCCGCGCCGCGCTGGCCATCGCCGCCGCGCTCGCCGCCGGCGCGGCCTGGCGCTGGGACGACCTGTACGCGGCGCTCGCGGCCGCCGCGCCCGCGATCGCGACGCAGGTGCCGGCGGCGCTCCGCCCGGACGCGGCCGCCTGGGTGGAGCGCGAGCCGAACGACGGCGCGGCGGAGGCGACGCCGCTCCCGCTGCTCCCGCGGGCGGACGGCGTGCCCGCCGCGGAGGTCCGCGGCGCCATCGGCGCGCCGCGCCGGCCGGACGAGGGCGACCTCGACGTCTACCGGCTGGTGGTGCCGGACGGCGCGGGCGGCCGCGTGCTGCGGGCGCGCTGGCACGCGGCGGGGGCCGCGCCGGACCAGGGCATCCCGGGGCTCGCGGTGACGCTCTCGCTCAACCGGGCGCCGGCCGGCGCCGAGCGCGCGCCGCTGGTGGCCGCGGCGGGCGAGGGCGGCCCGGGCGCGGCCGAGGCGCTCTCGGCCGAGGTCGAGCCGGGCACCTACTGGCTGTCGGTGCGCGAGCGGCACGCGGCGGGCGCCGCGCCGGCGGCGCGCCCGGAGGCGCCGTACGCGCTCGAGGTGGAGCTCGCGCCGCGCGCGGCGAGCGAGGCCGCGGGCGAGGGCGACGGACCCCACAAATGAGAAGGGCCGGCGGGAGCCGGCCCTTCGGAGCATCGGGATGGCGCCGGGCGGCTACTCCGCCTCGGCCTCGACGGTGACCTTGACCTTGCCGGCCACCTCGGAGTGCAGCTTCACCGGCACCTCGAACTCGCCCACGGTCTTGATGGGCTCGTCGAGGACGATGGAGCGGCGGTCGAGCTGCACGCCGCGCGCGGCGAGCGCCTCGGCCACGTCCAGCGCGGTGACCGACCCGTAGAGCTTGTCCTGCTCGCCCACCTTGCGCTTCAGCGTGACCGGGGTCTCGCTGAGCCGCTTGGCGACCGCCTGGGCCGAGGCCTTCAGCTTCGCGGCCTTGGCGGCGGCGACCGCCTTCTGGTGCTCGAGCTCCTTCACGTTCTTCGGGTTCGCGGTGACCGCGAGCCCGCGCGGCAGGAGGAAGTTCCGCCCGTAGCCGGGCTTCACGTCCACCAGGTCGCCGCCCTTTCCGAGATTCTCGACGTCTTCACGGAGGATGAGCTTCATGGCGGCGCTCCTTTACATCTGCCCCACGGTGTAGGGCAGGATCGCGAGCATGCGGCCGCGCTTGATGGCGGTGGCCACCTCGCGCTGGTGCTTCGCGCAGTTCCCGCTGATGCGGCGGGGGATGATCTTGCCGCGCTCGGTGAGGAAGTACTTCATCTGGCCCTGGTCCTTGTAGTCGACCTTCAGCGCCTTGTCGGCGCAGAACCGGCAGACCTTGCGCCGGCCGAAGCCGCGCCGCCCGCCGCCCTCGTCGCCGCCGCGGTCGTCGCGGTCCCCGCGGTCGCCGCGATCACCGCCGCGGCCGCCGCCGAACCCGCCACCGCCGAAGCCGCCACCGCCGCCGCCGCCGAAGCCGCCGCTGCGAGGACCGCCGAACCCACCCGTCTTCGGACCACCCATGTCAGGACGCGCCATGGCTACTCCTCCTGCCCTTCCGGCGCCTCGGCCTCGAACGGCTCCTCGCCGCCCTCGGGGCGCTCCTCGCGAGGCTTCTGCTCGTCCTCGACGGCCTGGACCTTCACGTCGGCCTCGACCTGGCGGGCGTCGAAGTCCACGCCGTCGGCCAGCTTCACCGACTGGAACTTCGTGACCACGTCGATCATCTTGAGGTTGCGCTCGAGCTCGGTCACGAGCCCGGGCTTGCCGACGTACAGGCAGTGCATGTACAGGGCCTTCGCGTTCTTCGCGACCGGGAAGGCGGTCTTGCGCTTGCCCTGGTTGGTGAACCGGATCACCTTCCCGCCCTGGCGGCTCACCACCCCGCGCAGGCGCTCCTTGATCTCGTCCACCTGCTCGTCCGGCGTCTCGGCCTTGAGCAGGTAGATGGTCTCGTACTCGCGCACGAGCTGCTTCGTCTCTGCCATGTCGCTCCCCTCGGGTTCGGTAGCGGCGGTTCGCCCGCCGCGAGGAGTCGTTCCCGCCAATCCCGGCCCGCCGGCCCCATGCCGGCGCGTCCGGTGCTGCCGTGCTTCAGTCCGCCGCGCGGGAGCGGCGGTTCACCTGGTTCATCGCCCTGGCGGCGCCCAGCTCGACCGCGAGCCGCGTCGCCTCGACCGCCTGCTCGACGCACAGGTCGAGCTCGGCATCCTCGCCCTTCGCGAACTTCCCCAGCACGTAGTCGGCCGGGTCCATCCGCGGCGGCGGGCGGCCCACGCCCACGCGCACGCGCGCGTACTCGGGGCTGCCCACGTGGGCGTTCACGCTCTTCACGCCGTTGTGCCCGCCGTGGCCGCCGCCGACCTTGAGCTGGACGCGATACGGATCCAGCTCCAGGTCGTCGTGCACCACCACGAGGTCGTCGAGCCCCAGCTTCCAGAACCGCAGGGCCGCGCCGACCGCCTCGCCGGAGTGGTTCATGTAGGTCTGGGGCTTCATGATCCAGACCCGCTCCGGCCCGAGGCGGGCCTCGGCGAGCTCCGCCGCGAACTTCTTCGCGGAGAAGCTCGCCCCCGCGAGCTGCGCCAGCCGATCCGCCACCACGAAGCCGACGTTGTGGCGGGTGCGGGCGTATTCCTCGCCGGGGTTGCCGAGGCCGACCACGAGCTTCAAGCGACGCCCTTACTTCTTGGCCTTGTCGCCGCCCTTGGCCTCGCCGCCCTTGGCAGGGGCAGCGCCCGCGGCCGGGGCCGCGCCGCCGGCCGGAGCCGCAGCGCCCGCGGCCGGAGCCGCGCCCTCGGCGGGAGCCGCGCCCGGGACCGCCGCAGCGACCGGCGCCGCGACCTCCTCCTTCTCGGGCACCGCGACGAACACGACCACGTAGTCCGTCTGGAACTTGAACTTGCAGCCCTCGGGCGCCTTCAGCTCCGAGACGTGGAGCGACCGGCCGATCTTGAGCTCGGTGACGTCCACCTCGATGCGCACCGGGATCTTGTTCGGCAGCGCCTCGACCACGATGGCGTGGGTGGCGACCGAGAGGATGCCGCCCTCGGCGACGCCGGCGGCGCGGCCCACGGTGACCACCGGGACGTTCACCTTCACCGGCTGGTCCATGCTCACCTCGAGGAAGTCCGCGTGCAGCAGCTTCCGGGTGACCGGATCGACCGTGTAGTCCTTGAACAGCACGTGCTTCGAGGCGCCGTCCACCTGGAGCTCGAGCAGCGTGTTGAACTTGTGGGGCGTCTCGATGGCCTTCAGCAGCGTGGCCGGGTCGAGCGCGACGTGGGTGGGCTCCCGCTTGCCGCCATAGACGACCGCGGGGATGAGGCCCTGCTGGCGAAGCCGGCGGGCGGGACCCTTGCCCTGCTCGGTGCGCTTCTGGGCGCTGAGGACGTTCTCTGCCATCTTTTCCTCCCAATGGACTCGCGCCTCGCTCCGGAGCGCGCGGGGGGCCGTCGCCGAAAAGCGCATGGGCCCTGGGTGGTTGTCGGAGGCCACTCGCTCGTCGAGGGGCCGTCGGGAACGCGGGGAATTAGCCGAAAACCCCCGCGAGGTCAAGGGTTCTGGATCGCGCCCGGCGCGACCCCCGCAGCTCCGGTCGCGATCGGCCGGGATCGAAGGCCAGCAGGGAGGGGCCCCAGCCGCAGGCTGGGGAGGGGTGCAACCCCTCCCGGCGGGGATCGCTCGCGTGCCCGCGCACGCGGGCGCGAGCGATCACGGGCTCCGCGCAGCAGGAGTGGGGCCCCGACGGCTCCGTCGGCGGGGCGAGGGCGCAGCCCTCGTCCTAGACGAACAGCGAGCTGAGCGAATCGGCCGAGTGGATGCGGCGAATGGCCTCGGCGAGCAGGCCGGCGACCGAGAGCGTCCGGATCTTCGGGCAGGCCGCGGCGGGCGGGGCGAGCTGGATCGAGTCGGTCACCACCACCTCCTCGATCGGGCTCTTCATGATCCGGTCCACCGCCGGGCCGGACAGCACCGCGTGCGTCGCGTACGCGAACACCCGCGTCGCGCCCTTGTCCACGAGCGCGTTCGCCGCCTGGGTGAGCGTGCCGGCGGTGTCGATCATGTCGTCGAGCAGCACCGCCACCTTGCCGTTCACGTCGCCGATCACGTTCATGATCTCGGCGACGTTCGGCTTGGTGCGCCGCTTGTCCACGATGCCGAGGCCCGCGCCGAGCCGCTTCGAGTAGGCGCGCGCCCGCTCGACGCCGCCCGCGTCCGGCGAGACGATGACGAGGTCGTGCGCGCTGCCGTCGAAGCGCTTGCGCATGTGCTCGAGCAGCACCGGCGCGGCGTAGAGGTGGTCGAAGGGCACGTTGAAGAAGCCCTGGATCTGCCCGGCGTGCATGTCCATCGAGACCACGCGCGTCGCCCCGGCGGCCTCGATGAGGTCGGCGATCAGCTTCGCGGTGATGGGCACGCGCGGCGCGACCTTCCGGTCCTGGCGCGCGTAGCCGTAGTAGGGCAGCACCGCGTTGATCGAGCCGGCCGACGCGCGCTTCAGCGCGTCGATCATGATGAGCAGCTCCATCAGGTTGGTGTTCGCGTCCGGCGAGGTGGACTGGATGATGAACGTGTCGAGGCCGCGGACGTTCTCGCCGATCTCGACCTGGATCTCGCCGTCGGAGAAGCGGCCCACGGTGGCGCGGGCCAGCGGGCGCCCGAGCTCCTTCGCGATCGCCTCGGCCAGCGGCCGGTTCGCGTTGCCG
This sequence comes from Anaeromyxobacter dehalogenans 2CP-1, assembly GCF_000022145.1. Taxonomy (NCBI): domain Bacteria; kingdom Pseudomonadati; phylum Myxococcota; class Myxococcia; order Myxococcales; family Anaeromyxobacteraceae; genus Anaeromyxobacter; species Anaeromyxobacter dehalogenans. The sequence goes on from NC_011891.1 coordinate 157,705, forward strand.
CAGAAGACCCGGTAGTCCGGATAGTGACCGTTGCTCGCCATGGCGCCGTGCTCCCTTCAATCCCGCGAAGATGGAAGGCGACGCGCACGCCCGGAGGCTCTCGCCGGACGTCGGGTCGTCGAAAGGGCGCCCTTATACCGGATGGGTCCCACGCCGTCGACCGGGCGCTGCGTGAACCGCATCCGCGGTCAATCCTCGTGGGGGTCCGTGCCCGTGGCACGTGCCGGCGCCGCCCCGCCCTTCTTCAGCTCGCGGTCGTACTCGGCGAGGATGGTGCGCTCCATCTTCTCGCGCGTGTCCGAGTTGAGCGGATGGGCGATGTCCTTGAACGTGCCGTCCTTGCGGCGCTTGGCCGGCATCGCGATGAACAGGCCGGTGTTGCCGTGGATCACCTTCAGGTCGCGGATCACGAAGCAGTGATCCAGCGTGATCGTCACGTAGGCCTTGAGCTTCTCCTCGTTGACCGGGAAGACGCGGACCTCGGTGATCTCCATGGCGATACCCTCGGATGCCGTCGCACCGTCCGCGCAAGGAGGACCTGCACGCCAGCCGCGCCCCCCTTCGCCCTGCCCTGGATCGCTAACGCCGCCCCGCGCGCCGCGCCTCGGCCCGGGAAGATTCCGAAGACGGTCGGCCCGCTGCCGGACATTATAGCGGCCGTCGCCCCCGCCCCCACAAGCAGCCCAAGCAGCGCCTGGAGCGCGGGCTTTCGCGCCACGCAGGGCGCCTGGAGATCGTTCCCCAGCAGGGTCGGACGCCACCGCCCCGGACGGCCCAGACGCCGCGGGGCCTGCGACCCGCTGGCGCGCGCCTCGTCCAGCCAGCGGTAGGCGTCGCCCGCCCGGATCGCGAGCGAAGGATCGGCCGGATACACGAGCACGAGGTCGAGCGGCGGCACCTCGGCGCGGGAGAGCCGCTCGCCGCGCCCCGCCGCCCACGCCGGCCCGGGGCCGAGGAAGAACGGAACGTCCGAGCCGATCTCGAGCGCGAGCGCGGCGAGCGCCGCGCCGTCGCGCACCCGCAGCGCGCGGGCGAGGCAGCGGAGCACCGCCGCCGCGTCGGAGGAGCCCCCGCCCAGCCCGGCGGTCACCGGCGTACGCTTCTCGATCCGGATCGACACCGCGCGATCGACGCCGAAGCGCCGGCGGAACGCCTCGGCGGCGCGCGCCGCCAGGTTCTCCGGGCCGTCCAGCTCCGGCCGGCCCGGCACCGTGCAGCGGACCGGCCCGCGGCGCGGCGACACGCGGACGTCCACGCGATCGCCGAGGTCGAGCGGGACCATCAGCGTGCGGAGGTCGTGGTAGCCGTCCGCGCGGACCGGGCCCACGCGGAGCACGAGGTTCACCTTGGCCGGGGCGAGCGTGACGAGGCGCACGGAGAGGCCTCTACCACGGTCGCGCGCGCCGGTGCGCCGGGCCTGCGCGCGGATGCACGTGTCACGGAGGTGCGCGCGCTTACTCCTTCTCCCCGAGGGCTCGGACCGCCATGCGCGGCCGGCGCGCCTCTTCTCGGAGGAACACCGAAATGAACCCGACGTTCGCCCGCGCGGCCGCCTGTGCCGCGCTGCTCGCCGCGGCCGGTTGCCGCAGCGCCTTCGCTCCCGAGCCCGTGCTCAAGCTCTCCTCGGCGCCCGCCGCCGAGCACCCCGCCACCGTGGTCCAGGCCGCCGAGCTCCGCTCCGGTCCCGACGGGCTCGCCAAGGTGCTCGGGACCGTCGCGGCCGGCACGACGGTGACCGCGTCCGACAAGCCCATCCGCGGCTTCCTGCGCGTGCGCACCGCCGACGGCAAGTCCGGCTACGTGCCGCAGGCGGCGGTCTCCGCCACCGCCGCGGCCAGCGCGCCGGCGTCGGCGCCGACCGGCGCGGCCGCGCCGTAGCGGCGGGCGCGACCCGAGCGCCACGGGCGCGGGGGCGGCCTCGCCTCCGCGCCCGCGACGTTCCGGGCCCCGCGCGCTCCGCGGCGGGAGCGGCCGGGCCGCGCTAGGATGCCTGCGCCCCGCGGCCTCCGCCGCGGCGCGACGCCCGGAGGCGCTCCGCCATGTCCCGCACCGCGATCCTGCCGCTCGCCGCCCTCGCCGCCGTCCTCGCGCTCGCCCCTGCCTGCAAGGGCGACGACGCGAAGGAGCAGGTGGTGAAGATCACCGTCACGAAGAACGGCTACGAGCCCTGGCGCATCGAGGCCAAGGCGGGCCGGCCGCTCACGCTCGTCATGACCCGCGTCACCGACCAGACCTGCGCCACCGAGATCGTGATCCCGGACCTCGGGATGAACGTCCCGCTGCCGCTCAACGAGACGGTGATGGTGCGGGTCGTGCCGCAGAAGACGGGCGAGCTCCGCTTCTCCTGCGGCATGAAGATGTTCCAGGGCGTCATCGACGTGAGGTGAGCCGCCGCCAGGTGCCCCCCGCGCCGGCTCCCCGCGCCCGGGGCGCAAATTTGGCAGGACGCTTCCGGGCCGAGCCGCATTATGCTCCCGGCCCGTGCGAGACCTGAGCTACGACCACGTCCCCTACCGGATGAGCGAGATCGAGCACCGGTACGGCGAGAACGTCCACATCGTCGCGAACCCCTTCCTGCTGGGCGCGCTCGCCACGCTGTGCTCGAAGGAGACCCGCCAGCCGGCCATCAACCGGCTGGTCCGGCTGCTGTACGAGGACCTCATCCGCACCGTGATGAACCACGAGTTCCCGCGGCGCCGGGTGGCGGTCCCCACCCGCATGATCGACAGCTCGCCGCAGGCGATCTTCGAGGGCGAGGTGGTCGACCGGCAGGTGCGCGCGGTGACGGTGAACATCGCCCGCGCCGGCGCGGTCCCGTCGCAGCTCGTCTACGACCTGCTCAACGAGACGCTCGAGCCGTCGCTGGTCCGCCAGGATCACATCATCATGAGCCGGATGCTGGGCGAGAACGAGGAGGTCGTCGGCGCCGGCATCGGCGGGATGAAGATCGGCGGGGACGTGGACGACGCGTTCCTGCTCTTCCCGGACCCGATGGGCGCGACCGGCTCGTCGCTCGCGACCGCCATCGAGACCTACAAGAAGAAGGTGCCGGGGAAGGCGAGGCGGATCGTGAACATCCACCTCATCGTCACCCCCGAGTACCTGCGCAACATGACGAAGGCCCACCCCGACGTGCGGATCTACGCGATCCGGCTCGACCGCGGCCTCTCCCCGCCCGACGTCCTCGCGACCGTCCCCGGCACGCGCTGGGACGAGGAGCGCGGGCTCGACGACCACCAGTACATCGTCCCCGGGGGCGGCGGCTTCGGGGAGATCATGAACAACGCCTATGTCTAGCAGCCGCGCCGGCCTCGACGTGCTCATCTCCGAGGCGGACCTCCGGGCCCGCGTCGCGCAGATGGGCGCCGACATCACCCGCGACTACGCGGGGAAGAACCTCGTCGTCATCGGCGTGCTGAAGGGCAGCTTCATCTTCCTCGCCGACCTGGTGCGCGCGGTCGACCTGCCGCTGTCGGTGGACTTCATCGGCATCAGCTCGTACCAGGGCACCCGCACCACCGGCGTCGTCCAGATCACGAGCGACCTCACCCGGCCCATCGACGGCAAGGACGTGCTGCTCGTCGAGGACATCATCGACACCGGCCTCACCATGCGGTACCTGCTCGAGAACCTCTCGACCCGCAAGCCGGCCAGCGTGCGCATCGCCGCGCTCCTCGAGAAGCCCGCGCGCGCGCAGGTGAAGATCCCCATCGACTACCGCGGCTTCGTCATCGGCGACGAGTTCGTGGTCGGCTACGGGCTCGACTGGGACGGCAAGATGCGGAACCTGCCGTTCATCGGGGTGCCGCGGACCTGAGCCGCGGGCGCGGCGCCGTCGCGCAGCCCCTCTCTCTCGGCAACCGGAGGACCTTCGACATGGCGGACGAGACCCCGCGCGCGCGCGCCGGATCCGGCGTGAAGGCGCTGCTCGCCTGGGTGGCCATCCTGGGCCTCGCCGGCGTGGTGGCGTGGCTCGCCTCCGAGCGGAACGCGCGCACCTGGTACCTGGTGCCGGACGAGGGGCGCCTGGTGGTGATGAAGGGCCTCATGCTGCCCATGGGGCGGCAGGCCTTCTCGACCGACGACCCGGCGCTCGCCGCGGCCTACGCGCCGCTCGTGCCGCCGCCGGGCAAGCCGCTCCCGGCCGAGCGCGCCTTCGAGGAGCGCAGCCTGCTCGACCAGGGGCTGTTCGACCTGCTCGCCGGCTGGGCGCGCGAGGAGGTCGCCACCGGCGACCCGGCCCGGCTCGAGCGCGGCCTCGGCTACCTCGGGCGCGCCGAGCGGCTGGCCGGGATCTCGCCCGCGCAGCGGGACGAGCTCGGCGCCATCCGCGCCGAGTCCGGCTACCACGAGGCGCGGCGGCTGCTGGAGCGCGCCGCCGCCGAGCTGCGCGACGCGGCCGAGAAGCTGCGCGTCACCGCCGGCTCCCGCTCGTCGCGCGCCATGGACGCGCAGCTGCTCCTGAAGCAGCTCGAGCCGGCGGTGGACGCCACGCTCGGCGCGATCCGCACCGCCGCCCGGTCCGAGCCGGCCGCCGCGGAGAAGGGCGCCGGGCCCCCGCCCGCCGCGGGCGAGCCGGCCCCCGCCGCCGCCCCGGAACCGGGCCAGGCGCCGGCCGCGCAGCCGTCCGCCGCGCCCGTCGCACCGGCCGGGCAGCCGCCCCCGCCCGGCGACGGGCGGTAGGGCGGCCGCGCACCTCCGGCGCCGCGTCGGCGGGCAGGGCCCGGGCGCCGCGCGCGGACCGGCCCTCCGCCGGTGTACCATCCGGCGCCATGGCCTCCTTTCACGCCCGGAACGGCACCGGCGAGCTCCTCGCGCGCTACGCGTTCGTCGAGCCCCTCCTCGAGGGGCGACGGATCCTGGAGATCGGCGCGGCGGCCGCCACCGAGGGCGCGACGGCCGCGTTCCTGGCCGAGCGCGGCGCGGCGGAGGTCCTGTCGATCGAGGACGACGGCGCCGCGCTCGCCGCCGCGGTGCGCGGCCCGCACGAGCCGTACGTGCAGTTCCGCGCCGCACGCCCCGAGGACCTGCCCGCCGGCGCGTTCGACGTGGTGCTCCTCGCGGACGGCGCGGCGCTCGCCGCCGAGCCGGCGCGCGCGGCGGCCCTGGCGCGCCTGCTCGCGCCGGGCGGCCGGCTCGTCACCGCGGTGGACGCGGGCGGGCCGGGCCTGGCCGAGCTCGCCGGCGAGCCGCGCCGGGCGGCGCCGCCGGGGTACGAGGCGTTCGTGGGCGCGCTGCTGGGCCGCTTCGCGCAGGTGGAGGTGGCGGCGCAGTCGGCCACGCTGGGCTGGGTGTTCGGCATGGGCGGCGGCGACGAGCCGGAGCTGGCCATGGACGGCTCGCTCGCCGGGACCGCCGAGACCGCCGCGTACGTGGCGGTGTGCGGCGACGCGCCGTGCGGCCTGTCGGGCTTCACGCTGGTGGCGCTGCCGGCGGGGCCGCTCCTCGAGGAGGGCGCGGCCGGCGCGGCGTCCGCCGCGGCCCGGGCGCTCGCCGCGGACGCGCTGCGCGAGCGGGCCGAGGCGCTCGCGGCGCGCGACCTCGCGCTGGGCGAGCGGGACGCGGCCGCCGAGGCGCGGGAGCAGCTCCGCGCCGAGCTGGACGCGGCCGCCGCGGCCGCGCTCGACGCCGCGCGCGCCCGCGACCGCGTGCTCGCCGACGCCGCCGCCGATCGCGACCGCGCCGCCTGCGCCGAGCAGGCGGCCGCGGCAGCCGCCGAGGCGCGGGACGAGGCGCTCGCCGCGCGCGACGGGCTGGCGCGCGAGCTGGAGGCGCTCCGGGCCGGCGTGGACGACCTGCGCCGCTCGCGCCAGGCGGTGGAGGCCGAGGTGGATCGCCTCCGCGCCGGGGCCGAGCTCTCGGCGGCGCGGGCGCGGGAGCTGGAGGCGACGCTCGACGCCGAGCGCGGCGGCGGGGCGGACGCGCGGGCCGAGCTGGAGCGGGCGGAGGGCGTCATCGCGGAGCGCACCCACGAGCTCGCCGAGGCGCGGGCCGCGCTCGCGACGCAGGCCGCGGCGGTGGCGCAGGCGGACGAGGCGCGCGCGCGCGCCGACGCCGCGCTGGCCGAGCGGCGCGAGGCGGCCGCCGAGGCGGAGGCCGCGCTGCAGGCGGCGCGCTCGGAGGCGCAGGCGGCCAAGGCCGCGCTGGAGGCGGCGCTGGAGCGCGCCTCGGTGGGCGAGGCCCGGCTGCCGGAGCTGGAGGAGGCGGTCGAGGCGCGCGCGCACGAGGCGGCGGAGGCGCAGGCGGCGCTGCGCGAGGCGCGCGACCGGATCTCGGCGCTGGAGGCCGAGGCGGAGCGCGGGCGCGAGACGCTGGCCGAGGCCCGCGCGGCGGAGGAGGTGGCGCGCCTCGACGCCGGCTCGGCCCGGGCCGAGGCCGACCGGGCGCTGGTGGACGCCGAGGCGGCGCGGGAGGAGACGGCCCGGCGGGCCGCCGAGCTCCGCACGCTCGAGGCCGCCCGCGCCCAGGTCGCCGCGGAGGCGGACACGCTGCGCGCCGAGGCCGGCGCGGCCCGCGCGCGCGCCGAGCGGCTCGCCGGCGAGGCGGAGGCCGCGCGGGCCCGGGCGGCCGAGCTCGAGGGCGCCGACGCCGCCCGCGACGCCGAGCAGCGCGAGGCGGCCGAGGCGCGGGCCGAGGCGCTCGCCGCGCGCGCCGGGGAGGTGGAGAAGCTCACCGCCGAGCTGGCCGGGGCGTCGGCCGCGGCCGGAGAGGCCGCCGCGCTGCGCGAGGCGCTCGAGGCCCGCGTGGCCGAGCTGGAGGCCCGCCTGGAGAGCGAGGCGGAGCGCGCGGGGCTGGTGGAGGCGCGCGCGGCCGAGGCGCTGGCGCGCCTGGAGAGCCTGGAGGAGGCCGGCGCCGCGCGCGAGGCCGAGCAGACCGCGGCGGTCCGGGCGGTCACGGCGCGCGCCGAGGCCGCGGAGGCGGCCGCGCGCGACGCCGAGGCCCGCGCCGCCGCGGCCGAGGCGCGGCCGGCGGCGCCCGCGCCGGACGCGGGGCTCGAGGCCGAGCTCGCCGCGGCGCGCAGCGCCGCCGACGTGGCCGGCGCGCAGGCGGCGGAGCTCGAGGCCGAGCTGCAGGCGGTCCGTTGGGAGAAGGACGAGATCGAGCAGCGGCTGCAGTCGCTCACCGCCTCGGGCGCGCTGGGCGGCGCCGGCGAGGTGAGCCGGCTGCGGGACGAGCTCGCCGCACGCGCGGGGGACGGCGCGCTGCTGCGCAAGGAGCTCCAGCGCCTCGAGGCGCAGGTGGCCGAGCTGACGGCACGCCCGCTCGCCGCGCCCGCGCCCGCCGAGGAGGCCGAGGCGGTGCGCCGGGCCGCCGCCCACGCCGCAGAGCTGGAGGAGCGCCTGGCGGAGGCGCTCCGCCGCGCCGCGGACGCGGAGGCCGCCGCCGAGGCGGCCCGGGCCGCGCCGGCGCCCATCCCGGCGGTCGCGGCGGGCGAGGCGCTGAAGCGCGTTGCGCAGGAGAAGGACGCGATCGCCGCGCAGGTCGCCGAGCGCGACCAGAAGATCGCGCGGCTGCAGCGCGAGGTGGCCGACAAGACCGAGCGGCTGGGCCGGCTCGCCAAGGAGATGGGCGAGCTGAAGGCGCGCGGCTTCGGCAAGATCTTCCGCTAGGGGTATCGCACCGTGACCGAGCCACGCCGCTACGAGCGCATCGACGTCGAGCTTCCCTGCCGGCTGTACGTGCCGGGCGAGCGCGGCCTCAAGTTCGAGGCCCACTGCACCTCGCGCAACCTCGGCCTGGGCGGCGTGTTCCTCTCCTCGTCGTTCCTGCTGCGCGAGGGGCTGGAGCTGTTCGTGGAGCTGGGGCTGCCGGCCGGGCCGCTCGCGATCCGCGCCCGGGTGGCGCACACCGTCCCGGGCGATCACCCGGAGCTGGAGGGCGGCTTCGGCGTCGAGTTCCTCGACGTGGACGCGGCCGGGCGCGAGACCCTGCTCCGCTACTTCACCCCGCTCCGCTACCACGAGTTCTACCGCGCCTTCGCCGGCGAGTTCCCGCACCTGCGCGACCGCGTGCCGGTGGCCGACGTGGCCCTGCTCCTGAACCTGTGGGAGGAGTGGAAGGCCGTCGGCGAGGGCGGCCCCGCCTTCACCGCGTCGGGCGCGCCGCCCGCGCCGGCGAGGGCCGGCGCGGGGCCGGCGCGGCGCGGAAGGCGCTGAGCACCGGCCGCATTTGCGCGCGGCGCGCCCGCGTTCTACCGTCCCGCCAGATGACGCCCGTCCGCCTCGCGTTCCTCTGGCACATGCACCAGCCCCCCTACCGCGAGCCGGAGACGGGCGCGTACCTCATGCCGTGGGTCCGGCTGCACGCCACCCGCGCCTACCACGACATGGCCTGGATGCTGGAGCGCCATCCGGGCGTGCGCTGCACCGTGAACTTCACCCCGGTGCTGCTCGAGCAGCTCGAGGACTACGCGCAGGGGACCGCGCAGGACCGCCTGCTGGAGCTGAGCGCACGCCCGCCCGCCGATCTCGGCGCCGAGGATCGCCAGCAGATCCTGCGCTCGTTCTTCATGGTCGGCTGGGAGACGAACGTGAAGCCCTTGCCGCGCTACTGGGAGCTGCTCCAGAAGCGCGGGCGGGAGCTGCGCGGGGTGGACCTGGCCCGGCTCGCGCACTCGTTCGGCGACCAGGAGCTGCAGGACCTCCAGGCGCTGTTCAACCTCGCCTGGATGGGCTTCGCGGCGCAGGCCGACGAGCCGGCGGTGCGGGCGCTGCGGGAGAAGGGGCGGGGCTACACCCGCGCCGACGTGGACGCGCTGCTCGAGGTGCAGCGGCGCATCGCGGCGGGCGTCGTGCCGCGCTGGCGCGCGCTGCAGGACCGCGGGCAGGTGGAGCTCTCCACCACGCCGTACTACCACCCCATCCTCCCGCTGCTCTGCGACACCGACGCCGCGCACCGCGCGCTGCCCGGCATCCCGCTCCCCCCGCGCTTCGCCCACCCCGAGGACGCGCGCTGGCACGTGCGCGAGGCGATCGCCGCGCACGCGCGCCGCTTCGGGCGGCCGCCCGCGGGCATGTGGCCGGCCGAGGGCTCGGTCTCGCCGGAGGCGCTCGAGATCCTGGCCTCCGAGGGCGTGGGCTGGGCGGCGAGCGACGAGGGCGTGCTGCTGCAGTCCCTGCCGGCGGCGGCGCCGCGCCTGCGCTCGGTGTACCGGCCCTGGCGCGTCGCGGCCGGCGCGGGGCGCGAGGTCCGGATGCTGTTCCGCGACCGCGCGCTCTCCGACGTCATCGGCTTCACCTACGCGAAGGTCCCGGCGCGGGACGCGGTGGCGGACTTCACCGCGCACGTGCGGGCGGTGGCCGACGCGTGGGCGCGCGACGGGCAGCCCGGCGCGCCGACGCTGGGCGTGTTCCTCGACGGCGAGAACGCCTGGGAGCACTACCCGAGCTCGGGCCACGAGTTCCTCGACCGGCTCTACGACGCGCTGGAGCGCTCCGACCGCGTGCAGACGGTGACGCTGTCCGAGGCGACCGCCGCCGCCGAGGGCCCGCCCATCGCGCGCGTCCACACCGGCTCCTGGATCGAGGCCTCCTTCCGGATCTGGATCGGCCACCGCGAGGACCGCGAGGCGTGGGCGGCGCTGGGCCGGGTCCGCGACGCGCTCGCGCAGGCGGAGGAGCGCGGCGAGGTCCCGGCCGAGCGGCTCGCCCGCGCGCGCCAGCACCTGTACGCCGCCGAGGCGTCGGACTGGTACTGGTGGTACGGCGAGGACTTCACCACCGAGCAGGCGGCGGAGTTCGACGCGCTGTTCCGCGCGCACGTGAACCGGGCGGCGCTGCTCTGCGGCGTGGACCCGCCGCCGGAGACGCAGGCGCCCATCAAGCGCGCCGGCGCGCCGGCCCCGGGCGCGCTCGAGGCGAAGCCGCTCCGCGAGCCGGTGATGCTGCTCACGCCGACCCTGGACGGCCGCGAGACGACCTACTTCGAGTGGCAGGGCGCCGGGCTGTACCGGCCCGGCCAGCACCGCGGCTCGATGTACGGCGGCGCGCAGGCGTTCCACGTGCTCCGCTTCGGCTTCGACCTCGCCGCGCTCTACCTGCGGCTCGATCCGGCCGAGTCCGCGGCGCGCGCCGCCGAGGTCGCGACGCACGTGCGCGTGTCGGTGCGCTCCCGGGACGGTCAGCGCTGGGTGGACTTCCCGCTCGAGCCGGACGGCGCGCCCCGCCCCGGCGCGTGGCGCGGCCAGGCGCTCGGCCGGCTCGCGTTCGCGCAGGTCGCGGAGCTCGAGCTGCCGTTCGCCGCGCTGGGCCTCGCGCCGGGCGACCGGGTCGACCTCGCCGTCCACGCGCTCCGGGGCGAGGTCGAGGTGGAGCGGCTGCCGCGCTACGGCTACCTCGCGCTCACCGTGCCCGACCAGGACTTCGAGCGCATCCACTGGCGGGTGTAGCGCATCGCGCGCCCGGCGCGCGGGGCCCGGTGTAGACTCGCGGTCGCATGGGCGACGACCCCACCCGCGTCCGGACCCCGGAGGAGCGCGCCGCCGCCGCGGCCGGCCACTGCCTCGTGTTCGTGGCGGGGGACGGCGCGCTCGGCCTGCGGGTGCCGCTCGACGGCGAGGTGGTGCTCGGGCGCGATCCGTCCTGCGCGGTGGCGCTGCCCGCCTCCGACGTCTCGCGCCGGCACGCCCGCGTGGTGCCGGACGGCGACGGCCACCTGGTGCTCGACCTCGGCTCCACCAACGGCACCTGGGTGAACGGCCGCGAGGTGGCGGTGCACCGGCTCGCCCCGGGCGACCGGGTGCAGGTGGGCGCGTTCGTGGCGCGCTACCTGCGGGCCGGCGACGCGGAGGAGTCGGAGCTCGCCGCGCTGGCCGACCTGGCGCTGCGCGATCCGCTCACCGGCCTCCCCAACCGCCGCGCCTTCGAGGAGTCGCTCCGCCGCGAGGTGGCGCGGGCGCGGCGCGGCGGCGACCGGCTGGCGGTGGCGGTGCTCGACGTGGATCGCTTCAAGGACGTGAACGACCGGCACGGCCACGCGGCGGGCGACGTCGCGCTCGCCGAGGTGGCGCGCCGGGCATCGGCGGCGCTGCGGGCCGGGGATCTCCTGGCGCGCATCGGCGGCGAGGAGCTCGCCGCCATCCTGCCCGGCGCCGACGTGGCGGCCGCCGCCGAGGTGGCCGAGCGCGTCCGTCGCGCGGTGGGCACGGAGCCGGTGCAGGCGGGCGGGCAGGCGATCCGCGTGACCGTCTCGCTCGGCTGCGCCGAGCTCGCGCCCGACGACGCCGACGGCGCCGACCTGTTCGCACGGGCCGACGGCCACCTGTACCGCGCCAAGCACGCCGGCCGCGATCGCGTGGAGTTCTGATCGGCCGGCGGCGGCGCCCGGGTGCGCCGCCCCGCGATCCCCCGCCCTCACCCGAACGCGCCCGGCGGCGCGCGCCCGGCCCGGCAGGAAAGCCTGCGCCCCGTCCCTGGCCGGGTTATCCTCGCGCCCGCGTGAAGAACCGGTCCGCCCTCGCGATCCTCTTCGTCATCGTCTTCATCGACCTGCTCGGCTTCGGGATGGTCATCCCGGTGATGGCGCTGTACGCCGAGCGGCTCGGCGCGCCGGACGCGCAGATCGGGTGGCTGATGACCGGCTACTCGGCGATGCAGTTCGTCTTCACGCCGATCTGGGGCCGGCTCTCGGATCGCCACGGCCGCCGGCCGCTCCTGCTCCTCTCGATCGTGATGACGGCGGTCGGGTTCCTCGGCTACGCGCTCGCCCCGAGCTTCGCGTGGCTGCTCGTCTCGCGCCTGTTCGCCGGCGCCGCCACCGCCAACATCGCCATCGCGCAGGCGTACATCGCCGACGTCACGCCGCCGGAGGGGCGCGCGCGCGGCATGGGGCTCATCGGCGCGGCGTTCGGGCTCGGCTTCGTGCTCGGGCCGGCCATCGGCGGCCTGCTCTCGGCCATCTCGCTCTCCGCGCCCGGCTACGCGGCGGCGGCGCTCGCGGCGGCGAACGGGGTGGCGGCGTTCTTCGTGCTGCCCGAGCCGGCCGCGCACGTGCAGGCCGAGCGCCGGCCGCACCTCGAGGCGCTGCTCGGCGGCGTGAGCCGGCCCGGGATCCGCCGGCTCATCCTCATCTACTTCATCGCCATCCTCGCGTTCAGCGGGATGGAGGCGACGTTCGCGCTGCTCGCGGTCCACCGCTACGGGCTCGACCAGCGGCAGGTGAGCTACGTGTTCGCGCTCATCGGCGTGGTCGCGACGGTGGTCCAGGGCGGCCTCATCGGCCCGCTCAGCCGCCGCTTCGGCGAGCGGGCGCTGCTCGTGGCCGGGCTGCTCTTGCAGGCGGCCGCGCTCGCGGCGCTGCCCTACGCCGGCTCGGTGGCGGGCCTGCTCGTCGCCACCGTGCCGCTCGCGTTCGGGTCGAGCCTGACCACCCCGTCCCTGACCTCGCTCGTCTCGCGCTCGGCGCGCGCCGAGGACCAGGGCGGCACGCTCGGCATCGGCCAGTCCGCCGCCGCGCTCGGGCGCATCGCCGGCCCCATCTCCGCCACCCACGCCTACAGCCAGCTCTGGTTCGCGGCGCCCTACCTCGGGGGCGCGGCGCTCATGCTCGCCGGCGCCGCGGTGGGCTCGACGCTCCGGCGCCCGCCGCGCCACGAGCCGGTCGAGCCGGGCGCCGCGCCGGCCGAGGAGGGGTAGCGCCGCATGCCGGATCTCCGCCGCGATCCCATCGTCGGCCGCTGGGTGATCATCGCCACCGAGCGCGCCCGCCGTCCCTCCGACATGCAGCGCACCGCCCCCGCGCCGCAGGGCGGCCTGTGCCCGTTCGATCCCGGCAACGAGGGGATGACGCCGCGCGAGGTGTACGTGGCCGGGCGGCCGCCGTCCGCGCCGCCCAACGCGCCGGGCTGGAAGGTGCGGGTGGTGCCGAACCGGTTCCCGGCACTCAAGATCGAGGGCGAGCTGGACCGGCAGGCGGAGGGCATCTACGACCGGATGAACGGGATCGGCGCCCACGAGGTGATCGTCGAGACCCCGGACCACGACCGGGCCATGGAGGACCTCACCCCGGCCGAGCTCACCGAGGTGCTGTTCGCGTTCAAGGCGCGCATCCTCGACCTGCGCAACGACCTCCGCTTCAAGTACATCCTGCTGTTCAAGAACCACGGCCACCTGGCCGGCGCCTCGCTCGAGCACGCGCACTCGCAGCTCATCGCGCTGCCGGTGGTGCCGCGGCAGGTGATCGAGGAGATCGAGGGCGCCCGCCGGCACTTCGACCTGAAGGAGCGCTGCATCTTCTGCGACATCGTCGGGCAGGAGCGGAAGGAGCGGGCGCGGCTGGTCCTCGAGAACGACGAGTTCGTGGTGTTCGCCCCCTGGGCCCCGCGGAGCCCGTTCGAGACCTGGATCATGCCGAAGCGCCACCAGTCGAACTACGAGGCCGAGCCCAAGGAGCGGCTGGCGCTGTGCGCCGAGGCGCTGGGCAGCACGCTGCGCCGCCTGGGCGGGGCGCTCGGCAAGCCCGCCTACAACTTCATGGTCCACTCCAACCCGCTCCGCGACGCCCAGAGCCCGAGCTACCACTGGCACATCGAGGTGATGCCGGCGCTCACGCAGGTGGCCGGGTTCGAGTGGGGCTCCGGGTTCCACATCAACCCGGTCCCGCCCGAGGAAGCGGCGGAGTTCCTGCGCAAGGTGCCCGGCTAGCGGCGCCGGAAGGTCCATACTGACGTCGATGCAGATCCTGTTCGTCGCCTCGGAGGTCGGCCCGTGGTCGAAGACGGGCGGGCTCGGGGACGTGGCCGGCGCGTTGCCGCAGGCGCTCGCCGAGCGGGGCAACGAGGTGGCGGTGGTGACGCCGCGCCACGGGTCGATCGACCCGCACGCGGCCGGGCTCCAGCCCGTGCGGACGGCGCTCCACGTGCGGGGCGAGCCGGTGGCGCTCTGGGTGAAGCGGGGGCCGGCGCCGGTCTACTTCGTGGAGCACCCGCACCTGTTCGGCAGCCGCCGCGGCCTGTACGGCGAGGGCGGGCGCGACCACGGCGACAACGCCGAGCGCTTCGCGTTCCTGACCCGGGCCGCGCTGGCCCTGCCCGCCGCGCTCGGGCTCCGCCCCCGCATCCTGCACCTGAATGACTGGCAGTGCGGCCTCGGGCCCTGGCTGCTGCGCCACGAGCACGCGCGCGACCCGGCGCTCGCCGGCGCCCGGACGGTGTTCACCATCCACAACCTCGCCTACCAGGGGCTGTTCCCGAAGCAGGTGCTGCCCGCGCTGGGCCTCCCGTGGGAGGTGTTCCGCTGGGAGGCGATGGAGTTCTTCGACCAGCTCTCCTTCATGAAGGCCGGGCTCGCGTTCGCCGACGCGCTCACCACCGTCTCGCCCACCTACGCGCGCGAGATCCTCACGCCGGAGGGCGGCGCCAGCCTCGACGCGCTGCTCCGGCACCGCGCCCGGGACCTGCACGGCATCCTGAACGGCATCGACGTGCACGCCTGGGACCCGGCCCGCGACCCGCACCTGCCCGCGCACTTCGGCGCCGGCGACCTCACCGGCAAGGCGGCGTGCAAGGCCGCGCTCCAGCGCGAGGTGGGGTTGCCGGTGCGGCCCGAGGTCCCGGTGGCGGGCCTGGTGACCCGGCTCGCCGAGCAGAAGGGGATCGACCTCGTGGCGGCGGCGCTGCCGGCGCTGCTCGCCCGCGACGTGCAGGTGGTGCTGCTCGGGAGCGGCGACGCGGCCTACGAGCAGGCGTTCGCGCGCGCCGCGCGCGAGCACCCCGACCGCGTGGCCGCGCGCATCGGGTTCGACGAGGGGCTGGCGCACCGGATCGAGGCGGGCGCGGACCTGTTCCTCATGCCCTCGCGGTTCGAGCCGTGCGGCCTGAACCAGATGTACTCGCTGCGCTACGGCACCGTCCCGGTGGTGCGGGCGGTGGGCGGCCTCGCCGACACGGTCGAGGACTTCGACGGCTTCGCCCGCGGCACCGGCTTCCGCTTCTCCGAGTACACGCCGCAGGCGCTCCTCACCGCGACGCGCCGCGCGCTGGACGTGTTCCGCGACCGGCGCGCCTGGCGCGGGCTGGTGGAGCGCGGCATGGCCGAGGACAACAGCTGGGAGCGGAGCGCGGCGAGGTACGAGGCGCTCTACCGGACGCTCGCGCCGGGGCGCTGACCGGCCCGACGCGCCTTCCCGGCGACCCGCGCGGTGCGCAGCGTGCGGTCATGGCCACCGCACCCCACGACGACCCCGAGCCGACCGCCCGCCCGACCGACCGGCTGCCGCGCGAGCTGCTCGAGGAAGAGGACGAGAAGCTCGTGCCCGCGAGCAACGTGGGCGGTGCGGCCCCCACCGCGCTCGGCGCCGACTCCGGGGGCGACCTGCCCGGCTCGGAGGACGACCTCGCCAACATGTCCGAGCCTGAGCCGCCCGAGCCGCCGGAGGTGGGGGCGGTGCACGTCCGCCGCGGCGCCGCGGGCGAGGAGGAGGGCGAAGGCGGCGAGGCCGGCGACGACGAGGAGGCCGGGCCCGGCGCGCCGCGGACGCGGCACTGACGCGGCCTGCGCCGCGACCTACTCGAGGCCGCGGTCGCGCAGCTCGTCGTCCGACTCGCCGTGCAGGTGCCCGAGCTCGTGCAGGAGCGTCACGCGCACCTGCTCGGTGAGCTCGGCCCGGTCGCGCGCGAAGCGGAGCAGGTTCTTGCGGTAGAACACGATGCTCCGGCAGCGGGGCCCGTCGGCCTCGGTGCAGGCCTCGTCGGCGGGCGGGCCGCGGTACAGCCCGAGGATCGACGGCGAGAGCGGCGGCTCGACCGCGGTGAGGTCCTCGGTGTCGGGCAGGTCCTGGATCTCCACCGGCGCGAGCTTCAGCGCCTCGCGCTCGGCCGCGGGGAGCGCCGCCACCGCGGCCTCCACCTCGGCCCGGAACGCGCCCGCGTCCACCGCCAGCTCGTCGCGGAAGTCGTCCGGCGCGAGCGTGCGCGCCCGCGCCAGGAGCGCCGCGGCGCGCCGGCCGTCGCCGCTGCGCTCGGCGACCAGGCCGAGCTGGTGGATGGCCCACGCGTCGTCGGGCGCGATCGCCAGCGCGCGCTCGAAGGCCCGGCGCGCCTCGCCGAAGCGGCACAGCTCGAACAGGGCCACGCCGCGCTCGTAGAGCGCGTCCGGGTCCCTGGGCCGGGCCGCCAGCGCGCGCTCGAGGTGCGCGAGCGCCAGGTGGCTGCGCCCCAGGTCGTTCTCGGCCATCCCGGCGACCAGCTCGAGCCGCGCGGCGAGGTCCTTGTCCTTGCGCGGGGGGCGGGTGGCGCTGCGCGCGCCGCGCACCGCGTACTCGAGGCCGGCCTCGAGCGCGTCGCGGGCGGCGCCCAGCCGGCGGACGTGCAGCTCGGCCGCGCCGAGCAGCGCCTCCGGCTCGTCCGGATCCACCGCCAGCGCGCGCGCGAAGGCGAGGCGCGCCTCGTCGAGCCGGTCGAGCGCGGCGAGCGCGGCGCCGCGCGCGGTGAGCGCCGGCACCATCCGCGGCGCGAGCCGCAGCGCCTCGTCGGCGCAGGCGAGCGCGCGCTCCCGGGCGCCCGCGTCCAGCGCCGCGACCGCCTCCTCGGCGAGCGCGCTCGGGGCCGCGAACGGCTCGCCGGGCAGGCACGCCTCGGGGCGAGCGCGCGACCCGCGGGCGGGCGGCGGGACGTAGCGGGCCGGGGTGATCGTCCCGCGCGCGACATGGTTCGCCTGCGGCGCCGCCGGGGCGGGCGCAGGAGCGGTGGAGGGGGTGCAGGCCGCAGCGAGCAGGAGGACCGCCGCACGGCGGAACGGCAGAGACATCGCCGCGAGCTTGCCACAGCCCTCGGGGGCGCGCCAGCCGGGGTCCCGCGCCGCGAGCGCCCGCGCGGCCGGCCGAGGGCAGAGGGCGCAGGCGGCGCCCGACGGCGCCTGCGGGGCACCGCGCTGCCCGCTCCGGGGGGGGCGTCAGGGCGCGTGAGCCGATCCCCGCCCGCCGCCGCGGCGACGGGCGGGGACGGGGTGGCGTGCGCTCATCGCGGGAACGGGCCCAGCGCCGCCTCGCACCGGTCGGCGAGCGCGCCCAGGAACGCGAGCAGCTCCGGCGGGTGGACCGGGTCCGAGGCCCGCAGGTCCACCCGGGCGATGCGGTCGAGCTCGAAGGTGGCGAGGTCGAGGTCGGTGGAGGTCCCGAGCTCCAGGAACCAGGCCACCGGGAGCACCTCCAGGTCGCGCAGCTTGGTCCAGATCCAGCGCAGGTTCGGGTCGTTGAAGCCGTAGCCGACGAGCAGCAGCTCGCGGCCGACCGCGTCGGAGCAGAAGCGCAGGTCGATCGCGTTCGCGGCCAGGCTGGCGCGCCGCTGGAAGTCGGTCTCGCTCACCACCAGCGTGGCGGGCCGGTCGAGCGTGCCGTGCAGCTTGTAGACGGGGAACCGCGAGACGAAGCGGCCGCCGGCGGGGTCGAGCCGCCAGCGCTGCAGGTCGTCCGCCGCCGCCACCACCTGGCAGGCGCGGCCCGCCCAGGCGAAGGTCCGCTCCAGCAGGTCGTCGAAGTTGGTGGTGTAGAGCGCGGGCACGAACGCGGCGAGCCGGACCAGCAGCCGGTGCAGCGGCAGGGCCGCCGGATCGATGCGCGAGGTATCGAACAGCCCCGCGAGCCGCTCCACCAGCCGCGCCTCGCCGCAGAGCGCGCGGTGCGCCTCCGGGACGCGGAGCAGCGTCTCCAGCGCCACCGGGTCGTCCGGCCCCGGCGGCGAGAAGCGCGCCGGCGCGTCCGGCAGCCGCTCGCGGAGCACCGGCACGAGGTCGCGCGCCAGCGCCACGACGGCCTCGCGCCAGGACGGCAGCCCGGCCCAGCGCGAGGCGCCCGCGCCCACCAGCAGGAGGAGCTGGCCCTGCGCGAGCCGGTCGAAGAGGTGGTCCTGCACCTCCCGGATGTCCGGCGCGCCGCGCATGGGCCGGTGAAAACCTGCGGCCCGGCGCGGCCGCGGGCAAGCCGGGGGAGCCCGCGCCTACCTGCGGCCCGCCGCCTGCGGCCGGCCCGCCCCGAGGCGCGCCGGCGAGAACGGCGCGAGGTCCACCGGCGGCGGCGTCCCGAGCACGGCCGCCGCCACCGCGTCGGCGGTGACCGGCGCGAGCAGGATGCCGTTCCGCGTGTGGCCGGTGGCGTAGTACAGGCCGGGCACGGTCCCGGCGCCGAGGATGGGCGAGCCGTCCGGGCTGGCGGGGCGGAAGTTGGACCAGGTCTCGACCACCGGCGCGGCCGCCAGCGCGGGCGCGATCTCGAGCGCGATGTCGAGGACGCGCCGCAGCCCGCCCGCGGTCACCGCCTTCTCGTGCCCGACCTCCTCCATGGTGGAGCCGCACAGGATCCGCCCGTCGGCGCGCGGCACCACGTAGCCGTTGGCCGAGAACACCACGCGCGAGAGGAGCGGCGGCCGGGTGTCGAGGAGCGCGATCTGCCCGCGCACCGGGCGCACCGCGCCGGGCGGCAGCCCGTTCCCCTCCACCTGCATGCTCCAGCTCCCCGCGGCGAGCACCACCGCGTCCGCCTCGATGCGCCCGGCGTCGTGGTCCACGCCCACCGCCCGCCCGCCCGCGTGGACGATCCGCTCCACCTTGCCGGTGACGAAGCGGGCCCCGGCGCGCGCCGCCGCCACGTACACGGCCCGGCCCAGCAGCCGCGGGTCCACCGAGGCCTCGTCGGCGAAGTACAGCGCGCCGCGCGTCTCCGGCGACACGCCCGGCTCGAGCCGGCGCACCTCGGCGTCGTCCAGCACCTCCACCGCCAGCCCGGCCTTGTGGAGCTTCTCGGCGCGCCCGGCGAGGAGCCGGGCCTCCGGATCGTCCACCGCGATCTCGAGCGTCCCGCCGCCGCGGAGGCCGACCCACATGCCGCTCGCGGCCTCGACCTCGCGCGCGAACGCCGGGTAGCGCGCCAGCGAGGCGGCGCAGAGCGCGTAGAACGGGCCCGGCTCGAGCGCCTCCACGCCGGGCGAGAGGATGCCGCCGGCCGCGTAGGACGCCTCGGCGCCCGGCACCGCCCGCTCCAGCACCACCACCTGCTTGCCGGCCTGCGCGAGGCGCAGCGCCACCGAGGCGCCCTGCAGCCCGGCGCCCACCACCACCACGTCCGTCTTCATGGTGCGCGAGCCTACGCCCGCCCCGGCGCGCCGGAAAGGCTCGCGTGCCCCCGCCGGGACGGCGGGCCGGGCGCGCAGACGGGCGGCGGGCGCTCAGCCGCGCGGGCCGGCGCGCGGGGCGAGCCCGTTCGCGAGCACGTGCAGCACGTGCGCGCGCCAGGCCTCGGGCGCGAGCTGCTGGCCGACCATCGGCAGCATCGCCTCCCGCGAGGACGCCACCAGCGCGGCGAGGCCGCCCACGGTCACGACGGCGAGCACCGGATCGACGCCGCCGTCGGTGCCCTCCGCGATCACCGCCGCCGCCCGCCGGAGCGGGTCGAGCAGCGCCGGCTCGGCGGTGGTGAGCTGGGACAGGTAGGGGGCGCCGTCCAGGTACTCGCGCACCAGGATCTGCGCGCCCATCGCGTCGTGCATCATGGCGTCGAGGTAGGCGGCGATGACCGCCTCCGGACCGCCCGAGCCGTTCTCGACGAAGCGCGACAGCTCGTTCGCCGCCGAGAGCCACACCGCCCGCAGGATGTCGAGGTAGAGGGCCCGCTTGGAGGCCCAGTGGCGATAGATGAGCGCCACGTTGCAGGACGCACCGCGTGCGATCCCCTGCACGCGGGCACCGTGGTACCCCCGCTTCGAGAACTCGGCCCTGGCCGCGTCCCAGATCCGCTCCGCGATCCCGGCCCGCGGAGGACCGATACGGCGGGTAGCCACCGATCCGTCCATGCAAGCCGCTACTTACCGGGCCACTTGATCAGGATCAAGTGGCGCGGCGTCCCCGTTGGGCACGGCAGGGGGTTGTCCTATGTACAGGGCGATGGATCCGGGGCCCCGCACCATCCTCCACCTCGACCTCGACGCGTTCTACGCGTCGGTGGAGCAGCTCGACCACCCCGAGCTGCGCGGCCGGCCGGTGATCGTGGGGGGGACCGGCAACCGAGGGGTGGTGTGCGCGGCGAGCTACGAGGCGCGGAAGTTCGGCGTCCGCTCGGCGCTGCCCACGGCCCGGGCCCGCCGGCTCTGCCCGGACGGCGTGTTCCTCCCGCCCCGGTTCGGCCGCTACTCGGAGCTGTCGCGGCGGGTGTTCGACGTCTACCGGCGCTACACGCCGCTGGTGGAGCCGCTCTCGCTCGACGAGGCGTTCCTCGACGTCAGCGCCAGCCGGGCGCTGCACGGCACCGGGCCGGAGATCGCGCGGGCCATCAAGGTGGCGGTCCGGGGCGAGTGCGGCCTGGCGGTGTCGGCCGGCGTGGCCGAGGTGAAGATGGCGGCCAAGATCGCCACCGACCTCGGCAAGCCGGACGGGCTGGTGGTGGTGCCGGCGGGCGGCGTGGCGGCGTTCCTGGCGCCCTTGCCGGTGGGGCGGCTGTGGGGCGTGGGCGAGGTGACCGAGGCCACGCTCCGGCGCATCGGCGTCGCCACCATCGGCGACCTCGCCCGCATGCCGGAGTCGGCGCTCGCCGCGGCGCTCGGGCCCAACCACGCGCGCGGGCTGCGCGCGCTCGCGCGAGGCGAGGACGCGCGCGAGGTGGTGCCGGACGAGGAGGCGAAGTCGGTCGGGGCCGAGGACACCTTCGACCACGACCTGCTCGGCCGCACGGCGCTCGAGCGCGAGCTGCTCGCGCAGGCGGGCACGGTGGGGCGGCGGCTCCGCGCGGCCGGGCTCGCCGGCCACGTGGTGACGCTCAAGGTGAAGTACGCCGACTTCACGCTGGTGACGCGCCGGGTGACGCTCGAGCGGGCCACCGACGACGACCGCGCCATCTTCGAGGCGGCGCGCGCGCAGCTCGAGCGCGTGGACCTGCGCCGGCCGGTGCGCCTCACCGGCATCTCGGTGTCCGGCTTCGCCGGGGACGAGGAGCGCGGGCAGCTCGGACTCTTCGGTGGGGCGCCCGCTCCCCCGCCGCCCGAGGCGTCCCGGCGCAAGGCGCTCAACGCGGCGCTCGACGCGCTGGCGGGCCGCTTCGGGGAGGGCGCGGTGACGCGGGCCGACCTGGCCGGCCGGCCGCCCCGGCGGCGCCACGGGGATCCCGGGGACGGCGGCGAGGATCCCGACCGGTGAGGGAGCCGCGGTTTGCCCCGTGGCGCGCGGCGCCGCAGGTTGACGGGCATGGCCGCAGCCATACGTCCGGGCGAGGACCTCGCCATCCGGGAGCGGAGCCAGGGGGAGCTCGACGCGCGGGCGACCGCGCTGCGGGCGCTCGCCGGCTCGGGCGTCCCCTTCCTGGTGGCCGGGGCGTACGCGTTCTTCGAGTACACCGGCATCTTCCGGGACACGAAGGACCTCGACCTGTTCCTGCGGGAGAAGGACCTCGAGGCCGCCTTCCGCGTGCTCGAGGAGGCGGGCTTCCGCACCGAGCTCACCGACGCGGGCTGGATCGGCAAGGCCTGGCAGGGCGAGTGGTTCGTGGACCTCATCTTCTCGTCGGGCAACGGCGTGGCGGTGGTGGACGACCTCTGGTTCACTCACGCGCGGCCGGGGCGGGTGATGGACGTGGAGGTGCTGCTCGCGCCGCCCGAGGAGATCATCTGGTCGAAGAGCTTCGTGCTCGAGCGCGAGCGCTACGACGGCGCCGACGTGAACCACCTGCTGCACGTCTGCGGCCCCGGCATGGACTGGGACCGGCTGCTCCAGCGGTTCGACCGGTACTGGGAGGTGCTGTTCTCGCACCTGCTGCTGTTCCAGTTCGCGTACCCGGGGGCGCGCTCCACCGTGCCGGACTGGGTGACCGAGGAGCTGGTGGGCCGCACGCTCGAGAACCTGCGCTCCGGCGACCACCCGGTGGCGATGTGCCGGGGGAGCCTCATGTCTCGCGTGCAGTACCAGCACGACGTGGACCGGCTCGGGCTCCACGACGGGCGCCGCTGGGACGAGGCGGAGCGGGGGCCGGCGGGGAGGGCGGGACATGGCGGAGCAGCAGGCACCGACGCAGCAGCAGGCGGAGCGGACGTTTCGCCTGGCGGCGGCGGCTGACCTGCACTGCCGCTCCGACCAGCACGGCCGGTTCCGCGAGCTGGTGCGGATGGTGAACGGCGAGGCCGAGGGGCTGGTCCTCGCCGGCGACCTCACCGACCACGGCACGCTCGACGAGGCGAAGACGCTCGCGGAGGTGCTCTCGCAGCTCCGCGTCCCCTGCGCCGCGGTGCTCGGGAACCACGACTACGAGGGCGGCGTGGTGCGCGACATCTGCCGGGTGCTGACCGAGGCCAAGGTCACCCTGCTCGACGGGGACCACGCCGTGTTCGACCGCCGCCTCGGCATCGCCGGCGTGAAGGGGTTCGGGGGCGGCTTCGAGCGCGGGATGCTGCAGGCGTTCGGCGAGCCGGCCATCAAGGCGTTCGTGCAGGAGGCGGTGAACGAGGCGCTGAAGCTCGAGGCCGCGCTCGCGCAGCTCGAGATCCAGAAGAAGGTGGTGATCATGCACTACGCCCCGGTGTTCGAGACCACCGAGGGCGAGGACCTGCAGCTCCGGCCGTTCCTCGGCTCGAGCCGCCTCATCGGGCCGTGCGAGGCGTTCGGGGCGCGGGCCGTCTTCCACGGTCACTCGCACCACGGCACGCTGGAGGCGCGCACGCCGAAGGGCGTGCCGGTCTACAACGTCGCCATGCCGCTGCTGCGCAAGCTGATGGACGACCGGCGCTTCCGCGTGTTCGAGCTGTAGCCCTTCGACTCCGGCGCGCTCATCAGGGTGACCCTTCGACTCCGGCGGGCCTGCGGCCCGCCTACGCTCAGGGAGAGCGGAGATCGATGGCGCTCATCCCGAGCGTAGCGCGGCCTCGAGGCCGCGCGGAGTCGAGGGATCAGTGCCGCATGGGCGGCGGCCCGGCGGCCTTGCGCACGCGCTCCAGGATCTCGTCCATCCCCACCGACTTCGGGATGTAGCCCTGGGCGCCGAGCAGCTCGGCCTCCCACTCGAAGCCGTACGCGGACAGGATGAGGATCGGGATCGCGGCGCTCTTCGCGTCGCCGCGCATCCGCTCCATCACGCCCCAGCCGTCGAGCACCGGCATCTTGAGGTCGAGCAGCACGATGCCCGGCGCCTCCTCGTCCACCTTGGCGAGCGCGACCTCGCCGTTCTCGGCCTGCTGGACCGGGTAGCCGGCGTCCACGAGCACCTCGGAGAGCGCCTCGCGGAAGTCGTCGTCGTCGTCCACCACCAGGATGTACTGGCCCGGGGTCATGGTGCGTTCGGCTCCCCCCGGAGCGCGGAGGCGATCTCCGCGGCGATCCGGCGCGCGTCCGCCAGCCGGTCCGGCGCGAGCGACACCGCACCGACCACCGGGTGCCCGCCGCCGCCGTACCGCTCGCAGAGCTTGGAGATGTCGTGCGTGCGCTGCTCGCGGGCCCAGGGGTTCGAGCCCACCGACACCTTGGTTCGCTTCGGATCCTTCGACACGACCACCGTGTAGCGCGCCTCCGGGAACAGATCGTAGGCGATGAACTTGTTCGCGGCCTCGAGGCCGGTGTCGCCGAGGTCGATCTCCACCACCCCGTCCCGCACCCTGGCCTGGCGCCGCACCACGTCGATGGCGCCGCGGTGCCGCTCCAGGATCGGCGCGAGCGGCCCGGTCACCCAGTCCTGCGCCGCGATCTCGGCGAGCGGCAGCCGCTGCATGGCGCCGATGAGCCGGGTCGGGAGCGCCGGGTCCTTGGTGGCCTCGAGCAGCGTCATGATGCGGAGCGCGGGCGCCTCGAGCCGCACCGCCACCGCGGCCGACTCGAAGCGGGCCGCGTCGATGACGTCGGCCCAGCGCACCAGCTCGTCCAGCTCGGCGGCGCGCCAGCCGAACCGGTCCGCCAGCGTGCGCGCGATGAAGCCGGTGCAGCTCGGCGCGGCCGGGTCCCAGAACTTCCGGCCGGTCGCGTCCCGCTCGAACGACGCGCGGTCCGCGGGCGTCGGGAACGCGCTGGCGTGGTGGTCGAACCACCAGTCGAGGCGGGGCGAGTAGCGGAAGTCGACGCACGCGTTCACGTCCGCGCCGAAGGCGTCGGCGGGGAACGCGTCGCCCTGCTGGTGCTGCACGGGGCGGTAGCGGACGCCGGCGAGGCGCGCCCCCTCGCGCTCCTGGAACCAGCGTCCGAAGAGGGCGGCCGAGGCGCAGCCGTCGAAGCAGTTGCCGTGGTAGAGGAGCTCGAGCTGCATGGCGGGCCGGGCAATCTAGTGACGTCGGGAGCATAGCGTCAACGCGTGTTGCAGGCCCGGCCGGCGATCTGTACCCAGAGGGGGAAGCCGCGTCGGCGCCTGCCTCCGGCGCGGGCCGCGCGTGCGCGCGCGTTCTCTGTGGGTGAACACGCTCGGAGCGTGCGGGGCGGGGGTCCGGCGGCCGGCGCGGGGCGCGCGAGCCCTCGCCCCCGCCGCCACGGGCGCGCCCGGCCCCGGCCCCGCCGGCGCGCGCCGAAGGTGGCGGGCCCGGGTTTCGCCGGGTTAGACTCGGCACCCCATGGATGCGATCCGCGTCGGGGCGCTCCTCGACGACACCAAGTTCGATCTGCGGCTCACGCTCGTCGCGGGCAAGCAGGGCCTGTCGCGCCGGATCAGCTCCTCGCGCATCCAGAAGCCCGGGCTGGTGCTCGCCGGCTTCACCGAGTACCTGCACAAGGAGCGCGTGCAGGTGTTCGGGAACACCGAGATGAGCTACCTCGCCACCCTGCCGCGCGAGCGCTCGGTCGAGGTGCTGCGCAGCTTCTTCGGCCAGGACGTCTCCTGCCTGGTGGTGACGAAGGGGCTGCAGCCGCCGCCCGAGATGATGGCCGCGGCGGACGAGGCGGGGGTGCCGCTGCTCCGCACCAGCCACCTCTCCTCCAACTTCATCGAGTCGGTGCAGAACTGCCTGGAGGACGTGCTCACCGCGCAGACCTCCATGCACGGCGTGCTGCTCGACGTGTTCGGCGTCGGGATCCTGCTGCTCGGCAAGTCCGGCATCGGCAAGAGCGAGATCGCGCTCGACCTCATCATGCGCGGCCACCGCCTGGTGGCCGACGACATCGTGGACGTGAAGCGCAAGACGCCGGAGTCGGTGTTCGGCGCGGGCTCGGAGATCATCAAGCACCACATGGAGATCCGGGGCCTCGGCATCATCAACATCAAGGACCTGTTCGGCGTCGCCGCCATCCGCGAGCGGAAGAAGATCGAGATCGTGCTCGAGCTGGTCGAGTGGGATCCGAACGTGGAGTACGACCGGCTCGGCGTCGAGGAGCGCAAGTTCCGCATCCTCGACGTGGAGATCCCGATGCTGGTCGTCCCGGTCCGGCCGGGCCGCAACATGACCACCATCGTGGAGGTGGCCGCGCGCAACCACCTCCTCAAGCTCCAGGGGCACCACTCCGCCCGCGAGTTCCAGGAGCGACTGAACCGCGCCATCGCGCTCGCGCCGGGCGGGCGCGTCGGGGAGATCGACGTCGAATGACCGCCACGGTGAGCCACGCCGGGCCGCAGGTGGTGATCCTCACCGGCGTGTCCGGCTCGGGGAAGTCCACCGCGCTGCGCGCGCTGGAGGACGCCGGCTTCTACTGCGTCGACAACCTACCCATCGTCTTCCTCGAGAAGCTGCTCGAGCTCTCCGGCCACACCGCCGGCGAGGTCTCGCGCATGGCGCTCGTGGTGGACGCGCGCGAGGGGCGCTTCCTGGTGGAGGCGCCGCGGATCATCCGCGAGCTCCGCCAGAAGGGCGCCGACGTGGAGGTGCTGTTCCTCGACGCCTCCGACGAGGCGCTGGTCCGGCGCTACTCCGAGACGCGCCGCCGCCACCCGCTGGCCGGGGAGGGCGGCACCGTCCCCGACGGCATCGCGGCCGAGCGGCTGGCGCTCGCGGACGTGCGCGGCATCGCCGACGAGGTGATCGACACCACCACGCTCAACGTCCACGAGCTGAAGCGGCTCGTCACCCGCCGCTTCGTGGCCGGCGAGGGCGCGAAGCTGGGCGTGACGCTCGTGTCCTTCGGGTTCCGGTTCGGCATCCCGACGCACGCCGACCTGGTGCTCGACGTGCGCTTCCTGCCGAACCCGTTCTTCGTGCCGGAGCTGAAGCCGCACCCCGGGACGGATCCGCGCGTGGCGGAGTTCGTGCTGGGCCAGGCGGACGCGAAGGCGTTCCTGGAGCGGCTCACGGACCTGCTCGGCTTCCTGCTGCCGCGCTACCGGAACGAGGGGAAGAGCTACCTCACGATCGCCATCGGCTGCACCGGCGGCAAGCACCGCTCGGTGGCGCTCGCCGCCGCGCTCGCCGAGCGGCTCGAGGGCTCCGGCCAGCCGGTCCGGCTCTGGCACCGCGACGTCGAGAAGGAGTAGCCGCGCCCGGGCGTTCGGCGCTGGCCGCCGGGGCCCGCGGCGTATATGGTACGCGCGCGCCGGGGGGGCCGGACGCGGCCGGCCGCTCATCCGCCGCGAGGACGCTGAGGACATGGTCGGACTGGTGGTCGCCACGCACGGACGGCTCGCGGAGGAGCTCCTGCTCACCGCCGAGGGGATCGTCGGGCGCCTGGAGCGCTGCGAGGCGGTGAGCATCGTGGCCGGCGCGTCGATGGACGAGGCCCGCCAGCACATCGCCGAGGCGGTGAAGCGGGTCGATCAGGGCAGCGGCGTGCTGGTCCTCACCGACATGTTCGGCGGGACGCCCGCGAACCTGGCGCTCACCTTCCTCGGGGACAAGCTGGAGGTCGTCACCGGGGTGAACCTCCCCATGATCATGAAGCTCGCGACCGCGCGGGGCGAGGACGTCTCCCTCCACTCGGTGGCCGAGCTCGTGACCGCGTACGGGCAGAAGAACATCACCCTCGCCTCCGAGCTGCTGCGCACGCGCGCGCGGAGCCGGACGTAGCCGACCGCTGAATGGCCGGCCGGGAGCGACCGTCGAGTCTCACGTGATCCCCCTGGTCCGCGTCGACAACCGCCTGCTGCACGGCCAGATCCTCGAGACCTGGGTGCCCCGCCTGCGCATCGACCAGGTGATGGTCGCGGACGACGAGGCGGCCGCCAGCTCGCTCGCGCAGGCGGCCATGACCCTGTGCGTCCCGCCGGAGCTGCCGGTGCGCATCCGCCGGGTGGCGGAGGTCGACTACGCGGGGCTGGCCGCGGGCGGCGCCAAGGTGCTCCTGCTGGTGCGCGACGTGCCCGGGCTGGCGGCGGCGCGCGCCGCCGGCCTCGGCGCCGCGCTCGCACCGCGGGTGAATCTGGGCAACCTCCACTTCGGGCCGGGGCGGCGCCTGGTCACGCCCTCGGTGTTCGTGTCGGAGGAGGACCTGTCGGTCCTGCGCCGGCTTGCCGCGGAAGGCTTCGAGGTGGAAGCTCGCGCGATTCCTTCCGAATCCCCCACGGGTTTGGTCGAGATCGAACGCCGGTACGCCGCGGGCCATTAGGTTACACTCGTCCGGCTTGGGTCTTCTCTTCCTAGGGCTCGTGGCGGGCCTCGCCGCCGTGGAGCGCAAGGGGTTCCTGCAGGCCATGCTGTCGCGCCCCATCGCGCTGGCCCCGGTGGCAGGCTGGGTGCTCGGCGACGCGGCGGGCGGGCTGGTGGTCGCGGCGCCGCTCGAGCTGCTCTGGCTCGGCGCCGTCAACCTCGGCGCGGCGGTGCCGGTGCACGAGGCGCTCGGCGCCGCCGCCATCGCCGGCGGCGCGGTGCTGGCCGGCCGGGCGGCCGGGTCCGGGGTCACCCCGGAGATCGCGGTGCTGGCGGTGCTGCTCGCGGCGCCGGTCGCGCTCCTGGGGCGGCGCGCCGACAAGGCGGTGGAGGGCTGGAACGAGCGGCTGGCGCGCCACGCCGAGGCGGCGCTCGCGCGCCACCGGGTGGCCGAGGCCGCGCGCTCGAACCTCTACGGCCTGGCCGCGCCGTTCGCGATCGCCGCGGTGCTCGCGCCGCTCTCCGCCTGGCTGGCCGAGGCGCTCATCCCGCGCTTCCTCGCCGCCGCGCCGGGCGCGGCCGCGCCGCTGCGGGTGGGCTGGTTCGCGTTCGCCGCGCTGGCCTGCGCCGCCGGCGCGAAGGCGCTCCGCTCGCGCGCCGCCCCCCGGCTGTTCTTCGCCGCGTTCGCCGCCGCCTTCGCGGCGCTCCTCACCTGGAGGCTGCTCGGGTGAGCGCGCGCGTCCCGAGGGCCACGCTGGTGCGCGTCTTCTGGCGCTGCCTGTTCCTGCAGGCGGCCTGGAACCGGCGCGGCATGCAGAACCTGGGCTTCGCCTACGCGATCGACCCGGCGCTCCGCGCGCTCTACCCCGACCCGGCGCGGCGCGAGGAGGCGCTCGGGCGGCACCTCGGCTTCTTCAACTGCCACCCGTACATGGCCGCCGCCATCGTGGGCGGCGCCATCCACCATGAGGAGCGGGTGGCGGCGGGCGCCGAGCCGGGGCAGGCGCCGCTCGCCTACAAGGCCACGCTGCAGGGGCCGCTCGCGGCGCTGGGCGACGGCTTCTTCTGGACCGCGCTCCGCCCGTTCTTCGGCGCGCTGGCGGTGGTGGGGGCGCTCCTGCTCGGCGTCCCCGCCCTCGTCGCGGCGCTCCTCGTCTACAACGCCATCCACCTCGCCCTGCGCATCGGGCTGTTCCGCGCCGGCTACCTGCGCGGCGACGCGCTCGTCGGGACCATCGCGCACCTCAACCTGCCGGTGGTGGCCGACCGGCTCCGCGCCGGCGGCGCGGCGCTGTGCGGCGTGGCGGGTGCGGTGTTCCTCATGCGCGGCGCGGCGGTGGGCGGACCGCCGGCCGCGGCGCTCGCGGCGGCGGCCGCGGCCGGCGGCTACGCGGCGCTGGCCCGCGGCGCCCGCCTGCTCCCCACCGCCTACGTCGCCACCCTGGCCGGGGTCGGCGCCGCGCTCCTCCTCGGCCACCTCCACGGGAGCAGCTAGGGATGCCGCACCAGGAGCGCACGTTCGTCATCGTCAACACGCTCGGCCTCCACGCGCGCGCCGCGGCGCAGCTCGTCCAGACCTCGAACCGCTACCGGTCCGAGATCCACGTCGAGAAGGACGGCATGCAGGTGAACGGGAAGAGCATCATGGGCGTGCTCACGCTCGCCGCGGCCAAGGGCTCGCAGATCACCGTGACCTGCGACGGCGACGACGCCGACCAGGCCATGACCGCGCTCGCCAAGGTGATCGAGAACGGGTTCGGGGAGACATGAGCCGGTCGTCCGCCACCACGCTCGTCGGCATCGGCGCCTCGCCCGGCATCGCCATCGGGCGCTGCTGGACGATCGAGCGGCGGCGGGTGCGGACCCCCAAGCGCCGGCTCACGCCGGAGGAGGTCGAGGCCGAGCTGGCGCGGCTGCGCACCTCGCTCGAGATCTCCGACGTGCAGCTCGCCGAGGTGCGCGGCAAGGTGGAGGAGTCGCAGGCGCCGGGCAGCGCCGAGCACACCGCCATCATCGACATGCACCGGATGATGCTGAAGGACGAGATGCTCGTCCTCGAGGCGCAGCGGCAGATCCGGGAGGAGCGGCTCAACGCGGAGTGGGCGGTGAAGCGCGCCACCCGCAAGATCAAGAACGCGTTCCACGAGCAGGCCGACGACTACTTCAAGGAGCGCCGGGCCGACGTGGACTTCGTGGGCGAGCGGATCATCAAGAACCTGCTCGGCCAGGCGCCGGACGTCGAGGACGTGCCGCCCGAGGGCGTGATCGTGGTGGCGCACGACCTCTCCCCCGCAGACACCGCGCTGCTCCTGCACGAGCACAAGGTGGCCGCCTTCGTCACCGACGCCGGGGCCAAGACCTCGCACACCGCCATCGTGGCGCGCGCGTTGGAGGTGCCGGCGGTGGTGGGGGTGGGCCGGGTGACCGCCGTCGCCGACCGCGGCGACTGGATCGTGGTGGACGGCGGGCGCGGGCTGGTGGTCATCAACCCGAGCCCGGGCGAGCGGGCCGGCTACGAGGCCGCCCGCGAGAAGCAGCTCGCCGGCGAGCAGGCGCTGCTCGCCACCCGCGACCTGCCCGCCCGGACGCTCGACGACCTCACCGTCCGGCTGGCCGGCAACATCGAGTTCGCCGAGGAGGTCCCGAGCCTGATCGCGCACGGCGGCGAGGCGGTGGGGCTCTACCGCACCGAGTTCCTGTTCATGGGCCGGTCCGACCTGCCCGGCGAGGAGGAGCACTACCAGAACTACCGGCGCATCCTCGAGGCGCTCGCGCCGCGCCCGGTCACGATCCGCACGTTCGACCTGGGCGGCGACAAGCTCCCGGCCGGCATGCGCGTGACCGCCGAGAACCCCGCGCTCGGCCTGCGCGCCATCCGCTACTGCCTGCGCCAGCCGGAGATGTTCCGCGCCCAGCTCCGCGCGCTGCTGCGGGCGTCGGTGCACGGCAACCTGCGCGTCATGTTCCCGATGATCTCCGGGGTGGCGGAGCTGCGGGCCGCGAAGCACGCGCTGCGCCAGGCGGCCGACGAGCTGCGCGCCGAGGGCGTCGCGTTCCGGCAGGTGCCGGTGGGGATCATGGTGGAGCTGCCCAGCGCCGCCATGATCGCGGACCGGCTCGCGGCCGAGTGCGACTTCTTCTCCATCGGGACGAACGACCTCATCCAGTACACCATCGGGATCGACCGGCAGGACAAGGACGTGGCCTACCTGTACAAGCCGCTCCACCTGGCGGTGCTGCGCCTGCTGAAGCTCGTCTGCGACGCCGGCCGCGCCGCCGGCGTGCCGGTGTCGATGTGCGGGGAGATGGCGGGCGAGCCGGTGAACGCGCTCGTGCTGCTCGGCCTCGGCGTCGCCGAGCTGTCCATGAACGGCCCGTCCATCCCGCTCGTGAAGCGGGTCGTCCGCGCCGCCCGCGCCGAGGACGGGCGGGCGCTGGTGGACCGGCTGCTCGCCCTCACCACCGCCGACGACATCGAGCACGAGGTCCAGGCCGAGATGGCCCGCCGCTTCCCCGGCCTGCTCGACGGGGACGACGACGCCGAGCCGGCCGGCCAGGGCTGAGCCGGCGGGGCGGTCGGCGCCCGGCCGCCACGTCCGGCGGGGTCGCCCTCCGATCGGACGGACGCGGCGGCAGCGTGTCCGCCATATTGACACCACGCGCGCCGGGCGCGTACCTTGCCCGTCCCGCCCGGGCACCCCCGCCTCCGGAGGAGAACACATGCCGCTCCAGGACTTCCTCTTCACCTCCGAGTCGGTCACGGAGGGCCATCCGGACAAGATGGCGGACCAGATCTCCGACGCCGTGCTCGACGCGGTGCTCCGCCAGGACCCGAAGGGCCGGGTGGCCTGCGAGACGCTGCTCAAGACCGGCTACGTGATGATCGCCGGCGAGATCACCACCAAGGCGCGCATCGACTACCCGAAGCTCGCCCGCGAGACGGTGCGCCGCATCGGCTACACCAGCGGCGACATGGGCTTCGACGCCAACACCTGCGCGGTGCTGGTGGCGGTGGACCAGCAGTCGCCGGACATCGGCCAGGGCGTGGACACCGGCGGCGCCGGCGACCAGGGCATGATGTTCGGCTACGCCTGCGACGAGACGCCGGAGCTGATGCCGGCGCCCATCCAGTACGCGCACGCGGTGACGAAGCAGCTCGCGAAGGCGCGCCGCGCCGGCCTCGACTTCCTCCGCCCCGACGGCAAGAGCCAGGTGTCGGTCGAGTACCGCGACGGCCGGCCGGTCCGCATCGACACGGTGGTGGTCTCCACCCAGCACGCCGAGTCGGTCTCGAACAAGCGGCTGCACGAGGCGGTGCGCGAGCAGGTGATCGCGAAGGCGCTCCCGAAGCGGCTCCTCGATCGCAAGACGCGGATCCTCATCAACCCCACCGGCCGGTTCGTGATCGGCGGCCCCATGGGCGACACCGGCGTCACCGGGCGGAAGATCATCGTCGACACCTACGGCGGCATGGGCCGCCACGGCGGCGGCGCGTTCAGCGGCAAGGACCCGTCGAAGGTGGACCGCTCCGCCGCGTACATGGGGCGCTACATCGCGAAGAACGTGGTCGCGGCCGGCCTGGCCTCGCGCTGCGAGGTGCAGGTGGCGTACGCCATCGGCGTGGCCGAGCCGGTCTCGGTGATGGTGGACACGTTCGGCACCGCCAAGGTGCCGGAGGGGAAGATCGCCCGCGCCGTCCGCGAGGTGTTCGGCCTCACCCCGCGCGCCATCATCGAGGGGCTCGACCTGCTGCGGCCGGTGTACGAGAAGACCGCCGCGTACGGCCACTTCGGCCGGACCGAGAAGACGTTCACCTGGGAGCGCACCGACAAGAAGGACGCGCTCGCCGACGCCGCCGGCCTCTCGAAGATCCGGGCGGTCGCGTCCGTCTGACGGGGCTGCGCCCCGCCCCCCGGAGCGGAGCTCCGCGGGGCCCACCTTGCTGCGCGCGTCCCGTGACCTCGCGCGCCCGCCTTCGCGGGCTCGCACGAGGTCCCCGCGGGCGCGGCTGCGCCGCGCGCGATCCCACGTGGCTGCGCCCCGGCCGCTCGCGGCCCGTCCGGTCCCACCGGGCGGGCCGCCTCGTTTGCGGGGCACCGCGGCCCGGGAGTTGACCACGCCGGCCGGGTGGACTAGCTATCCGTCCATCCGGATGCATTGATGCCTCGACCCGCCCCCGCCCGCCCCGCCGCCCCGAGCCGCCGCCCCGAGGCCCTGCTCGGCTGGATGGAGCTGCTCTCGGACCCGATCCGGCTCCGCGCGCTGCGCGCGCTCGAGCCGCGCGAGCTGTCGGTGCTGGAGCTCCGCGAGGTGCTGGCGCTCCCGCAGTCGACCGTGTCGCGCCACCTGAAGACGCTCTCCGACGCGGGCTGGCTCTCCGCCCGGCGCGAGGGCACCCAGAGCCTGTACGGCTGGGCCGCCGAGCTCGCCCCCGGCGCCCGCAAGCTCTGGCAGCTCGCCCGCGCCGAGAGCGACGGGTGGGCGGTGGTCCGCGCCGACGCGGTGCGGCTCCGGGCGGTGCGCGCCCGCCGCGACGAGGCGCAGCGCTTCTTCGCCGGCGCGGCCGGCGCCTGGGACGGGCTGCGCGCCCGCGTGTACGGGCGCGGGGTCGCCGCCGAGGCGCTGCTCGCGCTCGTGCCCCCGGGCTGGACCGTGGCCGACCTGGGCTGCGGCACCGGCGCGGTCGCCGCCGAGCTGGCGCCCCGCGTGCGGCGGGTGATCGCGGTGGACCGCTCCGCCGCCATGCTCCGCGCGGCACGCCGCCGCACCGCCCGCTTCGACAACGTCGAGCTGCACGAGGCCGACCTCGCGGCGCTGCCGCTCGAGGACGGCGGCTGCGACGCGGCGCTGCTCGTCCTCGTGCTCGCCTACCTGGACGATCCCGCCCCGGCGCTGGCCGAGGCGGTGCGGGTGCTGCGCCCGGGCGGGCGCCTCGTGATCCTGGACGCCGCGCGCCACCAGGACGAGGCGCTCCGGCGCCGCATGGGCCAGGCGCACCCCGGCTTCGAGCCGGACGCGCTCGCCGCGCTCGTCCGCCGGGCCGGCGCGGCCGGCGTCACCGCGCGGGCGCTGCCGCCCGAGCCGGGCGCGCGAGGCCCGGGGCTGGTCGCCTGCACCGGCGAGCGGCCCGCCCGGCCCTGACCGCGCCTCACCACCGACCTTCGACCCTCGTTCCACGCAAAGGAGAAGCACCATGGCCGTGTCCGCCGCGAAGAAGAAGCCCACCCCGAGCGCCCCTGCGCCGCTCGAGCACAAGGTGAAGGACCTCTCCCTGGCGGGCTGGGGACGCAAGGAGATCGAGCTCGCCGAGAAGGAGATGCCGGGCCTGATGGCGCTCCGGCGCGAGCACGCGCGGCAGCGCCCGCTCGCCGGCCAGCGGATCACCGGCTCGCTGCACATGACCATCCAGACCGCGGTGCTGATCGAGACGCTGGTGGACCTCGGCGCCGACGTCCGCTGGGCGAGCTGCAACATCTTCTCGACGCAGGACCACGCCGCCGCCGCCATCGTGGTGGGCCGCGAGGGGACGCCCGAGGCGCCGCGCGGGGTGCCGGTGTTCGCCTGGAAGGGCGAGACGCTGGAGGAGTACTGGGACTGCACCGAGCGCGCGCTCGACTTCGGCGGCGGCAAGGGCCCCACGCAGATCGTCGACGACGGCGGCGACGCCACCCTGCTCATCCACAAGGGCGTCGAGTACGAGAAGGCGGGCAAGGTGCCGCCGCCCTCCAGCGCCGACTCCGAGGAGCTGGAGGTGGTGCTGCGCCTGCTCGCCCGCGAGCAGAAGAAGGACCCGCGCCGCTGGACCCGGGTGGCGAAGGCCTGCGCCGGCGTGACCGAGGAGACCACCACCGGCGTGCACCGGCTCTACGAGATGCAGAAGGCCGGGACGCTGCTGTTCCCCGCCATCAACGTGAACGACTCGGTCACGAAGTCCAAGTTCGACAACCTGTACGGCTGCCGCCACTCGCTGGTGGACGGGCTGAACCGCGCCACCGACGTGATGCTGGCCGGGAAGCTCTGCGTGGTCTGCGGTTACGGCGACGTGGGCAAGGGCTGCGCCCAGGCGCTGCGCGGCCAGGGCGCGCGGGTGGTGGTCACCGAGATCGACCCCATCAACGCGCTGCAGGCGTCGATGGAGGGGTACCAGGTGGTGCGGCTCGAGGACGTGGTGAAGGACGCCGACGTGTTCGTCACCGCGACCGGCAACCTGGACGTCGTCACCGTGGAGCACATGAAGGCGATGAAGGACTGCGCCATCGTCGGCAACATCGGCCACTTCGACAACGAGATCGACATGGCCGGGCTGCGCAAGCTCACCACCCGGGTGAACATCAAGCCGCAGTACGACGCGTTCGTGTTCCCGGACGGCCACCGGGTGCTGGTGCTGGCCGAGGGGCGGCTCCTCAACCTGGGCTGCGCCACCGGCCACCCGTCGTTCGTGATGTCGAACTCGTTCACCAACCAGACGCTGGCGCAGATCGAGCTGGCGGTGAACCGCGCCGCCTACGCGAAGCAGGTGTACGTGCTCCCGAAGCACCTCGACGAGAAGGTGGCCGCGCTGCACCTCGAGCAGATCGGCGCCCGCCTGACGAAGCTCACCAAGAAGCAGGCGGCCTACATCGGCGTGCCGCAGTCCGGCCCGTTCAAGCCCGACCACTACCGCTACTAGGCCGGGCGGACGATGAGCCTCGTCTCCGCGGCGCTGTTCGGGCTGCTCCAGGCGCTCACCGAGTTCCTCCCGGTGAGCTCCACCGCGCACCTGCTGGTGTTCGGGGAGCTGCTCGGCCACTCGCTCGACGACCGGCGCTTCCGCGCCTTCGTCACGATCATCCAGGCCGGCACCACGCTGGCGGTGCTGGTCTACTTCCGCGCCGACATCGCGCGGCTGGTGGCGGCGGCGGCGCGGGGGCTGGCCCGGGGCAGGCCGTTCGGGACGCCGGAGGCGCGGCTGGGCTGGTACATCGTGCTCGGCACGGTGCCGGCCGCGCTGGCGGGGAAGCTGCTCGAGCACCGCATCGAGGCGCTCGGCAACTGGGTCATCGCGGGCTCGCTGGTGGCGCTCGGCCTGGTGCTGCTCGCGGCCGAGCGCCTGGCCAGCCACCGGCGCCGCGTGGAGGACGTGGGCGCGGGCGACGCGCTCCTCATCGGCGTCGCCCAGGCGCTGGCGCTCGTGCCGGGCAGCTCGCGCTCCGGCACCACCATCACCGGCGGCATGCTGCTCGGCTTCACCCGCGAGGCGGCGGCGCGCTTCAGCTTCCTGCTCTCGGTCCCCATCACGCTCGCGGCCGGCGCGTACAAGCTCTGGTCCACCGTCCCGGACCTGCGGGGCGAGGCGGCCTGGACCGTCGCGACGGTGGTCGGTACCGTGGTGTCCGCCGTGGCCGGCTACCTCGTCATCGACTGGCTGCTCGCGTGGCTGCGGACGCGCACCACCTACGTGTTCGTGGTCTGGCGGCTCGCCGCCGGCGCCGCCATCGCGGCGCTCATCCTCTCCGGCGTCCTCCCCGCCGGCGCCGAGGCGCCCCCGCCGCCTCCGCCGGCCCTGCACGCGGCCCCGTGACGCTCGACGATCTCGCCGCGGCGCTGGTCGCCCGCGAGCCGGGGATCGCCCCGGTGGACCGGATCGCGCAGGAGCACCTGCCCCGCGGCGGCTTCGCGTCGGCGGCGGTGCTGGTGCCGCTGCACGTGCTCGACGGCGAGGTGCACGTGCTCATGATCCGCCGGCCGATGAAGATGTCCCGCCACGCGGGGCAGATCGCCTTCCCCGGCGGCAAGATCGACCCGGGGGAGGAGAGCCTCGCCGCCGCGCTGCGCGAGGCGCACGAGGAGGTGGGGCTCGAGCCGGCGCGCGCCGACGTCATGGGACAGCTCAGCGAGACGCTGGTGCTCGCGTCGGCCTTCCGCTTGACGCCGTGGGTGGCTTCCGTGCCATATCCCTACCCGTACGCGGCCGCGCCGCACGAGGTGGACGAGATCCTGCACGTCCCGCTCTCGGCGCTCTCCCGCCCCGGCGCGCACCGGGTCGAGTGGCGCGAGGTCTACGGCCTGAGGCTCGACGTGCACTTCTTCTCGGTCGGCAAGGACGTGATCTGGGGCGCGACGGGTCGCGTGCTCGCCGAGCTCCTGTCCATCTGGAGGGCGTCGTGAAGATCTACCCGGTGATCATGGCGGGCGGCTCGGGCACGCGGTTCTGGCCGCTGTCGCGCCGCAACCGCCCGAAGCAGTTCCTGGCGCTCGCCGGCGACGCGCCGCTGCTCGCCGCCACGGTGAGCCGGCTCCCGCCGCTGTCGCGGCCCAGGGACACGTTCGTGGTGTGCGGGCCGAAGCACGCCGCCGCCGCCCGGCGGATGGTGGCGCAGCTCCCGAAGGAGAACTTCATCGTCGAGCCGTGCGCGCGGAACACCGCGCCCTGCGTGGGCCTCGCCGCCATCCACGTGGCCGCGAAGGACCCCCGCGGCGTCATCGCCATGCTGCCGGCCGACCACCACATCGGCCGGCCCCCGGCGTTCCGCGACGCGCTGGCCGCGGCCGCCCAGCTCGCCGAGGCCGGCTCCATCGCCACCATCGGCATCCGCCCCTCGCGCCCCGAGACCGGCTACGGCTACCTGAAGCTCGGGCCGCGCCTGGCCGCGCGCGCGAAGGGCAAGAAGCGGCTGGTGGCGCACAAGGTCGAGCGCTTCGTGGAGAAGCCGGACGTGGTCACCGCCGCGCGCTACCTCGCCGACGGCAGCTACCTCTGGAACTCGGGCATCTTCGTGTTCCGCGCCGACGTGATCCTGGACGAGATCCGCCGCGCCATGCCGGTGCTGGGCGAGCAGCTCGAGGCCATCCGCCGCACGCTCGGCACGCCGAACTACGCGCGCACGCTGAAGCGCGTCTTCCCCGACTGCCCGTCCATCTCCATCGACTACGGCGTGATGGAGAAGAGCCAGCGCATCGCGGTGGTGCCGGCCGAGTTCGGCTGGAGCGACGTGGGCAGCTTCGCCGCGCTCTCCGACGTCCGCGTCACCGACGACCTCGGCAACGTGGCGGAGGGCGACGCGCTCGTCATCGACGGCCGCAACAACGTGGTGCTGGCCGGGAAGGACCGGCCCATCGCGCTCATCGGCCTCGACGACGTCATCGTGGTGGACTCGGGCGACGCGCTGCTCGTGTGCCGCCGCGACCGGGCCCAGGACGTGCGCAAGGCGGTCGAGGAGCTGGGCCGCCGCGGCCGCGAGGAGCTCCTCTAGCGCGCCCCGCCCCCCGCGTCCCCGAGGGACGCGCGGCCCCCGGTCCGAGGTGCTATACAGCCGCCCGGCGGCCCGCCCCGGGGGGAACCGGGCGGCGCCGGCGCTCCCCGGGCACGGAGCCTGCCCGCGGCGCCTCACGTCACGACATTCACGACCGAGGACCGACCCCATGGCCAAGCTCTCCCCGACCATCTTCCGCGAGTACGACATCCGCGGGCTGGTGGACCAGGATCTCCCCGAGGAGGCGGTCTCGCTCGTCGGCAAGGCGCTCGGCACGCGCATCCGGGGCGCGGGCGGGAAGCGTGCCGCGGTGGGGTGGGACGCGCGCCTCTCCGGGCCGAAGTTCGCGAAGGCCATGATCGAGGCGCTCACCTCCACCGGCGTGGACGTGGTGAGCCTCGGGGTGGTGCCGACGCCCCTGACCTACTTCGCCGCCCACACGCTCGACGTGGACGGCATCTGCATGATCACCGGCTCGCACAACCCGCCGGAGTACAACGGCCTCAAGGTCGGGCTCGGCTCGGCCACCTACTACGGCGAGGAGATCCAGGCGCTGCGCCGCGAGGCGGAGGCCGGGCGCTTCGCCACGGGCCAGGGGACCGTCCGCGCGCACGACATCGTCACGCCCTACCGCGAGCACGTCCGGCAGAACCTCCGGCTCGGGAAGCGCCGGCTGAAGGTGGTGGTGGACGCCGGCAACGGGACCGGCGGCGTGGTGGCGGTGCCGCTGTTCGAGGCGCTCGGGTTCGAGGTGGTGCCGCTGTTCATCGAGATGGACGGCAACTTCCCGAACCACCACCCCGACCCGACCGTGGAGAAGAACCTCGAGCACCTGCGGCGCAAGGTGCTGGAGACCGGGGCGGACGTGGGCATCGCCTACGACGGCGACGCCGACCGGGTGGGCGCGGTGGACGAGAAGGGCAACGTGCTCTGGGGCGACCAGATCATGATCCTGTTCTCCCGGGCCCTGCTCGCCGAGGAGCCGGGCGCCGCCATCGTGGGCGAGGTGAAGTGCTCCTTCACGCTCTACGACGACATCGCCGCCCGCGGCGGGCGGGCCATCATGTGGAAGGCCGGGCACAGCCTCATCAAGGCGAAGATGAAGGAGGAGCACGCGCTCCTCGCCGGCGAGATGAGCGGCCACATCTTCTTCGCCCACCGCTGGTTCGGGTTCGACGACGGCATCTACTCGTCGGCGCGGCTGCTCGAGCTGCTCACCCACACCGACCTGCCGATGTCGGCGCTGCTCGCCGACGTGCCGCGGACGTTCTCCACGCCCGAGCTCCGGGTGGACTGCCCCGAGGAGAAGAAGTTCGAGGTGGTGCGCCGCGCCCAGGAGTTCTTCGCCGCCCGCTACGACGCGGTGACGGTGGACGGCGTCCGGGTGGTCTTCCCCGACGGGTGGGGCCTGGTGCGCGCCTCCAACACGCAGCCGCTGCTGGTCCTGCGCTTCGAGGCGAAGACCGAGGCGCGGCTCGCCGAGATCCAGGCGCTGGTGCGCGGCAAGGTCGACGAGCTGCTGCGCGAGCTGGGGGCGTAGGCCGTGAAGGGGCTCGCGCTGGGCGTTGACCTGGGGGGCACCAACGCGCGCGCCGCGGTGGTGGACCGCGCCACCGGCGAGATCGTGGCCTCGCACAAGGAGCCGCTGCGCGAGCGCGGACCCGAGGCGGTGGTCGCGACCGTCCTCCACGCGCTCGGGCAGGCGGCCGGCGCCGCCGGGATCGCGCCGGCGTCCGCGGGCCGGGTCGGGGTGGGCGTGGCCGGGCAGGTGCTCGGCGCCACCGGCGTGGTGATGAACGCGCCCAACCTGGGCTGGCGCGACGTGGCGTTCGGCACGCTGCTGGAGAAGGCGCTCGGCGTGCCGGTGCGGGTCGCGAACGACCTGTCGGTGGCGGCCTGGGGCGAGAAGCGCTTCGGCGCCGCCCGCGGCATCGAGGACGTGGTGCTGGTGTTCGTCGGCTCCGGCGTGGGCTCCGGCCTCATCCTCGGTGGCCGGCTGCACGACGGCGCCCAGGGGGTGGCCGGCGAGCTCGGGCACATCAAGGTGCGCCTGCCGCGCCCGGGGTTCACGCCGCGCCGCTGCGGCTGCGGCCAGCTCGGCTGCCTCGAGGCGTACACCTCGGGGGTGAACGTGGCCGCGCGCGTGCGCGAGGAGATCGCGGCCGGCGCCGCCACCCGCGTGCTCGAGCTGGTGGAGGGCGACCTCGCCCGCGTCACCGCCAGCGTGGTGGAGGAGGCGCACGCGCTGGGCGACGCCTACGCCGTGGCGCTGTGGGACGAGGTCGCGGAGCTGCTCGGCCTCTCCGTGGCGAACCTGGTCACGCTGCTCAACCCCGCCCGGCTCATCCTGGGGGGCGGCGTGCTGCTGGGCGCACCCCGCCTCGCCGACCTGACGCTCCGCCGCTTCGACGAGGCGGTATCGCGCTCGGCCACGCGGGGGCTCACCGTGGAGCGCGCGTGGCTCGGCGACGACGCCGGGGTCATCGGCGCCGCCGTGCTCGAGTAGATCGAAGGGGTGTCCGCGAAGGCCACGCCTGCCCGGCGCCTCGACGCGTCGGGAGGCGCGCCGCGCGCGCGCGGAGACGCGGCCGGGCCGCGCCGCGGGCCGCGCGCCACGGCCGCCGCGAAAGCGCTGCGCCCCAACGATTTCCATCGACCTCGTCGCGCGCCTCGCGGCGCCGCTCCACGATCACGGTGAGTGGATTGACGCAGCGGCGACGCCGTCGGCGGCGCGGGATCCATCCGGGTGCGCGACGCCTCACGGCGGAGATCGCGCGCGCGAAACGCGTGTCGCTTCCTTGACGTGCGAGATCGCGCGCTGCTAACCTCCGCACAACTTGTCCATTCCTGAGTGTCCATCGACATCGAATGGACGTTCCGAGGAGGGAACAGATGGCTGCGAAGAAGAAGACCGCGAAGAAGACCGCTGCGAAGAAGCCGGCCGCGAAGAAGAAGGTCGCGAAGAAGGGCAAGAAGTAACGCAGGGCTTCAACCCAGCGTAGCGCCGCGGCCGCCTCCGGGCGGCCGCTGCTTTTCCGGGCTAGGAAGAGGCGCGATGTCGCTCACCGCACGCGAGCTCGCCGAGGTGGTCGCCGAGCTCGCCCCGCTCGCCGGGGCGCACGTGGACGCGGTGCGCATGCACGCGGAGCGGGCGCTCACGCTCTCGCTCCGCGGGCGCGCCGGCGACGCGCTGCTGCTGCTCTCCGCCGAGCCCGACGTCACCCGCCTCCACGCCGTCGGCCGCCGCCCCCCTCAGCCCGACACCCCCTACGCCGCCCAGGCGGTGCTCCGCCGCGAGCTGGAGGGCGCGCGCCTCGCCGGCCTGGAGACGCTCCCGGGCGACCGGGTGGTGGCGCTCTCCTTCGAGCGCGCCCCGGCGCGGGGCGGGCCGGTGCGCCTGGTGGCGGAGCTCACCGGCCGCCACGGCAACCTGTTCCTGGTGGACGCGGCCGGGGTCATCCGCGCCGCCGCCGCCCGCAACCTCTCGCAGCGCCGCGACCTCGCGGTGGGCCGCCCCTACCAGGCGCCCTCGCTGCCGCCCGGCGGCGCCGGCACCGACGCCGGCCAGGGCGCGCTCCGGTTCCCGCCGGTGCCGGGCGCGCGGTTTCCGCTCTCGGCCGCCATCGAGGCCGCCTACCTCGCGCGCGAGGAGGCGCGGCGCCTGGCCGAGGCGCGTCGGCGGCTGCGCGAGCCGGTGCGCGCGGCCCTGGCCCGGGCCGGCCGCGCGCTCGTGAAGCTGGCGGACGAGGCGGCGCGGGTGCCGGCCGCCGAGGCGGACCGGCGCGCCGCCGACCTGCTCAAGACCCACCTGCGCGCGGTCCGGCGCGGCGCCACCGAGGTGACGGTCACCGAGTGGACCGAGGAGGGCCCGCGCGAGGTGCGCGTGGCGGTGGATCCCGCGCTCACGCCGCAGGCCAACCTGGAGCGGTACTACCGGCGCTACCGCCGCATCGTGGAGAGCGCCGCGCGGGTGGAGGCCCGCGCCGCCGAGGTGCGCG
This sequence comes from Anaeromyxobacter dehalogenans 2CP-1, assembly GCF_000022145.1. Classification (NCBI taxonomy): domain Bacteria; kingdom Pseudomonadati; phylum Myxococcota; class Myxococcia; order Myxococcales; family Anaeromyxobacteraceae; genus Anaeromyxobacter; species Anaeromyxobacter dehalogenans. Next base: position 199,323 of record NC_011891.1, read on the forward strand.
CCCGCGAGGCCGCGCTGCGCGCGCTGCTCGCCCGGATCGACGCGGCCGGCGCCGCCGACCTGCCCCGGCTCGAGCGCGAGGCGCGCCGCCTCGCCGCCGGCCCGCGCCCGGCCGCACCGCCGCGCCGCAAGCACGACGAGCCCGCGCCGCCGTACCGCACGTTCCGCTCGCTCTCCGGCGCGACGGTCCTCGTCGGGCGCGGCGCGGCGGAGAACGACGCGCTCACGCTGCGGGTGGCCCGCGGCAACGACCTGTGGCTGCACGCGCGCGGCCTGCCCGGCGCGCACGTGGTGGTCCGGCTGGAGAAGGGGAAGGCGCCGGACGCGGACACGCTGGTGGACGCCGCCCACCTCGCGCTGCACTTCTCCGACGCCCGCGGGGCGCCGCAGGCCGACGTCGCCTACACCCGCGCCCGCTTCGTGAAGAAGCCGAAGGGCTCGGCGCCGGGCGCGGTCACCTACAGCCAGGAGAAGGTCATGCTCCTGCGCACCGAGCCCGGGCGCGTCGAGCGCCTGCTCGCCGAGGAGGAGGGCGAGCAGGGCGAACGGGGCACGCCGGTCTGCCCGCGCCCCGCGCGTCCGCCCGGCGCGCGGCAGAGGTAGCCCTTGATGGACGGGCGCCCCCTCCGTAGGATCGGCGCCGCGTGCGCCCCAAGGAGTCGAGCCGTCAGCTGACGCTGTTCTCCCCGGAGGCCCGCCGCTCCGCCGCGCACCTGCTCGCCGACGCGCTCTCCGGGATCCTCACCGAGCGGGTCCGCCTCACCGTCCACGACAACCGGTCCACCATGGTCTCGTTCCGCCGGCGGCCGGGCGAGATCCACTACCGCGTCCACCACATGTTCCTGGAGGCGCCGGGCGAGGTCGTGTCCGCGCTGGCCGCGTTCGCGGTGGCGGGCCGCGGCGCCGCGGGGGCGCGCCGGCGGCAGGCGGGCAGCCGCATCGACGCCTACGTGAAGGAGCACCGGGCCCGGATCGCCGCCCCGCGCGCCGAGCGGCTCCAGCCGCGCGGACGGGTGCACGACCTCCAGGCGCTGTTCGACCGGCTCAACGCCGAGCACTTCGGCGGGGCGATCGAGGCGCGCATCGGCTGGGGTCCGGTCCGGCTGGGGCGGCGGCGGCGCACCGTGAAGACCGGCGTCTACGTGCAGGACGCGCGGCTCATCCGGATCCACCCGACCCTCGACCGGCCCGAGGTGCCCGAGTTCTACGTGGCCGCGGTGGTGTTCCACGAGATGCTCCACCAGGCCGTCCCGGCGGTGGAGGTGAACGGCCGCCGGGTGGTGCACGGGACCGCGTTCCGCCGGCGCGAGCGCGCCTACCCCGACCACGAGCGCGCCAAGGCGTGGGAGGACCGGAACCTGGCGCTGCTCCTCTCCTCGCCGGCGTAGCCCCGCGCCCCGCGCTGCGGCGCGGTGACCCACCGTGCGAGCCCCATCCGCGCGCCGCGCGCCGCCCGTTTCCGGCCGGCGCCCGCGCACCGGGTGTGCCATGATCCCGTGCGCCCGTGCCCCGACGCCTCGCCCTGCCGCTCGTCGCGCTGCTCGCGCTCTCCGCCGCCGGGTGCATGGCCGCGCGGGCGAAGCCCGGCGAGGAGCCGGTCCTGTACGGGCTGGAGATCCAGGGCACCCACGCGCTCGACGGGGACGACATCGCCGAGAAGCTCGCCACCCAGCCCTCCGACCGCTGGGCCTGGCAGGAGGTGCGGCGGCTCGACGCCGACGCGCTCGCGGTGGACCGCAAGCGCGTCGAGGCCTACTACCGCGAGCGCGGCTTCTACGACGCGAAGGTGGTCGACGTGCAGGTGCGGCCCGACGGGCCGGGCCGGGCGAAGGTGGTCATGCGGGTGGAGGAGGGCGAGCCCATCCTCGTCCGGAGCGTCGAGGTCTCGGGCCTCGACGCCGCCCCCGAGGCGAAGGCCCGCGTCGGCGCGCTGCCGATCCGCCCCGGCGAGCGGTTCACCGAGCGCGACTACGACGGGGCCCGCGGCGCGCTGCTCCACGCGCTCCGCAACACCGGCTGGGCGGACGGCGCGGTGACGCAGCGCGCCCAGATCCTGCCCGCCGAGCACGCGGCCGAGGTCCGCTACGAGGTGACGCCGGGCACCCGCTACCGGTTCGGCCCGGTGTTCGTGGCGGGCACCGCCGCGGTGCCGCGCGACCGGGTGCGCGAGCAGGCCGGCATCGAGATCCACCCCGGCGACTGGTTCGCGGAGGACCGGCTGGCGAAGGCGCAGGCGCGGGTGTTCGACCTGGGCGTCTTCGGCGCGGTGCGCGTCACCCGCGGCGCCCCCGACCCGCAGCGCGCGGTGGTGCCGATCGTGGTGGCGGTGCGCGAGGTCCCGTTCCGGACGCTCCGCGCCGGCCCGGGCGTGGGCGTGCAGGCGAACACCCGCTGGGACGTGAACGGCACGGTGGGCTGGAGCCACCGCAACTTCATGGGGGACCTGCGCAAGCTGCAGCTGGAGCTGCGCGCCGGGTACGCCTGGCTGGTGGCGCGGCCGCGGAAGGAGGGGCCCATCGCGCTCGCCACCGCCGAGTTCTCGCAGCCCGGCGCCATCAGCCGCCGCATCGACGCCACCGCGCGGCTCGAGATCGAGCGCGGCCTGGAGCAGGCGTACGACTTCTGGTCGGAGCGGCTGCGGGTGGGGTTTCCGTTCCGCCTCGCCCGCCGCCTGACGCTGGTGCCCAGCTGGAACCTGGAGGTCTACCAGCTCCAGAACGCGGTGAGCACGTTCGATCCCACGCAGCCGGCGAAGCAGGGGCCGGAGCTGCAGAACTGCCAGGGGAGCGTGTGCCTGCTGTCCTACCTGGAGCAGCGGGTGGGCTGGGACGGGCGCAACGACCCGCTCAACCCGCGCCGCGGCGTGTGGGTGATGCTGGCGGTGCAGGAGGGCTTCAACGTCGGCGGCTACGGGTACCGCTACCTGCGGTTCCTGCCCGAGGCGCGCGGCTTCGTGCCGCTGGGCCAGAAGCTGGTGCTGGCCGCCCGCGCCCGGGTGGGCGCGCTCGTCCCGGTGAACCAGGCCGGCGAGCCGCCCATCGTGGCCCGCTTCACCGCCGGCGGCCCGCAGTCGATGCGCGGCTACTACACCGGGCGGCTCGCCCCCATGGTGCTGCGCGACGGCGACTGGGTGCCGGTGGGCGGCAACGGGCTCGCCGACGGCTCGCTGGAGCTGCGCCTCGACCTGACGCGGAGCTGGGGCGCGGCGCTCTTCGTCGACGGCGGCAACGTCTCGCGCCCCTCCGGCGTCCCCACCGCCTACCGCGACGTGCTCGACCCGACCCAGGTCCAGTGGGCGGGCGGCCTGGGCCTGCGCTACCGGACGCCGTTCGGCCCGGTGCGCTTCGACGTGGGCGTGCAGCTCCCCACCAACCTCGCCGCCGGCGTGCCCTTCCACCAGCGCTTCCCGACGGTGCCGAGCGTCGAGAACGCCGGCGCACCCATCTACGACAAGGCCGGCAACCTGGTGGGCACCGTGCCGGCCACGCACCGCGAGCCCTGGATCGCGTTCCACCTCTCCATCGGCGAGGCGTTCTAGTGGGCCGCGGGGCCTCCATCGGCGCCGCCCTGGGGGCCGTCGCCGGCGCGGTGGGCTGGCTCCTGCTCGGGCTCGCCGCGCTCGCCGGCGTGGCGCTCTCCGGCGCCGTCCTGGTTGCGTCCTGGGGGGTGGGCCGCCCGGTGGTCGCGAACGCGCTGGTGCGCGTCGCCGACGACGCGCTGGCCGGGAGCTTCCAGCTGGAGCGGATCACCGTCCTCCCGCGGGGCGGCATCGAGCTGCACGGCCTGCGGGTGTTCGATCCGGAGGGCCGGCTGGTGCTCGAGGTCGGGCGCGCGGCGGTGTTCGCCGACCTCACCCGGCTCCGCAACCGCGTCATCGGCGTCACCGCCGAGCTGGACCGGCCCTCGGTGCTCGTCGAGGAGGGCGAGGGCGGGCTGTCCATCGCGCGGGCCTTCGCCCCCAGCCACCCCTCGCCGCCGCGCCCGCCCGGCGCCCCCGCGCCGCGTGACGACGGGTCCGGCTGGACGCTGCGCGTGGAGCGGCTCACGCTGCGCGGCGGCGACCTGTGGTGGGTGGACGGCGACGGGGCCACGCGGCTCGAGGCGCAGGCGCTCGACCTCGACGCGCGCGGCGTGATCGGGCCGCGGCGGGCCCGGGTCCAGCTCCGGCTGCGGGGCGCGGCCGACCTGCCGGTGCCGGGCGCGCTCGCGCTCGACGTGCGCCTGGCGCGCGACGGCGACCTCCTGCGGGTCTCGGTGCTCCGCGCCCGCCACGGGGACACGGTGCTGGAGGCGATCGGGGAGGGCGACCTCGCCCGGCGCAGCGGGCGGCTGGCGATCACGCGGCTCGGGGTCGACTCGGAGAAGCTCCGCGCGCTCGCGCCGGGAGTGGCGCTGGGCGGCGACCTCGCCGCGGCGGGCTACGCCGAGTCGGATGGGGACGTCGCCACCGCCGCGCTGCACGTGGCGCCGCGGGCCGGGGAGTCGCGGGGCGGCGGCGACGCGGCGGTGGCGGTGCGGCTCGACGGGTCCCGCTCGCTCGGCGCCGAGGTGGCGCTCGACGCGCTCGACCCCTCGCGGATCTGGTCGGGCCTGCCGCGCGGCGCGGTCACGCTGCGGGCGCGCGGCGGGCTGTCCGGCACGACCCTCGACGACCTGCGCGGCCGCGCCCAGGTGTCGCTCGCGCGCTCGACCTTGCGCGGCGGGGAGCTCGGCCCGGGCGAGCTGACGGCCCGCGCCGACCGCGGCAGCTGGGAGGTGGAGCGGCTCACGCTCCAGGCGCCGGGGGTGGCGGTGCTCGGGTCGGGCCGCTGGCGCGAGGGGGCGGGGGTCTCCGGTCGCATCTCCGCCGACGCCGGCGACCTGGCCCGCCTCGCCGCGAACCTGGAGCGGCTGCTGGGCCAGGCGCTGCCGCCGCTCGCCGGGCGGGCGCGGGTCGAGGCGACGCTCTCCGGCACCTCGCGCGCCCCGGTGCTGGACGGCACGGTGGAGGGGCCGCACCTGGCGGTGGGGAGCTTCGCGCTCCACGGGGCGAAGGGGAGCGGGCACGTGGCCGGGCCGTTTCGGGCCGTCACCGGCCGGCTGCACCTCACCGCCGACCGGGTGCGCAGCGGCGGGGCCGAGCTGGCGCGCGCGCTGCTGCTCGACGCGGAGCTCGCGGCGGCGGACGCGCGCCTGGACGCCTCGGCGGACGTCCCGGCGCTGGGGCGGGAGCCGGTGGCGGTGCAGGCGCGCGCGCTCCGCACCGAGCGCGGCGACGAGGTGATCCTCCGCGAGCTCGCCATCGCGTACCCGGGCACCCGTTACGCGCTCACCGCGCCGGCGCGGCTGTCCCTCACCGGCCCGCGGGTGGACCGGCTCGAGCTCGCCTCCGGCGCCCAGCGCATCCGGCTGGAGGGCGGGATCGGGGCGCGCGGCGCGCTCGACGCCCGGGCCGAGGTCGAGGCGCTGCGCCTCGAGGGGCTGCCGGTGGGGGTGCTCCCGAGCGGCGCCGGGCTGGCGGGCGAGCTGAGCGCGCAGGCGTCGGCCTCCGGCACCACGCGGCGGCCGGTGGCGCAGGCGCACCTCACGCTCGCCGGGGCTCGGTTCCGCGGGCTCGACGGGCTGCGCGCCGTCGCCGACGCGGCCTGGGACGGCGGCGCCCGGCGCGCCCGGCTGGAGCTGTCGGCGGCGCGCGCGGCGGGCGGCACCGCCGACGTGCGCCTCGACCTGCCGCTGCCGCTGAAGGGCCGGCCGGGCGAGCCGGTGTCGGCCCGGGTCCGCGGGGAGGCGCTGCCGCTCGGCCCCATCCTGCAGGCGGGCGGCGCGGCGCTGCCCGCGAGCGGCGAGGTGTCGCTCGAGGTCGCGCTGGAGGGGGCGATCGGCGCGCCCTCGCTCCGGGCCGAGGCCTCGCTCACCGGCGGCGCGTGGGACGACCTGTCGGCCATCGGCCTCGGCCTCACGGCGGAGGCGCCGGGCGAGCGGCTTACGGCCAGGCTCGAGGCGACGCTGGAGGGGCGCCCGGCGGTCTCGGTGCGCGGCGAGGTGCCGCTCGACCTGTCCGACCTCCTTACCCCGCCCGCCGCCGCGCTCCGCGCGCTCCGCGCCGGCCACGCCGCCGTGGACGCGCGGGTGCCGGGGCTGGACCTCGCGGCGCTGGCGGGGCGGCTGGGCCTGCCGGACGATCTCGCCGGCCGGCTGAGCGGCGACGCGCGGCTGGAGGGGACGCTGTCGGCCCCGCGCGGGCGGGCCGCGTTCCAGGTGGACGGTGGGGCCGCGAGCGGGGTGAGCGGGCTGGAGGTGGCGCTCGAGGCGGAGGCCGGCGCGCACCGGGTGGGCGCCACCGTCCGCCTCGCCATGGGCGGCGTGGAGGTGCTGCGCGGCGAGGGGTCGCTCGCGGCGGCGCCGGAGCGGCTGCTGGCGCGCGGGGGGCTGCGCAGCGCGCCGCTCTCGGTGGTGCTGGTGGTGCCGCACGCGTCGCTCGCCCGCACCTCCACGAGCACGCTCCTCGTCGAGGGGACGGTGGACGCGCGGCTCACCGCGGACGGGACGCTCGCGCTCCCCCGGCTCTCGCTCGAGGCGCAGGGGCGCGGGCTGCAGATCGAGGGCCGGCCGCTCGGCGACGTGACCTCCCAGGCGCGCTGGGCGGACGGGCGCGGCAGCGCCCGGGTGACGCTCGCGGCGAGGGCCGGCGGCACGCTCGAGGCGACCGCGGCCGTGGACGCGCCGCTCGGCCTCGACACCCGCGCCGCGGACCTGCGCCGCGCACCGGCGGAGCTCGCGCTGCGGGCCCGCGACCTCGACCTCGGGTTCCTGCCGGCGGTGCTGTCCGGCTGGGTGCGGACCGCCTCCGGGAAGCTGCAGGCGGACGTGACCGCGCGGGGCCCGCTCGCGCGCCCGTCGCCGCGCGGGACGGTGCGGCTCGCCGACGGGCGGCTGGCGGTCTCGGAGTACGGCGACTGGACGCAGATCCAGGTGGACGCGTCCGTCACCGACGATGCGGTCGAGATCCGCCGGGTGGCGGCGCGCCGCGCGCACGGGTCGTTCGAGGCGCACGGCGCGCTGCGCGGGATGGGAGGGCCGGACGCGCGCCTGGAGGGCCGGATCGTCAGCCGCGAGCTGCCCATCATGCGCGCCGGCATGGAGCTCGCGACGCTCGACCTGCAGGTGGACGCGACCGGCGGCTACCAGCCAGGGGCGCTGCAGGTGAAGCTCACCGTGCCGCGCGGGACCATCCGGCTGCCGAAGCGCGCCCCCCGTGCGCTGCAGCCGCTGGAGCGCCGCCGCGACATCGTGGTCGGGCGCCAGCCGGAGCCGAAGCGCGCGCCGCTGCCGGTGCCGCGCGGTCCGGGGGATCGGCCGTTCACGCTCACCGCCCAGCTGGTCGCGCCGGGGCGGCTCATGGTGGTGAGCGACAACCCGCGCATCCGCGTCGAGCTGAAGGCGAACGTCACGTACGAGCTCTCCGGCGCGAACGACTTCGCCACCGGCACCATCGAGGTGGTCCGCGGCGAGGTGGAGCCCATCGGCGGCCGCAACTTCCAGATCGAGCGGGGCAAGGTGACGTTCACCGGCGGCCCGCCCAGGGCGGCGCTGCTCGACGTCGAGGCGACGTACGACAACCCGGTCGCCAAGGTGACGGTGGCGGTGGCCGGCCCGGTCTCCGATCCGGAGATCCGCCTGTCCTCGCAGCCGCCCATGGACGACGGGCAGATCGCGCTGCTCATCGCCACCGGCCGCACCGAGCTGAAGCCCGGCTCGGGCGGGGTGGGGACGCTCACCGGCGAGGAGGCGGGCCGGGCCGCCCTGGGCGCGGTCGCGACCCAGGCGTTCAAGAACCTCGTCGCCGACAAGCTCCCGCTCGACACGGTGGCGGTGGACGCGGGCGCGCTGCGCGCCGGCAAGTACGTCACCGACAAGATCTACGTCGGCTACACCCGCCGCTTCGACGTGCAGCTCGAGCAGGGCCAGAACGTGAACGAGGTGCGGGTGGAGTACCAGATCACCCGCCGCTGGACGTTCGAGTCGCGCTACGGCGACGCGCAGTCCGGCGGCGCCAGCCTCATCTGGTCGAGGGACTACTGACCGCCTCGGCGTGCGCCTCCGCCGGCGCGGCCCGCGCGCAGCGCCACAGCTCGCGTGCGATCCAGGCGGCGAGCAGGAGCCAGAGCAGCGAGCGCACCACGCCGTCCGGGTGGAACACGTGGTCCCGGAACCAGGGCTCCCAGCGCCGCGCCCGGACCTCGAACGCGATGTGGAAGTCGGCCACCGAGGCCGCGCAGAGCACGAGGAACAAGCCGGCGGGGGCGGCGGCGAGCGCGCCGGCCAGGAACCCGTACAGCGCGTACTGCGGGCTCCAGACCTTGTTCGTGGCGATCCAGGCGGTGAGCGCGAGCGCGACGCCGAGCCGCACCGCCCGCCCGGCGTCGCCCCCCGACCGCGCGGCGCGCCAGGCCGCGGCGCAGGCGAGCGCCACCGCGAGGAGCATCGGCCCGGTGGAGAGGACCTCGAGCAGCGGCCCGCGCCCCACCCCCAGCGCGTCCCAGATCGAGTTCTCGGCGCCGCGCCCGGCGTTGAAGCGGAAGAACCAGCTCCAGCCCGCCGGCGCGGCGAGCGCGAAGGGCAGGTTCACCGCGAGGAGCGCGGCGGCGAGGCCGGCCCCGAAGCGGAGCAGCGGCGCGCGCGCCCCGTCGCCGGCGAGCGCGAGGAGCGCCGGCGGGGCGAGCACGCCCGGGAACAGCTTCGCCGAGGTGCCGAGGGCGGTGAGCGCCCCGCCCGCGCCGGGCCGGTCGCGCGCGAGCGCGAGCAGCGCCCCGCAGAGGAGCGCGATCGGCAGGAGATCCCAGTTCAGCCCGGCGTAGTACACGAGCGCCGGCGTCGCCCCGAGCCAGAACGGGCGCGCCCCGGGCAGCCGCTCCAGCGCGAGCAGCGCCGCGAACAGGCACAGCGCCAGCACGGCGTAGCTCACGGTGAAGTGCCCGAGCGCGCCGCCCGGGGCGAAGCTGGGGAGCCAGAGCGCGATCCCCAGCAGCACCGGGTACTCGATCCGATCCTCGAGGTACGGCAGCGGCCGGCCGCCGCCCAGGTAGCGGTCGCCGTGCAGGGCGATGACGTCGGAGTAGCAGTGGTGCTGGAACGACCAGAAGCGGTAGCCCGCGCCGGCGTGCGAGGTCCCGCGCGCGACGTTCAGGTAGCCGATCGCCAGCCACGCAGCGGCGAGGCCGAAGGTGAGGAGCCGGGCCCGGGAGGTCACGCGGGCGCGACGTTAGCACGCGGCGGGCGGGCGCCGGCGGGGAAGGCGGCCGGGCGGGCGCGGGCGCGGCCCAGGGCCGAACATGACACGCAGGAGGTCGCGATGCTCTGGCTGCTGGCGTCGGTGCTGCTGCTCGTCTGGATCGTCTCGCTCGCGTTCAAGGTGACGGTGGGCGCCATCCACCTGCTCCTCGTCGCGGCGCTGGTGCTCTACGTGCTGGGCTTCGTCCGGGGCCGCCACCGGACGGTCACCTGACGGGCGGCCGCGGGTCGGGGTGCCGCGCGGGCGGCGCGCCGCCCGCGCGCCTCGGGTAACATCGCGCGCCGGTGACCCCGCTCCAGCGCCTCGCCGACGCGCTCGCCGCGCTCGTCTCGACCACCGGGCCGTACGCGCCGGGGATCCTGTTCCTCGCCACCCTGGTCGAGTACGTGTTCCCGCCATTCCCCGGCGACCTGCTGGTGGTCCTCGGCGCCTGGTACGCGGTGGAGGGCGCCATCTCCTGGCCGGTCACGTTCGTCTCGGTCACCGCCGGCGGCCTGGCGGGCGCGTGGCTGGACCACCGGGTCGGTGCGGCGCTCGGGCGGCGGCTGGACGCGCGCGCCGCCCGCCACGGCGCGCTCTCGGTGCAGGCCCGGCGGCTGGCGCGGTTCGAGGCGAGCTATAGGCGCTGGGGCGGGTGGCTGCTCGTCGCGAACCGCTTCCTGCCCGGCGTCCGGGCGTTCATCTTCATCGGCGCGGGCGCGTCCCGGATCCCGCTCCGCCGCGTGCTCCTCCTCGGCGGCCTGTCCGCCGCGCTCTGGAACGCCGTGCTGCTCGCGGCCGGCGCGTTCCTGGCGCACAACCAGGAGGAGCTCATCCAGCTCGTGCAGCGGTACACGAACGCGGCGTGGGCCGCGCTCGCCGCCTGCGCGCTGCTCTGGGTCCTCGGGCTCGCCTGGCGCCGGGCCGCCCGGCGCCGCGCCGCGGCGGACGGCGAGGAGGAGGCGTGATCGCGCTCGCGGCGGCGGCGCTGCTCGCGGCGCTCCCGGAGGGGCAGGCGCGCTACCGCGTCGAGCTCTCCGGCGAGCCGGTGGGCGCGGCGGAGCTGCGGGTCGCCTGCGCCGGGGCGCGGTGCGTCCTGAGCTTCGGCACGTGGCTGCGAGCGCCGGAGGAGGCCGGCGGCGCGGTGCGGGTGCGCCGGATCGAGGCGGAGGTGGATCGCGAGGGGCGGCTTTCGGGTGCGGTGCGCCGGACCGAGGACGGCGCGCCGCGGGCGGCGAGCGCGCCGCCGGGGCGGGTGCCGGCGTCGGCGGCGGAGCTGGCGCTCCTCGCGGCGTCGGCGCGCGCGGCCCGGGGCACCGCGGCGTGCCTCGCCGCCTTCGACGAGGAGGGCGGGCGCGCCGGCCTCGCCTGCGCCGGGCCGGCGCTGGCGGACGGGGCGGTGGTGCTCGACGTGCTGGGCGAGCGGGAGGAGGTGCGCCCGGGCCCCGACGGCTTCCCCGACGAGGTGCGGCTCCCGGAGCAGGGCGCGCGCTTCGTCCGCGATCCCGCGGCCGCGCCGCCGGCCCGGGCGCCGCGGCTGCCGGTCCGCGTGGCCGGCCCGGCCGATCCGGGCCGCGCCCGCGCGTTCTGCGGGCGCGCGGTCGACGCGCCGGCGCCGGCCCCGCCGCCCGCCGCGGCCCCGCCCGCGCGGCCGGGGCCGGGCGACTGCCGCGCGCAGGCGGCCGCCTGGATCGCGGCGGCGCGGCGCGCCGGGCTCGAGGCGCGCCAGGCGGTGGGCGTGGCGCACGACGGGGCCGGCTTCACCTGGCACGCCTGGGCGGAGGTGCGCGGCCCGTCGGGCTGGATCGCGATCGACCCGGCCTTCGGCGAGGCGCCCGCGCGGGGGCCGCGCTTCACGGTGGCGCGGTTCACGATGGGTGACGAGGCCGCGCGCGCCGCCGCGGGCCGCGAGATCCTCGCCTGCTGGGGACGGGGGCGGGTGAGGTAGGCGCCGCGCCCACTCGCCGTGGAACGCCGCCGTTCCGGACCGGGCGGACGCAGCGTAGGATTCGCCGGTGCGCAGCCGCACCGCCCATCGCCCCGCCCGCAAGGCCCCGCCCACCATCGACCGCACCGCGACGCTCGCGCTCGCCGACCGGGCCCGCGCGCGCGGCCGCCGCCGCAAGGCGGTGGCGCTGTACCAGCGCGTGCTCGCGCAGCACCCGGACGACCTCGCGGTCCACGGCAAGGTGGCGCCGCTGCTCGCCGCGCGCGGCGATCGCGACGGGGCGCTGCGCAGCTTCCGCGCCGCCATCGACGGGCACCGCCGCGCCGGGTTCGTGGACCGCGCGCTGGCGGTGCTGGCGCAGGCCACCGAGGCGTTCCCGCGCGACGACGCCCTGTGGGACGAGATGGCGAACCTGGAGCTGTCGCGCGGGCGGCGCGCCGACGCGGTGGCGGCGCTGGTGCGCGGCGGCCGCACGCTGCTCGCGGCGCGCGCGCTCGGCCCGGCGGAGCGGCTGCTGCACGCGGCGGGACGGCTCGAGCCCTGGCACGGCGAGGCCACGCTGCTCCTCGCGCGCGCCTGGGCGCGCTCCGGCCGCCGCCGCGACGCGGTCCGGCTGCTGGAGGGCCTGGCGGAGCGGACCGGCGGGCGCACCCGCGCCGCGGCCCGCGCGCTCGCGCTGCGGCTCTCGCCGACGCCGTCGCGGCTCTGGCGCTGGCTGCGGCGCGGCGCCGCCGCCTGAGGGGCGGCGGACCCGTCCGCCGGCTGCGCGGGACCGTGATCTCGCGCCGCCGCGTTCGCGGGCTCGCGCGAGGTCCCCGCGGGCGACGGCGGCGGTCAGCCCGCGCGCCGCGCCAGGAAGCGCGCCAGCGCGCTCGCCTTCGGCACCAGCGAGCCGAGGTCCACCTCCTCGCCGGGCGTGTGGAACGCCTTGCCGCGGGGGCCGAGCGCATCGATGGTGGGGATGCCGAGCGCGCCGGTGGTGCAGGCGTCGGAGCCGCCCCCGGCGAGCGGGGCCTCGCCCTGGCCCAGGCCGCACTCGCGCTGGCAGTCGCCGTACTCCTTCGCGAGCGCCGACGAGGCCGGGGTGCGCTCCAGCGGATCGCGCCAGGCGCCCGCGGTCACCTCGAGCTCCGTCCCGGGGATGGCGGCCTCCCGCGCGGCCGCCTCCACCGCCTCGCGCAGCGCCTGCCCGTCCGCCACCGTCTCGAAGCGCAGGTCCACCTCGCACGAGGCCGAGGCCGGCACGGTGTTCTTGGTGGTGCCGCCGGCGATGGTCCCCACGTTCACGGTCAGCCCGCGCGCGTAGTCGGTGAGCGCCTGGGCGCGATCGACGAACCGCGCCAGCGACCAGATCGCGCTCCGGCCCTTCTCGTGCTCGTTCCCGGAGTGCGCCGCGACCCCGCGCGCCTCGACCCGCACCGACGCCACGCCCTTGCGGCGGGTGACCACCAGGTCGCCCGGGCGCCCGGACTCGAAGCCGAGCGCGCAGGCGGCGCCCGCCGCGTGGGCGCGGATCACCGCCTGCGACTCGGGGGAGCCCACCTCCTCCTCGGAGACGAGCACGCCCCGCACCGCGACCCGCTCCAGCAGCCCGGCGCGCTTCGCCGCGGCCAGCCCGAACAGCATCGCCACGATGCCGCCCTTCATGTCGAAGGCGCCCGGCCCCCGCGCCCGGTCGCCGTCGCGGCGGAAGCCCTCGAACGTGCCCGGCGGGAACACCGTGTCGGTGTGGCCGAGGAGGAACACCGGCGCGCCCGCGGCGCGGCCGGTGAACAGGACGTGCGGTCCGTAGTGGTGCGAGGGGCGCAGCTCCACGTCCATGGCGAGCGTGCGGAGCTGCCCCGCCACCACGTTCGCGACCGCCTCGACCCCGGCGCGGTTCTGCGTGAAGGAGTTCTGCGCCACCAGGCGCTCCAGCAGCGCCTCCATGGCGCCGCGCTGTCCCTGCAGCCAGGTGAGCGCGTCCTCGATGCGAGCGGCCATCCGTGTCGTCCCCGGCCCGGCGACGCCCGCCAGCGGCGGGCGCGCGGGGCAAAGCCCGCGCGGGCGGCGCGTCGGCGCTGGCCGGGCGAGGGCGCTCCCGGTATAAGGGCGGCGCATGGCGACCGGCAAGCGCTTCAAGGCCGCGGTCATCGGCGGCTCGGGCTACGGCGGAGCGGAGATGATCCGCCGGCTCCTCGTCCACCCCGACGTGGAGCTGGTCCGCGTCGCGTCCATCGACTTCGTGGGCGAGCCGCTCTCGGCCGCCGATCCCGCGCTGGAGGCGGTCACCGACCTCACGTTCGAGGGCATCCCCCCGGCGCAGGCCGCCGCGGGCATGGACGTGGTCCTGCTCGGCCTGCCGCACACGGTGGCGGCCTCGAAGGTGCCGGAGCTCGCCGCGCTGCCGGGCGTGAAGGTCGTGGACATGAGCGGCGACTTCCGGCTGAAGGACGCCGCCGCGTACGAGCGCTGGTACAAGCACGTCCACCCCTGCCCGGATCGGCTGGCCGACTTCGTCTACGGCCTGCCCGAGCTGAACCGGGAGCGCATCCGGTCCGCGCGCTTCGTCGCCTCGCCGGGCTGCTTCGCCACCACCATCGAGCTCGCGCTCCTGCCGCTCGCGCGCGCCGGGCTGCTCGAGGGCGTGGTCCACGTGCAGGGCATCACCGGATCCTCCGGCTCGGGGGTGGCGCCCTCGGCCGGCACGCACCACCCGGTCCGCGCCGGAAATCTCAAGACCTACAAGCCGCTCGAGCACCAGCACGTCCCGGAGATCACCGAGACGCTCGCCGCCGCGGGCGCGCGCGACCTCGCGCTGCGCTTCGTGCCGGTGTCGGCGCCGCTCTCCCGCGGCATCCTCGCCACCGCGTTCCTGGAGCTGCCGGAGCAATGGACGCAGGACCGGCTCGACCGGCTCTACCGCGAGGCGTACGCGGGCGAGCCGTTCGTGCGCGTCCCGCGCAAGCGGCTGCCGGAGGTCGCGGCGGTGTCCGGCTCGAACTACGCCGAGGTGGGCGTGGCGGTGGGGTCGGCGCTCCGCGGGCGGCGCACCGTCACCCTGTTCGGCGCGACCGACAACCTGGTGAAGGGCGGGGCAGGCCAGGCCATCCAGAACATGAACCTCGTGCTCGGGCTCGACGAGAAGGCCTCGCTCGCCGACCCCGGCCCCTGGCCTCCATGAAGACCATCGTCCTCAAGCTCGGCGGCGAGATCGTCCACTCCCCGGAGCTCGACCTGGTCGCGCGCGACCTGCGCACGCTCGTCGACGGCTGGAACCGGGTCGCCATCGTCCACGGCGGCGGCCCGCAGGCGACCGCGCTGCAGAAGCGGCTCGGCCTCGAGACGCGCATGGTGGCGGGCCGGCGGTTCACCGACGAGGCCACCCTCGAGGTGATGAAGTACGTGGTGGCCGGGCGGCTCAACGTCGATCTGTGCGGCCGGCTGCTCGCGAACGGCGTCATGCCGGTGGGGCTGCACGGCGCGAGCGGCCACGCCATCCAGGCCACCCGCCGGCCGCCGCGGGTGATGCAGGGCGCCGGGCCGGAGCCGGTGGACCTCGGCCTGGTGGGCGACGTGGTCGGGTTCAACCTGCCGCTCCTCGGCGACCTGTTCGAGCGGCGCTACGTGCCGGTGCTGGCGTGCCTGGGCTGCGACGACGCCGGCCAGGCGCTCAACATCAACGGCGACACGGTGGCGAGCCAGCTCGCCGGCGCGCTCCGCGCCGACGCGCTCGTGCTCGTCACCTCCACCCCGGGCGTGCTCCGCGACGTGAAGGATCCCTCGAGCCGCATCCCGCGCATCACCCGCGCCGAGTTCGAGCGGCTGGTGGCGGACGGCACCATCTCCGGCGGCATGATCCCGAAGCTGGAGGAGTCGTTCGAGGTGCTGCGCGGCGGCGCGAGGTCGGTCGTGATCCTGGGGAAGCTCGCGCCCGGCGATCTCGAGGCGGCGCTGCTCGAGCCCGGGTCGGCGGGCACGGTGCTCGTGGCGGACTAGCGCGGGGCCCCGCCTCCCTCGCCTAGCGCGCCGGCACCTTCTCCAGCACCACCGTGACCGGCTGGAGCCGGCCGCCCACGTACACACCCTCCTCGGCGAGCGTCACCTTCAGCACCTCGGGGTTCGGCGCCCGGTCCGGGCCGAGGACGTCCACCGGGCCGAAGTCGGCGCGGAACCGGATCACCTCGCCGGGCGAGAGCGTGGCCACGAAGCCGCGCGAGGCGCCGCCCGCGGCGCAGCGCGGGGTCGCCTCCAGCAGGCAGGCGCGCACCAGCGGCAGCTCCTCGCCGCTCGCCGAGCGCAGGCGCACCCGCCCCAGGTCCACCCGCACCGGCGCGTCGCCGAGCGCCGCCACGCTGCGCTCCAGCGACAGGTCCGCCTCACCGAGCGAGGCCGACACGAGCCGGTACTCGGCGCCGCCGCCGATGGGCTCGGCGTGGAGCGGCGGGGCGCCGTCGCCGAACGTGCCCTCCTCGCGGTAGCGCCACAGCGCCTCGCGCGAGGCGCAGGCGGACGCGAGCGACAGGGCCAGGGCGGCGAGGGCGAGCCGGCGCATGCCCGGAGCAGAGCATGGGCCCGGAGCGTCCGTCGAGGCGGCGGCCGGCGACGCGTGTGCGCGCGGGTGTGCGCGCGACCGTTCAGGGCGCCGGCGCGGCGGCGGCGCGGGGGGCGGGCTCGGCCTCGCCCCGGAGCGCGCGCAGGATCCGGCCGGCCTGCCGGGCCATCCGGGCCGGCCCGTCGGGGAGCGGCCGGTCGTCGGGGTCGGTGATCTGCGCGCCACCCATGCCGGCGTACATCGTGACCTTCAGGTCCTTGCCGATGGCGGCGTAGCGCGGCTCCCAGCCCACCGTCGAGACCACGAAGCGATCCTCGGGCGCCTCGAACATGGAGAGGCCGTCGGCGTACAGCGAGGCCGGGTGGCGCTCGCCGAGCAGCGAGAACAGCGTCGGCACCACGTCCACGTGGCTGGTGACCGCGTCGCGCACGCCGGCCGGCACGCCCGGCCCGAGCCACACCGCGGGCACGTGGATCTGCTCGTCGGTCACCGCCGAGCCGTGGCCGAGGTGCCCCTTCTGCCGGAACTCCTCGCCGTGGTCGCCGGTGAAGACGACGAGCGGCTCGCGCCCGCGGGTCCGCGTGAAGTCGTCGAGGAACGCGTCCAGCGCGCGGTCGAGCGCGTGCGCCGCGTTGCGGGCGCGGTGCTCGATCTCCACGCCCGGCGCGCGGGTGGCCTTCAGGCCGCCGGCGCCGTCCCAGGCCGGCGCGAACACCTGGTCCTCGGGATCGTGGAAGTAGTTGAAGTGGGTGCCGAAGAAGAAGAGGAACAGGAACACCGGGCGCGCCGGGTCGGCCCGCGCCGTGAAGGCGCGGGCGCTCTTCAGCATCTGGGCGTCGCGGGTGGACGGGTCGTTGCCGTCGCACCAGGTCTCGAGATCGGACACCCCGCCGAACACGGTCTTCTGCAGGTCCATCCAGTCCACGCAGGAGGCCGCGCTCACCTTCACCTGGTAGCCGTTCTCGGTCAGCGCCGGGAACAGCGTCGGCTGGCGCCCGGCGCCGACCACCGCCTCGAGCTTCTGCGCCTGCAGCCCGTACACGAGCGAGAAGAGCGTGTAGTTGGTGGAGCTGGCGGCGGCGTAGTGCCGGGTGAACCGCGCGCCGTGCTCGGCGCGCGCCCAGAGCCGCGGCATGGTGCGCGCGTCGAGGTGCTCGGCCGGCAGGCTCTCCGCCACCACGAACAGGACGTCGGGCCGGTGCTCGAAGCGGAGCTCGGCGGGGTCCACGCCGGCCGGCAGGCGCTTCGAGGCGTTCGCGCCCTCGAACGGATCGTTGGTGCGGTCGCCGAACACCGAGCGCGCCAGGCCCTGCATGCGGATGGGCACCTGGAGCGGCAGGGTGGTCGAGGCGGCGAACACCGACGACCCGGCGAAGTAGGTGAGCCCGCCGCCGTAGACCCGCTCCGCCGCCGAGAGCAGCAGGAGCGCGAGCGCCCAGGGCCAGGCGCGGCGCGCCGGGGCCGCGAACCGGCGCACGAACCAGGCGCCGGCGAGGACGTCCACCGCCACCAGCGCGAGCGCGCCCCCGAGGAACAGGAGCACGTCGGAGAGCGGCACGCCGGTCTCGCGGAGCGCGTTCGGCTGCAGCATGACCCGCAGGAAGAAGCCGTTCAGGTGGAAGCCGACCGACTGCAGCACCTTCGCGTCCACCGCCAGCCCGCCGGTGAGCAGCCCGGCCGCGGCCCCCACCGCGAAGCGGTAGGCGCGCGGGGCGAGCGAGAACGGCAGCGCCAGCGCGAACGCCACCAGCGCGAGCAGCAGCGCCTGCGGGACGAAGGTGGGCCAGAGCCAGGCGCGGTACGGCGCGGGCGTGGCCTGGACGGCCTGCCCGATGGACGTCGCGTAGAGCGCGAGGAAGACGGGGACGTGGAGGAGCGCCCAGAGGAACGCCGGGAACCTGAGGCCGGACGGGCCCCCCCGCGGCGCGCCAGCGGGGTGCAGGAGCATCGGGCGCGGAACCTAGCACCGGCGGCTGCGCCACGCCAGCCAGCGCAGCGCCCGCGCCGGCGCCCGGGCCAGCGCGCCCCCCGCCGCCCGGGGGAGGCGGCGCAGCGGCGGCGCCGCGCCGGCGGGCAGCCGCAGCGTGAACTCGGCGCCGTGGCCGGGCCGGCTCTCCACCGTGACCGTGCCGCCGAGCGCGAGCGCCTCGCGACGCGCGATCCACAGGCCGAGCCCGAGGCCGCCGTAGTGGCGGGCCGACACCGCGCGCGCGTAGCGGTCGAAGATGGCGGCGCGCCGCTCCGGCGGGATGCCGATGCCGTGGTCGCGCACCGAGAGCCGGGCCTGGGCCCCCTCGGCGCGGACCGTCACCTCGATCGGGCGCCCCTGGCCGTACTTGGCGGCGTTCGCGAGCAGGCTGGCGAGCGCGCGATCGACCCGCGTGCGATCCCAGCGCCCGCTCACCGGGCCCTCGGCGCGCACCGTGACGTCGCAGCGGGCGCGATCGAACAGCTCGCGGCGCGCGTCCACCGCGTCGTTCGCGAGCGATCCGAGCTCCACCTCCTCGAGCGCGAGCGGCTCCGCGGCGGCGCGCGCGTCCACGAGCAGCCGCGAGACCAGCTCGGCGAGCCGTCGCGCGGCGCGGTCGGCGCGCGCGAGGTGGCCCTGCACGGGCTCGTCGCCGCGGCGAGTGGCCTCGCGCCCGGCGGCGCCCAGCTCCAGGAACAGCGCGGTGAGCGGCGTCTTCAGCTCGTGGGCGGCGAGGCCGAGGAACTCGTCGCGGGCGCGCAGCGCCGCCTCGGCCTGGGCGCGCCCGTCGCGGTCGGCCCGCGAGGCGCGGATCGCGCGGACCAGCGTCACCGAGGCGAGCGCGCCGCCCAGCACCGCCGCCGCGAGCGAGGCCCCGAACAGCACGCCGTCGTGGTCGCCGCCCGGCAGGAGCGCCTCGCCCCCGCCCAGGCCGAACGCGGCGAGCAGCGCCGTCTCGGCCGCGAGCAGGGCGCACAGGCCGAACATGGCGAGCGCCGGCCACGCCTCCGGGCGCACCGCCGCCGCCACGGCGCGCGGGGTGGTGATCTGTCTTCCGGGGACGGCCTCGCCGTCCTCGCCGTTCCCCCGCCCCGGCTCGACCGTCTCCGGCCGCACCGGGCCCCGGCTCGCTGCGCTGCTGATCATCGGGGTCACCTCGAGCCCGCGCGGTCGCACGGCTCGACAAGAGCGGGCGGCAGGATACTCCCTGGAGCCGGGAGCGGAATTGCCCCCGCGGGTCGGCGCCCGCACGAGGAAGCCGCGGCGCGGACGCGCGCTCGCCCGCTCGGGCGCGAGAGCGGGGCGCGCGTCGGCGCTCGTGGATCGGCCGTCAGCGAGCGGGCGGGGCGAGCCGCATCGCGAGCAGCGGGCGACCGCAGCCGGGGCAGGTGGGATCGCCCGGCTCGTCGGAGAACAGCTCGCAGGCGGGGCAGTGGTGGCGCACGGCCGAGCCACCGGTGCCGGGGGCGTCGTGCGGGTACATCGCCGCGAAGCCGCGCGCCAGCGCGGAGAAGTAGGCGTACCTCGCCTCGGGCGTGAGGTCGTCGGGCAGCGGCGCGCGGCGGAAGGTGCGCCCCGCGACCACCCAGGGCGCGCCGTCGCCGCGCGCGGCGGCGAGCGCCTCGGGGGTGCGCCGGGGCCAGGGGAGGTCGGTGAACCAGCGCGCGCGGAACGCCATCCACCCGGCGGGCGCGCGGACCTCGGCCAGCTCGGCCTGGAACGCCTCGAGGCGGGACATGAAGGCGGGCTCGAACGGCATGCGGGGCGATCTTGCGCCCGGGGCGGGCGCGGGACAAGAAGGGGTGCGCGCCGCCCGCGGCGGCGCCGGAGGATGCCATGGCCGACTCGCAGCGCCGCGTGTTCGACGATCGCTACCGGGAGGGCACGCCGCCCTGGGACATCGGGCGTCCGCAGGCCGAGCTGGTGGCGCTCGCGGAGGCCGGCGAGATCGTCGGCGACGTGCTCGACGTGGGCTGCGGCACCGGCGAGAACGCGCTCCACCTCGCCGCGCTCGGCAAGCGCGTCCTAGGCGTGGACGGCTCGCCCACCGCCATCGCGCGCGCCCTCGAGAAGGCGGCCGCGCGCGGGCTGCAGGTGCCGTTCCTGGTGGCGGACGCGCTCGACCTGAAGGCGCTCCACCGGCGCTTCGAGACCGCGGTGGACTGCGGCCTGTTCCACGTGTTCGATCGCGCCGACCGGCGGACCTACGCGCAGTCGCTCACCGAGGTGCTCTCGCCCGGCTCGACGCTGCACCTGCTCTGCTTCTCCGACGAGGAGCCGCCGGGCCCCGGCCCGCGCCGGATCTCGGAGTCCGACGTCCGCGACGCGTTCCGGTCGATCTTCGCGCTGACCCGGCTCCGCGAGGCGCGCTTCGAGCGGCTCGGCGCCGACCCGGCGCGCGCCTGGCTCGCCACGCTGGTACGGATCTAGGAACGGAGCGGCCGCGCCCCCTCGCAGGAGCGCGGCCGTTCACCGGAAGTCGCTACCGGGGAGGGGCCCCAGCCGCAGGCTGGGGAGGGGTGGAACCCCTCCCCGCGGGGACCGCTCGCGCGCCCGCGCATGCGGGCGCGAGCGGTCACGGGCCCCGCGGAGCAGGGGTGGGGCCCCGACGCCCTTCGGCAAGCTCAGGGCGGCGGGGCGGGGACGCAGTCCCCGTCAGATCAGAACACCGTCCACTGCACCATCGCCTGCGGCGCCGAGGTGGTCTCCTCGAACGAGCCCAGGCTGTAGTAGTGCAGCCACCACTCGACGCCGACGTACAGCTTGCCGGCCTTGCCGCCGAACGGCGCGAGCGCGTCCACGAGCAGCTGCGGCTGCGACCAGATCTCCACGCCGTTGTCCGACCCGGTGTAGAAGCCGCCCTCGTCCTTGAGGCCGTTCACGTCGATGAAGCCGGTGAACAGGAACGGCACCTTGCCGACCGCGAACGGCACCGTCCAGAACGGCGACACCTGCCAGCCGTGCCGGTTGAAGTTGTCGTAGCGGTAGTACGTGTTCAGGCCGAGCACCCAGCCGGCCGGCACGGCGAAGTCGAGGCCGAGGCCGCCCATGTACGCGTAGAAGCCGGCGCCCTGGTTCACCTCGCCCGCGAAGCCCCAGTTCCGGATGACGCCGAACAGCGGCTCCTTCTGGCCGAGGAGCTGGTTCACGAACAGGCGCGGGTGCCACTCGACGTAGGCGTCGGTCCACTGCGAGTCGTCGGCCTCGAAGCGGCCGCGCGACAGGTCGAAGAACGCGAAGTTGTCGCCGTACTCCCACGTCGAGAAGTGGTTCAGCGTCAGCGTGGTCTTGGTGCCGTCCTTCAGCTTGCCGGCGAACGAGGTGTCGATCGCCTTGTCGAAGTTCCAGCCCTGGAGGAGCTGGACGTTGGTGGTGGAGAAGCCGCCCGCGCGCGCCGCCGGAGCCGCGGCGACGAGGGCGAGCAGGAACGAGGCACGGAGGAGGCTGCGAAGGGTCATGCCGCGCCTTCTAGCCCACTCAAAGGGCAGACCGGAAGGGGCTTCTCAGCGCGCCCCGCCGTCGAACGGGACGACGTGCACCCGCTCGCCCGGCCGCCCATCCAGAACCTCGCGTGCGCGCTGGGGAATCCAGACGTTCGTCCCATCCAGCCGCGCGCCGGTGCGCACCGCCCGAAAGCGGGTCCGACCCTCGCCGCGGGTCACCGCGATCAGGCAGTCCTCGCCGCCGTGCAGCTCGCCGTCGAGCGGCTCGGGCGCGAGGCGGGCGCGGCGGTAGGCGCGCACGAGCGTGATGTCCGCGAGCGTCGCCTCGTAGTGCGGGCCGCCGTCGAACGGGTCGATGCGGTCGACGTAGCGGAAGCCGATCTTCTCGAGCATCCGCCGGACCGGCTCGGTGTCGGGACCGACCTTCCCGAGCAGGCGGCGGACCGCCGGCGGGAACAGCGTCGCGTACACGTCGGAGGGCGGGAAGAGCTGCTGGATGAACTCCTTGTTCTCGCGGCTCTTCTTGTCGGCCTCCTGGTAGTCGAGGTCGGTGAAGCGCTTGCCGAACGCCTCCCAGAACAGGCTGCGGCCGTCCTTCGTGAGCGGCGGCATGAGCTCGGCGAGGACGCGCTCGCGGAAGCGGTCGCGGAACATGGCCATGTAGAGGAAGCGCACGAACGCGAGCTGCTTGCCGGCGCGCGCTTCCCCGCCGCGCAGGCCCGGGTGCACCACCAGGCCGCCGATCTCGGTGGGGCCGTCGAAGTGGTAGCCGATGGAGAGGACCTGGTGCTTGAAGTGCCGGTCGATGGTGGACGAGTAGTGCTCGCGCTCGGAGACGTCGAAGAACGTGCAGGGCGACTCGCGCGTGCCGTGCTGCGCGATGATCATCGAGGTGCCGACGATCCGCCTCGTGCGCGGCTCCTCCGCCACGAACACGTAGGCCCGCTCCAGCGGATCGCGGATCTTCCCGGCGAAGCTCCGCACCGAGCGATCGACGATCCCCGAGAGCGCGCGCTCGTCGTAGGGGAGGTTGACCGTGTTCAGCACCTTCGCCAGGGCGGCGAGCCCCGCGAGGTCCGTCTTCTGGGCGTCCCTGAGGAGCAGCATGCGGACCGGATCCGTGGCTGGAGGCGGGCCCGGGTCTAGCACGGGGCCAGGGGCCTGTCACGGAGCGCAACGGGCCCCGGGGAGGCGCCCGCCGCCCGCCGCAGCGCGGCGCTCCGGCGTTGAAAGCCGGGCCGGCGCGTGCCATGGAAGGACGCGTGCGGGCGGTGATCCAGCGGGTCTCGAGGGCCGAGGTGCGGGTGGGCGGCGCGGCCACCGGCGCGATCGGGCGCGGGCTGCTCGTCCTGCTGGGCGTGGCGCGCGACGACGGCGCCCCGGACGCGCGGCTGCTCGCCGACAAGATCGCGGCCCTGCGGATCTTCGAGGACGCGGCCGGCAAGATGAACCTGGCCGTCGCCGAGGTGGGCGGCGCGGTGCTGGTCGTGTCGCAGTTCACGCTGCTCGGCGACGCGCGCCGGGGGAACCGGCCCGGCTTCAGCGACGCGGCGCCGCCCGAGGCGGCGAACGCGCTCTACGAGTCGGTGTGCGGGATGCTCCGCGAGAAGGGGCTGCGCGTCGAGACCGGGGTGTTCCGCGCCGAGATGGAGGTCGAGCTGGTGAACGACGGTCCGGTCACCATCCTGCTCGACTCGCGGCGGCTGTTCTAGAGAGGGCGACCGATGAGCGACTGCCTGTTCTGCAGGATCGTGCGGGGCGAGATCCCCGCCAAGCTGGTGCACCAGGACGCCGACACGGTGGCGTTCGTGGACATCAACCCGCAGGCGCCCACGCACCTGCTCGTCATCCCGCGCAAGCACATCCCCACCGCGAACGACCTCGCCCCCGAGGACGAGGCGCTCATGGGGAAGCTGTACCGGGTGGCGGCGGCGCTCGCGAAGGAGCGCGGGATCGACGGCTCCGGCTGGCGCGCGGTCGTGAACACGCACGGCGACGCCGGCCAGACCGTGTTCCACGTGCACCTGCACCTGCTGGGCGGCCGCCGCATGGGCTGGCCGCCCGGGTAGGCGCGTTCACGTTGCGTCAAGGCGCCGGCGCCGCGCCCTGGCGCGCCAGCCGGTTCGCCGCGGCCGCGGAGCGCGCGGCGTTCGCGAGCAGGAGCCGCGCCTGGTACAGGTCGCCGCGCGCGAGCGCCTCCCGCGCCGCGGCCAGGCTGCGCGCGCCGGCCTCCGCCTGTGCCGCCTCCTCCGCCGAGCCGCGCCGGCCGGCCTCGGCCCGCGCCGCCTCGAGCGCGGCCGCGTCCCCGGCCAGCGCCGCGTCCACCCCGCTCGCGTCTCCCGCCGCGAGCGCGCGCAGCGCGCCGTCCATGCGCTGCAGCGCCCCGCCGGTCGCCTGCGCGCGCTCCGCCGGGGAGCGGGCGGCGGCGTCGGCCTCGGCGGCACGCCGGGCCCGCGCCTCGGCCAGCTCCTGCTCCACCGCGGCGGTGTGCGCGTCCGCCTCGGCGCCGGACGCGCGCAGCGCCTCGACCTCGGCCCGCAGCGCCTCCACCTGTGTCCGGAGCTGGTCCAGCTCGGCCTGCGCCGCGGCGGCGGCGCGCTCGGCCTGGGCCGCGTCGGCGGCGGGCTCGGCCTGGGCCGCCGCGGCGGCGGGGTCCGGCTGGGCCGCCGCGTCGTCGCGGGCCGGCGCGTCGAGCCGGCGCTGCGCGTCGCGGCTCCCGCCAGCGCCCGGCTCCTCGGTCGCCTCGCGCGGCCGCGGGCCCGCCGCCGGCGGCGCCGTCCCCTGCGCCGCGGACGCAGCCGGCGGAGCGGGCGAGGCGGCCTGCCCCGCGTCGCCACCCCGCTCCGGCGCCGCCTGCCCGAGCGCGAGGCCGAGCCCGAGCGCGATGGCCGGGAGCGCCGTCATGCCTCCAGGATCGTGACGGCGGGCGGGGGCGACAACCGCATCCCCGCTTCCGCGGGGCGGCCCGCTCTGGCACGCTCGCCTCGTTCGTCCCGCCGAGGAGCCCTCGATGCCCGTCGTCCGCCCCCGCCGCAGCGCCCTGTACCTGCCCGGCTCCAACGCGCGCGCCCTCGAGAAGGCGCGCACGCTCCCCGCCGACGCGCTCCTCCTCGACCTGGAGGACGCGGTGGCGCCCGCCGCCAAGGACGCCGCCCGCGCGCAGGTGGTGGCCGCGCTGGCGCAGGGCGGCTTCGGCCGGCGCGAGCGCGTGGTGCGCGTGAACGGGCTCGGGACGCCGTGGGGCGCGGCCGATCTGGCGGCGCTGGCCCGCGCCGGCGCCGACGCGATCTGCCTGCCGAAGGTGGAGCGCGCCGCCGAGGTGCACGCCGCGGTGCAGGCGCTCGCGGCCGGCCACGCGCCGGCCGGCCTCGCGCTCTGGTGCATGGTCGAGACCCCGCGCGGCGTGCTGGCGGCCGACGAGATCGCCGGCGCGTCGCCGAGGGTGGCGTGCCTGGTGGCCGGCACGAGCGACCTCGTGAAGGACCTGGGCGCGCGCCACACCGCCGGCCGCGCCGAGGTCCTCACCAGCCTGTCGCTCGTCCTGCTCGCCGCGCGCGCCCACGGGCTCGCCGCGCTCGACGGCGTGTTCCTCGACCTCGAGGACGCGGCGGGGCTGGAGGCCGCCTGCCGGCAGGGGCGGGACCTCGGCTTCGACGGCAAGACGCTCATCCACCCGAAGCAGCTCGAGGCGGCGAACCGCGCCTTCGCGCCGGACGACGCCGAGCTGGAGCGGGCGCGGCGGGTGATCGCGGCGCACGCCGAGGCCGAGGCGGCCGGGCTGGGCGTCACGGTGGTGGACGGGCGCCTGGTGGAGGCGCTGCACGTCGCGGCGGCGCGCCGGACGGTGGCGCTCGCCGAGGCCGTCGCGGCCGGGCATGGCGGGCCGGACCCGCACGGCGGGTGATCCAAGAGCGCGTGGATCCGGCGGAAAGCGGGTGGACACCCGCGCGCCCGTTTCCTACACTGTTCGACTCCCATGCGTGGCATTCGAGGCGCGACCCAGTGCTCGGCCAACACGGTCGAGGCGATCGAGGATGCGGTGAAGGAGCTGTGCCGCGAGATCACCTCGCGCAACCAGCTCGAGCCGCAGCAGATCGTATGGGCGATCTTCACCGTCACCCATGACCTCGACGCCGACTTCCCGGCGCGCGCCGCGCGCGTGCAGGGCTGGAACGCCGTCCCGATGATCTGCTCGCAGGAGATCCCGGTCCCCGGCTCGATGCCGCGGATCGTCCGGGTGCTGCTGCACGTGGACTCCGACGGTCCGCGCAACCACGTGTACCTGCGCGGCGCGCAGGCGCTCCGGCCCGACCTCCACGTGCGGCCGTGACCGGCGCGGCCGGGGAGCGGAGGCGAGCGTGAACGTCCCGACGAACAGGCCGCTCCCCGCGCTCCCGGGCCACCTGGGCGTGGTGGGGCTGGGCCTCATGGGCGCCTCGCTCGCCCGCGCCGCCCGCCGGGTGGACCGGGGCGTGCGCATCACCGCGGTGGAGCCGCGCGCCGAGGTCCGCGCCCGGGCGCTCGCCGACGGCGTGGCCGACCAGGTGTCCGCGGAGCCCGACGCCGCGCTCGCCGGCTGCGGGGTGGTGGTGCTGTGCACGCCGGTCGCGACCATCGAGGCGCTGCTCGCGCCGGTCTCGGCCCTGCTCGCCGACGGGGCGGTGCTCACCGACGTGGGCGGCGCGAAGGAGCGGGTGGTGACGCTGGCGCGCGAGCGGGTCCGCCCCGGCGTCGCCTTCGTGGGTGCGCACCCCATGTTCGGCGGCCACGGCGGCTACGACGGCGCCACCGCGGAGAAGTGGTCGGCGGGCGGCACGGTGGCGATCTGCACCGACGGCGATCCGGGCGCGGTGGACCGGGTGGCGGCGCTGCACCTCGCGCTCGGCGCGAAGGTCGAGCGCTGCACCGCCGCCGAGCACGACGCGGCGGTGGCGATGGTCTCGCACCTGCCCTACCTCGTCGCCTCGGCGCTCTCGGTGGCGGTGCGCGAGGCCGGCCCGCTCGCCATGCACCTCGCCGGCCCCGGCCTCAAGGACGCGACGCGCCTGGCCGAGTTCCCGTTCGACATCCAGGGCGAGGTGGCCCGGCGCAACGCCCACCTGCCGGAGGCGGCGCGCCGGCTGGAGCGGCACCTCGCCCGCCTCCTCGCCGCCATCGCCGAGTCGCCGGAGTCGGCGCGCTCGGCCCTCGAGGCGGCCCGCGCCGCACGGGAGGAGCTGTTTTGAGCGCTGCCCCGACCTCCGGACCCCTGACCTGCCGGCGCGCCGGCCCGCTGCGCGGCGCCATCGAGGTGCCCGGCGACAAGTCCATCTCGCACCGGAGCCTGCTCTTCGGCGCGCTGTCCACCGGCGAGACCCGCGTCGCGGGGCTGCTCGACGCCGAGGACGTCCACTCCACCCGCAGGGCGGTGGAGGCGCTCGGCGCCACGGTGCGCACGGAGGGCGCCGAGGTGGTGGTGACGCCGCCCGCGACGCTGCGCGAGCCGGGGGACGTCATCGACTGCGGCAACTCCGGCACGAGCCTGCGCCTGCTCACCGGCGTGCTCTCCGGCGTGCCCGGCCTGTCGGTGCTCACCGGCGACGCCTCGCTGCGGCGCCGCCCGGTGCGGCGGGTGATCGACCCGCTCCGGGTGATGGGCGCGAACCTGTCCGCCCGCGACGGCGATCGCCTGCCGCCGGTGGTCGTCCGCGGGGGCGCGCTGCGCGGGGCGCGGCACCTGCTCCCGGTGGCGAGCGCGCAGGTGAAGAGCGCGCTGCTGCTCGCCGGCCTGTTCGCCGAGGGCGAGACCACGGTGGTCGAGCCGGAGAAGAGCCGCGATCACACCGAGCGCATGCTGCGCGGGATGGGCGTGCCGGTGAAGGTCTCGGGCCTGGAGGTGTCGGTCTCGGCAGCGCGGCCCGCCGGCGGGCGCGTGGACGTGCCGGGTGACATCTCCTCGGCGGCGTTCTTCCTCTGCGGCGCGGCGGCGCTCCCCGGCTCCGAGGTGACGGTCCGCAACCTGGGCGTGAACGAGACGCGCACCGGGCTGCTCGACGTGCTCCGGGCCATGGGCGCCGACGTGCGGCTCGCGAACCTCCGCGAGGTGGCGGGCGAGCCGCGCGCCGACGTGACCGTGCGCGCCGATCGCCTGGAGGGCACCGAGATCCGCGGCGCGACCATCCCCCGGCTCATCGACGAGCTGCCGGTGGTGATGGTGATGGCCACGCAGGCGCGCGGCCGGACCGTGATCCGCGACGCGAAGGAGCTCCGGGTGAAGGAGTCCGACCGGCTCGCCGCCATGGGCGAGACGCTCTCGCGCGCCGGCGCCCGCATCGAGCTGTTCGAGGACGGCTGCGCCATCGACGGGCCCACGCCGCTGCGCGGCGTCGAGGTCCGCACCCGGCTGGATCACCGCATCGCCATGTCCATGGCGGTCGCGCAGCTGTTCTGCGGCGGGGAGCCGGTGGTGCTCGACGACGTGGCCTGCGTCGCGACCAGCTTCCCGAGCTTCTTCCGGCTGCTCGACCAGGTGTCCGGCCAGGCGTCCGGCGGAGGCGCGCCGTGATCACCGGGCGGACCGCGCTCTACGGCGTCGTCGGCCACCCGGTGGCGCACAGCCGCTCGCCGGAGATGCAGAACGCGGCGTTCGCGAGGCTGGGCGTGGACGCGGTCTACGTGGCGCTGCCGGTCGCGCCGGAGCGGATCGACGAGGCGCTGCGCGGCGCGCACGCGCTCGGCTTCCAGGGCCTGAACGTCACCGTGCCGCACAAGCCGCGGGCGGCGTCGCTCTGCCACGCGCTCGACCCGGTGGCGACCGCGGTGGGCGCCGCGAACACGCTGCGCCGGACCCGCGACGGCTGGGACGGCTTCAACACCGACGCGCCCGCGTGCCGCACGCTGCTCGAGGCGGCCGGGGTCGTGCGCGGGTCGCGGGCGCTGCTCGTCGGCGCGGGCGGCGCGGCGCGCGCGGCGGCCTGGGCGCTCGTCCAGCTCGGGACGGAGGTCCGGGTGGCGGCGCGCCGCGAGGAGGCCGCCGCCGAGCTGTGCCGCGACCTCGCCGCCGCGGTGCCCGGCGCCGACCTGGCCGCCGCCGACTTCGAGGACCTGGAGGCCGAGGCGGACGCCGCCGCCGTGGTGGTGAACGGCACGTCGGTGGGGCTGCCCGGGCACGAGGGCCGCCTGCCGCCGCTCCGGTTCCGCGCCGCCCAGGTGGTGCTCGACTTCGTGTACGGGGACACCGAGCTCGCCCGCGCCGCGCGCGCGGCCGGCGCCCGGCTGGTCAGCGGCGAGCAGGTGCTGGTGCGCCAGGGCGCGCTCGCGTTCACGATCTGGACCGGCCAGCCCGCCCCCGAGGCGGACATGGCCCGCGCGCTCGAGGCGCGCGAGGGAGCACGATGACACTTCGGTACCTGACCGCCGGCGAGTCGCACGGCCCGGCGCTGGTCGCCATCGCCGAGGGCTTCCCGGCGGGGCTGGCGGTGGACTTCGAGGCGGTGGACCGGGACCTGCGCCGCCGGCAGAAGGGCTACGGCCGCGGCGGCCGCATGAAGATCGAGACCGACGCGGCGCAGTTCCTGGCCGGGCTGCGCGGCGGGCTCACCACCGGCGCGCCCATCGCGCTCGCGGTCTGGAACAAGGACCACGAGAACTGGAAGGACCTCGTCTCCCCGTACGCCCGCGGCGGCAAGAAGTTCACCCAGGTCCGCCCCGGCCATGCCGATCTCGCCGGCGCGCTCAAGTACGGGCTCGACGACGCGCGCGACGTGCTGGAGCGGGCCAGCGCCCGGTCCACCGCGGTCACGGTGGCGCTCGGCGCGCTCGCGAAGGCGCTGCTCTCGACCCTGGGCGTGGAGGTGTGCTCGCGGGTGGTGGCCATCGGCCCGCGCGAGATCCGGCCGGACGCGCCGCCCACCCCGGCGCAGCGCGACGCCATCGAGGCCTCCGACCTGCACGTGGACGACGAGGCGCTCGCCGCCGAGTGGCGCGCGCTCATCGACGCGGAGAAGGCGCGCGGCGGCTCCATCGGCGGCGCCTTCGACGTGTACGCCACCGGGCTCCCCATCGGCGTCGGCAGCCACGTGCACCCGGACCGCCGCCTCGACGCGCGCCTGGCTGGCGCGCTCTGCGGCGTGCAGGCCATCCGCGCCGTGGAGATCGGCGACGGCACGCAGGTGGGCCGCCCCGGCTACGAGTTCCACGACGCCATCCACCACGACCCGGCCCGCGGCTTCTGGCGAGACACGAACCGCGCCGGCGGGCTGGAGGGCGGCATGACCGACGGCATGCCGCTCCGCGTGCGCGCCTACATGAAGCCCATCCCCACCATGCTCCACCCGCTCGCCACCGTGGACCTCGCCACCCGCGCGGCCACCCAGGCCCGCTACGAGCGGAGCGACGTGTGCGCGGTGCCGGCCGCCGCGGTGGTGGGCGAGGCGGTGGTGGCCTGGGAGCTCGCGAACGCGCTCCTGGAGAAGTTCGGCGGCGACGCCGTCGAGGACGTGCGCCGGGCGGTGGAGGCGTATGCCGCTCGGATCCGCTGAGACGCTGGCGCTCACCGGGATGATGGGCTCGGGGAAGTCCACCGTGGCCCCGCTGCTGGCGCGCTGGCTGGGCCGGCGGCTGGTGCGGCTCGACGACGAGATCGTGCGCGCGGCGGGCAAGCCCATCGCCCGGGTGTTCGCCGAGGACGGCGAGGGGCGCTTCCGCGCGCTGGAGCGCGCCGCGGTGGCCGCGCTGCCGCCGGGCGCGGTGGCGGACCTGGGCGGCGGCGCGTTCTGCGACCCGCACGGCGCCGCGCGCCTGCTCGCCACCGCGCGGGTGGTGTTCCTCGACGTCTCGGCGCAGGAGGCCGCCCGCCGCATCGGCGAGGATCCGGCCCGCCCGCTCGCGGCGCGCTGGGAGGCGCTCCGCGCGCGCCGGCTGCCGCTCTACCGGCGCGCCCACCTCACCGTCCACGTGGACGGGATGACGCCCGAGGCGGTGGCCCGGCGCGTCCTGGAGTCGCTATGAGCCGGACCCGCAAGCCCGCCGCGGCCGAGGAGGCCGGCGCCGCGGTCACCGAGATCATCCCGGCGCGGCAGGGCGACCACGCCTACGAGGTGCGCGTCGGTGCCGGCGCGGCGGCGGCGCTGCCCGCGCTCGCCGACGAGCACGACGCGGTGGCGCTCGTCTCCTGCCGCCGGGTGCTCTCGATCCCCTTCGGAAAGGACGTGCTCGCCCGCCTGCGGCGGGAGGCGCCGCTCGCGCTCGTGCACGCGCTCCCCGACGGCGAGGCAGGCAAGACGCTCGCCGAGCTGGAGCGGGCCGCGGCGAAGCTGCTCCGCGCCGGCGCCACGCGGCGGACGCTGGTGGTGGCGCTGGGCGGCGGCGCGGTGAGCGACGCGGCCGGCTTCCTCGCCGCGACGTACATGCGCGGCGTGCCCTGGGTGGCGGTGCCCACCACGCTGCTCGCCATGGTGGACGCCGCCATCGGCGGCAAGACCGCGGTGAACCTGCCGGCCGCGAAGAACGCGGTGGGCGCGTTCCACCCGCCCGACGCGGTGCTGGCGGATCCCGCCGCGCTCCGCACCCTGCCGCGGCGCGAGCTCGCGAGCGGCCTCGGCGAGGTGCTGAAGTACGGGGCGCTCCAGCCGGCGCTGCTCGACGCGTTCGCGGCGCTCGGCGCCGCCGCGCCGGACCCGGCGGTGATCGCCACCTGCGCCCGCATGAAGGTGGACGTGGTGGCGGAGGATCCCACCGAGCACGGCCCCCGCAAGCTCCTCAACCTGGGCCACACCTTCGGCCACGGGGTGGAGGCGGCCGGGCGGTTCTCGCGGTACACGCACGGCGAGGCGGTCGCGGTGGGGCTCGCGTTCGCGTTCCGGCTGGCGGCGCGGATGGGCCGGGTGGACGGCGCGGCGGTGGAGCGGGTGGAGGCGGCGGTCGCCGGGGCCGGGCTGCCGGTCCGGGTCCCGCCGGCGATCGCGCGTGCCGCCGCGCGCCTGATGGCGTACGACAAGAAGCGGGCGGCGGGCGGGCTGCGCTGGGTGCTGCCGGCGGCCGTTGAGGACGGCTGGCGGGTGGAGTGGGACGTCGAGGCGGAGCCCGCGGCGGTCGAGGCGGCGGTGGCGGAGATCTCGGAGGCGCGGGCGGGCGGCCGCGCCGGGCGGAGGACGCGATGATCCTGGTCGTCAACGGTCCGAACCTGAACCTGCTGGGCGAGCGCGAGCCGGACGTGTACGGGCGCAGCACGCTCGGCGACGTGGAGCTGCTCGTCCGCGACGCCTGCGCGGCCTGGGACGTCGAGGTGAAGGCGTTCCAGTCGAACCACGAGGGCGCGATCATCGACTTCCTGCAGGAGCACCGGAAGCAGGCGCGCGGGATCATCCTGAACGCCGGGGCCCTCACGCACACGAGCTACGCGCTGCACGACTGCCTGAAGGCGATGCCCGCGCCGGCGGTGGAGGTGCACATCTCCAACATCCACCAGCGCGAGGCGTTCCGCCACGTGAGCGTCCTCGCCCCGGCCTGCCGCGGGCAGATCGTGGGCCTGGGGATCCGCGGCTACCTGCTCGCGGCGGAGTGGCTCTGCGCCGAGATCGGCGCGCAGCCGCGCGTCGCGGCGGACCGCAAGAAGCCGAGCCCGTAGCCGGCGCCGGTGCCCAGGGTCGCCGTCCTCCTCCCCGCGCGCGACGCCGCCCGCACCGTGCGCGCGGCGGCCGTGTCGATCCTGCGCCAGACCGAGCGCGACCTCTCGCTCGTCTGCGTGGACGACGGCTCGCGCGACGGCACCGCCGAGGTGCTGGAGCGGCTCGCGGCGCGCGACCGGCGGGTGCGCCTGCTGCGCGGGCCGGGCGAGGGGATCGCCGGGGCGCTGCAGCGGGGCCTCGCCGCCTGCGACGCCGAGGTGGTGGCGCGGATGGACGCGGACGACGTGGCCCACCCGCGCCGGCTCGCGCTCCAGCTCGACGCGCTCCGCGCCGATCCGTCGCTCGCGGCGCTCGGCGGACGGGTCCGGCTGTTCCCGCGCGCGGCGGTGCGCCCGGGCATGGCGCGCTACGCGGCGTGGCTGAACGGGCTCGTCACGCCCGCGCTGGTGGAGCGCGACCTGCTGGTGGAGGCGCCGCTCGTCCACCCCGCGGCCGCGATCCGGCGCGACGCGCTGGAGCGCGCCGGCGGCTGGCGCGACGGCCCGTTCCCGGAGGATTACGACCTGTGGCTGCGCCTCTCGGCCGCCGGCGGGCGGCTCGGCAACCTCTCCGCCCCGGTGCTCGCCTGGCGCGAGTCGGCCGGGCGGCTCACCCGCACCGACCCCCGCTACGCGCTCGCCCGCCACGTGGCGCTGAAGTGCGCACACCTCGCCCGCCACGTCCTCGTCGGCGCGCGGGAGGTGGCGCTGTGGGGGGCCGGCGAGACCGGCCGTGCCTTCTCCGACGCGCTCCGCGCCGAGGGGATCGCCACCGCCGCGTTCGTCGAGGTCGATCGCAGGAAGATCGGCCGCACCGTGCGCGGGGCACGGGTCGTCTCGTACGAGGAGGTGGGCCGGCTTCGCGGGCTGCCGCTGCTCGTGGCGGTGGGCGCGCCCGGCGCGCGCGACCTCATCCGCGCCGAGCTGGCCCGCGCCGGCTTCGAGGAGCTGGCCGACTTCCGCTGCGTCGCCTGAGCGCTACCCGCCGTCCTTCTTGAGCTGCTCGGTGAGGTAGTTCTGCACGCCGATCTGGTCGATGGCGGTGAGCTGCGTCTCGAGCCAGTTCGCGTGCTCCTCCTCGCCCTCCAGGATGTCCTCGAGGAGGTCGGCGGAGCCGTTGTCGCCGGCGTTCCGGCAGGTCTCGATGCCGCGGTTGAGCGCGCCGATGGCGTGCTTCTCGAGGTCGAGGTCCGCCGCCAGGATCTCGGGCACGTTCTCGCCGATGTTGACCTTCGACAGCTTCTGAACGTTCGGCATGCCCTCGAGGTAGAGGATGCGCTCGATCAGGTGGTCGGCGTCCTTCATCTCGTCGATCGACTCGGCCCGGAACTTCGCGTACAGCCGGTCGTAGCCCCAGTTCTCGCAGATGCGGGCGTGCAGGAAGTACTGGTTGATGGCGGTGAGCTCGTTCATGAGGACCTCGCTCAGCACGTCGAGGACCTTGGCGTCGCCCTTCATCGCTC
Organism: Anaeromyxobacter dehalogenans 2CP-1; assembly: GCF_000022145.1. Taxonomy (NCBI): domain Bacteria; kingdom Pseudomonadati; phylum Myxococcota; class Myxococcia; order Myxococcales; family Anaeromyxobacteraceae; genus Anaeromyxobacter; species Anaeromyxobacter dehalogenans. The sequence goes on from NC_011891.1 coordinate 232,574, forward strand.
CTCCGTTCGTGTCCGGGTCCGGCGCCGGCCGGCGCACCGAAGCCTAGCGGCGGGGAGCGCGCGTGGCTCGGGCGAGCCCCAACTGAGCGTCACCGAGGCGTCCTCCGGCCGCTCCGCCACGAGCGCCATGGCCGGATTCCGGCCCGTCTCCGCGCCGGCCAGCGCGCCCGCGAGCGGCGGCGGCGGCGCGACGATCAGGCGGCGTCGCGCCGCGCGGCCGGCTGGGCGCGGGCGCAGGGGGGTGCGGCGGCGGCGCCGCCCGCGTGCACCTTGGCGAGGGCGGCCACGCAGCAGCGGCAGGCGGTGCCCGCGCCGGTCTCGGCGATCACCTGGCGGAGCGAGGCGCCCTCGGCCGCGCGCCGCCGGACCAGCGTGTCGGAGACGTTGAAGCACAGGCAGACGATCATGCCCGGCCCCACCCGCGCGGCAGCGGGCCGGCCGCGCCGGCGCGACAGGCGGCGCAGCAGCCGAACAGGCGCAGGCGCGGCGCGCGCACCTCGAAGCCGTTCCGGGACGCGGCGGAGGCGGCGAGCGCGCGCAGATCGGGGTCGATGGCCACCACCGCGCCGCAGCGCGTGCAGACGAGCGCGCACGACGGCTCGGGGGTGGCGGAGGAGGGGGCGGGATCGCGGGGAGGGTGCACCGGGGCTCCGGAGATGATGTTGAGAATGACTCTCACTATCATGGGCGCGGCCCGCCGTCATGACGCCCATCAAGCGGGGGCCGGAATCGTGCCGGCCGGGCGGGGAGGCGCCCGGCCCGGCGCGCCGGCGGCGCGTTGCGGGCCGGGGGCCGGACGGTCTAGGGTCCCGGAAACGTGCCGGATTCCTTCGACCTGGGCGCCTTCCGCCGCGATCTCACCCGCCGGACGGCCGACGCGGTGCACGCGCTGCGCTCCCGCATCGGGTCCGAGACCCTGTACGGCTTCGCGCTGTTCACGAGCGGGGAGCGGGACTTCGCCTGGGTGCGCGCCTCGGCCAACACCGAGGACGCGCTCACCCGGCGCGCCGCCGCCGCCGCCGCGCTGGACCCGCGCTTCCGGGGCGAGGCCGGGCGGCGCCTGCTGCGCTGGTCGGCCCCGGACTGGGAGTACCACGACTTCGCGCCGGAGGTCCGCGGGCTGGCGGTGCCGCCGCCGGAGGGCCGGCGGTCGACGCTGGACCCGGCGCTCTACGACGCGTTCGTGGGCGCGCTGAAGGCGGTGGACCGGGCCGGGCTGTTCGGCCGCGGCGCGGATCGCGCCTTCCTCACCGTGAACATCCTCTGCGACCACGCCTCGCCGGCGTTCTTCCGGCGCGGGCTCCGCGTGCTCAACCCGGTGCCCACGGCGGAGCGCCACCTGCACGAGACCGCCGCCGCGCCGTTCGTCCGCTGCGTGAACCGCGCCCCGCGCCGCGAGCGGATGCGCATCTGGCTGGCGCTGTACGAGGACCTCTACATGGAGTGGCGCACCCCCATCGCCGAGGAGGCGCGGGCGCGGGGGCTGAGCCCGTGGGAGGTCGAGGAGGAGCTGGCGCGCTTCGGGCCGAAGGTGGTGCCGGCGCTCATCGACCTCCTCGCGCACTACGGCTTCGCGGCGCCCATCGACCACAACCGCGGCTTCGAGACGCGCGAGGTGTGGCTGGCCGGCTCGGCGCTGTTCCTGGTGCGCCGCATCGGGATGGTGGCGGAGGCGGAGATCGCGCGCCTGCAGCGGCTGGTGGGCGACTTCGCCGAGCGCGACCGCCGCCTGCGGGTCGCGTCCACCCTCGCCGAGAACACCGCCCGCGTGCTCCACGAGCTCCGCCCGCGCCGCTTCCCGCCGTCCGAGATGGACCCGCTCACCTTCAAGCTGACGAACCCCGAGCCGTTCCTGCTGCGGCGGCCTTGACCTGCCCGCGCCGTGGCATAGTGCGCCTCCGCGCATGACCGACCGAAGCCGCCGAGCCCGCCCCGCCGCCCCACGCCCGCCGCCGCACGACCGCCACGTCCTGTACGAGCGCGCCGTCCAGCACGCCGACAGCGAGCTCGACCTGGTGGACCGGGCGGTGCGCCGCGGCGGGGGGACGCCGCGGCGGCTGCGCGAGGACTTCAGCGGCACCGCGCTGCTCTCCGCGGCCTGGGTCCGGCGCGGCCGGGATCGCAGCGCGGTGGCGGTGGACCTCGACGCCGCGGTGCACGCCTGGGCGCGCGCCCACCGGGTGCCCGGCCTGGGCGCGGCCGCGGCGCGGCTGCGGCTGGTGGAGGCCGACGTGCGCGAGGGGCCGCCGGGGCCGTTCGACGCGGTGATCGCGTTCAACTTCAGCTACGGCGTGCTCCAGACGCGCGAGGCGCTCGGCGCCTACCTGACGGCGGCGGCCGGCGCGCTGGCGCCCCGCGGCGCGCTGCTCCTCGACGCGTACGGCGGCTGGGACGCCGAGAAGGAGCTGGTGGAGCGGCGGCGCATCGGCGGCGGCGTGAGCTACGTGTGGGAGCAGGAGTCGTTCGATCCCATCACCCGCCGGGTCCGCTGCGCCATCCACTTCGAGCTGCCCGGCGGCCGGCGCCTGCGCCGCGCGTTCACCTACGACTGGCGGCTCTGGACCGTCCCGGAGCTCACCGAGCTGATGCGCGAGGCGGGGCTCGAGCCGGAGGTGCTGTGGGACGTGGCGCCGCGGGGCGCGACCCGCTACGTGCCGCGCCGCTCCGCCTCGAACCAGGGCGGGTGGATCGCGTACGTGGTGGGGCGGCGGCGGCCCTAGCGCTCCGGCGGGCCGACGAGCGCAGCCTCGACCGCGCGGAAGTCCTCGGGCGGCTCGGCCTCGAACACCATCCGCGCGCCGGTGGCCGGATGCGGCAGCTCGAGCCGCGTCGCGTGCAGCATCACCCGCGGCGCCGCCACCTCCCCGACCCGGCGCGGCCCGCCGTAGCGCGCGTCGCCGAGCAGCGGCGCGCCGAGCGCGGCGAGGTGCACGCGGATCTGGTGGGTGCGGCCGGTCTCCGGGCGCGCCTCCACCAGCGCGCCGCCCGGCGCTTCACGCAGGGTGCGATAGCGGGTGGCGGCCGGGTCGCCGGCCGGATCGACGCGGCGCAGGCCCGGGCGCGCCGGGTCCTTGCCGAGCGCGAGCGCGACGCGGCCCTCCGCCGGCGAGGGCGCGCGGGCGCAGAGCGCGAGGTAGGTCTTCTCCGGCGTGCCGGTGCGGAACGCCTCGGCGAGCGCCGCGGCGGCGTCGCGCGTGCGCGCGAACACCGTCACGCCGGAGGTCTCCCGGTCGAGCCGGTGCACCAGCGTCACCGGCGCGCCGAGCAGCGCCGAGACCAGCTCGGGCAAGGCGCCGCGATCGGTCGTCAGCGTCGGCTGCGCCGGGACGCCGGCGGGCTTGTCCACCGCGCACAGGTCCGCGTCGGCGTAGAGCAGCCGCTCCCGGCCCAGCGCGGCCAGCGCCGGCGCGGCGCGGCCGCCCTCCTCGAGGTTCACCACCACCTGCTGGCCGGGGGTGAGCGTGCGGCCCGCCACCTTGCAGCGGCGCCCGTCCACGAACACGCCGCCCGCCTCGATGGCGCGCCGGGCCAGGCCGCGCGAGATCCCGCCGCGCGCGGCGATGAACCGGTCGATCCGCTCGTACCGATCGGCGTCCGGCACGAGCAGGGTCAGGCGGCGCACGGCGGGTGGGGGCGCGGCTAGGCGGCCGACTTGTTGGCCGGGCAGCTCGCGCAGGCCTCGGACTTCGGCTCGGCCTTCTTCTCCGGCTTCCGGTCCGGGGTGATGGCGGCGGCGCTCTTCCCGCCGTAGTCGGTGATGTAGAAGCCAGAGCCCTTGAACGCGAACGCGCTCGCCGACATCAGCTTCCGCACCTTCGAGCCGCACACCTCGTGCACCTGCAGCGCCGGATCCGACATCTTCTGCAGGGCGTCGAACCTCCCGCACTTGGGGCACTCGTACTCGTAGATGGGCATCGCGAAGAATCTCCAGCCCGGAACGTAAAGTCCGGGGTCCTTCTGTCAAGCGATCGGCCGTCCAGCGGGACGGCGCGGGGCGCGCGCGGCGGGCCGGTGGCGATCCGCGCGCCGTGCTAAGTACCCGGGCGCCGGACCGATCCGCGACGGCGGCCGCGGCGGAGGTGCCTTTCTACCATGGACGCGCAGGAGAGGGATCGGCTGGCGGGCGAGCTGGATGCGCTGACCACGGCGCTCGAGGAGGCGCGCGGGCGCCACGCCGCCGGCCTGGACCCCGAGCCGTCGCTCGCGCCGCTGTTCGCGGCGCACTCGGAGGCGGCGCACCGGCGGACGGTGGACGCGCTCCGGGAGGCCGGCGAGGAGGCGCTCGCCGCGCGGGTGGCGGCGCTCCGCGCCGGGCGGGCCGCCGCGGCGGGCGAGGAGGCCTGGCGCGCGGCGGAGGCCGCGGCGCGCGGGCGGGGGCCGGACGGCGAGGCGCCGCTCGCGACCCTGGAGCTGGCGGCGCTGCGCGAGCGGGACCGCGAGCGCCGGCTGGCGCTGGCGCGGGCCGCCGCGGCGGCGCTCGAGCCGGCGGCGGCGCACCGCGAGGCGGCCTGCGAGGCGGCGGCGCGGGCGCGCGCCGAGGTGGGCCACGCGCCCGACTGGCGGGTGGTGGTGGAGGGCGACCAGCTCCTCGCCGCCTCCGACGACGCCTGGCGCGACGTGCTCGCGTACCGGGCCCGCGCCGAGCTCGCGCTCGCGCCGCTCCCCGCCGGCGACCTCACCCGCGCCGACCTCCTGCACCTCGCCGCGCTGGCGCGCTGGGACGGCTTGTTCCGCGCCGGGATGCTCCCGGTCGCGCTGAAGCTCACGCTCGAGCCGCTCGGCCTCGACGGCCGGGCGCGGGTGGACGCGGCGGAGCGCCCGGCGCAGTGGCCCGGCGTGCACGTGCACGGCGCGCGCATGTCCTTCCGCCCCCGCGGCGGCGCCGGCGACTGGCAGGATCTCGCCGAAGGGGTGGGGCGCGCGCTCGGGGCAGCGGCGGCGCCGCCGCACCGGCGCGATCCGGCGCTCGGCGCGGCGCTGGGGTGGCTGCTCGGCTCGCTGCTGCTCGAGCCGCGCTGGCTCGCCGACCGCGCCGGCGTGGAGCGGCGGCAGGCGGCGGACGTGGTGCGGGACCTCGCGCTGCGGCGCCTGCTCGCGCTCCGCGCGCGCGCAGGGGCGCTGCGCGTCGCGACCGAGGTGGAGCGCGGGCTCTCCGGCGCGCGCTGGCGCGAGGCGTACGTCGAGGCGATGGAGGGGGCGACCGGCGCCCGCTGGGAGGGCGTGCGCGCCGCGCGCGACGCGGACGCCGCGGCGCACGCGGCCGCGCTGCGCGGGGCGGACGCCGGCGAGCGGCTCCGGCGCGACCTGCGCGAGCGGCTCGACGAGGACTGGTGGCGCAATCCGCGCGCGGCCCCGCTGCTCGCGGGCCTGCTCGCGGCGGGGGCGCTGCCCCCGGAGCCCGGAGACGCGACGCCCGCGCCGGGGGACGCGGCGCGGGCGCTGGTGGTGCGGCTGGAAGGAAAGGCGCCCTAGAGGAAGGTCTCACGGGGCTGCGCCCCGCCCCACGGAGCGGAGCTCCGCGGGGCCCCACCCTGCTCGCCGGGCCCCGTGCGCCGCGCGGGCGGCCTCGCTGCGCGCGCGACGGCGCCCCGGCCGGCTCGCTGCGCTCGCGAGGTTCGGCGTCTACAGGCCTTTCTTTCGGAGCGCGCGGATGATCTTCTCCTTGGCGCGGGACGGGGCGGCGGCGGCCGGCGCCCGGACCGGCGCAGTCGCCGGCGCGGTGGCCTGCTCGCGCTCCCGCCACTTCATGTACGCCTCGATCTCGTAGGAGAGGACCTCGATCTCGAGGTCGCTCAGCCCCTCGGCGCTGCGCTCGAGGGGCGCCGCGCGGGGCGGGGCCGCACCGAGGCGCATCCGCACGACGCGCTCCTCCTCCGGCGTCAGCTCGCGCGCCGGGCCGCGCCGAAGCGCCGCCTGGGCAGAGCCCTCCGTCACGACCGCCGTGGTGCCCTTCTTCTTCGTCTCCATGCGGGCCATCGTAGGCGCCGCCCAGGGCGTGTCCATTTTTCGAAGGACGCCAGCCTCCCCTCCGCCCGTCCAGCCAAGCCCTCGCGATTCCGGCCGATTTCGCCGCTGACCCCCTACGTTCCGGACGGGTTGCCCGCGGCCCGCCTCCGGACCCAGAGTCGTTGCGGGCGCGCCGCCTCGGGACCCAGAGTAGTTGAAGCGGGCGGGGAGCCGTGGGGCCGGCGGACGCTGGTCACCCCCAAAGGAGGCTGCGATGGCGGATTGGCGGGAGAACCTGGTCGAGCGCGACGAGGACATCCGGAGGCTGCTCGCGCCGGTGCGGCGCGTGGCGGTGCTCGGCATCAAGACCGAGGCCCAGTCCGATCAGGCCGCCTTCTACGTGCCGCGCTACCTGAAGGACGCGGGCGTCGAGGTGGTGCCGGTCCCGGTGTACTACCCGGAGGTGAAGACCATCCTCGGCGCGCCGGTCTACCGGACCATCGCCGCCATCCCCGGCACGGTGGACCTGGTGAACGTCTTCCGGCGCCCGGCCGACGTGCCGGCGCACGTCGACGACCTCGTCGCGAAGAAGCCGGCGGTGGTCTGGCTCCAGCTCGGGATCCGCAACGACCTCGCCGCGGAGGCGCTCGCGAGGGCCGGGATCCGCGTGGTCCAGGATCGTTGCCTGATGGTGGAGTGGCGCAGGCTCGGGCCGGCCGAGGATTGAGCACGGACCGGCCCGGCCCCGGGACTACGGCGCGAGCGGGATCGAGATCTCCTCCAGCACCGTCACCGCGCGCGGCGCGCTCGCCGCCCGGACGACGTCCGCCGGCGGGTTCGACATCCGCAGCGTGAACGCGGCGAGCAGCGCGACCGCCAGCACCAGCACGCCGTAGCCCTCGACCGACTCCAGCTTCGCCATGGCGACCCCCGATCGACCTCGACATCGATTGTACGGCCGGGTCGCAAGTTCATTTCAGGCCGCTCCGTCGCAGGCCCAGCCAAGGCGGGGGACGCTGTGCGTGAACGGAGGCCGGCCGCCGGCGAGGTGCTCCCTGGAGGCGGACAGGAGCGCGCAGGCGCGGACCGGCAGGTGGCCTACCCGAGCGCCGGCGCGTCGCCCGGTCGCGCGCCGGCAGGGCTGGCCGCGCCCGCCGGCGGAGAGAGCGCGGTGGCGGCGAGCACCACCAGCGCGACCCACAGCAGGTCGGCGACGAGCAGGTGGACGAGCTGCATCCACACCGGCGCGAGCAGCGCCACGTTCAGCACGCCCGCGAAGAGCTGCAGGCCGGCGAGCAGCAGCACCGCGAACGACGCCGCGCGCGTGTCCGCGTCCGGCCGGGCGCGCAGCGCGGACCGCGCCGCCCAGCCGAGCGCCAGCGTGGAGAAGACCGCCACGAACGGGTGGAGCACGCGGAGCCGGAGCAGCACGTGCGCCTCCTCCGACAGCTCCTGCCGGAGCCCCTCCGCGAACGAGGTCGCGGGGAACAGCGTGTCGCCGAGCGCGGCGATGGCGCCGCTCGCGCCGGTCAGGACGAGCGCCCCGGCGGCGAGGCCCAGCGCGCCGGTGAGGCCGGCGTGCCCGCGCAGCGCGAGCCCGCGCGCGCGTCCGGCGAGCGCCGCGGTGAGCGCGATGGCACCGACCAGCAGGAACGTGTTGGTGAGGTGGACCGCGACCACCCACCCGCGCGCGGCCGAGTCGTCCTTCGCCACCCAGCCGAACAGCACCAGCCCGGCGCCCACCAGCGCCTCCACCAGCACGAGCCCGAGCGATGCCCAGGCCCAGCGGCGCGCCGGATGGCCGGGCGGGAACGTGCGCCGCGCCGCCACCACCAGCGCGACCACCAGGAGCAGCGCCACGCCGCTCGTGGCACGGTGGGTGAACTCGATGACCGTCTCGAGCGCCGGCGAGCGCGGCACCACCTCGCCGTTGCACATGGGCCAGTGCTTGCCGCAACCGGCGCCGGACCCGGTGGCGCGCACGAACGCGCCCCACACCACCACCGCGAGGTTGTAGGCGAGCACCGACCAGGCGAAGCGGGCGAAGGCCTTCATGCCGCACGGAAGACCACGCCCGTCGCCCGAACGCAACGGCTCCGCCGGGGACCGTCGCTACCCGGTGCCGCCCCGCCCCTGGCTCCGCGCCTCCCACCGCCGCTGCAGCGCCCGCCAGCCGTCCTCGGCGGCCACCGCGGCGCGCCCCGTCTCCCCGGCGCGCGCCTGCGCCTCCCGCTCGGCGGCGACCGCCTTCGCGAGGTGCGCGTCGAAGCGCCGCGCGTCGTACTTGCCGGCGGCCGGGATGCCCGCCCTCGCGAGCGCCTGCAGCTTCGCCTGCTCCAGGCGCGCCTGCGCGGCGTCGGCGTGCGCCTCGGCGGCGTCGACATCCGCCTGGCGGGCCTCGGCCAGCCTCTTCGCGAACACGAGGTGCGCGTCGGCCGCCTGGCGGCGCAGCCCGGCGGTGTCGGCGAGCGCCTGGGCGCGCGCCTTCCAGGCGGTGTCGCCGGCCGAGTTCGCGCCCTTCGCCTCGGTGGCGGCGCGCTGCAGGTCGGCCTCGGCGGCGGTGCGATCCGCCTCCGCGTAGCCCTGCTCGCGCTTCGCCTCCTGCAGGCGCAGCTTGGCGCGGGCCACCGCGTCGTGCGCGGCGGCCGCGTCGGCGCGGGCCGGCCCCACCGGCCCGAGCTGGTCGGGCCCGAGCCGGCCGAAGTCGGCGTCGGACACCGGCGTGAAGTCCTGCCGCGTCTGGACGGTCCGGCAGCTCGCCAGGACCGCCAGCGCCATCCCCGCTGCAAAGGCGGCGCGCATGGCAACTCCCCCGGCGGGAAATCTGCGGCCGCGCGTGGGGCGCGGCACGCGCCGACGCTACTCGCCCTCGTCGGCGGGCTCGCCGGGCCGCGCCGGCTCCTCGCCGCGCTTCTTCAGGCCGGCGGCCTCGAGCGCGGTGGACGGGCCGGCCGGCTTGCGCTCGTCGGGCAGCGCGCCGGCGGGCGCGGTCACCGCCCCGACCGCCGCGCCGAGCGCCTTCACCTCCGCGAGCAGCTCGATCCGCGCCTTCACGCCGGGTGCGTTCGGCACCTCGAAGGCGCCGGAGAGCCGAACGCGCAGCGGCACCCCGGTCTCGGCGTCGGCGAGCAGCTCACCGTCCGCGGCGACCGGCACGCGACCCTGCAGGAACCCGAGGCGGCGGGCGGTGTCGGGGTCGGGCGCGGGCGTCCCCGGCGGCGGCGGCGGCGTGGCGGGCGGCTTGGCGCCGGGCGCCGGGGGCGCGAGCGAGAGGCGGTAGCGGCGGGCGGCGCGGCCGAGCAGGCGCGCCTCGCCGGCGGGCTCGAGCCGGAGCGCCGGGCCGACCAGCGCGGCCACGGTGCCGGCCAGGCGGAAGCTGTCGTCGCGGAAGCGGCGGGCGTCGCGGCCGCGGTCGGTGGGGCGCTCCCGGAACGGCGCGGGCAGCGCGCGGGCGTAGGTCGTCCCGCCCGTCCAGATCACCTGCTTTCCGCCGGACGAGCCGGGGCCGAGGCCGGGGTCGATCTCGGCGCGCACCTCGAACTCGCCGGTGGCGGACTGGCGGAGCTGGTGGTGCTCGGTCACGTGCACCTGCCGCGCCTCGTCGCCGGGCGCGGCGACGGTCCACTCGGCCGCCGCGGTCCAGTCGAACGCGCCCAGCCGGCGCGCCGCCTCGTCGGCGTCGAGCGCCAGCGCGGCCTCGGGGTGCTCCGGGTCGAACGCGGCGGGGGCGGGCTCGTGCGGCCGGTCCTCGCGCCCGAGCACGCGCGCGCGCGCCTCCGGGTCGCTGCGGGAGCAGGCGAGGGCGACGAGGCACAGGGCGAGCGGGGCGCGGCGCATGGCGGGGCATCCTCTCACGAGATCCGGCGGCCCGGGGGGCGCCTCACGAGACGCGGCGCAGCGAGGACGGGAGCAGCCGCGGCGGGCCCGGCTCGCCGGGGCCCGGCACGGAGGCGGCGGCGGGCGCGGGCGGCTCCGGGGCGAGCGGCTCGGGCGCGGCCACGTCCGCGAGGTGCTCGGCGGCGCCCGCACCCTCCTCGCCGGCGGGGGCCGCGATCACGTCGCCGAGCGCCACCCGGCCGTCGGTCCAGAGCAGCTGCTCGCAGCGCGAGAGCAGCCCGGCCAGGCCTGCCCGGGTGACCGCGGACACCGCCGCCGCGTCGCGCCGCTGCGCGAGGGCGGCCCGCGTCTCCGGCGGGAGGCGATCGACCTTGTTGAGCACGAGGAGGCGGCGCTTCCCGTCGAGGCCGAGGCCGCGCAGGATCTCCTCCACCGCCGCGATCTGCTCGTCCTGCCGCGGGTCCGACGCGTCCACCACGTGCAGCAGCAGGTCGGCGTCGCCGAGCTCCTCCAGCGTGGCCCGGAACGCGTTCACGAGGTCGGGCGGCAGGTCGCGGATGAAGCCCACCGTGTCGGTGATGATCACCTCGCGGTCGCGCGGGAAGCGCAGCCGGCGGCTGGTGGGGTCGAGCGTCGCGAACAGCTTGTCCTCGGCGAGCACCGCCGAGTCGGTGAGCGCGTTGAGCAGGGTGGACTTGCCGGCGTTGGTGTAGCCGACGATGGAGAGCACCGGCAGGCCGCGGGCGTTCCGCTGCTTGCGGCGCAGGTGGCGGTCGGCGCCGAGCGCCTCGATGCGCCGCTCCAGCGCGGTGATCCGGTCGCGCACCCGGCGGCGGTCGATCTCGAGCTTCGTCTCGCCGGGCCCGCGCCCGCCGATGCCGCCGGCGAGGCGCGAGAGCGAGTCGTCGCGTCCCACCAGCCGCGGGTACAGGTACTTCAGCTGCGCCAGCTCGACCTGCAGCTTGCCGTCGGCCGACTGGGCCCGCTGCGCGAAGATGTCGAGGATGAGCTGGGTGCGGTCGAGGATCTTGAGGCTGGTGGCCTCGGCGATGTGGCGCGCCTGCGACGGCGACAGCTCGGCGTCGAACACGATCACCGTGGCCATGCGCTGCATGGAGCGCAGGACGATGTCCTCGAGCTTCCCCTTGCCGATGAGGTAGCGCGGGTCCGGGTCGCGGCGGAGCTGCAGCGTCGCCTCCAGCACCTCCACGCCGGCGGTGCGGGCCAGCTCCTTCAGCTCCTCGAGCGAGGCCTCCGCCTCGGCGCGCCCGCGCCCCTTGCCGCCGAACCCCACCAGGATGGCGCGCTCCCGGCCGCCGGTGCGCCGCGCCGCGCGCGCCCGGGCGAACTCGTCCTCGAGCGCGAGCGCGCCGGAGAGCGCGTCGTAGGCGAGGTCGTGGACGGTGGGCGCCTCCTCGTCCTTCCACATGGCGCCCTGCGGGTTCTCCGGCAGCAGGTGGGCGTAGTGCACCCGCCCCGGCAGGCCGTCCTCGCGCACCTCGATGGCCGCCACGAGGTCGAGCCGGAGCAGCGCCAGGTCGGTGTGGTCGTCGCGGGTGAGCGGCTCGCCGTTCAGGTGCGTGTGCACGAGCCGCAGGCCGCGCAGTCGGCTCTCGCCGGCGCGACCGCGGCCGACGTCCGGGAGGTCGAGCTTGCGGGCGTCGCCGACCACCACCGCCTGCACGTCGCCCTTGCGGTCGAGGAGCACGCCGACCTGCCGGTTGGTCTCGCGGGAGACCTCGGCGAGGTGGCGCGCCAGCTCGGGCGTCACGATCGACTGCGCGTCGACGCGGCGGCGGTAGGTGCGGCGGAGGGCGTGGAGCTGCGAGGGCTTGAGGCCGAGGGTGTTGCCGTGGACTTCTTGCATTCGTTGCGGGGAGTCTATCGCGGCGCCGCCGCCGGATCGACGCGATCTGCGGCGGGCGAGGGGCCGACCGCGCGGGGTCGGCCGGCGGGGGCGGGAGCGCCGCCGCCAGGTGCCCGGCCGGCTACGCGGCGACCGCGTCCAGGCCGAGGTAGCGCAGCAGCCGGAGCTGGTGCTGGCCGAGGCCGCGGAACGAGACGCGGATCCCGCGGGCGGAGAGCGCCTGCGCCAGCACCGCCAGGCCGAAGTCGTGCAGCTCGCGCACGTGGGTGAGGTCGATCCGGACGAGCGAACCCGCCGGGGCGATGGCGAGCTGGGCCGCGAGCCGCCGGGCCGTCGGCACGTCGAGCACCCCGTCCATGCGGATGGCGTTCGCATCGAGCGCGATGGCCGGTTCCATGGCTGTGTCCCCCGGGCGGCGCACGGACGGCGCCACCGTCGCTGCCCCAGGATTATCCGCGCCCGCCCGCACGATCCGCAAACTCGCGGTGACGGCATGATGACGCACCGGAGGCGAGGCCGCGGCGGGCGCGGACGGGATCTCACGCGATCGGTGCAGGGGCGCGCCGCCCACAGCGGAGCCTTCCCCGGCGCCGGACCGGGCGCGCCCCATCCCCTGCGAGGAGGATGCGGGGCCGGCCGGGGCGGGGCCATGCTCACCGGGCCCTCACCGTGGTCCGGGATCTGCAAAGCCTGGAGACCGCCATGAACCGGTTCGTCGTCCGCCGTCGCGCCGACGGCGTCGTGCACCTCCGGCGCCGCTCCTTCCGCCACCTCCTCGTCGATCGCATCGCCTGGACGATGGCCCTCCTGTTCGTCGCCACCGCCGCCGGGATGACCGCGCTCGTGGCGGCGCTGGTGGAGTTCCCGCTCGTCGTGATCCTGCTCGCGCCCGTGGTCGGGCTGGGGATCTGGGCCGGCCGCCTGGCCCGCGGCGACGGGCTGCAGCCCGCGCCCGCGCCGGTCGACCCGCGCCCGCCGCGCCGCGTCGCCTGATCCGGCCGCGGCAGCCCGGCGCCGGAAATCCGACACCGGCGGGCCGGTGCCGTGACGCGGATGTCCCGCCGGCGCGCCTCCCCCGCGCGCGATCCCTGCGCGCGGAGCGGGCAGGCGCGCGCCGATTGCGCGGCCCGCGCCGGCGGCGCACGCCTCGACGGGAGGTCTCCGGCGTGGTCATATCGCCGCACCGATGGACTCCCCCGCACAGAGCGCCCGCGCGGGCGCCGGCACCGTATTGAACGCGGCCGTGGTCGTCGCCGCCCTCGGCTACTTCGTCGACATCTACGACCTCATCCTCTTCAACATCGTCCGGATCCCCAGCCTCACCGCGATCGGCGTCTCCGGCGACGCGCTGGTGTCGGAGGGGCTGTCCGTCCTGAACTGGCAGATGGTGGGGATGCTGCTCGGCGGCATCGTCTTCGGGATCGTGGGCGACAAGCTGGGCCGGCTCCACATCCTGTTCGGCTCCATCACGCTCTACTCGATCGCCACCATCGCGAACGGGTTCGTGCACGATCTCGCCACCTACAAGGCGCTCCGCTTCGTGGCCGGGCTGGGCCTCGCCGGCGAGCTCGGGGCGGGGGTGACGCTGGTGGCGGAGATCCTGCCGGCCCGGCTGCGCGGCTACGGCACCATGCTCGTCGCCTCGGTGGGCGTGTCGGGCGCCATCGTCGGGAACGTGGTGGCGAAGACGCTCGACTGGCGCGTGGCCTACTGGGTGGGCGGCGGGCTCGGGCTCCTGCTGCTCGTGCTCCGCATCAAGGTGAGCGAGTCGGGGATGTTCCAGGCGCTGCGCCACACCGCCGTGAGGCGGGGCGACTTCCTGGCGGTGTTCCGCGGGGCCGAGCGCTTCCGCCGCTACCTCTCCTCGATCCTGATCGGCGTGCCGATCTGGTGCTCGAACGCGATCCTGGTCGCGCTCGCGCCCGAGTTCGGGCGAACGCTGGGCGTGACCGGCCCGGTGACCGCGGGCGACGCGGTGATGTTCTTCTACGGCGGCCTGGTGCTGGGCGACCTGTCGAGCGGGTTCCTCTCGCAGGTGTGGCGGAGCCGGCGCAAGGTGGTGCTCCTGTTCGTGGCGCTGCTCGCCGCCGCCAACGTCTTCTACTTCGTGGCCGGCCGCGGCGCGTCGCCGGCGCTGTTCCTCGGCGCCTGCGGCCTGCTCGGCATCGCGGGCGGCTACTGGGCCATCTTCGTCACCGTGGCCGCCGAGCAGTTCGGCACCAACCTGCGGGCGACCGTGGCGACCACCGTGCCCAACTTCGTGCGCGGCCTGGTCCCGGTGTGCACGCTCTCCTTCCAGTGGGCCCGCCCGCACCTCGGGCTGGTGGGCGCGGCGGCGGCGGTGAGCGCGCTCTGGTTCGGCCTCGCGCTCGTGTCCGCGTTCGGCCTGCGCGAGACGTTCGGCGTCGAGCTCGACTACGTCGAGGCGGACTAGGCATGTCGGCGTACGTGGTGGACGTGGAGGCGGACGGGCCCATCCCGGGCAAGTACTCCATGGTCTCGTTCGGCGCGGTGCGGGTGGAGCCGGGGCTGTCGCGCACCTTCCGCGGCGAGGTCCGGCCCATCTCCGACCTGTGGCTCCCCGAGGCGCTCGCGATCTCGGCCGTCACCCGCGAGCAGCACCTGCGCTTCGGCGAGCCGGGCGAGGTGATGGCCGCGTTCGAGCGCTGGATCCAGGAGACCACGAAGGGGAAGCCGGTGCTGTTCTCGGACAACCTCTCCTTCGACTGGCAGTGGATGAACTGGTACTTCCACACGTACCTGGGCCGGAACCCGTTCGGCTGGAGCGGCCGGCGCATCGGCGACCTCTACTGCGGGATGGTGAAGGACGGTCACGCTCAGTGGAAGCACCTCCGCCCCACCGCGCACGACCACGACCCGGTGAACGACGCGAAGGCGAACGCCGGCGTGCTGCTCCAGCTCGTGCACATGGGCCTGAAGCTGAACCTCAAGTGAGCGCCCGGTGACGCCGTTCGCCCAGGGCGCCCTGCTCGGACTCTCCGCCGCCGCCCAGCCCGGGCCGTACCAGGCCTACCTGCTCGCGCAGTCGCTCCGGAACGGCGCGGTCCGCACGCTGCCGGTGGTGCTCGTGCCGCTCACCTCGGATCCGCCGGTCATCGCGGCGGTGCTGGTGGCGCTCGCGCAGGTGCCGGCGGGCCTGCTCCGGGCGCTGCAGCTCGCCGGCGGCGCGGTGGTGCTGTGGCTGGCCTTCTCGGCGCTGCGCGGGCTCTGCGCCCCGCTCGCCGCGCCCGAGGCGAGGGCGCCGCCGCGCGGCTTCTGGCGGGCGGTGCTGCTCAACTTCACGAACCCGAACGCCTGGATCTTCTGGAGCGCGGTGGGCGGCCCGGTGCTCGCGGCCGCCTGGCGGGACGGCCCGGCGGACGCGGGCGGGTTCCTGGCCGGCTTCTACGCGTTCCTCGTCGGCGGCAACGCCGCGCTGGTGGCCACGGCGGGCGGCCTGGGCCGGCTCGGCCCGCGCACCCAGCGCGCGCTCACCGCGATCTCCGGGCTGGCGCTGCTCGCGTTCGGCCTGTGGCAGCTCGCGAAGGGGCTGTCCGGCCCGCGCGCGTAATCGCCGCTACTTGCCCGCGCCCTGCGCCGGCGGCGCGGGCGGCGGCGGGATCGCCTTCAGCCGCTCCTTCACCTTCGCCAGCTCCGCGCCGCTCCGCCCGCCCAAGCCGGTCAGGTGGTGCTCCGCGATGTAGCGATCGACCTTCTCGATCCGGTCCGGCGTGGCCGGGTGGGTCGAGAGGTAGGTGGTCCAGCCCGGCTGCTTGCCCTCGCCCTTCTCCAGCTTCTGGAAGAACGTGGCGATGCCGTGCGGATCGTAGCCGGCCGCGGCCGCGTAGCGGGCCCCGTACTCGTCGGCCTCGCTCTCGTCGGCGCGCCCGTACGCGAGCAGCGTGCCCTTGCCGGCCAGCCCCGCCGCGAGCTGCGCCGCGCCGTTCGGGTTCTTCCCGAGCGCGATGCCCATGACCGTCTCGAGCCCCATGGCGTTCACCATCTGGCGGGCCGAGTGGCGCGCCACCACGTGCCCCGCCTCGTGCCCGAGCACGCCGGCGACCTCGGCGGTGTCGTCGGCGGCGAGCAGCAGGCCGGAGTACACGTACAGGAAGCCGCCCGGGGTCGCGAACGCGTTCACCGTCTTCGGGTCGTTGATGACCTTCACCGACCAGTCCACGTCCGGCCGTTCCTTCTTGGCGCTCGCCAGGATCTTGCCGGTGACGCCCTGGACGTAGGCGTTCACGGCCGGGTCCTCGAGGTACTGGACGTGCTCCTTCGTCTCGAGCTGCTCCTTCACCTGCAGTCCGAGCTGCTTCTCCTGCTCGGTCGGAATGAGCACCGAGGCGATGGAGGTCTCGGTGGCGATGCGCTGCTTGCCGGTGCAGCCGGCGAGCGCCAGGATCGAGAGGAGCGCGAGGAGCGGGGTGCGAGACGGTCGGTGCATGCCGGTTCCCTCCGCCGCGCTTCTAGCGCCGGCCCGGGGCGGGGTCATCGTCCGCACGGGGGTGCGGCGCGAAGCCTGATCGGCCCGGGGCGCGGCGCGGCCGGGCCGCGTCCCGCGGTCCCCGGATTTGAAGCCCGCCGCTCCCTCGCGGTACAAGCGGACGGTCGATCCTTCACGCAGGGGGGCGTCACCATGTCGCGCACGCGGGTCGCGGTCCTCTCGACCGCCTTCGCGGTGGTGGCCGCGGGGGTGTTCGGGCTCGGGTTCCTGCGCGGCGCCGCCGAGGCGTCCGCCGCGCCCGCGCCGCCGCCGCTCTCCAGCGAGTACCCGGGCGGCGCGCCCATCGACGCGGCGCGCATCCAGACCGGCCGGCTCACCTTCGAGCGGATGCCGGCCGAGGTCTCGGGCGCGCTCGAGCTCCACTCCGCGGAGATCGTGAAGCAGGCCGAGGTGCTCGCCACCAAGCAGGCCCGCATCACCGGCACCTGCGCGCCCGGCTCCGCCATCCGCGTGGTCGGCCAGGACGGCACGGTGGTGTGCCAGCGCTTCCCCCGCGGCGTCGTCTCGGTGTCCTCGCTCGCCGGCCTCCCGCGCGTCTCCACCACCGCCACCACCCAGCTCAGCGTGCCTGGCGGCGTGGGGCGCTACCAGTCCGCGGGGGAGGACGACTTCCTGGTGGTCCCGGTGGACCTGCCCGACGGCGCGGTGGTGACGGGCTTCTCGTTCGTGTTCTGGGACAGCGACGCCAGGATCGACGGCGCCGCGTACCTGTACCGCTCCGACGACACCGCCATGGCTGCGCTCGTGACGAAGGAGGCCGCCGACGAGGTGCGGGTGGTGTCCACCCAGGACGTCGCCGCGCAGAAGGTGGACAACGCCGCCTTCGCGTACTTCGTCTACATGCAGCTCTCGGCCGCGGCCGGGCCGCGGCTCGTGCCCATCGCCGCGTCGGTGGCCTACAAGCTGCCGTGAGGCGGCGCGCCGGATCGCGCCGCCGCGCGATCCCCGCCGCGATCGACGCGCGGTTTGCGTCTACAATGCCGCTCCCCATGTCCCGAAGCGCCCTCCGCCGCGTGAAGCGGCTCGTGGTCAAGGTCGGCACCGGCACGCTCACCGACCGCGCCGGCCGGTTCGATCGCGACAACTGCGCGCGGCTCGCCTCCGAGCTCGCCGAGGTGGCGCGCGGCCGGAAGGTGGTGCTCGTCTCCTCCGGCGCGGTGGCGCTCGGCGCCGAGCGGCTCGGCCTCGCGCGCAGCCGGGGCAAGCCCTGGGACATCCCCACCAAGCAGGCCTGCGCGGCCGCCGGCCAGCCCCACCTCATGGCCGCCTGGGGCGAGGCGCTGGGCCGCCACGGGCTCGTCACCGCCCAGGTGCTGCTCACCGCCGACGACCTCGCCAGCCGCAAGCGCTTCCTGAACGCGCGCCGCACCTTCGAGCGGCTGCTCGACGCGGGCGCGGTGCCGGTGGTGAACGAGAACGACACCGTGGCGGTGGACGAGATCAAGGTCGGCGACAACGACACGCTCGCCGCGCTGGTGGCGGGCTGCGTGGAGGCCGACGCGGTCGCGATGCTCACCGACGTGGACGGGCTCTACGACCGGAACCCCGCCGAGCCCGGGGCGCGGCTGCTGCGCGACGTGCCGCGGGTCACCGCCGAGATCGAGCGGAGCGCGGGCGGGGCGGGGAGCGAGCGCAGCGTGGGCGGGATGATCACCAAGGTGAAGGCGGCGCGGCGGCTCGGTGCGCAGGGCGTCGTCACCGCGCTCCTCTCCGGGCGCCGCGCGCGCGCGCTCCCGGCGCTGCTCGCCGGCGAGCCGGTCGGCACCGTGTTCGCGCCCGGGGCGCACCGGCTCAGCTCGCGCCAGGGCTGGCTCGCCGCGGCGGCGCGCGGCAAGGGCGTCATCCTGGTGGACGCGGGGGCGCGGCGCGCGCTGGTGGAGCAGGGCCGGAGCCTGCTGCCGAGCGGCGTCCGGGGCGTGCAGGGCCAGTTCGGGGTCGGGGACCCGGTGGACGTCGCGGTGGACCCGGCCCGCCCCTTCGCGCGGGGCCTGGCGGGCTACGGCGCCGACGAGGTCCGCCGCATCGCCGGGCTGAAGACCGGCGAGATCGAGCGCGCGCTCGGGTATAAGTACCTCGACGAGATCGTCCACCGGAACGACCTGGTGGTCCTCGAGACCGGCCGGGAGTGAGCATGCGCAAGGAGAAGTCGCTGGGCCTCGCCGCCGAGATGCGGAAGCTGGCGGAGGCCTCTCGCGAGGCCGCCCGGGCCCTCTCGCACGCCGACCCCCGCCGCAAGGACGCCGCGCTGCGCGCCGCCGCCGAGGCCATCGGCCGCCGCGAGAAGCGGATCCTCTCCGAGAACGCGCGCGATGTCGCCGCGGCCCGCGCGGCCGGGCAGAACGCCGCCTACCTCGACCGGCTGCGGCTCGACCCGAAGCGGCTCGCCGGCATCGGCGCGGCGCTGCACGAGATCGCCGGGCTGCGCGACCCGGTGGGCGAGGTGACCGCGAGCTGGCGGAGGCCGAACGGCCTCGAGATCCGCAAGGTCCGCATCCCGCTCGGCGTGGTCCTGATGGTGTACGAGGCCCGGCCCAACGTGACCGTCGACGCGGCCGCGCTGTGCCTGAAGAGCGGCAACGCGGCCATCCTCCGCCCCGGCTCCGACGCGCTCCGCTCGTCGCTCGCGCTCGCCGCGGCGTTCGCCGAGGGGCTCGAGAAGGCCGGGCTGCCCGCCGCCAGCGCGCAGGTGGTGCCCACCCCGGATCGCGAGGCCACCTACGAGCTGCTCGCGCTCGACGACCTCATCGACCTCGCCATCCCGCGCGGCGGGCCGTCGCTCATCCGCGCGGTGGCGGCGCGCTCCCGCGTGCCGGTGCTGAAGCACTACCAGGGCGTGTGCCACCTGTACCTCGACGCGTCGGCCCCGCCGCAGCAGGCGGTGGACCTCGCGCTGAACGGCAAGGTGCAGCGCCCCGGCGTGTGCAACGCGACCGAGTGCCTGCTCGTGCACCGCGGCGCCGCCGGCAAGCTCCTGCCGCCGGTGGGGCGCGCGCTCGCCGACGCCGGGGTGGAGCTGCGCTGCGATCCCACCGCGCTCACCATCCTGAAGCGCGCCGGGGTGGCGGCGGTGCCCGCCCGCCCGGACGACTTCGGCAAGGAGTTCCTGGACAAGATCCTGGCCGTGCGGGTGGTCGCGGATCTCGACGGCGCGCTCGACCACATCGCGCGCTACGGCTCGCTCCACACCGAGGCGATCGTCACCCGCGATCTCGCGAGCGCGCGGCGCTTCCAGCGCGAGGTGGACGCGAGCGCGGTGATGGTCAACGCGTCCACCCGCTTCAACGACGGCGGCGAGCTGGGGCTCGGCGCCGAGATCGGCATCTCCACCACCAAGCTCCACGCGTTCGGGCCCATGGGGCTCGCCGAGCTCACCACCCAGAAGTTCCTGGTCGAGGGCGAAGGGCACGTGCGGTAGCGAGAGGAACCTGATGGCGACGAAGAAGAAGGCAGCCGGCAAGAAGCCGTTCGCGAAGAAGACCCCCTCGAAGCGCGCCCCCGCGCGCCGCGGGCCGCCCATGAAGGCGCCCGGGAAGAAGAAGGGCGGCCCGGCGAAGGCGCCGGGCAAGAAGGGCGCGCCCAAGGAGCGCGTCCTCCGCGCCCGCCGGCCGCCTCGCGCCGCCGCGCCCCCCGCCGCGATCGAGGCGGCGCCGGCGCCGGCCCGCCCCGCGGCCGACCGGCCCGACCCGGCGCGCCCCACCGCCATGGCGATCGCGGCGGCCGCGCTCGACAAGAAGGCCGAGGACGTCACCGTCCTCGACGTGCGCGGGCTCACCAGCTACGCCGACTACTTCGTGCTCATGACCGCCGACTCCGACCGGCAGGCGAGCGCCATCGCCGACCACGTCGAGCAGACCATGAAGGCGCAGGGCGTCACCAAGGTCGGCGTGGAGGGCTACCAGGGCGGGCGCTGGATCCTGGTGGACTACGGCGACGTGGTGGCCCACGTGATGGGCCGCGAGGCCCGCGGCTTCTACGATCTCGAGGGGCTCTGGGCCGACGCGCCGCGGGTGGCGGTCGAGGCCTAGGCCGCCGCGGGCTTCCGCCACACGAGCTTCATCCAGGTCCGCGGCGTCCGCGACGGCGGCGAGGCCTCGAGGAGCTCGAGGCCGAGCCCGTCGCACAGCGCCACCGGCGCGGAGAGCCGCCGCCGGCCCGGGGAGCGGGTGCGCAGCATCAGCCGGCCCGGCGGCTCGACCCACAGGTCGTGCCGGTGGAGCCCGATGAACCGCTCGGCGCTGCCCTCGCGGCACCACCCCTGCACGACCAGGTATCCGCCGGGCGCGAGCACGCGGACGAGCTCGCGCATCACCGCGCCGGGATCCTGCGTGTGGTCGAGCGCGTTGTGCATCCAGGCGAGGTCGAACGCGGCCTCGCCGAAGCGGCGCGAGAGCGCCTCGCCGCCGCACTGCACGAGCGGGTAGCGGGTGTGGAGCCCGTGCCGGGCGAGCAGCTCGCGGTAGCCGTCCGCCAGCGCGTCGGAGCAGGTGAGCGCGATCCGGCCCTGCTCGGCCCCGTCGGCCCACATCGAGAGCGGCCCGGAGCCGGCGTCGAGGACGCGCGGCGGCGCGCCGGTCCGGGCCCGGCGCTCCTCGAGGAGGGGCTCGAGGTAGTGCGGGTAGACGAGCGTCATGAGCGCCGGGGTGGAGCGGCGCCGGATGTCCTCCGCGTACTCGCCGCGGCCGGAGAGCTCGCGGTCCCAGAAGGCGAGCTCGTCGCGGAACCCGTCGCCGGGCTCGGGAGGGCGGCCGCCGATCAGCTCGGCGCAGAACGAGAAGGCCTGGCGGAGCACCGTGCGGCACCTCCGGGGGCGATCCGTGCAGACGGCCGCCCGGCCCAGCAACGTTGGCGCGCGCCGGGACGGGCGCAACCTCCGCGCAGGTCCGCCTCCGACGTGGCCGTCAGCGGCGGCGCGGGATGGTGAGCGCGGCGGCGGCGAGCACCATCCCGCCCCCGAGCGCCAGGTTCCAGCCCACCGGCTCGTGGAGCACGAGCGCGCCCAGCGTCACCGCCACCGTGGTGTCGAGCAGCGGCAGCGCGCCGATCGCCGCCATGGGGACGCGCGGCACCAGCCAGTAGAGGCCCACGTAGGTGAGCGCGGTGCCGAACACCGCCAGCCACGCGAGCGCCGCGATCGCGCTCGGGGTGAACGCCGCCGGGCGCCCGTGCTCCAGCAGCGCCGCCGCCGTCAGCAGGAGCGCCGCGCCGAACGCGGTCTGGCCGGCGGTCATGGCGAGCGGCGAGACCGCGGCGAGGTGTCGGCGCACCAGCACGTTCGCGAGCGCGACGATCATCGAGGACAGCACCACCAGCGCGCCCCCCAGCAGGAGCCGGCTCGAGCCCTCCAGGTCGCCGAGGTGCGGGAGCTGCAGCACGGCCACGCCCGCGATCCCGAGCAGCGCCGAGGCGACGCGCGCCGGCGTGAGCGACTCGCCCGGGACCAGCGCGCGCGCCAGCAGCGCGATCCAGACCGGGAAGGACGCGAACAGCACCGCGGCCAGGCCGGACGGGACCCACTGCTGCGCCACGAACATGAGGCCGTAGGGGAGCGCGATCTGCAGCACGGCGACGAGCGCGAGCTGCGCCCGCGCCGGCCCCACCACCTCGCGCCAGGCGCCCCCGCGCAGCGCGAACGGCGCGAGCACCAGGGCCGCGATGGCCATCCGCACCCCCGCGAAGCGCAGCGGCGGCAGGTCCTCGAGGCCGATCCGGATGGCCATCCAGGTCGAGCCCCACAGCGCGGCGACGGCGAGGTAGGTGGCGACGATGCGGGTGCGCACGGCGGGGCGCATGGTAGGCGAAGCCGCGGTGGACGGGGAGCCGTCCGCGCGGCCGGGGGCGGTCCGGGCTCGCGTCAGGGGAGGGTGAGCGGGGCGAGCCACACCGCCGCGGCGGCGGCGAGCGCGAGCGCGGCCTGCAGCGCGGTGGCGCGGCGGCGGCGGCGCACCGGGAACTCGGCCACCGTGGCGGTGCCCTTCTCGTCGGCGAGGCGGGTGGCGTTCAGCGTGGCCACGTCCATGCGCGAGAGCGCCACCTCCTCGGTGGCGAAGCCGCGGTTCGCGAGCAGCGCCACCAGGCGCGCGCGCGGGTGGAGCCTGGCGAGCTTCTTCGCCGCGAACGCGTCGAGGTGGCGCGCCAGCGCGCCGGCGCTCTTCCAGCGCCGCTCCGGCGTGCGCGCCAGGCAGCGCTCGATGGCGGCGGCCACGCGCGCCGGGCAGCCGGGGGCGAGCGAGCGGACCCGGCGGAAGCGCCCGCGCCGCACCAGCCGGAACAGCTCGTCCGCGTTCGCGCCGCGGAACGGCTTCTCGCCGCAGACCAGCTCGTAGAGGGTCACGCCGAGCGCCCACACGTCCGCCGCGGGCCCGCCCTCGTCACCGGCCAGCACCTCCGGCGCCATGTACGACGGGCTGCCCACCAGCATCCCCACCCGCGTGAGCGAGGGATCCTCGGCGCCCTTGGCGATGCCGAAGTCCATCAGCTTCACCTCGCCCAGCCGGGAGATCATGACGTTCGCCGGCTTCACGTCGCGGTGCAGCAGCCCGCTCCAGTGGACGTAGTCGAGCGCCTCGGCGAGGCGGGCGCCGATCACCGCCACGCAGTCGGCGGGCAGCGCGCCGCCCTGCGCCAGGACGCGCGCCAGGTCGGCGCCGTCGACGAGATCGGTGACGAGGTAGAGCTGATCGTCCTTCTCCACGAGGTCGTGCACCGCCACGATGGCCTCGTGGCGGAGCTGCGCGTAGGCGCGGCCCTCGCGACGGAAGCGCTCGACGACCTCGCTGGAGCGGACGAGCTTCTGGTCGAGCGCCTTCACGGCGACGGGCCGCTCCAGGCCTTCCTGGAACGCCTCGTACACCACGCCCATCCCGCCGCGGCCGATCTCGCGGACGATCCGGCTCGTCCCGACCTTCCTCACCATAGGTCGCGGAGGATGACCCGTTCCGCCTATCCCACTCAATGCGCAGCCCGCGCCTTGCGCGCAGAAATCGCGCCGGGGAAGCGCGTCGTGCTGCGGCGGGTTGTCAGGGCGGAGGGTCGATCTGCTACACTTCGCGGCTCCGATCCGGTTTCGCCGCGGCCTCGCAGGAAGGATCGGGAGTTGCACGTTCCCCCTTGATTCTCGTCAATTCCGCAAGCTTTGCGCCGCGGCCCGTGGCGGCCGTGGCGCCCTCACCGGAGGACGCAACATGGCGAGCAGGCGAATGGTGACGATGGACGGCAACGAGGCCGTCGCCTCCGTGGCCCACCGGGTCAGCGAGGTCATCGCCATCTACCCGATCACCCCGTCCTCGAACATGGGGGAGTGGGCGGACGAGTGGTCGGCGAAGGGCCGCAAGAACGTGTGGGGCACGGTGCCCAGCGTGGCGGAGATGCAGTCGGAGGGCGGCGCCGCGGGCGCGGTCCACGGCGCGCTGCAGGCGGGCTCGCTCACGACGACCTTCACGGCGTCGCAGGGCCTGCTGCTCATGATCCCGAACATGTACAAGATCGCGGGCGAGCTCACCGCGTTCTGCATGCACGTGAGCGCGCGCGCGGTCGCGACCCACGCGCTGTCGATCTTCGGCGACCACTCCGACGTGATGGCGGTGCGCCAGACCGGCTTCGGGCTGCTCTCCTCGGCCTCGGTGCAGGAGGCCCATGACATGGCGGCCATCGCGCACCGCGCCACGCTGCTGTCGCGCGTGCCGTTCTTGCACTTCTTCGACGGCTTCCGCACCTCGCACGAGGTGGCGAAGATCGAGGAGCTCACCGACGACGACCTGCGCGCCATGATCCCGGAGGAGCTGGTGGCGGCGCACCGCGCCCGCGCCCTCACCCCGGACCGGCCCACGCTCCGCGGCAGCGCGCAGAACCCCGACGCGTTCTTCCAGGCGCGCGAGGCCTGCAACCCGTACTACCTCGACGCCGCCGGGCACGTGCAGGCGGCGATGGACCACTTCGGGAAGCTCACCGGCCGCAAGTACAAGCTGTTCGAGTACTTCGGGCACCCCGAGGCGGAGCGCGTGGTGGTGGCGATGGGCTCGGCCTGCGACACCGCGCAGGAGACCGTCGAGCACCTGATCGCGCGCGGCGAGAAGGTCGGCCTGCTGAAGGTCCGGCTCTACCGGCCGTTCGACCTGGGCGCGTTCATGACCGCGCTGCCCCGCACCGTGCAGGCGCTGGCGGTGCTCGACCGCACCAAGGAGCCGGGCGCGCTCGGCGAGCCGCTCTACCAGGACGTGGTCACCGCGCTCCGGGAGGCGGAGCAGGCGCACATCGACCGGTTCCACCACCAGATCACGGTCATCGGCGGGCGCTACGGCCTCTCCTCGAAGGAGTTCACGCCCGGCCAGGTCAAGGCGGCGCTGGACGAGCTCCTGAACGCGCGCCCGAAGCGGCACTTCACGGTGGGCATCAACGACGACGTCACCCACCTGTCGCTCAGGGCCGACCCGACCTTCGACACCGAGGGCAAGGACGTGGTCCGGGCGCTGTTCTTCGGCCTCGGCGCGGACGGCACGGTCGGCGCGAACAAGAACTCCATCAAGATCATCGGCGAGGACACGCCCAACTTCGCGCAGGGCTACTTCGTCTACGACTCGAAGAAGTCCGGGTCGGTGACCATCAGCCACCTGCGCTTCGGGCCGCGCCCCATCCACTCCGCGTACCTCATCGAGAAGGCGAACTTCGTCGCCTGCCACCAGTTCGGCTTCCTCGAGAAGTACGAGATGGCCGAGATGACGGTGCCCGGCGCGACGCTGCTCCTCAACTCGCCCTACGGTCCGGACGAGGTGTGGGGCCACCTCCCGCGCGAGGTCCAGGAGCAGATCCTGACGAAGGGCCTCAAGCTGTACGTCATCGACGCGTACAAGGTCGCGCGCGACACGGGCATGGGGGTGCGCATCAACACCATCATGCAGACGTGCTTCTTCGCGATCTCCGGCGTCCTGCCGCGCGACGAGGCCATCGGCCACATCAAGAAGACCATCGAGAAGACCTACGCGCGCAAGGGCGCCGAGGTGGTGCAGAAGAACTTCGCCGCGGTGGACCACACCCTCGCGCACCTGTACCAGGTGAAGGTGGAGGGCCGCGCCGCCACCGGCGCGCCGCGCCCGCCGACGGTCTCGGAGGCCGCGCCCGACTTCGTGAAGCGCGTCACCGCGCTCATGCTCGCGGGCAAGGGCGACCAGCTCCCCGTGTCGGCGTTCCCGGTGGACGGCACCTGGCCCACCGGCACGTCGAAGTGGGAGAAGCGGTCGATCGCGCTCGAGATCCCGGTGTGGGAGCCGAGCCTCTGCATCCAGTGCAACAAGTGCGCGCTCATCTGCCCGCACGCGGCCATCCGGCCGAAGTTCTACGGCGCCGAGGCGCTCGGGAGCGCGCCGAAGGGCTTCCTGGCGATGGACTACAAGAGCGCCGACGTGAAGGGGGCGAAGTACTCGCTCCAGGTGGCGCCCGACGACTGCACCGGCTGCACGCTGTGCGTCGAGATCTGCCCGGCGGAGTCGAAGACGGAGAAGGGCAAGAAGGCCATCAACATGGCCGAGGCCATGCCGCTGAAGGAGAAGGAGCGGGCGAACTTCGAGTTCTTCCTCTCCATCCCCGACGCCGACCGCAAGAAGGTGAAGCTCGACGTGAAGGGGACGCAGTTCCTCGAGCCGCTGTTCGAGTTCTCCGGCGCATGCACCGGCTGCGGCGAGACCCCGTACCTGAAGCTCCTCACCCAGCTCTACGGTGACCGCGCCGTCATCGCGAACGCCACCGGCTGCTCGTCGATCTTCGGCGGCAACCTCCCGACCACCCCGTACACGCAGAACTGCGAGGGGCGCGGGCCGGCCTGGGCGAACTCGCTGTTCGAGGACAACGCCGAGTTCGGCTTCGGCATGCGCCTCTCGATCGACAAGCAGGCCGAGCAGGCCCGCGAGCTGCTCGCCGTGCTCGGGCCGAAGCTCGGGGACGCGCTGGTGGACGAGCTGCTGAAGGCCGACCAGTCCGACGAGACCGGGATCGAGAAGCAGCGGGCGCGGGTGGCGGAGCTGAAGGCCAAGCTGCAGATGATGGACGGGCTCGAGGCGCGCTGGCTGCTCCGCATCGCGGACTATCTCGTGCGCAAGAGCGTCTGGATCGTCGGCGGCGACGGGTGGGCGTACGACATCGGGTACGGCGGCCTCGACCACGTCATCGCGCAGGGGCGCGACGTGAACATCCTGGTGCTCGACACCGAGGTGTACTCGAACACCGGCGGCCAGGCGTCGAAGGCGACGCCCATGGGCGCGGCGGCGAAGTTCGCGGTGGCCGGCAAGAACCTTCCCAAGAAGGATCTGGCCATGCTCGCGATGAGCTACGGGCACCCGTACGTCGCGCGGGTCGCGATGGGCGCGAAGGACGCGCAGACCATCGCCGCGTTCAAGGAGGCGGACAGCTACCCCGGGACCTCGGTGATCGTGGCGTACGCGCACTGCATCGCGCACGGCTACGAGATGAGCGAGGCGCTCGGGCAGCAGGAGAAGGCGGTGGACTCCGGGTACTGGCCGCTGTTCCGGTACGACCCGCGCCGCGTCGCCGCCGGCGACAGCCCGCTGAAGCTGGACAGCGCCGCGCCGAAGATCGACCTCGCGCGCTTCACCGAGGGCGAGACCCGGTTCCGGCAGGTGGAGCAGGCGAACCCGGCCGGCTTCGCGAGGATGCTGGAGCAGGCGCAGAAGGACGTCCGGGAGAAGTACGCGCTGTACGAGCAGCTCGCGAAGGCGATGAACCCGGCGAACCTCGTCCCCGGCGCCGCCGGGGGGAACGGCAAGCCGCGCGCCTGACCCCTGACCCCTGACCCCCGACCCGGAGTCATTGCGCCGGGAACGGAGATGACGACGGCCCGGTCCGCCATGCGCGGGCCGGGCCGTATCGTTTCGGGGCCCACCCGGACGCCTTCGTCGGTGCCGAGGGAGCGGCCGATGCGGGGGAACCGCACGCCGGGGGCGGGGCGCGATACGGGCGGAGCGCGCGCTTCACCGCGTGGCCGCGTCGCAAGACGCGACGGCTCGAGCGCGACCGAGTAGAACGGCGCTCCTCGCGAGCGCGTGAACTTCGCGGGGAAGCTGCGCACTCGGCGGCTCCGACCTCGCTTGGCGGTCGCCGCTCGCCACGCCTGCGGGCCGCGCCTGAGCGCGCGGACGGGGACGAGGGCGGGCGCTCAGCCGAAGCTGGCGCAGGGAACGCCGTGCAGGACGCGCAGCAGGTACGTGCCGGCCGGGAAGATCACGCCGGAGCGCCCGGCGCGTCGCGCGCGCCAAGCCTCCCGGTACGCGCGCAGGAACCCGACCAGCCGCCCGATCGCCTCGATCCGCTTCCAGCGGTCTCGCGCCGCCACCCGTGGGCGGAGGCCGCGCATCGGCGGCGGCTCCGGCGGGCGGGCCGTGGGTCGCTGCGCGAGCACCCGCCGCGCGCCCACGAACCCGATGCCGGCCAGCGCGTGCGCGTGGGCGACCTCGCGCTCCCGCGCCGCGATCGCGTCGACGAGCAGCGAGCGGAACGCATCCGCAGGCTCGAACCCAGGCGGCGGCACGAGCGCGAGCTCGACGACTTCCGGCATCGGACCGCTCCGGCGGAAGAACCCATCCGGTCGCGTCACCCGTAACGCGCCCGCGCCGATCGACTCCGGCGCCGACCAGAGCCCTGGCCACTCCTTGGCGGAGGCGACCAGCCCGGCCTTCACCGGGTTCGTGAGGACGTAGGCGACCTTCTCGAGCACGTCCTGCGGCGACGAGAGCGCCACGGCGCTGTAGCTGCCCGGCGCCCAGAACGACTCCCAGCGGCCGAGCGAGGCGTTCACCGCCCGGGCCACGAGCGCGTTCAGGTACTGCTCGAACTCTGGCAGGCGCGCGTTCACGTCGGTGACGACCAGGTGGAAGTGGTTCGACATCACGCAGAACGCGTGCACCAGGATCCCGTACCGCCGCGCGGCGACGGCGAGCACGTACAGGAAGATCGCGTTCGTCGCGGGTGAGGGGCGGAGCAGGAACATGCGCTGGAAGCAGCGGCGCGTCACGAGGTACGTGACGCCCGGGAGGACCTGACGCGGAGCGGTCATGGCGCGGGTGCAAGGCAGGCGGCGTGCCGCGCGGCCGGCCCCGTGATCCTTGGGCGAAGCCAATGGGCGGGGCGTGCCGTGGTCCGCGGATCGGACCCCTGGTCCGAAATGCACTACTCTGGGTCCGGAACTGCGACAGGAACGTCCATGCCCCCGACCCTGGTCACCGGCGCCGCCGGCTTCATCGGATTCCACCTCGCGAAGGCGCTGCTCGACCGCGGCGACGTGGTGCTCGGCGTCGACTCGATGGTGCCGTACTACGACGTCCGCCTGAAGGAGGCGCGCCTGGCCCAGCTCACCGGGCGCCCCGGGTTCACGTTCGAGCGGCTGGATCTCGCCGATCGCGAGGCGACCTCCCGTCTGTTCGAGCGCGGCGGCTTCGGCGCGGTCGTGCACCTCGCCGCCCAGCCCGGCGTGCGCTACTCGCTCGAGAACCCGCACGCCTACGTGGACGCGAACGTCACCGGGTTCCTCGACGTGCTCGAGGGCTGCCGCCGGCACCCGGTCCGCCACCTGGTCTACGCGTCCTCGAGCTCCGTCTACGGCGGCAACACCAAGGTGCCGTTCGCGGTCACCGACAACGTCGATCACCCGGTCAGCCTGTACGCCGCCACCAAGAAGGCGAACGAGCTGATGGCGTACACGTACAGCCACCTGTTCGCGATCCCCGCCACGGGGCTCCGCTTCTTCACCGTGTACGGTCCGTGGGGACGTCCGGACATGGCGCCCATGCTCTTCGCCCGCGCCATCCTCGAGGGCCAGCCGATCAAGGTCTTCAACCACGGGCAGATGCGGCGCGACTTCACCTACGTGGACGACATCGTCGAGGGCGTCATCCGCGTCCTCGACCGCCCGCCCGCGGCGGGCGTGGTGCCGCCGCACCGGCTCTACAACATCGGCAACAGCCAGCCCGTCGAGCTGCTCCGCTTCATCGACGTGATGGAGGCGGCGCTCGGGAAGAAGGCGGTCCGCGAGCTCCTGCCGATGCAGCCCGGCGACGTCCCGGCCACGTTCGCCGACGTGTCGGATCTGGAGCGGGACGTCGGCTTCCGGCCAGCGACCTCCATCGAGGAGGGCGTGCGACGCTTCGTGGCCTGGTACCGGGCGTACCACCGCGCGTGAGCCGCCGGCGCGGCCCGGTCCCGGCCGGGCGCGCTCCCCACCCTCGCGGACGCCGGACCCGAACGCAGGGTCGCGCCGCGCAGGCAGGCGGCCCACCGTGCAGGAGGTGCCGCCGCCCGTCCCTGCCGTCCGCCGTTCCTCCGGTCGAGACCCTTCCTATCCAGCCGTCGATTGCCTGGGCGTGAAGGTCGCGCGCCTGGAGTGGCCGGACCTCCTCGAGTGGTTCCTCCGCCGCCTCGACGCGCCGGCGCCCGTCCGGTGCGGCACGCTCGTGCTGGCGAACGCGCACACGCTCAACGTCGCGTCCGCGAACCCCGCGGCGCGCGAGGCGATCCGCGCGGCGACCCTGGTCCTGAACGACGGCGTCGGGCTCGACGTGTACGCGCGGCTCCGCACCGGCGCGCCGTTTCCGTACAACTTCGCCGGCACCGATCTCGTGCCGCGCCTGCTGGGGGAGTGTGCCCGGCGCGGCCTGCCGCTGCGCGTCTTCCTGTACGGGGCGCGCCCCGGCCGCGCGGCGGAGGCGGCGCGACGCATCGAGCGCGCGTACGCACCGGTGAAGGTGATCGGCGCACTGGACGGCCACGAGACGACCGGCGACGAGGCACGCCGGGCCATCGACGCCGCCCACCCCGACCTGCTGCTCGTCGGGCTCGGGAACCCGCGGCAGGAGGAGTGGCTGGCGGCGAACGCGCCGGGGCTCCGGGCGCGCATCGCGATCGGGGTCGGGGCGCTGTTCGACTTCATGAGCGGGAGCGTCGTGCGCGCCCCCCGCGCGGTGCGCGCGATGCGCCTCGAGTGGATGTTCCGCCTCGCCCTGGAGCCCCGCCGGCTCTTCCGCCGGTACGTGGTCGGGGTGCCGCTCTTCCTCTGGCGAACCCTCACCTACCGCCCCGAGCCGGTACCCTCCCACCCGACCCAGAGTCCTTTGGGCGCCGGAAAGCCCCGGATCGGGCCACGCAACGACTCCGGGTTCGGCGCGGTGCTCGCGAGGACGGGGACCGACGCGAAGGACTCCGGGTCGGGGGTGAGGATGGGGTCGGCGGGCTGACCCCGCACCGCCGGGCCAGCAGCCGCGGGGCCTTCGCGCCGGTCGCGCGCTGCCGCAACTTCAGACGTGATCCGTCCGCTGACCGCGCGTGTGTCCGCAGTGCTCCTGGTGGCGCTCTGGAGCGCGTCCGCCGCGGTCGCGGCCGAGCCGCTCCTCGTCCCGGGGCGGATGGGCTACAACGCGCTCCCTGCGCTCCGGAACGTGGACCCCGTCGTCGGGAACCGGACCGAGCTGGAGCTGTCCGCCACCGCCCAGCTCGCGGGCCTCGGCGCGCAGGACGCGGCGGGGACGCCCTACGTCCGCCTCACCGTGCCGTTCCGCGAGGTGGCCGCGCTGGAGCTGGACGGGACGCCCTTCGAGCTGTTCCGCACGTCGGCCGCGACGGGGGAGCGGATCGGCGCGCGCGTGCGCTCGGGCGCGTCGCCGGGCGACCTCCGCGCCGGCGCGCGGTTCCTGGTGCTCGAGGAGCGGGGGAAGCGGCCGGCGCTGGGCCTGCGCCTGGTGGTGAAGTCCACCTCGGGCAAGGACCGTGGCGCGCGCCGCTTCACCAACGCGCCGGGGTACGTGTTCGACGTGCTCGCCGGGAAGGACCTCGCGGCGGCGGGTCCGGTCCGCCTGCGGGCGCTCGCGAAGCTCGGCTTCCTCGCCTGGCAGGTGGCGGACGGCCGGCAGGACGACGCGCTCGACTACGGGGCGACGCTGCGCGCCGCGTTCGCAAGCGGCGTCGCGCTCTCGGGCGAGTGGCGCGGCTACGCCGGCTGGCGCGGCGACGATCGCCCGATGGTGCTGGGCCTCACCGCCGACGTTCCGGCCGGCTCGCGGGTGCTGCTGCGCGCGTCCGCCGACCGCGGCCTGACCTCCGACGCGCCGCCGCTCGACGTGCGGCTCGGCGTGGTCCTGTTCCTGGACGCGCCCATGGCCCGCGACCGCGCCGCCGGCCAGGCCGACCCGCGCCTGGCCTCGGGCGCGCGCCCGCGGCGGCAGCCCGGGCCGCGGTGATCACTCGCCCGCGTGCCGCCCGTCGGTCACGCGCACCTCTGCCGCCACCCCCGCGTGATCGCTCGGCCACAGGCCACCCACCCGCTCGTCGGCGGTCTCGCCCACCACCTCCGCGCTCCACGGCTCCACCGGGCCGCGCACGAGCACGTAGTCGATGCGCGTGGACAGGTCGGCGAAGCCGGGGTCGCCCGGGCCGATGCGCAGGTCCTCGGGGAAGCAGCAGGTGAGCCCGGGCGCGTCGCCGTTCACCGCCGCCCAGACGTCGCTGAACCCGGCGGCGGCCAGCACGGCCTCGCCCTCGGTGCCGGGCTGGGAGTTGAGATCGCCGACCAGCACCACCGGGCGCGTCTCGGCGGCGAGCGCGCCGGCGAGCTCCGCCGCCTGGGCGGTGCGCACGCCCGCGTGGTAGGCCTCGAGGTGCGTCGAGACGAAGCGCAGCCACTCGCCGCGGTACCTCGCGTCCACCGACACCCAGCCCCGCTTCACCTGCACCGGGTTCCCGAGCACGGTCACGGGCAGGAGCGTCGCGTACACGCCGCCCGTCGGCAGCGCGGTGGCGAGATCGCTCCGCGCCAGGATCACGCCGCGATCCGTCATGCGGACGTCCTGCCCGGTCGCCACCGGCGCCTCGAAGTCGAACAGCGTCACCTCGGCCGCGACCACGTAGTGGAGGTCGCGCGCGGCGAGCGCGTCGAGGAGGTCCTGGACGTAGTCGTACGCGACCGTGGTGGCGGGGGTGGTTCCGCCGGCGAGGAAGTCGCCCGGGTCCTGCACGCGCCAGAGGTACGCCTCCTGGAGCCCGACCAGGCCGGGCCGCGTGGCGGCCAGCTCGTCGGCGATCGCCTCCGCGCGCACGTGGAAGTCGTTCGCCTGCACGGTGACCCACACCGCGGTCGTCGCCGCGACGAACGCCGCCGGGGTGGCGGCGGCCATGACCGGCCCGAGATCGGCGCCGAGGTACAGGTTCCGGGTGGTCACGCCCAGGATCTTCTTGCCTCCTGCCATGGAATGGGGATCCATGCCGGCGCCATGCGCGCTCGGTGAACCCGCGGCGGGCGGGGCACGGACCGCGTCGGAGGCCGCTGCGGAGGAGCCGTCGCCGTTGCTGCAGGCGACCAGGACGAGCGGGGACAGGGCGAGCGCAAGGACGGCCAGGCGCGTGCGGGACATGGTCACCTCCGGCGGTGGGGTCAGGAGCCGGGCGTGTGGAATGTGGATGGGAACGTAGCACCGCCGGTGCGCTGGCCCGACGCGCCGGGCGGGCCGCCCCGGACGGAGTGCCGGGCGGGGTGTAGCGCCAGCCCCCGGCTGGCCCGCGCGCGGGAGCCCAAGCTGGGCCCAGCGCCTGTGAAGACCGCAGCGTAACTCGTTCCGGGCCGAGATCGCCCGGCAGGTCGTCGGAAGGGAAACGCGATGCCGAGAGCCACCGGACCTCGACACGGATGCAGGCTGCTCGGGCTGGCGCTCGCCGCGGCGGTCGGCCTGGCCGGCTGCAAGCGAGACGGCGGCAGGGCGGCCGAGGCCGCGCAGGAGCAGCCTCCGGTCGCGCTCGCGCCGGAGAACGTCGCGGTGGTGTCGTCCCGCCGTCTGCAGTCCGGCCCGGAGGTGGCCGGCACGCTGCACGCCCGCCGCACGGCCACGCTGCGCGCCGAGGTGGGCGGCGCCGTCGCCGAGGTCCGCGTCGACGCGGGCGAGCGGGTGAAGTCGGGCCAGCTCCTCGCCCGGATCGACGCCTCGGCGCTGCAGGACGCGGTGCGGGCGGCCCACTCCGCGGTGACCTCGGCGCAGAACGCGCTGCGCGTGGCGGAGTCCGGCGCCCGGCGCGCACACACGCTGGCGCGCGAGGGCGCCATGGCCGAGCAGGACGCGGAGCGCGCCGACGCGCAGCTCGAGGCGGCGCGCGCGCAGGTCGAGGACGCGAAGGCCCGGCTCGCCGCGGCCGAGCAGCAGGCCGGCAAGACCGCCGTGCGCGCGCCGTTCGCCGGCGTGGTCTCGGAGCGGAGCGTCTCGTCCGGCGACGTGGTGGCGTCCGGCGCGGCGCTCTACACGGTGATCGATCCCTCGCGGCTCCAGTTCGAGGGCTCGGTGCCCGCGGCGAGCGTGGGCGCGCTCGTGCCGGGCGCGCCGGTGGACTTCTCGGTGACCGGCTTCGGCGGCCGCCGCTTCGACGGCCACATCGAGCGCGTGAACCCCGCCGTCGATCCCAGCACCGGCCAGGTGCGCGTCTACGTGGACGTGCCGAACGCCGACGGCCGGCTCCTCGCCGGCCTCTACGCGCAGGGGCGGGTGGCGAGCCAGGCGAGCGAGGCCCTGTCGGCGCCGGCGACCGCGGTCGACGCGACCTCCACCCCGCCCACCGTCATGAAGGTGCAGGACGGGAAGGTGCAGAAGGTGGCGGTCGAGATCGCGCTCCGCGACGACGTGGCCGGCGCGGTGGGCTTCCGCTCCGGCGTGAAGCAGGGCGACGTGCTCGTGCTCGGCTCGGCCCGCGGCGCGCTCGCCGACGGCACCCCGGTCCGCGTGGTCGAGGACCCGCGCGCGCAGAAGTCGAACTAGCCGCCCCGGGCGCTCCGCATGTTCATCTCCGACTTCGCCATCAAGCGGCCCATCGTCACCATCACGGTGATGCTGGCGCTCGTGATCTTCGGGCTCCTGGCGCTCGTCACGCTCAAGACCGACGAGTTCCCGGACGTCCAGCCGCCGGTGGTGGCGGTCACCATCGTCTATCCCGGCGCCTCGCCCGAGACCGTCGAGCGCGAGGTGATCGATCCCATCGAGGACGCGATCTTCTCCATCAGCGGCATCGACGGAAAGCAGACCACCGCCTCCGCCACCGACGGCCTCGCCCAGTTCATCGTGTTCTTCGACTTCGAGAAGAACCTGATGGAGGCGACGCAGGACATCCGCGACGCGATCAGCTCGAAGCGCCAGGACCTGCCCACCGAGATGGAGGAGCCGGTGCTGGTCCGGTTCGATCCGTCGCAGGAGCCGATCGTCACCCTGACGCTCACCTCGAAGACGCTGCCGGTGCCGGCGCTGACGCGGCTCGCCGACGAGGTGGTCTCGCGCGACCTGCGCTCGGTGCAGGGCGTCGCCGACGTGCGGCTGGTGGGCGGGCAGAAGCGCGAGCTCACCGTCCAGCTCGACCCGGAGGCCATGGCCGCGGCCAGCGTCTCGGCCGCGGAGGTGGTGGGGGCGCTGCAGGCGCAGAACCTGGCCGCGCCGGTGGGACGGGTCAACACGCCGCTCGGCGAGCAGAGCATCCGCCTCTCCGGCCGCCTCGGCACGCCGGAGGAGTTCGAGCAGGTGGCGGTCGCGAGCCGCGGCGGCCAGGTGGTCCGCCTCGGCCAGGTGGCGACGGTGCTCGACGGCGCCGAGGAGGCGCGCACGCTCGCGCTGTTCAACTCGGGCGAGGCGGTGGGCCTGGAGGTCCTGAAGACGAAGGGCTACTCCACCACCGCGGTCGCGGACGCGGTGAAGCAGCGGGCGCGGGCGCTCGAGCCGCGCATGGAGGGGGCGAAGCTCGCCATCGTCCAGGACTCCGGCACGCGCGTGCGCCAGTCGGTGGACGACGTGCAGCGGACGCTCGTCGAGGGCGCGCTCCTCACCGTCCTGGTGGTGTTCCTGTTCCTCAACTCGTGGCGGTCCACCGTCATCACCGGCCTCGCGCTGCCGGTCTCGGTGCTGGCGGCCTTCGTGAGCGTCTGGGCGTTCGGCTTCACGCTCAACACCATGTCGCTGCTGGGCCTCTCGCTCGCCATCGGCATCCTCATCGACGACGCCATCGTGGTGCGCGAGAACATCGTCCGGCACATCGAGCTGGGCGAGGACCACACCACCGCCTCGCACAAGGGGACCGACGAGATCGGCCTCGCCGTGACCGCCACCACCTTCTCCATCGTGGCGGTGTTCGTGCCGGTCGCGTTCATGTACGGGGTGGCCGGCCAGTGGTTCAAGCCGTTCGCGCTCACCATCGCCGCGGCGGTGCTGGTGTCGCTGTTCGTCTCGTTCTCGCTCGACCCGATGATGTCGGCGTACTGGCCGGATCCGCAGGTCGAGAAGGGCGAGCGGCGCGGGCCGGTGGGGCGCGCGCTGGGCGCCTTCAACCGCTGGTTCGATCGGCAGGCCTCGAGCTACCGGCGCGTGGTGGCCTGGGCGCTCGACCACCGCTGGCTGGTGGTGGCGTTCGCCACGCTGTCCCTCGTCGGCTCGTTCGCGTTGCAGGGCGCGTTCGGCGGGGCGGGCTTCGTGCCGGTGTCGGACCGCAGCGAGGTGAGCCTCATCGTGCAGACGCCGCCCGGCTCGTCCATCGAGTACACGCGGCGCAAGGTGGAGGAGACCGACCGCATCCTCCGCAGCCACCCCGAGGTCGCATACACGTACGCGTCCATCGGCACGCCCATCCCGCTCCAGGCGCCGGGCGTGGACCAGGCGCTCATCTACGCGCGGCTCACGCCCAAGCGCGAGCGCGACCTCTCTCAGGACGCGCTCGGCGCGGTGCTGCGCCGCGAGCTGTCGCGAGTGGCCGGCGCGGAGATCTCGGTCTTCACGAGCGGCTTCGGCGGCGCGTTCAAGTCGATCCAGCTCGAGCTGCGCGGCCCCGACTCGCGGGTGCTCACCGAGCTCGCCGAGAAGGTGAAGGCCGTCGCCGCCGGCGTGCCCGGGGCCGTGGACGTCGGGCTGTCCACCCGCGGGCAGAAGCCGGAGCTGGCGGTGGAGGTGGACCGCGGCCTCGCCGGCCGCCTCGGGGTCACGGTGGGCCAGGTGGCGCAGTCGCTCCGCATCGCGTTCGCCGGGCTCGACTCGGGCGACTGGGTGGACCCGACCGGCGAGACGCGCAAGGTGATGGTGCGGCTCGCGCCCGAGGCGCGCGAGCGCGCCTCCGACCTGCGGCAGCTCCCGCTCATCCTGCCGAGCCGGGAGGGCGCGCCGCGGATCCTGCCCGTCGGCCAGGTGGCGCGCATCACCGAGGGGCTCGGCCCCGCACAGATCTCGCACCTCGACCGGCAGCGGGTGGTGAGCGTGCAGGGGAACGTGGCCGGCCGCTCGCTCTCCGAGGTGGTGAACGAGATCGAGCGGCGGCTCGCCGGCGAGGTGAAGCTGCCGCCCGGCTACACGCTCCGGCAGGGCGGCGAGTCGGCGGACCAGGCCGAGGTGTTCACGCGCATCGGCGTGGCGCTGCTGCTCGCCGTGATGCTCATGTACCTCGTGCTCGTGCTGCAGTTCGGATCGTTCCTCGATCCGTTCGCCATCCTGCTCTCGCTGCCGCTGTCGCTCATCGGCGTGGTGCTGGCGCTGCTCGTCACCGGCGACACCATCAACCTGATGAGCCTCATCGGCGTGATCCTGCTGTTCGGGATCGTCGCGAAGAACGCGATCCTGCTCATCGACTTCGCGAAGTGGGCGCGGGAGGAGCGAGGCCTGTCGATCCGCGACGCGCTCGTCGAGGCCGGCGGGATCCGGCTCCGGCCGATCATGATGACGAGCGTCGCCGTGATCGCCGGGATGATCCCGGTCGCGTCCGGGCTGGGCGAGGGCGGCGACTTCCGCGCGCCGCTCGGCCGCGCGGTGATCGGCGGCGTCATCACCTCCACGCTGCTCACGCTGCTCGTGATCCCGACCGTGTACGAGATCATGGACGGCTGGCGGACGCGGCTGGGCCGGCTGTTCCGCCGCGCGTTCGCGCGCGGCGGCGAGCGGCACGCCCGCGAGGCGGCGCAGCGGCGGGAGGAGCCGTAGCCGCGGCCGCCCGCGGGGTCACGCTCAGTAGATCGGCACCAGGTGGTAGCCCTGCGCCTGGTAGCCGATGAGCGAAACGAAGCCGTCCGCCACCACGGTGAGCTCGGGGAGGAGGCGCGCGTCCTCCACCTGGAACACCTTCGTCGCGATCGTGCAGACCTCCAGCGCCGCGCCGCGGCGCTTCAGCTCCCGCACCGCGGCGGCGATCTCGACGGCGGCGGCGCGATCCGCGGCGCGGCTCGGCGCCGGCGCCTCGCCGGTGAGGAACCGGACCGTCGGGCCGATGAAGACGACCTTGAAGTCCGGCGCCACGCCTTGCGCGCGCAGCCCGTCGTACGAGCCCGCGATGAGCTTCAGGTACATGGCGATCTTGGGCCCGTCGGCGAGATCCACGAGGAACAGGCCCTTGCCGCTGGTGACGCCGCGGAGCGCGTCGGCGTTCCCGGGCGTGGCGGAGGCGCGCGCGGTGAGCGGCGTCCCGGCGGTGAGCGCGAGCAGGGCGCCGAGGGCGAGGAGAGGGAGTGGACGGTGCGGGGTCATCGGTGTGGATCCTCGGGAGTGGGGCCCGCGGCCCCGCGCGCCACCATGGCGGGGGAGGGCGGACCGGATGCGTCGCGGTATAGACAGATCTGTCTACCGCGTCCAGCCCGGATTCGTGCGCCTGGCCCGCCGAGGCGGGTGAAATGGCGCGACGAGTGGGTATACTGCGCGCGCCCCGGCCCGGAGCGAGCCATGTCCCCGCGCGAGAAGCTGGTCGAGACCGCCGCAGCGCTGTTCTACCGGCACGGCTGCCACGCCGTGGGGATCGACACGGTCCTCGCCGAGGCAGGCGTGGCCAAGATGACCCTGTACCGGCACTTCCGCTCGAAGGACGAGCTGGTGCTCGCAGCGCTGCGCCGGATGGACGAGCGGTTCCGCAACGCGTTCATGGCCGCGGTGGAGCGGGCGTCGGACACGCCGGCGGGCCGGCTCGACGCGCTGTTCGACGTGGTGCGCGAGTGGGTTCGCGGGAAGGACTTCTACGGCTGCCCGTTCATCAACGTCACGGCCGAGTTCGCCGCGCACGACGACCCGGTCCACGTCGCGGCGGCCGAGCACAAGCGGCTCGCGCTCGAGTACATCGAGCGGCTCGCCGCCGAGGCGGGCGCTGCCGACGCGCGCGGGCTGGCCCGGGCGCTGAAGGTGCTCCTGGAGGGCTGCACGGTGCTCGCGCAGGTCACCGGTCAACCCGGGTTCGTGGACGACGCGCAGCAGGCCGCGCGGCTGGTGCTCCAGGAGGGGCTCCGAGGCGCCGTGCCCGCGCGCGCGCCGCGCCGGCCGCGCCGCGCGCGGACGTGAGCTCCTCCCCGCTCCTTCGGTCGTTCGTGTTCGGTCGTTCGGTCGTTTCCCGTCGTTTCCCGACCTCGTTCGTTTCCCGACCCAGAGTCATTGATCGCGCGGGATGCGAGATCGTCCGCGCCGCGGACCCTTTCGCGCAAGTCGGCGATCTCACGGGGCCGAACGGCGACCCCGGGTCCGCCGGCCGTACGCAGACGCCGCGCGAAATGACTCTGGGTCCGGATCGGCGCAGCGGGATGAGCGGTGCCAGAATGACTCTGGGTCGGGATCAGAGGCCGAGGTCGCGCAGGGCGGCGCGGGCGGCCTGCCAGCCGCACATGCCGTGGACGCCCCCGCCGGGCGGGGTGGAGGCGGAGCAGAGGTAGAGCCCGGGCACGGGGGTGGACCACGGGTCGGGGGACAGCACCGGACGGGCGACGAGCTGGGCGAGCGACGCCTCCCCGCCGCCCACGTCCCCGCCGACCAGGTTCGCGTCCTCCTGCTCGAGCGCCGGCGGACCGCGCACGGCGCGGGCCAGCACGAGCTCGCGGAACCCGGGCGCGAAGCGCTCCACCTGCGCCTCGACCGCGTCGGTGAGGTCCCCGTCGAACCCGCGCGGCACGTGGCAGTACGCCCACGCCACGTGTCCCCCGGGCGGCGCGCGCGACGGGTCGAAGCGCGTGGGCTGCGCGAGCAGCACGAACGGCCGCGCCGGCACCTCGCCGCGCTCGACGGCCGCCTCGGCGGCGGCGATCTCCTCCAGCGTGCCGCCGAGGTGCACCGTGCCGGCGACGGCGCAGGCCGCGGCCCGCCACGGGATGGGACCGGCGAGCGCCCAGTCGAGCTTGAAGGCGCCGGGCCCGTAGCGGAACGCGGCGAGCCGCCGGGCGTAGCGCGCCGGGAGCCGCGCCCCGGCCACCCGCAGCACCTGCCGCGGCGTGAGGTCGAGCATCACCGCGCGCGCCGGCGGGAGGTCCTCGAGGCGGTGCACCTCGGCCGAGGTCGCGAGCTCGCCCCCGCGCGCCCGGAGCTCCGCGGCGAGCGCCGCCGCGATGGCGCCGGCGCCGCCCTCCGGGAACGGCCAGCCCACGGCGTGCCCGGCCGCGCCGAGCACCAGCGCGAAGGCGGCGCTGGCGGCGGCCTCCAGGGGCCGGTTCGCGTGCGCGGCGAGGCCGGCGAACAGCGCCCGCGCGCGCGGGCCGCGGAACCGGGCGCGGGCGAGGCGCGCGGCCGGGAGCAGCGCGGGCAGGCCGAAGCGCGCCAGCAGCAGCGGCCGCCGCGGGCGGTGCAGCACCGGACCGAGCACCTCCTCCAGCAGCGCGGGGAGCTCCCGCGCGAGCGGCGCGAACAGCGCCCGCCAGGCGCGGGCGTCCTCGCCGAGCGTCGCGTCGGTGGCCTCGAACCCCGGCCCGAGCAGCGCGGCGGTGCCGTCGTCGAGGGGGTGCGCGACCGCGGCGGGCGGCGAGATCCAGCGCAGGCCGTGCGCCGCGAGCGGCAGCGTGCGGAGGAACGGCGAGGCGACCGCGAGCGGGTGGACCGCCGAGCAGTGATCGTGCAGGAAGCCGGGGAGGGTGAGCGGCAGGGTGCGCGCGCCCCCGCCGGCGGTCGCCGCCGCCTCGCGCACCAGCACCCGCAGCCCGGCGCCCCCCAGCGCCACCGCGGCCGCGAGGCCGTTCGGCCCCGAGCCGACCACCACGGCGTCCGGCGTGCGCACCGCCCCCTCCTAGCGGCGGTGCCCCGGCGGCGCAGCCGGGCGGCCGGGCACGCGCGTCGGCGCCACCGCGGGTCACCCGACCGGAGCGGCCCGTTTCGACTACACTCCGGCGCCCGAGATCCTTTTCCCGCCTCGCGCGTTCCCCCGGCGAGGCCCAGGCGACACGCGCGTGCCGGACGAGAGCGACGAGCGGCTGATGCTCCGGTTCCGGGACGGCGACGCCCGGGCGTTCGAGGCCCTCGTGCGCCGCCACCGGACGCCGATCTTCTCCTTCCTGCTCCGCCTGACCCGCGATCGCGGCCGGGCGGAGGACCTCTGCCAGGACACGTTCCTGCGGGTGGTGAAGGCTTCCGGCGCCTGGGAGCCGCGCGCCCGCTTCCGCACCTGGCTCTACGCGATGGCCCGCAACCTGGCGGTGGACGAGTCGCGGCGCATGGCGTTCCGCCGCGCCAGCTCGCTCGAGGCGGACCCCGCCGCCTCCGCCCTGGCCGCGGACGATCCGGCGCCCGACCGCGCGGCCGACGCGGCGCTCGTCCGCCCGCTCCTCGAGGCGGCGCTCGCGTCGCTGCCCGAGGAGCAGCGCGAGGTGTTCCTGCTGCGCGAGCACGCGGGGCTCAGGTTCCCGGAGATCGCCGAGGTCACCGGCGCGCCGGAGCCGACCGTGAAGAGCCGGATGCGCTACGCGCTCGAGGCGCTGCGCGAGCGGCTCGCGGCGATGGGCGTGGAGCCGGAGGTGGCCGCGGGCGGCCCCGCCTCGACCCGGAGCGCGGCACCATGAGCGACGAACGCTTCCACGAGCGCCTCGGGGCGCGGCTGCACGACGCCATCCTGGAGCACGCGTACGGCGAGCTGCCGGCGGGCGAGGGGCGGGCGCTGGAGCGCCATCTCGAGGCGTGCGAGGCCTGCCGCGCCGAGCTCGGGCGCATCCGCGGGACCCGCGCGCGCATGTCCGGCCTGGAGGAGGCGCCGGCGCCCGAGCGCGGCGAGGCGGTGCTCCTCGCCGCGGCGCGCGAGGCCGCCGATGCGCGCAGGCGGCGGCGGCGCCTGCCGGCGTGGACGTGGGGCGCCGCGCTCTCCGCGGTGGCGCTCGTCGCGGTGGGCGCGGTCTCCTACCGGCTGCTCGCGCTCCACCCCGGCCCCGCGCTCCGCGACGATCCGGAGGCGCTGCTCGGCCGCGCCGCCGCGCCCGCGCCGCAGGCCGGGACCGAAGCGGCCACGCCCGCCGCGCCGGAGGCCCCGGCCGCCGCCGCGGCGCCGGTGGCCGGACCGGACGACGTCCGCGCCGAGCGGGCCCGCCCCGCCGCCCCGCCCGCGCCGGAGCGCCGGCGCGAGCCCCCGCGTCCGCTCGGCGCGGCGAAGG
This sequence comes from Anaeromyxobacter dehalogenans 2CP-1, assembly GCF_000022145.1. Taxonomy (NCBI): domain Bacteria; kingdom Pseudomonadati; phylum Myxococcota; class Myxococcia; order Myxococcales; family Anaeromyxobacteraceae; genus Anaeromyxobacter; species Anaeromyxobacter dehalogenans. The sequence goes on from NC_011891.1 coordinate 274,091, forward strand.
CGGCGCCGGCCGCTGCGCCAGCTGCCGCGCGCGCCGGCGAGCCGGAGGCTGACGCGCCCGTGGCGCCGCGCACCTTCCGCGCGCCTGCCCCCGCGCCCGCGCCCGCGACCGCCGAGCGGACCGTCGCCCCGCCCGCGCCCGCGCCGACCGCCGAGCGGACCGTCGCCCCGCCCACGCCGGAGCCCACGCCGGCGACGAGGGCCACGCCCGCGCCGGCGCCGCGCGCCCTCCGCGCGGAGGCCACCGAGGCCGCGCCGCCGGCCGCCGGCTCGGCGCCGGCCGCGACGCTCGAGGCCGTGCCCGCGCCCGAGCACGCGGCGGGCGCTCGCCGGGCCGCGACCGCGGCCCGCGGGCAGGCGCCGGACGCCGCCGCCGCGCCGGCGGGATCCAGCGCGCTGGCGCGGTGGCGCGCGCTGCAGCAGGCGGGTGCGCTGCGCGGCGAGGTGGTGACGTTCACCGACTGTGACGGCGAGGCGTGGCGCAAGGTGGAGCGCGACGCGCAGGGCCGGGTGGTGCGGTACGTCCGCCACGGCCGGCTGGCGGGGCGCGCCTTCGAGGCCGACCTCTACTACGGCGAGGACGGCGCGCTGGCGCTGGCGCGCTACCGCGAGGAGGGCGGCCCCTGGCGCGAGGCGCGGCCGCCCGGGACCGACGGCGCGATCCCCGAGGCCGCGCTCCGGCCCGCCCGCGCCGCGGATGCGCGCGCGGACGCGCCGCCCCGCTGCGGCCCCTGATGGACCGGCTCGGCGCCGAGGCCGCGCTCCAGCCCGCCCGCGCCGCGGACGCGCGCGCGGATGCGCCGCCGCGCTGCGGCCCCTGATCCCTCCGTCCGCGCCGCCGTCGACCACCGGCGCCGCCCTGCGCGCCCCGGCCTCGCTCTTCGCGTGGACCCCGCCCCGGCGCGCGCCCCCGCGGCCGCGCCGGACGGCGGCCGCCGGGAGGGGCTACACTGCTCGCATGGCGCGCATCCTCTACGGCGTGGCGGGGGAGGGGATGGGGCACGCGGTCCGCTCGCGGGTGATCATCGATCACCTCGCGCGCACGCACGACGTGCAGGTCGTCGTCTCGGGCCGCGCGCACGACTACCTGAAGGCCCGCGAGCGGGATCGCCTGGGCGTGAACCGGATCTGGGGCCTCTCCATCGTCTACGAGGACAACGAGGTCCGGAGCTTCCGCACCGTGCTGAAGAACGTCGGCGGCGCGGTGGCGGGCGGGTGGCCGCGGAACGTGAAGGCCTACTTCGACCTCACCGAGTCGTTCCGGCCGGAGGTGGTCGTCTCGGATTTCGAGACCTGGAGCTACCTGTACGCGCGCACCCACGGCCTGCCCTGCATCTCGGTGGACAACAACCAGGCGGTGAACCGCTGCGACCACCCGCCGGAGATCCTCTCCGGCCACGAGGCCGAGTACCTGGTGGCGAAGGGCGTGGTGAAGGCCAAGCTCCCCGGCTGCTTCCACTACCTCATCGCCACGTTCTTCCAGGCGCCGGTGGCGAAGCCGCGCACCAGCCTCCACCCGCCGGTGCTGCGCCCGGAGATCCTGGCGGCGCGCGCCGAGCCCGGCGCGCACCTGCTCGTCTACCAGACCTCGACCTCCAACGAGGCGCTGCCGGAGATCCTGCGCGGCGCCGGCGTGGAGTGCCGCGTGTACGGCCTGCGCCGCGAGCTCACCCAGGACCTGCGCGAGGGCAACCTCGTCCACCGCCCGTTCTCCGAGGCGCGCTTCGTGGAGGACCTGCGCACCGCGCGCGCGGTGATCTCGGGCGGCTCCTTCACCCTGATGACCGAGGCGGTGTATCTCCACAAGCCCATGCTGGCCATCCCGGTGAAGCGGCAGTTCGAGCAGGTGCTGAACGCGCGCTACCTCCAGGCGCTCGGCTACGGCGCCACCGCCGACGACCTCGACGCGCGCGTGCTCGACGGCTTCCTCGCGCGGCTGCCCGAGCTCGAGCGCGGCCTCTCGCGCTACCGCCAGGACGGGAACCGCGAGCTGCTCGCGAAGCTCGACGACGTGCTGGCGCGCGCGCTCGACGGCGGCGCGCCCGGGGAGCCGCGGGCGTGAAGGTCCGGGTGGTGGCGGTGGGCCGGGATCGCTCGGGCCTGTACGCGCCGGCGGTGGACGAGTACGCGAAGCGGCTCGGCCGCTACCTGCGCTTCGAGCTGGTGGAGGTGCCGGAGGCGCGCAAGCTCGCCGGCACCGCGGGCGCGAAGGGCGAGGAGGGCGCGACGCTCCTCGCGAAGGTCGGGCCGCGCGAGCGGGTGGTGGTGCTCGACGAGCGCGGCGACGAGCTCACCAGCGTGGCCTTCGCCGAGCGCGTGCGCCGCTGGATGGAGCGCGGCCAGGACGTGGCGCTCCTCATCGGCGGGTCGGACGGGCTCGCGCCGGAGGTGCTGGCCCGGGCCGACGAGCGGCTGGCGGTGTCGCGCTTCACGCTGGCGCACCGGCTGGCGCGGCTGGTGCTCGTCGAGCAGCTCTACCGCGCCATGACCATCCTCCGCGGCGAGCCCTACCACAAGTGAAACCGGCGCGCTGCCCCGCGCCCGCGGGCCCCGCGCACCCATGGGTCACGGCGGTGGGCTTGCGCGCCGCCGCCCGCGCTGCGACAACCAGCCGACCACCTCGGGAGCCCACATGACGCGCCTCCGCACGCCCGCCGCGCTCGCCCTGTCCCTCGCCGCCCTCGCCTGCGGCGGCGGCGGGAGCGACTCGCCGCCGCTGCCCACCGCCTTCACGCTGTCCGGCCACATCGCGGCCACCGCCGGGCAGGACGTGGACCGGGACGTGGCGGACACGTCGACCACGCGGACGCCCAACGACTCGGCCGCGCAGGCGCAGCCGCTCGCGTCGGTGACCACGCTGGGCGGCTGGGCCAGCGCGGCGGCCGGCGCCTACGACACGGGGCTCCCCTACCCGGCGGATCCGCAGGACTGGTACCGGGCCACCCTCGAGGCAGGGCAGACCGTGGTGCTGGAGGTCGCCGACACCGCCGCCACGTTCGAGCTCTGCCTGTTCTCCGCCGACGGCACGACCAGCATCTCCTGCGCCAGCTCGGGCACGGGGACGCCGGTGCTCACGGTGCCCGCGGCCGCCACCTACCTCGTCCGCGTCCGCGCGGCGAGCGGCCTCTCCAACTACGCGCTCACCCTGGGCGTGAACGGCGCTGCGGCGGTCGCCGGCGCGGCGCCGCACCTGGCGCTCCCGTTCGTGCCCGGGGAGCTGGTGGTCCGCTTCCGCGACGACACACTCGGGGTCGCCGCCGCCGGCGACCTGCGGCAGCGCGCCGCCGCGCTGGGCCTCACCGCGCTGGCGGGCGCCCGCGGCCGGGCCGCGCTGCTCTCCATGTCCGGCCCCGAGGCGCGCGCGCGCGCCCTCGCCGCGCTCGGCGTCGAGCCGCTCGCGCCGGATGCGCTCGGCGCCGGCGCCGATCCGGTGCTGGCCGAGAAGTGGGACACGCTCCGCGCCATCGCGGCGCTGCGCCGCCGGGCCGACGTGGAGAGCGCCGATCCCAACTTCGTGTTCCAGCCGGCGAGGGTCCCGACCGACACGTACTACAAGTACCAGTGGCACTACCCGCTCATCTCGCTGCCGCAGGCCTGGGACGTCACCACGGGCGTCGCGGGCGCGGTGGTGGCGGTGGTGGACACCGGCGTGTTCCTCGCGCACCCCGACCTCTCCGGCCAGCTCGTGACCGGCTACGACTTCATCCGCGATCCCACCATGGCGAACGACGGGAACGGCATCGATCCGAACCCGGACGACCCGGGCGACGCGGCCACGCCGGGCGGCAGCTCCTGGCACGGCACCCACGTCGCGGGCACGGTGGCCGCGCGCGCGGACGGCTCGGGCGTGGTGGGCGTGGCGTGGGACGCGCGGGTGATGCCGCTCCGCGCGCTCGGCGTGGGCGGCGGGACCTCCTACGACATCGTGCAGGCGGTGAGCTACGCGGCCGGCCTCGCCAACGACTCCGGCACGGTTCCGGCCACGCGGGCCGCGGTGGTCAACCTGAGCCTCGGCTGCCAGGGCTGCTTCTCGTCCACCGAGCAGGCCGTCTACAACGCCGCGCGCAACGCGGGGGTCATCGTGGTCGCCGCGGCGGGCAACGAGGCGTCGTCCGCGCCGGGCTACCCGGCCGCGTACGCGGGCGTGCTCTCGGTGAGCGCGGTCGACATGAAGGGCGCGAAGGCGCCGTACTCGAACACCGGCAGCACCGTGGACCTCGCCGCGCCGGGCGGCAACACCGCGGTGGACCTCGACGGGAACGGCTACGCCGACGGCGTGCTCTCCACGCTCGTGAAGGACACCACCGGCACCCGCGAGCCCATCTACGCGTTCTACCAGGGCACCTCGATGGCCGCGCCGCACGTGGCCGGCGTCATGGCGCTCGTGAAGTCGGTCTGCCCGAGCCTTGCCCCCGCGGCGGTGGATCAGCTGCTGCAGGAGGGACAGCTCACCCGCGACCTCGGGACGCCCGGCCGCGACGACACGTTCGGCTGGGGCCTCGTCGACGCGCTGAAGGCGGTGCAGGCGGCAGCGACGAGCTGCGGCGCGCCGCTGCCGCCCTCGCTGTCGGTGACCCCGGGGCGGCTCGACTTCGGGCCGGCCGACGCCACGCTGCAGCTCCAGGCGGCGAAGGTGGGCGAGGGCGCGCTCACCGTGACCGCGGTCTCCGACGACGCCGCCTGGCTCACCGTCACGGCGCCCGGCGTGGACGCGAGCGGCCTCGGCGCGTACGCCGCCGCCGTGGACCGGACCGGCCTCGCCGACGGCCGCTACGCCGCCAAGATCACCTTCACGCCGTCGGTGGGTGACCCGGTGGTCATCCCGGTGACGCTGCAGGTCGGCGCCGCCGCGGCGGCCGGCGACGCCGGCTACCTCTACGCGCTGCTCGTCCGCGAGGGCGTGAGCGGCCCGGAGCTCGTGAAGCAGTGGAGCGGCGCGGCGTCGGGCGGCAGCTACGCCTTCCGCTTCGACGGCGTCTCCGCGGGCACCTACTACCTCGTGGCCGGCAGCGACATGAACAACGACGGCTACATCTGCGACGCGGGCGAGTCCTGCGGCGCCTGGCCGACGCTGGGCGTCCTCACGCCGCTCGGCGCGAGCGGCCCGCGCTCCGACCTCGACTTCAGCGTCGCGTTCGACCCGGCCGTCGCCCCGGTGGGCGCGGCCGCGGGCGCGCCGGTGGGCGCCCGGGGCCTGGCGCGGCAGCCGGCGACGAAGGGCGTGGCCGGGCTGCGCTAGCGGCAGGCGGGCGCGCTCCCGGGCCGGGCGGCGTTGCCTCCGGCGCCGCCCGGGCCGATGTTCCTTGAGGCGGAGCGGCCGGGCACCTAACATCTCCGGTCCCTACCAGCCGGAGAGGTGCCCGTGCCGAAGACGAAGCCCGTCCTCCTCGTCGTTCTCGACGGCTGGGGGATCCGCGCAGCGCGCGAGGCGAACGCGATCGCGATCGCCGGAACCCCGAACATGGACGCGCTCCAGCGCGAGTTCCCGCACGCCGCCCTGGAGACGAGCGGCCTGTCGGTCGGCCTGCCCGAGGGGCAGATGGGCAACTCCGAGGTGGGCCACACCAACCTCGGCGCCGGCCGGATCGTCTACCAGGACCTGGTCCGCATCAACCGCGCCGTCGAGGACGGCAGCTTCTACAAGAACGACGCGCTGCTGCTCGCCTGCCGCCGCGCGCGCGAGGCCGGCGGCGCCCTGCACCTGCTCGGTCTGGTGTCCGACGGCGGGGTCCACAGCCACGTGGAGCACCTCCACGCCTGCCTGGAGCTGGCCCGCCGCGAGGGCGTGGCCCGCGCGTACGTCCACGCGTTCATGGACGGCCGCGACACGCCGCCCAAGTCCGGCCTCGACTACCTCGCCGCGGTGGAGCGCCGCCTCGCCGCCACCGGCTACGGCAAGGTGGCCACCGTGACCGGCCGCTACTGGGCCATGGACCGCGACAAGCGCTGGGACCGCGTGGCGCAGGCCTACGCGGCCCTGGTCTCGGGCGAGGGCTTCAAGGCCGCGTCCGGCACCGCCGCGATGGAGGCGGCCTACGCGCGCGGCGAGACCGACGAGTTCGTGAAGCCCACCGTGGTCGTGAACGGCGACGGGAAGCCGGTGGGCGCGATCCGCGACGGCGACGCCATCCTGTTCTTCAACTTCCGCGCCGACCGCGCCCGCGAGATCACGCGCGCGTTCACGCAGGACGGGTTCCACGACTTCGAGCGCAAGGCCGTGCCCCGGCTCTCGGCGTACGTGTGCATGACCCAGTACGACGAGACGTTCACGCTGCCGGTCGCGTACGCCCCCCAGGACCTCACCGAGATCTTCCCGGAGATCGTGGCGCGCGCCGGGCTGCGGCAGCTCCGCACCGCCGAGACCGAGAAGTACGCGCACGTGACGTTCTTCTTCAACGGCGGGCGCGAGACCGTCTTCCAGAACGAGGACCGCATCCTCGTGCCGAGCCCCCGCGACGTGAAGACGTACGACGAGAAGCCGGAGATGAGCGCGCGCGAGGTCACCGACAAGCTGGTCCAGGCGCTCGGCACCGGCCAGTACGGCTTCACGCTGGTGAACTACGCCAACCCGGACATGGTCGGCCACACCGGCCTGCTCGACGCGGCGGTGAAGGCGGTGCGGGTGGTGGACGAGTGCGTGGGCCGGCTCTGGCAGGCGGCCCGCAAGCAGGGCATGGCCATGCTCGTCACCGCCGACCACGGCAACTGCGAGATGATGACCGACCCGGTGACCGGCCAGCCGCACACCGCGCACACGCTCAACCCGGTGCCGTTCATCCTCGCCGATCCGGACCTCCGCGGCGCGAAGCTCCGCGAGAAGGGCGTGCTCGCCGACGTGGCCCCCACCGCGCTGCAGGTGATGGGGCTCCCGCAGCCGAAGGAGATGAAGGGCCTCGGCCTCGTGATCCGCTAGCGCCCACGCGCCGTCCGGCGGACCCGGGCGGCGCCGCGGCGCGCCCAATGCCTTCACCCGGAGAGAACCCAGGATGCTCCGCGCCGCCGTCCGCGCCCTGCTCGACCTCGTCTACCCGCCCCGCTGCGCCGCCTGCGGCGAGCCGGTGGCCGAGGAGCCGTTCTGCGAGGTGTGCGCCGGCGCGCTCGAGCCGGTCCCGCCGGGCTGCGACCGCTGCGGCGCGCCCGGGCCGGGGCCGGCCTGCGGCGCGTGCCTGGCCGCCCCGCCCGCGTTCGACGTGGTCCGGGCAGGCGGGCTGTTCGGAGGGCCGCTCGCCGACGCGGTGCACGCGCTGAAGTACGGCGGCCGGCCGGACCTCGCGCGGCCGCTGGGCGCCTGGCTCGCGGCGCGCGTCCCGCTCCCGCCGGGCGCCGCGGTGGTGTCGGTCCCGCTCGGCCGCGCCCGCCGCATCGCGCGTGGCTACGACCAGGCGGCGCTGCTCGCCGACGCGCTGGCGCGCGCCGCCGGCGCCCGGGGCCGCCGCCTGCGCGGGGTGCTCCGCCGCGCCCGCGAGACGGCGCCGCAGGTGGGCCTGGGCCGCGCCGAGCGCGCCCGCAACGTGGAGGGCGCGTTCCTGGCCGGCCCGGCGGTGGCCGGCCGCGACCTGGTGCTCGTGGACGACGTCGTCACCACCGGCGCGACCGCCGACGCGGCGGCGCGCGCGCTCCGGGCGGCGGGCGCCCGGTCGGTCACGGTGGTCGCGCTCGCCCGGGCCGAGTGACGCCGAAGCTGCGGACCGGCGGCGGGACCGGGGTTACACTCGCTCCTCGCATGCTCGCACGCCTCGCCGCCCTGCTCGCGCTCTGCCTCGCCTGGACGGGGTCCGTCCGCGCGCTGTCGCCGCTCCCGCCGCCCACGGGCCTCGACCCCGAGGCGGAGCGCGCCGCCGCGGCGGTGGCGGCGCTCGACCGCGAGCGTCGCGGGCCCCGCGGCCTCGCCGCGCTGGCCGAGCTGGACGCGCTCGCCGACGACCTGCCCGAGCTCGCCCACCTCGCCGCTGCCTACGCCCGGGCCGCCGACGACCGCGAGGCGCACCCGGAGGTCCGCGCGCTGGCGCGCTTCCGGCTCGCCGAGGTGGAGCGCGCCCGCGGCAACCTGCAGAAGGAGGCGGCCAGCCTGCAGCGGCTCGGCTTCGTCGCGCGCTGGCGGGTGCTCGGGCCGTTCGACGACGAGGGCAAGCGCGGGCTCGCCGAGGCGTTCCCGCCCGAGAAGGCCGTGGACCTCGCCGCCCGGTACCCGGGCAAGGTGCGCGAGGTGGCCTGGCGTGCGCTGCCGGACGACGCGGTGGTGGACGGGTTCGTCCACCTGGGCGCGGCGCTGCGCCCGGCCCGCGAGGTGGTGGCGTACGCGCTCGCCGAGGTCGAGGCGCCGCGCGAGGTCGAGGCCCGGCTCTGGCTCGGCGCGAGCGGCGCGGCGCGGGTCTGGGTGAACGGCGCGGTGGTGCTCACCGACGCGGACTACCACCCGGCCCGGCTCGACCAGCGCGCGGTGGGGGTGACGCTCCGGCGCGGCGCGAACCGGATCCTGGTGAAGCTCTGCCACCAGGACGGCCGCATGGGCTTCTACCTCCGGCTCGCCGACGCGCGCGGCGAGGGGCTGGAGCTGGCGGCCGCGGATCCGCGCGGCGCCGCGCTCCACGAGGTCCCCGCCCCCGGGCCGACCGCGCCGGTGCCGCCCGCGGTGGCGGCGCTGGAGCAGCGGGCGAAGGCCGCCCGCGGCGCGCGCGCCGAGGCGGAGGCCCGGCTCGAGCTGGCGCGGGTGCTGGCGGCGCGGCAGGGCGGGGACGTGCAGGAACGGCGGGCGGCGGCCGAGGCGCGCCGCGCGGCGCTGCTCGCGCCGGGCTGGGTGGAGGCGCAGCTCGAGGCGGCGGCGCTGGAAGAGGACCACGGACGCCGGCGGCAGCGCATCGAGGCGGCGCTCGCGGCGGCGCCGGAGGATTCGCGGGCGCTGCGGGCGCTCGGGCAGGAGGAGCTGGATCAGGGCCGCCCGCAGGCGGCGGCCCGGCTGCTCGAGCGCGCGGTGCGGGCCGCGCCTGGCTGGGCGGCGCCGCGCGTGGAGCTCGCCGAGGCGCTCTCCCGGGCCGGCCTGGAGGCGCGCGGCGCGCTGCTCGCGGAGGCGACCGCGTCCGCGTTCGCCACGGTGCCCTCCGCGGTGCGGGCCGCGGCGCGGTCGGCGCGGCGCCTGGGCCGCACCGAGGAGGCGTCGGCGCGCAGCCGCACGCTCGTCGCGCTCCGGTTCGACGACGCGCAGACGCGCGCCGCGCTGGCGCAGATCCTGGCCGATCGCGGCGACGTGGCCGGCGCGCGGGCGCTGCTCGAGGAGGCGCTGCGCCTCGATCCCTCCGACGCGTACCAGCGGCTGCGGCTCGGCGACCTGCTCGCGGCGAGCGGGCGCGGGGAGGAGGCGGAGCGCGCCTACGCCGCGGCGCTCGCCCTCGCGCCGGACGAGCCGGACGCGTGGGAGCGGCGCGGCCGCGCGCGGCTCTCGCAGGGCCGGGTGAAGGACGCGCAGGCCGACCTGCAGCGCGCGCTGGAGCTCCGGCCGCAGAGCCCGGAGCTGAAGCTCCTGGTGCGGAGCCTCGAGCCGGCGCGCGAGCCGTTCGAGCGCCCCTACCTGCTCGACGCGCGCGCGCTGGCCGCGGCCGCCCCGGCGCCCGAGCCGGACGAGGACGCGCTGGTGCTGGGCGAGCTGAAGGTCACGCGGGTGCTGCCCTCGGGCCTCTCCTCCACGTACACCCAGACCGTGGTGAAGGTGCTGACGCCCCGCGGCGCCGACCAGGCGCGCCGGCAGACCGTGTCCTGGTCGCCGGACCGGCAGGAGGTGCGGGTGGAGCGCGCGCGCATCCTGAAGCCGGACGGGACGGTGATCGAGGCGCACGACGAGTCCGAGCGGAGCGCGAGCGAGCCCTGGTACCGGCTCTACTACGACCTGACCGCGCGCACGCTCTCGTTCCCGGCGCTCGCGCCCGGCGACGTGCTGGAGGTGGCCTGGCGGCTCGAGGACGTGGCCGGGGAGAACCTGCTCTCCGACTACTTCGGCGACCTCACCTTCGTGGACGACACCACCCGCAAGGCGCGCTTCGAGTACGTGCTGCTCGTGCCGGCCGCGCGCGCCATCCACGCGAACGCGCCCGCCGGGATCGCGCACGCGCAGCGCACGCTGCCCGGCGAGGTGGTCGAGCACCGCTGGTCCGCCCGCGACCTGCCCCGCGTCGTGCCCGAGCCGGGCATGCCGGGCTGGAGCGAGGTGTCGCGCCACGTCCACGTCTCCACGTACGCGAGCTGGGACCAGGTGGCCCGCTTCTACTGGGGGCTGGTGAAGGACGCGGTGCGCCCCACCCCGGAGGTGCGGGCCGAGGCCGAGCGGATCGCGGCCGAGGTGCTGCGGGCTCGGCGCGGCGAGGGCACGCGCGTGGCGCGCGCGCAGGCCGCTGCGAGCGCGCTGCCGCCGCCCGGCGGCTGGGACCTCGAGACGCAGCGCGCGCTCACCCGCGCCGTCTACGACTTCGTGGTCTCGCAGACCCGTTACGTGGGGCTGGAGTTCGGCATCCACGGCTACAAGCCGTACCGGGTGGACCAGGTGCTGCAGCGCCGCTTCGGCGACTGCAAGGACAAGGCGAGCCTGCTGCGCGCCATGCTGGAGTCGATCGGGATCGACGCGCGACTGGTGCTGCTGCGCATGCGCCGGCTCGGCCGCCTCCCCGAGGCGCCCGCGTCGCTGGCGGTGTTCAACCACGCCATCGTGTACGTGCCGGCGCTCGATCTGTGGCTGGACGGCACCGCCGCCTACTCCGGCTCCGGAGACCTGCCCGGCGAGGACCGCGGCGCCACCGTGCTGGTGGTGAACCCGGACGGCAAGCCGCGCTTCGCCACCGTGCCGGAGGCGCTCCCCGAGCAGAACCGCGGCGAGACCCGCTTCGACGTGGCCCTCGCCGCCGACGGCTCCGCCGCGGTCCGCGGCGCCTGGCGCGTCACCGGCGCGGAGGCGCCCACCTACCGCCGCGCCTACCTGGTGGAGGAGCAGCGGCGCGCCCAGCTCGAGCAGAGCTTCAACCGCAGCTTCCCCGGCGTGCGCGTCGCCTCCGTGACCGCCTCCGACCTCACCCGCCTGGAGGACGACGTCACCATGCAGTTCGCGCTGGAGGTCCCCCGCTTCGCCCGGCCCGACGGCGCCGGCCTGCGCTTCTCGCCGTTCGGCGCGGCGCGCGGCTGGGGCGAGAGCTGGGCCGCGCTCTCCTCGCGGCGGCACGACCTCGACCTGGGCAGCCCCGCCGAGACGGTGTTCACGTACCGTCACACGCTGCCCGCCGGCTGGCGGATCGCCGAGCTGCCCGACGGCGACGCGGCGAGGACCCCCTACGCCAGCTTCGAGGTCCGCTACCGCCGCGAGGGCGCGGCGCTCGTGGCGGAGGCGCGCGTCCGGCTGGAGAAGGGGCGCATCCCGGCCCGCGACTACCCCGCCTTCCGCGACCTGACCTCGCGCATCGACCGGGCCTTCGCGCGCAAGGTGCGCATCGTCCCGGCCGAGGAGGCGGCGCGATGAGCCGCGCCGTGCGCCGGGCCGCGCCGCGGTTCACCGGGGTCGCCGCGCTCGCGGCGCTCGCGCTCGCCTGCGCCGGACCGCGCGCCGAGCAGGCCGAGCCCGGGCGCGCCACGCGCGAGGGTCTGGCAGCGCTGGAGCAGAACGACGTGGCCCGCGCCGAGGCGCGGCTCGGGCCGGCCTCGCGGGTCCGCGACCCGTGGGCGCGGTTCGGCGCGTCGCTGCTCGCGCGGCGGGCGCTCGACGGCGAGGCGGAGGTGCAGCGGCTGCTCGCGGCCGTGGAGGCCGGGCCGGACGAGCCCATCGCGCTCGTGGCCCTGCGCAGGCTCTCTGAGCTGGCCGAGCGCGGCCCGGCGCTGGCGGCGCAGGTGGACGCGGGCGTGCTGCGGCTCGGGGCGGGCGGCCGCCTGCGCGGGCTCGCCGCCTACCGGGTACGGGTGGCGCGGGTGACCGCGGCGGAGGTGCTCGGGGATCACGAGGCCGCCGCCCAGGCCCGGCGCGAGAACGGCGCGGTCCCGGTCTGGTCGATCGCCGGGCCGTTCGCGGCCCACCACGCGCTCGACTTCGGCGCGCCCATCCCGCCCGACCGCGGAGAGCTGCCGGCCTCGGTGCCCGGTCGTGCCGGCGGGCCCGCGGTGCCGACCCGCGCGCTCCCCGCGCCCGACGGCACCGTCGCGCTCGACGGCGAGCCGGCGGGCGGGGACCTGTTCGCGCTCGCCACCGACGTGGACCTGGCCCGCGGCGGCCGCTACCTCGTGACGCTCGGGACGCAGCTCTCGGCCCGCCTCGTCGTGGACGGCGCGCTGGTGCACGAGCGGCGCGCGTTCGGGGCCTGGCTCCCGGGGCTCGTGCACCTGCCGGTGGAGCTCGCGCGCGGCCGGCACCGCGTGGTGCTGGAGGTGACCCGCGGCGGGCCGAGCACGGGGATCCACCTGGCCTTCGCGCGCGCCGACGGCGCCGCCTCCGACGCCCGCTTCGCCGCGCCGGCTCCGGGCGCGCCGCCCGCGCCGGCCGCCGCGCGGTCCCGCGCCGAGCCGGCGCTGACCCCGCGGGCGCTGGCGCTCGCGCTCGAGCCGGACGTCGGGGCGGCCACCGCGCGCCTGCTGGCGGCCCGGGACGCGATGGTGAACGACCGCGAGGCGGCCAAGGTGCTGCTCGCCGAGGCGCTGGCCCTGCGCCCGGAGGCGGCGGCGCTCCGCGCGGCGCGGGCGGACGCCGCGGTCGACGACCCGAGCCTCGACGAGCAGGTGGCGCGGGCGCGCGCCGAGGCCGACCTGCGCGAGGCGCTGCGGCTCGACCCGGGCGACGCCGAGGCGCGCGTGGAGCTCGCGGCCCTGCTGCGCGGCGCCGAGCGCCACGACGACGCCGAGGCGGTGCTGGCCGGCCTGGCCCCCGAGGCGGCCGCCCGGCCCGCCGGGATCGCCGCCCGGGCGCGCGCGGCCCAGGCCCGCGGCTTGCTGGAGCGCGCCGAGGGGCTCGCCGCCGAGGCGCTCCGCTCGGCGGGGAGCTGCGACGCGGCCGACCTCGCCTACGAGCTGGCGGTCCGGCGCGGCGCCGCCGCCCGCGAGGACGAGGCCATGGCGGTGCTCTCGCGCTGCCGGGGCGGTCGCGAGCGCCTGGCGGGCCACCTCAGGCGGCGCGGCGATCCGGTGGCGGAGCGGGCCGCGCTCGACCCGGTGGTGCGCGCCCGGCCCTGGGCGGTCGAGCCGGGGCTGACCCGCGCCGACGCGCTCGTCGCCTCGGGGGAGACGCGCCGCGCCGTCGCGGCGCTGGAGGCCATCGCGGGGATCTGGCCGCGAGACGCCCGCGTACAGCGGCGGCTCGCCGACGCGCGCGAGCTGTCCGGGGACGCGCCCGGCGCCCGCGCCGCGCGCGAGCGGGCGCTGGCGCTCGAACCGGGCGACCTGCAGCTCCGGCGGGCGCTCGCGCTGGAGGACGGGACCGAGGTGCTCGCCGACGTGGCGGCGGACCCGCGCGCGGCCATCCGCGCGTACGAGGCCGCCGGCCGGCGCAACGGCGCGTCCACCGTGATGGTGCTCGACGCCGCCTACGTCGACGTCCACCCGGGCGGCGCCGCCACCGAGCGCACGCAGCAGCTCGTGCACGTGCTCGACCAGCAGGGCGTGGAGCAGTTCGGCGAGGTGACCGTGCCGGCCGGCGCGGACGTGCTCGCGCTCCGCACCATCAAGCCCGACGGCACCACGCTGGAGCCGGAGCGGGCCGGGAGCGCCAAGGGATCGATCTCGCTGGCCGGGCTCGCGCCGGGGGACTACGTGGAGCTCGACTACGTCCGCGCGGCGCAGTCGCCGCCCGGCCTGGAGGGCTACGTCGCCGATCCCTTCTACTTCCAGGTGCCCGGGAGCCGGCTGTTCCGGTCGCTGTACGTGGTGCGCGCGCCGGCGGGCCTCGGGCTCGAGGCCGATGCGCACGGCATGCCGGCGCCCGTGCCGGTGCGGGACGGCGGGCGAGAGGTGCTCCGGGCCGAGCGGCACGACGTGCCGGCGATCGTCCCGGAGCCGGACGCGCCGGGCGGCGCCGAGTACCTGCCGTTCCTCGCGGTCGGGACCGGCGGCGGGCGCGCGGCGCTGCAGCGCGCGATCGCCGACGCGCTGCCGGAGCGCACCCGCGCCACCGCCGAGCTCCGCGCGTTCGCGCGCGAGATCGCGGCGGGCGGCGGCGGGCCGGCCCAGCTCGCGCGCGCCGCCTACGCCCGGGTGGCGCAGGCGGTGCTCGGGTCGGGCGGCGGGATGGGCGAGGACGCGAGCGTGGCGCTCTCGCGCGGGCGCGGCAGCCGGCTGGCGGTGCTGAAGGCGGTGCTCGCCGAGCTCGGCATCGAGTCGCGCGTGGCGCTGGTGCGGCCGTACAGCGCCGATCCGGCGCCCTACCGCTTCCCGGCGCTCGGCCTCTACGCCGCGCCCCTGCTGCGGGTGCGCGCCGGGGGCGCGACCTTCTGGCTCGACCCGACCGCCCGGCACGCGCCGTTCGGCGCGTTCCCGGCGGTGCTGGCGGGGTGCGAGGCGCTCGTGCTGCCGGAGCCGGGCGAGGCGCCGGAGGTGGACCGGACGCCGGAGAGCCCGCTGGTGGAGGAGGGCCGGGAGACCACGGCCCGGCTGGTGCTCGCCGCGGACGGGTCCGCCGAGGCGAGCGGCACCGATCGCTACCTCGGCTACGGCGGCGCGGAGCTGAAGGCCGCGCTCGAGCGCCTCGACGCCGCGCAGCGGCGCCAGGCGGTGGAGGGGATGCTGGGGCGGGTGCTGCGCGGCGTGACCGTCACCGAGGTCGCGTTCGCGGGCGAGGACGATCCCGCGGCGCCGCTCGAGATCCGCTGGAAGGCACGCGTGCCGGAGCTGGCGCGGGCGGTGGAGGGCGGGCTGGTGCTGGACCAGCCGCTCTTCCCGGCGCGCCTCGGCGCGCGGCTGGTGGGCGTCGCGGCCCGCCGGACGCCGCTCCTCCTGCCCACGCCCGAGCGGCAGGTGCAGCGGGTCGAGGTGGTGCCGCCGCGCGGCCTGGCGGTCGTCGCCGACGCGCCGCGCACCGCGTCGTCGCCCTCGGGCAGGTTCACGCAGACGGAGCGGCTGGACGGCGGCGCGCTGGTCCGCGAGGAGCGCCTCGACCTGCGCCGCGGGCGCATCGCGCCGGAGCACTACGCCGAGCTGGCCGCGTTCGCGGCCGCGGTGGACCAGGCGCAGGAGCGGCCGCTGCTCCTCGCACGCTGACCCACGCCGGTGCATACCCGGGGTCGGGGTCCACCCTGGGGCAGCAGCGCCACGAGTCGCGTGATCTCGCGCAGATCCGCGGCGTGGCCGCGCGGCGCGTGCGGCACGCGCGCTGCATTTCCGGCGGGCGTGCTTCATCGGGTCCGTCCTCCCGAGGAACGCCCGGCGGCAGCTCCCCCCGCTCGCCGCCGCGCCGTCACCTCGTGAGCCCGCGATCCGCGCCCGCCCACGCGCCGTCGCCCCCCCGACGTGCAGCGAACCGCGGCGCGGATCGCGACCCGGACCGGAGCACACCGGAGGGCGCCCGCTTTCCCCGGGCGGGCGCCCTCCGGGCCTCTCTCCCGATCGGCCCGGTGCGCGTGCTCAGCTGGAGGGCGCCGCCGCGGGCAGCGCGTCCACGAAGCGGACCTCGGCGAACCCGAGGCCGAGCAGCAGCCCGCGGATGGCCCGCTCCGCCGACGCCCGCGCGCGGGCGCGGAGCGCCGCGTCCGCCTGCACCTCGCGCTCGAACGCGGCGCGGGCCAGCTCCAGCAGGCGCGCGGTCTCGGCGGAGTCGAGGTTCGAGCCGATCACCTCCGTCTCGCCCGGCCGCAGCGCGATGCGGACCTCGACGGGCGGCAGCGCGATCTCCGCGGTGCGCCCGGTCACCCGCACGCGCGAGGCGTCGAGCCGGGCCAGGTCGAGCCCGAGGTGCGCGTCGGCGAACACGATCGCCTTGCCGTGCGGCGTGCGGAACACGTGGCGCAGCCAGCCGGCCACGTCGCCCCACAGCGACCCCGCCTCGGCCGGCTCGGGCGAGAACGCGACCTTCTTGTAGAGCGTGACGTCGAGCGCCTCGAGCCGCGCCACCTCGCGGATCCGGGTGGCCACGGCGGGCGGATCGGGCAGGGCGGGGGCGCGTCCGAGCCGCAGCGCCAGGCCGAGCCCGGCGCCCGCCGCGAGGCCCAGGACGAGGAGTGCGAGGAGCCGGCGCATCCGCCGATGCTACCGCGGCCGCCGCGCCGACGGTGCGCCGCGCCGCCGCGCGCTGCCGCGCCCACCGGCGCGCACACCGGCGCGCCGCGTCTTCGGGGACGGCGCCGTCGACTTCCGCCCCGCCGCGGACGGCGCCGCCTTCCGCGCCGGCCGCGGCTTCGACGGCCGCGCGCCCTTCCTGCCCGGGCGCGCACCCGTCCCGGCCCTCGCCTTCGCCTTCGCGGCCTTCGCGGCCTTCGCGGCGGCGCCGCGGGTTCCCCGGGCCTTCGCGCCCGCCCGGCGCGGCGCGCGCGCCTTCGCCGCGCGTGCGGCCTGCGCACGGACCGCCGCGTCGAGCGCGAGCCGCGCCCACGGGAGCATCGCCTCGGCGTCCTCGTGCGCCTCGTCGGGCGGCCGGTAGTAGCTCGTCTCGTACATGCCGGGGTAGATCCACATCCGGCAGCCCGCCTCGAGGAACCACGGGCGCGTCTCGCCGTCCGTCTTGAGGAACAGCTCGTCCCCGTCGAGCAGGCCGAACATCAGGCCGTCGCAGTACAGGCCGACGCCGCCGAACATCCGGCGGGCCTGGACGGGACCGAGCGCGGAGACGAGGTCGACGGCGTGGTCCACGAACGAAGGTGAGATGGGCATGTCGGCGCGCCTCCCGGTGCCGCCGAGCGTACCTCACTCGAACAGCCGCTCCGAGATCGCGCTGTGCAGGTCGAGGCCCCGGCTGGTGAGGACCAGCGCGCCATCCCGCCGCACCGCCAGCCGGTGCCGCACCAGGTCGGCGGCCTCGCGCGTCTGCGCCGGGCCGAGCGCGGCGAGCGGCGCGCCGTCGCGGGTCCGCAGCGCCAGCATGAGCCGCTCGTTCCGGTCGGCGCGCGCGTCGATCCGGTCCTCCTCGGCGGTGGGCAGCCGTCCCGCCTCCACCGTCGCCAGCCAGGCGCCGGCGTCGCGCAGGTTGCCGTAGCGCACCGAGCCCGCGTCCCCGCGCCGGCAGCCGTACGCGCCGGCGCCGAGGCCGAGGTAGCTCTCGTGCCGCCAGTAGAGGCCGTTGTGGACCGACTCGCGGCCGGGCCGGGCGAAGTTGGAGATCTCGTAGCGGCGGAGCCCGAGGCGCCGGAGCGCCGCGCGCAGCGCCGCCGCCTGCGCCAGCGCGTCCTCGTCGGAGGGGAGCGGCAGCCGGCCCTCGCGCCGCATGCGCGCGAGCGGCACCTCCTCGGCCATCACGTCGGGATCGAGCGTGAGCGCGTAGGCGGACACGTGCACCGCGCCGGCCTCCACCGCCCGCTCGGCGTCGCGCCGCGCGGTCTCCACGCTCGACCGGCGCGCGCCGTAGATGAGGTCCACGCTCACGTTGCCGATGGCGGCGGCGGCCTCGCGGATGGCCTGCTCGGCGCGCTCCGGCCCGTGGCGGCGGCCGAGCTTCGCGAGCACGCCCGGGTCGAACGACTGCGCGCCGACCGAGATCCGGTTCACCCCGGCGGCCCGCCAGGCCTCGAGCCGCGCCGGGTCGCTGGACTCGGGGTTCACCTCCAGCGTGACCTCGGCGCCGCCGGGGAGGCCGAACCGGTCGCGGACGGCGGCGAGGACGTCGCGGAGCTCGTCGGCGTCCCAGAGCGAGGGCGTGCCGCCGCCCAGGTAGACGCTCCGGAGCGAGAGGCCCTCGAACGCGGGCGCGCGCAGCCCGAGCTCGGCCCGCACCGCGCGCGCGTACCGGCCGGCGCCGGGCGGGCGCTCGGTGGTGACCGCGAAGTCGCAGTAGGGGCAGCGGTGCGTGCAGTACGGATAGTGCACGTACACGCCGAACGGGCGCGCCATCCCGGGGAGGATAGCGCGGCCGCGCGGGCGGCGCCGCGCCGCCGGTCAGCGCCGGTCGCGCCGGGCCACCTGGAACGGCCCGCGCTCCTCCGCGGAGAGGCCGGCCTGGCGGGCGAGCGCGGCGGGCAGGCGCGGCCCGGCCGACACGATCATGGCGGCGCGCTCGAGGAGCAGCTTCCGGACGCGTGCGTGGTCGTCGCGCCAGGGCGACGCGCCCGCCGCGCCGAGCGCGACCGAGAGCTCGCCCTTGCCGGCGAGGTGGGCGAGGACGCCGGGGCTGCGCGCGAGGGCGGCGTCGGAGAGGTCGGCGGCCACGTGCCGGTGGGTGCGGGTCCGGGTGCGGGGATCGTCCCCCCGGCGCACGAAGGTGAGCTCGGAGCTGGCGAGCGGCGCGCGCCCGGCGCCGAGGTCGGCGCGGCCGAGGTGGCGGAGCGTCCCGTCGGGCTGGACGGTGAAGTAGCGCAGGCCGGTGGGCTCGTACCCTTCGGCCGCGAGCGCGGTCAGGAACAGCGCGAGCTGCACGGGGAACTCGCCGGGCCGCGAGGCGCCGCGGGCCGTCGCGCCCTCGCCGCGCAGCAGCGCCTGCGCGCCGGCGCGCACCGCGGCGAGCCCCTGCCGCAGCCGCTCGGGCGCGAGGCCGGCGAGGACGCGCGGGTCGCCGGCGGGCGCGGCCGAGAACGTGGTGACGTTCTTCAGATCGGGGAACGCGCCGAGCGCGGTGAGGAGGTCGGCGCCGCCGGGCACCACGGCGGTGCTGGGCAGGCCGGCGGGGCGGAGCGGCGCGAGCGCCTCGAGCGCCTTCGCGCGCGGGCCGGTCCGGAACGCCTCGAGCGCCCTCCGCTGCTCGGCGCAGAACGCGCCCACGACCTGCGCGTCGAGGCCGGCGGGCGCCGGGCCCCGGCAAGCCACGAGGTCGAACAGCCGGCGGACCTCGGCGCCGAGCTCGGCGGGCGGCTCGGCGGCGGGCGCGGGCTCGTCGGGGATCTCGCACGGCTTCACCGGGACGCAGGGCGGCTCGCCGGGCGCGCCGGCGGGCGGCGGGGCGTGCTGCGCCGCGGCGGGGCGGGCGGCCGCGAGGACGGTGGCCAGGGCGGCCGCGCAGGCGAGGGACGAGCGCGAGGAGGCGGGCATGGACCTCCTCTAGCACGCGTCCCAGGGGCGCGCGACGCAGCCGCGGGTGCGCGGCGCGCGAAACCGCTGCGGCGCTGCACTTTCCGTCTGCCCGCGGCGGGCGGCGAAAGGCCCGCGCGGGGGGTTCCCGGTTGTCGACATCGGCGGGCGGACGTGGTTTTCTCCCGCCGCAACGCGGAACCCCAGCACCGAGGAGACGCATGGCAGAGCCGAGCACGGTGGTGAAGCCCGAGGTGGAGCAGAAGGAGTTCAGGCCGTACATCGGCGCGGATCGAACGCTCCCCGAGTTCACCCCGAAGGCGGTGCTGCTGGGCGCGCTGTTCGGGATCCTGTTCGGCGCCGCCACGGTCTACCTGGCGCTCAAGGCGGGCCTCACCGTCTCCGCCTCCATCCCGGTCGCGGTCATCGCCATCTCGCTGGGCCGGAAGGTCTTCAAGACCTCCATCCTCGAGAACAACATCATCCAGACCACCGGGTCGGCGGGCGAGTCGATCGCGGCGGGCGTGGTGTTCACGCTCCCGGGCTTCCTGTTCCTCTCGGCGGGCCCCGGCGGCTCGTCGGTGGGCGCGGGCTACTTCAGCTACGTCACGCTGTTCACGCTCTCGCTGGTGGGCGGCATCCTGGGCGTCCTCATGATGATCCCGCTGCGGCGGTCGCTCATCGTGAAGGAGCACGGGCAGCTGGTCTACCCGGAGGGCACGGCCTGCGCCTCGGTGCTCATCGCGGGCGACAAGGGCGGCGACTTCGCGAAGACGGCGTTCCAGGGCGTGGGGTTCGCGCTCGGGTACGCGCTCCTGCAGAAGGTCTTCCACGTCATCGCCGAGACGCCGGCCTGGGTGACGAAGCAGACGAACAAGTGGCTGCCGAACGCCACCGTGAACGGCGAGATCACGCCGGAGTACCTGGGCGTCGGCTACATCATCGGGCCGCGCATCGCGGGCGTGCTGGTGGCGGGCGGCGTGCTGGCGTGGCTGGGGCTCATCCCGCTGCTGTCGGTGCTGGTGCCGGGCGAGGTCATCGCGCGGCAGCTCGTCAAGGTGGGCGCGAGCCCGGAGGGCTTCGGGTTCGACGCGGCGGCGGGTACGTTCGCGAACCTACCGCGCGCGGTGTACCTCGCCTACATCCGCCAGATCGGCGCGGGCGCGGTGGCGGCGGCGGGCTTCATCACGCTGCTCAAGACGTTCCCGACCATCGTCAGCTCGCTGCGGGACTCGATCCGCTCGCTGGGCGACAAGGCGGGGGCGGCGTCGGTGTCGCGCACCGAGCGCGACCTCTCGTTCGTGACGGTGATCGTCGGCTCGATCGCGCTGGTGGTGCTGCTGGTGGCGCTGCCGCAGGTGCCGGGCGACACGGTCCTCAACAAGCTGCTCACGGCGGTGCTCATCATCGCCTTCGGCTTCATCTTCGTGACGGTGTCCTCGCGCATCGTGGGCATCATCGGCTCCTCCTCCAACCCGATCTCGGGCATGACCATCGCGACGCTCATGGCGACGGCCATGGTGTTCGTCTCGGTGGGCTGGACGGGCGCGGCCTACGAGCCGATGGCGCTGGTGGTGGGCGGCATGGTCTGCATCGCGGCCGCGAACGGCGGCGCGACCTCGCAGGACCTGAAGACGGGCTACCTGGTGGGCGCGACGCCGCGCGCGCAGCAGCTGGCGCTGTTCGTGGGCGCGATCGCCTCGGCGACGGTCATCGGCGTGACGGTGAAGGTGCTCGACACCCCGACGGCGCGCATGATCTCCGAGGGCATCACCGAGCACGCCATCGGCTCCTCCTACTTCCCGGCCCCGCAGGCGACGCTCATGGCGACGCTCATCAAGGGCCTGCTCTCGCTCAACCTCGACTGGCACTTCGTGCTGGTGGGCGCGTTCATCGCCATCACCATGGAGCTGTGCGGCGTGAAGTCGCTCTCCTTCGCGGTGGGCCTGTACCTCCCGCTCTCCACCACGCTCCCCATCTTCGTGGGCGGCGCGCTGAAGGGCGTGGCGGACTTCGTGTCCCGCCGCAAGGGCGGCGCGGGCGAGGAGGGCGAGCTGGGCAGCGGCAGCCTGTTCGCGACGGGCCTGGTGGCGGGCGGCGCGCTGTTCGGCGTCATCGTCGCCTTCCTGCAGGTGTTCGCGGAGGGCACCATGAAGACGCTCGACCTGCAGGAGTCGATCGTCCACGCGATCGGGTCCACGGGGTACGCGGTGCTGGGCGTCGTCTTCTTCGCGGCGCTGGCCGCGGTGCTCTACCGCGCGGCGCGGAAGCCGCAACCGGGGCTGGAGGCCTAGTCCTCCGCCGCGGGGGCCGCGGCGGTCCGGCGGGGCTCGC
Source organism: Anaeromyxobacter dehalogenans 2CP-1 (assembly GCF_000022145.1). Taxonomy (NCBI): domain Bacteria; kingdom Pseudomonadati; phylum Myxococcota; class Myxococcia; order Myxococcales; family Anaeromyxobacteraceae; genus Anaeromyxobacter; species Anaeromyxobacter dehalogenans. Next base: position 295,519 of record NC_011891.1, read on the forward strand.
CGGGACTTGCGTTCGGGCTGATGGGGTGGCGTGGCCGCGGGGGCCGGTCCCGGGGGGATCGGCGGCGCGGCTGCGCTCCGCGCGGCCCGGGGCGTGGCGGTCGGGGCGGCGTCTGCGCGCGCTCGGGGGCCGCCTGCAATCCCGGACGCGCCGGCCGCGCGATGAGGCCGCGCGGCCGTCACGTCGATTGCAGTGCGGGCCGCTGGGGTGGCGGTGCACAGGGCGCGCTCCGCTCCGCCGCGCCGCGACCCCCCGGGCCCGTGCCCCGGGACGGGTGGGTTGTCGTGGCGGGGTGGATGTGGCGGGGTGGCCTACTGGAGTGACCGCGGTCGAGTGGATGCGGCGGAGTGGCTGCTGGGGTGGATGCGGCGGGGTGGGTCGCGGGACGTCGTGGCGGGGTGGCTGCTGAAGTGGCCGCGGCGCTCGCGCCCGCCCATCCGCTCAGGGTGAGCCCCGTCGAACCCTGAGCGGCGCGCCGGGCCTCACACCTCGCGCAGCGAGTCGAGCTGGGCCTGCAGGTCGCGGTTCTTCTGCTGGTAGCGGGCGACCTCGCCGTTCAGGAAGTCGTTCTCGCCGCGCAGGTCGCCGAGCTCCTCGTCGAGCCGCGCCACGGCGGCCTTCAGCTTCGCGACCTCGGCCGGATCGGCGGCCGGCACGGGCGGCGGGCGCGGGGCGGCGGCGGCCTTCTCCAGCTCCTGGATCCGCTTCTTCATGACGAGCTCGGCGCGGGCGCGCGCCTCGAGGTGCTTCTCCAGCTCCACCATGGCCGCCTTCAGGCGCGCGGCCTCGGAGGCGTGGCGGCGCTCGGCCTCGCCGGCCTCCGCGGCCGCCCCCTGGCGGCGTCGATCGGCCTCGGCCTGGGCGGTCTGCAGCTCGGCCCGCACCTTCTCCAGCTCGGCGGCGCGCGCGCCCCGCTCGGCGTCCAGCTCGGCGAGCTTCCGGCGCACGGCGCCGAGCTCCGACTCGAGCCGCGCGGCGGATCCCTGCAGCTTGCCGGCCTCCACGGCGGCCCGCTCCTCGGCGCGGGCGCGCTCGGCGGCGGCGGCCTGAGCGGACCGCGAGGCGGCCTCGGCGGCCTGCGTGCGCTGCTGCACCATCTCGCGCAGCGAGCCGACCTCCTTGCGCAGCCGCGCGGCCTCCTCGGCCACGGGCTCGAGCTGCGCGAGCCGCTTCACCTCGGCGTCGAGCCGCCGCGCGCGCTCGCGCTCGGCCTCGCCCTCCCGGCGCGCGGCCTCGACCTCGCGCGCGAGCTGGTCGCGCTCGGCGGCGGCCTGCGCGCCCTTCCGCTCGGCCTCGGCCCGCCCGGCCTCGACCCGCGCCAGCTCGCCGCGCGTGCCCTCCACCGAGGCGCGCCCCTCGTCCAGCGCGGCGCCGAGGTCGGCGATGCGCTGCGCGGCCGCGGCCAGCTCGGCGGCCTTGGCCTGGAACGCGTGCTCGGCGGCGACGGCCTTCTGGTCGTACGCGCGGGCCTCGGCCTGCGCCTGCCGGAGCGCCTCCTCCAGCGCCTCGCGCGTCCCGGCGGCCTCGGCCAGCTCGGCCTCGAGGGCGGCGATCCGCTCGCGCGCCTCGGCGTGCTCGCCGGCGGCGGCCTGGGCGCGCCCCTCCGCCTCGTCCGCGGCGGCGCGGAGCGCCTGGGCCTCCGCCTCGGCCGCGCGGCGCGCCTCGCCGGCGCGCGCCTCGCCCTCGGCGAGCGCCCGGTCGCGCTCGCCCAGCTCGCCGCGCAGCGCGGCCAGCTCGGCCTCCAGCGCGTCGCGCTCGGCGGCGGCGGCGGTGGCGCGCGCCTCGGCCATGCCGAGCCGCTCGGCGGCCTCGTCGCGCTCCCGGACGCGCTCCGCCTCGACCTGCTCCAGCCCGCGCGCGGCGTCGGCCTCGGCCTGGGCGCGCGCGGCCTCGAGCGCGGCGCGCTCGTCGGCCCGGTCGGCCTCCACGGCGGCCATGGCCCGGGCGTGCGCCTCCACCGCCTCGGCGAGCTCGGCCTCGAGCCGCGCGCGCGCTTCCTCGGCGCCGGCGATCCGGGCGGAGGCCTCCTGCTCGGCGGACTCCTGCTGCTGCATCGTCTCGTTCAGCACCTCCGAGAGCGAGCGGCGGGTGGACTCGCTCTCCTCGAGCTGGCGCCGGAGGTCCTCGACGCGCGCGGCCTGGGCGGCGGCGTCCTGGGCGCCCTCGGCCAGCCGTGCCTCCAGCCCGGCGGCGCGGTCGCGCTCGCCGGCGAGATCGCGCGCGAGCAGGTCGCGCTCGCCGGCCAGCTCGGCCACCTCCGCCTTCATCGCGGCGATGGCGTCGCGCACGCGGGCCAGGAACGCGTCGCGCGCGCGGAGCCGGTCGCGGAAGTACTCCAGCTTCTCCTCGGGCGTGCCCTTCGGCGGCGCGGGGTCGCGCGGCCACTCCGCGAGCACGTCGGCGGGGTCGGGGCGCGGGGTGGCGCCGGCCACCTTCACCTTGCCGAGCGGGGCGCCGCGCGGCGGCGGGGGCGGGGGAGGCGGGCGGGGCGCGGCGACGGGGCCGGGGCGGGCGCCCGCCACGGGCGCCGGGGTGGCGGCGGCGAGCGCGCCGGCGAGCCCGCGCGCCGCGACCACGCCGGACTCCACCCGCTTCAGCACGGGCGGCGGGTCGCCCTCGCCGGCCCGCGGGGCGCGCGCAGCCGGGGTGGCGGCGGGCGGCGGCGCGGGCGGCGGCGGCGGGGCGGGCGCGTCGCCGTGGAGCAGCGCGGCGGCGCGGCCGAGCAGCTCGGCCAGCTCGAACGGCTTCTTGAGGTAGTCGTCGGCGCGGGTGCGGGTGGCCCGGTGCGCGGCGATGGCGGCGTCGGTGGCCTCGCCGGTGTAGAGCAGCAGCGGCACCGAGGCGGCGGCGCGCTTCAGCCGGTTGCACACCGAGAAGCCGCTCATGTCGGGCAGCTCGGCCGCGAGCAGGATGAGGTCGGGCGCGAGCTCGCGGCAGCGCGCCAGCGCCGGCTCGCCGCTCGCCACGGCGCTCACCGAGAAGCCAGCCGGCCCGAGCGCGCGACGGATCTCTTCGGCGAGGCCGGGATCCGGCTCGACCAGCAGGACGTTCAGGGCCATGGCTGCCGCATGCTACCGCCGATCCGCGGAGCGTGAGAAATGCCCACCCGCCTCGATATCGCCCGCGCGGAGCAGGGGCGGATGTGCGCGGAGCGAGGGGTTCCGGCGCCGCGCGGCGCCGGCCGCGGCGGCGGCCGGACGCCGGCCCGCGGCGGGGCCGCACCCGCGTCCGCGGCGGCGGCTGGCGCTGGCGCGCCGCGCGGCGGAAGGGTAGGAATCGGCGCAACGGAGGCCGCCCTTGTCCACGCACTCGCTCACCCTCGACGTCCCGCGCGCGCGCGCCGAGGACCTCTCCGCCGAGCTCTGGGAGCTGGGCGCCTCCGGCGTGGAGGTGCGCGACGGCGAGGGGACGCCCATGCCCGGCCTGCCGCAGCCGGCGCCGGGCCGCGCGCTGCTCGTGGCCTGGTTCGCGGACCGCGCCTCGGCCGAGGCCGCCGCGGCGTCCGCGGGTGGCGGCGAGGTGGCGGAGGTGCCGGACGAGGACTGGGGCGAGACCTGGAAGAAGGGCCTCGGGCCGATGGTGATCGGCCGCGCGTTCGTGCGCCCGTCCTGGGTGGACGCGCCGGTGCCGCCGGGCCTCGCCGAGGTGGTGCTGGATCCGGGGATGGCGTTCGGGACCGGCACGCACCCGACCACCTCGCTGTGCCTGGCGGGCCTCTCGGAGCTGCTCGCGGCGCGCCCGGGCGCGTCGGTGCTCGACGTGGGCACCGGCTCCGGGCTGCTCGCCATCGCGGCGAGGAAGCTCGGCGCGGGCCGGGTCACCGGCAACGACAACGACCCGGTGGCGGTCGCGGTGGCGCGCGAGAACGCGGCGCGGAACGGCGTCCCGGAGGTCGCGCTCACCGAGGACGCGCTCCCGGCGATCGGCGGCGCCTTCGACGTGGTGGTCGCGAACATCCTCGCGAACACGCTGGTCGAGCTGGCGCCGGAGATCGCGGCGCGGCTCGCGCCGGGCGGCGCGGTGCTGCTCTCCGGGATCCTGGGGCCGCAGGAGGACGAGGTGCGCGCGGCCTACCTGGCGCTGGGGCTCCGCCCGCTCGCGGGCGGCGACCGGCGCGAGGGCGAGTGGAGCCTGCTCGCGCTGGAGAAGCCGCGCGCGTGAGCCTGCGCCGGGTCCACCTCCCGCCGGAGCGGATCGGCGAGGGCCGCGCCGGGCTCACCGACGAGGCGCGCCACTACCTGCGCGACGTGCTCCGGCTCGCGCCGGGCGCGGCGGTGGAGCTGTTCGATGGCCGGGGCGGCGCCTGGGAGGCCACCGTCCTCGACGGCTTCGAGGCGCTCGCGCTCGGCGCCCGCCGCGCGGCGCCGGGGGGCGGCGCGCCGGTGTGGCTGCTCGTGGCGCTCGCCAAGGGCGAGAAGATCGACCTCGTGGTGCAGAAGGCGACCGAGCTGGGCGCGGCGCGGATCGCGCCGTTCGCGGCGGAGCGCTCGGTGGTGCGGCTCGAGCCGGAGAAGGGCGAGGCGCGCGCGGCGCGCTGGCGGCGGATCGCGGAGGAGGCGGCCCGCCAGTGCGGGCGCGCCGACGTGCCGGAGGTGCGGGCGCCGGCGCCGCTCGGCGCGGCGCTCGCCGAGGTGCCGGCCGGCTTCGGCGCGTTCGTGTTCCACCCCGGCGGCGCGGCGCTGTCCGAGGCCGCGCCCTCGCCGGCGGGCGGCTACGCCGCGGTGGTCGGCCCCGAGGGCGGGCTCACCGACGCCGAGCGCGAGGCCTGCGCGCGCGCCGGCGCCCGGGACACCTCGCTCGGGCCGCGCGTGCTCCGCGCCGAGACCGCCGCCATCGTCGCGGTCGCGCTGCTGCAGGCGCGCTTCGGCGACCTCCGTTGAGGTCGCGGGCATCCCGCCCATTCCTTGACCCCCACCGGCGCCGACCGTAGCCTCGGGCCGTGCGATGCCCGAGGTGCCACGGCGAGGCCGGCCAGGGGATGGTGTTCTGTGCCGGCTGCGGCGCGCCGCTCGCGCTCGCGCCCGAGCCGCCGCCGCGGGCGCTCGACGCCTCGCTCAGCATCGACCGCCGCGGCGACGCGAGACCGCCCGGCACGCCGCCGCCGCTCCGCGGCGCGCCGCCGCCGCCCGCCTCGGCCGCCGACACGTTCGTGTTCGGCCTGCCCGCGATGCCGCCCGCGGCGCCGGTGCCCACGGCGCCGGCGCGCACGGGCCGGGCGCGCGAGGTCGATCGCTCCGGCTGGGATCTGGGGCCCCCGCTCGGCGTGCGACAGCCGGACGCACCGCCCCCGCAGGCGGCCGTGTCCGCCGCGGACACTTCGGACGACGACTTCGAGTTCGGCCCGCTCCCCGACCTGCGGGCGGAGCCGGCCCGCGCGCTGCCCCCGCCGGCGGCCGCGTTCGCGAGGGCGCTCGAGGTCGATCGCGAGGTCCTGGGCGCGCCCGCCGCGCCCGCGGCGGTGCCGGCGCTCGAGGCCGCGCCCGACGAGGCGATCGACGTCGACGTGGACGCGGTCGAGGTCCACCTGCGGCGCCCGGCCACCTGGCGGCGCGCCGCCTCGTGGGCGATCGACGTCCTGCCGTTCGCGGCGCTCGCGATCTGGGCGCTGCAGGCCATCGCCGGCGCGGTGCCGCTCGCGCCCGGCGAGCCGGGCGGCCCGGCGCACGCGCTCGACCTGGCGCTCCGCGACGGCGGCGCCATCGCGCTTCCGCTCGCGGCGGGCGCGGTCATCCTGGGCCTCGTGTACCAGACGCTGGGCCACGCGCTCGCGGGCGCCACCCTGGGCAAGCTCGCGCTCGGGCTGCGGGTGGTCGGCCCGGACGGGCGGCGCCCGACGCTGGCGCGGAGCGCGGCGCGGGCGGCGCTGTCCGCCGCGTCGGTGCTGCTGCTCGGGCTGGGGCTGCTCGCGGCGCTGTTCACGCGCAGCGGACGGTCGCTGCACGACCTCGCGGCGGGCACCTGGGTGGTCGAGGCGCCTTGACCCCCACACCGCGAACCCCCTAGAACCGTCCCGTGCGGAGGGACCTGGCGCAGCTCTTGGTCGAGGAGGGCGCGATCCCCGCCGCCGCGGCGGAGCGCGCGGCCGCGCGCCAGGCCGAGGCCGGCGGCGCGCTCGACACCGCGCTGCTCGAGCTGGGCCTCGCCGGCGAGGACGTGGTCCTGCGCGCGCTGGAGCGCGCGAGCGGCCTCCCGGCCGCGCCGGACTGGGCGTGGGACGCGTCCGACGCGCGGGCGCGGCGGGTGTTCCCCTCGCGCGTCGCCGAGCGCCACGGCCTCGCGCCGTTCGCGCTCGAGGGCCGCGAGCTCTCGCTCGTCGCCACCCACCCGGTGGACCTGGCGCTCCTCGACGAGATCAGCTTCATGCTCTCGCTGCACCTCACCCCGCACGTGGGGCCGGAGTGGCGGGTGCGCGCGCTCATCCACCGCCTGTACGGCGGCGCGCTGCCGCCGCGCCTCGCCGCGCTCGCCGCCGGCGGCGCCGCGGCCGCGGCGCCGGGCGCGGAGGCGGCCGCGCCGGAGCCGGCCGGCGCCGAGCCGCAGGCGCCGGACGAGGGCGCGCCGCCGCCTGCCGCGGCCGCCGATCCGGAGCCGCCCGCGCCGCCGCCCCCGGCGCCCGCGGCCGCCGGCTTCGACGAGCCGGGGCAGCTCGAGCCGCTCGCGGCCGCGGTGGCGCAGGTGCTCGAGTCGGCGGACTTCTCCTTCCTGGACGCCGCGCCCCCGAGCCCGGCGCCCGAGCCGTCCGAGGCCGCCGACGCCGTCGATCCCGCGCCCGCCGCTCGTCCCTCGGCGGGCCCGGGGCGCGCGAATGCTCCCGGGGCCGCTCGCGTCGAGCGCGCCGAGCCGCCGCGGGAGCCGGCCTCGCGCCCGGCGCCGCGGCGCATGGGTGAGGCGGCCGCGCCCCCGCCGCCGCCCGCCCCCGGCGCCCAGGGCCGCTGGACGCGGGCGCAGGCGCAGGCGGCGCTCGCCGCCGCGGGCGAGCGGGACGAGGTCCTGCGCGTGGTGCTGCGCTACGCGCGCGAGTTCTTCGCGTTCGCGGCGGTGTTCGCGGTCTCGCGCGACGCGGTGGCCGGGCACGACGCGCTCGGCGAGGAGGAGGGCGAGGACGCGCGCGCGCTGTGCCGCTCGGTCGCGATCTACACCAGCGATCCGGGCGTGTTCCACACCGCCATCGAGACCCACGCGCCGCACCTCGGGCCCATCTCGCCCGAGCCGGAGGGGAACCGCGCCATCCTCGACGGCCTGGGGCGCGGGACCCCGCGCACCGTGCTCGTCCACCCGGTGGTGCTGCGCCAGCGCACCGCCTGCCTGCTCTACGCCGACAACGGCCCGTCGGCGGTCTCGCCGCGCCGGCTCGCCGACCTGGTGCTGTTCCTGGCGGGCCTCGCGCCGGCGCTCGAGCGCGTCATCCAGGCGCGCAAGCGCGCCCGCAGCGGCGTCAGCGGCGCGGGCGAGGTGCCCGCCGCCGCCCCCGCCGCGCCGCCGCCGGTGGCTGCGCCCGCGCCCGGCCCGGCGCCGTCCCCGATCCGCGCCGCCACCCCGGCCGCGCAGGCCCGGCCCACCCCGGCGCCCGTCGCTGCGCCGACCGGCGAGCCGTGGCAGGCGCACGAGCCCGCCGCGGCGCTCGCCGATCTCGAGGTGGACATCGATCTCTTCGAGGAGGAGCTCGGGGCGGCGGCGCCGCCCTCCGGCGCGGTCCGCTTCGATCCGGAGGCGGAGGTCACCGCGCTGCTCGAGACCGACGCCGGCTCGCTCGACCGGATCGCGGGGCTTGCCCGCCTGGCCGCGTTCCCGGAGGCGGCGCTGCCGGTGGTGTGGGCGCGCCTGCCCGGCCCGATCGAGTCCGACGAGGACGGCGCCTCGCCCACCGCGCTCGGTCCGCTCGCCGCGGCGCTCGCGGCGCTCGGCCCGGCCGCGGTGCCGGCCATGGTGGAGGTGCTGCGCGACCGCGACCCGGTCCGGCGGCGCATCGCGGCCACGGTGCTGGGCGCGGCCGGCGATCCGTCCACGTTCCCCGCGCTGGCGGAGCGGGTGCTCGATCCGGATCCACGCGTCGCCGGGGCCGCCATCGCCGCGCTCGCGGCGCACCGCCGCCACCCCGAGATGCGCGCGGTCCCGGAGAAGCTCCGCCGCGCGCTGCTCTCCGGCGTGGCCGCGCGGACCACGTCCGCCGCGCGGGCGCTCGGCGCGATCCGCGACGCGGAGTCGGTGCCGCTGCTGGTCCAGGTGCTGGAGAGCTCGGAGCGCGAGCCGGCCGAGGCGGCCGCCGCGGCGCTCGCCGAGATCACCCTGCAGCGGCTCGGCACCGACGCCCGGCGCTGGCTCGCCTGGTGGAAGCAGAACCGCGGGCGCGGTCGCGCGGAGTGGCTGCTCTCCGGGCTCACCAGCGCCGAGCGCGAGGTGCGCGCCGCGGCCGCCGAGGAGCTGGCCCGCGCCGCCCCGCCGCCGGTGAGCTATCAGGTGGACGCGCCCGCCCCCGAGCGAGAGGCCGCCGCGCGGCTCTGGGCCGGCTGGTGGGCGCGGTCCGGCCTGGTGCTGTGAGAGCACGTGAACCCATCCCCTCCCGTCGCCGCGGCGGCCGATCCGCGTCGCATCGCTTCGTTGCTCCTCCCTCACATGCCGACGGGCATGCTCGGTCGTCGCGCCTCGCGCTGCTCGCGTCTCGACCGCCTGGCTCGGTCCGGGGATTGATTCACGCGCTCTGAGAGCACGTGAACCCATCCCCTCCCGTCGCCGCGGCGGCCGATCCGCGTCGCATCGCGTCGTTGCTCCTCCCTCACGTGCCGACGGGCATGCTCGGTCGTCGCGCCTCGCGCTGCTCGCGGCTCGACCGCCTGGCTCGGTCCGGGGATGGATTCACGCGCTCTGAGCGGCCCCGCAGCGCCCCGGACCTCGCCGCGCCCGCCCGGGTGACGCGGGCGCGCGAATCCTTGCGCCCCGTGGATCGCGGCGCCTATCCTCCGAGCCCACGGCGAGACCACCGGCCGAAGCGTCGGCGCGAGGTGCGCACATGCCCCATTCCGATCCCGATCCGCGCAGGGCCCTCCTCGACCAGCTCGACGCCGAGGCCGAGAAGGGCGGCGGGGACGAGCGGGTGGCGCGGCAGCACCGCGAGGGCAAGCTCACCGCCCGCGAGCGCATCGACGCGTTCCTCGACCCGGGCACGTTCGTGGAGATGGATCGCTTCAAGACCCACCGCTGCGCCGACTTCGGGATGGCCGAGCACAAGGTGCTGGGCGACGGCGTGGTCACCGGCTACGGCCTGGTGGAGGGCCGGCAGGTCTTCGTGTTCGCGCAGGACTTCACCGTCTTCGGCGGATCGATCTCCGGCGCCGTGGCCGAGAAGATCTGCAAGGTGATGGACCGCGCCATGGAGGTGGGCTGCCCGGTGGTCGGCCTGAACGACTCCGGCGGCGCGCGCATCCAGGAGGGCGTGGTGTCGCTGGCGGGCTACGCCGAGATCTTCCTGCGCAACACGCTCGCCTCCGGCGTCATCCCGCAGCTCTCGGTGATCATGGGGCCGTGCGCCGGCGGCGCGGTCTACAGCCCGGCCATCACCGACTTCATCTTCATGGTGAAGGACACCTCGTACATGTTCATCACCGGCCCGGACGTGATCCGGGCGGTGACGCACGCCGAGGTGACGAAGGAGGACCTGGGCGGCGCGCGCACGCACGCGGCGCGCTCCGGCGTGGCGCACTTCGCGCTCGACACCGAGGAGGCCGCGCTGCGCGCGGTGCGCGAGCTGCTGTCGTTCCTGCCGCTCAACAACGTGGACGATCCGCCGATCCAGCCCTGCGCCGACGACCCGGGCCGCCGCGACGAGCTGCTGAAGACCATCGCGCCGGAGAACCCGGGCAAGGCCTACGACATGAAGGAGGTCGTCCGCGCGGTGGCCGACGACCGGCACTTCTTCGAGGTGGCCGAGCCGTTCGCGCCCAACATCGTGATCGGCTTCGCGCGCCTGAACGGGCGGCCGGTGGGCGTGGTGGCGAACCAGCCGGCGGTGCTGGCCGGCGTGCTCGACATCGACGCCTCGGTGAAGGCGGCGCGCTTCGTGCGCTTCTGCGACGCGTTCAACGTCCCGCTGCTCACGTTCGTGGACGTGCCCGGGTTCCTGCCCGGCACCGACCAGGAGTGGAACGGGATCATCGTGCACGGCGCGAAGCTGCTCTACGCCTACGCCGAGGCCACCGTGCCCAAGATCACCGTCATCACGCGCAAGGCGTACGGCGGCGCGTACGACGTGATGGCGTCGAAGCACATCCGCGCCGACGTGAACCTGGCCTGGCCGGGCGCGGAGATCGCGGTGATGGGGCCGGAGGGGGCGGTGAACGTCATCTTCCGCAAGGAGCTGCTCGCGGCGAAGGACCCGGTCGCCGAGCGCGCGCGCCTGGTGCAGGAGTACCGCGACCGGTTCGCGAGCCCGTACAAGGCGGCCGAGCTCGGCTACGTGGACGAGGTGATCCGCCCCGAGGACACGCGGCCCCGGGTGATCCGCGCGCTGGAGATGCTGCGCACGAAGCGCCAGGAGCTCCCGGCGAAGAAGCACGGAAACATCCCGCTCTAGCCCTTCGACGCCGGCGGCGCCTGCGGCACCGCGTACGCTCAGGTGAGCGGGTCATTGGATTCCGCTCGTCCCGAGCCCGTCGGAGGACGAGCGCTCACGAGAGCGGGGCGCCCATCCCGGACCCGTCGGTGCGCGTGCCCGGCGCCGGCGGCACGGCGCCGGTGCCCGCCTCGGCGAGCGGGCCGAGCGCGGTGCGGTCCACCCGCTCGCGGCCGGTGACGGCCCGCGCGCCGCGCGAGAGCAGCCAGCGCAGGCCGCGGACCGCGTCGCGCGCCAGCCGGCCCGGCGCCGCGGCCGAGAAGAGCGCGGGCGCCTCGCTCGCGGCGCCGCCCAGGGCGCGGATGCCGGCGCCGTGGCCGTACACGAGCTCGCCGCCGAGATACGCCGTGTACGTCGCGGCCGCCGACGCCGCCAGCCCGGAGAGCGCGGTGGTGAGGCAGGCCCGGTTCCGGCTGCGCCAGGCCGCCACGCCGAACGCGGCCACCACCAGGCCCAGGTTGCCGATGCCGTGCAGGAACATCGCGTCGCGGGCGTGCTCGCCGCGCACCTCGATCTCCTGCGACGCGGCCATGCCGGCGAGCCCGGCGGCGAGGCCGCCCGCCGCAGCGGACCACCACAGCGTGCGCCCCACCGCGTCGAGGGCGCGGTCGCGCGGCCGGGCGGTCGCCACGAGGTCCGCGATGGCGGCGGCCGGCAGGAGCGCCAGCGGCGCGTGGACGATCGCGGGGTGCAGCTCGTGCGTGCGCATCGGCATCGGGAACCCTCCCGACGGCACGGTGCGGCGGGGGCGGCGCGCGGGCAATCGACGCGCGCCCTCCCCCTCGGCCTCGCCGCGGCCTGCGCGGCGCGCGCCCGCCCGGCGCGACGCCGCCGCCCGAGACGGCGCGGGCCCGGCCCCTCTGCCGAGGAGACCGGGCCCGTTCGCCGCGAGGGTGCGTCCGACTACACCTTGCGGACGTTCGCGGCCTGGAGGCCCTTCGGCCCCTTGACCACGTCGAACTCCACCTTCTGCCCCTCGGCGAGGCTCTTGAAGCCGTCGCCCGAGATCGCGCTGTAGTGGCAGAAGACGTCCTCACCACCGTCGTCCTGCGTGATGAAGCCGAAGCCCTTCGCGTCGTTGAACCACTTCACGGTACCGGTCGCCATGCACTTCTCTTTTCTTCGATTCGACCCGCCGGGGATGACGTTCGATCCAACCGAGCAGACGGTGGACGAAATTTTCTGTATCCGAAATTGATTCGCCCGTCGAGATGTCGTCCCGACCGGGGGTTCCTGACAGTGAACGTCGACCGATCGTTCAGGCGGCCGCGCCCACCGCGGCTGGCCGGGCCTGCGACCCTGCGTCGGAAGGTCGCGCCTCATCGGCGAGCCGCTGCTCGAGATCGGTGAGGATCTCCGCAGCGCGGGGCAGGTCCGACGCGTCGCGTTCCCCGATCCGGGTGATGCTCTGCCCCGTGTAGAAGAGCCCGGCCTCGGTGTCGCCGTGCACCGCCGCCTCGAGCAGCGCGTCGGTGATGCAGAAGCTCTCCTTGAAGCCGGACGCGCGGGCCTTGCAGAGCCCCTCGCCCAGGCACTGGATGCAGGAGCCCCGCCGCCCGCGGTAGCCGTCCTTGCCGAACCACCAGAGCTTGGAGCGCGGCGGCACCGCCTCGCCGCGGGCGAGCCGCTCCGTGAACGCGTTGCGCACCGCGCGCGCCTTCATCCCCTTCACGCAGCTCGTGATGATCACCACGTCGTCCTCGCGCTTCGCGAGGTGCATCTGCTTGAAGGCGGGGTGGACGTCGCCGTCCGAGCAGGCGAGGAAGCGGGTCGCCATCTGCACGCCGGCGGCGCCCGCCGCGAGGAAGCGCGAGACGTCGGCGGCGTCCACGCCGCCGGCCGCGATCACCGGGAGCGACGTCGCCGCGATCACCTCGTCGACCAGCGTGGGCAGCGGGTGGCCGATGTCGCCGATGTGGCCGCCCGCCTCGGCGCCCTCCGCCACCACGAAGTCCGCGCCCCACTTCTCGTACATGGCCGCGAGCCGGCCGGAGGAGACGATGCCGCAGAACGGCACGCCGCCCTCGCGGCACCAGCGCACGATCTCGCGCGAGATGCCGGCGCCCTGCACGAGGAACGACACCTTCTCCTCGATCGACACGCGCGCGAGCGCCTCGAAGTCGTCCTTGTTGATGGCCGCCATCAGGTTCACGCCCACGAACCCGCCCGGCGCCTCGGCCCGCGCGCGGCGGATCTCGCCGCGGAGCTGCTCCGGCGTCTTCAGCACCGCCGAGATGGTGCCGACGCCCACCAGCCGCGCGCCGCGATGGCGCGCCACCTTGCCGGCGAGGCCGTCGGAGGCGTGGATGCCCATCCCGCCCTGCACCAGCAGGCGCTGACCGGCGCGCACCAGCGCCTCGATCGCCGCGCGGTCGAGGCGCGGGAACGGCGCGGGGGTCTCCTCGGGGTGAACGGGGGTCGCGTCGGCGGTCATGTGGGCTCCACCGCGCCCGGAGGGAGGAGGGCGCGAGGAGGCGGAAGCTACGCCCGCCGTGTCACGCGCATGTCACCGCTCCGCCGACGCGGCGCGCCGGCGCGGTGCGGCTCGGACGCTCCGTCTCGCCGATTGGTGAATCGGTCGTCCGGGGCGCACCCGGCGGTCGCGCCCCGCGCGCGGTGCCACCGGATCACGCACCGCGGCGAACTGGGGTACGCTCGGCGCGCCGCGCCATGACCGCCCCCAGCCCCGCCCCGATCGTCGTCGCCGTGGACATGGGCTACGGCCACCTCCGCGCCGCCACCGCGCTCGCCGACGCGCTCGGCACCGAGGTGCTGAAGGTCGATCGCGCGCCGGTGGCCGGGCCGGACGAGGAGCGGCTCTGGCAGCGCGTGCGCCGGGGGTACGAGGCCATCTCGCGGCTCTCGCAGGTGCCGGTGGCCGGGCGGCCGCTCGCCTGGGCGCTCGACTCCATCACCGACATCCCGCGGCTCCACCCGCGCCGCGATCTCTCCGCGCCGACGCGCGGCGTGCGGGCGCTCGAGCGGCTGGCGCGGGGCGATCTCGGCGCCGGGCTGGTGGCGCGGCTCCGCGCCGAGGGCGCGCCGCTCCTCACCACGTTCTACTCGCCGGCCGTCATCGCCGACCGGGCCGGGATCGAGCGGGTCTACTGCGTCGCGACCGACACCGACCTGAACCGGATCTGGGCGCCGCTCGAGCCCGCCCGCACCCGCATCCAGTACCTCGTCCCCACCCGCCGCGCGGCGCGCCGCCTGCTCGCCTACGGCGTGCCCGCGAACCGGATCACGTTCACCGGCTTCCCGATCCCGGACGCGCTGCTGGGCGGGCCGTCGCTGCCGGTGCTGAGGCGCAACCTGGCGGCGCGCCTGGTGCGCCTCGATCCCACCGGCGAGTTCCGCCGCTCCATGCCCGAGGAGCTGGCCGTGTTCCTGGGCGCGCTGCCGCGCGAGGAGGAGGGCAGGCCGGCGCAGCTCACGTTCGCGGTGGGCGGGGCGGGGGCGCAGGCCGCCATGGCCGACGCGTTCCTGCCCGGCCTCCGCCCGGCGCTCGAGTCGGGCGCGATGCGCCTCGCGCTCGTCGCCGGCACGCGCCCCGAGGTGGAGGCGCGCTTCCGCGAGGCGGTGCGGCGCGCGGGGGTGGAGCCGCTCCTCGGCGGCGCGGTGGAGATCCTGCGCGCGCCCTCGTTCGGCGAGTACTACGCGCGCTTCAACGCGCTCCTCGCGCGCACCGACGTGCTCTGGACCAAGCCCTCCGAGCTCACGTTCTACGGCGCGCTGGGCCTGCCGCTCGTGCTCGCGCCGCCGGTGGGCGTCCACGAGCGCTACAACCGCCGCTGGGCCCGCGAGAGCGGCGCCGGCCTGAAGCAGCGCGACGCGCGCTTCGCGGCGGAGTGGCTGTCGGACTGGCTCGCCGACGGGCTGCTCGCGGCGGCCGCCTGGGCAGGCTACATGCGCCTGCCGAAGTTCGGGCTGTACCGCGTGCTGGAGGCCCTGGGCCGCACGCCCGCCGCGAACGTGGCGCCGTGAGCCATCTCACGGGGCTGCGCCCCGCCCCACGGAGCGGAGCTCCGCGGGGCCCCACCTTGCTGCGCGGGTCCCGTGACCTCGCGCGCCCGCCTTCGCGGGCTCGCACGAGGTCCCCGCGGGCGCGGCTGCGCCGCGCGCTGCCTCACCTGTGCCGCGCTCGTGTCGCCGCCCAGCACACCCTTGCGGGATGGCCGGTCCGGGGCGAGGATGCGCCCGCGATGCTGGCCGTCTTCTCCTTCGTCTACTGGATCTTCTTCGTCCTCACGCTCCCGTTCCTGTTCGCGGTGGCGCTCGTCGTGTTCGTGCTCACCGCGCCGTTCGACCCGCGCCGGGTGGCGCTCCAGCTCTGGTCGTGCGCCTGGGCGTCGTTCTACGTCGTGGTGAACCCGCTCTGGCGCTCGCGCGTCGTCGGCCGCGAGAAGCTGCCGTGGAACGGCGCCGCGGTGCTGGTCGCGAACCACCTCTCCATGCTCGACATCCTGGTGCTGTACGGCGTCTTCCGGCCGTTCAAGTGGGTGTCGAAGGCGGAGCTGTTCCGCGTGCCGTTCGTGGGCTGGAACATGTGGCTGAACGACTGCGTGCCGGTCTGGCGCGGCGACCGCGAGTCGGTGCGGAAGATGATGGCCCACTGCCGCGCCCACCTCGCGCGCGGCGCGCCGGTGATGATCTTCCCCGAGGGCACGCGCTCGCCGGACGGGCGGCTGCAGGCGTTCAAGGACGGCGCGTTCCGGCTGGCCGTGGACGCGAACGTCCCGGTCATCCCCATCGCCGTGAGCGGCACCTCCGAGGCGCTGCCCAAGCACGGGATGGTGCTCCGCCAGCGCATGCGCGCCGAGGTGCACGTGCTCGATCCCATCCACCCCTCCGCGTTCGACGGCCCGGCCGCGCTCCGCGAGGCGGTCCGGGACGCCATCGCCGCGGCGCTGCCGCCGGAGCACCGGCCTGGCGCGTAGGTCCCGCGCAGGTCCTGGACGACGCCGCCCGGCCCGCACCCCGCGCAGGCGCTGCCCGCGCGCGATCCCCGCTGCATGTTGCCGGGATGATCACGCACACGTACGAGGTGGCCGGCGGGGTGGGCGCGCGCACGCCCGGCGCGATCGGGCCCGACGAGCTCGACGGGCGCGCGGACTGGGTCGAGATCCCGGCGCGCGGCGAGGGCGAGCTGATGGAGCGGCTCGAGGCGCGGCTCGGCTCCGAGGCGCGGACGCGCAAGGTGCTGCTGGCGGTGCTCGCCCCGGTGCGCGGCGCGCTCGAGGGCCCTGCGCTCGCGGCGATCCTCGCGCACCTGCCGCACCGCTTCGCGCGCGAGCTCCGCGAGGCGGAGTGGAACCTCGACGCCCCGGTGCGCGAGGCGGCCACCGGCGCCGAGTACCTGGCAGAGGTCTCTCGGCTGCTGCAGCGCCCGCCCCGGCACGCGGCCGCGTACGTGCTCGCGGTGCTCGCGGCGGCGCACGAGGTGATGGGCCCGGCCGCCCGCGAGGTGGCGGGCCAGCTCCCGCCCGATCTCGCCGACCTGTGGCGCGGGGTCAGGGAGCCGGGCTCTGCGATCGCGGAAGCCGAGCCGTGATCACCGTCTCGCCGTCGGAGGCGATCGAGATCTCCCCCCCGTGGCCGCGCACGATCTCGCGCGAGATGTAGAGCCCGAGCCCCAGGCCCGAGCCCTTGCGGCTCTTCTCGTCCGGCGGGCGCGAGAACGGCTCGAACAGGTGCTCGAGCACCTCGGGCGGCACCGGCGGTCCGGTGTTGCGCACCCGGAGCACGCACGCGTCCGGCTCGCCCGAGAGCTCCACCCGCACCGGCGAGGCGGGGTCGCCGTGGTCCACCGCGTTCGAGACCAGGTTCGAGATCACCTGCTCCAGGCGATCCGGGTCCCAGCTGCCCGACACGTCGCCCCGGACCTCGACCGTGATCTCGCGCCCCGGGTTCACCGCGCCGAGCTCGTCCACCGGGCGGCGCGCGATCTCGTCGAGCCGCGCCGGGCGGCGGTCGATGGGCATGCCGTTGCCGAGCCGGGTGCGGGTGTACGAGAGCAGGTCGGCGATGATCCGCGCCATGCGCCCCGCCGAGCTGCGCATCCGCTCGATGGCGCGCGCCTGCCAGCCCTCCAGGCCGCCGCGCTTCTGCAGGAGCGCGGCGGACATGTGCACGGCGCCGAGCGGGTTGCGCAGGTCGTGCCCGACGATGCCGAGGATGTAGTCCACCGCCCGCCGGCGCGAGTCCACCTCCGCGAGCGCGCGCCGCGCGGCCTCCTCGGCCGACTCGTGCGCGCGGCGCAGCCGCCCGCGCTCCAGCGCCAGCCCGGCGCGGTCC
Source organism: Anaeromyxobacter dehalogenans 2CP-1 (assembly GCF_000022145.1). Classification (NCBI taxonomy): domain Bacteria; kingdom Pseudomonadati; phylum Myxococcota; class Myxococcia; order Myxococcales; family Anaeromyxobacteraceae; genus Anaeromyxobacter; species Anaeromyxobacter dehalogenans. Next base: position 312,419 of record NC_011891.1, read on the forward strand.
GCGGCCACGCGGAGCAGCGCCAGCGCCTCGGGATCGAACCCGCCCTCGCCGCGCGTGCCCATCACCAGCACGGCGCCGCCGCCCGCCGGCGCCGCCGCGCCGGCGCGCGCGCCGGCCGGGAGCGGCCAGCCGGGATCGCCGCGCACCCAGGGTGCACCCGCGGCGAGCCCGGCGCCGCCGTCGGCGGGCGGGGGCGGGCGGCCGTCGCCGCCGACCTCGGCCGCGATCGCGAGCCGGCCCTCGTCGCCCGGCACGAGCAGCACCGCCGCGTGGACCGCGGGGACCGCGTCGGCGAGCGCCGAGAGGATCCGGCGGAGCGCGTGCTCCTCGGGCTCGATCGCGAGCAGCCGGTCGAGGGCGCGCAGCAGGTCCACCCGGCCCTGGGCCTGCGCCGCCTGGCCCGCCTCTTGACCGGGCGCGTCGTGCGGGGCCATGAGGGGCATCCTGGGGGCGGTTCGCCCGGCGCGGAACCCCCCGGCACAGGCCGATCGGGGCAGCGCCGCCGGCGCCCAGCGTGCCGTGGCGCGGAGGCCTCGACGCGGCCGGCCGGCGGCGGGCCCGCGCTTTACCGCGCAGGTCCGGGCGGCTATCGTGGCGGACCCCGGGGCGGCCGGGGGCCCCGCCGCGGCCCGCCCCGACCGTTCCGCACATGAGCCCGACGAGACCCATCGAGAAGGTGCTGGTCGCGAACCGCGGCGAGATCGCGGTGCGCGTCATGCGCACCTGCCGCGAGATGCGGATCCCCACCGTGGCGGTGTACTCCGAGGCGGACCGCGGCGCGCTCCACGTCCGCAAGGCCGACGAGGCGGTGTTCATCGGCCCCGCGCCGGCGCGCGAGAGCTACCTCTCGATCGAGCGCATCCTGGACGCCTGCCGGCGCACCGGCGCCGACGCGGTCCACCCCGGCTACGGCTTCCTCTCCGAGAACGCCGAGCTGGCCCGCGCGCTCGACCGCGCCGGGATCGCGCTGGTCGGCCCGCCCGCCGCGGCGATGGACGCGATGGGCGTGAAGACCACCGCCCGGCGCAACATGGCCGCCGCCGGCGTGCCGGTGGTGCCCGGCTCCGAGGAGCCGTTCGCCGAGGAGGCCGAGGCGCGCGCGTTCGCGGAGCGGATCGGCTTCCCGGTGATGATCAAGGCGGCGGCGGGCGGCGGCGGCAAGGGCATGAAGAAGTGCGACCGCGCCGAGGACTTCGCCGCGCTGTGGCAGTCGGCGCGGCGCGAGGCGACGGCCGCGTTCGGCGACGACCGGCTCTACCTCGAGAAGTTCCTGGAGAAGCCGCGCCACGTCGAGATCCAGATCTTCGCGGACCAGCACGGCAACTGCGTGTGGCTGGGCGAGCGCGAGTGCTCGGTGCAGCGGCGCCAGCAGAAGGTGATCGAGGAGACGCCGAGCGCGGTGCTCGACGACCGGCTGCGGGAGGCCATGGGCGAGGTGGCCGTCCGCGCCGCGCGCGCGGTGGGCTACGTGGGCGCCGGCACGGTCGAGCTGCTGGTGGACGCGCACCGCAACTTCTACTTCCTCGAGATGAACACCCGCCTGCAGGTGGAGCACCCGGTCACCGAGATGGTCACCGGGCTCGACCTGGTGCGCATGCAGCTCGAGGTGGCGCGCGGCGCGCCGATCCTGGCGCAGGAGCAGGTGCAGCGACGCGGCCACGCCATCGAGGCGCGCGTCTACGCCGAGGACCCGGCCCGCGGGTTCCTGCCGCAGCCGGGCAAGATCACCTACCTGCGCGTGCCGGGCGGCCCGGGCATCCGCGACGACTCCGGCGTGTACGCGGGCTGGGTGGTGCCGCAGTGGTACGACCCGATGATCTCGAAGCTGGTCGCCTGGGCGCCGACCCGCCCGCAGGCCATCGACCGGCTCATCCGCGCGCTCGGCGAGTACGTGGTGCACGGGATCGGCACGAACCTGAGCTGGCTGGCGGCCGCGCTCGACCACCCCGAGTTCCGCTCCGGCGACTACGACACCGGCTTCTGCGCGCGGAACGCGAAGGCGCTCATCCGGCCGCCCGACCCGTCGCTGGAGCGGGTGGCGCTGATCGCGGCGGCGGTGGCCGCGTTCAGGCGCGAGCGCGACGCGGCCGAGGCGCACGCGGCCCGGGCCGGGCAGGGGGCGGCGCGCTCCGGCTGGGCGCGCGCCGGCCGGCTGCGGGCGCTGCGCGGGGGCGGGCGATGAAGACCTACGTGGCGCTGCTCGACGGGGGCAAGCGCGAGGTGACGCTCGGGGTGACGCGGCTCGCCACCGGGCAGTACGAGGTGCGCATCGGCGACGAGGTGCACCGCGTGGACGCGTACCCGCACGACTACGGGACGCTGTCGCTGCTGGTGGACACCCGCAGCTACTCGGCCATGCTCGACGAGCGCGGGGCGAAGGTGCACGTGCAGGTGGACGGCTCGGTGTTCCCGCTCGAGCTGCTCGACGAGCGGAAGCTGCGCATGCGCCGGGCCTCGCCGCGCGCGAGCGTGGAGGGCCGGCGGGCGGTGACCGCGCCCATGCCGGGGCGGGTGGTGAAGGTGCTGGTGGCGCCGGGCGACGCGGTGCGGGCCGGCCAGCCGCTGGTGGTCGTCGAGGCGATGAAGATGGAGAACGAGATGAGGAGCCCGAAGGACGGCAAGGTGGTCGAGGTTCGCGTCGTCGAGGGCCAGGCGGTCGAGGGCAGCGCGTTGCTCTGCGCGGTGGAGTAGCGGCGCCGCGCCTCCCACTCCCAACCGGCGCCCCCCGTGACGGGCGCGCCGTGCTCCACCCACGGTGAACACATGGCGGACGAGAAGAAGCAGCGGTGGCTCGAGGGCACCTACGCGAAGGCGGTGAAGAAGGGGCCCGAGCGGCGCCCGCGCTTCGAGACGAGCAGCGGCATCCGCGAGGAGCCGGTGTACGGCGCGGCCGACGTGCGCCCCGGCCTCGACGAGCGGCTGGGCCTGCCCGGCGAGTACCCGTTCACCCGCGGCGTGCAGCCCACCATGTACCGCGGCCGCTTCTGGACCATGCGGCAGTACGCCGGGTTCGGCACCGCCGAGGAGTCGAACAAGCGCTACCGCTACCTGCTCGAGTCCGGCCAGACCGGCCTCTCGGTCGCGTTCGACCTGCCCACGCAGATGGGCCGCGACTCCGACCACCCCCGCGCCCGCGGCGAGGTGGGCAAGGTGGGCGTGGCCATCGACTCGATCCGCGACATGGAGGTGCTGTTCGACCGGATCCCGCTCGGCGAGGTCTCCACCTCGATGACCATCAACGCGACCGCCGGGATGCTGCTCGCGATGTACCAGGCGGTGGGCGAGAAGCAGGGGGCCGCGCCGGCGGTGCTGCAGGGCACCATCCAGAACGACATCCTGAAGGAGTACGCGGCGCGCGGGACGTACATCTACCCGCCGGAGCCGTCGCTGCGGATCATCACCGACATCTTCGCCTACACCGCGAAGGTGATGCCGCGCTGGAACCCCATCTCCATCTCCGGCTACCACATCCGCGAGGCCGGCTCGACCGCGGTGCAGGAGGTGGCCTTCACGCTCGCCGACGGCATCCAGTACGTGGACGCGGCGGTGAAGGCGGGCCTCGACGTGGACGCGTTCGCGGGCCGGCTCTCCTTCTTCTTCAACGCGCACAACGACCTGCTGGAGGAGGTGGCGAAGTTCCGCGCCGCGCGCCGGCTCTGGGCGCGCATCATGAAGGAGCGGTTCAAGGCGAAGGACCCGCGCTCGATGATGCTGCGGTTCCACACCCAGACCGCCGGCTCCATGCTCACCGCGCAGCAGCCGGACAACAACATCGTGCGCGTCACCCTCCAGGCGCTGGCGGCGGTGCTGGGCGGCACGCAGTCGCTGCACACCAACTCGCGCGACGAGGCGCTCGGGCTGCCCACCGAGGACTCGGTGCGCATCGCGCTCCGCACGCAGCAGATCATCGCGAACGAGTCGGGCGTCGCCGACGTCATCGACCCGCTCGGCGGCAGCTGGGCCATCGAGGCCATGACCGACGAGATCGAGGGGCGCGCCCAGGAGTACATCCGGAAGATCGACGAGCTGGGCGGCATGGTCCACGCGATCTCGAAGGGCTACGTGCAGCGCGAGATCCAGGAGGCCGCCTACGCCTGGCAGCGCCAGGTCGAGGCGAAGGACCAGGTGGTCGTCGGCGTGAACGCGTTCAGGTCGGACGATCCGCCGGTGCCGGTGATGAAGGTCGATCCGGCGCTGGAGGCGCAGCAGGTGGAGCGGCTGAAGGCGCTCCGCGCCGCCCGCAGCGCCTCGGCCGCGCGCGGCGCGCTCGACGCGGTGCGGGCCGGCGCCCGCGGGACCGACAACCTCATGCCGCTCATCCTCGCCGCCGTGAAGGCCGAGTGCACGCTCGGGGAGATCTCCGACGCGCTGCGCGAGGTCTACGGCGAGTACCGGGAGACGGTGGTACTCTAGCGCGCGGTGAGCGACGCACCCCCGAAGCCCCCCGGCGAGACGCCTCCCCCGCGGCCCCGGCCGGCGCCCCCGGCCGGCCCGCCGCGCCTGGAGCGCGTGCCGGACGGCTACCGCCCGCCGGCGATGCCGCGCGCGGTCGCCCCGGCCGCCGCGCGGCCGCCGCCCCCGCCGCCGCCCGCGCCGACCTACGGCCTGGCGGCGCGCGAGGTCGGCGCCGACGCGGCCATCGCGGCCGGGCTCGCGCACCAGGGCGCGCTCGCCGCCGACTCCGCGCTGCGCCTGTACGGGCTCGCCGCCGCCACGCGCGCGAGCGGCCGGCTCACGCTCGCCCCCGCGGGCCGCTCCTACGCGCTCGTGTTCCGCCGCGGCGCGGTGGAGCACGCCGCGTCCTCCGACCCCACCGACGATCTCGGTCGCTTCCTGCTGCGCAAGGGCGTGCTCCGGCCCGAGCAGCTCGTGCAGGCCGAGGCGGCCCGCGGCGCCGCCGGCGGCGACCTCGCCGCGGCGCTGGTGGGGGCGCGCCTCGTCCCGCCCGGCGACGTGGCCGCGCTGCTCGCCGAGCACGGGCTCGCGCTGGTGGCCCGGGCGCTCGCGGTCGAGGACGGCACCTGGGCCTGGGAGCCGGGGGTCGCGCCGCCGCCCTCCGGGTTCCCGCTGGGCCCGCCGTTCGCGGCGCTCTGCGCCGCGGTCCGCGCGCTCGAGCTCGCCACGGTGAAGCGCCGGCTCGGCGATCGCGAGGAGCGCGCCGCCTCGCGGATGGCCGGTCGGGTCCGGATCGAGGACCTGCGCCTCACGCCGCAGGAGGCGCGCGCCGCGGCGCTGCTCGACGGTGAGCGGAGCCCGGCCGAGATCGCGGCGGCGAGCCCCGCCGACGCGGCGGCGGTGCTGCGGCTGTCGCTCCTGCTCGGGGAGCTCGACCTGCTCGCCTTCGGCGCCAGGAGAGCCCGCTCGCCCGCCCCCGCGCCCGCGAGCGTGCCCACGCCCACGCCCACCCCCCCGCCCGCGTCGACGCCCGTGTCCCGCGCCGCGACCGCGGTGCCCGCGGCGGCCGCGCCCCGCCCCCCGGCGGCGCCTCATCCGCCGGCGACGGCCGCCGCGGTCGCGCGCCCGCCCTCGGCCCCGGTGCGCCGCGCCACCGCGCTCGAGCCGGCCGCGCTGAAGGCCACGCTCGTCTCGCTGGAGGGGTCCGATCACTTCCAGGTGCTGGGCGTGAAGCGCGACGCGCCCGCCGCGCAGGTGAAGGTCGCCTACTTCCAGCTCGCGAAGCTGTACCACCCCGACGCCATCCCCTCCGACGCACCGGCGGACGTGCGGAAGCTCTGCGCCGACCTGTTCGCGCGGGTGAGCGCCGCCTGGGCCGAGCTCGGCGACGAGGCCCGCCGCGCGCAGTACCTCGAGGAGCTGCGGGGCGGCGGGGCGCCCGAGGTGGACGTGATGGGCATCCTCCAGGCCGAGAACCTGTTCCAGGCCGGGACCCAGCTCGTGAAGGCGCGCCGCTACGACGAGGCGCACGCGAGGTTCCTGGAGGCGCTCCAGCTCAACCCGGAGGAGCCGGAGTTCGGCATCTGGAGGGCCTGGTGCGACTTCCTCCGGGCAGAAGACAAGAAGCGCCAGCAGGCGCAGAGCGCCGCCGCCATCGAGGCGGGCCTCAAGAAGAACCCCCGCTGCGCGCCGGGCTACCTGTTCCTCGGTCAGATGGCGAAGGTGCTCGGCGACCTCGCGCTCGCCGAGCGCCACCTGCGCCGCGGGCTCGCCGCCGCGCCGGACAACGCGGACCTCGCCCGCGAGCTGAAGTACCTCCGCAAGTAGGACCCGACGACCATGCCCGCACCCACGAACCCGAAGAAGCGCGCCCTCATGCCGTCCTCCCCGCTGCGCCGCGCGCTGCGCGCCGCCGGTCACCACCTCTCGCCGGTGGTCCAGGTCGGCAAGGAAGGGCTCACCGAGGCGGTCCTCCGCCAGCTGGACGAGGCGCTCCTCGCGCACGAGCTGGTCAAGATGAAGGTCGGGACCGAGAGCCCCGAGGACCGGCTCGAGATCGCGGACCGGCTGCTCGCGGAGGACGTCCAGGTCGCGCAGGTGCTGGGCCGGACCGTGCTCGCGTACCGCCGCCACCCGGAGCGGCCCCGCTACGAGCCGGCGCCCGCGGGCGCGCGGGCGGAGCGCCCGGAGGCGAAGCGCGCGGCCGCGAAGGGAAGGCGCGCCCCGGCGAAGGAGAAGCGCGCGCCGGCGCGGGGGCAGCGTGCGCCGGCGAGGGAGCGGCGCGCGCCGGCGAGGGGGCAGCGCGCCCCGGCGAAGGGTCAGCGCCCCGCCGGGCGCCGGCCGGCCCCGCGCGCGAAGCGCACCAAGCGCTAGCGGACGATCCGCGCGCCGCGCGGCTAGTGCAGCGCGCCGTCGCGCTCGGGCTGGTACGCCGGCGCGGGCGCGTCGTCCTCGTCCACGCGGCGGCGCAGCGCCTCCAGCTCCTCGGGCTCGGCGATGCCCTTGTCGAGCAGCAGGCTCTCCGCGATCTCCGTCTGCGTGACCGCGTGGCCCACGTCGGCCTCGGCGGCGTCCACGCGCTCGGCGAGGTCCTTCACCCGCGCGGTCAGGCCCGCCAGCTCGCCGACGAGCGCCTGCTCCAGGCGGCGGAACCGGATCCACGATGCGACGGCGAGGAGGAGGGCTGCGGCCGCGAGGAGCGCGAACATGGCGGCGCATGCTACGAGCCCCCGGGGGACGGGACAAGACGCCCGTGCGTGTTACGGCCGCGGTAGCGGGTCGCTGCTTGTCCAGTGGACGAAGGTCGGACATGCTCCCCGGTGGTGCGCCGGGTCAACATGACACGTGCCGTGAAGCGGCTGATCCGCGACCTGGCGCTCCGGGTGCCCGAGCTCGGCCACGTGCGCGCCTCGCGCGTGCTGGTGGTGGCCGGCGAGGCCCGGCGCAGCTCGCGGGCGACCATCCGGCCGGCGCACTTCGGCGCGACGCGCCGCCGCGCCGGAGAGGGCGGGGCGGTGAAGCCCCTGGTGCGCGTGAAGGGCCGGAAGATCCTGTATGTGGTGACGCTGCGGCCGCTGTGGTTCCTGGCCTCCACGCCCGAGGAGCGGATCGGCACGATCGTCCACGAGCTGTACCACGCGTCGAACCGCTTCGACGGCACCCTGCACCGCGGCCGCCGGCACTCGCGCTTCCCGCGCGCCCGGTACAACCGCAAGGTCCGGGCGCTGCTCCGCGCCTATCTGGCGCGCGCGCCCGAGGAGGTGGTCGCGCCGTTTGCCCACCAAGGAGTGGTGCGCGCGCGGATGTGGCTGGAGCGGCCCGGGTCGTTCCGCGACGGCGAGTACTCCGGGCGCCGGCTCTACACCGAGAAGCAGCTCTTCTACGGGCTGGTGCGCATGCGCTCCGGCGCGCGCCGCCGCGGTCCGTCGGCCGCCTAGCCGGGCGCGGGCGTCGTCTCCGGCGCCTCCGCGCCGGGCGCGTGCAGCGTCTCCCCGTGCGCGTCCATGGTCACCACCGCCGGGAAGTCGTCCACCTCGGCCAGCCAGATGGCCTCGGTGACGCCCAGCGCGTCGAGCCGCGCCACGTCCAGCACCCGGGTCACGTGGCGCGCCAGCGACACCGCCAGGCCGCCCGCCGCGTGCAGGTACACCGCGCCGTGCGCGCGGAGCGCCTCGAGCGTGCGCGGGCCCATGCCGCCCTTCCCGAGCACGCCCCGCAGCCCGTAGCGCGCGATCACCTCCGCCTCCCACGGCTCCTGGCGCCCCGACGCGCTCGGCCCGGCCGCCACGAAGCGCCAGCCGCCGCCCGGCGCGCGCGCGACCACCGGGCCGCAGTGGTAGAGGACGGCGCCCTCGGTCCAGCGCCGCACCTGCGGGTCGTCGTGCGTCGCGAGGTAGCGGTGCGCCGCCTCGCGCCCGGTGACGATCCGGCCGCGGAGCAGCACCTCGTCGCCCGCGGCGAGCCCGCGCACGTCCTCCGGCAGGGCCGGCAGCGTGAGCGTCTTCGGCATCCGGGCTCCCTTCACGGTCGGTCCGACGTCCGGGCCGGGGCGGCTTCCATAACGGCCGGCGGCGCGCCAGGCCCTTGCCGTCCGGCGCGGCGGGGCGGTATCTCCAAGCGGGGCATCGCCGCGCCGCACCCCTTCCTTCAACGTGGCGACGCCGGCGGCGCGGGGCGAGGGTGCCCCGTCGCACCGCACGAGAGGGTCGCTTGAGACGCGAGATCCGCCTGCCGCTCACCGCCTCCGGTCGCCTCGATCGGGCGCTCGCCGACGCCCTCGGCCTGGGCCGCGCCGCGGTGAAGCGCGCCTTCGCGCTGGGGGAGGTCCGCGTGCGGGGTCGCCGCGCCCGCGCCTCGGACCCGGCCGCGCCGGGCGCGCTGGTGGAGCTCGACGTGGAGCTGCCCGCCGGGCCCCCCGAGCCCGAGCCGGACGCGCCGCTCTCGGTGCTCCTGGAGCGGCCGCGCTACCTCGTCGTCGAGAAGCCGGCCGGCGTGGCGGTCCACCCGCTCGCGCCCGGCGAGGGCGGCACGCTCGCGAACGCGGTGGCGGCGCGCCATCCCGAATGCGCCGAGGCGTCGCCGGAGCCGCGCGAGGGCGGGGCGGTGCAGCGGCTCGATCTCGAGACGAGCGGCTGCGTCCTGTTCGCGCGGGACCCGGAGGCCTGGGAGGCGCTGCACGCGCAGCTCGGCGCCCACACGGTGGACAAGGTCTACCTGGCGCTGGCGGTGGGGCGGCTGCCCGCCGGCGGCGTCTGCTCCGTCCCGCTCGCGCAGCGCGGCGGCCGGGTGGTGCCGGCGCCCGACGTCGAGGCGGAGGAGCGGCTCCAGGCGCGCGGCCTGCGCCCGCGCCCGGCCGAGACCCACTACGAGCCGGAGCGGCGCTTCGCGGACCACACGCTGCTGCGCGTCCGCATCGTCACCGGGGTGATGCACCAGATCCGCGCCCATCTGGCGCTGCTCGGCCACCCGGTGGCGGGCGACGCGCTGTACGGGGGGGCCGCGGCCGCGCTGCCCGGCCTCGAGCGGCAGTTCCTGCACGCCTGGCGGCTCGCGTTCGACGATCCGGACGGCGCCGGGCGGGTGGCGGTGGAGAGCCCGCTGCCGCCGGAGCTGGAGGCGGTGCTGGCGCGGCTGCCGGCCGCCCGCTGAACGACCGCTCGCGACCCGCCGTCACCGCGGTGCTCGCGGGCTCGGACGAAAACGAAGAGGGCCGGCGCTCGGCCGGCCCTCCCACCAAACCGTACGTCCGGGATCGGCTACTGCTGCTCGCCCGCCGCGCCGCCGCCGAGCGGCGGATCGGTCATCATCCCGATGGTGTTCACGCCCGCCCCGTGGGCGGCGTCGAGCACCTTGACGGCCTGCTCGTAGCGGACGGAGTCCTCGGCGTTGAAGAACATCACCTTCGACGGGCGCCCGTCGTAGGCGACGTGCAGCCGCTGCATCGCGTCGTTGATCGTCATCTCCTGCTTGTTCAGGAGGACGTTGCCGTTGCCGAGCGCGGTGAGGACCGTCTGGTCCGGCGGCACCGAGTCGGGCGGGACCGGCTGCATCTCCGGCTGGTACTCCGGGACGCGGATGAACTTCTGCTTCTCCGCGAGCGGCGTGAGCACCATGAAGATGATCAGGAGCACGAGCACCACGTCGATGAGTGGCGTGACGTTGATGTCGGTGACGGGTCGCTTGGACCCGAGCCCCATCGCCATGGCTACTTCTCCTTGTCCTTGATCTGGGACGCGGCGAGGGAGACGCCCATGATGTGCGTCTTCGAGATCTCGAAGATCATCTCGCGGATGGTCTTGTAGGTCACGTCGCGGTCGCCCTTCACCAGCACCGGCGCGCCCGGCTGCATCTGCATCGCGATGGTGAGCATCTGGGAGAGGTCCGCCTTCTGGACCTCCTCCTTGTCGATCCAGATCTTCCCGTCCTTCGTCACCGACACGAGGATCGGGTCACCGCCCTGCTTCAGCGCGGAGACGTGCTTCGCGTCCGGGAGGACGACCGGCTTGCCGCGCTGGAGCATCGGGGTGATGACCATGAAGATGATGAGGAGCACCAACACGACGTCGACGAGCGGCGTCACGTTGATCTCGCTCTTCACCCCCTTGCCGCCAACGTCCATGGACATCGGTCAGGTCTCCTTCGCGGGCCGCGGGGGGGGGGACTACTTCACCTCGCTGCGGCCTTCCTTCATGAAGAAGTCCATCAGCTCGGTGGCCGAGTCGGTGATGTCCACCTGCATGTCCTCGACGCGGTTGGTGAGGTAGTTGAACATCATCACCGCGGGGATGGCGACGAGGAGGCCGAACGCGGTCGTCACGAGCGCCTCGGCGATGCCGGCCGACACCGAGCCGAGACCGCCGGAGCCGGTGGCGGCCATCGCCTGGAAGGCCGTGATGATGCCGGCCACGGTGCCGAGGAGGCCGACGAACGGGGCGGTCGAGCCGACGGTGGCGAGCGCGCCCAGGCCGCGGCGCAGGTCGTTCACGGTGCGGAGCGAGCTGCGCTCCACCGCGCGGTTCACCGCGGCGATCACGTCGAAGTTGCCGACGTCGCGCGGGCCGTGGGTCTTCAGCGCCTCGACGCCGTGGCTGTACTCCTCGATGGCGAGACCGAGCACCTTGGGCAGGTGGCCGCGCTTCAGCTTGCGGGAGAGCTCGACCGCCTCGCCGAACTTCGCGGCCGGGAGCAGGTCGCGCAGCGCGGCGGCGAACTGCCGCGAGGCCTTCTGCGCGCGGGCGAAGGTGACGAGGCGCTCGGCCATCACGCCGAGCGAGTAGATGCTCATCACCGCCAGGACGCCCGCGATGAACTTCGCGAACGGGCCCATCGTCTTCCACATGTGCAGGAGGTCGAACGAGACCTCGGGGGTGGCCTGGGCCGCGGCCAGCTGCTGGAGCGTCTGGATCACCTGAAGCGACATGAAACTCTCCTTGGAGGCAGAATGACTTGGGACGGAAGAGGCGTGCTGCGGATCAGCCGGCGGTGAACCGGAGCGGGAGGATGACCCAGATGGCGGTGGGGCGGCCCTGCGCGTCGGCGCCGGGGACCCACTTGCAGGTCTGCACCGCGTTCCAGATGGCGTCGGCGATCCGCTTGTCGGGGACGTTCGTCATCGCCTCGAAGCGGGAGGGCGCGCCGTCCCGGCCGATCGCGAACTTCACGGTGATCGGGCCGGAGATGTAGCCCAGCAGCTCGCGGGGGAGGCGGACCGACTGCTGGACGCAGTTCGGCTGCGCCATCTGCGGCTTCTTGTAGCCCGCGGTCGCGTAGGCCGGCGCGTCCTCGATCTGGTTCTGCTGCGGGGCGGCGCCCACGACGCCGCCGACCACGCCCTCGCCCGCCGCGGCGTCGCCGTAGTCGTACTCCGGCTCGGGCGGCTCGTTCGGATCGGGCGGCTTCATCTCCGCCTGCACGTCCTTCGGCTGCAGGAGCGCGGTGGGCGGGGGCGGCTTGGGGAGATCGGTCCGCGGCTTCTCGTCCGGCGGCCGCTTCCGCGCGGCCGGCGGCGGAGGCGCCGGCGGCGGCGGCGGAGGCGGCGGGACCGCCTTGACGAACTTCACGTCCACGACCGGCTCGTCGATGACCTTCGCCTTGATGGCGGCCGACGCCGTGATGATCGCGAACACGAGAAGGACTTGGAAGAGGGTCGACCCGAAGACGTAGCCGGCCCGCTTCGCAGCGTTCTTCCCGCCCTCTTGCTTGGTGACCTCGTCGAACACGTTCCGCTCGCTGGTATTGACGGGAGAATCGGCTGGGAAAAGAAGCACCGCTACGTAGTCGTCCTCCAAGCCCTTGTCAATGCTTGTCCATCGCCGCCTCGCGAGGGGGGATGGCGGTGGCCGCCGGGCGACGCGGTAGATCTAAAGGATGGGGTTCGACGGTCGGTACGAGATTGCGCCGCACGGATCCCAATCCTGCCCGCTTCCGCGCCACCCGGTTGCGTCTTTCCGAGGCAACGCGCGAATTGACGCAGGTCGTCGCGATATCGCTCCCCGCGAAGTCGATCCCCCGTCCCCGGCCTGCGAAAAGTCCCGTGTCCGTGGGGTGTTGCGCCCCCGTCGGGGCGCGCACGACACGGCCTTATAACAGCCGCCGCTTGCTTGACATTCCTCACAGCGGAAGCCTAGAACCATCAACCAATTGACCCGTCGGTCGGTCATCCGAGCGGAGTCCCTCCGCACGGAGGTCAGGACCGTCAGGTGCGGCTGAGTGCTCTCTCCCTGGAGGAAGTCATGAGGAAGAAGTTGCTGCGCCTCCTGCGGATCGCGCCGCTCGCGCTGTTGTTCGCGGGAGTCGCGTTCGCCCAAACGACCGGCACGATCATCGGTGTGGTGACCGATGCGTCGACCGGTAAGCCCGTCGCAGGTGCCGTCATCGTCGCGCGGAGCCCGAATCTCCAGGGTGAGCAGACGGCGGTCACCGACGCGAACGGCAACTACCGCATCACCCTGCTTCCCCCTGGCGCGTACTCCCTGGCGGTCCAGCTCGAGGGCTTCAAGCCCGCCGAGCGCGCGGACATCACGATGCGCACGGACAAGACGATCCGCGCGAACATCGCGGTCGTCCCCGAGGCCGTGCAGATGGAGGAGCAGGTCGTCCGGACGGGCGCCGCTCCCGTGGTGAACATCGGCGCCGCCGAGAGCGGCGCGGTGGTCTCCCGCGAGTTCATGGCGAACATCCCGGTCGGCCGCTCGGTCGAGAACGTGGCCACGGTGGTCCCGACGGCGCAGACCGACAGCTACGGCGTCAGCTTCGCCGGCGCCCAGTCCCCCGAGAACTCCTACATCGTGGACGGTCTCAACGTGACCGACCCGGTGTACGGCACGTTCGCCGGCAACCCGAACTCGCAGACGCTCACGCCGACCCTGCAGAACAACTTCGTGCAGGAGATCGACGTCAAGACCGGCGGCTTCCAGCCCGAGTACGGCCGCACCACCGGCGGCGTGCTGAACGTCGTCACCCGCAGCGGCTCGAACGAGTACCACGGGTCGGTGTTCACCGACTTCACCCCCCGCATGCTCATCGACCCGACCGGCAAGACCGCCGGCACCAACGGTGAGGCGATCGGCTGGCGCCGCAAGCCGGACGAGGGCGCCTACGACCTCGACTTCGGCTTCGAGGTCGGCGGCCCGATCATGAAGGACAAGCTGTGGTTCTACGCCGGCTTCGCGCCGATCGTGACCCGCACCTACACCGAGCGCTTCCTGCAGCTGAACCGGATGGAGCAGGATCCCACGTCGCACGCGTGGAGCCCGGCCCTCAACGAGTCCACCGGCCTCATCGAGCAGGACCGGGTGCCGGGGACGGAGCAGGTCTACCGCTCCGGCCGCACCACCTACCAGTACGTCGGCAAGCTGACCTACCTGCTCGACGAGAACAACAACCTGACGCTGTCCGCGGTCGGCATGCCGACCAGCGCGACCAGCATCTCGATGGCCGGTGGCCCCAGCCGCCGCACCTTCGACGAGACCGGCAACACGTTCGACGGCAGCCTGCGCTACGCCGGCAAGTTCCTCGACAAGCGGCTCATCGTCGAGGCGCAGGCGGGCTGGCACTACAACAAGAGCGCCCCGAAGGACAAGACGCAGGCCGGCGTCGATCAGCTCAACACGCCGACCCTGCAGTTCCGCTTCCGGACGCCGGTCACGAACTTCGAGGCGCTGCCCGAGTGCGTCGGCCGTGCGCCGTCGACCGATCCCACGACGCCCCTCGATCAGGGCTACTCCGCGACCGACGTCTGCGGCGTCAACCTCTACAACACGGGCGGCCTCGGCTACCTGAGCGACGCCGTCTCCAACCGCCTCGCCACCCGCGTGAGCGCGTCCTACCTGTCCGAGCTCCTCGGCTCGCACAACACCAAGGTCGGCGTGGACTTCGAGCGGTCCACGTTCGCGCAGGACAAGCGCTACGCCGGCGGGTACTACTACGCCACCACCGGCAACGGCCTCATCTACGCGCGCCGCGGCTACGGCTACGTCTCCACCGCCAACGGCCGCATCCCTGCCACGACCCCGGGCACGAACGTGATCCCGTCCGAGGTGAACTTCGCCACCCGGATCCAGAACACCGCCGGCACGAACAGCACGTCCGTCTACGCGCAGGACAGCTGGCAGCTGCCGCAGAACGTGACCCTGAACTACGGCATCCGCTGGGAGGGGCAGTCGCTGAACAACGTCAGCAACCCCGAGTCCAACGGCTTCACGATCAACAACAGCTGGGCGCCCCGCGTCCAGGCGATCTGGGACTTCACCGGCAGCGGCCGCGGCAAGGTGGCCGGTAGCTGGGGCCGGTTCTTCTACGCCATGCCCCTCGATCTCGGCGACCGCACCTTCGGTGCGGAGCGCTCGCTGATCTTCTACATGCCCACCAGCGCGATCGGCACCGCGCCCGGCTGCGCGATCCCCGGCGGCGCGTCCGAGGCCGGCATGGCCGACCCGACGAACCAGTCGCTCGTGACGTACGACACGCGGCAGCTGAACCCGTCCAACTGCGGCGTGACGAACTCGGGCGGCGGCACCGGTCCGGACCGGAGCTATCTGTTCCGCACCTCCGGCACCTCGGCCTCGCCGGTGTCCCCGGACATCTCCCAGGCGTACGTGGATCAGTTCGGCGGCCAGATCGAGTACGAGGTGCTGTCCGACCTGTCCGTCGGCCTCGAGTACGCCGGCCGCCGCCAGGGCGACATCATCGAGGACATGTCGCCGAACGACGGTGAGGGCTACTACATCGGCAACCCGACCAAGGGCGGCGAGTTCGTGGGCTCCGACGGCGTGACGTACAACCCGTCGGCTCCGACCGCGACCGACACGGCCACCGGCCGGCTCATGGTCATCCCGTTCCCGAAGCCGGAGCGCAGCTACGACGGCGTCACGCTGTCCGTCCGCAAGAACTTCTCGCGCGGGTGGCAGGCGTCGGCGTCTTACACGTACTCGGTGCTCCGCGGCAACTACGCGGGTCCGTACCGCCCCGAGGACGACCAGCTCGACCCGGGCATCACGTCCCAGTACGACATCCCGTCGATCATGACGAACCAGAAGGGCTACCTGTACGGAGACCGTCCGCACCAGGTGAAGCTCTTCGGGTCGTACACCTGGGCCGCCTCGCCGCGCTTCAGCCTCACCGGCGGCGCCGCGTACACGGGCCAGTCCGGCAATCCGATCAGCGCGCTGGCCGGCTACAACGACATCTACGACGTCTCCCAGACGTTCGTGGTGCCCCGCGGCATGGCGGGCCGGTCGCCCTGGACCAACAAGGTGGACCTCCGCGGCGCGCTCGAGTACGTCATCAAGCCGCCGTACGCGCTGAAGTTCACGGTGGACGTGTTCAACGTGCTCAACAGCGAGGAGACCATCCTCATCGACCAGGACTACACGTACGACATGACGCAGCCGATCAGCGGCGCGAAGTGCTCGAGCCAGTCCGCGGTCGGCAAGGCCAACCCGGTGCAGGCGCTCCAGTCGGCCTGCCCCGACCTCAAGTACCTCAAGACGATCGACGGCCGGAACGTGACCGTCAATCCGAACTGGGGTCGCCCGGCCTCCGGCACGGCGTCCTTCATGGCGCCGCTGTCGCTGCGCCTCGGCCTGTCGCTCAGCTTCTAGCGTGAGCCAAGGAGAGACCAACATGAAGACGCTGACCAAGCTCGCGTTGACGCTGATCGCGGTCGCCGGCCTGCAGGCCTGCGATCCGTACGAGGACGAGAACAAGGGGACGCCCTCCGTCACGAACGTCATCGCCACCGACGGTGGCGCGGCGTTCGAGGGCACGAACACGGGCACGAGCTGGACGGTCGCAACCACGTCCGGCACCGTGGTGTTCGTGAAGGCGAACCCGGGCAAGCTGCTCGACGGCGCCTCGATCCAGGTGACGCCCGAGGACTGCACGCCGGCAGGCGGCTGGCTGTCCGTCAACGGCGCCGGCCCGGGCAACTGGATGTCCTGCTACTACCCGCAGTCCCCGGCGTCGTTCGAGGGCGCCTCGGTCGTGCTGTACCCCGGCCCCTCGATCTCGGCAACGGAGTCGTGGTTCAACCTGACGGAGCTCGCCGCGGGCATCTTCAACCTGAAGGGGACGGTCTCGGACAAGCAGGGGCACCCGCTCGACATCGACGTGAACGTGCTCGTGAACGACTTCGCGGCTGCGCAGTCCGACACCGCGGGCACCGAGATCACGGTCGACTTCAGCGACGCGGGCGACAACATGACCGACGTGCAGCTCTGGGAGGCGCCGGACAACAGCGGCGCGCCCGGCAACTGGACGGCGGTCGCCACGACGTCGCCGTACGTCAAGACCGGCGTCACGGTGGGCGCCACCTGGTGGTACAAGGTGAGCGCCGACACGAACGGCTTCCCCACCACGGCCGCCAGCTTCGAGACCGAGCCGGTGAGCGTCACCACCGAGCCGCCCGCTCCGTAGCCTCGTCGAAAGCCTGAAGCACCCGGGGAGCCGGCATCCGTGCCGGCTCCCCTTTTTCGTGCCCGCGCTGCGGCCTTCCGGCGACGGCCCCGCGCCACCACGGCCCCGCGCGCACGGCGCTCGCGCCGACGCGCGTTCCCGGCCCCGCAAACGACGAGGCCCCGGCCCGCGAACGCGGACCAGGGCCCCGGGATGCAGACGCCGGATGGCGGGAGCTACTTCTGCAGGCCGGCCGCCTTGGCGACCTCCTCGGCCAGGTTCTCCTGCTTCTTCTCCAGGCCCTCGCCCAGCACGAAGCGGGCGAAGCGGCGGATCTGGATGTTCTCGCCGATCTTCGCGACCGCGTCGGTGAGGACGTCCTGGATCTTCTTCTTGTCGTCCTTCACCCAGGCCTGCTCCATCAGGCAGAACTCCGAGTAGAACTTCTCCACCTTGCCGGTGGCGATCTTCTCGAGGATGGCCTCGGGCTTCTTCTGCTCGCGGGCCTGTGCCTTCGCGATCTCCAGCTCCTTGGCGACCACGTCGGCCGGGACCTCCTCGCGGCGGACCCAGCGCGGCGAGGCGGCCGCGACCTGCATGGCGATCTCCTTCACCAGGCCCTGGAAGCCCTCGGTGCGCGCCACGAAGTCGGTCTCGCAGTTCACCTCCACCAGGACGCCGATCTTGCCGCCCATGTGGATGTAGCTGGCGACGGCGCCCTCGGTCGCGGCGCGGCCGGTCTTCTTGGCCGCGGCGGAGAGCCCCTTCTTGCGGAGGACCTCCTCGGCCTTGGCGAGATCGCCGCCGGCCTCGGTGAGGGCCTTCTTGCAGTCCATCATCCCGGCCCCGGTCTTCTCCCGGAGCTCCTGCACCATCTTCGCGCTGATCTCGGCCACGAACCTTCTCCTGTCTGTGCTCCGTCTGTGCGGAAAACGATGGGGGCGGGCCTGGTGGGCCCGCCCCCGGAAACGAGCTCACCCCGCGCGGCGCGCGGGGCGGGGGCGGCTACTCCTTCGCGGGAGCGGCCTCGGGCGCGGCGGCCGGGGCGACCTCGCCCTTGCGCACCACCTCGACGTTCGCGCTGGCGGCGGCGCGGTCCTCGCGAGGCTCGCGGCGCTCGCGGGGCCCGCCGCGGCGGTCGCGGCGATCGCGGCGATCCTTGTGGCCGCGCTCGCTGGCCGCGTCGCGGTCCTCCTGCTCGCGGCGCTCGTCGTGGCCGCCGTGCTCGGCGACCCAGGCCGAGTAGCGCCCCTTGCCCTCGATGCAGGCCTCGGCGACCTTGCCGGTGAACAGGCGGATCGAGCGGATCGCGTCGTCGTTGCCCGGGATCACGTAGTCGATGCCCTCGGGATCGCAGTTCGTGTCCACCACCGCGACCACCGGGATGCCGAGGCGGTTCGCCTCGTGCACCGCGATGTGCTCCTTCTTCGTGTCGATCACGAAGAGCGCGGACGGCAGGCGGGACAGCTCCTTGATGCCGCCCAGGTTCTTCTCCAGCTTCTCGCGCTCGCGCTCGAGCTGGGCGACCTCCTTCTTCGGGAGCCGCTCGTAGGTGCCGTCGGCCGCCATCTTCTCGATGGTCTTGAGGCGGTCGATGCCCTGCTTCACGGTCTTGAAGTTGGTCAGCGTGCCGCCCAGCCAGCGGTTCGTGACGAAGAACTGGCCGGAGCGGGAGGCCTCCTCGCGGATCGCGTCCTGCGCCTGCTTCTTCGTGCCCACGAACAGCACCGAGCCTCCCTTCGCGACCGAGTCGGACACGAAGCGGAGCGCGTTGCGGGCCAGGCCGACCGTCTTCTGCAGGTCGATGATGTAGATGCCGTTGCGCGCGCCGAAGATGAACGGCTTCATCTTCGGGTTCCAGCGCTTGGTCTGGTGGCCGAAGTGGACGCCGGCCTCCAGCAGCGCCTTCATCGTGATGGCGGTGCCGCCCTGGCTGAGCGCGGCGGCCATCGTGTCGGGTGCGGGGGCGGCCGCCTCGGGGGCGGCCGGGGGCGGCACGGCGGCCGCGGGCTGCTGCTGCGTCTCCTGCGTTTCCATGGTCTTCTCCGGTTGTTCCGCCACCCCGCCTGGAGCGGCGCGCCGTACGCCCGCCGGACGCCGTGCGGGCCGTCTCGACGGAGCACCGGAGCGCGCCGATGCGGAGGGGTGTGTGAATTTGCTGCGTTTCGCCCTCGCGGGCGCCCGCCGCCAACCCAGGCGACGGGGAGCGGTCATCTAACACAGCGCGGGGCCCGATTCAAGCTCGGCACGGTCCATGCCGGGCGGGCGCGCGCTGCGGAAAAGCCCGGGGAGGACGGAGGCTTGCGGGCGGTCACCGCCGCGGCGGCGGGCCGGCGGGCCGCTTCCACCAGGTGAGCTCGATCCGCGCGCCGTCGTAGCCGCGCCAGGCGATCGGGCGGGGCGGCCGGCCGGGGCACGGATGGCGGGCGATCCGGGCGCCGAACGCGATCGCGGCGCCGCCGCAGTCCGGGCAGGCGAAGCGCGCCGCCAGGTCGGCCCGCTCCGCCTCGGTGAACGGCGCGTCCGGCCCGCCGGCGGCCCCGGGCGCGCCGGCGAGGGCGGGCGCGCGAAGCGCCGGGCCGAGCAGGCCGCGCGCGCGGTAGGCCTCCAGCTCGGCGATCTCCGCCGCCTCCCCGCCGAGCGCCCGGTCGGCGTCGGCGCGGGCGCCGGCCGCACAGGCCGGGCAGGCCGGGAAGCCGAGCGAGCGCACCGGGACGATGGCCACCGCGCCGTCCGGCTCCGCCCGCTCCCACTCCTCCCGCGCGTCGATCTCCACCGCCGGCACGCCGGCCGCGGCGAGCGCCGCCTCCTTCTCCACGTCCACGGCGTGCGTGACCAGGACCTCCAGGGCGAGCGCCGCCCGCCCGGCGCGCAGCACCAGCACGTCGGCGCGCAGCGGGCCGACCGCGCCCTCCGCGGCCGCGGCGTCCCCCTCCGCGGCGAGGTCGCGCGGCGCGAGGCGGCGGCAGGACGGGCAGCGCGCCAGCACGGTCACGGTGCGGCGGCGCCCGAACGCGTCGGCGCAGAGCGCCAGCAGCCGCTCCTTCGCGTCCAGGTGGAGCGCGGTCTCCGGCGCCGTGAGCGGGCAGGCGGAGCCGGGCGCGTGCGCGAAGTGGCGCGCCCGGACGCGCCCGAGGTGCGGGACGAGCGGCTCGCCGCAGCCGAGGCAGGTGAACGGCGCGAGCCGGCGGCGATCGGCGGGGTCGAGCCGGCCGGCGTTCACCTTCCGGCCGTCGCGATCGAGCGCCCAGGCCAGCAGCACGTCCCCCCGCGCGCCGGCGCGCACCGGCGCGCGCACCTTCCCCGCCGCGGCCGGATGGCCGGGGCGCGGGCGCGGGGAGGCGGGACGGCGGCGGGGCATGGACGGGAATCTAGCCGAGATCCTGCCGCGCCTCCCCTCCCGGGCTCCTGCGTGCGGCGCGCGCGCGCGGTAGGGATGGCGCGGCGGCGCGCTCCGCGCCGGACGATTCACGGAGGGAGAAGGCCATGGCACTCGAGGTCGGTCGGAAGGCGCCGGACTTCGCGCTGCCCGACGAGGACGGGAACGTGGTGAAGCTCTCGTCGTTCAAGGGCAAGCGCGTGGTGGTGTTCTTCTACCCGAAGGCCAACACGTCGGGTTGAACGCAGGAGGCCAGCGACTTCCGGGACGAAGTCGACGCGTTCACGAAGCAGAAGGTCGCGGTGGTGGGCATCTCGAAGGACGCGCCCGCCGCGCAGAAGAAGTGGAAGGAGAAGCTCGGGCTGCCGTTCCCGCTCCTCTCCGACGCCGACACGGCCGTGCAGCAGGCCTGGGGCGTCTGGAAGGAGAAGAACATGTACGGCAAGAAGGTCATGGGGACCGAGCGGACCACCGTCGTGATCGGGCCGGACGGCAAGGTCGAGAAGGTGTTCCCGAAGGTCAAGGTGGACGGGCACGTGGCCAGCGTGCTCGAGAGCCTGTAGATTCCGCGCGCCCGCGCCGCCTCCTTCCGTGCGCGGGAGGGAGGCGCCCGCGGGCGCACGCCATGACCCGGAAGCCCCACCCCCAGCGCCCGCCGCGCAACGACCTCGTGGACGCCCTGGTGCTCGAGGTGCACGGCCTCGTGCACGACCAGGGCTGGCTCGCCGACCGGGCGCTGGAGCGCGTGCTCCGGCGCGAGCGCGCGCTGTGGGCGAACGAGCGCCGCGCCGTCGCGGAGGCGGTCTACGGGATCCTGCGCGCGCAGGGGCAGCTCGACTTCCTGCTGGGCGGCAGCCCGCCGCTCGCCACCCGCTACGCCGCCTGGCTGGTGCGGGCGGCCGGGGTGGCGCCGGCCCAGGCCGCGGCGCGGCTCGGCGCGTCGCCGCGCGCGCTCGCCGGGCTGGCCGAGGCGGACGCGCGCGTCGCCGCCATCCCGGATCCGCTGGACCGCTTCGCGGTGGAGGCGTCGCTGCCGCGCTGGATCGCCGAGCGGCTCGTGTCGGAGCTGGGCGAGGCGGAGGCGCGCTCGCTCGCGGCGGTGCTGAACCGCCGGGCGCCGCTCACCGTCCGCGCGAACGCGCTCGCCGGCGATCGCGACGCGCTCCGGGCGGCGCTCGCCGCCGAGGGCGTGCCGGCGGAGCCGACCCGGTTCTCGCCCTGGGGGCTCACGCTCGACGGCCACCAGAACGCGTTCGCGCTGGAGGCGTTCCGCACCGGCGGGTTCGAGATCCAGGACGAGGGCAGCCAGCTCATCGCGCTCGCCTGCGGCGCGCGCCCGGGCCAGGTGGTGGTGGACGCCTGCGCCGGCGCCGGCGGCAAGTCGCTCGCGCTCGCCGCCGAGATGCACAACAAGGGCTCGCTCCACGCGCTCGACAGCGACGCGGGCCGGCTCGAGGACGCGCGCCGCCGCGCCCGCCGCGCCCACGTGCACAACCTCCGCACCCGCGTCGTCCCGGCCGGCCCCGAGGCGGAGGCGGCCGTGGCCGACCTCGCCGGCAAGGCGGACGTGGTGCTGGTGGACGCGCCCTGCAGCGGCCTCGGCACGCTGCGCCGCAAGCCCGACGCGCGCTGGCGGCTCCAGCCCGGCGACCCGGAGCGCTTCGCCGCGATCCAGCGGGAGCTGCTGGGCCGGTTCTCGCGCCTGGCGCGGCCCGGCGGGCGCGTGGTCTACGCCACCTGCGCCATGGGCCGGACCGAGAACGACGAGGTCGCCGACTACGCCGAGCGCGAGCTCGGCCTCGCGCCCGCGCCGCTGGCGCCGTTCCTGGGCGCGGAGCGGGCCCGCGCGCTCGGCGCCGGAGAGAGCCGCTGCGCGCTCTACCCGCACCGCCACGGGACGGACGGCTTCTTCTTCGCGGCGTTTGCGAAGCGCGCGTAGCCGGGGACCTCGCGCATGCCGGAGCTCCCCGAGGTCGAGATCGCGGCGCGGAACCTCCGCCGCTGGGCGGAGGGCCGCCGCGTCGAGGAGGTCGGCTGGGATCCCCGGGCGCGCCGGATCTTCCGCCCGGCGACGCCCGCCGCGTTCGCCCGCGCGCTGGAGGGCGCCCGGTTCGCCGGGATCCGGCGCATCGGCAAGCACCTGCTCGTCGCGCTCGAGCGCGGCGGCGCGCCGGTCGGGCTGCTCGCGCACCTCGGCATGACCGGCAAGTGGGTGCTCCGCGGCGCCGAAGAGCCGGCGCCGCGCCACGCGCGGGCCTGGCTGCGCCTGGACGGCGGCGGGGTGCTGCACTTCCAGGACTCGCGCCTGTTCGGGCGGCTGCGGACCGTGCCCGGCGCGCGCTTCGAGGACGTGCCGGAGGTCGCGGCGCTCGGCCCGGATCCGCTGGAGCACGGCATCGACCCGGCCGCGCTGGCCGGCGCGCTCGCGAAGAGCCGGCTGCCGGTGAAGGTCAAGCTCCTCGACCAGCGGCTCCTGCCCGGCGTCGGGAACATCCACGCCAGCGAGGCCTGCTTCCGGGCGCGCGTCGATCCGCGCCGGCCGTCGCGGGCGCTGTCGCGCGCCGAGGCGAAGGCGCTCGCCGCGGCCATCCTGGCCTCCTTCCGCATGACGCTCGACGCGGAGGACGGGCCGGAGATCACCTACGTCGAGGAGCCCGGGGCGGAGAACCCGTTCCTCGTGTACGCGCGCGAGGGCGAGCCCTGCCCGCGCTGCCGGAAGGGCGGCCGGACCTCGCCCATCGCGCGGGTGGTGCAGGCGCAGCGCTCCACCTTCTTCTGCCCCCGCTGCCAGCGGTAGACTGCGGGCGATGCGCCCCGAGGATCTCCCCCGCCTGTCCGTCGCCGAGCTGCGCGCCCGGCTGCTCGACCGCGGCGAGGCGCTGGGCGACGCGTGCGAGGCGGCGCTCGAGGCGGATCCGCGCGCCGGCGCGCGCGAGGTGCTGCGCCTCGTGCGCAAGCGACGCCGCGAGAACCGGGCCGAGGGCCAGCGGCTCCGCCACCTGCTCCGCTACGAGGCGGAGCTGTGGGAGCGGGGGCTCGTGCGCGTGGCCGGCGTCGACGAGGCCGGGATGGCCCCGCTGGCCGGGCCGGTGGTGGCGGGCGCCTGCGTGCTCCCCCTCGACTACCGGCCGCGCGGCATCGACGACTCGAAGCAGCTCGACCGCGCCGAGCGCGAGCGGCTGGCCGAGGACATCAAGCGGAACGCCGTCTGCTGGGCGGTGGCGCGGGCCGACGTGGAGGAGATCGATCGCCTGAACATCTACTGGGCGGGCATGCTCGCGCTGCGCCGCGCGGTGGACGGGCTGTCGGCGCGGCCGGAGCACCTGCTGGTGGACGCGCGCAAGCTGCCCGACCTCCCGTTCCCGCAGACGCCCATCGTGCACGGCGACGCGCTGTCGCTCACCATCGCCGCCGCCAGCATCCTCGCGAAGACCGCGCGCGACGCGCTCATGGCGGAGCTGGACCTCGTCCACCCCGGGTATGGGTTCGCGCGGCACAAGGGCTACCCCACCGCCGAGCACTTCGAGGCGCTCGGCCGGCTGGGCGCCTGCCCCATCCACCGGCGGTCGTTCACGCCGGTGCGCGTGGCGCTCGGCCTCGAGCCGGCCCAGGGCGACCTGTTCGCGCTGGCGGACGCGGCGGTCGCGGACGACGAGTGACCGCGGCGGGTGCGCGGCCGGCGGCGCGCGGCCGGAACTGTATTTGACGCAACCGCGGGTAATCGCTAGAACCAGCCCCGAGGACGAGCCCGACGGTGCAGGCGCGCTTCCCTCCTACCCGGGATTTCCCCCGGCGAGGGCGCCCCCCGATCCGGCGAACGCATGCACGAGCCATCCACGAAGAACGACCTTTTCCGTCCGGCGTACCCCGCAGAAGACCTCGAAGAGAACCGAGACCGCCGCCCGCCACCGGGCCTGGCGCTCGATCCCCCCGAAGCCCCGCCGCCGGAGCACCCGCCCGAGATCCCCGTCGATCGCCTGGACGGCGACGCGCTGAAGGTGATCGCCCGGCTGCGGCACATGCACCACCAGGCGTACCTGGTGGGCGGCTGCGTCCGCGATCTGCTGCTCGGCGCCACCCCCAAGGACTTCGACGTCGCGACCGACGCCCACCCCGGCGAGGTCCGCGCCATCTTCCGCAACTGCCGCCTCATCGGCCGCCGCTTCCGCCTGGCGCACGTGTACTTCCGCGCCGGCAAGGTCATCGAGGTCGCCACCTTCCGGAAGAACCCGACCGACGTCGCCGAGGACGTGGGCGAGGGCGAGGGCGACCTGCTCATCACCCGCGACAACGTGTTCGGCACCGCCGAGGAGGACTCGGTCCGCCGCGACTTCACGGTGAACGGGCTGTTCTACGACGTCGCCACCGGCGAGGTGATCGACTACGTGGGCGGGCGCGCCGACCTCGAGGCGCACCGGATCTCCACCATCGGCGATCCGGAGATCCGGATGCGCGAGGACCCGGTGCGCGCGCTGCGCGCGGTGCGGTTCGCGGCGCGGCTCGGGTTCACCATCGCGCCGGACACGTTCGAGGCGATGCGGCGGACCTCGGGCGAGCTTGCCCGCTGCGCGCCGGCCCGGGTGCTGGAGGAGACGTTCAAGCTGCTCCGCTGCGGGGGGTCGGCCCGCGCGTTCGAGCTGCTGCGCGCCTGCGGCGCCCTGCCGGTGATCCTGCCCGCGCTCGGCGCGGCGCTGGAGACCTGGGACGACGGGCGGCGCCGCGCGTTCTTCGCGCACCTCGCCGCGCTCGACCGGCTGGTCCGCTCCGGCGCGGAGGTCTCCGAGGCGGTGCTGCTCGGCGCGCTGCTCATGCACCTCGGCGCCGACGCGCCGCGCGCCGGCCGTGCGGACGCTGCGCGCGGGGACGAGGACGCCGGCGCTCCGCGCTGGGACGAGGCCGACGCGTTCCTCGCCTCGCTGGTGCAGACCGCCCGCCTCCCGCGCAAGGTGGCCGAGCGCATCCGGCTGGCGCTGCACGCGCAGCGGCAGCTCGAGGAGCCGGGCAAGCGCCGGCGCCGCCGCGGGCGCGGCCCCGCCGGCCAGACCTACTTCCAGGACGCGCTGCAGCTGCTCGAGATCCGCGTGCGCGCCACCGGCCGCGGGGCCGAGGTGCTGGAGCGGTGGTCGGCCGAGGCGCCGCACCCCCACGCGCCGTCGGAGCGCCCGGGCCGGGCCGGCCCGCGCGACGACCGCCACGAGCGCCGCGACCGCCGCGAGGGCTCCGCGACGCACGGCGCCGACCGCGACGAGGGCGCCGTGCGCGAGGTGGTGATCCCGACCGAGGCGGCCGAGGCCGCGGACGAGGCGGATCCGGAGGTCCGCGAGGTCGACTCCTCGGCCGCCGGCGAGGGCGGGGAGGGCGAGGCGTCGCAGGGCGGACGCCGCCGGCGCCGCCGCCGGGGCGGGAAGCGCCGCCGCCGCCGCGGGGCGGGCGCGTCGGGGCCGGACGGGGGCGCGCAGGTGCCGCCCGCCGAGGCTGGCGGGCAGGGGTGAGCGCGCGCGGGAATCCTCCGCAACACCGCCGCCTTGACCGACCCCACCGCACCCGGTACAACCCGCCGACCATGGCGAGCGAGAAAGCCTCCAACGCGAAGGCCCGTTACCAGCGCATCCTGCTCAAGCTCTCGGGCGAGGCGCTCATGGGGGACGGCAAGTACGGCATCTCGCCGAAGACCCTCACCTCCATCGCCCACGACGTGAAGGACGTGGTGGACCTCGGGGTCGAGGTCGCGCTCACCATCGGCGGCGGCAACATCTTCCGCGGCGTGTCGGGCGCGACCGAGGGGATGGACCGCTCCTCGGCCGACTACATGGGCATGCTCGCGACCGTCATCAACTCGATGGCGCTGCAGGACGCGCTCGAGAAGATCGGCGTGCCCACCCGCGTGCAGTCCGCGATCGAGATGCACCAGGTCGCCGAGCCGTACATCCGCCGCCGCGCCATCCGCCACCTGGAGAAGGGGCGGGTGGTGATCTTCGCCGCCGGCACCGGCAACCCGTACTTCACCACCGACACCGCCGCCTCGCTCCGCGCCATGGAGATCCACGCGGACGTGCTGCTCAAGGCGACCAAGGTGGACGGCGTCTACACCGACGACCCGAAGAAGAACCCGGCGGCGACCAAGTTCAAGCAGCTCAGCTACATCGACGTGCTGAAGAAGAACCTCAAGGTGATGGACTCCACCGCCATCAGCCTCTGCATGGACAACGACCTCCCCATCGTCGTGTTCGACCTCACCCAGCGCGGGAACGTGCGCAAGGTGGTGCTCGGCGAGGAGATCGGCACCACCGTCGGGCGCCCCAGCGCCAGGAACGCGTAGCCTCGGCAAGGAGACGGCCATGGGCACCATCGCAGACGACATCCTCGACGACCTGCACGGGCGCATCCTCAAGACGCTCGACCAGCTCCGGACCGAGCTCGCCGCGGTCCGCACCGGGCGCGCCTCGCTCCACCTGCTCGACAACGTCCGGGTGGACTACTACGGCACGCCCACCCCGCTGAACCAGGTGGCGACGCTGTCCGTGCCCGAGGCGCGGCTCATCGTGGTGAAGCCCTGGGAGAAGTCGATGATCCCGCCGATCGAGAAGGCGATCCGCGACGGGAACCTCGGCCTCAACCCCATGAGCGACAAGGACCTCGTCCGCGTCCCGATCCCCGCGCTCACCGAGGAGCGCCGCAAGGAGATCGTGAAGCAGGTGAAGCACAAGGGCGAGGAGCACAAGATCGCCGTCCGCAACGTGCGCCGCGAGGCGAAGGAGCTGATCGAGGTCGCGGAGAAGGACGGCGACATCTCGGGCGACGACGCCGAGAAGGCGCTCGAGAAGATGCAGAAGGAGACCGACGACGGCGTGAAGAAGATCGACGAGATCGTCGCCGCCAAGGAGAAGGACGTCCTCCAGGTCTGATGGGCGGCGCCGTGGCCCGCTCCCCCGCCGCGCTGCTCCTGCTCCTCGGCCCGCTGCTCGCGCTCGGCTTCGCCGCCGGCGCGGTCCGCGCGCTGGCCGCCCGCCCCGACCTCCCGCCCCGTCGCCGGCGGGCGCTCTCCGCCGCCTGGGTGCTCCTGCTCCTCGCCGGCACGCCGCTCTGGCTCGTGGCCGCGGCGCTGCTCGGCATCTGGTGAGCGGGGGCGGCCGGGTCGGCTAGAAGATCATCCCGGCCAGCGCGATCGCCCACAGCGCGTGGCCCATCCCGCCGAACATGGCGAGCCGCCGCGCCGGCGCGGTCGCGGCCGCGAGCTCGCCCGAGGCGACCGCCGCCTCCACCCGGCGCCACGCCGGCATGGAGGCGAACCCGACGACGAGCAGGCGCGCCAGGGTGGCGGCGAAGCCGACCAGGATGCCGGTGCGCGGGTGGCCGCCGTCGACGCCGATGAGCAGCACGCCGGTCACCAGCACGGCGACGCCGGCGTACAGGTCCAGCTTGAGCGCCGGGCGGGCGCGGGCCGCGAGCTGCTCCACGAACGGGCGGCCCAGGGCGACCGTGCGCTTCACGTCGCCCGGGACCCACAGCGCGGCGCCGATCCAGGTGGCGGCGGACAGGATGTGCAGGAAGACCAGCAGCTCTCTCACGATGGCGTTCTCCTCGCTGGCGCTGAACCTAGCGCGGGAGGGCGCCGCCGGCCGGTCCCAACCGGGACGTCGTCACCCTGCGTCGTCAACTGTCCGTGAAACAGCGACGGCCCGCACCCGCCCCGCGAGCGGGGGGGGGGCGCGGGCCGCCGGGCGCCGCGGAGGCGCCGGGACCGCTAGTCCCAGTAGCCGCCGACGCGGCCTTCCACGATGGTGAAGGTCTTGTCGTGGGTCACGCCGGCCGCGTCCGGGACCTCGACGATGCGCGCGAGCACGCCCGCCTCGACGAACGCGCCCAGGCCCATGACCCCGAGGCGCACGCCCAGCGCGCCGCCGTAGCCGATCTTGACCGGCTCCTCCACCAGCGAGTTCACGGTCATGATGCCGCGCAGGTAGACCGGGAACAGCGGCGGCGAGACCACCAGCATCGGGCGCAGGTCGATGTCGAACTTGGAGTCCTCGACGTCGCCGAGGTTCGCGACCGCGCCGAGCTCGAGCTTCAGCATGTCCGCGAAGCCGTAACCGGCGGTGAGCATCACGTTGGTCGGGATCCGCTCGGTGGGCGACGGATCGATCCGGGCGCCGCTGCCGACCGACAGCTCGAGCAGGCCGCCGGCGCGGGCGGCCGCCGGGGCGCCGAGGAGCGCGAGCGCGAGGACGGACCAGGCGAACTTCGTCATGAAGCCTCCTTCCGCGGCCGCGACGGCGGCCGATCGGGCGGCCGAGTGTATGCCGGGCCCGGCGCGCGACGAAGCGTCGCGCGCGGTGACGATGCGGGGGGAGGTGGGTGCGGCGCCGCCGCGGTGCGCGCGCGTCAGTAGCGGTAGCCCTGGGCGATGGGGAAGCGGCGCCCCTCGCCGAACGCCTTCTCGCTCACCTTCAGCACCGGCGCCGCCTGCCGGCGCTTGTACTCGCTCTGCACCACCATGCGCAGCACGCGCCGCACGATGGCCTCGTCGTGCCCGCGCGCCACGATGGCCTCGAGCGGCCGGCGCTCCTCCACGTACGCCTGCAGGATGTCGTCGAGCACGTCGTACGGCGGCAGCGAGTCCTGGTCGAGCTGGCCCGGCTTCAGCTCGGCCGAGGGCGGCTTGGTGAAGGTGCGCTCCGGCACGAGCGTCCGGCCGGCGCGCGCGTTCGCGGCGCGGGCCACCCGGTACACCAGCGTCTTCGGCACGTCGCCGATGGCGGCGAGGCCGCCGGCCATGTCGCCGTAGAGCGTGCAGTAGCCGACCGCGATCTCGCTCTTGTTGCCGGTGGTGAGCACCAGCGCGCCGGTGTCGTTCGAGATCGCCATCAGGATCTGGCCGCGGACGCGGGCCTGGACGTTCTGGTCGGCGAGGTCGCAGAGCGGCGGCGCCCCGTCGGCGGCGAGCGCCGCGAGGAAGGCGGCGTGCATCGGCTCGATGCCGATCTCGCGGAAGCGGACGCCGAGGTTGCGGGCCAGCTCGGCCGCGTCCTCGCGCGAGTGGCCGGAGCTGTAGCGGGAGGGCATCGCCACCCCGAGGACGTTCTCGGCGCCGAGCGCCTCGGCGGCGATGCAGGCGGTGAGCGCCGAGTCGATGCCGCCGGAGAGGCCCACCACCGCCTGCCGGAACCCGCACTTGCGCACGTAGTCGCGGACGCCCATCACCAGCGCCCGGAGCACCTCGTCCGCCTGCGCATCCGCGGGCGGGGGCGGGGGCGGCGGCAGCGGGCGGCCGTCGAGGCCCAGCGCGAGCGGCGCGCCGCCCTCGAGATCGCAGACCAGCACCGCCTCCTCGAACAGCGGCGCCCGTGCCAGCACCGCGCCGTCGCGCGCGAGGAGCATCGACCCGCCGTCGAACAGCAGGGCGTCGTTCCCGCCCACCTGGTTCACGTAGGCGATGGGCGCCCCGTGGTCCCGCGCGCTGGCGGACAGCATGCGCTCGCGGAGCGGCGCCTTGCCCATGGCGTAGGGCGAGGCGGAGACGTTCACCACCAGCCCGGCCCCGGCGCGCACCAGGTCGGCGATGGGATCGCGCGCGTAGCGCGGGCGCTCCCAGAAGCGCTGGTCGTTCCAGATGTCCTCGCAGACCGACAGCCCGAGCGGCACGCCCAGCCCCTCGGGCGCGGCGGCGGTGGTGGAGGCGCCGGCCGGGAGGAAGTAGCGGGTCTCGTCGAAGACGTCGTAGGTGGGCAGGAGCGACTTCCGCCCCACCGCCACCACCCGGCCGTCCGAGATCAGCGCGGCGGCGTTGTAGACGCCCGGCGGCGGCGCGCCGTCGGGCGCCTCCGGGAATCCCACCACCAGCGCGATGCCCTTCGACCAGGCGGCCGGGCGGGCGAGCTCCTCCAGCGCCTGCCGGGCGCGCTCGAGGAAGTCGGGCAGGTCGAGCAGGTCTCGCGGCGGGTAGCCGCACACCGTCAGCTCGGGGAAGACGGCGAGGGCGGCGCCGGCCTCCCGGGCGACCTCGGCGGCGGCCCGCACCCTGGCGGCGTTGCCGGCGAAGTCCCCCACCGTCGTGTTCACCTGCGCGAGCGCGATGCGTCCGGAACGGGCCATGGGAGAGGATGCTACATTAGGAGCCATCGTGCCGCGCCGCATCCTGGTCGCCGAGGCCTCCGCGCCGCTCCTCGCGCCGCTGCGCCGGCCGCTCCGCGCGGCCGGCGTGGAGCTGGACGCGATCTCGCCCGCGGCGGCGTCGGGGCGGCTCGGCCCGGCGTCGCACGTGGCCGCCATCGTGCCCGGCGGTGCGGGCGGCGCCGAGGCGGTGCGCGCGGTCCGGGCGGCCGATCCGCTGCTGCCGGTCATCGCGCTGTTCGCCGACGAGGCCGAGGCCGCCGCGGCGGCCCAGGGCGAGGCGCTCGGCGCCGACGGCGCGCTGGTCGCGCCGGTGGGGCCGGCGGCGGTGGTGGGGGCGTGCCGGCTGGCGGAGCGGCTCCGGGCGGCCACCGCCCGGGCGGTGGAGGCGGACGCGCGCCGCCTCGCGGCGGAGGCCCCGCGCCACGCGGCCGACCTCGAGTTCCTGAAGCGCCTCCTGCCGCTCGAGGTGAAGCGCTCGCGCCGGTACGGCTACCCGGTGTCGGTGGCGCTCGTGGCGGTGGACCGGTTCGCCGAGGTGGCCGGGCGGCTCGGCCCGCACGGCCGCGCCGCGCTCATGGCCGAGGTGCTCGGGCTGCTGGCCGCGTCGGTGCGCGACATCGACCTCGCGGCGCCGTTCACCGGCGAGCGGTTCGTGGTGCTCATGCCGCACACGCGCGCCGAGGGCGCGCTGCAGGTGGCCCGGCGGCTCTGCGCGCGCATCCGCGAGCGCGGCGCGGGCGAGGGGATCACCGTCAGCGCCGGCGTGGCCGGGCACGACGGCGACGGGACGGTGTCGTTCGGCGGGCTGGTGAAGCGCGCCGCCGAGGCGCTCACGCGGGCGCGCGCCGCGGGCGGCGACCGGGCCGAGCCGGCGGAGCCGCCGCGCCGCCGCGACCGCATCGTCTTGGGGTGACCGCATGCGCCGCTCCCTCGCCGCCGCCGCGCCCGCCCTCGTCGTCGCGACCGCGCTGGTCGCCGCGGGCGGGCTCGCCGCGTGCCGCCGCGCCGCCCCGGCGCTCCCCGAGGTCCGCCTGCACGCCTCGCCCGACCTGCCGGCCGAGGTGGTGCGCGACCTCGCCGCCCGCTTCGCGGTGGCGCGGGTGGTGCTCGTGCCCCGCGCCGAGGAGGCGGAGGTGGCCTGGGCCTCGGATCCCGCGGCCCTCCTCGCGCTCGCGCCCCGGCTCGTGCCCGGCAGCGCCGCGCCGGAGCCGGCCACGGCGCAGTTCGCCGACCCTCAGGGCCGCTTCGCCCCGGTGGCGGCGCGCGCGCGGGTGCTGCTCGTCGCGCGCGACGCGCGGCTCCCGGTGGACCCCACCAACCTGCGCGACCTCGCCGATCCGCGCCTGCGGGGCCGCGTCGCGCTCGCGCACCCGGCGCGCGGCGCCGGCCCGGCGACCTGCGCGGCCCTCTCGCTCGTGTACGGCGAGGCGAGCCTGGGGCGCTTCCTGCGGCTGGTCGCGGCGAACGCGCCGGTGGTGGTGGGCTCGGACGCGGAGGTGCGCGCGGCGGTGGCGGCGGGGCGCGCCGCGGTGGGCCTCGCGGGCTCGGTGGACGGCGCCGCCGGCGCGGCGAGCGCGGCCGCGCTGCGCGTCGTCTACCCGGACCAGGCCGGGCGCGGCGCGGTGGTGCTGCCCACGGCGGCGGCGGCGCTCGCGCCGGCGGCGGGCGGCGCACCCTCGCCCGCGGCGGTGCGGCTGGTGGCCTGGCTGGCCGGCGCGGACGCGGAGCGGATCCTGGTCGCGCGCGCGCCCGGGCTCCTGCCGCTGCGCCCGGAGGTCCCCGTGCCGGTCGGCGTCGAGCCCGCCGGCAACCTGCGCGCGCTCCCGCTCGACTGGGATGGGCTCGCCGCGGAGGCTGCCCGGCTCGCGCCGCTGCTCGAGCGCTGGCCGGACGCGTTCGCTGGCGCGGGGACCGGACGCGGGGCGGCGAGGGAAGCGGCGGCTCCCGAGGGACGGCCGGGGCGCCTCGAACACGCACCGTGAATGCGCTCGCCGCGTCTGCCCGGACCCACGGTCGCGGTCGCCCCCGGGTCGCCCGCACACCCTTCACCGAGCGGCTGCGGCGACGGTTCACGCCCCATTAGGGGTCTCGCGGTTCGGCCCTCCAGGGTTATCTCAGCCGCCCCGGGTGGGATGAAAGCGGGAAATCACCGCGGGGAACGCCTGCTTACCTAGCAGTCCCGTTTGGGGGCTAGAAACCATAGGGGGCGTTATTATCGTCGGGATCGCCAGCAACGGGCGACCAAGCAGGGGCGTGCGAAGGCCCCTCTGGCTCGGCCGACCGGGTGGATGCTGGGTGACAGGCCCCACAGCGGGCACTTCCGGGGAAGGAATCACGATGGCTCAGATCGATATCGAGATCCTCACGCCGTTCGCCGCCAAGTTCATGGAGGGCACCAGCCTCACGCCGGCCGAGCGCGCCGAGGTGCTCCGGATCGCGCAGGGGTTCGCGTGCAAGGACTCGGCGGCCGCGGCCGGCGTCTCGCCCGAGACGATCCGCGCGCGCCGCAAGCGCATCTACCGCAAGCTCGACGTCCCCGGCTCCGGCGAGCTGCTCGCGAGCCTGCTCTCGCTGTCGCTGAAGATGCTGGCGAAGGGCGAGCGGATCGAGCCGCGCCCGGTGGCGCCGGCGCAGCCGCAGCAGGCCGCCGCGACGACCAGCAGCGCCGTGATGGCGCGCTAGCCGCGGCGCTCCTGACCCGGACGTCTCCCGCGTCTGGCGGGCCGCCGCATCGTGGCGGCCCGCCGGGCGCGCCTCACGCCTCGACGACGGCCCGCCTCCGCGGCGCGGCCCCGCGAGCCCCCCTGCAGCGCTCACCCCGCCAGCCAGCGCGTCACGCGCGCGGCGACCTGCGCCGGCGTGAAGCCGTACTCCTCGGCGAGCGCCTTCTCCGGCGCGCTCGAGCCGAAGCGCTCGATCCCGAGCACCAGGCCGTCGCGGCCGGCGAGCTGCCACCACTCGGTGCCGCGCGCCGCCTCCACCACCGCCACCCGCTGGCCGGGCGGCACCACCTCGTCGCGCCAGGCCTTCGGCTGCGCGAGGAAGCACTCCAGGCACGGGATCGACGCGAGCCGGCCCACCACGCCCTGCTTCGCGAGCGCCTCGAGCGCGGCCTGCGCGAGCGGCACCTCCGAGCCGGTGGCGACGAGCGTGAACGTGGCGCCCGCGGGCGCGTCCACCAGGTAGCCGCCGCGGAGGATCGCCTCCGGATCGAGCGGCACCGAGCGCTTCACCGGCGCGAGCTTCTGGCGGGTGAGGACGAGCGCGGTGGGACCGTCGCGGCGCTGCAGCGCGTGCGCCCAGGCGGCGGCGGTCTCCTCCGGATCGGCCGGGCGGCAGACGTGCAGGTTCGGGATGGCCCGCAGCGCGGTGAGGTGCTCGATGGGCTGGTGCGTGGGGCCGTCCTCGCCCAGGAAGATCGAGTCGTGCGTCCACACGTAGACGGCCTGGAGCTTCGAGAGCGCGGCGAGCCGGACCGGCGGGCGCATGTAGTCGGCGAACTGCAGGAACGTGCCGACGAACGGGACGAACAGGCCGTCGTACGCGAGGCCGTTCGCGATCGCCCCCATGGCGTGCTCGCGGATGCCGAAGTGGAGGTTGCGGCCGGCGAAGCTGCCCGGCGCCACCGAGCCTGCGCCCTTGATCTCGGTGAGGTTCGACTCGGCCAGGTCGGCCGACCCGCCCACCAGGCAGGGCACGAGCGGCGCGATCTTCTGCAGGATGGCCTGCGAGACCTTGCGGGTCGCGTCGGGCGCGGGCAGCTCGGCGCGGGCGCGGTCGAGGATCCGCTCCGGCACCCAGCGCTCCACGTGCGCGTCGAGCAGCGCCGCCTGCTCCGGGTTGGCGGCGCGCCAGGCCTGCTCGGCCGCGCGCCAGGCCTGCTTCTGCGCGGCCTTCTCGGCGCGGACCTCGGCCCAGTAGGCGCGGACGTCGTCCGGGACGAGGAACCGCGGCTCGAGCGGCCAGCCCAGCGCCTTCTTGGTGGCCTCGAGCTCCGCCTCGCCCAGCGGCGCGCCGTGCACGCTCGACTTGCCGGCCTTCGCGGGGGAGCCGAAGCCGATGGTGGTGTGCACGCGGATGAGGCTGGGGCGGCCCAGCTCGGCCTTCGCCGCCTGGAGGGCGCGATCGATGCCGTCGTGGTCGCGGCCGTCCACCGACTGGACGTGCCAGCCGTAGGCCTCGAAGCGCCGGGTCACGTCCTCGCCGGAGAAGGTGATGCTGGTCTTGCCGTCGATGGTGATGCCGTTGTCGTCGTACAGGTAGACGAGCCGGCCGAGCTTGTGGTGGCCGGCGAAGCTGGCCGCCTCCGCCGAGACGCCCTCCATCAGGTCGCCGTCGGAGACGATCGCGTAGACGAACGCGTCCGAGACCGGGTTGCCGGGCCCGAGCTTCGCCGCGAGCATGGCGTGGCCGAGCGCGAAGCCCACGCCGTTCGCGAAGCCCTGGCCGAGCGGGCCGCTCGTGATCTCGACGCCGGGCAGGAAGCCGTACTCGGGGTGCCCGGGCGTGCGCGAGTGGAGCTGGCGGAAGTGCTTCAGGTCCTCGAGCGCGCAGTCGAAGCCCGCCAGGTGGAGCAGCGAGTACAGCAGCATCGAGCCGTGGCCGGCCGAGAGGAGGAACCGGTCGCGGCCCAGCCAGCGCGGCTCCGCGGGGTCGAAGCGCAGGTGGCGCGTCCAGAGGACGAAGGCCATGTCCGCGGCGCCCATGGGCATGCCGGGGTGGCCGCTGTTCGCCTGCTGCACGCCGTCGGCGGCGAGCATGCGGATGGTGTTCACGGCCTTCTCGACGAGCTCGGGGCGAGCGTTCGGCACGGGGACTCCTCGCGGGGGTGGGAAGAGGTGCGGAACATCGCCCACCGCACCGTCGAGATCAAGGGGGGCGTCAGCCCGAGCGCCGGCGACGTCAGCCCCGCCCGCCGCCGCCCCGCCCCCAGCGCGCCCCGAGGGCGCGGAGCACCCGGGCGCCCAGCTCGAGCGGTCCCGGCCCGCCGCCGAGCCCCTCCGCCTCGAGCCGCCGCCGCTCGCGCTCGCCCACCTCGCGCGCCAGGGCCTCGGCGAGCGCGCGGCGGGAGCCCGCCTCCCCGGCCTCCTCCCGGGCGAGCGCCTCCCGCCGGGCGGCCGCCGCGCGCGCCTCGACCTCGGCCTGGCGCGCCCGCTCCACCCGAAGCCGCTCGTCCGCGGCGCGCTGCTCCGGGGTGTCGAGCGCGGCGCCGCAGCCCGCGCACTCGACCGCGAGCGCGTGGCCGTCCATGCCGCAGCGCAGGCAGCGCGTGAACGGCAGGCGGTCGCCGGGGTCGAGGAGCTGGAGCGCCGGCTCGGGCTCGGCGCCGAAGCGCTCCAGCCGAGCCCCGGTCGCGGGCGTCTCCGCCGGCGCGACGCCGGGGCGCTGCACCGCGCCGAAGCGGGCGGCGCGGTCGGCGGTCCCGGGCGCCGGGTCGGGCGCGGG
Source organism: Anaeromyxobacter dehalogenans 2CP-1 (assembly GCF_000022145.1). Classification (NCBI taxonomy): domain Bacteria; kingdom Pseudomonadati; phylum Myxococcota; class Myxococcia; order Myxococcales; family Anaeromyxobacteraceae; genus Anaeromyxobacter; species Anaeromyxobacter dehalogenans. Next base: position 348,144 of record NC_011891.1, read on the forward strand.
GGCGCCGTCGCGCGGGCGCTCGAGGTGGAGGAAGCGGCGGAGGCGGGAGGCCATGCGGGCGCGCTCCGGTCAGCCGGCGGTCGGCGCGGAGGCAGGGCGGGTGCGGGTGCGCGCCCACTCGCGCAGCCGCGCGATGTCCTCGCGCATCGTGGTCGAGAGCGGGAGCGACTCGCGCACGGCGCGCTCGACGTGGCCCTGCGCGAGGTCCACCCCCTCGGCGAACGCGTCGTACAGGCCGGAGACCACCGCCTGCTCGATCTCGGCGCCGCTGAAGCCCTCGCTCGCCGCGGCCAGCGCGTGGAGGTCGAAGCGCGCGGGGTCGCGGCGGCGCCGCGCCAGGTGGATCTGGAAGATCTCGCGCCGCTCCGGTGCGAGCGGCAGGTCGATGAAGAAGATCTCGTCGAAGCGCCCCTTGCGCAGGAGCTCGGGGGGCAGCTGCTCGATGCGGTTCGCGGTCGCGACCACGAACACGGGCGCGGTCTTCTCCTGCAGCCAGGTGAGCAGCGCGCCGAACACGCGCGCGGTGACGCCGCCGTCGCTCACCCCCGAGGACTGCGTCCCGGAGAGCCCCTTCTCGATCTCGTCCACCCACAGCACCACCGGCGCGACGCTCTCCGCGACACGGATGGCGCGGCGCAGGTTCTCCTCCGACGAGCCCACCAGCCCGCTGAAGATCCGGCCCATGTCGAGCCGGAGCAGCGGCAGCCGCCACTGCGCCGCGATCGCCTTGGCGGTGAGGCTCTTGCCGCAGCCCTGCACGCCGAGGAGCAGCAGGCCCTTCGGCTCGGGGAGCCCGAAGCGCCGCGCCGCCTCGGAGAACGCGGCGCCGCGGCGCCCGAGCCAGGCCTTCAGGCTCGCCATGCCGCCCACCCCTGCCAGCCGCGCGTCCGTCGCGAAGTACTCGAGCAGGCCGCTCTTGCGGATCACCTGCCGCTTCTCCTCCAGCACGAGCGGCACGTCGTCGCGCGAGAGCCGGCCGTCGGTGGCGATGGCCTTCGCGAACGCGCTCTCCGCCTCCGAGAGCGTGAGGCCGAGCGCGGCCTGGATGAGCTGGTCGGCGTCGTCCTGGTTCAGCTCGACCTGGGCGCGCCCGCTCTGGCGCACCACCCCGACGATCTCCTTCAGCAGGTCGAGCAGGTCGCGGTACCCGGGCAGCGGCACGTCGAGGACCGAGATCTCCTTCTCGATCTCGGGCGGGATGACGAGCGTGGGCGAGAGCAGCAGCACCGTGGTGTAGGTGGACTTCAGCGCGTGCCCGAGCTCGCGCAGCCCGCGCACCACCGCCGGATCCGCCAGGAACGGGTGGAAGTCCTTCAGCACCACCAGCGCCGGCTCGGCCAGCTTCTCGATGGCGGCGAGCGCCTCGAGCGGATCCTTCGCGCCCTCGGGCGCGGGGCCGCGGGTGCCGCCGAGCCGCCGGAAGCCCCGGGCGATGGACCAGCCGAGCAGCGCCTTCCCGTGGCGGTCGGCGAGCCCGTCGAGGATGGCCTCGAGGCGCTGCTCCTCGGAGGTGACGAGGTAGACGAGCGGGTAGCGGGCCCGCACCAGCGTGTCGAGCTCCTGCACGAAGGCGGGCTGGGGGCGCGGGGCGGCGCCGGAGGCGGACATGCGCGCGAGTGTAGCAGCCGCCGCGCGGCCGCGCGTCGCTCAGGGGGCCTCGAGCCAGGCCAGCGCGGCGGAGCCCGCGCCGAGGTCCACCGCGGCGATCGTCCCGGGCCGCACCTCCAGGCCGCGCCCGGCGGCGAGCGCCACCGCCTCGGCGACCTCCGGGTTGTGCCCCACCAGCGCCGCGCCGTCGCCGGCCGCGCGCGCGAGCGCCAGGAGCTCCGCGCCGCCGCACGCGCCGGCGGCGAGCCGCGGATCCACCTCCAGCGGCGCGCCGGTGGCCGCCGCGAGCAGCTCGGCGGTCTCGCGGGCGCGCGCGTAGGGCGAGGCGATCACGCCGCGGATCGCGAGCCGGCCGCGCAGCCGCGCCACCAGCGCCGCGAACCCGTCGCGCCCGTCGGGCGTCAGCCGGCGGTCCGCGTCGTCGCCGGCCCGTGCCTCCGCCTTGGCGTGGCGGACCAGGTAGACGCGGATGGGCGGCATGGGGGCTCCTGGATTCACTCCGAGGCGAGCAGCGCGACCGGGAAGTCCGCGAAGAGCTCGGCGAGCGCCGGCGCCTCCCCGCGGTGGACGGTGCCGGTTACCACGTCCACCCACCGGGCCGCGAGCCCGCCGAGGGGGAGCCGCCCCTCCCAGCGCGGCGCACCGCCGCCCTGATCCTGCAGCCGGACCACCAGGCGCGGCACCGCGCACGCCACCGCCCGGCCGCCGAGCGTGCGGGCGAAGGCGACCACGTGCCCGGCCTGCGGCCCCTCCGCAGCGAGCGGGCGGTGGTCGCCCTCGAGGAGCAGGGCGCGCTCGCGCCGGCGCAGCCGGAGCCCCTCCGCGAGCAGGAGCAGCTTCGCCTCGCCGCCGGCGAGGGCGTCGGGCGCCGAGAGGCGCCGCGCCAGCGCGCGGCGCGCCTCCGGCCCGCGGGCGAGCTCGGCCTGGATGGCCTCGAGCGCGCGCGCCCGGTGCGCCCAGTCCACCGGCCGCCGGTTGTCGGGATCCACGAGCGAGAGGTCCCACAGCTCGGTGCCCTGGTACACGTCGGGGATCCCGGGCGCGGCCAGCTTCAGCGCCACCTGCGCGAGCGAGGAGATCCGTCCGGCCCGCGCCGCGCGCTCGGCCAGCGCGCCGAGGTCGCGCAGAAACGTGCGGGAGGCCAGCGCGCCCGCCACGAAGGCGCGCACGCCGCCCTCGTAGTCCTCGTCCGGATGCGTCCAGCTGGTGTGGATCTTCGCCTCGCGGAGCGCCTTCTCCATGTAGGCCTGGATCCGCTCCACGTACTCGGCGTGCGCGGGCGTGCCCGGGGTGAGGCCGCCGTCGGGGAACGTGCCGAGGAGCGTCTGGTACAGCAGGTACTCGTCGCGCCGGTCCGGCGCGGTGCGGCCCTCGAGCCGGCGCACGTGGGCGCGGTTCACGCGGCCCCACCGCGAGACCGCGGCCCGCAGCTCGCCCGGGATCTCGGACAGCGCCGAGATGCGCGCCCGCACGTCCTCGCTGCGCTTGGTGTCGTGGGTGGAGCTGGCGGAGAGGGACCCGGGGAAGCGCGCGCGGCGCTCGGCCAGGAGCGCGTGCAGCGCGTCCGCCGACGTGCCGAACCGGCCCGGGTCCGAGCCCACCTCGTTCAGCGAGACGAGCCGGACGTAGCAGTAGAACGCGGTGTCCTCCACCGCCTTGGCCGTCACCGGCCCGGTGACCTGCTGCAGCTTCAGGGCGAACTCCAGCCAGGCGCCGCGCGCCGCCTCGGGCAGGCCGTCCGGGTAGCGCTGCAGGAACACGTCCCGGAGGAAGTCGTAGATCGACGGGTCGACCAGCGGGCTGCGCCGGCGGGCGCGCGCGATGGTGGCCTCCACGTAGGCCCGGTCGCGCGCGTCCACCTCGCCGCGGCGCGTGACGTAGGTGCGGTAGACCGGGAACAGCGCCACGTACTCGACCAGCGCGCGGGTGAGCTCGTTCAGGGTGAAGTCGCGGGTGCGCCGGTCGGTCTCGCTGATGCGCGAGAGCCGGTGCGCCAGCATGTTGATCTCGCTCGCCATCGACGACGACATCACCTGCCGCTTCTTCTCCTCCACCGTGCGACGGTAGTCCTGACGGCCGCCGGCCACGCGCGCGTAGAGCGCGTCCAGGGCGCGCTCCGCGGCGGGATCGACGAACAGCCCGTTCACCGCGGCCAGGAGCTCGTAGCCGGTGGTGCCGTCCACGTCCCAGCCCTCCGGCAGCCGCTCCCCCGCGGCCAGCACCTTCTCGGCCACCACGTAGAGCGGCCGCGCCGGGAGCCGCCCCGCCTCCAGCTCCGCGAAGAGCCGCTCCAGCAGGAGCGCCTCGGCGCCGTTCTCGAGCGCCGTCCCCCGCGCCTGGGCCAGGGCGCGGGCGCGCTCGGCGAGGTAGCACGCCTGCAGCCGCCGGAAGTAGGCGGCCGGCGCGTAGAGGCCGTCGGGGTGGTCGATGCGCAGGCCGGTGGCGGCGCCGTCTCGCAGCAGCGCCAGCACCCGCCGGTGCGCCTCGGCGAAGACCCGCGGCTCCTCCATGCGCAGCGCCGCGAGCGCGTTCACGTCGAAGAAGCGCCGGTAGTTGATCTCCTCGCCCGCCACCCGCCAGAACGCGAGGCGGTAGGCCTGCGCGTCGAGCAGCCGCTGCAGCAGGTCGAAGCTGCGCGGATCGCCGGGCGTGCCGTTGAACGCGGCCACGTTCTCGTCCACGAACGCCCGCACCGCCGGGCTCGCATCGCACAGCGCCGCGAGCCGGCGCTTCGCGACCTCCTTCTCCCTCGCGCGCTCCGCCACCGCCTCGGGCCGGGTCTCGCTGCGCGGCGCCAGCTTTTCGAGCGAGGCGCAGATCGACTCCAGCTCCTGGAGGCTCGGGTCCTCCGGGCCGAGCGCCTCGCGCAGCCGCTCGATGCCGTGGCGCAGCACGAGCGGCACCGAGCGCGGCGCCACCGGGAACACGTGGTCGAAGTAGCGGATGGCGAGCGCGCCGCCCTCGCGCGCCAGGCGCAGCTCGCCGCGCTCCAGCACCCGGCCGAACTGGTCGCCCAGCACCGGCACCAGCACCTTGTTCGCGAGCTCGGACTTGAGCGGCGTCCAGTCCACGTCGAACGCCGGGGCGTGCACCGAGGACGGGCCGTTCTCGAGCAGGTCCATCCACCAGGCGTTCCAGGGGCCGATGCCCATGTGGTTGGGCACGTAGTCGAGCAGGATGCCCATTCCGCGCGCGCGGCAGGCCGCGGCGAGCCGCGCGTAGCCCTCCTCCCCGCCCAGCTCCGGGTCGAGCCGGGCGTGGTCCACCACGTCGTATCCGTGCGTCGAGCCCGGCGCCGACGCGAGCACCGGCGACAGGTACAGGTCGGAGACGCCGAGCGCGTCGAGGTACGGCACCAGCGCGGCGGCGGCGTCGAACCCGAAGCCGGCGTGGAGCTGCAGCCGGTAGGTCGAGGCCGGCCGGGGCGTCACGCCCTCGCCGCGGGCCAGCGCCTCGGCGAGCGCACCCAGGAGCTCCTCGACCTTCGCCGCGTTCGCGCCGTTCTCCGCCGCCCCCAACCCGCCCCCCTTCGCCGCGCCCGGCGGCCCGCGCCGCCTAGCCCGGCGGCGCCCGCCCGGCCCGGACCGCGAGCTCGCGCAGCCGGGTCCGCGTCGCGGCGTCGGCCGCGAGCGCGCCCAGGTCCATCGGGATCCGGAACGTCCAGTTCTCGCCGGTGACCGTGCCGGGCACGTTCACGCGGTCGCGCATGCCGAGCGCGTCCTGGAACGGCACGAGCGCGAGGTCGGAGGCGGCGCCGTACACGAGCGCGAGCAGCGCGTCGCGCACGCCGTCGTCCCAGCGCTCGGGCGCCCGGGCGCGCAGCGGCTCGAGCGCCGGGAGCGCCAGGAGCTGCGCGCGCTCCTCCCTCGCGAGCCCCTCGTACCAGTCCGCCACCGACTCGCTGTCGTGCGTGCCGGTGGTCGCGACCGACACCGGCGGCCAGCGCGCCGGATCGCGGAACGCGTTCCCGCCCGCCTCCCAGTTCTTCTCCCAGCGCTGCACCCGGTAGCCGGGGATGCGCAGCCGCTCCAGCGACGCGCGCACGAAGTCGGGGACGACGCCGAGGTCCTCGGCCACCACCCGCGCCCCCTCGGAGAAGATGCCGAGCACGCGCTCGCCGTTCGCGATCTGCGCGCCCTCCTCGGAGGGCACGAACGCCGGCGGGGCGCCGTCGTTCGGGAAGTAGTAGGTCCGGTACAGGCCCACCACGTGGTCCACGCGGTAGAGGTCGAACAGGTCCGCCATCCGGCGCGCGCGCGCGGTGAGCCAGGGGTAGCCCTCGCGGTCCATCACGTCCCAGCGGTAGACCGGCAGGCCCCAGTCCTGCCCGGTGGCGCTGAACGCGTCGGGGGGCACGCCGACGCGCGCGTCGAGCCGGAAGTCGCCGCGGCGGGCCCACACGTCGGCGGAGTCCGGCGCGACCATGAACGGCAGGTCGCCGCCCAGCTCGACGCCGGCGCCGTTCGCGGCCGCGCGTGCGCGGCGCCACTGCTCCTCGGCCTGCCACTGCACCCAGGCCTGGAACAGGATCTCGCGGGCGTGCCGGGCGCGGGCGGTGGCGAGCGCGGCGGGATCGCGGTCGCGCAGCGGCGCCGGCCAGTCGGTCCAGGCGCGCCCGCCCGCCTCGTCGTGCAGCGCCACGAACAGCGCGTAGTCGTCGAGCCAGCCCGCCTCCTGGCGCGCGAACGCCTCCAGCGCCCGGGCGCGCTCGGTGCGGCGGTTCCACTCCTCGCGCTCGAAGCGGGCGAACGCGATCTCCAGCGCGCGGCGCTTCAGCCGGCGCACCTCGTCCCACTGCACCGCGGGGGCGGCGCGCACCGCGGCGAGCCGGGCGCGCTCGTCGGGCGAGAGCGCGTCGAGGCCGCCGGCGGCCTGGAAGTCGGGCAGCGCCGAGGGCGCGAGGTACACCGGGTCGAGCGCGAACGCGGAGATCGCGCCGTACGGGCTGTTCTGCCCGCGCGAGGCCTCGTTCACCGGCAGGAGCAGGGCCAGCGAGAAGCCCGCGTCCGCGCACCAGCGCGCGAACGGGACGAGGTCGGGGATCTCGCCCACGCCCCAGTCTGCCTGGGAGCGGAGCGAGAAGAGGGGGAGGAGGACGCCTGCCTGGCGGGCCATGGGTGGAGTAGTGTGGCGGTTGCCCCGCCCTCACAAGTTTTCGGCGCGCGGGGGCCAAGGGCAGCGGATATCATCGCAGCGCCCAACCGGCACCGCCCAACCGGCACCGCCCAACCGGCACCGACCTCCCGGGGCACCCGTGTCCAGCCGCGGCCGCTTCGCTCCCTCCCCCACCGGACCCCTGCACCTCGGCAACGCGCGCACCGCGCTCCTGTCGTGGCTCGCCGCGCGCACCGCCGGGGCGGCCTACGTCATGCGGGTGGAGGACCTGGACGGCCCGCGCGTGCGGCCCGGCCTGGAGGCGCGGATCCTGGAGGAGCTGCGCTGGCTCGGCCTGGACTGGGACGAGGGGCCGGACGTGGGCGGGCCGCTCGGTCCCTACCGCCAGTCGGAGCGCCTGCCGCGGTACGGCGCCGCGCTGGAGCGGCTCCGCGCCGCAGGGCTCGCCTACCCGTGCTTCTGCTCGCGCGCCGAGATCGCGGCGGCCTCGCAGGCGCCGCACGGCGCCTCGGACGAGGGGCCGCGGTACCCGGGCACCTGTCGCGAGCTCTCCCCCGCAGAGGTGGCCAGGCGCGCCGCGACGCGCCGGCCGGCCTGGCGGCTGCGCGTCGCGGCGGGCCCGGTCGCCTTCGAGGACGGCGTCCACGGCCCGGTGGCGCACGACGTCGCGGCGGAGGTGGGCGACTTCGTGATCGCGCGGGCCGACGGCGTGCCGGCGTACCAGCTCGCGGTGGTGGTCGACGACGCGGCCATGCAGGTGGGGGAGGTGGTCCGCGGCGACGACCTCCTGCCGTCCACCGCGCGCCAGCTCCTGCTGTACCGCGCGCTGGGCGTCGCCCCGCCGCGCTTCGCGCACGTGCCGCTCGTGGTCGGCCCCGACGGCGCGCGGCTCGCGAAGCGGCACGGCGCGCTCTCGCTGGGCGAGCTCCGGGCGCGCGGCGCGGACCCGCGCGCGGTGGTCGCGCTGCTCGCCGGGCTCTCCGGCCTGGCGGCCGCCGACCCGCACGCCGCGTGTACCCCTCGGGAGCTGGTCGGCCGCTTCTCGATGGCGCGGCTGCCGCGCGAACCCGCCGTCCTCTCCCCGGAACGGATCGCGGCGCTCCTCCCGTGATCGCGTACACTGCGCGCGTGCGCCTGCTCCGCTCTCCCACCGACCCGCGCTGGATCGACGTCGCGCTCGCGGAGCTGGATCGCACGCTGCAGGACCACGCGCACTGCGAGAAGAAGGCCGCGGCCAGCGCGCTCAAGCTGGTGGCGGACCACCCCGAGCGCGCCGGGATGGTGCGGGCGCTCGCGAAGCTCGCGCAGGAGGAGCTGCAGCACTTCCTGGGGGTGCTGGCCGAGCTGGGCCGGCGAGGCACGGCGCTGCCGCCCGACGACGGCGATCCGTACGCGCAGGCGCTGCTGCGCCACGTGCGCGGCGGGCCACGGCCCGAGGACCGGCTGGTGGACCGCCTGCTGGTCGCCGCGCTCATCGAGGCGCGCAGCTGCGAGCGCCTGTGGCTGCTCGCCGGCGCGCTGCCCGAGGCGCGGCTGCGGGAGCTCTACGCCCGGCTGGCGCAGTCGGAGGCCGGCCATGAGCGGCTGTTCGTGGACCTGGCGCGCGAGGTGGACGCCGCGGCGGACGCGCGGCTCGAGGTGCTCGCCGAGGAGGAGGCGCGGGTGGTGGCGGCCCTGCCGCTGCTGCCCCGCATCCACTGATGGCACCCGACGCGTCAGCGCCGCCCGCGGCCCCCGGCCCCGGTGACGCGCCGCGCCCCGGGCGCAGGGCGCCGTGGGGTGGCGTCGCCGCGGCCGCGGCGGTGCTCCTCCTCGGCGGCGCGGTGCTCCAGCAGCACGAGGTCGCAGAGGGGCGGGGCCGGCGGCGCGCGGTGCTCGAGCGCGCGGACCTCGCCGCGCGCGCCATCGAGGACGACCTGTCGCGCAGCCTCGCCGCGGCCCACGCGCTCGCCGCGCTGGTGCGCCACGCCGACGTCGACCGGTTCGAGCAGATCGCCGACGAGCTGCTCTCGCACTACGGCGGCATCAGCAGCCTGCAGCTCGCGCCCGGCGGCGTGCTCACCCGCATCCACCCGCTCGCCGGAAACGAGGCGGCGCTGGGCCTCGACCTGCTCGCGGATCCCGAGCATCGCGACTCGGCCGAGCGCACGCTGGAGTCGCGCCAGCTCACCGCCGAGGGGCCGTTCGAGCTGCGCCAGGGTGGGCAGGGGGTGGTGGGGCGGATCGCGGTGTTCCGCACCGCGCCCGGCGGCGGCGAGGCGTTCTGGGGCTTCGTGGCGGTGGCGGTGCGGCTGCCCGAGGTGGTGAGCCGGACGCGGGTGGCGGCCCTGTCGGCGGGCGGGCTCGACTGGGCGCTCCGGCGCGACGGCGCCGCGCGGCCGTTCGCGTCCTCGGGCGGCGCGCTCCCGCGCGACGCGGTCGCGGTCAAGGTCCGGCTGCCGGGCGAGGCCTGGGAGCTGGACGTGGCGCCGCGCGAGGGCTGGGTGCGCTGGGGCGGGCTGGTCATGCCGGCGGCGCTGCTCCTGCTGGTGGCGGCGGCGAGCGGGCTGCTCGCGCACCGGCTCCTGCGGCTGCCGGAGGAGCTCCGGCGCGCGGTGGACGAGCGGACCGCGGCGCTGGCGCTCGCGAACCGGCGGCTCGCGGCCGAGCTGGTGGAGCGGCAGCGCGCCGAGGAGGCGCGGCAGGCGGCGGAGGCGCAGGCGCGGCACGGGCAGAAGATGGAGGCGGTGGGGCTGCTCGCCGGCGGGATCGCGCACGACTTCAACAACCTGCTCACCGGGATCCTCGGCTACGCCGAGCTGCTGGGCGAGGCCGGCACCGCCGCGGACGAGGCGGCCGCCGGGATCCGCCAGGCCGCGCGCCGGGGCGCCGCGCTGACCCGGCAGCTGCTCGGGTTCGCGCGCCGGGGCAAGTACCAGCAGGTGCCGGTGAACGTCCACGCGCTGGTGCGCGAGGTGTCCGCGCTGCTCGAGCGCACGCTCGACAAGCGCATCGCCATCCGGCACCGGCTCGCCGCCGGCAGCGCGGTGGTGCGCGGCGACCCCGACCAGCTCCAGCAGGTCGTGCTCAACCTGGCGGTGAACGCGCGGGACGCGATGCCCTCCGGCGGCACGCTGACGTTCGAGGTCGCCGAGGTGGAGCTCGACGCGGAGGGCACGCGCGCACGGCCCGGCCTCGCGCCCGGCCCGCACGTGGCGGTCACGGTGGCGGACACCGGCGTGGGCATCCCCGCGGTGGTGCGCGACCGCGTCTTCGATCCGTTCTTCACCACCAAGCCCGCCGGGCAAGGCACGGGGATGGGCCTCGCCATGGTGTACGGCATCGTCCAGAACCACGGCGGCTGGGTCGGGTTCGAGAGCGAGGAGGGGAAGGGGGCGCGGTTCACCGTGCTCCTGCCCGAGGCGCCGGCGCCCGAGCGCGACGAGGCGGTGCCGGCGGGCGCGCCCGAGCACGGCGCCGGGCGCGTCCTGGTGGCGGACGACGAGCGCGGCGTGCGGGAGACCACCGCGCGGCTCCTGCGCCGCCTCGGCTACGACGCGCTCCCCGCCGCCTCGATGGAGGAGGCGCTCGAGGTGCAGGGGCGCGGCGCGCTCGACCTCGCGCTGGTGGATCTCGCCATGCCGGCCGGCGACGGCCCCGAGACGCTGCGCGCCCTGCGCCGCGCCCAGCCCGAGCTCCCCGCCGTGCTCATGACCGGCTACGGGCTCGACGCGCGGGTGCGCGAGGCGCTCGAGGGCGGGTTCCGCGGAATCCTGCACAAGCCGTTCAGCCTGGAGGAGCTCGCCGCCGAGGTGGCGCGCGCCGTTCGTCGGCGCGGCGCCTGATGCCGGCCCGCGGGGGCACGCCGGCGGCGACCCCCGAAGCGAGCGTCGCCGGGCGGGCATCCCAGGAGCGGCGGCTGCGCTGCGGTCCGCCGTCCGTCCGGCGGACGCCGATCTGCGGGCATTCCGGCGCGAGCGGTCGCGGAACGAACGTTTCGCCCCCTCCGCTCCCCCGCCCGCGAAAATTACTCTGGGTCGGGGACGGGGGTGCCGTCGGGGTCCACCACCACCGGCCGCGGGACCCCGGCCTTCTCGAGCTGGGGCAGCACGGCCTTCCGGTCGCCGACCAGGACGACCGTGAGCCCGCCGAAGGCGTACGGCCCTGTCCTCGCCTCGGCGGCGGCGCGGGCGGGCTCGACCGAGGCGAGCGCCTCGGCCTCGCGCCGGAGCGCGTCGGGCGGGCGGCCCTCCAGGACCGCCGCGGCGAGCGCGTCGGCGAGCCCGGCGGTGGTCTGGATCTCCTCCACCGTCCGGTGCCGCGCCGTCTCGCGTGCCTTCGCGGTCTCGGCCGCGTCCACGCCCGCGGCGGCGAGCCCGTCCAGCTCGCGCCGCAGCTCCACGAGCGCCGCGCCCGTCACCTCGGTCTGCACCGCCGCGCCGGCGGTGAACAGCCCCTGCCCGCCCTCGGTCTCGAACGCGCTCCGCGCGCCGTAGGTGTAGCCGTGCTTCTCGCGCAGGTTCTGGTTCAGGCGCGAGGTGAAGCTCCCGCCGAGCACCACGTTCACGAGCTCGCGGAGCGCGCGCGCCGGCTCGGCCGCGGGGGCCACCGGGCGCGCCAGGAGGATGCGGGTCTGCGGGGCGCCGGGTCGATCCACCAGCAGGACGCGCCCGCCCGGCGAGGTGGTCAGCGGGGCCGGCGCCGCCGCGGGCGCCGGGCCGGTGCCGCGCCAGGCGCCGAGCCGCGGCGCGAGCAGGCGCCGGAGCGCCGCCGGATCGACGTCGCCCGCCACCACCAGCGTCGCGCCGCGCGGGTCGAGCAGCCGCGGCGCGAGCCGGCGCACGTCGTCGAGCGTGACGGTGCGCACCGTGGCGGCCCAGCCGTCCACCGGCCGGCCGCGCGGGTCGCCCCTGCCGAAGATCGCCGCCGCGGCCACCACCGGCGCCACCTTGCGCGGGTCGTCGGGCCGGGCCTCCAGGCGCGCCAGCGCCAGCGCCGCCTCGCGCTCGAAGTCGGCGCGCGCCAGGTTCGGGCGGAGCACCGCGTCCGCGAACAGGTCGAGCGCGGGGGCGAGGTGGGCGGAGAGCCCGCTCACCGACACCTGGAGCGAGGCGGGGCGCGCCTCGGCCTCGACGCTCGCGCCGAGCGCGCGGATGGCGTCGGCGTACTCCGCGGCGCTGCGCCCGCCCGCGCCGGACGTGAGCAGCTCGGCGAGGATGGGCGCGAGCCCGGCCTTCTCGGCCGGGACCGCGGCGGCGCCGCCGGGCAGGACCAGGTGCGCCGCGAACAGCCCGGTGCCCGGGCGCGGCGCGACCCGCACCTCGAGGCCGTTCGCGAGCCGGAACACCTCCGGCGCGGGCGGATCGAACGGGCGGGCGGCGAGCGGCGGCGGCGGGGCGTCGGGGATCTCCGCCTTCGCGGAGCCGGCGCGGGCGGGGAGGACGCGCAGGTCGAGCCGGCCCTCGCCCAGGCCGCGGGCGGCCACGCGCAGGCCGGCGGCGGTGGCGGAGGTGATGCGGGCGAGGTCGCGGGCGAAGCCGTCCGGCTCGCCGTAGTAGGCGAGGTACTCGTTCAGCTTGTCGGCGCGGTGCACGAGGTGCTCTCGCTCCTCGCGCCGGCGGCGCTCCGCCTGCGCGCGCACGCGGGCGAGCTCGCGCGCCTCGGGCCCCTTCGCCTGCAGCGCCGCGAGCACCGCCAGCGCCTCGCGCTTCACCCGCTCCAGGTCGGCGCCGGGCGTGCCGGTCACCTCCACGCGGAACAGCGAGCCGAGCCGCCCGGGGTCGAGGTACGCGGTCACCGACTCGGCGAGCCGCAGCTCCTGCACGAGCCGACGGTCGAGGCGCGACGACGGCCCCTCCGCCAGCACGTCGGCGAGGAGCTCCAGCTCCGCCGAGCCCTCGGCGTAGGCGGCGGGCGCGTGCCACGCGAGGATGAGCTTCGGCAGCTCCACCCGGTCGGACAGGATCCGGCGCACCTCGCGCTCGAGCCGCACCGGCGCCGCGCGCGCGGGCGCGGGCGGCGCGCGCAGCGGGACGGCGCCGAACAGCTGCTCCACGAGCGGGCGCACCTCGTCCGGCCGGAAGTCGCCCGCCACCACCAGCGTCGCGTTCGCGGGCACGTACCAGGTCCGGAAGAAGCCCTTCACGTCCTCGAGCGTGGCCGCCTCGAGGTCCGCGTGGCTGCCGATCACCGGGTGGTGGTACGGGTGGCCCTCCGGGTACATGACCTCGGGGACGACCAGCTCGGCGGCGCCGTAGGGCGTGTTCTCGTAGCTCTGCCGCCGCTCGTTGCGCACCACCCCGCGCTGCAGGTCGAGCTTCTCCTGGGTCATCGCGTCGGCGAGCGCCTGCAGCCGGTCCGCGTCCAGCCAGAGCAGCGTGGGGAGGAGCTGCGAGGGCCCGACGCTGTAGTAGTTGGTCCGGTCCGACGAGGTGGACGCGTTGTTGGAGCCGCCCCCCGACTCCATGATCACGTCGAAGCGGTTCCCGGGGACGCGGTTCGTCCCCATGAACATGAGGTGCTCGAACAGGTGCGCGAACCCGGTGCGCCCGGGCGCCTCGTCCTTCGAGCCCACCTGGAACCAGGTGTCCACCGCCACCTGCGGCAGCCGGTGGTCGGGCGCGAGCACCACGGTCAGGCCGTTCGGCAGCGAGAAGCTGGTGAGCTCGAGCGGCGGCGCGGCGGGGGCGGCGGCGAGGGCGAGGGCGGCGAGCGGGACGAGCGGGACGAGCGGCGCGAGCATGCGGGTTCCTCCGGAGCGGGCAGGAAAGCACGCCTGCGGCACGGCGTCACGCAGCGCGAACGGCCGCGCCGGGGTGGTAGAACGGGGCCGTGCGCCAGAAGCTCGCGCTCCTCGCCGCGCTCGCCGTCGGGGTGATCCTCCTCGCCGCGGCGGCGCTGTTCGCGCTGGCCCGGAGCCTCGCGCCGTGAGGGCGGTCCGCCTCCAGGACCTGACCCGGGTCGGCCTCTGGATCGCGCTCTACGTGCTGCTCGCGCTGTACCCGCTGCTCTGGCTCGCCGCGGTGCCGGCGCCCGGCGGCGGCGGCGATCTCCGGCAGGAGCTCGCCGCGGCGCTCGGGTACCTCGGCCTGTCCATCATGGCGATGCAGTTCCTGCTCACGGCGCGCTTCCAGTGGCTGGCGCCGCCGTTCGGGACCGACGTCGTCTACGCGTTCCACCGCCACGTGACCGCGGTCGCGCTCCTGTTCCTGCTGCTCCACCCGCTCGTCCTGCTCGGGCCGGGGCTGGGCGGCATGGCGGAGTGGCTCGTGCCCTGGCGCGCCCCGGGCCCGGTCGCCGCCGGGGTCTGGTCGCTGTACGCGCTCCTCGTCCTCGCGGTGACGTCCTACGGCCGGCGGCGCCTGCGCCTGCCGTACGAGGCCTGGCGCGCGCTGCACGGCGTCGCCGCGACGGCGGCGGTGCTGCTCGGCCTGTGGCACGCGGCCGCGGCCCGGCGGCTCCTCGCCGGCCCCGTCACCCGGGTGATGTGGATCGCCTGGACGCTGGCCTGGGTGGCGCTGCTGCTGCGCGTGCGGATCGCGAAGCCGCTCGCGCTCCGCGCCCGGCCCTACCGCGTCCGCGAGGTCCGGCCCGAGCGCGGCGACGCCGTGACGCTGGTGCTCGATCCCGAGGGCCACGAGGGCTTCCGCTTCCGCGCCGGCCAGTTCGCCTGGCTCACGCTGGGCGCCTCGCCGTTCGCGGCGCGCGAGCACCCGTTCTCGATCTCCGGCAGCTCGCAGCGCGCGCCGAGGGTGGAGCTCACCGTGAAGGCGCTCGGCGACTTCACCCGGCGCGTCCAGGCCACGCGGCCCGGCGCGCGCGCCTGGGTGGACGGGCCCTACGGCACGATGAGCGTGGACGCGTTCCCGGACGCGGACGGGTACCTGTTCGTCGCGGGCGGAATCGGCATCGCGCCCTGCCTGTCGATGCTGCGCACGCTCGCGGATCGCGGCGATCGCCGCCCGCACCAGCTCGTGTTCGGCACCGGCCGCTGGGAGCGGACCCCGTTTCGCGAGGCGCTCGCCGAGCTCGCCACCCGGCTCGACCTCACCGTGGTGCACGTGCTCGAGCACCCGCCGGATGGCTGGACGGGCGAGGTGGGCGTGGTGGGCGAGGACGTGCTGCGCCGCCACCTGCCGCGCGGGCACCGCGGCTGCCTCGTGTGCGGGCCGCCGGCGATGATGGACGCGGTGGAGACGGCGCTGGTGCGGCTCGGCGTCCCGCTCCGCGACATCCACTCCGAGCGGTTCGACCTGGTGTGACGCAGGGTGATGAAGGGCCCGCCGCCCGGGGGGGACGGACGGCGGCGGGCCCACGGCCAGGCGATCCGCCCGGCGACCGCGACGGCGACTGCGACTACTCGACCACCAGGTTGCCGGCGATCATGTCCATGCCGCACGCGAACCGGTACGTGCCCGGCGCCTTCGGCTTCACCGTCACCGTCACCGCCTGGTCGAGCGGCAGCGGCTGGTTCACGCCGAAGTCCTTCATCACGATCTCGGTGGCGCAGGTGCGCTGCACCTTGCGCGTCACCACCAGCTTCACGGTCTCGCCGGTCTTGGCCTTCACCTCGGCGGGCGTGAAGCCGTCGGACGTCACCGTGACCGGGATGGTCCGGACGCCCTTCTTCACCGCGCCCGCGACGGCGGTGGCCGCGGCCGGCACCGCCTTCGCGCCGTGCTCGGCGTGCGCCTTGTGGGCCGGGCAGTTCTCGCACCCGCCCTCCTCGCCGGCGGAGGCGAGCGCGGGGGCGGCGAGGGCGAGCAGGGCGGCGGGGGCGAGCTTCCACAGGTTCATGCGGTTCTCCTGACAGGGTTCGGCCGATCACCACAGCATGGGGCGTGCCGGCCCGCGAACGCGGCGAAGTGCCCGGGATCCGACGGTGGTGGCCGGGCGCGAGGTGCCGCCGTCCGCTACACTGTGACCGGGGCGGTCACGGCCGCCGCGCCCCGCGGCCACCCAGGGCGCCCGGAAGTCCGCCTGGACGCCGCCGGTTCGGATCCTGCAAAGCCGTCGAGGCGACGCCCGAGAGACCTCCCGCGATGATGCACGCCACCGGTACCGCCAAGCGGCTCGCCCTCGGGCTCGGGGCGCTCGTGCTGTTGCTGGCGATCGCGTCCGCGGCGGCGATCATCGGCTCCGCCCGCATCCACCGCGGCATCGCCGAGACCATGCGGCGCGAGGAGGGCGTGCGCCTCTCCCTCGAGCTGGCGAGCGCGGTGCGCGACCAGTACGCGCACCAGGCGCACACCATCATCATCGGCGACGGCAGCCACCTCGGCTTCTACGCCGAGTCGCGCGACACGGTGCTGCGGCTCACCCGCGCGCTCCGGCAGGCGGCCGACCGCCCCGAGGAGCGCTCGCTCGTCGATCGCATCGAGGCGGAGAGCGGCCGCCTCGACCGCATCTTCCGCGACTCGATCGTGCCCGCGGTGCTCCGCGGCGAGCGCCAGAGCGTGCAGGAGGAGCACGGGCGGGCGCAGCTCGTGGTGACGCACATCCAGGACCTCACCCAGGAGCTGGTCTCGCGCTTCGAGGCGCAGATCGCGCAGGCGCGCGCCGGCGCCGACCAGGCCGAGCGGCGCACGCTCGCGGTGCTGGTCGCGATCCTGGTGGCGGCGCCGCTCGTGGCCGCGGCGGTGAGCCTCGCCATCGGACGGTCCATCGCGGTGCCGGTGGCGCAGCTCCAGGCGGGCGCGGCCCGGATCGCGGAGGGCGACCTCGACACGCGCATCGAGGTGCGCGGCGCGCCGGAGCTGGTGTCGCTGGCGCGGCGCTGGAACGAGATGACCGCGGCGGTGCGCGACCACCAGGAGCAGCTCGTCCGCTCGGAGAAGCTGGCCGGCATCGGCCGCCTCGCCGCCGGGGTGGCCCACGAGATCAACAACCCGCTCGGCGTGATCCTCGGCTACGCGAAGCTCCTGCGGAAGAAGGCCGACGGCGCGCTCGCCGAGGACCTGGCGGTGGTGGAGGAGGAGGCGCTCCGCGCCAAGCACATCGTGGACGGGCTGCTCGACCTCTCCCGGCCGCTCCCCCCGCCCTCGGAGCAGGTGGACCTGCGCGCGCTCGCGGAGGACGTGGTGGCGCGGCTGCGCGAGGCGCGGCTGCTGGAGGGCGTGTCGGCGGAGGTGGAGGGCGAGGCGAGCGCGCCCGGCCACGCCGAGAAGCTGCGACAGGTGCTCGTGAACCTGGTGCGGAACGCCGGTGAGGCCTCCGGGCCGGGCGGGCGCGTGGCGGTGCGGCTGCGCGAGCGGGACGGCGTGGCGGAGCTCACCGTGCGGGACTCCGGCCCGGGCATCCCCGCCGCGGCCCGCGGGAAGATGTTCGAGCCGTTCTTCACCACCAAGCCGCGCGGCACGGGCCTGGGGCTCGCGGTGTCGCGCGCCATCGCGCGCGCCCACGGCGGCGAGCTGGCGGTCGCGGCGGCGGCGGAGGGCGGCGCCTGCTTCGCGCTCACGCTGCCCACGGCGCCCGCGGCGGCCCGGCGGCGGGCCGCGGGAGGAGCGAAGCCATGACGGGCGGGCCGGTGCGCGTGCTGGTGGCGGACGACAAGGAGAACATGCGCAAGCTGCTCGCGAAGATCCTCGCGGACGGCTACGCGGTGGAGGAGGCCGAGGACGGCGCCCGCGCGCTCTCCCTCGTCGCCACGCGTCCGTACGACGTGGTCGTCACCGACATCCGCATGCCGGGCGCGGACGGGTTCGAGCTGCTCGGCGCGGTGAAGGCGCGCGCGCCCGACACCGAGGTGGTGATGATGACCGGCTACGCCACCATCGCCGACGCGGTGCGGGCCATGCGCATGGGCGCGTTCGACTACCTCGAGAAGCCGTTCGACCCCGACGCGGCGCTGGCCGTGGTGGCGCGCGCGGCCGAGCACAAGCGCCTCGCCGACGCCGCCCGGCGCGACGACGCCTCCGGCGGCGAGCCGTCCTCCTTCCACAACCTGGTGGGCCGCAGCGCGCGCATGCGCGCCGTCTACGGGCTCCTCGACAAGGCGGCCGGGCTCGACATCACCGTCCTGCTGCTGGGCGAGACCGGCACCGGCAAGGAGCTGGCGGCCCGCGCCATCCACTACCACTCGGCCCGGCGCGAGCGGCGCTTCGTGCCGGTGAACTGCGGGGCGCTCCCGGCGGAGCTGGTGGAGAGCGAGCTGTTCGGGCACGCGCGCGGCGCGTTCACCGGCGCCGCCGCGGCGAAGGCCGGCCTGTTCGAGGAGGCGCAGGGCGGGTCGCTGTTCCTCGACGAGGTGGGCGAGCTGCCGCTCCCGGCCCAGGTGAAGCTGAACCGCGCGCTGCAGGAGCGGGAGATCCGGCGGGTGGGCGACACGCAGCCGCTCAAGGTGGACGTGCGCGTCATCGCCGCCACGCACCGCGATCTCCGCGAGGAGGTGCGGGCCGGCCGCTTCCGCGAGGACCTGTTCTACCGGCTGCACGTGTTCCCGGTGACGCTCCCGCCGCTCCGCGAGCGGGCCGAGGACGTGCCGCTGCTCGCGCAGCACTTCCTCGCGAAGCACGCGCGCGCGCTCCGGCGCGAGCTGGCCGGCGGGTTCGACCCGGAGGCGCTCCGGCGCCTGGCGGGCTATCCGTGGCCCGGCAACGTGCGCGAGCTCGAGAACGCGGTCGAGCGGGCGGTGGCGGTCTCGTCGGGCGACCGCGTCCGCGTCGCCGACCTCCCGGCCGAGGTGGCCGGCGCGGCGCCGGCCGGGCCGGAGCCGGCGGATCTCGCGAAGCTCCCGTACAAGGAGGCGGTGGCGGAGGCGCGCGACCGCACCTCGCGCGAGTACCTGGTGGCGCTGCTGGCCGAGTTCGGCGGCAACGTGACCCGCGCCGCCGAGCGCGCCGGCATGGAGCGCGAGAGCCTCCACCGGCTGCTGCGCCGGTACGGGCTCCGCTCCGACGACTTCAAGTAGGCGGTCCGCGCCCGGAGCCGCGCGCGCCGGCGCCGGTGGACGGCGCGGTCTCGGCGCGGCATACCGGAGGCGGAGGTGGCGATGGAGATCCTGCTCTACGCGCTCGGCGCCGCCGCGCTCGTCGCCGGGGTGGCCGGCGTGGTCCTGCCGGTGCTGCCGGGATCGCTGCTGCTCGTGGCGGGCGCCGTGCTGGTGGCGTGGGCCGGGGACTTCCAGCGCGTGGGCTGGGGCACCGTGGCCGTCGCGGCGGTGCTCTCGGTCGCGATCTGGGCGGTGGACTGGCTCGCGAGCGTGCTCGGCGCGAAGGCGTTCGGCGCGTCCGGCTGGGCCGTGGCGGGCGCGGGCGTGGGGCTGCTGGTGGGGTTCTTCCTCGGGCTGCCCGGGATCGTGCTCGGGCCCGCGGTGGGCGCGATCGCGTTCGAGTACGCGCGGAACCCCGACGTGAAGCGGGCGCTCAAGGCGGGCGTGGGCGCGTTCCTCGGGTTCGTGCTGGGGAGCGCCGTGAAGGTGGCGCTCGCGTTCGCCGTGGTCGGCGCGGTGGCGCTGGCGCTGATCTGGTAGGCGGCGCCGGTCCGGCCGCTACGGCCGGGGCGCGCCGAGCCGGCCGGCCCGCGACGCGTCCGAGGTGCGCGCGCACACCGGGCCCGCCGCGGCCGACGCATTGCCGGCGGCGTCGCGGGCGCGGACGGACCAGCAGTGCTCCCGCCCCGGCACGAGCCCCGCCTCCACCGCGTCCGTCGCGGCGGCGCCCGCGCGCGCCACCACGTGCCCGTCGCGCAGGAGCTCGTAGCCCGCGACCGCCACGTCGTCGTGCGACGGCGACCAGGAGACCATCGCGCTCTCCGTTCCCAGGGCGCTCGCGCCGGGCGCGCCGGGAGGGGTGGGCGCGACCAGGTCCGGCGTCCGCACGCACGCCGCCGGCGACGCCGGCGAGCGGTTCCCGGCGGCGTCCACCGCGCGAACGGCGTAGCAGTAGGCGCGGGCGGGGCCCACCTGGCGGTCGTCGAGCGGCGGCGCCTCCGCGTGGAGCACGCGGTCGCCCACCAGCACCTCGTACGCGGCGCCATCCGTCGCGCCGGCGCCCGGCTTCCAGCGCAGCACCACGTGACGGTCGGTGACGGCGCGTGCGTCGAGGTCGCGGGGCGGGTCGGGCGCGCGCGGCGCGGCGGCGGGCGCCACCGAGGCCGGCGATGGGCCGGGCCGCGGCGCGGCGCGCTCGCAGGCGAGCGCGGCGGCGAGCACGGACGCGAGGACGGCGACACGCGAGCCGAACATTGCCTCCCCCCAGTGCGGCGCCCCGGAGCCGGGAGCACCGCTGCGCGGCGAGGCCACCGCGCACCGGCCGGCAGGTTAGCACGCCACCTTCGGACCGCCCTGACACAGGGGCGGGGGACGGGGTCGTTCCGACGGGTGCGACCCGATGTGCCCCTCCGACGCCTGGCCGGGCAGGCCTCCCCCGGCTCGGCTACCATCTCCGGCCCATGCGGCGCCGGCCACGCCTCGCGGATCCTCGTGCGGTCGCGCTCGCCGTGGTGGGCGGCCTGGTCGCGCTCGCGCCCGGGGCCCGCGCCGCCGCCCCGGCACCCGACGCGCCGCTGGGCGCCTGGACGCCCGGACCGCTGCGAGGGCTCTCGCTCGACATGCCGCTCGACGACGCGCGGGGCGCTCCTTCACCTTTCGTGGACGTGCGCTGGCTCGCGGCGAACGCCTGGTCCGTGCCCACCGTGCTCGAGCGCGGCGGCGACCGCGTGGTCGTCCGGCTCGACGCCCAGACCGACGTGCTGCAGGCGGCGGTCGCGATCCCGTGGCCGCGCGCCTGGGCCGGCGCGCTCCGGGAGCGCCTCGCCACGCGCGTCGAGGCGCGCCTGCTGCGGACCTGGGGTGGCTGGACCGATCGGCCGATCGAGGCGTGGCACGGTGCCATCGGGAGCTGGAACTTCCAGCGCGAGGTCTGGGCGCGTGACGCGGTGGACGTGCGGCTCGGGCGGGAGGACGGACGCGGCATCGGCGTCGCGGGGCCGCGCACCGCGCTCGGCGACGTGGCGGTGCGGACGGCGCTCCGCATCGCGGGCGACGGCGCCGGCGGCCCGGGGCGGCTGGCCCTCGCGCTGCGCCTCGACGTGAAGCTCCCCACCGGCGCGCCGTCGCGGCTGGGCGGCTCGGGGTCGCCGGACGCCGGGGTCGGCGTGGCGGCGACCTGGACGCCGGTGCGCTGGCTCACCGGGCACGGCATGGCCTCGCTCCGCGCGCTCGGCCCGCTCCCCCGCGGCGCCGGGCTGCGGCTGCGCCCGCTGCAGGCCGGGATCGAGGCGTCGCTCGTGGCGCGGCTGGGGGAAGGGGTCGCCGTCGTCGTGGAGGACCGGCTCCTCGCACCCGCGTTCGGCAGCCACGGCTGGACGCTCTCCCCCGAGGTGGAGCGGCCGCAGGCGAGCGCCTGGTACGCGCTGTTCCGCGCGCACAACCAGGTCTCGGCGGGGCTGCGGGTCGGCGAGCTGACGGTGTACGTGTCCGAGGACTTCACGCCGGGCACGCAGCACGCGCGCGACGCGCGCGGCGGCGGGCAGCGCTGGTTCTACGACTCGAACGCGCCGGACCTGGCGCTCGGGGTGGCCTGGACGCGCCGCCTATGAGCCGGCGCCGCCCATGAGGCGGGCGCGCCGCCAGTCCTCCGGCGTGTCCACGTGGCAGCCGCCGTGCGCGAGCGGCACCGGCGCGACCCGGGCCGGATCGCGGGACAGGAGCCGCTCCGCGCCCTCGTCGCCGTCGAGCGCGCGCAGCTCGGGGAACAGCGCGGCGGAGAACAGCGCGGGCACGAGCAGCGCGCCGCCGTCCGTCGAGGCGGCCACCGGCCGCCCGCTGACACGGAGCGCGCCCGCGAGCGCCGCCACGTGGGCGGCGTCCACGCCGGGCTGATCGCAGGCGAGGATCACCGCGCCCGCGAGCGATGGCGCGCACTCGCCGAGCCGGGCCAGGCCGCGCCGCAGCGACCCCGAGACGCCGGCCGCGTGGTCGCGGTTCAGGACGGTCGCGACCGGCAGCCCGGCGAGCGCGGCGCGGACCTCCTCCGCGCACGCGCCCACCACCACCACCACCGGCCACAGCCCGGCCTCGACCGCCGCGCGCGCGGCCCGGTGCACGAGCGGCTCGCCGCGCCAGAGGAGCAGCTGCTTCGGCTCGCCCATGCGGACCGAGGGCCCCGCGGCGAGGACCAGCCCGCCGAATCCGAGCGTCTCGGCGGTCTCGGTCACGGGTGATCCGGCGCCGGGGATCGAGGGGGCGCGGCGGGGGGGAGGCCGGGGAGCGGGCGCGGGGCGTGGCGCTGGGACGAGGACATGGTGCGGCGCGATCTCTTGTCGTCGCCGAGGCCGCGCGGCCGGTCGAATCGACGCCGGCCCCACCTGGGAAGGTCGTCCCCGCGGCGCGTGCGCCCGCCCGCGCGTGCGCCCGGTGGGGCGGGATGCTAGCGTCGGCGCATCCACCGCCGGAGCGATCGCATGTCCCACCCGCCCGCCTGCCGCCTCGTCCTCGCGCTCGCCTGCGCGCTCGCCGCCGGCGCCGCCCGCGGGGGCACGCCGCGCGAGCCCGTCGCCACGTTCTCCATCGCCGGGCGCGACCCGACGACCGGCGAGCTCGGGGTGGCGGTGGCCTCGCGCTTCTTCGCGGTGGGTACGGTGGTGCCGTGGGCCCGGGCCGGCGTCGGCGCGGTGGCCACGCAGGCCTTCTGCAACACGAGCTATGGCCCGCGCGGCCTCGACCTGCTCGCGAAGGGCGCCACGCCCGCCGAGGCGCTCGAGATCCTGCTGCGGTCGGATCCGGAGCGCGACCTGCGGCAGGTCGGCATCGTCTCGGCCGGCGGCGCCTCCGTGACGTACACCGGCAAGGGCACGAACGCGTGGGCGGGCGGGCGGAGCGGACCCGACTACGCGATCCAGGGAAACATCCTGACCGGCGAGGCGGTGGTGGCGGCGATGGAGCGCGCGTTCGTCGCGGGGAAGGGGTCGCTCGCCGATCGGCTGTACGCCGCGCTCGCGGCCGGCGACGCGGCCGGGGGCGACTCGCGCGGGCGGCAGTCGGCGGCCCTGCTGGTGGTGAAGGAGGGCGCCGGGTACGGCGGGTTCGACGATCGCGAGATCGACGTGCGGGTGGACGACCACCCGCGGCCGTTCGAGGAGCTGAAGCGGCTGCTCGACTACGCGCAGATGAACGCGGCGTGGAACGAGGGGTGGACCGCGTTCCGGCGCAAGCAGTTCCCGGCGGCGCTCGCCGCGCAGGAGCGCGCCGCCGCCCGGGCGCCCGGGAACGGGGAGGTGCTCTACGACCTCGCGGTCATCCGGCTCGCCGCGGGGCAGCGGCCCGGGGCGCTGGAGGCGCTGCGCCGGGCGCTCGAGGCGAACCCGAAGCTCGCCGCGCAGGCGCGCACCGACGCGGACCTGGCCGCCCTCCGCGGCGACGCGGGGTTCGAGAAGCTGGTCCGGTAGTGAGCGCCGCCACGCGCCGCGCGGTCGCCGGCGCGCTCGCCCTCGCCGCCGCGATGGGCATCGGACGGTTCGCGTACACGGCGCTGCTGCCCGGGGTGCAGCACGGGCTCGGGTTCGACGACGCCGCCGGCGGGGCCATCGCCTCGGCCAACCTGGTCGGCTACCTCGCGGGCGTGCTCTGGGCGCGGCGCCTGGCCGGGAGCCCGCGGCGGGGCGCGGCGCTGCGGCTCGGGCCCGCGGCGACCGCGGTGCTCACCGCGGCGGTGACCGGGGTCGGCTCGGAGGCGGGGTGGGCCGCGGTGCGCTTCGGCTCCGGCGTCGCGAGCGGGCTCGTGTTCGTGCTCGCATCCGCGGCGGCGCTGGAGGTCCCGCCCGACCATCTCCCCCGACCTCTCCCCCGACCCGGAGTACTTTACGGCGGGGTGGGCGTCGGGATCGCGCTGGCGGCGGTGGTCGCGGCGCTGGCGCCACCCGGCGGGGGCTGGCGCGTGCCGTGGTGGGCGCTGGGAGGCGCGGCGGCTGCCCTGGCGGCGCCGGCGTGGAGCGTCCTCTCCGGCCCCCTCGCGAACGACTCTGGGTCGGGGGGAGGCGTCGCGGCGGGAAGGGGCCGCGCGCCGGTCGGCTTCGGCCGGCTCGCGACCGCGTACTTCCTCGAGGGGCTGGGCTACATCGTGAGCGGCACGTTCGCCGTGGCGGCGGTCCGGCGAACCCCTGGGCTGGAGGGCCTGGCGCCGTGGACGTGGGCGTTGGCGGGCCTCGCGGCCGCGCCTTCTGCGCTCCTCTGGGCCGCGCTCGGGCGCCGGGTCGGGGTCCGGTCGGCGCTGATCACCGCGCACCTCGTCCAGGCGGCGGGCATGGCGCTCCCATCGCTGTCCTCCGCAGCGTGGGCCGCGCTCGCCGGCGCGGCGCTGTTCGGAGGAACGTTCATCGGGATCACCACGCTGACCGTGGCGGCCGCGCGCGAGATCCGCCCGCAGGCGCTGGGGCGCGCGGTGGGAACGCTCACCGCCATCTACGGGGTCGGGCAGATCGTCGGTCCGCTGGCAGCCGGAGCCGTCGCGCAGCGCTTGGGGGACCCGAGGCCCGCCGTCCTCGGCGCGTCCGCCGCCGTCGCCATCGGGGCCCTCGTCCTCCTCATCCCCTCGCGTGCATCGCTGGCGTCGAGAACGGAACCGAACGCGTGAGCGCGACGACGGCGCGCGCTACCCGGGCGCGCAGCGCACGCCATGTGCCACACGCAGCCAGTACGTGCCGTTCGGGAACACCACGTCGCGTAGCCCGGCGCGCAACGCCTTCAAGGCCTCGCGGTACTCGTTCAGGAACGACCTGAGCCGCCCGAGCGCCTCGATGCGCTTCCACTTGTCGCGCGCGCCCACCCGCGGCCGGACGCCGCGGCGCGGCGCCACCGATGCCGGGCGGGCGGTCGGCTTCTGCGCGAGCACCCGGCGCACTCCGAGGAAGCTCCGGCCCTCCGCCCGCATGCGCTCTGCGGCGAGCTGCTCGCGATCGGCGAGCGCCTGGGCGAGGCACTCCCGGAACTGCTGCACGTCGTCGAAGCCGGGAGGAAGCGTGAGCTGGAGCTCGACGGACTCCGGCATGCTGCCGCCGGGGCGGAAGAAGTGCTCGGGCCGGCGCGCGACGAACTTCTCGCCACCGATCCGTTCGGGCGACGACCAGAGCCCGGGCCACTCCGATGCCGTCGGCACCAGCCCCGCGGCCACCGGGTTTGCGAGCGCGTATGCAAGCCGATCGATCACGTCTTCCGGCGTCGCGAGCGTCACGGCGCTGTAGCTCCCCGACGCCCAGAACGCCTCCCATCGGCCCAGCGCCGCGTTCAGCGACCGCGCCACGAGCGAGTCGAGGTACTGCTCGAACGCGGGCAAGCGCGCGCCGGGGTCGGTCACCACCAGGTGAAAGTGGTTCGAGAGCACGCAGAACCCGTGCAGGAGCAGCCCGTACCGGCGGAGGGCGACGCCGAGCACGTACAGGAACGTCTCGTTCACCATCTCCGAGGGCCGGAGGAGCAGCTCACGCTGCGCGCAGCGGCGCGTGACGTGGTAGGTGACTCCGGAGAGAATCTGGCGCGGTGCGGTCATGCCTCGCGCCTCAGGCACACGCCGTGCCGACGGATGAGGCGCCCGATCCGCCTGCTTGCATCGAGGCGACGGTCCGAAACGCGGACGCACCGGCCGAAACGCATTACTCTGGGTCGGGGAGGGGAGGAGGCACGGATGCCATACGTGAACATCAAGATCACCCGCGAGGGCGCGACCGCGGAGCAGAAGGCCACCCTCATCCGCAAGGTGACCGAGCTGCTCCGCGACGAGCTCGGGAAGAACCCGTCCACCACGGTCGTGGTCATCGACGAGGTGGACACGGACAACTGGGGCATCGGCGGGGAGTCGGTCACGGTCCGCCGCAAGCGCGGGAGCTGACGCGCGCTGCGGCCCCCCCGCCGGCGGCGACGCGAGGAATCGAGCCATGCAACCCTGGGAGACGGTCGAACGCGCCCGCGCGCCGGACGGCACCGCGCTCGCGCTCGCGCGCCGCGGGGACGAGTGGGTGATCCGCGCCGCGGGCCACGTGCTCATGTCCTCGCGCGCCCACGGCTCCGAGGAGGCGCTCGCCGCGCTGGCCCTCGAGCGCTGCGCCCGCCCGCGCGCGGTGCTGCTCGGCGGCGTGGGTCTCGGCTTCACCCTGCGTGCATTGCTCGACCGCCTGCCGCCCGACGCGAAGGTGGTCGTGGCCGAGCTGGTCCCGGAGCTCGCCGCCTGGAACCGCGGCCCGGTGGCGGACCTCGCGGCCCGGCCGCTCGACGACCCGCGCGTGCGCCTCCAGCTCGGCGACGTGCTCGCCCGCATCGCCGAGGCGCGCGGCGCCTACGACGCGATCCTCCTCGACGTGGACAACGGCCCGTCCGCGCTCGCGCACGGCGCCAACCACCGCCTCTACGGCGAGGCGGGGATCCGCGCCTGCCGCGCGGCGCTGCGCCAGGGCGGCGTGCTCGCGGTCTGGTCGGCCGGGCCGGACGAGCGGTACCTGGCGCGGCTCGAGCGCGCCGGCCTCGACGCCCGCGCGGTGACGGTCCCGGCGCGCGGCCCGGCCACGCAGGGCGGCGGCGGGGGCGGCGTGCGGCACGTGGTGTTCCTCGCGACCGCGCCGGCCCAGGGCGGCGGCGCACGCAGGCCCGGCTCACCGTCCCGCGACGGAGGCGCCGGACGCCGGCCCGGACCTCACGCCCGCGGCGCGCGCGGCCGCTGACGCTCGGATCCCGCCGCCCGGCCCGCGGGCGCCGGGTACGCCGCCTTCACGGTGCCGGCGAGCCGCCGCAGCGCCTCGGCGATGGGCGAGCTGCGGCGCCACACCAGCGCGACGGTCCGGAACGGCGCCGGGTCGGCGAACGGGCGCAGGCGGAGGTCCGCGCGTCGCGTCTCGGTGGGGACCGCCAGCTCGGGCAGGAGCGTCACGCCGGCGCCGCCCGCGACCATCTGCGCGAGCGTCGAGAGGCTGGTCGCCCGGAACTCCAGCTCGCGAGTGCGCGCGCGAGAGCAGAACGCCAGCGCCTGCTCGCGCAGGCAGTGCCCGTCCTCGAGCAGCAGCACGCTCGCGTCGCGCAGCTCGGCGGCGGAGGCCGGCTCTCGCGCCACGCCGAGCGGGTGCCCGGGGGGCGTCGCGAGCACGAACGCGTCGCGCGCCACCGGCGCCACCTCCACGTCGCCGAGCTCCGCCTCCACCGCGAGCAGCGCCGCGTCGAGCGTGCCGGCGTGGAGGCTCCGGACCAGCTCGGCGGTGCGATCCTCGAGCCAGGTGAGGTGCAGCGCGGGGTAGGCCGCGCGGAGCGCGGGCGCGATGGCGGGCAGGAGATAGGGCGAGATGGTCGGGATGACCCCGACGCGCAGCGCCCCCGCGAGCGGATCCCCGGCCCGGCGCGCAGCCTCCAGCAGGTCGTCCGCCTGGAGCAGCAGGCGGCGCATCTGCTCGAGCAGCGGCCGCCCCGCCCCGGTGACGAGCACGCGCCGCCGGTCGCGCTCGAACAGGCGGAGGCCGAGCGCCGACTCGAGCTGCGCGATCTGCGTGGAGAGCGAGGGCTGGGCCACGCGGCAGCGCTCGGCCGCGCGGCGGAAGGAGAGCGTCTCCGCGACGGCGACCGCGTACTGCAGCTGGCGCAGCGAGAACGGGTGCGGGGGCAGGCGAGTGATAGCCATGGACTAACAACGTAATCGAAACGATGTAATGGCTCAATCAGAAGCCCGCGGGCATGTTGTGTCCCGTCGCGGCGATGGACGCCGCGCCCGAACCGATTCGACGAGGAGAGACACCGATGCTGACCGTGGGCGACCGCTTCCCCGAGTTCTCGCTGCAGGCCGTGACCAGCCTGGAGAGCGGCAACGAGTTCGAGACCCTCACGCAGGCGAGCCACCCGGGCAAGTGGAAGGTGGTGTTCCTCTGGCCGATGGACTTCACCTTCATCTGCCCGACCGAGATCGCCGAGTTCGGCCGCCGCAACGGCGAGTTCCAGGACCGCGACACCCAGGTGCTCGGGGCGAGCATCGACACCCACTACGTCCACCTCGCCTGGCGCAAGAGCCACCCTGATCTGAAGCACCTGCCCTTCCCCATGCTCGCCGACACCCGGCGCGAGCTCTCGAGCGCGCTCGGCGTGCTGCACAGGGACGGCGTGGCGCTCCGCGCGACGTTCATCGTCGACCCGGAGGGCGTCATCCGGCACGTGTCGGTGAACGACCTCTCGGTCGGGCGCAACGTGGACGAGGTCCTCCGCACGCTCGACGCCCTGCAGACGGACGAGCTCTGCCCCTGCAACTGGAAGAAGGGCGAGTCCACGCTCCAGGTGGCCTGAGCCATGGCCGCCCTCGACGCGATCCGGGAGGCGCTCCCCGAGCCGGCCCGGGACATCAAGCTGAACCTGCAGGCGGTGCTGCAGCCCGGGACGCTCACCCCGGCGCAGCGCTGGGGCGTCGCGGTGGCGACGGCCGCGGCGGCCCGCAACGAGCGGCTGCTCGCGGCGGCCCTCGCCGACGCGCGGGCGGAGGTCGAGCCCGCCGTCATCGAGGACGCGCTCGCGGCCGCGGCGGTGATGGCGATGAACAACGTGTACTACCGGTTCCGCCACATGGTCGGGAAGGCGTCGTACGCGGAGAAGCCGGCGCGCCTGCGCATGAACCGGCTGGTGAAGCCGGCCGCGAGCAAGGTGGACTTCGAGCTCTTCGCGCTCGCGGTCAGCGCGGTGAACGGGTGCGAGACGTGCGTGCGCTCGCACGAGCAGGTGGTGGTCGCCGGCGGCCTCTCGGAGGACCAGGTCCACGAGGCCGTCCGGATCGCCGCGGTCCTGCACGCGGCGGCGGTCTCGCTCGAGCTCGCCGGGTACGCCGCGGTCCCGTCCGCGGCGGCCGCGGCCGGGTAGGCTACGCGGCCCGGAAGTACCCCGCCGCCTCCGTCGCGAGGAGGGTGGCGCGGGCGACGGACTCCGCCTCGCGGCGGCATGCGTCCGCCCGGACCGGATCGCCTGCGCGCTCCCAGTGCGCCGCGATCCGGCCCGGCGCGCCGCCGGTCGCCGCGAGCACCTCGGCGGCGCGGCCGTGCAGGAAGCCCCGCAGCGGCGCCGGGGTGGCGGCCACCACCGCCTCCGCGAGCAGATCGTGGCCGAAGGCGGCGCCGCGGACGAGCTGCGCTGCCTCGAGCTCGCTCCACCCCACCGCCACGTCCATCGCGCGCGCCTCCACCACGGCCGCCGCGCGCTCCAGCGTGAAGTCCGTGCCGAGCACGCCGAGCGCCCGCGCGAGCTGGAGCGCCGGCGCGGAGAGCCGCTCGAAGCGCGCGCGCAGCAGCGCCTCCAGCCGCGGCGGCGTGCGATCCGGGATCCCGCGCTCCACGGCGCCGGTCTCCACGAGGTGCTTCACCGTCTCGAGCGCGAACAGCGGGCTCCCGCCCGCGTAGCGCGCCACCTCGGCCGCCACCCGCTCGATCCCCGGCACGTCCAGGCTCCGGACCAGCTCCTCCACCGCGTCGTCCGCGAGCGGCTCGAGCTCGAGGTACAGCGCGCGCCCCGCCTCGGCGAGCGCGCGGATGTGCGCGAGCACCTCCGGCGCCATCTCCGCGGTCCGGAAGCAGTGCACGGTGCGGAGCGGCGTCTCGGCGTCGCGCAGGAGCTGCTCCAGCACGTAGGCCCCGGCCGCGGCGCTGGCCGGATCGACGAACTGCGTGTCGTCGAAGCCGAGCGCGTCGAACCCGGCCCGGAACGCGACCCGCATCGCCTCGAGCTTCGCGTTCCAGAAGCGGACGCGATCCGCCTCGGTGGCGAGCGGGCCGGGCGAGGGCCCGAGCTCGGGGAGCATCCGCGCCAGCTCCGTCCGCACCCACGGCGGCAGCGCCACGCCGGCCGAGGCGAGCGCGCCGAGCGTCTCGCGGAACGTGCGCGCATGCGTGCCGTACGGCACGGCGCGGTCGCCGGGCCGGCCCTCGAAGAAGAGCGGCCGGGCGTGCGTGGAGAGGAAGTCCTGCATGAGCCGGCTCTTCCCGACGCCCGGCGCGCCGCCGAGGGCGATGCCCTTGCCGGCGGCCCAGGCCTCCTCCATGAGCGCCCACTCGCGCTCGCGGCCGGCGAGCGCCGGCGGCCGCGTCACCGACAGTGGAAGCGCCGCCGGGCTGCCCGCCCGGGCCGGGACGCGCCGCCCGCGCGCCACCTCCTCGGCGAGGCGGACCGTCTCCGGCGACGGCTCCACCCCGAGCGCGTCGCGAAGCGCGGCGCGGCAGCGCTCGTACGCGGCGAGCGCCGCGGCCCGGTCGCCGCCCAGGTAGCGCAGCCGGATCTCGAGGCGGTGCGCCTCCTCGGAGAGTGGCTCGAGCGCCAGCGCGCGCTGGGCCTGCGCGAGCGCCGCGCCGAGCTGGCCCGCCGCCTCGAGCCGGGCCGCCGCCGCCAGCGCCGCGTCGAGGCGCGCGGCGTCGAGCGAGCGGCGCGCGCCGGCCAGCCACTCCGACAGCTCCGGCGCCTCGTCCAGGTCGACCCCGTCGAGGAGCCGCCCGTCCGGCCAGGCCGCGTCCGGGCGCGTCGGGTCGCGCGCATCCACGGTCACCCTCGGTGAGAGCTCGAGCGGGTCACCGGCGCCGACCAGGTCCCCTGCCGCGGCCTCGCGCAGCCGGCGCAGCAGCTGGCGAAGGTTGGCGCGGGCCGTCTTCTCCGGCGAGTCCGGCCACAGCAGCCCCGCAGCGCGCGAGCGCGGCTGCGGACCGTCGATGGCGAGGAGCGCGAGCAGCGCCGCCGTGCGACGATCCAGCCGGACCGGCTCGGTCGCGCCCGCGAGCCGGGGTGCGCCGAGCAGGTGAAGGGTCCAGTTCGGTGAGGCGGGCATCATCTCTTCCTGGGGCGGTGAAGCGTGGGTTTCTCGCCTACCTCTCGCCGGACCCGAACGGGCCATTGGGGCTGTGCCCGACCAGGGGGCGCCTTGTGCCGCTTCCACCCGACCCTGAGTCGTTTGCTCTTCGCCCGGAGTCGTTTGTACCTGCTTCGCGCCCCGCCCGAGGCGTCGCGCCCCCTCGCCCGCACTCGCCGGATGGCCCGCACGCCCGCGCGCGCTCCTCACCCAGTCGCGCTCCTCACCCAGAGTCGTTCGGCCTGCTCCTCACCCAGAGTCGTTTGAGCCCAAGCCGTCTCATCCTCCCCGCCCCATCCGGTCCCCCCACACCCCCGCCCCTCCTGGCGCCCGTCACGCGCCGGTCACGCCCCCGGTCCTATGACCCGCACTGGCCGGGCCCCGTGGCCCGCGCCGTTCCCTGGGGGGGAAACACATGATCCGCAGTCCCGAGGCTCACCCGTGCCGCGCGCTGCCGGCGCAAGGCGCCACGCCCGCGCGGCGATCGCTCCTGCGCCTGATCTCCGCGGACGCACCGGACGCGAGCGCGTCGGCGGGACGCGCCCCGGCCGGCCCCGCGCCGGCGGCGGTCGCGCGCGCCATCGCCGACGCCGAGCGCCGCCCGCTGGCCTGGGTGGACCGGGACGGCGTGCTCCGGCTGGTGAACGCCGCCTTCGCGGCGCTGCTCGGGGCCGAGCCGGCGACGCTCGAGGGTCGCAGCGCCTGCGACCTGCTCTGCGCCGACGCGCCGGGCCGCGCCCAGGCCCTGCTGCGCGCGGCCTTCCGCGGCGCGCTGCACCGGACCGACCTGACCGCCCTCCGCGGCGGCCGCGAGTACGGCCTCAAGGTCGAGCTCGCGGCGGTGGGCCGCGGCGCCTCGGCGGCGCTGTGCATCGACGTGCACGAGGTGGTGGAGCGCGCGCCGCCGCCGGTGGCGTGCGGCGCGGCGGGGGACCTCGACTACCGCATCTCGGCCGGCGCGTCGGACTTCGGCCGGCTCCTGGCGCTGTCGGGCGCGGGTGCCGAGGCGGCGCTGCGGGTCGGGCGCCGCTGCCACGAGGTGCTCCATGGGCGGCCCTCGCCGTGCCCGGGCTGCCCGGCGCTGCGCGGCGGAGGCGAGGCGTGGCCGCGGGTGGAGGTGCGGCGCGCGGCGCGCACGCGTGGGTTCGAGGTCGCGACCGCCACGGCGCTGCCCGGCGACGAGGTCCTGGTCGCGGTGCGCCGCGTGGACGACGCGGCGCTCGCGGCGGTGCGGGAGGCGCGCACCGCGGAGCTGGTGCGCCGCTTCGAGCTCTCGCCGCGCGAGGAGGAGGTGCTCCGGCTGCTCCTCATCGGGCGCCAGGCGGCGGACATCGGCACGGCGCTCGGGATCACGCCACGCACCGCGAAGTTCCACCAGTCGAACGTGCTCCGGAAGCTCGGTGCGTCCTCGCGGCGCGACCTGCTGGGGCTCGCCTCGTGACCCGCGCCCGGACCGAGCCGGACTGGGGGGCGGTCGCGCTCGCCATGCTGGAGCGCGGGCGCGAGCCGGCGGCGTGGGTGGACGCGGGCGGGACGGTGCGCCTGGCGACGGCCAGCCTGGAGCGGCTGCTCGGCGCGTCGCCACGCGCGCTGGAGGGGCGCCCGGTCGCGGCGGTGCTCGCGGGGGCGCCCGCGCCGGCGGAAGGCCGGGTGGAGCGGGAGGTGACCACGGCGGCGGGGCGGCGGCTGCGCGTCGCGCTCGAGCCGGGGTGCGAGCCGGCGGCCGAGCCGGGCGCGCTGCTCCGCGTGCTGGAGGTGCTCGGCGATCTCCCGGGGCTGGGGGCGGGGGAGCTCGACTACGCCATCGAGACCGGGCCGGGCGCGTTCGGCCGCCTGGCATGGGTGAGGCCGCTCGGCGGCGCCGCCCTCGATCCGGTGCCGGAGGCCCGCTGCCACGAGGCGCTGCACGGCCGCAGCGAGCCGTGCAGCGACTGCCCCGTCCGCGGCGGCGGCACGTGGCCGCGCGTCCACGCGCGCACGCTCGCGCCCGCGCCGGGCTACGAGGTCGTCACCGCCGCGCCCGAGGGCGCGGAGCGGGTGCGCCTCACCGTCCGGCGGCTGGCCGAGGCCGCGGTGCACGGGCTGGTGGAGGCGCGCGCCCGCGCGCTGGCGCGCGGCGCCGGGCTGTCGGAGCGCGAGGAGGCGGTGCTGAACCGGCTGCTGCAGGCCGAGGGGCTCGCCGACATCGGGCGGGCGCTCGGGATCACGTTACGGACCGTGAAGTTCCACCAGGCGAACCTGCTCCGCAAGCTCGGCGCCGAGTCGCGCGCCGACCTGGCGCGGGTGCTGATGTGAGCTCCCGCGCGGGGCCGGACGCTCCGCCGCGCGACCCCAGACCGCGTTGATCGACCCCTGCGTCCGCTCGTACGGTGCGCGCCCGTAGTTGGGGGCCCAACCATCGGAGCGGGACATGCACGACGACAGCATCGGGCGCAGGGGCTGGATCAAGCTGGTGGGCGGCGCGGCGGGCGCGGGCGCGGCGCTGGTGGTGGCGAGGCAGGCCGGCGCGGCCCCTCCGGCCGCCGGCAAGGGCATGCAGGCCGTCCCATGGCCATACGCGCCCCTCGATCCCGACGCCACCGCGGAGCGCGCGTTCAAGGGCTACCTCGAGGGCCACTGCATGTACGGCGCCTTCGACGCGCTGGCGGGGCAGGTCGCCGACAAGCTGGGCGCGCCGTACACCTCGTTCCCCACCAGGATGTTCACCTACGGCGCCGGCGGGGTCGCCGGCTGGGCCACGCTCTGCGGCGCGCTGAACGGCGCGGCGGCGGCGTTCCAGCTCCTCTCCGCGAAGCCGGAGCCGCTGGTCGACGCGCTGTTCCGCCAGTACGAGCAGGCGGCGCTGCCGGACTGGGTCCCGGCGTCGGCCAAGTTCCCCAACGTGAAGTCGGTGGCGGGCTCGCCGCTCTGCCACGCCTCGATCTCGGCCTGGTGCAAGGCGTCCGGCAAGAAGGCCTACTCGCCCGAGCGCAAGGAGCGCTGCGGCGTGCTCACCGCCTCGGTGGCGCGCCACGCGGCGATCATCCTGAACGCGCAGCACGCCGGGAAGGCGTTCCCGGTGCTCGAGGACAAGGCCACCGCGGAGTGCGCCTCGTGTCACGAGAAGGGCGGCACCCTCGAGAACACCCGTGCCAAGATGGCCTGCGGAGGGTGCCACTTCAACCTGGGCACCAAGCACCCGGCCATCTGATCCGACGCCCGAGAAACGACACCATGACGCTGACACCATTCCTGATCGCACTCTCGCTCGCACAGACCACCCCCGCCGCCGATCCGGCGGCGGCCGCCGCGCAGCCGGCCCCCGCGCCGGTGAAGGCGGCGCCCACGCTCGCGGGCGCGCTCGCGAACGCCCCGAAGCCGACGTTCTGGGGCTTCGTGAACGCGCAGTACTCGCGCACCGAGGGGCTGAACGGCGCCGACGACACCTCCACATTCGAGCTCCGCCGCGCGCGCATCGGCGCCCGCGGCAAGGTCCACGAGCTCGTCGGCTACAGCATCCTGTTCGACGGCGCCGACTCGAAGCTGAAGGACGGCTACGTCTCCCTGTTCGCCCTGCCCGGCGTGGAGGTGCGCATGGGGCAGTGGAAGACGCCGTTCGGCTACGAGCAGTACGAGTCGGACACCAAGTTGCTCTGGGTGAACACCTCGTACGTGGTCGGCGCGCTCGCGCGCGGCCCGGACGCGCGCGACCTCGGCGCCGGGCTCCTCGTCCAGACGCCGAAGGCCGGGCCGGTCTCGGCCGAGGTGCTGGGCTCGTTCGTGAACGGCGCGGGGCCGAACAAGAAGGACGACCTCGAGACGAAGAACTTCTGGGGCCGCGCCGGGCTGACGCTGAAGCAGGGCGCGATCACGCTGAAGGCGGGCGGCTCGTACGGCACCGGCCAGCAGCTGCAGGGCACCGGCGGGAACGGCGCCTTCGACGGCGTGGGCACGCCGGTCGACGACACCTACTTCTACTTCCACACGTACGGCGTCGACGCGACGCTCGACACGCCCTGGCTCTTCGCCGCCGCCGAGCTCATCCAGTCGGAGCGCGACCAGTCGCGCTACGCCACCGCCGCGGCGGTGACCACGGTGACGCGCTCGAGCCGCACCGCGCGCGGCTGGTACGCGGGCGCGTACGGCAAGACGCCCTGGAACCTCGGGCCGATCTTCCGGGCCGAGCGCTTCGACGCGGACCGCACCGCGCCCGGCGGGCGGCTGGAGCGCTACACCATCGGCGCCTACGTGGACGTCATCCCGGTGAACGCCCGGCTCATCCTCAACCACGAGCTCGACCAGGGGCAGACCGGCGCGGCGGGTCGCACCGGCGACCGCACCACGCTGTTCGCGCAGGTCATCTTCTAGCGGAGATCTCCGGCTCGTCGGCGGGCGCCGCGCGCATCGGCGCGGTGGCCGCCGGCGAGCGCCCGAGGAACGCCTCCACGGCGCGCATCGCCTCGGCGGGCCGCCGCTGCAGCACGAGGTGCGGCGCGTCGAGCATGCGGATCTCGGCGTCGGGCCGTACCAGGCGGATCTCGATGGCGAGGCCGGTGCGGAGCAGCCGGTCCTGCCGCCCGCCCAGGAACAG
Organism: Anaeromyxobacter dehalogenans 2CP-1; assembly: GCF_000022145.1. NCBI lineage: Bacteria > Pseudomonadati > Myxococcota > Myxococcia > Myxococcales > Anaeromyxobacteraceae > Anaeromyxobacter > Anaeromyxobacter dehalogenans. The sequence continues at coordinate 383,190 of NC_011891.1, forward strand.
CACCGGCGCCGGGCAGTCGCGGAGCCAGCCGGTCGCGTCCACGTGCAGCGCCTCGTGCGCGCGGCGCGCCATCACGCGCGGCCGGACCGAAGCGACCGCGGCCTGCACGTCCGCCACCAGCGCATCCGGCGCGTCGTGCCCGGCGAGCAGCACCCGCACCGCGTGCGCCGGCAGCGGCAGCCGGAAGAACGCGGGCGAGAGCGGCCGGAGCGCCGACACCAGCCGCGCCGCCGGCCGGCGGTGGAAGCTCGCCGCCAGCACCACCCCGACCAGCCCCGGAGGCCGCCCGGCCGCGACGCGCAGCGCGAGCGGCCCGCCGAAGGACTCGCCCACGAGCGCGAAGCGCCGCCCGCGCGGAAGCTCGGCGCGCACGAGCTCGGCGAGCTCCGCGTACGAGAGCGCCCGGTCCGGCGGGTACGAGAGCGCGCGCAGCTCGAGCCGGCCGCTCGCGGCGGCCACGAACCGATCGAGGAGCCGGCCGGTGCCGTCCAGGCCCGGCAGCAGCAGCGTGAGCAGCGGTCCGTCGGAGGCGGTCATGGTGTGACACGGTGACACGGTGGCCTGACGCGGCGCGTCTGACGCTCGTCATAGGTCAGACGCAGGCCGTCCTGGGCGGCCACCGCGGGCTCCGCCGGACGCCGCAGCCCATGCGGCGTCTCGGTCGTTGGCGGCCGCCCCGGATCCTGAGAGGTTGGGCCGGGTGGACGGCGCGCGGCACGGCACCGCCGCCGGAACGGGGAGGCCCATGATCGGGTGGATCACCGTGCTCGCGCTCGCCGCGACCGTCGCGCTGGTCGGCGTCCGGCGCGCCCGGTTCGCGCGGGAGGTCGCCGCGGAGGCGCGATCGCTCTGGGCGCTCCGGGAGGACGCGCCGCCGGCGCGCCTCGATCCCGGGGCCCTGCCCGCGCCGGTGCGGCGCTACCTCGAGGTGGCGGGGGCGCTCGAGGCGACCCCGCTCGCGGCGGCCCGGCTCCGGCATGGCGGCTCGTTCCGGCCGGCGCTCGACGGCGCGTGGCGGCCGATCCGCGGCGTGCAGTACCTCGCGGCCGAGCCGCCCGGCTTCGTGTGGTGGGGGCGGGTGCGCCTCGCGCCCGGGGTCGAGGTCGCGGCGCGGGATCGGTCGGCCGGCGGCGAGGGCGGCATGCGGATCGCGCTCGCCTCCGCGCTGGTGATGGCCGACCTCTCCGGCCCGGAGCTCGACGCGGGCGCGCTGCAGCGGCTGCTGGCGGAGCTGGTCTGGCTCCCGACGGCGCTGCTCGACGCGCGGCACGTGGCGTGGCTGCCGCGCGACGCGTCGAGCGCGCGGGCGCGGCTCCGCGTGGGCGGGCGGGAGGTGGAGGTGACGTTCCACTTCGGCGGCGACGGCCTGCCGGAGCGGATCACGGCGCTGCGCTACCGCGACGTGAAGGGGCGCGGCGTGCTCACGCCGTGGACCGGGCGATGCGCCGACTGGCGCCAGGTGGGCGGCGTGCGCGTCCCGTTCCGGCTGGAGGCGAGCTGGGAGCTCGACGGCCGGGACCAGCCGTACGCGCGCTTCGAGGTGGAGCGCCTCGAGCACGGGGTCCCGCAGCCGTTCTAGGCCGCGGATCCCTCGCCGGGTGGGGAACCTCGCCACGTCCGCGCGCACCGTCGGTCCGCGCGCGGGGCGCGATGCCCCACGGTGTCATCCGGCGTCGCACGACGTTCGGGTTCCGCCCTTGGGGCGCGGCGCCGGTGGCGCGAAGTGGGGAACACTGCCAGCTCGCCTCACCCACACGCACGTTCACTCGGGGGAAATCGATGCGCACCTCACGCACCACCACGCTGGCCTTGCTCGCGGCGCTGGCGCTCGCGCCATCGGCCGCGTTCGCCGCGTCCGACGAGCCGCAGCTCCCGGACGTCGCCGCGACGACCGACAACCCATCGCACCCGCTCGGCGACGCGCAGGCGGCGCGCAAGGCGATCGCGATCCAGGCGAAGCTCAGCGGGAAGACGAAGGGCAAGACGCACCAGGTGGCACGCGGCCAGTACGTCGAGCTGGAGCGGCAGGGCGAGGATCGGATCTGGACGGTGGTGGGCGAGTTCGGCGAGCAGGTGAACCCGACCTACGGCGGCACCGCCGGCCCGCTGCGCAACCAGATCCCCGAGCCCGACCGAACGGTGGACAACGTCACCATCTGGGCCCCGGACTTCAGCCGCGCGTACTACGAGGACCTGCTCTTCTCGGACGCGCCCGGCGACGTCTCGATGCGGAACTTCTACAAGGAGCTCTCCTCGAACCGCTACACGGTGAACGGCGAGGTCACCGACTGGGTGAAGGTCCCGCTCAACGAGGCCAACTACGGCTCGAACTACTGCGGCGGCATCGTGTGCGCCCGCACCTGGCTGTTCGTCCGTGACGCGGTGAACGCCTGGTACAACGGGCAGATCGCGGCCGGCCGGACGGTGGCGGAGATCAACGCCTACCTGGCGCAGTACGACGTCTGGGATCGCTACGACTACGACGGCGACGGCAACTTCAACGAGCCGGACGGCTACATCGATCACTTCCAGGCGATCCACGCGGGCGAGGGCGAGGAGACCGGCGGCGGCGCGCAGGGCGACGACGCGATCTGGAGCCACCGCTGGTACGCCTTCTACAACAACATCGGCGCCACCGGCCCGGCGTTCAACCGGTACGGCGGGATCCGGATCGGCGCGAGCGACTTCTGGATCGGCGACTACACCATCGAGCCGGAGAACGGCGGCGTGGGCGTGTTCGCCCACGAGTTCGGCCACGACCTCGGCCTGCCCGACCTCTACGACACCTCCGGCAACACCGGCGGCGCGGAGAACTCGACCGGCTTCTGGACGCTGTACTCGGTGGGCTCCTACGGCGCCTCGGGGCGGCCGGAGGACGGCCTGGGCACGAAGCCGATCCACATGAGCGCCTACGAGAAGATCTTCCTCGGCTGGTCGAACTACCAGGTGGTGCGCGCCGGGCAGTACGCGTCGCTGAAGCTCGGCCCGGCGGAGGCGAACACGAAGCAGGCGCAGACGCTGGTGGTGCTGCTGCCGGACAAGATCGTGGAGAGCGAGATCGGGACGCCGTACGCCGGCACGTACTTCTACCACTCCGGCTCCGGCAACGGCCTCGACCACTCCATGACGCGCCAGGTGACGCTGCCCGCGGGCGCGTCGCTCGCGGCCAAGGTGAAGTTCGACATCGAGCTGGACTGGGACTACGCGTACCTGACGGTGAACGGCGCGCCGGTCGCCACCAACCTGTCGAGCTCGACGAACCCGAACGGCCAGAACTTCGGCAACGGGATCACCGGCTCGACCGGCGGGGCCTGGGTGGACCTCACCGCCGACCTGTCCGCGTGGGCGGGCCAGACCGTGACGCTCGGGTTCCGCTACTGGACCGACGTGGCGGTGGCCGAGGCGGGCCTGTCGATCGACGACGTCGCGATCTCCGGCCAGCCGCTGGACGGCGCGGAGACCGATCCGGGCTGGACCTACGACGGGTTCGTCCGCACGAACGGCACGCTCGCGACGCCGTTCTTCAACGCGTACTTCGCCGAGTACCGGCAGTACCGCGGCTACGACCAGTCGCTGAAGACCGGGCCGTACACGTTCGGCTACCTGAACGACCCGACCCTGCAGAACTGGGTGGACCACTTCCCGTACCAGGACGGCCTGCTGGTCTGGTACTACGACACGTCGTTCGAGGACAACAACGTGGGCGACGCCTGCGCGAGCGGCCGCTGCGGCGGCCTGTTCCTGCCGGTGGACGCGCACCCCGGGTTGATCCTCCGCCCGGACAACGGGAAGGCGTGGCGCCCGCGCTTCCAGGCCTTCGACTCGACGTTCGGCCTCGAGCCGACCGACGTGGTGTGCCTGCACGCGAACAGCCAGCAGGGCTGCTTCGGCGGCCAGCCGGGCAACCCGCTCTTCGACGACACGCAGAGCTACTGGGTGCCGCCGGATCCCTCGCTCAACCACTCCGGCTGGTCGAGCGTGATCGTGCCGAACACCGGGACCACCATCCGCGTGGTCGGGACGTCGGCGCAGGGTGACTTCATGCAGGTGGTGGTCGCGCCGAAGCGCTAGCGGTGCGCGGGGCGGGGAGGGGCCGGCACGCCGCCGGTCCCTCCACCGCGCCCGCGCCGCGCGACGGCTCAGGGGACGTACACCGCGGGTCCGGGGCGGCCGGGCAGCCCGTCGGGCGCGCCGCGCGAGACGAACGTGGCGCCGCCGTCGGTCGAGACGTGGAGCAGGTCCCCGCCCAGGTAGAGCGCCGGGCCGCCCGCGGAGACTGCCTCCAGCCACGCCGGCCCGCCGCCCGCGGCGGTGAAGGTGGCGCCGCCGTCCGTCGAGCTGAACAGGCCCACGTTCGAGGCCACGTGGATCGCGCCGGAGGGCGCGACCGCCACGCCGCGCAGCGACAGCGTGTAGCCGCTCGGCGCGACCAGCCCGGCCGCCGCGCCACGCTCGGCGAAGCTGGCGCCGCCGTCGGTGGAGACGAACACCGTGTCGCGCGCGGCGACCGCGACGGTGGCGCCGCGGGCGTCCACGCCGACGGTGTCGGAGAGGTAGCTCGTCGAGCCGACGGGCGGGAGCCGCTGCGCGAAGTGCGCGCCCCCATCGGTGGAGACCTGCAGCCAGGACTTCTGCCCGAGGTAGACCGTGCTCGCGTCCGGCGCGGCGACACAGGCCGCCATGGAGGCGTTCGTGAGCGTCGCCGGCGGCGCGAAGTGGGCGCCGCCGTCGGAGGAGATCGAGAGCCCGAAGGAGGTGACCGCGTACACCCGCGTGCCCACCGCCGCGAGATCCACCACGCCGGGGTTCGCGAGCCCGTCCGCCTCGGTGCGCAGGACGAACGTCCGGAACCCGTCGGTGGAGACGGCCACGCCGGCGTCGAGCCCGGCGTAGAGCGATCCGCCCGCGGCGGCCACGTCGCGCACGCCGCCGGCGGGCAGCTCCGCGGAGCGGAAGGTCGCACCCGCGTCGGTGGACAGGAAGAAGCCGGGCGCGTAGCCGACGTACACGCGCGCGCCCTCGGCGTACACCGTGGAGGCGATGGCGTTACCCCGGTCCGGCGCCACGAACCAGCGCGGCGCGAACGTGGTCCCGCCGTCCGCCGAGGCGCAGAACGCGTCGGTGGAGCCCGACCAGTAGCGCTGGCCGCTCACCACCCAGACGCTCTGGCCGGACACGGCCACGTCGAGGATCGAGGTCTCACCCGCCGGGCACGGGCGCGCGACGGATGTCGCCGAGGCGGGCGCGCCGGTGGCGTCGCGGCCCAGGATGGCGAGGCCGGCGGCGGTGGCGACGTACACGCGGTCGGCGGTCACCGCGACGGCGCGGACGTCGCCGGAGGGGAGGGCGGGGACGGTGCCGGTGTCGAGCCGCGCGAACGTCGCGCCGCCGTCGGTGGAGCGGAGCAGGCCGGTCGAGGTCGCGGCGAACAGGTCGCCGGGGTCGGCGTCGAGCTCCAGTCCGCGACGGCCCGGTCCGCGATGGTCCAGGCGAACGTGCGCGCCCGGTCGTGCGAGACCGCGAGGCCGAGCGAGGTCGCGACGTACACGTCCTTCCCGTCGCCCGCGATGGCGGTCACCCAGGCGTCGTAGCCGTCCACGGTGCGCTGCAGGAGCGGCACGAAGGTCGCGCCGCCGTCCACCGAGCGGAAGAGGCCCTCCTCGGTGCCCGCCAGGACCAGGCTGCCCTGACCCCACACGGCGCGCGCCGGGAGCATCCGGCCGCCGCTCGCGCTCGGCAGCCGGGTGAGCGACCACGCGGCGCCGTCGTCGGAGCCGGCCACGCCGCGCTCGGTGGCGCGCCAGAGCCGGCCGGTGACCGGGTCGCGGTGGAACGCGGAGGTCCAGCCGGCGCCGCCCAGCGCGACGAACCGGGCCGGCACCACCCCAGCGCCGCGCGCCAGCCCGCCGGTGGTCGCGACGTAGGTGAAGCCGGAGGTGGAGACCGAGTACCGCTGCTGGCGCACCGCCTCGCGGTTGCCGGCGCGATCCACCGAGTAGTAGCGGAGCACGGTCTCGCCCTCGCCGACGGCGATGGGGCCGGCGACGGCGCCCTCCACCACCGTGCCGCTGCCCGGCGCCGGGACGCTCCCGTCGGTGGTGTACACGACGCGCGCGCAGCCGGAGCCGCCCGCGTCGGTGCAGGTCAGCGTGACCTGCTGCGGCGCCGCGTACACGCCGTCGGTCACGCTCGCGGTGGTGACGGGCTCGACGCAGTCCGGGTCGGTGGTGAACGTCAAGGCGACCGCGGCGGGCAGCCCGTTGCCGGCGAGGTCGGTGACGCTGGGGTCGAGCGTGGCGGTGTAGGTCGTGCCGCACTCGAGGCGGCGGTCGGGCGGGAACCGCGCCGTGCGCGTCGCGGGCTCGTACGCGGCGCCGGTCGCCTGCGCCGGCGCGAGGGTGAGCCGGGCGGCGGTCACCGTCGCCGGGTCCATGTCCTCGTCGAACGCCGCCGCCGGCACCGCGTCCAGCGCGACGCCGGTGGCGCCGTCCGGCGGGAACACCGAGGCGACGCCGGGGGGATCGACGTCGATGACGTAGGTGCCGGTGCCGGTGGCGCTCCGGTTCCCCTCGCCGTCGAGCGCGAAGAAGGTCAGCGTCGCGCTCGCCTCCAGCCGGACGAGCCCCACGTACGGATGTGGCGCGCCGCCGTTCACCGCGAACACGGTCTGCGCGCAGCCCGAGCCGCCGGGCTCGTCCGCGCAGGTGAGCACCACGTCGACCGGGTGGTTGAAGTGGCCGCCGGCCGGGTCGGCGGCGATGGTGGGGGGCGCCGTGTCCGGCGCGTCGCGCGTGTAGAAGCCGAGCACCCACCCGCTGAACGGCTCGCCGCGCGCGCCGCGAGCGGTCGGCAGGACCATGACCACGTACGAGGTCGAGAGCGCGAGCGGCGCCGCCGGCGTGAGCACCAGGGTGGCGGTGGCCGCGTCGTACGCCTGCGTGAACGGGATCGCGGTCGTGCCGCGCCGGAAGGACACCGCGCCCGCGAGCGTGGGGGTGTCCACGCAGGTGTTGAAGCGGATCCGCACCGCCGCGTTCACCGAGACGCCGTCCGCGCCCTGCCCCGGCGCGGACTCGACCACCTGCAGGGACGTGGCCGCGGGGAGCGCGCAGGACGAGCCGCCGGGGCCGGCGGCGCCGCCGCCGCCGGAGCAGCCGGCGAGCGCGAGGGCGGAGGCGAGGGCGACGGCGACGGGGTGCAGGGCGGCGGTGCGGTGCATGCGGGTCCTCCGAGGAGGCGGGCAGTGTACACGGCGGGTGCGCGCGCGCGAGCGGCAGGCCGGGACGGGGTGGGACGCTGTCGGGCACTTGGCTCCGGCGGGGCGACGGGTGCTAATGGGTGCGATGCCGATCCCCGCGCTCGCACTCACCGTGGCCGCGCTCGCCGCGGCCGCCGCCGGCGACCCCGCCCCGCGCCCGCCGCCGCTCCCGGCCGGCGAGGTCCCGCCCGCCCTGCGCCTCCCCGCGGGCGTGCGGCCCATCCGCGGGGAGGTGTCGCTGACCCTCGATCCCGCCGCCGAGCGCTACCGCGGCCGGGTCCGCTACCCGGTGGTGCTCGACGCGCCGGCCCGCGTCGTCTGGCTCCACGCCGAGGGGCTGGAGATCGAGGAGGCCAAGGTGGGCGGCCGGCCGGCGCGGGCCGTGCCCGCCGCGGGCGGGCTGCTGGGGCTCGTGCCCGACGCGCCGCAGCCGCCGGGCGAGGCGACCGTGGAGATCGCGTTCGCCGGCACCATCGACCGCGTGCGCAGCCGCGGCGTCTACGCGGCCGCGGAGGAGGGGCGCTGGTACGCGTACACGTTCTTCGAGCCCGCCGACGCCCGCCGCGCCTTCCCCTGCTTCGACGAGCCCTCGTTCAAGATCCCGTGGCGCCTGTCGCTCACGGTGAAGCGGGGGGACCGCGCCGTCGCGAACACCCCGGCGCTCCGCGAGGCGCCGGACGGCGGGGGCACGCGCGTGGAGTTCGCGGAGACGCGGCCGCTGCCCTCGTACCTGGTCGCGTTCGTGGTGGGGCCGTTCGACGTGGTGGAGGCGGGGGCCGGCGGCGCCGCCCGCGTGCCGGTGCGCTTCGTGGTGCCGCGCGGGCGCGGCGGCGAGACCCGCTACGCGGCCTCCATCACCGCGCGCCTCCTCGACCTCATCGAGGCCGAGACCGGCGTGCCGTACCCCTACGAGAAGTGCGACGTGGCGGTCGTGCCGCGCTTCTGGGGCACCATGGAGCACCCGGGGATCGTGGCGCTGGGCCAGCCGCTCACGCTCATCCCGCCGATCGCCGAGACGCGCGAGCGGCGGCTGCGCTACGCGAGCATCGCGGCCCACGAGCTCGTGCACCACTGGTTCGGCGACCTCGTCACCATGGCGTGGTGGGACGACACCTGGCTGAACGAATCGCTCACCAGCTTCGTCGATCCGGTGATCACCGACGCGCTCGAGCCGGCCTGGCGCCGCACCGCGCGCGCGCGCGCCGAAGGCCGGGCCTCGGCGCTCGCGGCGGACGCGCTCGCCGCCGTGAAGCGGCTGCGCGAGCCGGTCGGCTCGCGCCACGAGATCGAGGGAGCGTTCGACAACGCCATCACCTACGACAAGGGCGCCGCGGTGGCCGCCATGTACGAGCGGTTCCTGGGGCGCGCGGCGTGGCGCGCGGTGCTGCGCGATCACCTGCTCGCGCACGCCGACCGAACCGCCGCGAGCGAGGACTTCCTCGCCACGCTGGCGGCCCGCTCGACCCCGGCGGTGGCCGCGTCGCTGCGCGGGTTCCTGGAGCGCCCGGGCGTCCCGCTCGTCCGTGCCTCCGTGCGCTGCGACGGGCGCGGCGCCGCGGCGGTGGTGCGCCAGGAGCGCTTCCTCGCCTCGGGCGCGCCGGATCCCGCGGCCACGTGGGCGATCCCGCTGTGCGTGCGCGCCGGCGCCGGCGCGCGGGTGGAGACGGCGTGCGCCCTCGTCGGCGGCGACGGGCCGGAGGGCGAGCTCCCGCTGCCGTTCTGCCCGGAGTGGCTCTGGCCGAACGCGGGCGGGACCGGCTACCACCTCACCGCGCTCGACGCGGCCGCGCTCCCCGGCCTGTGGCCGCACCTCGCGCCGGCGGAGCGGCTCGCGCTCGCCACCGACGCGTCGCTGCTGGCCCGCCGCGGTGACCTGCCGGTCGAGGCCGCGCTGGGCCGGGTGGGACCGCTCGCCGCCAGCGAGGACCGCCTGCAGGTGGAGGCCTCCCTGGCGCTCGCGCGCCTCGCGCAGCCGGAGTGGCTCGGGCCCGACGACCACGCGCGCTGGCGCGCGTTCCTGCGCGAGACGTGGGGGCCGCGGGCGCGGTCGCTCGGGTGGATGCCCCGGCGCGGCGAACCCGACGACACGGCTGCGCTGCGGCGGCTGGTCGTGCCGGCGGTGGCGGACGAAGGCGAGGACGCCGCGCTCGCCGGCGAGGCGGCGGCGCTGGCGCGGCGGTGGCTCGCGGACCGGCGCTCGGTGCCGGCCGAGGCGGCCTGGCCGGCGCTGGAGGTAGCGGCGCGCACCGGCGACGCGGCGCTGTTCGACCGCATCCTCGCGGCGGCGCGCGCCTCGCGGGACCGGACCGTCCGCGCGCGCCTGCTCGCGTTCCTCGGCCGCTTCGAGCGGCCCGCGCTCGCGGATCGCGCGCTCGGGCTGGTCGCGTCGGGCGAGGAGGACCTCCGCGACACCTCCGGGATCCTCCGGGCGGCGCTGGCCGGACGGGAGACGCGCTGGCGCGCCTGGGCGCTCCTGCGCGGGCGCTGGGACGCGCTCGCGCCGCGGCTGCGCAGCGACGAGGCGTCGTGGCTGGTGGCGCAGGCCGCCGGGCTCGCTTGCGATCCCGGCCGCGCCGCCGAGGTCGCCGCGTTCCTGCGCCCGCGCGCCGAGGCGTTCGACGGGGCGCCGGCGGCGCTGGCCCGCGCGCTGGAGGAGGCCGGGGCCTGCCGCGCCGCCCGCGCTCGCAACGGACCCGCGGTGGCGCGCTTCCTCGCGCGCTAACCGCGCCGGCCCGCGCGGATCGGCCGCCGCGGCGACGGGAGGGGATGGGTTCACGTGCTCTCAGAGCGCGTGAATCCATCCCCGGACCGAACCAGGCGGTCGAGACGCGAGCAGCGCGAGGCGCGACGACCGAGCATGCCCCGAGGCATGTGAGGGAGGAGCAACGACGCGATGCGACGCGGATCGGCCGCCGCGGCGACGGGAGGGGATGGGTTCACGTGCTCTTCAGCCCGCGCCGGGCGGATCGAGCGGCGCGCCCTCGGCCACGTGCCGCATGGCCGCCGAGTTCATGCAGTACCGCAGCCCGGTGGGCGGCGGACCGTCGGGGAACACGTGGCCCAGGTGGCCGTCGCAGCGGGCGCACCGCACCTCGGTGCGGCGCATGCCGTACGAGCGATCGTGCACCTCCACCACCGCGTCGGGCGAGACCGGCCGGGTGAACGAAGGCCAGCCGGTGCCCGACTCGAACTTCTCGCCCGAGCGGAAGAGCGGGTTCCCGCAGCCCGCGCACACGTACGTCCCCGGCTCGTGCGTGCCCAGGAAGCAGCCGGTGCCCGGCGGCTCGGTGCCGTGGCCGCGCAGCACCTGGTACTGCTCCGGCGTGAGCCGCGCGCGCCACTCGGCGTCGGAGAGGATGAGCTTGTCCATGGGGACCTCGGGGCACCTCGGGCGCCTCCGCGGCGCACCTCGCGCGCAGAGGGGCGGCCTCGCCGCGCCGGGGTACGTAACCGCGCCCGCGGCCGCGCGCCCGGGCACGGACGGGCCGGGCGCGGGGCTCAGGGCGCCGGCTCGCCGTACTCCTTCAGCTTCCGGTACAGCGTGGCGAGCCCGATGTGGAGCCCCGCGGCGGTCGCCACCTTGTTGCCCCCGGCGGTGCGCAGCGCCGCGAGCACGTGCTCGCGCTCCACCTCGTGCAGCGGCCGGATCACGCCGGGTCGCGCCGGGGCGGGGGGCGCGTGGCGCAGCGCCTCCGGCAGATCGTCGACGCCCACCTGGTTCCCGGCGGACAGCGCCACCGCGTACTCCACCGCGTTCTGCAGCTCCCGCACGTTGCCGGGCCACGGATAGCGCACCAGCAGGTCCGCCACCTGCGCCGTGAACCCGGTGACCGGCCGGTGCGCGCTGCGGGACAGCTTCGCGAGGAAACAGCGCGCCAGCGGGACCACGTCGTCCGGCCGATCGCGCAGCGGCGGCACGCGCAGCTCGATGACGTTGAGCCGGTAGAAGAGGTCCTGGCGGAAGCGGCCGGACGCCACCTCGACGGCGAGGTCACGGTTCGTCGCCGCGACGATCCGCACGTCCACCTTGCGCGAGCGGCTGTCTCCCACGGGGCGGACCTCGCGCTCCTGGAGCGCGCGCAGGAGCTTCACCTGCATCGCGGGCGAGACCTCGCCCACCTCGTCCAGGAACAGCGTGCCGCCGTCGGCGGCCTCGAACAGGCCCACCGCGTCCGTCTCGGCGCCGGTGAACGCCCCCTTCACGTGGCCGAACAGCTCGCGCTCGAGCAGCGTCTCCGGGATCGCGCCGCAGTTCACGGCCACGAACGGCCCGCCGGCGCGCTCCGAGGAGCGGTGGACGAGGCGCGCCACCTCCTCCTTCCCCACGCCGCTCTCGCCCGTCACCACCACCGACGAGCCGGTGCGCGCCACGCTGCGCGCGCGCTCCAGCACCCGGCGCATCGCCTCGCTGCGCGCGACCAGGCCGGTGTCCTGGTCGGAGCAGGTCGCGAGCCGCTCCAGCTCCGCCTGGCGCTCGCGCAGGCGACGCTCGGTGCGCCGCAGCTTGCTCGACACCTCCTGCAGCGCGTGATCGATCGACTCCATGTGGTAGTAGGGCAGGTGGCGCTCCAGCTCCGGGCCCCAGCGCTCCTTGAAGCGCGCGGCGATGTGGCACTCGGAGTCGCCCTTGCCGACGCAGCGGTCCTCGATGACGTAGACCTCGCGCCGCTCCTTGTACGAGAGGTAGCCGCTCGCGAAGGCGGCCGAGGTCCAGCACACCGGCTCGTCGGAGAGCCCGATGTGCAGCAGGTGCTGCTCGGCCTCGTAGGAGCGGTGCCACACCGTCTCGACCAGCGGCGCGTCGCCGAGGCCGTCGGTGCGGACGTTCTCCCCGAGGATGAACTGGCCCTTCAGCGGCGGCAGGAACGGGCCGGCCTTCCCCTCCTTCCAGAGGTCCGGGTGCTCGTGCTCGAGCGCCTCGCCCACGCGCCACCCGTGGGCGTAGCCGAACCGCGTCAGGACGCCGCGGGCCGCGAACGTCCCGAACGCGTTCGTGAGCTCCTTGCGCAGCAGGCCGAGGGCCACCGCGTCGAACAGCACCACGCGCTGGCCCATGAAGCGGATCACCCCGCCCCTGGGATCGAACGAGAGGATCTCCCTCAGGTCGAGGTCCTCGATGCGCATCGCCGCTCCGGTTTCTCGAAACGGGAGGTCCGTTTCTCAGGACGAGTGATGCGCCCAGCCGCGTCCAGGGAAAAGCGGCGTGAGGTCGCAGGACTGCAGGTGTCGCGGGCGGTTCACGGTCCGTGCTGCGGCATGCGGCCGCGCCGGGACGCGGCGCCGGCGCGGACCGCCGGTCGCAGGCGGTTCTCGAAACGAGTCACCGGTTCTCGGAACGAGCGACCGGCCGCGGGCCGGCCGCCCGAAAAGACCCGTGAAGTCCATGAACGGTGCGTCACGCCCCGGGTGGCACGTCGGGTGCTCGAGGGCTCCTCGCCGTGCGCCGGACCGCGACGCGGCGCCGCGGCGCACGGCTCGGCGCACCGGGGCTGACGGAGCGTCCGTCTGCCACCGCCAGGCCGACGCGACCGTCAACGGGTGCGCCCACTGCCACACGTTCGACTCGAGGTGCCGTAGCCGTCCAACCCGCTGCACGACGCAGATCGAACATGAACATGACCCACAGACGCTCCCTGGCGCTCCTCGCGGCGCTCCTCCTCCCTGCGGCGGCCTCCGCGCTGGAGGGCGACGTGACCCTGTACGGCACGCTGATGCCGTTCTTCGACAACGCGCGCGTGTCCGACCCGACGCGCCCCGGCCTCTCGCCCGCGACCGGCGGCGCGACGCAGGTCTCCGATGCTGCGTACACGGGCGTCGCCATCCCGCAGCGCTTCCGCCTCACCTCCGGCACGTCCAACATCGGGTTCAAGGGCGGGTTCGACGTGCTGGGCGAGGACCTGCAGGTGTTCTTCCAGGTGGAGAGCGCGGTCAGCCCCGACGGCGACGCGCCGAACGCCTGGGCCTCGCGCAACAGCGCGGTCGGCGTGAAGGGCAAGTTCGGCCGCGCGTTCTTCGGCAACTGGGACACGCCGTACAAGTACCCGGTGCTGCTGGTCGGCGCGGTCCGCGGCCTGAACCCGTTCGACAACACCATCACCGCGAACCCCGGCTTCGGCGTCCCCGGCACCACCACCCAGAGCGGCCGGGTGAACGGGAAGGCCGACGCGGCCTTCAACCGCCGGCAGGGCAACAGCGTCCAGTACTGGACGCCCGAGCTCTACGGGTTCTCGGCGCGCCTCGCGTACTCGGCCAACGAGTCGAGGACCGTGGCGTCGGCCACCGCGCCGTCCATCAGCCCGACGATCTCCTCGGGCCTGGTGAGCTGGGCCTACGGGCCGCTGCTCCTGCGGTACGCGTACGAGCGGCACCAGGACTACTTCGGCCTGTCGCAGCTGGGCGGCTCGCCGGTGTCGCTGACGAACCGGTCGTCCACCGACCAGGGCCACGAGGCGATCGCGCAGCTGGCGCTCCCCACCGGGACGCGCGTCTCGCTGGTGGGCGAGCGGCTCTCCTACGAGAACGAGGATCGGGCCGTGGGCGCGGTGCGCGAGTACGCCCGGCTGGCCTACTACGCGCTCCTGCAGCAGCGCTTCGGCGCGCACCAGGTGTTCGGCTCGTTCGGCCAGTCCGACGCGGGCGAGTGCAAGGTGGTGGGCGGCGGCGCCTGCACCGTGAACGGCCTCGGCGCCACGCAGTGGAACGCCGGCTACTCGTACGCGCTCACCAAGGCGGCGGACGTGTACGTCGCGTACTACGAGACGCGGAACGACCGCTCCGCCAGCTACGGCGTGGTGGGCGGGCCGGGCGCGGTCGCGCCGGGCGGCGACACCCGCGGCTTCGGCCTGGGCCTGCTGTACACGTTCGCGGCGACGGCCAACGTCGGCGCGCCGAAGGGTTCCCCGTAGAGCGCACGGGGACGAGGGGCACCCCGGCCGCCTTCCTCCGCGGCCGGGGCGCTCCTCGCAGTCTTCGCCGGGCCGGGCGGGCGCCGGGAGCTGCTCGCGCCGCCAGCGCCGAGGACGCTCGGTGGTGGCGGCGCTGCGTCTTGCGGACGTGACGCCCTCGTCCGCCGCCGCCGTCCCGGGATCGTCCGCTCCGGGTCCCCGCCGGCTCACCGCGAACGCTCGCGCGGGTCGGGGCGCAGCGAGCCGCCTCACCCACGTCCCGGAACCGACGGCTCGGACACCCCCGCGGGCGATCACGTCGCCGCTGCCCGCGGGCGGGCGGCGCCGGGCGCGTTTCAGATTGCCCGCGCCCGTTTCAGAGAGAAACCGCGCAGCGCCGCGCACCTCGATATCCGCGCGCAATTGCAGCGCGCCGCGGGCGCAGCACGTGGCACGGGCCATGTAACCCGGACGGGCATGTCGCCCGGTCCCGAGCCCCGAAGCCGCGCCTCGCGCGCCCTGGAGTGGATCTTCGCCGCCCTGCTGCTGGGGGCGTCGTCGGCCATCCTGATCGCAGCGGCGGTGAGCCGGGCGGACACGCACTATGCGTGGATCCGGCCCGCGGGCGATCCCGCGCGCGGCGACGTCACGGCGGCGCAGGTTCGCGAGCGCCTGCACGAGGTGCTCGATCCCGAGCTCGGGATCGACGTCGTCGATCTCGGGCTCGTCTACGAGATCGCCGAGCCGAGGGAGGGGAAGGTGGCCCTGGTGATGACGCTCACCGTCCCCGGCTGCCCGTTCGCGAAGCAGCTCGTCGAGGACGTCCGTCGGGCGCTCTTCGCGCACCCCGGCGTGAAGGAGGTGTCGCTCACCGTGACGCTGGATCCTCCCTGGAGCTGGGAGCGGGTCGCGCCGGAGGTCCGCAAGCGGATGATCGAGCACGGCGCCGGGGCGGAGGAGCGGTCATGACGCTCCTCGGGCCGCTCTCCAGCGGCTTCCTGCTCGGCCTGGGAACCGGACCGCTCTGCTTCATCGGCTGCATCCCGCTGGCGCTGCCCTTCGCGCTGCCCGGCCCGGACGCAGGGCCAGGGTCGCGCCGCGGCGGATGGGGGTTCCTGCTGAAGTTCCTGGCCGGCCGGCTGGTCGCCTACTCGACCGTGGGCGTGCTCACCGGCCTCGCGTCGTCCCTGGCTGGCCCGCTGCGCCGCTGGGTGACGCCGGTGTGGCTCGCGCTCAGCCTGGTGCTGATCCTCCACGGGCTCGGGCGCGGCCTCGGGCACCGCGGGCTCTGCGGCGCGACCACGCGCCTGGTGCGGTCGCGCGCGTTCCCGTTCCTGCTCGGCCTCGCCGCGGCGCTCTCGGTCTGTCCGCCGTTCCTGCTCGCGGTCGCCTACGCGATGGATCGCTCGGGCCAGGTGCTCGGCGGCGTCGCCTTCTTCCTCGCCTTCTTCGTCGCCACCACCCTGTACGTCCTGCCCATCGCGATGCTCGGGTACCTGCCGCGGCGCGAGCTCTGGCAGCGCGTGGGCCGCGTCGCGTCCGTCATCGCCGGCGCCGCGCTCCTCGCGCAGGGGCTGAGGGAGCTCCTGGCGTAGATGCCTGGCGCAGGAGCCCGGGCCTCCGCGTCAGCGAGGTGAATGCCCCGGAATGCAGCACGGACATCCGACCGAAGCAGGAGATGGACAGCACCCATGACCAACCAACACGGACAGGAATCGACCCGAGGGCACGCGCCATGACCAAGACGGACCGTTACGTCCTCTGGGGCATCGGCGCGGTGTGGGCCCTCGACCTCGCCACCTTCATCCTCACGGACTTCCACATCTACGCGTTCCTGGCGCTCTTCGTGATCGCCGCGCTCGGGTTCGCCTGGTGGGGACTCCGCTTCCAGGTGACGGAGCCGATGCGCCGCAACGCGGCGCTCGGGGTGACCGGCTTCTGGACGGTGGCGATGGCGCTGCTCTTCGCGCCCTGGCCCATCCCCGACAAGCCGGAGTACATCGTCGGCGAGGTCCACCGGTTCAGCGAGATGGAGCACGGCTTCTCGCGCGTGCTCACCGGCGTCACCGGCCCGAACATCGCGGCGGGCGGCCTGGTGTACGGCGACCCCGCCGACCAGCAGAGCATGATGACGGAGTGGGGCTGGCCGCCGAACTTCATCAGCGGCTACCCGCTCGCCCGGGCGCTGTTCGGCGGCACCATCCTCATGGAGCGGCTCCGCGGCGCCACCACCATCGGCGGCGAGCCGGCGAACCCGCTCCGCTACAGCTGGAGCAACTTCCAGGGCGAGAAGCGCGACAAGAAGCTCGGCTGGAACAAGGGAGACCTGCTCCTCGGCGAGGTGGCCAAGGCGATGGGCTCGGCGAAGGCGACCTACACGCCGCACGAGAACACGCTCATGGTGAAGTCGATCGCGTCGTGGCTCGGCTCACCGCGCATCGCCATCGCGGCCGTCGATCCCCGCTGGTTCTACTCGCACGACCTCAGCACGTACGGCACGCCGCTGCCGCTGAAGGACGCGAAGGACCTGAAGTACGTCATCCAGATCTTCACCGACCAGGACTGGACCCGCATCCACAACGACGCCGGGACCTCCTGGTGGTCGGTGTCGAACAGCGGCCAGGCGTACTCGACGAGCGCGTGGATCGGCATCCGCATGGCGCAGATGCTCCGTGACATGGGCTACGTGGCCCGCGTCGGGTTCGGCGGGATGAACTACGAGAACATCGAGACGCCGGCCTCGGTGTACAGCGGCATCGGCGAGTACGGCCGGCTCTCCGACGCGGTGGTGCCGACGGCGGGCGGCCTGCGCTTCAAGTCCGCCACCATCTTCACCGACTTCCCGCTGGAGGCGGGCGATCCGAAGCAGGGCTGGGGCATCACCCGCATGTGCGCGAACTGCGATCGCTGCGCTCGCGCCTGTCCCGTGAACTCCGTGCCGATGGGGGAGCCCACCGTCGAGAACGGCGTGAAGATCTGGCAGGTCGACAAGGACAAGTGCACGCGCTTCCGCACCGGCAACCTGAACGGCAACATGTGCGGCGCCTGCCTGGCGGTCTGCCCGTACAACAAGCCGGACACCGCGTTCCACCGGGTGGGCAACTACATCATCCGGCACAGCCCGATCGCGACGTACCTGTTCGGCAACATCCACGGCGTCGGCCTCGAGGACTGGCTCGACTTCGAGTACAGCTCCGAGGCCAGCCCGTACAACGTGAGCCGCCCGGCCCGCTGGATCCAGGAGGATCCCGGCTGGAAGGCCACGTTCCCCTACCAGGTGGGCCAGTACATCTACACCGAGCGTGACCGCTCCAAGAACGAGGAGTGGGCGTCCGGCGTGGACCCGAAGATGGGGAAGGTCGGGCTCAGCTACAAGGGCACGACCTGGGGAAAGATCCCGGACCGCCTGCTGGACGCCAGCGGCCGCAACCGCAACGTCCACTGGGACTACGAGGCCGGCGAGCTCCCGCCGAACCTGCCGCTCCCCGGCAAGCTGCTCACGCCGGAGGAGGCCACCGCGCTGCTGAAGGAAGGCAAGGCGTTCTCCGGCGCGTCCTACTCGCCGGACGACGAGGTCTTCCCTCCGCGCGATCCCAAGTACGAGAAGCAGACGCTCACCTACGAGCAGGCGGCCCGCATGTGGGCGGAGGAGAAGTGACATGACCCGGCTCAAGCGTCTGAAGCTCAGCATCGCGCTGGAGTGGTACGAGATCCTCCTCATCGGCGTCACGGCGGGCCTGCTCGCGTTCGGCCTGTGGGCGCTCGTGGACACGCTCCTCATCTCGTCTCCCGTGGCGGCGTGGCGCTTCCTCGCCCTGTTCGTCGTCTGGTCGTTGCCGGGCATCGCGATCCTCGCGTTCGTGCGCCCCCGGCCTCCGGCGGCCCCGCCCGCTCCACGGCAGCAGGTCACCCCGTAGGTCCCCGGTCCCCGGGGCGGGGCGCTGGCCCCGCCCCCGGGGGCGGATGGGAGCATCGCGTGCGCTGGAAGGCTCGAGAGCTGGGGTGCATGGCGCTCCTCGCCGTGGGGACGGCCGCGTGGACGGCCATGACCTCGGCCGCGCTGGTGGAGCGCGAGTGGCGCGCCACCTGGATCTCGCTCGCGACGGCGCTCGGCTGCGCCGCGCTGGGCGCGGGGTTGCTGCTGGCGAAGCGCCGCGGCGCGCTGGAAGGCTCGCGCGCCCGGTGGACGCTGCGCGGCGTCCTGGGGCTCGCGGCGCTGCTCGCGCTCGCGCTGGTGATCCCGTCCGACCGGAGCTTCCCCGACAAGCGGGTCGGCGCGGCGACACCGACGCAGGCCTACGACGCGACCACCCAGCCCGGCAACGACGTCCTCGGCAAGGTGGAGCGGAGCCGTGGCCCCGACGGCCGTGACGAGCTCACCTTCTCCGTGTACGACGTGTGCGTGGGGAAGGTCGCCCACCGCGCGGCGCGCGACGGCTCGGTGGCGCCGGTCGCGGTCGAGGTGACCGAGCCCGCCGTGCTGGCGGCGCAGATCAAGGACGAGGCGCGGGCGCTCGGGGCGCAGGTGGCAGGGATCACCGAGCTCCACCCGCAGTTCGTGTTCCAGAAGGACAACGACGGCCAGCCGGTCGCGCTCCACCACCGGTACGCCATCGTGATCGCGACCGGCCTGGATTACCGGCTGGCCAGCCCGTCCGCGCCGCTGCCCTGGCGCGACTACTACAGCTCCATCCCGGAGGAGGTCGCGGCGGTGCTCTCCGGGCGCAGCACGAACCCCGCGGTCCCCATCCCTCCCGAGACCGTCCAGGAGTACCGCGACACCCTCGAGTTCTACGCCGAGGGCGGACGCGTCGCGGTGGAGCTCGCGAAGGCCATTCGCAGCCTGGGGTATCCGGCCCGGGCCCACTTCGGCCGGTGGGCGGAGGTGCAGGTGATCCCGCTCGCGATCGCCGCGGGCCTCGGCGAGCTCGGCAAGAACGGCATGCTCATCAACGACCGGTTCGGGCCGCGCGGGAGCTTCGCGGTGGTGACGACCGACATCCCGCTCGCCGTGGACCGGCAGCGCGACCTGGGGGTGCAGGAGTTCTGCCGCGTCTGCAACAAGTGCGCGGACGCCTGCCCGGTGAGCGCGGTGCCGCGCGGGGAGGCGGGCGCGCCGGCCGGCGGCGTCTCGCGCTGGCAGGTGGACGGCCCGAAGTGCTGGACCTATCTCAAGATCAACCCGAAGTGCATGGCGTGCACCGGCGCGTGCCCGTTCAACAAGAAGGATCTGCTCGCGCACCGCTGGGCGGTGGCGCTCATCGCGCGCAAGTCCGTCGCCGCCAATCGCCTGCTCGTGTGGCTCGACGACCTGCTCGGCTACGGCCGGTCCGCGTTCCGGCTCCGCGACGAGGCGCGCAACGCGCTGGGGGCGCCCGGCGAGGCGCCGCGGCCGGCGGGTGCGTTCCCGGGGCCGGAGGCGCGGTCGTGAGGTCGCCCGGTCCGAGCAGGCCGGTGAAGGAGTGGCTCGCGCTGATGGCGGCGGGGCTGCTCGTGGGTGCGCTGTTCAACGCCGCGTTCCAGGCCGCGCCCTGGAGCTCGGGCGGCCTGCTCGGCGGCGTCGTCGCCGCCGCACTGCTGAGGCTCCTGTCATGATCGAGATCGTCACCACCCTGCTGCTCGCGGTGGGGGTCTATGCGCTGCTGCGCCGCCCCGGCGCCGGCTGCGACGCTGGCTGCGACGGCGGCCGTGGCGGCTGCGAGGGTGAGCCGGTGGCGCTGGTCCAGCTCGGCCGGCCGCGCGGGAGGGCCCGCCGATGACCTGGGCCGGCCCCGCGGCGCTGGGCCTCTTCGTGGGCGGGGTGATCGCCTCGCTGCGCGGGTGGATCCCGCAGCGCGTGGTCACCCTCCAGGCGCTGCTGCTCGCGGTCGCGGGGCTGGCGATCGGGTTCTCGGCGCTCGCGGGGCGGCCCATCCCGTGGCCCCAGCTCCTCGCCTCGGCGAACGTGCATCCGGTGCCAGCGTCATCGCCGGCTTCCTGCTCGCCGGCGCGTTGCACGCCGCGGGCGCGTTCGACGCCGCGGCGCGCCTGCTCGGGCGGCTGACGCGCACCCGGCTCGGCGCGCCGTTCGTGATCTCGCTCCTGGTGAACCTCCCCACGATCCTGGCCATGCCGTGCGGCCGCATCCTGGTCTCGCCGCTCATCCCCCTCGCGCTGATGCTGGGCTGGGCGCTCGCCAAGGAGCGCGGCGAGCCGGTCCTGGTGGCCGTCACCGTCTTCGGGCTGGTGGTGAACGCGGCCGCCTCCTGCGGCCCCTCCGTGATCGGCGGGATCGGGATGCTGGGCGAGGGGATGGGGCGGTATCCGCCGGGCTCGTTCTCCAACCCGGCGCAGATCGCGATCCTGGTGATCACCGTCGCCACCATGGCGCTGATCCGGTGGGGCTACGGGACGACCCTCAGGATGCGCGCCGCGCCGCCCGAGGCCGCCGAGCGCCCGGTGCCCGAGCACGGATACCTGGCGCTCGCGATCTTCCTGGCCGTGCTGCTCGTGGTGGTGCTCGTGCGCCCGCCGGTCCCGCTGCAGGTGACCCTCACGATCGGCACGGCGTGCGTCATGCTGGTCGCGCGGCTCGGCCTGGACGATCTGCTGGGCGGCGTGATGCTCCACCCGCTCTCGGCGATGCTGGCGGGGTTCCTGGTGGCGGGCGCGCTCTCGATCGCGGGCGCGTTCGACGCGCTGCTGGCGCTGCTGGTGTGGGCCGCCGAGCACACCCCGCTCGGCTACGTGGGCGTGAGCGTGGTGCTGGCCTACGTGCCGGTGATGCTGGCGATGCCGTGCGGTCGCATCGTGTCGCTGGCGCTCATCCCCGGGGTGCTCATGTTCGGCGTGCGCCTCGCCGACGCGACCGGGCTCGAGCGCGCCACGCCGGCGCTGCTCTCCGCCTTCATCCTCGCCGGCGCGGCGTCGTGCGGCCCCTCCGCCATCGGCGGCATCGGGAGCATCGGCGAGGGGCGGCTGCGCATCCGCGACGCGTGGTCCGGCCGGCCGCAGACGCTCGGGATCTTCCTGGGCGTCCCGGTCACGGCGCTGCTCGTCTCCCGCCTGCCGCTCACCTCGACGGCCCTCGATCCGCGCTACTTCCCGGCGGCGCTCGTCCTCGGGGCGGTGGCGGGGGGCGTGGTGAACCTCGTCTACGGCTACCGGGTGCACCACCTCGGCGGCCTGCTCGGCGGCCTGCTCACCGGCGCGCTCCTGGTGCTCCTGTGAAGCGCGCGCTCGTCACCGTGAACGCGATCGCGGTCGGCGCCACGCTCGCGTACCTGGGCTGGTTGCTCGCGGACGCGCTGCGCGCACGGCAGCCGTGGGCGATCACCTGCTACGACTGCAAGGCGTGCACGGCGCGCTGCGTGCTCGGGCTGGACCCGCAGGGCTTCGTCTCGGCGGCGCTGGCCGGGAGCGGCGACGTGTACGTGTACGCGACGAACGTGCGCCTCCCGGTGCGGAGGGCGCTCGAGATCGATCCGGAGATGCTGGTCACCGTGGCGGATCGCCACCTCACCGCGCGGGAGGCGGCCGCCGCGCTGGGGCCGGACGCGGAGCTGGTCACCTTCAAGATGCGGGCGCGCGACGCGGCGCGCGTCTGCTTCCGTTGCGGCGCCTGCGAGAAGGGGTGCGGGCTGCGGCTGCCGCTGCTGCGGCTGATCGCGCAGCTCCGCGGCGACGCCGGGAACGAGTGGGCGGCCCATGCTCCGTAGCCCTGCGTTCCTCGCCACCCTGACGTTCCTGGCCGTCGCGCTCGGCGCGCGCGTGGCGCAGGCGCCGTGGACGGAGCAGTTCCCGGGCTCCTACCCGCGGGTGCACGCGCCTGCCGACGCGCGGTTCGAGTTCCTGCCGGACGAGATCCGCATCCACCTCGACGAGGAGACCAAGAGCGGCCGCATCATCGTGTTCGCACACGCCGCCGACGGCAGCCTGCTCGGCCTGCTCAAGCCCATCGTCGATGGGGCCGTCACGGTGCGACGAGGGGATCTCGCCGACTACCGCCTGGCGGTCCGGGGCCGTGAGGTGGGCGAGCACCGGCTGCTGAAGGCGATGGACCGCTACGTCGAGCGCGAGGACATGCTCGAGCGGATCCTGGACGCGCGTGCCAAGGGGCTGCGCTTCGGCGTCCAGCGCTGCCTCTACCCCATCTGCAACCGCTGCCTGGATGGCTGCAAGAGCGTCATGCGCGGCGACTTCCCCATCTCGATGCGCGTCGGTGAGCGCGGGAACGTGGAGCCGGTGTTCGCGAAGGGGAGCTGCCCGCGCTGCGGCAAGTGCTTCGTCTGGTGCCCGTCCGGAGTGATCCGCGACAGCGGGTCCCTCACCAACTAGGAGTCGCGGTGTTCGAGGCGATGGAGATCGCGGTGGTGCTGCTCCCAGTCGTGCTGGTCGCCGGGATGGTGGTCCGGCTGGTGGCGCGCGGGCACACGCAGGTGCTGCTCTGCATGGAGTGCGAGCTGTGCATGGGCGCTTGTCCGCTGTGCGTGAAGCGGGGCGAGGCGTTCCCCGGTCCGAAGGGCATCCTCGCGGCGGCGAAGACGGGCAAGGTGGACGCGGCCATCGCCGCCGGCGCGCTCGACTGCACCTCCTGCGGCGCCTGCACGCACGTGTGCCCGCGTGGCCTCGCGCCGCAGCGGGAGGTCGAGCGCTGGCGCGCCGAGGCCGAGCGGGTGGCCTCGCGCCACGCCGCGGAGGATCCCGCATGAGCGCGTCGGCGCGGTTGGCCGCCCGGACGGCGATCGCGCTCGCGTGCGCGACGTGCCCGGCGCTGGCGGCCGGCGCGGCGCCGGGACCGGATCCGGACGACCCGGTGGTGGTGCTGGAGGAGCAGGTGGTCCGCCTGCCGCGCGCAACGACGGAGGCGCGGCCGCTGGCGTCCGGCACGGTGGTGGACCGCGCGACCTTCGAGGGCGAGGCGAAGGACGTCGGCCAGCTCGTCTCCACCGCGCCCGGGATCGCCGTGGAGGAGCACGGCGGCCTGGGCCAGCTCACCACGATCTCCATCCGCGGCTCCCCGCCGAGCGGCGTCAAGGTGCTGCTGGATGGCTTGCCGCTGAACACCGCGTTCGGCGGCGGCGTGGACCTCTCCACCATCCCGCGCTCCTGGGTGGACGCGGTGGAGGTGGTGCGAGGGCCGGAGGGAGCGCGCTACGGCTCGGGCGCGCTCGGCGGCGTGCTGAACGTGGTCACGCGCCGACCCGAGGCGGGGAGCTGGAGCCTCGAGACCGGCGGCGGCTCCTTCGACACGGCGCGGGTCGCGGCCGACGTCGGCACCTCGGTCGGGCCAGGCGCGGTGTTGCTGGGCGCCACCGCCGAGACCACCAGCGGTCGGTTCCCGTTCCGGCTCGATCCGGGTCTACCGGGTGGTCCCACGGTGCGGGCGACGCGAGAGAACGCCGGCGTGCGGCGCGGAGGCCTGCTCGCGAAGCTGATCCGGCCGCAGGAGCACGGCCGGCTCGACGCGCTCCTGGAGGTGTCCGGCGGGCACCGCGGCCTCCCCGGCTTCGCCGCGGCGCCGACCCCGTGGGCCTGGCAGGACGACGCGCGGCTGCTCGCGATGGGGCGGGTCGCGCGTTTCGGTGCGCTCGGCCCGGCCACCCTCGCGGCCCGCGGCCACCTGCGGCTCGACCGGCTGGATGCGCGCCTCACCGGCCCCGACGACTCGCCGATCCGTCAGCGCGGCGCGGCGGCCGGGCTGGCGCTGGAGGCGACCGGGTCGCATCGGCACGGCGTCCTCAGCGCCTCGCTCGAGACCACTGCCGAGCTCCTCGCCGCAGACGGGCTGGGGGGCCGCCGCGACCTCTATGGCGTGGCGGCGGCGGTCGCCGACGACCTCAGCCTCGCCGGCGGCGGTCTCCGCATCGCCCCCGCCGCGCGAGCGGAGCGGGCCGGGCAGTTCGGCGGCGTCTCCGGCTCGCTCGGCCTGTCGGTTCGGCTCGCCCCCGCCCTGCGCGCCCGCGCGGGCGTGGGCCGCACCTTCCGGCCGCCCGGCCTCGCGGAGCTGCACCTGCAGCAGGGGCTCCTGGTCCCGAACCCGGACCTCCGGCCCGAGACCGCCGTCGCGGCCGACGCGGGGTGGGTGGCGGACGGCCGCGCGGGGCTGCTCGCGGTCACCGGGCACCTCACCCGCTACGAGGACCTGGTCGTGTACGAGCCGAGCGATGCGTTCGGTCGGCTGAAGCCCTTCAACTCCGGGCGCGCGTCGGCCACCGGCCTCGAGGTCGAGGGCGCGTCCGCGCCGGTCGGCGGTCCGCTCCGCGCGAGCGCCCGCGGCAGCTACACCCTGCTCGTCACCGAGCTGCTGCGCGGCGCGCCCGCGGAGGTGGGGCACTGGATCCCCTACCGCCCGAGGCAGCGCGCCTTCCTGCGCGTCGCGCTCGCCCCCGGGCCGCTGTCGGCGCACGTGGAGCTCCACCGCCTCGGCCGTCGCTACCGGGATCGCCGCGGCGTGAACCCGATTCCCTCCTCGACGAGCTGGAACGCCGGCCTCGGCGTGCGCGTGGCGCGCCGCCCCGGCGTCCGGATCCACCTCGAGGTCCTCAACCTCGCCGACGATCGGACGCTCACCGACGGCGTCGGCGATCCGCTCCCGCCGCGGACCGTGATGGTCACGCTGCGCGCCGGGTCCTCTGCCCAGGAGTACGCACCATGAGACCGACGTTCCTCGCCACGCTCGCCGCCGCCGCGCTCCTCGCGTGCAGCGCACGGAGCTCCTGTCCCGAGGGGCAGGTCGACTGCGGGGGGCGCTGCGTCGCGCTCTCCGCCGACCCGCTCAACTGCGGCGCCTGCGGCACGGTGTGCGGCGCGGGCGGAGCCTGCCGCGCGGGCGCGTGCGACTGCGGCCCGGGGACGGTCCGCTGCGGCGAGACCTGCGCGCAGCTCGAGAGCGACCCGGCGAACTGCGGCGCCTGCGGGAAGACCTGCCCCGGCGCGCAGGTGTGCGGCACCGCCGGCGGCGCGATCGCCTGCGCGGACGCCTGCGGGGCGGGGTTGACGGCGTGCGACCGCGCCTGCGTGGACCTGGCCTCGGACCGCTACCACTGCGGCGCCTGCGGCGTGCCGTGCGAGCCGGGGGAGGCCTGCGACGGCGGCACCTGCCGCTCGCTCCAGGTCGCCTGCTTCGCGACCGATGACGTCCGCCCGCTCGCGCCCGATCTCGCCGGCACCGGGTCGCCACGACCCGCGGGCGACGGCCCGGTCGCGCTGGCCGGACTCGACGGGGACGTCTGGGCCGCCGCCGCGCTGTCCGGGAGCCTGGTGCGGCTGCCGCTCGAGCTCGCCGCACCGTCGGTCGAGCACGCGCTGCATGCCGCCGACCTGGAGGGGATCGCCGCCGTGGGCGATCGGCTGCTGGTCTCGAACTCCGGGGGCGGCTCCGTCGCGGTGGTGGAGCCCGGGACCGGGCGCGTGCTGGACGACGTGATCCTGCCGGGGCCGCCCGGCGCCAACCCGCGGGGCATCGCGGTCCTGGATGGGCGTGCGTACGTGGCGCTGTACGGGAAGGACGAGGCGAGCGGGGGCCAGGCGGTCGCGGTGCTCGACGTCTCAGGCGTTCCGGGGTGCGCCGGCGCGCCGTGCGCCACGCTGGAGCGCACGATCGATCTGCGCGGCGCGGCCGATGCGGGCGCCCTGCCGTTTCCGGCGCACGCGGTGGCGCTGGGCGCGAACGTCTACGTCACGCTCGCGAACCTGGCGAAGGACTCGGACCCGACGAGCTGGACCTACGGGTACTACGTGACGCCGGCGGGTCCGGGTCGCCTCGTGACGATCGACGGTGCGAGCGGCGCGTCTCGCGTGCTCTCGCTGGGCGATGGCTGCAAGAACCCAGGCGCGCTCGCCGCACACGGATCCACCCTCTGGATCTCGTGCGCCGGCGCGGGCGCCGCCGGGCTGCTGCCGGTGGACCTCTCGAACCCCGCCGCGCCGGAGGTCGGAGGCCTGCTCCTCACCGCGTTCGACGCGCCCGGCGCCGTGGCCTTCTGCCGCGGCGCGGGCTTCGTGAGCGATCAGTATACAGGGAGGGTGCAGCGCTTCGACCCTGTGACCCGGAACGCGCAGGAGGCGGTGGAGGTCTGTCCGATGGGCGCACAGGGATGGGCGTGGGCCGCCGATCTCCTGTGCGCGCCGGGACGCTGACCTGTCGCCACCCGGGCCTCGAGGTGCACGGCGGCGCCTGGAGCGAAGCATCGATCCACCGGAAGGCGAACCATGAAGCTCCACGACATTCACCTGCTGGACCTCTTCGACGTGGGCACCGAGCAGGGCTGGCTCAGCATGCGCCAGCAGCGCATGGTGGTGCACAGCGCGGCGGCGGTCAGCATCATGCGGGCGCAGCTGATCCGCAGCCTGGGCCAGGACGCGGCGCGGGCCATCGTGTTTCGCTGGGGCTTCGCCCAGGGGTACTTCGACGCGATGATGTGCTCCGACCACCTGGCGAGCTTGCAGCCGGTGGACCGATTCGTGTTCGGCTGCACGCTCCACACCATGGAAGGCATGGTCCGGGTGGCGCCCAAGGTCATCGAGGCGAAGGGGCCCGGCAAGCTGCACATGGAGGCGAACTGGTGGCACTGCGCCGAGGCCGACGACCACGCCCGCGTGTTCGGAGCTGGCATGACGAGCTCGTGCTGGGCCACCCTGGGCTACGCCTCCGGGTTCGGCACGTACGTGATCGGGGCGCTCATCCTGTTCGAGGAGGTCGCGTGTCGCTGCTCCGGCGCGCAGTGCTGCTCGGTGGTGGGCAACGATCTGGACGGCTGGGGTGATCGCGCCGCGGAGATCGAGGCGCGCTACACGCTCGCGGGCGAGACCTCGTTCTCGCAGCAGTGGAAGGAGATCCACGCGGAGTGCGAGCACGCCCGCGCCATCGGGACGGCTGCGGCGAGCGCCAAGTCCGCGCCCACCGCCACCGTGACCACGGTGAACGGCCCCGACCGCACCACCGCACCGCTCAACTTCGTGGTGTGCAGCCAGGCCATGACGGACCTGCTGGTCCTCGCGGAGCGGGTCGCGCCGCTCGAGATGAACGTGCTCATCGAGGGCGAGAGCGGGACCGGCAAGGAGTTCCTGGCCCGGTTCATCCACGAGAAGAGCATGCGCGGCGACGCGCCGATGGTCGCCATCAACTGCGCCGCGCTCACCGAGGGGCTGCTCGAGTCGGAGCTGTTCGGCCACGCTCGAGGCGCGTTCACCGGCGCGGTGCGCGACAAGCCGGGGCTGTTCGAGCACGCCGGCCGAGGCACGATCCTCCTCGACGAGATCGGCGAGATGCCGCTGTGCCTCCAGGCGAAGCTGCTGCGCGCGCTGGAGAGCCGCGAGTTCCGGCGCGTCGGCAGCGAGAAGGTGCTGCGGCTGGACGCGCGGGTGGTCGCCTCCACGAACCGGGACCTCCGGCAGCAGGTGCAGACGGGCGCATTCCGCGAGGACCTGTTCTACCGGCTGGGCGGGTTCGTGCTCACCATCCCGCCGCTCCGGGAGCGGCGGGAGGAGATCCCCGCGCTGGCGCACTACTTCCTGCACTCCACCGCACGGCGCTGGAACAAGGGCGTGCAGACCATCAGCCCGGGCGCGATGCGGTGCCTGATGAGCTACTCCTGGCCCGGGAACGTCCGGGAGCTGCAGCACGCCATCGAGCGCGCCACGGTCGTCGCTTCCCAGTCGGTGCTCACGGTGAAGGACCTGAACCCCGAGGTCGCCGGGCGCCTCGGAGACCCCGCGCCCGACGGCGATCTGGACGTCGAGGCGAACGAGCGGCAGCTCATCGAGGAGGCGCTCCGCCGCTACCACGGCAACCGGAAGGAGGCCGCGGCCGCGCTGCGCATCAGCCCGGTCACGCTCTGGCGCCGCGTGCGCAAGTACGGGCTCTCGCTCAGCTGACCCCCTCCCCGACGCGGAGCGCGGTGAGCGCCGCGGACTGCAGGTCACGCGCCTTGGCGGCGCTGCCGGCCGGTGCGGGCGCGATCGCCAGCTCCGCATGGACCGCGTCGCGGAGCGCGGCCGGGCAGAGGCGCGCTCCCACCAGCCGCGCCTCTGCGGCGCGTGCGCGCCAGGGGCTGGGGGCGACGCCGCCGAGCACGATGCGGGCTGCCTCGACCACCTGGTCCCGGACCTGCACCGAGCCCGCCACCGCCGCCGTCACGGTGTCCCCGGTGCGCCTGGCGTCGAAGAACGTCACCGCGCCAGGGGCCGGCCAGCGGAGGTGGATGCAGGTGAGGATGTCCGCCGGCGTGGTGCAGACCGGCCGCCCCGCGCTCGAGCGGCGCGGAGGGTAGAGGCGGTCGAGCGGGACGCGCACGAGCCCGGAGACGCTGTGAGCCTCGGCGCGCGCGCCGAGCGCGATGAGCACCGGCGCGAGCGACGACGGATGCGCGCTCGCGCAGGCGCGCCGGTCGAAGAGGGCGCCGTCGGCGCGCCAGCTTCCGTCCGAGTGACAGCGCCCCGCGCCGGAGCGTCGGCACGGACGCCCCTCGGTGCGCAGCTGCCAGCAGCGCGGGTACTGCATGAGATTGCCGCCCACCGTGGCGACCTCCCGCACCGCAGGCGTCGCGGCGAGTCCGGCGGCGCGCGCGAGCGCCGGGAACCGCTCCAGCACCAGGGGGCTCTGCGCCAGCTCCTGCAGCGTCACCAGCGTCCCGATGCACACGCCGTCCGTCCGGACGTCGAGGCGGCGCAGCTCGGCGAGGCCGCGGATGCACACGATGCTCCGCGGCGCGCGGCGCACGAGACGGAGCCGCTCGCCCAGATCGACGCCGCCGGCCACCACCGCCGCGCCCTGAAAGGCGCGCCACGTCGCCTCCGCGAGCGAGCTCGCGAGATGCCACTCCGGATATGCCCTGGTGCGAGACACCGCGTGCGCCTCTCCGTGGACGGGAACGTTCGCACCGAGGCGCTTCACGAAGCGCGCCAGCACGCTGGGCCGCGATCGCGCCGGCTCCGGCGCGCGAGCAGGCGGCGCCGCGGCGCCCAGGCGTTTCAGGCAGGAGCCGGGCACTTCAGCCTGAAGCGCGACCGCGCCGCGGCACGGGGGTTGCTCCGTGAGCGAGCATGGAACGTGGACCGGAGATCATGGACGGGGCCGGCGACCGCGGTCGCGCGGCGCGGCCAGCGCGCGGCGGCGCCCGGGGGGGGCTGGCGCTCCTCGCCGGCGCTGCGCTGGCGATCGGTGCACTGGTCGTGGCCGACCGCCGCGCGGCGGCGGGGCGAGCGCCGGGCCTGGACGAGCTCGCGCCGCCGCTGGTGGTGACCTCCGTGGGCGGAGGCGGCGCGATCGACCTGGGGAAGCTGCGGGGGCGCGCCGTCGCGGTGAACTTCTGGGCACCCTGGTGCGGCCCGTGCCGGGCCGAGCTTCCGGACCTGGCCGAGGTGAAGCGGGAGCTGGCGGACGCCTGCGTGGAGCTGATCGGGGTCGCTGGCGACGGCGGGCGCGAGGAGGTGGCGCAGGTCGCCGCAGGGCAGCCGTATCCGATGGGCTTCGACGCGGACGGCGCGGCGATGCGCGCGTGGCGCGTGGACGCGGTGCCGACCACGTACCTCGTCGATCCCGGAGGCAAGATCCACGCGGTCATCTCCGGCGCCGTCGGCCGGGCAGAGCTCCTCGAGGCCCTTCGTCCCATCATCCCGGCGACGTGCCCGCGGAGCTGAGCCCGGCAGCGCGACCGCTTCGCATTGAAGCGCGCGCTTTCCGATTGAAACGTCCGCGCCGCACGGCGGCGCTCCAGGGCGGCGGGATCTCGACGGATGCGCGCTCGGCACGGCCGTTGAAGCGCCGCCGCTCCACATCACCGCCGCCGGCAGCCCGGGCGGCCAACGGAGAGGTGTGACCAACATGAAACCGCATCCATGGAAGCCCGTCCTCGCGCTCGTCGCGGCGATCACCCTGGCGACGCCCGCGGCCGCGAAGGAAGGCGGCGATCAGTACCCGGTGGGCGTCGACGGCCTCGCCGCCGGCGCGCTCCCGCCGCCGGGCACCTACCTCCTGAGCATGGTCGCGCTCGTGCACGGCGAGGTGCAGGACGCCGCCGGGCACGACGCGGGCGTCGAGGCGAACGCGCAGTTCGGCGTGCTGCGCCTGGTTCACGTCACCAAGCTGCGCGTGCTGGGGGCGCAGTACGCGTTCGGCGCGATCCTGCCGTACTGGCACCAGAGCGCGAAGATCCGCACGCCCGTGGGCAAGCTGGAGCTGGACGCGGACGGCCCCGGCGACATCACGATCAACCCCGTCTACCTGAACTGGCACCTCCCGCAGAACCTCCACCTGCTCGCCACCGTCGACCTGAACCTGCCCACCGGGCGCTTCCGCACCGACGGGGGCCTGAGCCAGGGCGTCGGGTACTACAGCGTCAGCCCGACCGTCGCCGCGACCTGGTATGCGCCGGGCGGCGTCGAGGCGTCCGGGAAGCTCCTGTACAACCTCAAGCGCGAGAACCCGGTGACGGGCGTGCAGTCCGGCGACGAGCTCGAGCTCGACTTCGCGCTGGCGAAGCGCTTCGGGCCGTTCGAGGCCGGCGTCGGCGGCTACTACACGGTGCAGACCACCGACGACGAGCTCGATGGACGCGAGGTCAACGACAAGGCCGAGGGCCTCGCCCTCGGCATCCAGGCCGCGTACCAGGCGCCGTTCGGCACGTTCATCGGGATGTGGCACCACGACGTCACGAGCGACAGCCGCCTGCAGGCGGATCGCGTCTTCCTCAAGCTCATGCTCCCCCTGTAGCACCCGCCGCGAGGCAGGTCGGGTCGTCCGATCCCCGGCCTGCCTCGCACGCGGCGCGGGGCGCGGCCCTCACCGCGGCGCGATCGCCGGCGCCGCCCAGCCGGAACTCTCCCAGCAGCTCGGCCAGCATGCCCGAGCGCGCCGACAGCTCCGCCGCCGCCGCCGAGGACTGCTCGGCGCTGGCGGCGTTCTGCTGGGTGACCCGGTCGATCTCGGCCACCGTGCCGGTGATCCGCGCGACCCCGCTGGCCTGCTCCCGCGCCGACGCGCTGATCTCGGCCGCGAGCGCGGCGAGCCGGTCCGAGCTGCCGTGGATCGCCTCGAGCCGCTCCGCGACCGCGCGCGTGATCGCGTCGCCGTCCGCCGCCTGGCGCACCGACTCGTGGATGAGCGCCTCGGTGCGGGAGGCGGCCGCCTTGGAGCGGAGCGCGAGCGAGCGCACCTCCTCGGCGACCACCGCGAACCCGCGCCCGGCGTCGCCGGCGCGGGCGGCCTCCACCGCCGCGTTCAGCGCGAGCAGGTTCGTCTGGAACGAGATCTCGTCGATGTCCTTGATGATCTGCGCGGTCTGCTCGGCCGCCAGGCGCACCTGCGCCATGGCGGCGGTCATGCGCGACACCGTGGCGGTGCCCTCGGCGGCGGCGTCGCGCGCCGCCGCGGTGAGGCCGTCCGCGGCGGAGGCGTGCTCGGAGGTGGCGCGCGCCTGCCCGGCGACCGCCTCGAGGCTCGCGCCGGTGCGGCCGATGGCGGAGGCCTGCTCGGCGGCGCCACCCGCCACCGCCCGGCTCGAGGAGGCGATCTGGGCCGCGGCCGCCGAGATCCCGCCCACCGCCTCGACCACCTGGCCGAGCGCCGCGTCGAGCGCGCCGGCAGTGCCGTTCACCACCTGCTGGAGCCGCGCGTGGTCGCCCAGGTAGCGCCCGCCCATGCGCGCTCGCAGGTCGCGCGCGGCGAGCCGCGCCAGGACCTCGCTGGCCTCGCGAACCGGCGCGGAGACCGCGTCCAGGATCTCGTTCACCCCTGCGAGGACGCGGCGGTAGTCGCCCTCGCAGCGGGCCGGGTCGCCCCGGCGGCCAAGGTCGCCGGCGCGGCCGGCCTCGATGGCCACGTCCACCTCGCCGACGAGCGCGCGGATGGCGGACGTGCAGGCGTTCACGTTGCGGCGGAGCGTGTCGAACTCGCCGCGATAGGTCTCCTCGATCGGCGCGGGCGCCTCTCCGCGCGCCAGCCGCTCGAGCGCGCCCGCCGCCGCACGGAGCGGCGCCACCACGGCGTCGAGCAAGGCGTTCATCCCCCGCACCAGGTCGCCGTTCTGGCCCGGGTAGCGCGAAGGGTCGGCGCGCACGTCCAGGCGCCCCTCCGCCGCCGCGCGCAGGAGCAGCGCCAGGTCCGCGTTGCGCAGGCGCACCACCTCGAGCAGCGCGTTCACCCCTCGCTTCAGGTCGAGGAAGCGGCCCTGCACCGCGAGATCGACGTCGGGCGGCACCTCGCCGGCGGCGAGGCGCACCACCCGGTCCGTGGCGACCTCGATCGGCCGGATCACGGTGTCGAGGAGCAGGTTGATCCGGCCGATCATGGCGCCGTTGTACCCGTGGTAGCGGGTGACGTCCGCCCGGACGTCCAGGCGGCCCGCGGTGGCCGCCTCCACCAGGCGCCGGATGTCGTCGTTGCGCTGCTCCACCACCTCGATCACCGCATTCACCGCCTCGCGCAGGCGGTCGAAGTCGCCCTCGAACGGCGCGGTGATGCGCGCGGGGAGGTCGCCGCGCGAGATGCGCTCCACCGCCTCCGCGGTGGCGGCGAACGGGACCGAGAACGCGTCCAGCGTCTCGTTCAAGGTCCGGATGATGAGCTGGAACTCCGGGTCGATGCGCCCCTCGCCCCCGCGCACCGTGAGCATGCCGGCGCGCACCGCGTCGCGCACGTGCGCGGACTCGGTGCGCATGGCGCGGATGGCGCGGCCGACCACGAGCGAGACGAACAGCCCGCCCGCGGCGATCACCGCCGCGACCGCCGCCGAGGCGCCGAGCGCGAGGGTGGCACCGCCGGGCAGGCCGCCCCGTGCGGCGAGCCAGCCGGCCATCCCGGCCGCGAGCGTGGCGCCCGCGGCGAGCAGGGAGGAGCCGAGGATCTTCGTCGAGACCGGGAGCGAGCGGAGCATGTCGGGACCTGGCGAGGCGGGCGCGGTGGACGTTCGGAGGCGGCGGAGCACCCGACGTGCCAGCGCGTCGGCGGCGGGCCGTGGCATCGGGGCGGCGGGCGCTTGCGGCCCCTCCCGGCCGCACGCCGTCCCGCGTCCTCGGTCGAGTGGCGGGCGCCCCAGGGTGGAGCGCGTGGGTCGCGCGCGAGGATCGATCGTGGACGCGGCGGCGCCGCGACGTCAGGAGCCTGACGTCGCCTGGCCCGGACGCGGCGCGGCCGTCACCGCGGCGCGAGGGCCAGCGCCGCCCCGAGCAGCGCGGAGTAGACGAGCCCGACCCGCGCCATCCGCGGCGTGAGCGGGATGAGGCGCGCCCGCTCACGGACCGTGAACAAGGTCCGGAGCGCGCCGACGGCCATCGGCGCGGAGGCGAGCGGCAGGAGCATCCACGGGCCGAGGTCGAGCAGGAGCCAGGAGCCGAGCGGTGCGAGGTACGCGAGCGCGAGCAGGGCGGAGATCTCGACGCGGTTGAAGCCTGGCCCGTGGAGCACCGCGCCGGTCCGCCAGCCCTTCAGGCGGTCGAACTCGTGGTCGCGGAGGTCGTCCACCAGGAGCACCGCGGTCACGAGCGCGCCCACCGGCAGGCCGACGAGGTAGACGGGCAGCGGCAGCGACGCGAGCATGCGCCACGGCTCGGGCGCGCCCTGCACGGCCGCCGCCTGGATGAAGTACGTCCCCACCACGCCGACCACGCCGAACATCACCACGAACAGCGGGTCGGCCTGGCCGCGGCGGGCGTAGGCCCACGGGCCCCCGTTGTACGAGAGGCTGGTCACGATCCCCAGGGCGCCGAAGGCCAGCACCGGCGCGCCGCCGATCCGGTACAGGTACGGCGCCGTCGCGAGCGCGAGCGCGAGGCACCCGACGATCGCGAGGCGCAGCGTGGCGAGCCGCAGGGCGCCCGTCTCCACGGCATGGACGAGCTCGGGGTGCTCCGGGAGCTTCGGGTGGAGCCGGAGCAGCTCGTGGTTGTCGGTGAAGAGCCCGGCCACGTGGATGACCCACGATCCGAACAGGCCCACCAGCGCCGGCCAGGGCGAGAGCACGCCGAAGTGCACCGCCAGCCCCAGGCCGACCAGCACCGGCTGCGCGGCGGTGGGCAGCGAGTGCGTCGGGTACACGAGCAGGTCCACCCAGATGCTCCGCGCCGAGGTCGCAGGCACCGCGGCGGCGCCGAGCTCCTCGGGCGGGCCGGAGAGGTGGGGAGATGGCGTGCTCACCCGCACAGCTTCGATCAGCCGGGGGGCCGTGGCGCGGCCGCGGTGCGCGGCATGGCGCCGCGGGCGACCGGGCACGCCTCCCGGCGACGCTCACCGCCGCACCCGCGGCGTCGGCGCCGGCCGGCGTGCGGCCGCCACCGACGCGTGCGGCGTGCCGGGAGCCGACGCGGTCCATCCCGCGGCCGGGCCCGCCGCCACCTCGCCGAGCGCACCGGCCACGCCCACCGTGAAGACGGCCCACAGGCCGATCCAGAGCGCGGCCAGGAGCGCTCCGACGGCGAGGTCCGGCGAGCCGCGGGCGGCGCGCGCGAACCGGGGCGCGAGCAGCCGTCCCGTGCCGGCACGGCCGGCCGGCGCCGGCCGGGGCGCCGGAGGGGGAAGCCGGGGGGCGAGGGCCTGTGGGCCACCGGTGAGCCAGAGGGCGCCCCAGGAGGGCGCAGCGGTGGAGGGTGACGCTCGCGACTTCATGTGGTTTCTCCCTCGTGCTCGCCGCGCGGGCTGCGCGGCACGTGGAGGATGTACCGATGTCGAAGCGCGCCTTGAACGCGCAGGGGGGCGCGGGCCCCGCGCAGCAACGCGCGGGGCTGGACTGGGGGCACCTCGAGTTCTTCCTCGAGCTGGTGCGCACCGGGAGCCACGCCCGCGCGGCGCGGCGGCTCGGCGTGGATCGCAACACCGTGGCGCGCCGGGTGGCGGCGCTGGAGGGCGCGCTCGGCCTGGCGCTGTTCGAGCGCGGGCCGCAGGGCTGGGCGTGCACCACCACCGGCCAGGAGCTGGCCGAGCTCGCCTCGCGGGTGGAGCAGGACGTGCTCGCGCTCGCGCGCCACGCCGACACGCGCGACCGGGCGCTGGACGGGACGGTGCGGCTCACCACCGCCTCGCACCTCGCCACATACCTGTTCCTGCCGGCGGTGGGCGTCCTCCGCGAGCGGCACCCCGGGCTCGTCCTCGAGATCGCCGCCGACCAGCGCGCCTTCGATCTCACGCGGCGCGAGGCCGACCTGGCGGTGCGCATGGGCCGCCCTCGCGACGCCGGCCTCGTCACGCGCAAGCTCTCCGACGTCGCCTACGGGCTGTACGGCGGCCGGGAGGTGGTGGGCGGGAAGCCGCGGGCGGTGGACTTCGCGGCGGATCCGTTCGTCGGGCTCGACGAGGGCCATGCCGCGGTGCCGCAGGAGCGCTGGCTGGAGCGGGTCGCGCCGGCGCGCCGGATCGTCTTCCGCTGCAACAGCACCACCGCGCTGCTCCAGGCGGCGCGGCTCGGGGTCGGGGTGGCGGTGCTGCCGCGCTTCGTGGCAGACCGCGACCCGGCGCTGGTGCGGCTGGAGGGTCCGGAGCCGGCGCCGCACGAGCTGTGGCTCCTCGTGCATGGCGACCTGCGCCGCACGCCGCGGGTGCGGGCGGTCATCGACTGGCTGGACGGCCTGGTGGAGCGCGCCCGGCCGGCGCTGGCGGGGCAGCCCTAGCGCCGGCGCAGGCTGCGGGGGCCCGGGCGCCGAGCCCGGCTCGCCCCCCGTCCGCCCGCCGGCGCGGGGCGGCGCACCGCGCGCACCTTCCCGCTCGCGGCGCCGCCGCAGAAGAACAGGCCGGCGCCGTCGGACTCGAGCCCGCTCACCAGCGCGCCCCGGGGCATCGCGAGCCGCGCCCGCACCGCGCCGCCGGCCGGATCGACCCGGCGCAGCTCGCTCTCGCCCCCCTCCATCGTCCCGTGCCACAGCTCGCCGTCCACCCAGGTCACCCCGGTGACGAAGCGGTCGGACTCGATCGTGCGCAGGACGGCGCCGGTGGCGGGATCGACCCGCAGGATCCGCCGCTCGCCGTAGCGCCCGACCCACAGGCTCCCTTCGGCCCAGCACAGGCCCGAGCCGCCGGCGCCCTCCGGCGCCGGGATGCTGCCCAGGACCGCGCCGGTGCCCGGGTCGAGGCGAAGGATCCGGTCGCCGGCGAGCTGGTGGAGGTGCCGGCCGTCGAACGCGGTGCCCGCGTCGCACGCGACCTCGAGCGCGCGGACCGTCTCGCCGCTGGCAGGGTCGAACGCGATGAGCCGCGCGCCGGTCGCGGCCCAGACGCGCTCGCCGTCGAAGCTGACCCCGGCCACCGGGGCGCCGTCGAACGGGCCGTACTCGCGCACCACCTCGGCGGCGGCGCTGGGGACTTCGGCGCCGGGTGCCTCGGCGGGCACGGCGTGCTTCCTCGCTCCGGAGCTCATCCCTGCCCGATAGCGCGGGGGAGCGGCAGCAGCAACGCCGGGTTGAAGCCGCTCGTGGGTGCCGAGACCCAGCGGCGCGCGCGCCCGCGGCCGAGCGCGCGGACGGCGCCGCGCTCGGCGAGCGCGGTCAGCCCGCGCTGCACCGTGCGCCGGCTGGCGCCGAGCGCGAGCGCGAGCGCCGACGACGACCAGGCCTGGCCGTCGGCGAGCAGGGCCGCGAGCGCCGCGGCCTGGCCGTCGGCGTCCCCCGCCGCCGCGGGGGGCGCGAGCACCGCCACGCCGGCCCGGGTGCGCGGCGCCAGCGCGAAGCCCGCGGGCGTGGCGTGCACGGAGGCCAGCGCCCGGACCGCCCGCCGCAGCCGGCCCACCTCCACCCGCAGCCGCCCGCGCAGCGACGGGGTGGCGCGGGCCGCGCCGAACGCGCGGCGCACCAGCACCTCGCGCGGCGCGTCGCCCGGCCAGGCCTCGGCGAGCGCGCGGAGCAGCGCGAACAGCACCGGCCGCCGCGCCAGGTCCACCGCGGCGCCACCCCGGCCGGCGGTGCGCCGGCAGCCGTCCACCACCAGCCGGTCGCTCCGGCGGAGCGCCTCGACCTCGCCGAGCCGGAGCGGCCGCTCCGCGCCGGCGGAGAGGAGCCGCGCGGCGGGGCTCGCCAGCGCCTCGCCGGCCCTTGCCACCTCCGCCACGAGCGCGGGGATCCCGGCGCGGTCCGCGGCGCGCCGCGCCCGCGCGTGCGCCTCCGCGGCGGCGGCGCTCCGCCCGGACCGGAGCGCGACGTCGAGCGCGGCGAGGCCGGCCACCGCGGCGAGCGCCGGCGGCGCGCCGCGCAGCGCGAGCCGGTCGAGCGCGCGGCCCGCCTCGGCCACCCGGCCGCCGAGGAGCAGGCGCCGCACCGCGAGCAGCCGGGCGTGCAGCGCGTTGGTCCGGTCCCCGCCCGCCTCGAGCGCGCGCGCCGCGTCCTCCAGGTCGATCGCGGGCGCGTCCGGCCCGCGCGCGGCGAGCGCCACCTCCGCCTCGGCCGTCGCGCAGCGCGCGCGGGCGATCGGCGCCGCCGGCCCGAACGCGCGCGCGGCGCGCCGCAGCAGCCGCCGCGCCGCGCCGAGGTCGCCGAGCTGGGCCATGGCGATGCCCCGCAGCGCGAGCCCGGTCGCGTCGCGCCGCAGCGCCACCTCCCGGAGCGCGCCGAGCGGATCCCCGGCCTGGAGCGCACGGGCGGCGGCGGCAGGGGGCGTCGCTGGCATCGGCCCGGGATCGTAACCGGAGGAGCGCCCGCGCTCCACGCGCCGGTCGAGGGGCGCCGCAGCGCCCGGTCCCGCCGGCTCGCGCCCGGTGCGCCGGTGTGCGAGATCGCCGCCCGCACGCTCCGTGGACGGGGCGCGTGGCCCCATGCTCTGTATCCGGCGCATGCGATCCGACCGGAACCTCGGCACCCTCGACCGCCGCGACGGCGTCTGGCCGCGCACCTACCGCTTCGCGAGGCGATGGCGGCTCCTCTTCCACGGGCTCGGCGCGCTCGGCCTCGCCGCGGCGGTGGCGGGCTCGATCGCCGCGCTTCGCGGCGCGCTCACCGGACCCGTGCTGATCGTGCCGCTCGGCTTCGGGGCGCTGGGCGCCGCGGCCGTCGCGGCGGCGCAGCGCGGGCGGCTCCTCCTGCACGCGGACGGCGTCGAGGTGATCGAGCTGGGCCGGTCGCCGCGCCGGCTGCGCAACGATCAGATCGCGGGACGCCGCACCATCCCGCTGCAGTACGGGATGGAGAAGCTGGTGCTGGAGCGGCGGGAGCGGGGGGAGAAGCCGGTCTCGATGGGCTTCCTGTTCGAGCGAGACGCCACGCTCGACGCGTGGCTCGAGTCCCTCCCCGACCTCGACGTGGCGGACCGGGCCTCCGCCGAGGCGGCGCTCCTGGCCTCGGCCGAGCTCGGTCCGGACGAGGAGGCTCGCCGGGCCTCGCTGGCGGGGTCCCACCGCGTCGCGAAGGTGCTGAAGGGCGCCGCGCTCGCGGCGGGCGGCTGGGGGCTGCTCTTCCCGCGGCCGTACCCGGTCGCGATCGCCGTGCTGGCCGCGATCCCGCTCGCCACGCTCGCGCTCGTGCTGGCCGGCCGCGGCCGGTACGCGGTGGAGGAGCGGCGCAACGAGGTGCGGCCGGGGGTGGGCGTGCCCATCTTCGCGCCGGGCGTGGTGCTCATGCTCCGCGCCCTCCTCGACTACGAGGTGGTGGACGTCGCGCGCGTGCTCGGGTGGACCGCCGCCGCCGCGGTGGCGCTCACCGCCCTGCTGGTGCGGGGCGACGCGGCGCTCCGGCGCCGGTGGTACGTGCCGGCCCTGGTCCTCGCGCTGGTGGCGCCCTATCCCTGGGGAGCGCTCAACGCCGCGGACGTGCTGCTCGACCGGGCGCCGGCCGAGGTCCACGAGGTGCCGGTGCTGCACAAGCACGTCTCGAGCGGCAAGCACACGAGCTACGACCTCCGCCTCCCGCCCTGGGGACCGATCGGCGCGGCGCAGGAGGTGGACGTGGGCAGGGAGCTGTACGGTCAGGTCGAGGTCGGCGACCTGGTGTGCACGCACCTGCGGCCCGGCGCGCTCGGAGCGCGCTGGTTCGTGGTCGACCTCTGCGACTGACGCCCGTGTGCGTCAGCGGCCCCTCGCCGGCGGGGCGCCGGTGAGGGGCGCGCGGATCGCGGCCGCCACCTCATCCGGCCGCTCGTTCGCGAACGCGTGGGTGCCGCCCGCGAACACCTCCAGCGCGGCCCCCGGAATCCGCGCCTCGAGCAGGCGCCCCACCGCGAGCGGGCTCACCGGGTCGGCGTCGCTCCACAGGAGCAGCGTGGGTGCGGCGAGCTCGCCGAGCCGCGCGGTGTGGTCGGTCCGGTCGTCCACGAACCAGCGCGGCACGCCGGGCAGCGACGCCAGGTACTCCGGCCGCCAGTCGGCGGCGCCGGTGCCGCGCAGGTCCACGCCGCCCGAGGTCGCGACGAGCACGAGCCGCTCCACGCGCTCCGGGTGCTCGAGGGCGAGGCGCACCGCCAGCGCGCCCCCCATCGACTGCGCGACGACGTGGCTCCGGCCCGCCGGTAGCCGCGCCAGCACCCAGGCGAACAGGTCGCCGGAGGAGCGGATGGCCGGGTCGGGCGGGCAGCCGCCGAAGCCCGGGTAGTCGAGGCGTACGGACGGGCCGAGGTCGGCGAGCCGATCGGCCACCGGCGCCCAGAAGGCGCCCCGGCCGCCGGCGCCGGGGAGGAAGACGAGCGACGTCATGGGCGCCGAGTGTAGCCGCGCCTCCGCGCGACCGCCCGCCGGACGGGGCGAGGGAGGCGCCCAGGCTCGCGCCGGGCACGCCCCGCGGCGAGGCGACGCAGCGTGAAGGCGCGCTTGACGGCGGCCCAGCCCCTGGGATATCCGTCCGCCCTTCTCACGATCGGTGCTCGCGCCGGAGGAGGTGTCCCATGAAGCTGGAGCTCGTCGCCCACCCGGGATGCCCCTCGGAGCGCGCCTAGCCGACCCGACCGTTCTCCAAAGACGGGTCCTCGCTGTGCGCGCTCGCCTCCGAAGCGCTGCGCCCAGGCATGTCCACGCGATCGCGCTCCCGCAGGAGCGCGCGCCAGGAACCCGTCGTGATGACCCCAGAACGCCCGAATCGCCCCGGCGCGCCCTCGCGCGCCACCCCGTTCACCCCGCAGCCTGCCGCCTCCGCGGCGGACGCGGCCGCCCTCCGCGCCGAGCGCCTCGAGCGCATCCTCCTCGCGCTGTTCCGCTCGGTGGTGCGCGAGGAGTCCACCGACCCCGGGCTCACGGGCGTGGACCTCGTCGCGCTCCGCCTCTCGCTGGACGGCGCCGAGGCGCGCATCGGGTACGCGCTCGAGGTTCCGCGCGGCGAGGGGCAGGGAGCGGAGTGCGAGGCGGCCGAGGCGCTGGCCCGCGCCGCGCCGCTCCTGCGCGCCCGGCTCGCCGAGGTCATCGACCTGCCCGTGTTGCCGTCGCTCACGTTCGCGCTCGAGCGCGTCCGCGAGGTGCCTCGCGCGCCGCGGGCCGGGGCGGCGTGATCCCGTGGTGCCCCTGTCAGAGGTGCACGAGCCCGGTCCGCACCGCGGCGAGCGTCGCGGTCGCGACCGCGAGCCAGAGCGCGACCGCCATCGCCAGGGCGCCGGCGCCGACGGAGCGGAGCGCCTGCCGGGAGAGGCCGAGGCCCACCAGGAACAGCGTCAGCACCAGCGCGCGGCGCCCCGCCTCGGCGGCCAGCAGCCCGGCGGGGCGCAGCGCGGGCAGGAACGTCGCGAGCGCGGCCACCGCCACGAAGCCCAGGATGAACCAGGGCGGGCGCGCCGCGGACGCCGCGCCGCCGCCGCGCGCGCGCCGCGCCACGAGGCCGATGGCCAGCGTCACCGGCACGATCCAGAGCGCGCGGGCGAGCTTCACCGTGGTCCCCACCGCGAGCGCCTGGGGGCCGTACGCGAGCGTGGCGCCCACCACCGAGCTCGTGTCGTGGATGCCGAGCGCCGCCCAGAGGCCGAACGCCGGCTCCGCCAGGCCTGCCGCGTGGCCCACCAGCGGGAACACGAGCAGCGCGGCCGAGTTCAGCAGGAACACCGCGCCGAGCGCGATCGACGTCTCGTGCTCGTCCGCCCCGACCACCGGCGCGACCGCGGCGATGGCGCTCCCGCCGCAGATGGCGGTGCCGACCGAGATGAGCGCCGCGGTGCGGGCCTCCACGTGCGCGGCGCGGGCGAGGAGCGCGCCGAGGGCCAGGCACGCGGCGATGCTGACGAAGGTGTAGCCCACGCCGCGCGCCCCGACGTGCGCGACCACGCGGAGATCCATGGCGCCGCCGAGCGCCACCACGGAGACAGGCAGGAGCCGCCGGGCCAGCGCGCGCGTGGTGGCGGCGTACGGGTTCCCGGTCGAGAGCGCGAGCGCGACGCCGGCGGCGAGCGCCAGCGCGGGCGAGACGTGCGGGATCGCCACGCAGGCCAGTCCCGCGGCCGGCACGAGGAAGGACGGGATCGATCGAGCGGATGAGGTGCGGGGCTCGGGGGTGGACCGTTCCATGCGGCGCGAACCTAGTCGCTCGGCGGCTCCGCGGCACACCGGCATTTCCGATGGGACATCGGCGGCGCCGCCGGCCTCACGGGAACCAGGCCGGGCGCACCGTCCCGGCCGCGAGCCGCTGCGCCTCGCGCAGGAAGCGGCCGGCGATCCCGGAGACCCCGCCGGCCGGGAGCGCCCACGAGAACGCGCGCTCGATGCGGAGGCCCTCGAGCGGGATCGCGCGCAGCGCGCCGGTGGCGAGCTCGGTGCGGATGGCCCAGCGCGACAGGAACCCGACGCCCAGCCCGAGCTGCACCGCGGCCTTCACCGCGTCGTTCGTCCCGAGCTCGAGGTCGGCGTGGCGGCGCGTCCTGCGGACGCCCGCGCGCCGGAGCGCCTTCTCCACCACCGCGCGGGTACCGGAGCCGACCTCGCGCCACACGATGGGCACGCGGTCCAGCTCGGCGACGCGGCGCAGGCGCAGGATCTCGGCCGGCGCGGCGCTCGAGGCCGCCGCGACGATCTCGTCCCGCGCGAACGGCTCCAGCCGGACGTGCGGCGCGCGGGAGAGCCCCTCCACCAGGCCCAGCGGGACGGTGCCCTTGGCGAGCCAGCCGAGGACGGCGTCGGTGTTGCCGACCTCCACGCGCACCGCCACGCCCGGCCGCGCGCGGCGGAGCTCCGCGACGAGGTGCGGGACCACCCAGGCCGCGGTGGTCTGGCTCGCCCCCAGCACGAGCGGACCGCCCTCCTCCGCCTCGCGATCCATCGAGGCCTCCGCCGCGCGCAGCGCCTCGTCCACGCGCTGCGCGTGCTCGAGGAGCCGCTGCCCGTCCGCCGTGAGCTGGACGCCGTGGGCGGTGCGAAGGAGGAGCGGCCGCCCGCACGTGCGCTCCAGCTCGCGGACCTGCTCCGAGAGCGCGGACGGCGAGAGGTGGAGGGTGCGCGCGGCGACCGAGATGCGGCCGGCGAGCGCGACCTCGCGGAAGGACTGCAGGCGGCGCGGATCGAGGCGGGGCATCCGGGCAGGGTAGCGGATCCGGCCCCCGTCGGCCCGAGCCGGGATCGCGTGCGGCGCCGTGCGCCGCGGACGACCCGACTCAGCGCTTCCTGCTCGCGCCGAAGGCCGCTAGCTTCGCCGCCCATGCGAATGCTGCTCACCGTCGCGCTCGCGGTCCTCCCCTTCGCGAGCCTGGCCGACGCTCACGCGCACGGCGAGGCGGAGATCGACCTCGGCCAGCGCGTCTGGGCCCGGCCCATCTCGCGCGATGCCTGGATCATCCGGTCGGTGAGCCCGATCGCTGGGTTCGGGGACGTCGAGTCGAACGCGGTCCTCGTGGCGGGCGCCGCCGAGTCCGTGCTCAT
The DNA here is from genome assembly GCF_000022145.1 of Anaeromyxobacter dehalogenans 2CP-1. NCBI lineage: Bacteria > Pseudomonadati > Myxococcota > Myxococcia > Myxococcales > Anaeromyxobacteraceae > Anaeromyxobacter > Anaeromyxobacter dehalogenans. The sequence continues at coordinate 426,041 of NC_011891.1, forward strand.
CGACACGCCGGCGACCGAGGCGCAGACCGCACCCGTGCTCGCGTGGGCCGCGGAGACGCTGCGCCGGCCGGTGCGCCACCTCGTCGTCACGCACTGGCACGCCGACCGGATGGGCGGGATCGGGCTCGCGCGGCCGAACCGGATCCGGACGTACGCGCTCGGGAAGACGCGCGCGCTCGCGCAGCGCCACGGCCTGGTGGTCCCGGAGCGCGAGCTGCGGCCCGAGGAGCGACTCGCCCTCGCGGGCGTGAAGCTCGAGACCTGGTACCCCGGGCACGGGCACACCGCCGACAACCTCGTGGTGTGGCTGCCCGCGAACGGGCTGCTCGTGGGCGGGTGCTTCGTCAAGGCGGCGGAGGCGAGGACGCTCGGGAACCTCGAGGAGATCGATCCGGTGCAGTGGGCGAAGGGCGCCGCCGCGGCCGCGCGTCGCTATCCGCAGCCTCGGACGGTGGTCCCGGGCCACGGCGCGGCCGGCGGTCCGGAGCTGCTGCGGCACACCGCGGAGCTGGCCCAGGCGTACGCGGCGGAGCACGGACGCGAGGGCGAGCGGCGCCGGTGAGGCGGGGAGCCGGATCGCCGGGGAGGCGATCCCGTGCACGTCAAAGGCAATCCCCGGTCAGGAGGCAGGCGGTGGCGATGCCCGCCACCCCGGCGTACGAGATCCCGGCTGCGCCGAGCGCGATGGCCAGCGCGATCCGGACGGGCGCTCTTGCTCGACGGAACACCACCAGCGCCGTCAGCACCGAGACGAGGGGAAGTCCCGCCGCGGCGAGGTGCGGGACCAGCCGTTCACCGAGCCAGCCTGCCTTCTGCCAGCCGAGCGCCGTCGCGGTGGCGGCAAGCGCCACGAACGACGCCACGAGGATCGCGGCCAGGAACCCCGCAGCCCGGGGCCAGCGCGGCTGCGTGAGCGCGCCACCGAGCGCGACCCCGACGACGAGGATCCCGAGCGCCACGAGATACGGGACGGGCAAGAGGTGAGGCATGGCGCCGAGACTACAGCGAAGGACGCCCGCCTGCCGACGGAACCCTGCGTGAAGCGTGCGGGCGCCGGACGGGCCGCGGATCGGCACACCCCTTCACCCGGAGCGCGTCACCTCGGCGAGGCCTCGCTGGGCGGAGGCGTGCGGGCCACGCGGACGGAGCGGACGGTCGCGGCGCCGCTCGTCCCGACCGCCGGCTGCGCGGACGGGCCGCGAAACGCCTCGGGCCCGCCACGGAGGAAGCCGGCGTAGGACGTCGCGAGGCATCCGAGGAACAGGAGCGGATCGATCACGTACAGCGGGCTCAGCCGCCGGGCGTCGCCGACCGAGAAGTGCGCGATCGCGGCGGAGACGAGCGTGAGGCCGAAGCCGAAGTAGGCGAACTCCCGGACCTTGCGCGGCACACCGGGGACGAGCAGCGCGAGGACGCCGAGCGCCTTCGCGATCGTGAGCTCCACCTTGAAGTACGGGGGCAGCCCGAGGTGCACGAACGCGCCCTCCTTGCCATCGGGGAACGGGAAGCGATCGTGGAACGTGAACGAGAGGACGCTGAACACCATCACGGCGCACACCAGGCCGGTGCTGATCCAGTACGCGAGGCGCGCGCGTCGCGCGCTCCTGGGGGGAGGAGCGCGCAGCGCCGGCGGAGCGGCGGTCGTGGACGGGGTCGTCGTGCTCGTCATCGGGGGCAGATCTCCAGGGTGGGGTTCGCCGAGGAGACGACGCGGCTCGGCGGAGCGTGACGCGGCGGGCTCACGCCAGCGGACCGACGTGGCGGAGCCGCTCCGGGTCCACCTGGAGATACACGTGCCGTACCTTGCCGCCGGCGACCGCGAGCACGATGGCCGACACCGGACGCCCGTCCTCGAACGCCACCGCGGCCGGCTCCCCGTTGAGCGTGCGCTCGCGCAGCTCGAGCGGCGCCCCGACCCGCTGCCGCGCCACGGACGCGAGCAGCGCGGCCACCTTCACGCCGCCGACCACCGGCCGTCCGATGTTGCGGATGCGTCCGTAGCGCACCACGCCCGGACCCGCGTCGGCGATGAGGACGGCGTCCTCCGCGAGCAGCTCGAGCAGCGCGCGCTGGTCACCACGCGCGCTCGCCTCCATGAACGCCGCCAGGAGCCGGCGGTGCTCGTCGCGCGACGCCCGGAGCGTGCGGCGCTCCGTCGCGACGTTCTCCCTCGCCCGCCTGAGGAGCTGCCGGCACGCCGGCTCGCTCCTCTCGAGCCGCGCCGCGATCTCGGCGTGGGTCATGTCGAACACGTCGTGCAGCAGCAGCACGGCGCGCTCGGCGGGCGTGAGGCGCTGCAGGAGGACCAGGAACGCCATCGAGATCCGGTCGAGCATCTCCACGCGCCCGAGGCCCGCGCGCTCGAGGTCCACCGGCTCCGGCAGCCGATCGCTGCGGCTCTCCTCCCGCCTCGCCCGCGCCGAGCCGAGCTCGTCGAGGCAGAGGCGCGCGACGGTGGTGAGCAGGAACGCCTTCGCGGAGCCGACCTCGTCCGGGCGCCGCTGCCACCGGAGCCACGCCTCCTGCACCACGTCCTCGGCGCGCGCCAGCTCCCCGAGCATCCGGTAGGCGAGCGCGAGCAGGGCCGGACGTTGCGTCTCGAAGGTCTCCGTTCCGTCGGTCATCCCGGGCAGACGACGTAGCCGCGCGAAGCGTGACGCGCAGCGGCGGCGCGCATCTCGACGCCCTGGCGTCACACGAAAGAACGCCCGGGATCACCGGGCGTTCGGTCCACCGAAGATTGGAGCGGGAAACCGGATTCGAACCGAAACCGCGCGCGCGGGGCCCGTCTGTGGTCGGTCTCGCCTGCAACCCCCCGAATCCTTGCGGGAACTACCTCGTCTCGACGTCCGAGCTGTGGGAGGGGATCCCGCCTTTCCCGCGCATGGAACGCGGGGGGATCCCCGTCGTGCTCGGGGCGGCTCGCGAAGGGAACTGCGGCTGGGTGTAGGGGATCTCCCCGGGGTGGCACGGTGGCGCCGCGCGCCGTCGTGTTCGGGCGGGGGTACTACGTGAGCCGGGCCCAGCGCGCCCTCGTGAAGGCCTTCGCCGACGCCGTCCGGGCGGAGGCGCGGTCGCTGCGGCACGGGTCGGCCTCAAGGCGGCGTCGACCCGCGCTGCGGAGCTGACGCGGCAGCTCATGGATGCGGGGATACCGTCCACGAACGTCGCCCTCCACGCCGTTCGTGCTCTCGCGCTGCCGGCAAATGGCGGGGCACGCCGGCGGGTCGCCGCGCGCTGGCGGAAGCAGGTGAGCCGCCTTGTGACGCACGGTCACGGCTCTCCGTCTCGCCCTCTTGGTTCCGTCGAGGGCGCTCACTTAACGTCGAATGGAAAGGAGGCCAACGACATGGCCATCGTGCACCGGAAGATCACCGAGGAGTGGATCGAGGACCCCGGTCGAGACGCTCGACGACGCCGACTGCGACGAGGAGGAGTGCAGCGACGAGGAGAGCGCGGCCGAGGCGCCGCGGAAGCGACGCCAGCAGCTGGCGAGAGGCTCCGCACAGACGGGCCGTCGGGACCTCCCGATGGCCCGTCTTCATTTCCGGGACCGCCCGCGTCGACAGTGGGATGAACCCATGGTGTCATCGAGCGGGAGACATCTGATGAAGCTGCTCGCATTACTGCTCGGGGCACTCGGGTTCGCGCCGACGGCGGTCGAACGGGCCGCACTACTCCAGTTCCGCGGTGATGCCGCAGCGGCGCTCTCGGCAGCGGATACGATCCTCGCGAAGGATCCGCAGGACGCCCGGGCCTTGTTCGTCGCGGCTTGCGCCGCCGTCGAGGCGGGCGACCTTGACCGCGCTTCGGTGTACACGGGTCGGCTCGAGCAGCACGGCCGGGATCCGCACGTCGTCGTCCTGAAGCGCCTCATCGAGCGCCGTCGCGAGCGGAAGGATGAGCCGCTCCGCGAAGCACTCGTGCTGGCCTGGAGGGACACCGGGCGACCGGACCTCTCGGGCAATCGAATCCTGCGCGAGAGCGAGTCGTGGGGTCAGCTCGTGCCCAAGATCGACCGCCCTGTCCGCGCCCGCCTGACCGCCGGCGAGCGCTTCATGTTCGACGGCATCGGCTCCGCCACCAGCGCCGCGTACGTCAAGGCGGCGATCCGGGCGGCCGCGGATGCGGAGAAGCAACCCGTCGTCGTGAACCTAGACGTTCTCGGCGCCTTGACCCCCTTCGCCGCCATCAAAGGCATCGACGCGCAGGCAGCCTCGCGCGCGGCCGCTCACGTCGGCCGCGTCGTCGTCGCGGCTGAGCCGGACAACGGCTACATGGAGCTGGCGAGCCTGCTCGCGGCCGCCCCCGGTACCGTTCCGTTCAACGCCGACGATCTCTCGGCCATCGAAAGGGCCCTGGGAAAGCCCCGGTTCGAGTACCCGCGCGAAGGATCGTTGACGCAGCTCCGGCAACTGGCGGCGCACTTCGATCCGGGCCACGCCGAACTCCGGGCTTGGTCCGCAGCGCTGGGGGCGTCCGTTCCACTATTCCGGCTGTGGCAGCGTGCGGAGGCGGTCAAGGATCCCGAGCTGCGCGTCCGCGCCGGCCGGGTGCTCCAGGCGGTTGGGTTACGGCTCCGCGAGGCCGGCACCGCGCTCGAGAAGAGCCTCTCCTTCGCGCTGGAGGTGAAGGGCGCCGAGCTGCGTGGCGACGCTGCGGCCGTCGAGGCTGCGAAGGCGGCTCGTGCGCAGTGGTGGGCGTGGCATCAGGCGACCGAGGACGCCCGCAGGCGCATGGGGAACTGGCCGTTCGCGGCGGGCTGGCGCGAGTGGACGCCGGCGGGAGAGGTCGCCTACATGCGGAAGCTGACCGACTAGCATTTCGTGGACAGTGCGGGAGCGAGATGAAGCAAAGAGGACTCGAGGAGCTGCGGATCTGGATGAACTCGGTCGAAGCCGAGCGCCTCGAATTCAAGGAGGCGAAGAACAATTTCGACCTAGAAAAGCTCGTCCAGTACTGCGTCGCCATCGCGAACGAGGGCGGGGGCGTGCTCATTCTGGGGGTCACAGACCAGGCTCCCCGCCGCGTCGTGGGCAGCCGGGCGTTCGAGGATCTCGAGAGGACGAAGTCTCAGTTGGTCGACCGTCTGAAGCTCCGCGTTGATGCCGACGTGATCGCGCACCCCGACGGCAGGGTTGTCGCGTTCACGATTCCGCCCCGCCCTCTCGGCGTCCCGCTTCACCACAACGGCGCGTATCTGATGAGGGCGGGCGAGTCGCTCGTCGCGATGACGCCTGACAGGTTGCGACGCATCTTCGACGAGGTTGTGCCCGATCACTCGGCGGAGATCGTTCCCGCCGCTACGATGGCCGATCTCGAGCCCGGAGCCATCGAGAAGTTCCGAGAGCTGTGGCGACGGAAGTCAGGTAACGAGCAGATCGACCGAATGGGGCCGGATCAACTCCTGGCGGACGCCGAGCTGGCGCCCGACGGCCGCATCAGTGTTGCGGCGCTCGTGCTGCTCGGCACTCGCGCTGGGCTCGGAAGACATCTAGCGCAGGCCGAGCTGGTGGCTGAGTACCGGTCCGCGGACGCGAGCATCGCGCCACAGCAGCGTCTCGAATTCCGCGAAGGGTTCCTGCGCTACTTCGACGAGCTGCTTCGGTTTGTCCAAGCGCGCAACGAGGTGCAGCAGTTCCGCGACGGCCTCATCATCAGGGACATTCCCACCATCAACGAGGTCGCCGCACGCGAGGCGATCCTGAATGCGGTGAGCCACCGCGATTACAGGCACGCTGGATCGATCTTCCTGCGCCTGTACCCTCGACGGATCGAGATCGTGAGCCCCGGCGGGTTCCCTCCAGGCGTGACGGCGGAGAACATCTTGTGGCGGCAAGCGCCGCGGAACCGACGGCTCGCGGAGGCGCTCGCGAAGTGCGGGTTCGTCGAGCGCTCCGGCCAGGGCGCCGACAGGATGTTCGAGGAGTCCATCAAGGAGGGTAAGCCCCGTCCCGACTTTGCCGGGACGGACGACTATCAGGTCGCGCTCACGTTGCGTGGCGACGTGCAAGACGTCGCCTTCCTCCGTTTCCTAGAGCGCGTCGGTCAGGAAACCCTTGTCTCATTCTCGACGACCGACCTCGTCGTCCTCGATATCGTTCATCGCGGCGAGGAGGTCCCGAAGAACCTCGCGTCTCGTGTGCCTCAACTGGTCGAGAAGGGTGTCCTTGAGCGCTACGGCCGAGGGCGGAAGAAGCTCATGCTTTCGCGCCGCTTCTACGCGTTCGTCGGCCGCAAGGGGGAGTACACGCGCCGGCGCGGCCTCGACAAGCCGCATTCGAAAATGCTGCTGCTCCAGCACCTAGAGCAGTTCGAGACGGCGACCATCCAGGAGTTCGAGCAGGCGCTCCCTGGCCACGTCCGTCACGCCATTCACCGGCTGCTCCGAGAGTTGAAGAGGGAAGGAAAGGTCGTGATGCTCGGGTCCAAGCGTGGAAGCCGCTGGACCCTGAAGAAGTGATTTGCAGCCAGCAAAGCAGCCGTCGCACCCAGTAACAAAACTGACGTATCAAAAACCCGTAACATCCCGTTTTATCAGGAAGTAGTCTCGTGGCGCGATCGCGCCGCGCGATCGCAAAGCCATCGCCTGAACACGGCCGCCAGCGTGAGCGCGGCCGGTGAGCGGGCTGCAGGCGCGCCGGCGCCGGTTCGCCTTGCGCGCCTGACTCCCCGAGCCGCTCAGGCGCGCTCGACCGCCGCCCGCAGCGTCTCCAGCGCCTGCCGGACGTCGTGCCGGAACGGCGTGGTGAGCAGGGCGGCGGCGAAGCCGACGGTCACGGTTCCGGCCACGAGCGCGAGGACGATCCCCGCGACATCGGATGCGAGCCCGCGCAGGTTCGCCGCGGCCGCATACGAGAAGAGCGCGAACCAGACCCCCAGGAATGCGGCGAGCGCCCACCGAAGCCGGAAGCGGAGTCGGACGACGGAGCCAGCCCCGGCGCTCTCGATCTCGCCGACGACCACCGCGTGCGGCCGCTGGACGTTCCGCACCAGCTGGAAGCGCCGCCCCTGGAGCTTTCCGCGGAACGGCCGCTGCGCCGCCCAGTGCCCCTGGGTCACCAGCTCGGCCACCCGTGCAGCGATCTCGTCCGGGGTGGACGTCGAGCGAAGCTCGGTGCGGTCGAAGGGGAGGAGGTTCATCCTGGAGCGCTGTGCCTCGGGGTCGGGGGAACTCGGGTCGTACCGGTGGTGCACACCGTATCCCGGCAGCGCCTAAAACGAAACGCCCGGGGTCGCCGGGCGTTCGGTCCATCGAAGATTGGAGCGGGAAACCGGATTCGAACCGGCGACCCTCAGCTTGGGAAGCTGATGCTCTACCAACTGAGCTATTCCCGCGTCGCGACCCCGTTTTTGCCGTGAAGGCGGGCGGGAGTCAAGGAGATCGGCGGCGCGCTCGGGAGGGGGCGACCGAGGTCTACGCCCTGACCCTCCCGAGCTTCCGGTACAGCGTGGTCCGCCCGATGCCGAGCCGGCGGGCGGCCTCGGCCTGGTTGCCGCCGCACTCGGCCACGGTCCGCTCGATGAGGACCCGCTCCTGGGCGGCGCGGGCGAGGCGGAGGTCGATGGGCGGGGCGACCGCGGAGGGAGCGGTGGGCGCGGCGGCGCGGGCGGTCGGATCCGCGACCTCCGGCATCACCGCGGCGAGCTCCTCCTCGGTCACGCGCGCGCGCGGGTCGCGGTCCGCGAACAGCACCGCCACGCGCTCGAGCACGTTCTCGAGCTCGCGCACGTTCCCGGGCCAGGCGTGTCCGCGCAGCCGCGGCAGCACCATGGAGAGCGCGCGCCGGTGCGCGTCGGCGGCGCCATGGCGGAGGAGGGCGCGCTTCAGCAGGTCGGAGGCGATGAGCTCGACGTCCGCCTCGCCCCGCTCGCGCAGCGGCGGCAGGTGCAGCGGGAGGATGTCGAGGCGGTAGTAGAGGTCCTCGCGGAACTCGCCGCGCGCGATGGCCTGCCGGAGGTCGCGGTGCGTCGCGGCGATGACGCGCACGTCCACCGGGGTGGGATCGTTGCTGCCGAGCCGGAGCACCTGCCGCTCCTGCAGGACGCGCAGGAGCCGCGTCTGCAGCGTGACCGGCACGTCGCCGATCTCGTCGAGGAACAGCGTGCCGGTGTGCGCCGCCTCGAACAGGCCGGGGCGCCCGCCGCGCCGCGAGCCGGTGAACGCGCCCTCCTCGTAGCCGAACAGCTCGGCCTCGAGCAGCGTCTCCGGGAACGCGGCGCAGTTCACCGCCACGAACGGCCGGTCGCGCCGGCGGCTCGCGCCGTGGATGCCCTGCGCCACCATCTCCTTGCCGGTGCCGCTCTCGCCGGTGATGAGCACGGTGGCGTCGGTGCGCGCGTAGCGGCCGGCGAGCTCGCGCAGCCGGACCATCGCCGGCGACTCGCCCACCAGGCCGGAGAGCGCGTACCGCGCCACGAACCGCGGCGGGCGGTGCGTGGAGCGGAGCCCGCGCTCGAGCCGCTGGACCATCGCGGCGGGCTGGCAGGTGAGCACCGCGCCGCGCAGGACGCCGTGCTCGTGCAGCGGGAACCGGCTCACCACCGCGGCGGCGACGCCGATGCGCTGCACCGCCTCGACCTCCGGCGGGCCGCCCTCCAGCACCGGGCCCATGGCCAGCTCGGGCGCGACCGCGGAGAGCTTGCGCCCCTGCACCTCGGCCGCGGTGACGCCGAGCAGCCGCTGCAGCGCCGGGTTGATGGCCTGGATGCGCTCCTCGGTGTCCACCGCCACCACCCCGACCTCGAGGTGCTGGAACATCGCCTGGAGGTGTGTGCGCCGCGAGCCCTCGACGCGCGCGATGCGCGCCACCTCGGCGGCCTGGCGGATCGCCTCTTCCAGCGAGTCCTGGCCGTACAGCAGCACGGCGCGCAGGCCGGAGCGCTCCGCGACCGAGCAGATGGGCCCCGGGCCGACGATGACCTTGAAGCCGCGCGCGGAGAGGTCGTCCACCGCGGCCTGCCCTTCCTCCGGCGTCACGTAGGGCCGCTGCTCGATGACGGTGTCGTCGATGAGGTGCACGCCCTCGAGGCCCGCCACCGTGCGCCGGAAGTTCACCACGCCGATGCGCTTCGAGAGCTTGCGCGCCTGCACCAGCGCCTGGAGCGCGTCCACGGTCGAGGCGGTCACCACCACCACCGGCACGTCCGCGTGGTCGCGCAGGTAGGCGCCGTTGGTGCCGGCCGCCACGAACGCGTCCACCTCCTCGCCGGCCTGCCGGAGCTCGCGCGCGACCTGGAGCGCCTCCTCGAACCCCTTGTCGAAGACCCGGACCTCGGCCACGTCCGCCATCAAGGGCGCGACGCTCTCGAACACGTGCCGGAGTCGGCTCGTGCTGAACGCCCAGACGATGGGGCGGCGGTCGGCGGGGGTCACGACGGCTCCTCGCGAAACGACTCTGGGTCAGGAGCAAACGACTCTGGGTTCGGGGAGAGGCGGGCCTGGTGTACCGGTACTGTACCGAAACCGGAACGGAATGCGCCAGTGACGGAACAGAACGGAACACGTCTGGGAACCAGACCCTCGCGGGGAGGCTGCGTTGATTCGCATGTCAACCCGCCGCCTTGGCCGCTCGGCCGGGCAGGGGCGATGACGTGGTGCGGCACGTGCAACTTGTGCGCGTCGCGCGGCGGCCGTCAGGGCCGCGCAGCGGACGCGAACGCACCACGGAGGCCACGATGGACCGGATCGAGCGGGTGGCGGTGCTGGGGTCGGGCGTGATGGGCAGCACCATCGCCGCGCACCTCGCCAACGCGGGCTTCGGGGTGCTGCTCCTCGACATCGTCCCGAAGGAGCCGAACGCCGAGGAGCGGGCGGCCGGCCTCGGGCTCGACAGCCCGGCGGTACGCAACCGCCTCGCGGCCGCGGCGCGCGCGGGCCTCGAGAAGCTGAAGCCGGCGCCGCTCTACCTGCCCTCCTACGCGTCGCGCATCGACGTGGGCAACCTCGAGGACGACCTCCCGCGGCTCGCGAGCTGCGACTGGGTGGTCGAGGTGGTGCTCGAGCACCTCGAGGTGAAGCGCCAGCTCCTCGGGCGCATCGCCCCGCACCTCAAGCCGACGGCGGTCCTCACCACGAACACGAGCGGCCTCTCGGTGAACGCCATCGCCGACACGTTGCCCGAGGCGCTCCGCCCGCGCTTCCTCGTCACCCACTTCTTCAACCCGCCGCGCTACATGCGGCTCGTCGAGATCGTCTCGAGCCGGCACACCGACCCGGCCGTCGCGGCGGGCATGGCCGAGCTCATCCGCGTGCGCCTCGGCAAGGGCATCGTCACCGGCAAGGACACGCCGAACTTCGTGGCGAACCGCATCGGCGTGTTCGCCATGTGCAACGCCATCCGGCACATGGTGGAGCTCGACCTGACCGTCGAGGAGGTGGACGCCATCGCCGGCCCGCCCACCGCGCGGCCGAAGAGCGCGACCTTCCGCACCGCCGACCTGGTGGGCCTCGACACGCTCCTGCACGTCGCGAGGAACTCCTACGAGCTGCTGCCGGGCGACTCGCGCCGCGACGAGTTCAAGCTGCCCGCCTTCCTCGAGCAGATGGTCGCGAAGGGGATCCTCGGCAACAAGTCGAGGGGCGGCTTCTTCCGGAAGGAGAAGGGCGAGGGCGGCGGCCTCTCGATCTACGACCACCGCAAGGGCGAGTACGTGCCGGCGGCGAAGCCGCGCAGCGCGGCGGTGGAGGCGACGAAGGGGATCGACGACCCGGCCCAGCGCCTCCGGGCCGCGCTGGCCGGGAAGGACAAGGTCGCCGAGCACGCCTGGCGCAACCTGCGCGACACGCTCCTCTACGCGTTCGAGCGCATCCCGGAGATCGCCGACGACGTGGTGAACGTGGACGCGGCCATGCGCTGGGGCTTCGGCTGGGACCTCGGCCCGTTCGAGATGCTCGACGCCATCGGGGTCCCGGCGTTCGTGACCCGGGCCGCGCAGGACGGCGTGGCCGTGCCGGAGCGGCTCCGCGGCATCGAGCGCTTCTATGCCGAGGAGAACGGGCGGCGCCGCTACCTCGACCTCGCCGGCGGCGGCTACCGCGACGTGCCGCGCCCGGCCGACCAGATCGACCTCGCGGTGCTGGAGAAGTCCGGCGCGGTGGTGGAGCGGAACGCGGGCGCCTCGGTGCTGGACCTCGGCGACGGCGTCTTCTGCCTCGAGTTCCACACCAAGATGAACGCGATCGGCCCGGACGTGCTCGCCATGGTCCACAAGGCGGTGGCGCGCGCCGAGCGCGACGGCCAGGGGCTCGTGATCGCGAACCGCGGCCAGCCGGCGTTCTCGGCCGGCGCGAACCTGATGCTCATCGCGGTGGCCATCGCCGAGGGCGCGTTCGACGAGATCGCGCTCACCATCCGCGCGTTCCAGAAGGCGATGATGGCGCTCAAGTACGCGCGGGTGCCGGTGGTGGCGGCGCCGCACGGGCTGGCGCTGGGCGGCGGCTGCGAGGTGTGCCTGCACGCCACCGCCATGAACCCGCTCGCCGAGACGTACATGGGGCTCGTCGAGATCGGCGTGGGGCTGCTCCCTGCCGGCGGCGGCACCAAGGAGATGGCGCTCCGGGCGATCCGGCTCGCCGAGAAGTACGAGATCGACGCCTCGCCGTTCGTGTTCAAGCACTTCAACACCGTCGCGCTCGCGAAGGTGAGCGCCTCCGCCGACGAGCTCGTCGCCATGGGGATGCTCCGCGAGGGCGACGCGGTGACGCTGTCGCCGGACCGGCTGGTGCACGACGCGAAGCAGAAGGCGCTGGCGCTGGCCGCGAACTTCCGGCCGGGCACGCCCGCGACCGGCCTGCGCGCGCCGGGCCGCGGCGCGGCGGCGAGCATCGCCTCCCAGCTCTGGAACATGCGCATGGGCGGCTTCATCACCGAGTACGAGGAGCGGCTCGGCCGCACCATCGCCGGCGTCATGACCGGCGGCGACGTGCCGGCCGGCACGCTCGTCACCGAGCAGGACCTGCTCGATCTCGAGCGCGAGGCGTTCCTGAAGCTGTGCGGCGAGCGGAAGACGCTCGAGCGCATCCAGCACATGCTGAAGAAGGGCAAGCCGCTCCGGAACTAGCGGTCGAACCGGCGTCGAGCGCGCGAGCGCGAGAGGAGACCTGGAATGAGCGCAGCCTACGTCCTCGCAGCGGTGCGGACCCCCGGGTGCAAGGCGAAGAAGGGGAAGCTGAAGGACGTCCGCCCGGACGACCTGGCCGCCGTCGCCATCCGCGCGCTGCTGGCGCGGACCGGCGTCGACCCGGGGCAGGTGGAGGACGTGATCCTCGGGTGCGCGTTCCCCGAGGGCGAGCAGGGCATGAACCTCGGGCGCGTCGCGGCGCTCCGGGCCGGGCTGCCGGTGGGCGTGCCGGGCCAGACGGTGAATCGCTTCTGCGCCTCGGGGCTGCAGACCATCGCCACCGCCGCCGAGCGGATCATGGCCGGCCAGGCCGACTGCATCGTGGCGGGCGGGGCCGAGAGCATGAGCCTCGTGCCCATGGGCGGCTCGCACTTCAGCGCGAACCCGGCGCTGGTCGCCTCCTGGCCGGAGTCGTTCGCGGCCATGGGCATCACCGCCGAGCTGGTGGCGGCGCGCGACCAGGTGAGCCGCGAGGACCAGGACGCGTTCGCGGTGCAGAGCCACGCGCGCGCCGCCCGGGCGCAGGCGGAGGGTCTGTTCGCCGACGAGCTCGTCCCCGTCGAGGTGGAGCAGGTCACGCTCGAGAAGGGAAAGCCGGCGCGCCGCACCGAGCAGGTCACGGCCGACGACGGCGTGCGCCCGGGCACGAGCCTGGAGGCGCTCGCAAAGCTGAAGCCGGCGTTCAAGATCGACGGCACCGTCACCGCCGGCAACGCGTCCCAGACCACCGACGGCGCCGCGGCCGCGCTGGTGGTCTCCGAGGCGTTCCTCACCCGCACCGGCCTCGCGCCGCTGGCGCGCTTCGTCTCCTACGCGGTGCGCGGCGTGCCGCCGGAGATCATGGGCATCGGCCCGGTCGAGGCCATCCCGGCGGCGCTGAAGCGCGCCGGCCTGCGCGTCGAGGACGTCGGGCAGATCGAGCTGAACGAGGCGTTCGCGGCGCAGTCGCTCGCCTGCGTGCGCGCGCTCGGGCTCGATCCGGAGAAGGTGAACCCCACCGGCGGCGCCATCGCGCTCGGGCACCCGCTCGGCTGCACCGGCGCGAAGCTCACCGCCACGCTGCTGCACGGCATGCGGCGGACCGGCGCGCGGCACGGCATCGTGTCGATGTGCGTGGGCGGCGGAATGGGCGCGGCGGCGGTGTTCGAGCGCGCCTGAGGGCGCGCGGGCGGCTCACGGAAGGCGACGAGGAGGAGCGACCATGGCCAGGCTGTTGAAGGGGGCGGAGTACCTGATCTCCGAGGCGACGAAGGACGACGTCTTCACCCCGGAGGACTTCACCGAGGAGCAGCGCCAGATCGCCGAGACCGCGGAGCAGTTCGCCGAGTCGGAGGCGCTCCCGGCCGAGCACGCGCTCGAGCAGCACGAGCCGGGCGTGGCCGCGGCGCTCATGCGCAAGGCGGGCGACGCGGGCCTGCTCATGATCGACGCTCCGGAGGCCTACGGCGGCCTGGCGCTCGACAAGGCCACCAGCATGCTGGCCGCCGAGCGGATGGGCACGGGCGGCGCGTTCTCGGTCTCCTACGCGGCGCACACCGGCATCGGCACGCTCCCGCTCGTCTACTACGGGACCGACGCGCAGAAGGACCGCTACCTCACGAAGCTGGTGACCGGCGAGTGGGCCGCCGCGTACTGCCTCACCGAGCCGGAGGCGGGGAGCGACGCCATGGGCGGGAAGGCCACCGCCACGCTCTCGCCGGACGGGAAGCACTACCTCCTCGACGGCACCAAGCAGTTCATCACCAACGGCAGCTTCGCGAACCTGTTCACGGTGTTCGCGAAGGTGGACCGCAAGCACTTCACCGCCTTCCTGGTGGAGCGCACCTTCCCCGGCGTGACCGTGGGGCCCGAGGAGAAGAAGCTCGGCATCAAGGGCTCCTCCACCACCTCGGTGATCTTCGAGAGCGCGAAGGTGCCGGTCGAGAACGTGCTCGGCGAGATCGGCAAGGGGCACAAGATCGCGTTCAACGTGCTGAACGTGGGCCGCTTCAAGCTGGGCGCGGCGGTCACCGGCGCGGCGAAGCTCGCGCTCGCCACCGGCGCCGCCTACGCGAACGCCCGCAAGCAGTTCGGCACGCCCATCGCCCGCTTCGGCGCGATCCGCGAGAAGCTCGCCGACCAGGCCGCCGCCGTCTACGCCTCGGAGTCGCTCATCTACCGCCTGGCCGGGCTCATCGACGACCGGCTCGCCACGATCCCCGCCGACCAGCCCGGCTACTACGAGGCCTACCAGCAGGGCATCGAGGAGTACGCGATCGAGTGCGCCATCGCGAAGGTGTTCTGCAGCGAGGTGCTCGCCGACGTGGTGGACGAGGTGGTGCAGATCCACGGCGGCTACGGCTTCATCCAGGAGTACCCGGCCGAGAAGTACTACCGCGACGAGCGCATCAACCGGATCTTCGAGGGCACGAACGAGATCAACCGGCTGCTGGTGCCGGGCACCATCCTGCGCCGCGCGCTGAAGGGTGAGCTGCCGCTGCAGCGCGAGGTCATGAAGGCGATGGACGCCCTCATGAACCCGTCGCTCGACGAGGCCGATCCGGCGGTGCCGTTCGCGGCCGAGAAGGCCACCGTGGCCAACCTGAAGCGCGCGTTCCTGGTGGTGGCCGGCGCGGCGGTGCAGAAGTACGGCGAGGCGCTGAAGGACGAGCAGGAGGTGCTGCTCGCGCTCGCCGACGTCGCCATCCAGGCGTTCGCGGCGGAGAGCGTGGTGCTCCGCGCCGAGAAGACCGCGTCCACGCAGCCCGAGGCGCGCCGCGCGCTCGCCGCCGCCGCGGTGAAGGTCCACACCTTCGCCGCGGCCGAGAAGGCCGCCACCGCCGCCCGCCGCGCCGCGTTCTACGTGGGCGAGGGCGACACGCTCACCATCCTGCTCGGCGGCATCCGCCGCTTCTCCAAGTACGACGCCGCCGGCCTGCTCCAGGCGAAGCGGCGCCTGGCGGACGCGGTGCTGGAGAGCGAGCGATATCCGTTCTGATCTCACGAGGGCTGCGCCCTCGCCCCGCCGCCCTGCGCTTGCCGAAGGGCGGCGGGGCCCCGCTCCTGCTGCGCGGGCCGGTGACCTCGCGCGCCCGCCTCCGCGGGCGGGCGCGAGGTCCCCGCGGGCGCGCCTGGCGGCGCGCTGAGCCGTGACCTCGTCCGGCGGGTTCGGGGCTGCGCGGCGCGCCGGCGCGGGCTACGCTTCGGCGCGCCGGGCCCGCGACGGCCCGGGGAAGGGCACCCGGTGGACGACCAGCAGCGGCGGATCGCGGAGGGCGTGGCGCTCCTGCGCGCGCGCTTCGGCGAGAAGATGAAGGCCACGCCCTCCCTCGCGGACGCGAGCCCGCAGGGCGACGGGCCGGCGAACCGGCACGGCATGCCGAAGGAGCCGCCCGGCCAGAACGTGTTCGAGAAGCACGAGTGGCCGGTGATGGACCTCGGCACCGGCACGCCCGACCTCGCGCCCGAGCGCTGGCGGCTCGTGGTGGACGGCGCGGTCGAGACGCCGCTCGAGCTCTCCTACGCCGGCCTGCTGGCGCTCCCGCAGGTGGACGAGGAGGCCGACTTCCACTGCGTGACCGGCTGGTCGATCCTCGACGTGGCGTTCCGGGGGGTCCGCCTCGAGACCGTGCTGGCGCTGGCGCGGCCCACCGCGGCGGCCACCCACCTCATGGCGCACTCCGCCGACGGCTACTCCACCAACCTGCCGCTGGAGGAGGCGCTGAAGCCGGACGTGCTGCTCGTGCACGCGGTCGAGGGAAAGCCGGTCACCCGCGAGCACGGCGGGCCGGTGCGGATCGTGGTCCCACAGCTCTACGCCTGGAAGGGCGCGAAGTGGCTCACGCGCCTCGAGCTCATGACGCAGGACCGGCGCGGCTACTGGGAGATCCGCGGCTACTCCAACACCGCGCACCCGTGGCGCGACGACCGGACCTGGTGAGCGGGGGCCCGCGCGCGGGCGCCGGCTACTTCTTCTTCGCGAACGCCTTGAAGAACGCCACGATCTGCGAGGTGGCGCCCTTCCAGTCGAGCTCGGCCGCCGGCTCGTCCTCGGTCCCGTCCACCCAGATCCCGCCGCAGGACTCGCAGGTGTCGTAGGCGAGGGCACGCTTCTCGCCCCCCTCGACGACCACCAGGTCCACGTTGCAGGCCGGGCACATCCCGGAGATCTCGTCCGCGTTCACGTACCCGCCGAGCGCTGACAGCGCCGGCAGGTTGGCGTGCAGCAGCACCTTGTTGAGATCGGCGGCGTCACCCACCCAGATGCCTCCGCACTCGGCGCAGCGCTGGACGGCGCTGTCCTCGTGGGCGATCTCGTTCAGCTCGACGCTGCACCGCGGGCAATCCATGACGTAGCGGGTCCTCCTCGGACCGGTGACACGACGGGTTGGGATCGGGATTTCAAGCGAGGACGGGCTCTTGCCGAGTCCTGGTCATACTAGGCAGAAGCCGTGCCACGTTTCAACGGGCTTCGGCGCCGGCTTCGGCCACGGCGGCGCGCAATGCCTCGATCAGACGACGCAGCCGCTCCGGGTGGAGCTTCAGGGCCACCCGGTTCACGACGAGGCGCGCCGAGACCTCGAGGACCTTCTCCTCGATGACCAGGCCGTTGGCGCGCAGCGTCTCCCCGGTCTCGGTGATGTCCACGATGGTGTCGGCGAGCCCGAGCGAGGGCGCCACCTCGATGGAGCCGTGCAGCGGGATGATCTCCGCCGGCACCCCCTTGGCGGCGAAGTGCCGGGCCGCGAGCGACAGGTACTTCGTCGCCACCCGCGGCGCGACCCCGCGCGGCAGCGGCCGGGCGCCCTTCGGGCGGGCCACGATCACGGTGCAGCGGCCGATCCCCAGGTCGAGCGGCTCGTACAGATCGCGCGGTTCCTCGCGCAGCACGTCGAGCCCGACGATGCCGACCTCGGCGGCGCCGTGCTCCACGTAGCTCGCCACGTCGCCGGCGCGGATCGAGATGAAGCGCAGGCCGGCCTCGGGGGCGTCGGCGGCCAGCTTGCGCGTGCCCTCCAGCAGCTTGCGCGGCGACACGCCGAGCGCCCGCTCGAACAGCGCCGAGGACTCCTGCAGGAGGCGCCCCTTCGGCACCGCCACCGTGATGAGCTCGCTCGTACCCGGCATCAGCCTCTCACCCTCCGGATGCGCGCCCCGAGGGGCGCCAGCTTCTCCTCGATCCGCTCGTAGCCGCGGTCGAGATGGTACACGCGCAGCACCTCGGTCGTCCCGCTCGCCGCGAGGCCGGCCAGCACCAGCGCGGCGGAGGCCCGCAGGTCGGACGCCATCACCGGCGCGCCGGACAGCTCCGGGACGCCCTTCACCATGGCGACGCGCCCGTCCACCTCGACGTGGGCGCCGAGGCGGATCAGCTCCTGAACGTGCATGAAGCGGTTCTCGAACACCGTCTCGGTGATGCGCGAGGTCCCGTCGGCGAGGCAGAGCAGCACCATGAGCTGCGCCTGCATGTCGGTGGGGAACCCGGGGTGCGGCGCGGTCCGCACGTCCACCGGCCGCGGGCGGCCGTCGCCCACCACCCGCAGGCCGCCCTCCACCTTCGTCACCTCGGCGCCGACCGCGCGGAGCTTCTCGACGAGCGCCTCCTGGTGCGCCGCCACGCAGCCGCGGACGGTCACGTCGTTGCCGGGCAGCGCGCCCGCCACCAGGAACGTGCCGGCCTCGATGCGGTCGGGGATGACCGCGTGCGACAGCGGCCGGAGCGATGGGACGCCCTCGATCCAGATCTCGTCGGTGCCGGCGCCCTCGACCAGCGCGCCCATCGCGACCAGCGCGTCGCCGAGGTCCTTCACCTCCGGCTCGCGCGCGCAGTTGCGCAGCACCGTCTCGCCGTCGGCGAGCGCCGCCGCCATCATCACGTTCTCGGTGCCGGTGACGGTCTGGGCGTCGAACGTGAACACCGTGCCGCGGAGCCGGCCGCGCGGCACGCTGGCGTTCACGTAGCCGTGCTCGAGCCGGATCTCGGCGCCGAGCGCGGTGAGCGCCTTCAGGTGCTGGTCGATGGGGCGGGCGCCGATGGCGCAGCCGCCGGGCAGCGAGACGCGCGCCCGGCCGAGGCGCGCGAGCAGCGGCCCGAGCACCAGCACCGAGGCGCGCATGGTCTTCACGAGCTCGTAGGGCGCCTCGGGCGCCACCGCGGCGGGAACGCGGAGCCGGACCGTGCGCCGGTCGCCCTCGCCGCGCGCCACCTCGCAGCCCATGTGCCCGAGCAGCTTGCCGAGGGTGCGCACGTCCGCGAGGTCCGGGACGTTGCGCACCTCGTGCTCGCCCTCGGCGAGCAGGGCGGCGGCGATGACGGGCAGCGCGGCGTTCTTCGCGCCGGAGACGTCCACGCTCCCGCGGAGCGGGACGCCTCCCTCGATCACGATCTTGTCCAAACGATGGCTCCTTCGCGTCAGGGCAGGGGATCGCCCGGACGGTGCAGCGTGCAAGCGGGATGCGAGCGGCGGCGCGGATTCTACGCGGCGCCCGGCAGGCGCGCCACCGTGAGCCGGGGCAGGCCGGCCAGGTCCCGTCGGGCCTCCGCTTGCGCGAACCCCGCGTCGCGGCACAGGCGCGGCAGGAGCTCCAGGTGGCCCTCGTGCATCTCCAGCACCAGCGTGCCGCCGGGGGCGAGGCGGGCCGGGGCACCCTCCACGATGCGCCGGAGCAGGGAGAGGCCGTCCGGGCCGCCGTCCAGCGCCAGCCGCGGCTCGCGCCGGACCTCGCGGGGCAGCGTGTCCAGCTCGCCACGCGGCACGTAGGGCGGATTGGACACGATCACGTCGAAGCGCTCGCCCGCCCGGAGCGGCGCCCACAGGTCGCCCTGGCGCAGGTCCACCGCCGCGCCGAGCGCGCGCGCGTTCTCGGCGGCGACCGCGAGCGCGTCGGCGGAGAGGTCGGTCGCGACCACCCGCGCGCCGGGCCGCTCCAGCGCGAGCGACACGCCCAGCGCGCCGGACCCGGTGCACAGGTCGAGCGCGGCCCCGCCCTCCGGCAGCGCGTCGCGCGCCGCCTCCAGCACCAGCTCGGTCTCCGGCCGCGGGACGAGCACGCGCGCGTCCACGAGGAACGGCCGGCCGTAGAAGTCGCGCCGGCCGGTGAGGTAGGCGGTGGGCTCGCCCTCGGCCCGGCGCCGCACCAGGTCGCGGAACGCGGCCAGCTCCGGCTCGCCGAGCGGCTTGTCGAAGTCGAGGTAGAGCCGCATCCGCTCGCAGCGCAGCGCGTGCGCGAGCAGCAGCTCCGCGGTGAGCCGCGGCGCGTCCACGCCCTTGCGGCCGAAGAACTCCTGGGTCCAGGCGAGGAGGCGGAGCGTCGTCCAGGCCCCGCCGTCGCTCACGCCCGCCGCTCCGCCGCCCCGGCCTCGCCGCGCGACGCCTCGCGCAGCGCCTGGGCCGCGTAGAACGTCCGGCAGGCGTCGATGACGTCCTGCACGTCGCCGTCCATCACCGCGGGCAGGTTGTGGCGCGTGTAGTTCACGCGGTGGTCGGTGAGCCGGTCCTGCGGGAAGTTGTAGGTGCGGATCTTCTCGGAGCGGTCGCCGGTGCCCACCTGCGACTTGCGGGTCGCGTCGCGCGCGCTGCGCTGCCGCTCCTGCTCGATCTCGAACAGCTTGGCCCGCAGCATCTTCATGGCCATGGTGCGGTTCTTCAGCTGGCTCTTCTCCTGCTGGCACTTCACCACGATGCCGGTCGGCTTGTGGGTGAGGCGCACCGCGGAGTCGGTGGTGTTCACCGACTGGCCGCCCGAGCCGGTGGAGCGGAACACGTCCATCTCCACGTCGGCCGGGTTCACCTGGACGTCGATCTCCTCCGCCTCGGGCATCACCGCCACGGTGACGGTGGAGGTGTGGATGCGCCCCTGGGCCTCGGTGGCGGGGACGCGCTGCACCCGGTGCACGCCGGACTCGTACTTGAGCGAGGAGTAGACCGCGTCGCCGGAGACGGTGAGCGTCGCCTCCTTCACGCCGCCGAGCGCGCCGCCCGAGGTGTCCATCAGCTCGACGCGCCAGCCGCGGCGCTCGGCGTAGCGGACGTACATGCGCATGACCTCGGCCGCGAACAGCCCCGCCTCGTCGCCGCCCGCGCCGGCCCGGATCTCGACGATGACGTCCTTCTCGTCGTTCGGGTCCTTCGGCACGAGGTACAGCTTGAGCTGCTCCTCGGCGGGATCGACCTGCGGCCGCAGCTGCGCCAGCTCCTCCTTGGCGAGCTCGCGCAGCTCGGGGTCCTTGTCCGCGAGCAGCGCCTCGTTGCCCTCCACGTCCTCGAGCAGCTTGCGATAGGCGCGCAGGGCGGTGACGGTCTGCTCGATGGAGGCGCGCTCCTTCGCCACCTTCCGGAACCGGTCGCCGTTGCCGGCCACGGCCGGGTCCGAGAGGAGCTGGGTGAGCTCCTCGAACCGCTGCTCGATGGCCTCGAGCTTCTTCAGGACGTCGGGGGACAGCATGGGGGGGACTTCTTACCGTTTCCACGCGGGGATGGGCAAGGCATCGGGCCGCCGGGTGGTCCGCGGCCGCCCGGCCGCGCCCGGGGCGGGCGAAGCGCCGCACGCGCACGGACGGTGCGGCACGCCGTCGAGGGCACCTCCGCAGGGCCCGCGGAGACGCGTGGCGTGGGTACCCCTCGCGCACGGGAGGGCGGCCGCCGGGGGCCGATGGACATGCGCTCGCCCCCCGGATCCCCCTCCGCCGGAGCGGGCCGGGGCGCCGGGCGCCGCCGCGGTCAGTCCCGCCGCGCCAGCGCCTCCGAGAGCGCCTTGATGGGCCCCACGTCGGCGCGGCTCGAGTCCACCAGCAGCTTCAGCACGGTGAGCGCCGCGCGCGCGAGGTCCGAGAGCACCTCCAGCCGCCGCGCCTTGAAGCGCGCCTGCGCCTTCACCGCGGGGTCCACGTCGGCGAGCGCGGCCCGCACCTCGGCGAGCGCGCGCTCGAACGCGGCGAGCGCCTGCTCCACCGCGCGCTTCTCGCGCTCGCGCAGCACCCGGGCCACCAGCTTCCAGACGTTGGTCTCCGCCTCGAAGTGCTCCTTGCGGTCCCCGGGGACCTCCACCGTCCGCACCACGCCCCAGCGGCGCAGCTCGGCGAGGCTCATCGAGAGCAGGCCGGTGGAGATCTGCAGCCGGTCGCACAGATCGGGCGCGGCGAGCGGCCGGTCCGACAGGAACAGCACCGCCCAGATGCGCCCGAGCTGGCGCCGGAAGCCCCACAGCTCCATGAGCGCGCCCACCGCGTCGGCGACGGCCAGGTCGGCCTTCTGCAGCGCGTGGGAGGTCGGCGCGGCGGCGCGTTGCGCGGCGGCGGTCATGCGGGTCCCCCGGTCACCGGAGCGCCAGATCGGCGAGCGCGCACAGCGCGAACGCGATCGAGGCGAAGGCGTTGTAGTTGAAGAACGCGACGTTGATCCGCTCCGGCCGGAGCGCGCCGCCCGGCGCCACGTAGCGGTGCTCGGCCGCGAGCGTGGCCGCGAGGATCACCGAACCCGTGATCCAGCCGGCGCCGCGCCCGGCCAGCGCGCCGGCGGCGAAGATCGCGGCGGCGGCGGCGAGGTGGAGGCCCCGCGCCCAGCGGAGCGCGCCCGCGACGCCGAAGCGCGCCGGGATCGAGCGCAGCCCCGCGCCGCGGTCGTAGTCCATGTCCTGCATCGAGTAGAAGACGTCGAACCCGGCGATCCACGCGCCCACGCCGAGCCCGAGCACCACCGAGGCGAGCGGGGCGGTCCCGGTGAGCGCGATCGCCACCCCCACCGGCGCGAGCGCCTGCGCCACCCCGAGCCACAGGTGGCAGGCCCAGGTGAAGCGCTTCGCGTAGGAGTAGCCGAGCAGGACGGCGAGCACCGGCAGCGCCAGCGCGCCGCAGACGGGCGAGATGAGCGCGGCGGCGGCCACGAACGCCGCGGAGGAGCCGCCGAGCAGCGCCCAGGCGGCGGCGGCCGAGACCTCGCCGGTGACGAGCTCGCGCCGCTGCGTGCGCGGGTTGCGGGCGTCGAACGCCCGGTCGGCGATGCGGTTCATGGCCATGGCGGCGGTACGCGCCGCCACCACCGCCAGCGCCACGAGCGCGAGGCGGGCCGGGTCCAGCCGCGCCTCGGCGGCCACCAGCGCCACCGCCGCGGCCGCGAACGGCAGCGCGAACAGCGAGTGGCTGAGCTTCACCATGCGCGCGAGCGCGGCGACGGTCATTCGGGACGCTCCGGGCCCGGCCGCTGCCGGGCGAGCCAGGTGAACGGGCGCTCTTCGGCGCCGAAGGTGGAGACCAGCCACTCGGCCGGATCCGGCGGCCGCGCGCCCTCGAGCGGCGCGGCGAGCACGCCCGGCGCGGCGCCCGGCGCGAGCCGGCCCACGTGCGGGGCGGCCAGCGCGGCCCCGTTCCAGGCGAGCGGGAGCAGCCGGGTCGCGGCCACGGCGGGCACCTCGCGCCGCAGCAGCGCCAGCTCCGCGAGCGGCGCGAGCGAGGGGGCGCTGGCGAGCGAGTCGGTGCCGACCGCGAGCGGGATCCCCGCCGCGAGGAGCGCCTCGAGGCGCGGCAGCGCGCCGAGGATGTAGCGGTTCGACCGCGGGCAGAGCACCACCGTGGCGCCGGTGGCGGCGAGCGCGCGCAGGTCCTCGTCGTCGAGGTCGACGCAGTGCACCGCCAGGTGGTGCGGGCGGAGCTCGGCCTTCACCGCGTCCACCGGCGAGCGCCCGGTGATCCGCAGCGCGTGCAGCGCCGCGCCCAGCGTCGCGTACATGCGCCCGAAGGGGCCGGCCGACTCGGTCGCGCAGAAGGCGCGCTCGGCCGGATCCTCCGCGAGGTGCAGGGAGCCGGGGCCGCTGCGGAGCAGCGCGCGCAGGGCCGCGGCGTTCGTCGAGTAGATCGCGTGCGGGCTCTCCACCACCCGGAGCCCGGGCGGCGGGGCGGCGGCCTCGCGGACCTGGCGCGCGGCGGCGCGGGCCTCCTCGAAGCGCTCCGGCGTGAAGCCGAACACCTCGTGGAAGATCGTGCCCCCGAGGCCGGCGGCCGCGAGCGGAGCGAGCGAGTCGAGCGTGTTGCTGATGTCGCCCACCGCGGCCACCCCGGCGCGGACCAGGTCCTCGGCGGCCATGCCCATGGCCTCCTCGGGCTCGCCCTCGCGCGTGCGCCGGCGCGCCGCCACGAACAGCTGGATCCAGCCGGGCAGCCCCTCGCCGCCCGCCACCCAGCCCTTCATGTGCGAGAGCTCGAGGTGCAGGTGCGCGTTGACGAGCGCCGGCAGGAGCACCGCGTCGAGGCGCTCGCCCGGCCCGAAGCGCGCCTCCACCTCGGCGCGCGGCCCGACCGCGCGCACCCGCTCGCCCTCCAGCGCCACCGCGCCGTCGGCGATCGCCGGCGCGGACGCCGCCGGTGCGCCGGGCGCGAGGCCGGGGAGCACCCAGGGCGCGGCCACCACCCGGATCACGCGCGGGTCTCCTCCACCAGCTGGTACTTCATGTTGCGGCGGGCGGCGCGGAAGCCGGCGTCGCGGATGTGCCGCTCCACCTCCTCCGAGTCCATCTTGAAGGTGGTGCCGGCCGCGGAGACCACGTTCTCCTCGATCATCACCTGGCCGAAGTCGTTGCAGCCCATGTGCAGCGCGGCCTGGGCCACGCCCCCGCCCATCGTCACCCACGACGCCTGCAGGTTCGGGACGTTGTCGAGCACCAGGCGCGAGAGCGCGTTCGTGCGCAGGTAGGCGTGGGCGCTGCCGTCGCCCGGCTCGAGCCGGGTGTTCTGCGACTGGAACGGCCAGCAGATGAACGCGGTGAAGCCGTGCGTCTCGTCCTGCAGCTCGCGCAGCCGCATGAGGTGCGCCACCCGGTGCTCCGGCCCCTCGCCCACCCCGAACATCATGGTGGCGGTGCTCTTCAGCCCCTTCAGGTGGGCCGCCTTCATCACGGTGAGCCACTCGTCGGTGGAGCACTTGAGCGGCGCGATCCGGCGGCGGACCTCGTCGTCCAGGATCTCGGCGCCGCCGCCCGGGATCGAGTCCATCCCGGCCGCGACCAGCCGGTCGATGGTGGCCTCGAGCCCGAGCTCGCTCGTCCGGGCGATGTGCCAGATCTCCTCGGGGGAGAGCGCGTGGAGGTTGATCACCGGCCAGGTCTGCTTCACCCAGCGGAACAGGTCCTCGTACCACTCGACGCCGAGGTCGGGGTGGAGGCCGCCCTGCAGCAGGATCTCGATGCCGCCGAGCGCCACGGTCTCGTCGATCTTCTGCGTCAGCTCCTCGCGCGTGAGGACGTACGACTCCTGGTGGCCGCGGGGGCGGTAGAACGCGCAGAAGTGGCACGCGGTGGTGCACACGTTCGTGTAGTTCACGTTCCGCGACACGATGTAGGTGACGAGGTCGCCGGGGTGGAGCGCGCGGCGGCGCTGGTCGGCCGCCAGCCCGAGCTCGAGCAGCGGCGCCTTCTCGTCGAGCGTGGCCGCCTCGTCGGCGTCGAGCCGCTCGCCGTCCGCGCCCTTCTGCAGCGCGGTGTCCACCGAGACGGCGCGGCGCACGCGCCGGGTCCGCACCACGTCGTCCACGAAGCGGAGCGGCATGGGGGGCAGGAAGCCCTTCGCGGCGGCGCGCTCCAGGAACGCCTCCAGCCCCTGCAGCTCGTAGGGGCCGAGGCCGTAGCGGATCTTCTGGGTGAGGTAGCGGCGGTACTTCTCCGGGTCGCCGCCCTTCTGCGCGGCGAACTTCTGCGCCAGCTCGGTGCGGATCCCGAGGCCGTGCTGCGCAGCCCGGGTCAGCTCCTGCACGTCCTCGGGGGTGACCGCGCCCGGCCGCGCCGCCCACAGCGCGAAGATCATGGGGAGCCCGATGAGCCGGGTCCACTCGCGCCCGAGGTCGAGCACGTGGTTGGCGCGGACGCCGAACCCGCGGTCGCCGATCACGAGCGCGCCCTTGGTGCCCCTGGCGCGGGCCAGTCCCTCGTCCGCGTGCATGGGGGTGAACTTCGGGTGCACGCCCATGGCGTCGAGCACCAGCTTCGCGAGCACGTGCGAGGTGCGGGAGGCGGTGTCGAGGAACACCTCGTCCCAGATGGCCGGCGACTGCTCGCCGGCGAGCACCACCGTCTGCACCGGGCCGTCGGCGCCGATGGCGATGCCGGGCACGATGTCGTACTGGCCCTTGGTGAGCGCGGCGACCGACACGAGCGCCAGGTCCACCTCGCCCGCCTCCAGCATGGCCGCGCAGCGGGACGGCTCGGCCAGCACCAGCTCGATGCGCTCGGAGCCCTCCAGCCCGGCGGTGAGCGGCCAGGCGTTCAGGAACGAGACGGCGGCGGCGCGGATCTTCTTCGGCATGGGAGCTCTCGGGATCAGGCGGTGACCTGGAGGCGCGCGGGCGGCTCCTCGGGGAGCGGCGCGTCGTGGACCTTCAGCACGCGGTAGAGGCTGTCGCGCTCGGCCGGTACGCGGCCGGCGGCGCGGATGAGCTGGTGCAGCGTACGCTCGCTGAGCGCCTGCGGCACCGTCGAGCCGGCCATGTGGTAGATGCGCTCCTCCAGCACGGTGCCGTCGAGGTCGTCCACGCCGAACGACAGCGCGGTCTGCGCCAGCCGCTCGCCGAGCGAGACCCAGTACGCCTTCACGTGGTCGAAGTTGTCGAGGTACAGCCGCGCCACCGCGAGCGTGCGCAGCGCGTCGTAGCCGGTGGGCTTCGGGAACGCCTTGCCGATCATGTTGTGCTCGGGGTGGAACGCGAGCGGGATGAAGACCTGGAAGCCGTGGGTCTCGTCCTGCAGCTCCCGCAGCCGGCGCATGTGGTCCACCCGCTCGTCCAGCCGCTCGATGTGGCCGTAGAGCATGGTGGAGTTCGTCTTCACGCCCAGGCGATGCGCGGTGCGGTGGATCTCGATCCACTGGTCTGCGGTGGCCTTGTCGTCGCAGATCTTCCGGCGCACGCGCGGCGCGAAGATCTCGGCGCCGCCGCCGGGCATGGTCTGCAGGCCGGCGTCCATCAGCCGGCGCAGCACCTGCTCGTAGCTCATGCCGAACTTCTCGGCGAAGAAGTGGATCTCGATGGCGGTGAACGCCTTGATGGCCACCTCGGGCCAGCCGGCGCGGATGCGCGAGAGCAGCTCGGTGTAGTACTCGAACGGCAGGTCCGGGTGCAGCCCGGAGACGATGTGCACCTCGGTGACGCCGAGCGGCTTGCGCGACAGCACCTTCCCGACCGCCTCGTCGATCGACATGGTGTAGCCGTCGGAGGCGCGCTGGTCGTCCTTGCGCGCGAACGAGCAGAACTTGCAGGACGCGACGCAGACGTTGGTCGGGTTGAGGTGGACGTTGCGGTTGTAGAACGCGAGCGCGCCGTGGCGGGCCTCGCGCACGTGGTTCGCGAGCGCGCCCAGCGCGGGCAGGTCGGCGGCCTCGAACAGCCTCAGGCCGTCGGCGTCGGTGAGCCGCTCGCCGGCCAGCACCTTGTCGCGGATGGGCCCGAGGCCGTCGCGCTCGAGCGCGCGGTTCGCCAGGATCGAGAGCATGTCAGGGTTCCTCCGGGTCATCCAGGTCGGCGAGCGCAGGGTCAGGCGGATGAGCCTGGCCCGGAGCGAGCGGGGGGTCCGGGGGGGCTTCATCCCCCCGGTCCGAATGCCTCAGGCCGTCCCAGCGCTTCATCAGCTCGTTCGGGATGCCCAGCCGGTCGAGCACCCGCGCCACCACCGTGTCCACCACCTGGTCCACCGTCCTCGGCCCCGAGTAGAACGAGGGCGAGGCCGGCATCACGAACGCGCCCGCCTCGATCACCTGCGTCATGGCGCGGGCGTGGACCAGCGAGATGGGCGTCTCGCGCAGCACCAGCACCAGGCGCTTGCGCTCCTTCAGCATCACGTCGGCCGCCCGGCCGACGAGGTCCACCGAGATCCCGTAGGCGATGCGCGCCAGCGCGCCCGCCGAGCAGGGGATCACCACCATCGCGTCGTACATCGACGAGCCCGACGCGAACGGCGCGGTGAAGTCCTGGTTCTTCCAGATCTTGAACGGGTAGCGCGGCTCGGCGCCGATCTCCTGCTTCCAGACTTGCTTGCCGGTCTGGGTGAAGACGAGGTCGGCCGACACGCCCAGGTCCGCGTTCGCGGCCAGGAAGTCGAGGAGCCGCCTCGCGTAGGGGGCGCCCGACGCGCCGGAGACGGCGACCACCAGCTTCACGCGCGCACCGCCGTGACGAGCCCGCACACGCCCGGGAACAGCGTCTCGCCGCGCACCTCGCGGAAGCCGGCGCGGCGCGCCGCGTCCTCGAACTCGACCCGCGAGGCGAAGCGCTCCATCGAGGCCACCAGGTAGCGGTACGCCTCCGGGTCGGGCGAGAGGATGCGGCCCAGCACCGGCAGCGCCAGCCGGTTGTACGCACCGTGCACGAGGCGCGAGCCGCGCGACTCGGAGCGGAAGAACTCGAGCACGCCGAGGCGGCCGCCCGGACGCAGCACCCGCGCCAGCTCGGCCAGGCCTACCTCGTAGCGCTCCAGGTTGCGCATGCCGAACGTCACCGTGGCGAGGTCGAAGCGCGCGTCCAGGAACGGCAGCGCCATCGCGTCCGCCTGCGACGCGGGCAGGGCGGTCTTCTCCACCCCGCGGCGGAGCATCTGCATGGAGAAGTCGGCGCCGGTGACGCGCAGGCCCGGGGCGCGGCGCCGGGCCAGGTCGGCGACGTCCATGGTCCCGGCGCACAGGTCCAGCATCCGCTCGCCGTCCTTCGGGGCGAGGTCGGAGAGCAGGCGGCGGCGCCAGGCCTGGTCCACCTTCAGCGTCATGACCCGGTTCAGCAGGTCGTAGCGCGGGGCGATTCGATCGAACATGGCCCGGACCGCGGAGCCGCGGTGCGCCTCGCCGGGCAGCGGCACGTTCACGCTCACTGGAGGATCCCTCCGCGGCGCGGCGTCCAGGACGCCGCCGGGGGCGGGGCGATGCGCGGGCGGCGGAGCGGCGCCGCGCCCGGCACCAGCCGGTCGTAGAGCGCGTCCATCCGCGCGATCACCTCGGGGGGGTGGACGCACACCTCCGGCCACTCGCGCCCGCCCTCCTCGCGCCACTTGCGCGTGGCGTCCACGCCGATCTTCCCGCCGAAGGCGAACCCGCCGGCGGCGTGGTCGAGCACGTCCACCGGCCCGTCGGCGATCACGAGGTCGCGCTTCACGTCCACGTTCGCGAACGCGCGCCAGGCGGCCTGCGGGACGTCCTGCACGTCCACGTCGTCGTCGAACACCACCAGCGTCTTCGTCTGCGCCATCTGCCCGGAGCCCCACAGCCCGTGGATGACCTTCTTTGCCTGCCCCGGGTGCTCCTTCTTGATGGAGACGAGGCACAGGTTGTGGAAGACGCCCTCCACCGGCATGCAGATGTCCACGATCTCGGGCGCCACGACCTGCATGAGCGGCAGGAACATGCGCTCGGTGGCCTTGCCCAGCCACTGGTCCTCGACGGGCGGCGGGCCCACCACGGTGGCCGGGTAGACCGCGTCCTTGCGGCGGGTGATCGCGACCACGTCGAGCGCCGGGTAGTCGTCGGCGAGCGAGTAGAACCCGGTGTGGTCGCCGAACGGGCCCTCGCGGACGAGCGGCGCCGAGGTGTCCACGAAGCCCTCGATGACGAGGTCCGCGTCGGCCGGCACGTCGAGCCCGGTGGCGACGCCGGTGACGGTGTGGACCGAGGCGCCGCGCAGGAACCCGGCGAACAGGTACTCGTCCACGTTGGGCGGCAGGGGCGCCGAGGCGCAGTAGGTGAGGGCGGGATCGCCGCCGAGCGCGATGGCCACCGGCATCCGCTCGCCGCGCTGCTGGTAGGCGCGGTAGTGCGCGGTGGCGGTCTTGTGGAGCTGCCAGTGCAGCGCGAGCCGCCGCGGCCCGAGCACCTGGAGCCGGTACATGCCCACGTTGCGGATGCCGGTCTCGGGGTCGCGGGTGATGACCTGCGGGAGCGTGATGAACGGGCCGCCGTCGTGCGGCCAGGTGGTGAGCACCGGGAGCGTGCGGAGGTCGGGCTCGCGGTCCACGATCTCCTGGCAGGCGCCGGAGGAGACGTGCTTCGGGGCCATGGCCGCGAGCTTCCCCAGCTTCGGGAGCATCTTCAGCTTGTCCCAGAACGACTGGGGCGGCGCGGTGCGGAGCAGCGCGCGCAGCGCGTCCGCGTGCTGCTCGAAGTCGTCGCAGGAGAGCGCCCAGCTGGTGCGCCGGCGGGTGCCGAACAGGTTCATGGCGACGGGCAGGGCCCCGGGGCGCTCGAACAGGAGCGCCGGGCCGCCCTGCTTGGCGGCGCGGTCGGCGAGCGCGGCCATCTCGAGGACCGGATCGACGGGCTCGGAGATCCGGACCAGCTCGCCGGCCTCGTCGAGCCGGGCGAGGAACTCACGCAGCGAGCGGTAGGCCATGGCGCGCGGATCTGTACCCCAGGTTCCCGGGGGTTTCAATGTTCGTTGAACGGATCCCGAGGCCCCGCCGCGGCGGGGAGAGCCTCATGATTCCGGGACGCTGGCCCGGGCCGCTTGACTTCGGTCAAGCGGACGCGTGATGGTTCGCCTCGATGGAACGCCGAAACCGCGCCCGCGACCTCATCGTGCTCGCCCTCGCAGAGCTCGACGGCGAGCTGTCCACCAACCAGCACCGCCTCTGCCCCGAGCAGCTCGGGACGTGCCGCTCGCGCCTGCAGGGCTACCTCTCGGCCCTGGACGGCGACGCGCTGCCCCCGAAGCGCGACCGGGCGGAGGACCTGGGCCGGTTGATCCTCGACTCCTGGCCGTACGACGTGCCGCTCGGGCAGGTGATCCTGCGCGCCGAGCGGGCCTGGCGAAACGCCTGACCCGCCGCGCGGCGCGCGCTCCCGCGCTCACGGCACCGCCGCGCGCGGTCCGGGCGCGGGCTCCGCGGCGCCGGGCGCCGGCCGCCGCGCGATCGCCGGCAGCACCCGGGCCGGGACCCCCGCGTCCTGCAGCGCCGGCGCGATCGCCGCGGCGTCGCCCACCACCACGATGGCCTCGCGACCGAGCGCCCAGCGCCCGGCCTCGGCGACGAGCGCGCGCGCGTCGAGCGCCGCGGTGCGCGCCGCGAAGGTGTCCCACTCGTCCGGCGGCAGGCCGTGGACGAACATCTCGGTGAGCCGCAGCGCGTTCCGCCAGGAGGTGCCGAGGCCGCCTCCGGCGCGGCGCACCGCGCGCCAGCGGGCCTGCGCCAGCGCCTCGGGCTCGAGCGGCCGCGCCGAGGCGGCGAGCTCGCCCAGCATCGCCGCCAGCGCCTCGCCGGCGCGCGCGCGGTCCACCGCGGTCGAGAGCACCAGCGCGCTGCCGAGCGACTGCTCCAGGATCGACAGGGACACGCGGTAGGTGAGGCCCGCGTCGTCGCGGAGCCGGGCGGTGAGCGCGTGCTGGAGCCGCCAGGAGAGCGTCCGGAACGCCGCCTCGTCCCGGGCGCCGCGCGGCGGGACGCGCACGCCCACCAGCACCTCGGCGACCCGCCAGCCGGGGCGGTCCACCACCACCAGCTCGCGGCGCCCGGGCAGCGGCGCCGGCGGGCGGGGCGGCAGCTTGCCGTCGCCGCCGCGCGGCCGCCAGCGCCCGAGCCGCTGCTCGATCCGCTCGAACAGCGCGTCGGTCGCGGCGACGTCGCCGGCGATGACGAGGGCGGCCCGCTCCGGCCGGACGTTCAGGCCGAGCCACTTGCCCGCGTCCACGGCGCGGAACGCGCGCACCCGCGCCTCGGTGACCTCGGCCGAGTAGGGGTGCCCGGGGTAGAGCAGCTCGAGCAGCTGCTGCCCGGCGGCCTCGTGCAGCGTGGGCGGGCGGCGACGCAGCGCGTCCGCCATGGCGTCGCGCTCGCGCTCGAACGCGGCGGCGTCCACGCCGAGGTCGCCCGCGCGGCAGGCCACCTGCGCGAGCGCCAGGTCCACCAGCTCGGTGGGCGCGCGCGCGCCGAACTCCAGCCGGTCGCCGCCCACGGTGGCGGGCCGGTCCGCGCAGCGCGTCGCGCGGAGCGCCAGCACCTCGAAGACCCGCTCCAGCGGCCCGGCGGGCTCCGTGCGCACCACCAGGTGCGCCGAGAGCACCCGGTAGCCGGGGCGCGGCGACACGATCACCCGCACGCCGTTCTTCAGCTTGCGCCGGCGCGCGCTGTCGAGGTGGGGCGGGCGCATGGCGCGGGCCGCGTCGCGCGCGGGCGCGGGCTCGCCGGCGGCCGCGGCGCCGTGCGGGTCGTCTTCGTCGAGCGCGCTCGCGCCCGGGAGGCGCGGCGGCGCGTCGTCCCGCGGCGCCTCGCCGGGCACCACCGCCAGCGCCACCAGGCGCTCCTCGCGCAGCCAGCGGCGGGCGAACGCGGCGCGGTCCGGCGTCACCGCGGCGCCGACCGCCGCGGGCATGCCGGTGAGGTAGTCGGTGCGGCCGGTGAGCCGGATCCAGCGCGCGACCTCGGACGCGTCGAGCGCCTCGAGCCGCACGTGCGCGTCCAGCACCAGCCGGTCCCGCAGCTCCTCGCCCCCCGGATCCGGCCCGCCCTGCCAGCCGGCGAAGCGCATCCCGGCGCGGAGCCGCTCGACCAGCGGGCGTGCGTCGTCCGGGCCGCGCAGGCCGATGCGGATCACCGGCAGCGACGCGCCGTCCATCCCGTGGACGAGCAGCTCCACCGAGAGCGCGCGCTCGCGGTCCGGGCCGGAGAGCACCTGCTCCACCTGCGCCTCGAGCGCTCGCAGCGCGAGGTACGCCCGCGCGCCGCCGGCGGGCGCGTCGCCCGGGAGCGGCACCGTGAGCAGGAGCCAGGCGCGCTCCACCGGCGCGCGCACCACGTCGAGCGCTGCCGGCCGCGCGGCACCGAGCTCGGGCGGCGGCACGGGCGGATCGGCCGCCTGGCCCGGGCGCGTGGCCAGCTCCCCGAGCGCAGCGCGGGCGCGCGCGGCGACCGCCTTCGCCGACGCCGGCCCCGCCACGATGAGCAGCAGGTTCTCCGGGCGGTAGTGCGCCCGCGCGAACGCGCGCACGTCCTCGAGCGTGATGGCGCGCAGCGTCTCCGGCGTCGCGATCCGCCCGTAGGGGTGGCCCGCCAGCGCGCGGGCGGTCAGCCAGTCCACCTGCGGCCAGAGCGCGTCCGGGTCGCCCCGCAGCGCCAGCTCCTGCAGGACCACCTCGCGCTCCCGGCGCAGCTCGGCCTCGTCCAGCCCCGCCAGCGGATCGCGCAGCCGATCGGCCTCGATGCGGAGCAGCGCCTCGAGCTGGTCGGGGTCCCCCACCGCGTGGAAGTCGGTGGCGTCCGCGGAGGTGCGCCCGTCGAACTCGACCCCCTCCGCCTCGAGCCGCGCCGAGAGGGCGCGCCCGTCGCCGTGGCGCGCGCGGAACGAGAGGTGCTCGACGAGGTGCGCGAGCCCCTCCTTCCCCGCAGGGTCGCGCGCGCTGCCGACCCGGTACGAGGCGGCCACCAGCGTGTCGGGCCGGTGCGGCAGCGCGTACGCGACGAGCTGGATCCCGGAGGGCAGCGCCTCCGCGCCGGTGGCGCAGGCCGGCGTGGAGAGCCGGGGCCTGCCGAGGGCGCAGGACGCGAGCAGGAGGGCGGCGAGCGCGGCGACGCAGGCGCGCATCGAATGGCAGGTATGGACCGGGGCGGTCTGCGCGCAGTCCCCGGTTGGTGCAGGACGCAGCGTCGCTGCCGCGGCTGGAGACCGTCGCGGAAGCGGACCGAAGGCAAGCAGGGAGGGGTCCCCGCGCAGCGGGGGAGGGGCGCAGCCCCTCGCCGCGGGGACCGCTCGCGCGCCCGCGCACGCGGGCGCGAGCGGTCACGGGCCCCGCGCAGCGGGAGTGGGGCCCCGACGCCCTTCGGCAAGCTCAGGGCGGCGGGGCGCAGCCCCCGTTAGATCAGAACGCCCGCTCGGTCAGCTGCAGCGCCGCGGCGTGCAGCGCCCGGCGGTGCACGCCGTCCGGCACCTGCTCCAGCGCCTCGAGCGCGGTGCGGGTGTGCTCCCGGGCGAGCGCGCGCGCGGCGTCCACCCCGCCGACGCGCTTCACGACCGCGATCAC
This sequence comes from Anaeromyxobacter dehalogenans 2CP-1, assembly GCF_000022145.1. Taxonomy (NCBI): domain Bacteria; kingdom Pseudomonadati; phylum Myxococcota; class Myxococcia; order Myxococcales; family Anaeromyxobacteraceae; genus Anaeromyxobacter; species Anaeromyxobacter dehalogenans. The sequence goes on from NC_011891.1 coordinate 459,112, forward strand.
CTCGCCGGCCACCGCCTCGACGTCGGCGGTGCCGTCCACCACGCCCCCGAGCCGCCCCCGCAGCGCCGGCTCCGCCTCGCAGGCGCGGATGAGCGGCAGCGTGGCCTTCCCCTCGATGAGGTCGGTGCCGAGCCGCTTGCCGAGGAGCCGCGGATCGGCGGCGTAGTCGAGCGCGTCGTCCACGAGCTGGAACGCGACCCCGATGCCCTCGCCGAAGCGCACCAGCGCGGCGGGGATCTCGCCCACCTCGCCGGCGGCCCAGGCGCCGGCCGCGGCCGCCCAGCCGAACAGCGACGCGGTCTTGCCCATCACCACGTCCATGTACGCCTGCTCGGTGGCGGAGAAGCCGCCGCGGAGCGAGAGCTGGAGCACCTCGCCCTCCACCAGCCGCCGCATGGTGGCGAGCAGCGGCGGCAGCGCCGCGGAGCGGGCCGGCTCGGCCGAGACGATCTCGAGCGCGCGGGTGAGCAGCCAGTCGCCGGAGAGCACCGACACGGCGTTGCCCCAGATGACGCGCGAGGCCGGCTGGCCGCGGCGCACCGGGCCGTCGTCGATGACGTCGTCGTGCAGCAGCGTGGCCGAGTGGGTCAGCTCGGCGGCCACCGCGTACGGCACCGCGCCGCGCATCTCGCCGCCGCAGGCGCCGCAGGCGAGCAGCGTCACCATGGGCCGGATGCGCTTGCCGCCGGCGGAGACGAGGTGGCGCGCGGCCGCCTGGAGCTTCGCCTCGGCGTCCTCGGTGGCGCGGGTGAGCTGCGCCTCCAGCTCGAGCAGGCTCTCCGGGAGGCTCGGCACGCCGGCGAGCGCCGCCTGCGCGCGCTCCGGGCGGACGCCGCGCTGCGCGCTCGCGTCGAGCTGGGAGAGGATGGCCTGCTCTTGCGCCGCCATTTCCGCGCCTCCGGGGGAACCTTCAACGAAAGTTGAAGCCGCATATAGCGCGGCTGGCGCCGCGGGGTCAACGAATGCGGCCCTCCGGGGCGCGCCGCTCACTGGTAGGACCGGAGCGCGGGCCACAGCCCGGCGAGCGGGCGCCGCAGCCCCCTGCAGATCCAGATCCAGCGCGCGTCCTCGTACGGCATCACCCACGGGCTCGAGGGCAGCCGCGCCGCCAGGACCCGCTCGTGGAACGCGCCCCCGCAGTCCTCGTCCGCGTCGGAGATCACGAGGATCGGGTCGCCGCGGCCGGGCGGGACGCCCCACAGCCAGTACTGGTTGTGCCCGGAGATGGCCGGCGGCAGCCCCAGGGCCGGGCCGTATACCTCCACCGCCGCCGCCTCGCCGTAGTTCTGGCCGAACACCGCCGCGGTGGCGCGCTCCGCCGGCGCGAGCGTCGCGGCCGCCTCGCCGACGCCGCGCACGAGCTCGGGCCAGCCGTGCTGGTCGGCGAAGATCTGCGGGAGGACGCCGTAGGCGGTCCGCTCCATCCGCTCCGGCTCCACGCCGAGCGCCGCCTGCCAGCGGACGAACGCCGGCTCCGGCAGGAGCGGGAGCGCGAGCGGCAGCGCCGGCGCGACGGACAGGACCGCCAGCGCGGGCGCGGCCAGCCGCAGGGCCGGGCGGCGGAGCAGCGGCGCCGCTGCGGCCCCGCCCGCCGCGAGCAGCAGCGGGAGGACCGGCGCGGCGTAGTAGGGCTTCCCGCCGGTGGCGGCGAGGAGCGCGAGGTAGAGCGCTGCCCCGACCCCGAGCGCCCGCGCGGCCGGCGCCGCGCCGCGCGCGAGCAGCCAGCCGAGGCCGCCCAGCCACAGCGGCGCGAGCAGCGGGTTCGCGTCGCGCAGGAGCCCGAGCGCGAACGCGGACGGCGAGGTGGGCGCGTTCTTGTGGAGCTGCCCGTTCCGCACCAGCTCGAGGAACGGGAGCCCGTGCGCGACCTGCCAGGCGAGGTTGGGGAGCACCGCGAGCAGCCCCGCCGCGGCGCCCGCGAGCGCCCAGCGCGTCCGGAGCGCGCGCCGCGCCGGGGTCGCCGCGACGCCGGCGAGGAGCGCCAGCGCCACCAGCGCGGAGGTGTACTTGAACAGCGCGCCCAGGCCGGCCACCGCGCCGGCCGCCACCCAGAGGCGCGGGTCGCCGCCCTCGGCGAGGCGCACCAGGAGCAGCGCCAGCGCGAGCACGAGCAGCGGCTCGAACGCGTTCATGGTGAGGTAGTGCCCGAGCGCGAGCAGCACGCCGCACGCGAGCGTGGCCGCCGACGCGAGCGCCGCCCCGGCCGCGCCGCCCCCGAGCCGCGCGGCGAGGCGGCCGGCGAGGAGCACCGTCGCCGCCGAGGCGAGCCACGCCGGGAGCCGCAGCCCGGGCACCCAGGTGCCGAACAGCTCGGAGGCGAGCCGCGCCACCACCGCGATGCCGGGCGGCTGGTCCACGTAGCCGGCGGCGAGGCGCCGCCCGCAGGCGACGAAGTAGAGCTCGTCGCGGAAGATGCCGTAGCGCCCACCGCAGGCGGCGTGCAGCGCGAACGCGAGCGCGGCGAGCGCGCGCGGCGCGTCGACGAGCGGCCGGTGCCCGGGGCGGGACGGATCCACGCGGCGAGCCTAGCCCGCCGCGGAGGCCGCGGCCTCGCTCCCTGGCGGGCCGGGGCGCCCGGTCACTCGCGCCAGGTCTCGAGCACGAGGTCGTCGTAGAGCACGCTGCCCTCGTAGTAGTTCACGTGCGGATCGCCGAGCATGAACCAGTCCGGCCACGCGCCGCCGGCCGGCCAGCGCGGGTAGGCCGATCCCACCGACGCGAACGCGCCCTCGTCCACGCAGCGCGCCGCGCCGGCCGCCTCGGCCGCGTCCACCGGGTAGTGGAAGACGCAGCGGGCGGCGGCGTCGACGGTGGCGCGGTAGGTCTGCTCGCCGCCGTACCGGAAGCGGCCGGAGACCTCGATCGTGTAGCGCGGCCCGTCGCGCTCGATGGTCAGCCGGTACCAGGTGCCCGGCAGGTAGGCGTCCACCGCGCGGATCGCGCCGGACGGCTGCCAGGCGCCGTTCGAGAAGGAGAGGAAGGGCGGGCCGGCGCGCTCGGTGCCGGGTTGCGTGCCGTCGAGCGCGAACAGCATCACCGGGTGCTCGCCCGACCACACGAAGCGGTCGCCGTCCCAGATCTCCATCCACGGCGGGTAGTGGTTGTCCGAGTCCACCACCACCTTGCGGTGGTGGTGGATCCAGGTGTTGACGTGCGGGCGCGGGAGCCGGTCCAGGATGGTGAGCCAGTAGAAGCCGTTCTGCCGGGTCGCGTCCTCGCCCGGCCACCACGGCCCGGCGTCGGCGGGCCCGTCGTAGCCGTTCAGCCCGCCCGCGACCCCGTCGCCGAAGGACGGGAAGCCCACCCGCACCGAGATGCGGTAGCGCGCCGGGAGCGGCGCGGAGGGGCGGAGCACGGTCGCGTCGGTGTGCGCGCGCGAGGTGATCCGCAGCGCGTGGTTGGAGGGATCGGCCGGGTCCTGGACCACCTCGGCGAGCTCCTGCGTCGAGGCGCCGGCGCGGCGCGTGTACGACTCGATCGTGAACCAGCCGCCCGCGCCCGCCGGCGTCGAGGCGCGGAACGCCGCCGGCGGGGTCACGCTGCGTGAAGCGAAGAACGCGCCGCCGTCCGAGAACGGGCCGTCGTCCGGCACGGGGTCCGGCGCGAACGCGCCGTCGGGCAGCGCCGCCTCGAAGCGCTCCGCGGCCGCGACCGCCCAGCCCGGCGCCCCCGGGGGCGGGGCGGGCGGCGGGTTCGGCCCGCCGTCCCCGGGCGGCGGCGCGCCGCCCCCGTCGCCCCCGGAGCCGCACCGCGCGAGCAGGGCGGCGGCCGCGAGCGCCACCGCGAGCAGGGCGACCGGGCGCAGCACCACGACGGCGGAGACGGGGGCGGTCCGCATGCCCGGACCCTGCGCATCGGGCCGCCCGGCCGCGAGGGCGTGGTACCTTCGCGGCGTGCCGGTGGTGAAGCTCGTGCTCGAGTACGACGGGACCGCGTACGTCGGCTGGCAGGTCCAGCCGAACGGGCCCTCCATCCAGGCGGAGGTCGAGCGGGCGCTCGCCACCCTGCACAAGGCGCCCCGCCGGGTCACCGCGGCGGGGCGCACCGACGCGGGCGTCCACGCGCGCGGCCAGGTGGTGTCGTTCCCCGAGGAGCGGCCGCTGCCGGTGAAGGCCTACGTCATGGGCATGAACGCGCTGCTGCCGCCCGACGTGGCGGTGCGCGCGGCCAGCCTGGCGCCGGACGGCTTCGATGCCCGGCGCAGCGCGCGCGGCAAGCGCTACCGCTACGTGATCGAGAACCTGCCCACCCGCGCCCCGCTCACCCGGCTGCAGGCCTGGCAGCACTTCCACCCGCTCGAGCTCGCGAACGTCCGGGAGGCGGCCGCCCACCTCGTCGGGCGCCACGACTTCGCCGCGTTCCAGGCCTCCGACTGCGCCTGCGAGCACGCCGTGCGCGAGGTGCGGCGCCTGGACGTCGTGGGCGAGGGGGGCGGGCGGATCGAGGTCGTGATCGAGGCGACCGCGTTCGTGAAGCACATGGTGCGCAACATCGTGGGCACGCTGGTGGAGGTGGGGCGGGGCAGGCGGGCGCCCGGCTCGATGCTCGACCTGCTCGCGCGCGGCGATCGCACCGAGGCCGGGCCGACCGCGCCGCCGCAGGGGCTGTTCCTGGAGGAGGTCTTCTACTGATCCGGGCGTGCTCCCCAGGACGCGGGAGCCATGGGCCCCCGCCCCCGGTGTGCTACCCTCTCCGCCTTTCCCCTCGCGTTCGCCCCTCCTCGGAGGAGAGGAGCCATGAGCCAGAAGAAGCTGAAGGTCGGAGTCCTCGGCGCCACCGGCATGGTCGGTCAGCGCTTCGTCGCCCTGCTCGAGCACCACCCCTGGTACGAGGTCACGCTGGTCGCGGCCAGCGCCAACTCGGCCGGGCAGAAGTACGCCGACGCGGTGAAGGGGCGCTGGGCGCTCAGGTCGGCGCTCCCCACGGCGACCGCCGGGCTCACGGTGAAGAACGCCTCCGACGTGGCGGCCATCGCCGGCGAGGTGGACTTCGTCTTCTGCGCGGTGGACATGCCGAAGGACGAGACCGCCCGGCTCGAGGAGGACTACGCGAAGCACGAGACGCCGGTGGTCTCGAACAACTCCGCCCACCGCGGCACGCCGGACGTGCCGATGATGGTGCCCGAGATCAACCCGGAGCACGCCGCCGTGATCGAGGCGCAGCGCAGGCGGCTCGGCACCTCGCGCGGCTTCGTGGCGGTGAAGCCGAACTGCTCGCTCCAGAGCTACGTGCCGGCCATCCACCCGCTCATGAAGTTCGGCCCGAAGCGCATCGCGGTCGCCACCTACCAGGCGATCTCCGGCGCCGGGAAGACGTTCGAGTCCTGGCCGGAGATGGTGGACAACCTCATCCCCTTCATCAAGGGCGAGGAGGAGAAGAGCGAGAAGGAGCCGATGAAGATCTGGGGCCGGGTGGAGGGCGGCAGGATCGTCGCCGCGCAGGACCCGGTCATCAGCGCCCAGTGCATCCGCGTGCCCGCCTCCGACGGCCACATGGCGGCGGTGTTCGTGTCCTTCGAGCGCAAGCCCTCGAAGGACGACGTGCTGGAGCTGTGGAAGAGCTTCTCCGGCAAGCCGCAGAAGCTGGGGCTGCCCTCGGCGCCGAAGCCGTTCCTCCAGTACTTCGAGGACGAGTCCCGCCCGCAGACCCGGCTCGACCGCGACGCCGGCAACGGCATGGCGGTCACCATCGGCCGGCTGCGCCCGGACGCGATCTTCGACTACCGGTTCGTGTGCCTGTCGCACAACACGGTGCGCGGCGCCGCCGGCGGCGCGGTGCTCACCGCCGAGCTGCTCACCTCGGACGGCTACATCCAGGCGAAGTAGCCCCGCCCGCTCGCCCGCCTTCCCCGCGCCCCCTCGCCGGCCTGCCGGCGAGGGGGTCGCCGTCTCGGCCGCCGCCGCCCCGGCCGAGGGCGAGGCGCCGCCGTTCGCGCCGGGTTACATCAGCGCTGCCGCGGCTCCCACCGGAGCCGCCGGAGGCCGCCCGCCCCATGCGCTTCGTCGACGCCAGCCAGATCCCCGAGCTGCCGCTCCCGTTCATGAACGAGGACCACGCGGAGGAGATGCGGCTGCTGGAGGGGCTGGGCGAGGCGCTCGAGGCGCACCGCGCCCGGACGGGCGGGCTGGAGACGGTGCTGGAGCGGCTCTCGCTGCTCGCCGTCCACACGCGCGAGCACTTCCTCCGCGAGGAGCAGGTCATGCGCGAGACCGGCTTCCCCGCCTACCCGCAGCACAAGGGGGAGCACGACCGCGTGCTCGCCGAGATGGACGGGGAGGCGCGCGCCTTCCGCGAGGGTGGCGATCCGGTGCGGCTCCGGGGCTACCTGTTCGAGACGGTGCCGGCCTGGTTCGTCCAGCACATCCGGACCATGGACGCGATGACCGCGCGCTTCGTCGTCTCGCGGCCCGGCGCCTCGGGCGCCGCCGCGGTGTAGTCCGCGCTCACCGCGCCGCGAGCGCGCCGCGCAGGTCCACGCCCACCTCCAGCGCGCCGTACCCGGCCCGTCCGGACATCGACAGGTCCGCCCGGCCGCGCACCGCGCCGGCCAGCGCGCCCGCGGCCGCGCCCACGGTCGAGAAGCGGACCGGCACCACCACCGTCGCCTGGCCCTGCGGCGGCACCGCGTCGAGCGGGGACTTCGCCGCCTGGATCACCGGCACGCCGGAGACGCTGAGGTCGTAGGACAGGCGGCCGGTGGGCAGCGGGAACGGGTTCGGGTTCCGCACGCTCACGCGCAGCTCGACGACGGTGTGGAACAGGGTGGACTCGCGCACCACCGCGTCGGCCAGCGTCACCGTCGGCAGGCGCGGCAGCACCACGCTGCCGTCGATCCGGTACGGCGCCGCCACCGTGCCGCCGCCGGCCCGCACCCGCGCGGCGCCGCTCACCGTCACCGGCACCGCGGGGCGCGTCGCGAGCGCCTCGAGGAAGCCCGGCACGTCGGCCCAGCGCAGCCGGACCGGGACCGTCACCGGCACCGCGCCGCCCGCCGGGAGGACGAGGTCGCTCGCCACCTGCCCGCCCCCGGCCGGCGCGCCCATCACCTCGAACGCGTAGGTGAAGCCCGCCACCGGCAGGGCCACCGGGTTCGGGTTCTCGATCCGGCCGGAGAGCGCCAGCGCCACGCCGTACGCGTCGGCGCCGGTGGGGAGGAGCGCCTCGGGGCGGAACGCCGGCGGGTCCACCGCGAGCGGCGGGGTCCGCACCGCGCGGCCGCCGCAGGCGACGGTGAGGGCGAGCAGCGCGGCGAGGGCGGCGAGGGCGGCGTGGCCGAGCGGACGCATGCGGGGACCTCCGGGGCCCGCGGCAGGCGGGCCGTCCGGTTGTAGTCCGCCGCGATCCGGGGCCGACAGGCCCGGCGTCGGGCGAGGTGGGGCCGGGGCGCACACGCGCCGCCGGCCGCCCGTCACCCTCAGTGGACGGTGACCTCCGGCCGCTCGCCCTTGCGGAACGCGATGTTGCCGTCCTTGCCCTCGTCCACCACCACGTGGTCGCCGGCCTTGAACTCGCCCTGGAGCAGGCGCGTCGCGAGCGGGTCCTGCACCATCCGCTGGATGGCGCGCTTCAGCGGGCGCGCGCCGTAGACCGGATCGTACCCGGCGTCGGCGATGGCCTCGCGCGCCGCCTCGGTGAGCTCGAGGCTGACGTGGCGCTCCTCGATGAGCTTGCGCAGCCGGCCGAGCTGGATCTCCACGATCCGCCCCACGTCCTCGCGGCCGAGCGGCCGGAACACCACGATCTCGTCCACCCGGTTCAGGAACTCCGGGCGGAACTCGCCGCGCAGGTGCTCGAGCGCCGCCTCGCGGATCTGCTGCATGTCCGCCCCGGGGCGGCCGGCGAGGCGCTGGATGTCGGCCGAGCCGATGTTGGAGGTCATGATGATGACCGTGTTGCGGAAGTCCACCGTGCGGCCCTGGCCGTCGGTGAGCCGGCCGTCGTCGAGGATCTGGAGCAGCACGTTGAACACGTCGTGGTGCGCCTTCTCGATCTCGTCGAAGAGCACCACCGCGTAAGGCCGGCGCCGCACCGCCTCGGTGAGCTGCCCGCCCTCCTCGTAGCCGACGTAGCCCGGCGGCGCGCCGATGAGCCGCGAGACGGTGTGCTTCTCCATGTACTCGGACATGTCGAGCCGGACCATGGCCCGCTCGTCGTCGAACAGGAACTGCGCGAGCGCGCGGGCGGTCTCGGTCTTCCCCACGCCGGTGGGGCCGAGGAAGATGAACGAGCCGATGGGACGGTTCGGGTCCTGCAGCCCGGAGCGGGCCCGGCGCACCGCCGCGGAGACGGCGCTCACCGCCTCCTCCTGCCCGACCACCCGCTCGTGCAGGCGCTGCTCCATCCCGAGCAGCTTCTCGACCTCGCCCTCCATCAGGCGCGACACCGGGATGCCGGTCCACTTCGAGACCACCTCGCCGATCTCCTCCGGCGTGACCTCCTCCTTCAGCATGGCGCCGCGGGTCTGGGCCTCGGCGAGCTTCTCCTCGGCGGCCTTCACCCGCCGCGTCAGCTCCGGCAGCCGGCCGAACTTGATCTCGGCGGCCTTCTGGAAGTCGGCCTGCCGCTCGGCCGCGGCCTGCTCGACCTTGAGCGCCTCCAGCTCCTGGCGCGCCTGGCTCAGCTCCTGGATCACCGCCTTCTCGGCGTCCCAGCGCCCCTTCAGCGCGGTGAACTCCTCGTTGCGGGCGGCGAGCTCCTTCTCCACCGCGGCGAGCCGCGCGCGGGAGGCCTCGTCCTGCTCCTTGCGCAGGCCCTGCCGCTCGATCTCGAGCTGCCCGATGCGCCGGCGCACCTCGTCCACCTCGGTCGGCATCGAGTCGATCTCGATGCGCAGCCGGCTGGCCGCCTCGTCCACGAGGTCGATGGCCTTGTCGGGCAGGAAGCGATCGGTGATGTAGCGGCTCGACAGGCGCGCCGCCTCCACCAGCGCCGCGTCCTGGATGCGGACCTTGTGGTGCAGCTCGTAGCGATCCTTCAGGCCGCGCAGGATCGAGATGGTGTCGGTGAGCGACGGCTCGCCCACGAACACCGGCTGGAAGCGCCGCTCCAGGGCGGGGTCCTTCTCGATGTGCTTGCGGTACTCGTTCACGGTGGTGGCGCCCACCGCGTGCAGCTCGCCGCGGGCGAGCGCGGGCTTCAGCATGTTGCCCGCGTCCATGGCGCCCTCGGCGGCGCCGGCGCCCACGATGGTGTGCATCTCGTCGATGAAGAGGATGATCTGGCCCTCCGAGCCGGTCACCTCCTTCAGCACCGCCTTCAGCCGCTCCTCGAACTCGCCGCGGAACTTCGCGCCGGCGAGCAGGGCGCCGAGATCGAGCGCGAGCAGCCGCTTGTTCTTCAGCCCCTCCGGCACGTCGCCGTCCACGATGCGGCGCGCCAGCCCCTCCACGATGGCGGTCTTGCCCACGCCGGGGTCGCCCACCAGCACCGGGTTGTTCTTGGTGCGGCGCGACAGGATCTGGACCACGCGCCGGATCTCGTCGTCGCGGCCGATGACCGGGTCGAGCTTGCCCTTCCTGGCGAGGTCGGTGAGGTCCTTCGCGTACTTCTCGAGCGCGCGGTACTGGCTCTCGGCCTCGGGCGAGGTGACGCGCGCGCCGCCCCGCACCTCCTGCACCGCCTGGCGGACGCGCTCGGGCGTCGCGCCGGACGCGCGCAGCGCCTCGCCGGCGCCGCCCTTGTCCTCGGCGGCGGCGAGCAGCAGGTGCTCGGTCGAGACGTACTCGTCCTTCAGCTTGCGCGCCTCGTCCTCGGCCCGGTCGAACAGCTTCAGCAGCCGGTTCGCCGGGTAGGGCTCCGCGCCCGACACCTTCGGCAGCGAGCGCAGCTCGTCCTCCACCCGCGAGGCGACCAGGCGCGGGTCCGCGCCGATCTTCTCCAGCACCGGGCGCGCGATGCCCTCCTCCTGCGCGAGCAGCGCGAGCACGAGGTGCTCGACGTCCACGGCCTGGTGGTCGCGTCGGCGCGCCTCCCCCTGCGCGGCGGCGAGGACCTCCTGCGCCTTCACGGTGAGCTTTTCCATTCGCATGGCGCCAACGTAAGACCGGGCGGACCCCTGGCAAGCGAGCCGTTCCGCCGCGCCGCCCGGGCCGGGAGGAGAGAGGGTTCCCTCGCCGGAGGGTCGTCCGGGCGCCGATCGCGCACGATCCGTCACGCATTCCTCGCTTGCCTGGGGGCGGCCGGCGTGGAGACTTCCGCCCCAGGCCCGGCGGTCCGGGCGGGAGAGGACGGCCATGGCGAGCGGCGGGCAGGGGTGGAAGGCGATGGCGCTGGCGGCGGCGCTCGGGGTGCTCGGCACGCCGGGGACGGCGGCCGCGGGCCCGAAGGCCGCGGGCGCGGCGCCGGCGCAGGTGCCCGCGAAGGCGAAGGCGCCGGCCGGCACCGGCCTCCTGCGCGCGCTCGACGCCGCGCTCGGCGAGGTGATCGAGAAGATCTCGCCCGCGGTGGTGCAGGTCACGGTGAGCGGGTACGCGCCCGCCGACGAGACCGCCTCCGGCGCGATCGTGCGCCAGCGCGTGCTCGGGTCCGGCGTCGTGGTGGACCCGAACGGCTACGTCGTCACGAACGCGCACGTGGTCGCGGGCGCGCAGCGGGTCCGGATCCTGCTGCCGGAGGGGCGCGGCCCGGCGGCGCACACCGCCCGCCGCATCTACGACGCGCGGGTCATCGGGGTCGAGCCGGAGATCGACCTCGCCCTCCTCAAGATCGACGCGCGGAACCTGCCGGTGCTGGCGCTCGGGCGGCGCGAGGTCCGCCCCGGCCAGCTCGTGTTCGCGGTCGGCAGCCCGGAGGGCCTCGCCAGCACCGTGACCATGGGCGTGGTCTCGTCGGTGGCGCGGCAGCCGGACCCGGCGCGGCCGGTCGTCTACATCCAGACCGACGCGCCCATCAACCCGGGGAACAGCGGCGGGCCGCTGGTGGACACCGATGGCAACGTGGTCGGCATCAACACGTTCATCCTCACGCAGGGCGGCGGGAGCGAGGGGCTGGGCTTCGCGATCCCCTCCGACGTGGTGAAGTACGTGTACGAGAGCCTGCGGCGCCACGGGCGCGTGGAGCACAGCATGATCGGGCTCGCCGCCCAGGGCATCACCCCGGGGCTGGCGGCCGGGCTCCGGCTCTCGCAGGACTGGGGCGTGGTGGTGGGGGACGTGGCCCCGGGCAGCCCGGCGGAGAAGGCCGGGGTGCTGGCCGGCGACGTCATCGTGTCGGTGGACGGGCGGCCCATCGACGGGATGCCCTCGCTGGCGCCGGCGATCTACCTGCACCCGGCGGACGCGCCGCTCGCGCTGGTGCTCCGGCGCGGCGAGGACGTGCTCTCCGTGAAGGTGGCCGGCGTGGAGCCGCGCCGCCCGGCCGAGCGGCTCGCCGAGGTGGCGGACCTGGCGCGCAGCACCGTCCCGCGGCTCGGGGTGGTGGCGATGGACCTCGACGCGCAGGCGCGCGCCGCCATGCCCGAGCTGCGCTCGCCGGCGGGCGTGGTGGTGGTGGCGCGGGTGCCCGAGGCCGGGCAGGCGGGCGCCGCGCTCGAGCCCGGCGACGTGATTCACGCGGTGAACCGGACGCCCGTCGCCTCGCTCGCCGCGCTCAAGGCGGCGGTGGCCGCGCTCCCCCCCGGCGGTCCGGGCGTCCTGCGGGTGGAGCGCCGCGGCCAGCTGAGCTGGATCGAGCTCGACCTCGACTGATCGGGGTGGGAGGGGGCGGCCGGCCGCCCCGACCGGCCGCGCGCCGGGGCGGACGCCCCGGGCGGACCCGGGCGGACCTTGCAACGCGCGCCGCGCCCCCGCATCCGATGGGTTTCGCCGCGGAGGTCGCCCGTTCCATCCACGAGCCCGAACCCCGAAGTCCTCTCCGTCGGCCGCGCGCTGCCCGCGACCGTCGCCGACCAGGAAACGCTCATCGCGGCGCTCTCGGCCCACTGGGGCGAGGCGCACTTCAACACCGGCCGGCTGGCCGAGCTCCACCGGGCCACCGGGGTGGCCCGGCGCCACCTCGCGCTCCCGCTCGAGGCGTACCCGCGCCTGGGCGGCTTCGGCGAGGCGAACGCCGCCTACGCCCGCGCCGGCGCGGAGCTGGGCGAGGCGGCGGTGCGCGACGCGCTGGAGCGGGCCGGGCTCGCGCCCTCCGACGTCGGCCACCTGTTCTACGTGACCGTCACCGGCGTCGCGACCCCGTCGCTGGATGCACGGCTGGTGAACCGCATGGCGCTGCCGCGCTCGGTGAAGCGGACGCCCATCTTCGGCCTGGGCTGCCTGGCGGGCGCGGCGGGCCTGGCGCGCGCCTCGGACGCGCTGCGCGCGTTCCCGGACGAGGTCGCGGTGCTGCTGTCGGTGGAGCTCTGCTCGCTCACGCTGCAGCGGGACGACGCCTCGATGGCGAACGTGATCGCGACCGGGCTGTTCGGCGACGGCGCGGCGGCGGTGGTGCTGGGCGGCGGGGCGCGCCCGGCGACGGCGCGGCCCCGCGGGCCGGAGGTGGTCGCCACCGCGTCGGTGCTCTACCCGGACACCGAGTGGGTGATGGGCTGGGAGGTGGTGGACGGCGGCTTCAAGGTGCTGCTGTCCTCGAAGGTGCCCGACGTCATCGCCGCGAACCTCGGCGCGGACGTGGACCGCTTCCTCGGCGCGCACGGACTCGACCGCGGGCGCATCCGGCACTGGGTCGCGCACACCGGCGGCCCGAAGGTGCTGGAGGCGGTGGGCGGGGCGCTCGGGCTGCCGCGCGCGGCGCTGGAGCGCTCCTGGCGCTCGCTCCACGACATCGGGAACCTCTCCTCGGCCTCGGTCCTGTTCGTGCTCGGCGACCTGCTCGACTCGGGCGAGGCGCGGCCGGGCGACCTCGGGCTGCTCGCCGCCATGGGCCCCGGCTTCGCGGCCGAGCTGGTGCTGCTGCGATGGTGAGCGCCCGGGAGGTCGGCCAGCCGGCGGGGGACGACGCGGAGGGGCGCGTGGCGGCGGAGATCGTGCGGATCGCCCGGGACGAGCTGCGACTCGACGGCGCGCACGCCGCGCTGGCGGCCGGGCGCGACGCGCCGCTCGTGGACGCCCTCGACTCGCTCGCGCGGCTCTCGCTGGCGGTCGCGGTCGAGGACCGCTTCCGGATCGCGCTCGACGACGAGGCCGGCCTGGCGGTCCGGACGCTCGGCGACCTCGCGCGGCTGGTGGTGGCGCGCGCCGCGCCGGAGCTGCTGCCGTGAGGCTGCGCGGGCCGCCCCAGCCGCCGCCGCGCCACACCACGCTGGTGCACGCGCTGGCGGCCGCGGCCGCGCACCCCTCCGGCGCGACCTTCCTCGACCTGCACGAGCGCGAGACGTCCCTGCCCTGGTCGGAGGTCCGCGCCCGGGCCGAGCGCGCCGCCGCCAACCTCGTCCACCTCGGCATCCGGCGCGGCGATCGGGTCGCCATCGTGCTCCGGACCGAGCCGGCCTTCCTGGACGCGTTCTTCGGCGCCTGGCTGGCCGGCGCGGTGCCGGTGCCGCTCTACCCGCCGGTGCGGCTGGGCCGGCTCGACGCGTACGCGGTGGACACCGGCCGGATGATCCAGGTGGCCGGGGCGCGCCTGGTCGTCTCCGCGGGCGGCACGCGGCGGCTGCTCGGCGGCGCCGTCGAGCGGGGCGGGCCGGAGCTCGGGTGCGTGGACGTGTCGGCGCTCTCGGCGCTGCCCGCCCGCATCGCGCGCGAGCCGGAGCCGGACGCGCTCGGCCTGGTGCAGTTCTCCTCCGGGACGACGGTGGACCCGAAGCCGGTCGCGCTCACCCACCGCGCGCTCGCGGCCATGACCGACGCGCTGGTCGCGGCGACCTCGGCGGGCCCGGACGACGTGCTCGTGTCGTGGCTGCCGCTCTACCACGACATGGGCCTCATCGGCTGCCTGCTCGCCGCGATGAGCTACCCGGGTCCGCTCGTGCTCATCCCGCCCGAGCACTTCCTCACCCGCCCCGCGCTCTGGCTGCGCGCGCTGGCCCGGCGACGCGGCACCATCTCGGCCGCGCCCAGCTTCGCGTACGCGTACGCGGCCGACCGGGTGCAGGACGCCGACCTCGCCGGCCTCTCGCTCGCGCCGGTGCGGCTGCTGCTCGACGGCGCCGAGCCGGTCTCGGCGGTGGCGCTGCGCCGGTTCGCCGAGCGCTTCGCGCCGCACGGGCTCGACCCGCGGGCGCTCGTGCCCGTGTACGGCCTCAGCGAGGCGGCGCTGGCGGTGACGTTCGCGCGGCCCGGCGGACCGCTCGGCGGGCTCGGCGTCGACGCGGCCCGGCTCGCGTCGGAGGGCGTGGTCGCGCCCGGCGGGCGGGAGGTGATGCCGGTCGGGACCCCGGTCCCGGGCGTCGAGGTCGAGCTGCGCACCGAGGCCGGGGCGCCGGTGGGGGAGGGGCGGATCGGGCGCGTGTTCGTGCGCGGCCCGGCGCTCATGCGCGAGTACCTGGGCGACCCCGAGGCGACCGCGCGCGCGCTCCGGGGTGGATGGCTCGACACCGGCGACCTCGGCTTCGTGGTGGACGGCGCGCTCCACCTCCACGGCCGCGCCCGGGACCTCGTGATCGTGCGCGGCGCGAACCACGCGCCGGAGGAGTTCGAGGCGCCGCTCGCGGCGCTCCCCGGCCTGCGCCCGGGCTGCGCGGTGGCGCTCGGCTTCGAGCCGGAGGGCGGCGCCGGCGAGGCGCTGCTCGTGCTCGCGGAGCGCGCGCGAGACGAGGAGACCCCGGATGGCGAGCTGGAGGCGCGGGTCCGGCGCGCGGTGCTGGCGGCGACCGGCATCGCGCCGCACACCGTGCGGCTGCTCGCGCCCGGCACGCTCCCGCGGACGTCCTCGGGCAAGCTGCGGCGCGCCGAGGCGCTGCGCCGGTTCCAGGCGGGGACGCTCACGCCGCCGCAGCCGGTGAGCGCGATCCGCCTCGCCCTCGCCGCCGCCCGCTCGCAGCTCGCCTTCGGGCGGTCGCGTCGCCGCGGGGGCTGAGCGGTGGTGCGGCTCCGCGACGCCGTGGTGGTGGGCGGCGGACCGGCGGGGCTCGCCTTCGCCGCCGCCGCGGCCGCGCGCGGGCTCGACGTGCTCGTGCTGGAGCGCCGGCGGGGACCGGTCGACAAGGCGTGCGGCGAGGGCATCCTCCCGGCCGGCGTGGCCGCGCTCGAGCGCCTCGGGCTGCGCGCGCGCCTCGGGCCGGCGCAGGCGCGGCCCCTGCGCGAGCTGCGCTGGGTGGACGCGTCGGGGGCCGCGGCCAGGCTGGTGCTGCCCGGGCCGGGAGGGCTGGGGGTGCGGCGGCTGGCGCTCGAGGCCGCGCTCCGCGCGCGGGCGCGGGAGGCCGGCGCGGAGCTCCAGGAAGGCGCCGAGGTGACGGAGCACCGCGTGCTCGCCGACCGGGTGCGGATCGCGGTCGCGGGCGGCGCGGCGGCGGAAGGGCGGGTGCTCGTCGCCGCGGACGGGCTCGGCTCCCCCACGCGGCGGCGGGCCGGCCTGGAGCGGCCCGTGCGCGCGCCGGAGCGCTTCGGGGTCCGGCGCCACGTGGACGTCCCGGACGCCGGCGACGCCGTCGAGGTGCACTTCGGGGACGGGGTGGAGGCCTACGTGACGCCGGTGGGCCCGCGGCAGGTCGGGGTCGCGTTCCTGTTCGAGCGCGGGGCGGCGCGCTCGTTCGAGGCGCTGCTCGGGCGGTTCCCGGCGCTCGCGGCGCGGCTCGAGGGGGCGGCCTTCGCGAGCCCGGCCCGCGGCGCCGGCCCCCTGGCGCGCGCCGCCCGGGCGCGCGTGGCGGACCGGCTCGTGCTGCTCGGCGACGCCGCCGGCTACCTGGACGCCGTCACCGGGGAAGGGCTCTCGCTCGCCTTCGGGTGCGCCCTCGACCTCGCCGCGCTGCTCCCGGGCGCGCTGGCCCGCGGCGCCACCGCCCGCGACCTCGGGGCCTACGAGGCCGCGTGGCGGCGCCGCTACGGACCGTACGCCCGCTGGACCCGGCTCGTGCTCGCGCTCGCGCGCCACCCGGCCGTGCGGCGGCGCGTCATCGCCCTCGCGGCCGCGGCCCCGCGCCCGTTCGAGCGGGCGGTCGCGGCCGCGGTGGGGTGAGGGCGAGAGCGTCCGCCGCCATCGCACACCGCGCCCGTCCCTGCGCCCAGCGCCTCCACCGACGCGTCCCGTGGACGGGGGGCCGGTCGATTGGTTCACTGTGGGGAACACCACTCGTGGTAGCGTGCCGCGTCCCTTTCCCGCACCCGGTGCGGAGGAGAGTCCGATGCGGATCCGGTTCGCCCTGCCGGTGGCGGCGCTGGCGCTCCAGGCGTGCGCCACCGTCTCGCAGCCTCCGGTGGAGGTGGAGTCCCCCGTCCCCAAGGCCGCCCAGGTCGCTGCCCAGCAGCAGGCGCAGGCGCCCGCGCCGTCGGCCAAGCGCTACAAGACCCGGATCGCCATCGCGCGGTTCACGAACGAGACGAGCTACGGCCGCTCGCTGCTGAACGACGCCGATCTCGATCGGATCGGCAAGCAGGCCTCCGACATGCTGGCGTCGCGCCTCGTCATGTCGGGCAACTTCGTGGTGCTCGAGCGCCCCGATCTGCAGAAGCTCGAGCGCGAGCAGGCGCTCCGGGGCGTCGCCGGCCTGGTGGGCGCCGACACGGTGATCTCCGGCTCGGTGACCGAGTTCGGCCGCTCGGTCGGGGGCAAGAAGGGCTTCCTCAGCAGCACCAAGGTCCAGACCGCCCGCGCCAAGGTGGACATCCGCCTGGTGGACGTGAAGACCGGCCACGCGTACTTCTCCGCGCTCGGCGCCGGCGAGGCGAGCACCGAGTCCGGCGAGATCGCCGGCTTCGGCAGCCGCGCCGAGTACGACGCGACCCTGAACGACCGCGCCATCGCGGCCGCGATCTCCGACGTGATCGACCGCCTGGTCTCCACGCTCGCCGCCCGCCCCTGGCGCTCCGACATCCTGGAGGTGCAGGGCAGGCAGGTGTTCATCTCCGGCGGCCGCCACCAGGGCGTCCGCGAGGGCGACGTGCTCGCGGTGATGGAGGCGGGCAACACGGTGAAGAGCCGCCAGACCGGGTTCGAGGTGGCGCTCCCGCCGAAGCGCGTCGGGACGATCAAGGTGCTGTCGCTGTTCGGCGACGGCGAGACGAGCGAGGGCGCCGTGTGCGAGGTGACGTCCGGCACCATCGAGAAGGCCGTCCTCCCCAAGCTCTTCGTGGCCGAGGCCACGCCGTGAGGTACGCCATGCGGAACGTGGTCTTCGCGGCGGCGGCCGCCGCGCTGGTGGCGGGCTGCGCCATGCCGCAGACGGTCGTGAAGACGGTCGAGAGCCGCCCCAGCCTGGCGGTGGCGGGCGCGCCCGCCGGCGCCGTGCTGGTGGTCGACGGGCAGCCGGTGGGCGAGGCGAGCGCGTACGACGGCAACCCCACCGTGCTGCGCGTCGAGCCGGGCACGCACCAGGTGGAGATCCGCGACCCGTCCGGCGCCGCGGTGTACCGCCAGACGGTGTTCGTGGAGAGCGAGCTGAAGACGGTGAGGGTGCACTGATGCGCGCGTCCCTCCGCGCGGTCCTCGTCCTCGCCGCGACCGCGGCCCTGCTCCAGGGGTGCGCGGGGCGCACGCTCTACCGCTGGGGCGCGTACGACGACGCGCTGTACGCCCACTACAAGAACCCGCAGGACCGCGAGGCGTTCGTCGAGCGCCTGCGCGTCGTCATCGACGAGGCGGACCAGGCCGGGGAGAAGGTCCCGCCGGGCTGCTACGCCGAGTACGGCTACGCGCTCTACGAGGAGGCCAGGTACGAGGACGCCTCGCGCTACTTCAAGCTGGAGCGCGAGAGGTGGCCCGAGTCCGGCGTGCTCATGCAGAAGATGATCGGCCTCGCCGACCGGCGCGGGGGCAAGGAGCCGGTGCCGCCCGCGCCGGCGAAGCCCGCCAGCGCCCCGCCGAAGGCCACCAAGGCGCCCGCGAAGGCGCCGGCCAAGGCCGCCGCCACGCACGGCCCGGCCGGCGCGCTGGAGCGGAGGTGAACATGGAACGGCTCGCATCGCTCGCGGGACGCATCGCATCGCTCGCGGCGCTCGTCGCGCTGCTCTCCGCCTGCGGCACCGCCCAGGTCAAGAAGGACTACGGCGCGTTCAACACCGCCCGCCCGCGCGCCATCCTGGTGGTGCCGGTGGTGAACAAGAGCGTCGAGATCGACGCGCCGGAGTACTTCCTCTCCACGCTGCCGGTGCCGGTGGCGGAGCGCGGCTACTACGTGTTCCCGGTGAACCTGGTGAAGCGCGTGCTCGAGGACGACGGCCTCGCCGACGCCTCGCTGGTGCACGGCGCCGACCCGGTGCGCCTCTGCTCGCTGTTCGGGGCCGACGCGGTGCTCCTCGCCTCCATCGAGAAGTGGGAGGCGAAGTACATGGTCGTCACCACGCAGGTGAACGTCGAGTTCGAGTACGTGCTGAAGGACGGCAAGACCGGCCAGACGCTCTGGACCGAGCGCCGGTCCATGAGCTACCAGCCCAGCAACTCCGGGGGCGGCCTCATCGGCGCGCTGGTGAACGCCGCCGTGACGAAGGCCTCGCCGAACTACATGCCGCTGGCACGGCAGGCGAACGCGCAGGCGTTCGCGTGGCCCGGCCCCGGCTTCCCCGCCGGACCGTATCGCCCGGAGTACGGCCAGGACCTCCAGGTCATGGCCGCGCAGCCCTGAGCGCGGGACCGCCGGCGCTCGCATCCGGGGGCGCCGGCGGGTAGGCTCCCGCCGCCCCATGTCCAAGCTCCTCCTGTTCTACCTGCTGGTCCAGCTGACCGGCAGCCCGCTCGGCGCCCTCGCGCTCCTGCTCGCCGTCTGGTGGGCGACCGATCGGATGACGGTCGGCGTCCTGCCCGATCCGCTCCGTGGCGTCGCCCGCTGGCGCCGCCGGCTCCAGCTCGCCCGCGCGCTGGAGGTGAACCCGCACGACCGCCGCGCGCGGCTCGAGCTCGCCGATCTCCTGCTGGCCGGGCGCCGCCCGGCCCGCGCCGCCCAGGTGCTCCGGCCCAACGTGGAGGCGGGGGACGAGGACGCGCACACCGCGTTCCTGATGGGCGCGGCGCTCGGCCGGAGCGGCCAGTCCGACCCGGCGGAGCGCGCGCTGGCCGTGGCCCGCGCCGCGGATCCCGACTTCCGGGCCGGGGAGATCGACCTCGAGCTCGGGCGGCAGCGCCTCGGCCGCGGCGATGCCGCCGGCGCCCGCGAGGCGCTGGAGCGGCTCCTGGTGGAGCGGCCCGGCTCGGTGGAGGGGCGGCTCTGGCTGGCGCGCGCGCTCGACAAGCTCGGGGACCGGGACGGCGCGCGCCGCCGGCGCGAGGAGGGCTGGCGCGAGTACGTCTCGCTGCCCCGCTTCCACCGCAAGCACGAGCGCCCGTTCGCGTGGCGGCTGCAGCCCTGGCGCCCTACGGCGGTCGCCCTGGGCGTGGTGCTGGTCCTCGCCGCGGTCGCCGCCGCGGCCGGTTGACGCACCGCGCATCGCCGGGGACGCCCCGGCGTTCCGCCCCATCACGGCCCGCCCCGCAGAATCAAGACCGTTTCGCGGACCGCTCCTGGCTAGGATGGCCACAAAGGAGAACCCATCATGCGCGCCACCGTCCTGGGCGCCGGTTCCTGGGGAACCGCGCTCGCCTCGCTCCTCGCCGGCAAGGGCTACACCGTCACCTCGTGGGACAAGGACGCCGCCGTCCTCGACGACATCGCGCGCAACCACCGCAACGAGCGCTACCTGCCCGGCCTGCAGCTCCCGCCGACGCTGCACGCCAGCGGCGAGGTCGCGAAGGCGCTGGAGGGCGCAGAGCTGGTGGTCCTCGCCGTGCCCTCGCACGCCGTCCGCCCGGTGGTGATCGAGGCGAAGCGCCACGTGCACGCCGGGACGCCCATCGTCTGCGTCGCGAAGGGCATCGAGCTCGACACGCTCATGACCATGACCGAGGTCATCGAGGACGTGCTGCCGGTCCCGCTCCATCCCTACCTGGCGGTCCTCTCCGGCCCGTCCTTCGCGAAGGAGGTCGCGAAGGGCCTGCCCACCGCGGTCACGGTGGCCGCGCGCTGGGAGCGGATCGCGAAGCAGGTGCAGGACGCCTTCCACACCAAGACCTTCCGCCCGTACACCTCCGGTGACGTGGTGGGCTGCGAGATCGGCGGCTGCGTGAAGAACGTGGTCGCCATCGCGGCCGGCATCTCCGACGGCATGGGCTTCGGCGCGAACGCCATGGCGGCGCTCGTCACCCGCGGGCTCGCCGAGATCACGCGGCTCGCGGTGCGCAAGGGCGCGAACCCGCTCACGCTGTCCGGCCTGGCCGGCCTGGGCGACCTGGTGCTGACCTGCTCGTCGGACCTGTCGCGCAACCGCACCGTCGGGCGCGGGCTCGCGGCGGGCAAGACCGCCGACGCGATCCAGCGCGAGCTCGGGCAGGTGGCGGAGGGCGTGCGCAACGCGCGCAGCGCGCGGGAGCTGGCGAAGCGGCTGGGCGTGGAGATGCCCATCACCGAGGCGATCTACCGGGTGCTGTACGAGGGGCTCGCGCCGCGCGAGGCGGTGACGGCGCTCATGATGCGCGAGACCAAGCCCGAGCTGTGACCGGCGCCGGGCGCGCACGGGGACCGCGCCGCCGTGGCCCCGCGCGCACCGCGGGTGCGGTCCCGCACCGGCCCCGTGCGGATCGGCCCGGGGCGAAGTACACATGAGGCCATGTCCGAGCCCCTGCGCCCCGAGGCCTCCCGCGAGCTGACCGGCACGCCGCCCGCCTTCACGGAGGGTTGCCGCCGCGACATGGACCGCGCCCGCGCCGAGGCCGCCCGGGCCCGCGCGCTCGGGCCGGCGGGCGGCCTGGCCACGCTGGAGGCGTTCGACGCGGCGTTCGCGGCGCTCTCCGAGGCCGCCTCGCGCGCGAGCCTGGCGCGCAACGTCCACCCGGATCCGGCGCTGCGCGACGCGGCCGAGGCCGCGGAGCGCGAGGTGGACGCGCTCTCCACCGAGCTGTCGCTCGACCGCGGCCTGTACGACGCGCTCGCGGGGCTCGACCCCTCGGGCCTCGACGCCCCCACCCGCCACCTCGTGGAGAAGAGCCTGCGCGACTTCCGCCGGGCCGGCGTGGACCGCGACGACGCCACCCGCGCGCGCGTGAAGGCGCTCCGCGAGGAGCTGGTGCGGGTGGGGCAGGAGTTCGGGCGCAACATCAAGGACGACGTGCGCCGGCTGGAGGTCGAGCCGGCCGCGCTGGACGGGCTCCCCGAGGACTGGCGCCGCGCGCACGCGCCCGGGCCGGACGGCCGGGTGACGCTCACCACCGACAACACCGACTACGTGCCGTTCCTGACGTACGCGCGGAGCGCGGCGGCGCGCGAGGCGCTCTGGCGGCTCTACCGGCTGCGCGGCCACCCGCGCAACCTCGAGGTCCTCTCGCGCATGCTGGCGCGGCGCGCCGACCTGGCGCGGCTGCTCGGGTACCCGAGCTGGGCCGCCTACGTCACCGAGGACAAGATGATCGGGAGCGACGGCGCCGCGGCCGACTTCATCGAGCGGATCGCGCGCGCCGCCGAGGCGCGCATGCGGCGGGACCACGCCCAGCTCCTCGAGCGCAAGCGCGAGGAGCGCCCCGACGCCGACCGCGTCGAGCCCTGGGACTCGGCCTGGCTCCAGGAGCGGGTGAAGGCGGAGCGCTACGGCTTCGACTCGCAGTCGGTGCGGCCGTACTTCGAGTACCAGCGCGTGAAGCAGGGGGTGCTGGACGTCACCGGGCGGATCTTCGGCATCGCCTACCGCCGCGCGCCGGACGCGCCGGTGTGGCACCCGGAGGTCGAGGCCTGGGACGTGATCGAGGACGGCGCGCTGCTCGGCCGCGTGTACCTCGACATGCACCCGCGCGACGGCAAGTACAAGCACTACGCCCAGTTCACGCTCGCGTCGGGCCAGGCCGGCCGGCGGCTGCCGGAGGGCGTGCTGGTGTGCAACTTCCCGCGCCCGGCCCCGGGCGCGCCGGCGCTCATGGAGCACGGCGACGTCCGCACGTTCTTCCACGAGTTCGGCCACCTGCTGCACCACGTGCTCGGCGGGCACACGCGCTGGGCGGGCCAGTCCGGCGTCGCGACCGAGTGGGACTTCGTGGAGGCGCCCTCGCAGATGCTGGAGGAGTGGGTGTGGGACCCGGAGGTCCTCGCCACCTTCGCGCGCCACGTCGACACCGGCGAGCCCATCCCCGCCGAGCTCGTGGCGCGGATGAAGGCGGCCGACGAGTACGGCAAGGGCCTGATGGTGCGGCAGCAGATGTTCTACGCCGCGACCAGCCTCGAGCTGCACCGGCGCGATCCCGGCGCGCTCGACACCACCGCGCTCGTCGCCGAGCTGCAGGAGCGCTACACGCCGTTCCGCCACGTGCCGGGGACCTACTTCCAGGAGTCCTTCGGGCACCTCGACGGGTACAGCGCCATTTACTATACGTACATGTGGTCGCTCGTGATCGCGAAGGACCTGTTCGGCCCGTTCCGCGAGGCCGGGCTGCTCGATCCCGCCCCCGCCCGCCGCTACCGCCGGGCCGTGCTGGAGCCGGGCGGCTCCAAGCCCGCGGCGGAGCTGGTGAAGGACTTCCTCGGTCGGCCGCACGCCTTCGACGCGTTCGCCGCCTGGCTCGAGGCCTGAGAGCACGTGAACCCATCCCCTCCCGTCGCCGCGGCGGCCGATCCGCGTCGCATCGCGTCGTTGCTCCTCCCTCACATGCCGACGGGCATGCTCGGTCGTCGCGCCTCGCGCTGCTCGCGGCTCGACCGCCTGGCTCGGTCCGGGGATGGATTCACGCGCTCTGAGCCCGGCTCGCCTCCCTCCGTCGCCGGCAGACTCGATCGCGGCATGGCGGGCCGCCGCAGCCCCGCCTATGTCCTTTCGATGAGCGAGCCTGCCCTCGAGACCCGCGCCATCCGCACCGCCGTCCCGCCGGAGGGCGAGCCGGTCCGCGCCGAGGTCCCGCGGCGGCGCATCAAGGACCTCGAGGTGATGGTCGCCGACGTCATCCAGGAGACGCCGGACACCACCACGCTCGTGCTCTTCACCGGCAACGATCGGCTCGACTACCTGGCCGGCCACTTCCTGACCATCGACCCGCGCCAGTTCCCGGCGCTCGAGCGATGGGTGGCCTACCTCGAGGACCTCAAGGGGAAGCGCGAGGCGCCGCGCGCCTACTCGCTGGCGTCCGCGCCGCACGAGCGCTACCTCGCCATCACGGTGAAGGAGGAGACGTACCAGAGCGGGCGCACGCGGTACCCGCCGCTCCTCTCGCCGATGCTGGTGCGGCGCACGCCGCGCGGCAGCCGCTTCGTCATCACCGGCTTCACCGGGCCCTACGTGCTGCCTCCGCGCGTGGAGGAGAAGACCGACCACCTCGTGCACGTGGTGGCCGGCTCCGGCTCGGTGCCGAACTGGTCGATCCTGAAGCACGCGCTCCGCGAGCACCCGCGCCTGCGCCACACGTTCGTCTACTCGAACCGGACCTGGGACGACGTCATCTACCGCGACGGCCTGCGCCAGCTCGAGGCCGAGCACCCCGACCGGCTGCGGGTGGTGCACACGCTCACCCGCGAGCCGGAGCCGGAGCGCCACGGGCCCGGCGTGCGGCGCGGCCGCATCTCGGCGGAGCTCCTCCGCGAGCTCGTCCCGGATCCGCGCGCCGCGCTCTGGTACGCCTGCGGCCCCGCGGTCGGGCCCATCGAGCGCGCCGCCGCGAAGGAGCGCGGCGAGACCCCCGCCCCCCGGTTCCTGGAGGCCGCGCTCGCCGCGCTGGACGAGCTCGGCGTGCCGCGCGACCGGGTGAAGCGCGAGTCGTACGGGTAGCGCCCCGCGCCATTCCGTGGCGCCCGCGCGCGCGACGATCTACCTTTCCGCCCGCCCGTGCCCCGGACCCTGCGCGCCATCCCCACGCTCCTCAAGGTCGGCTTCGCCGAGGCGGTC
This sequence comes from Anaeromyxobacter dehalogenans 2CP-1, assembly GCF_000022145.1. NCBI lineage: Bacteria > Pseudomonadati > Myxococcota > Myxococcia > Myxococcales > Anaeromyxobacteraceae > Anaeromyxobacter > Anaeromyxobacter dehalogenans. Next base: position 483,027 of record NC_011891.1, read on the forward strand.
GCGTACCGCGCCGAGATGGTGGTGTGGCTGCTCTCCACCAACATGCCGCTCGTCATGCTGGCGCTGTGGACGGCGGTGGCCCGCGACGCGCCGGTGGGGCGCTTCGGCCAGCGCGACTTCGTCGCCTACTACCTCGCCACGCTGGTGGTCCGCCTGCTCACCGGCGCCTGGGTGATCTGGGAGCTGAACTACGAGATCCGCCAGGGCACGCTCGCGTTCCGGCTGCTCCGGCCGGTCCACCCGCTGCTCGCCTACGCCGCGGAGAACCTCTCCGCCATCCCGGTGCGCCTGCTGGTGTCGCTGCCCATCGCGCTCGGCGCGCTCCTGGTGGTCGGCCGCGACCGGCTGACCGGCGACCCGCTGCTCCTGGCGCTGTTCCCGGTGACGGTGCTGGGCGCCTGGCTCATCACGTTCCTCGCCATGGCGATCATCGGCGCGCTGGCGTTCTGGATCGACCAGGCCGGCTCGCTGTTCGAGATCTGGCTGGGCCTGTTCGGCGTGTTCTCCGGGTACCTCGTGCCGCTCGAGCTGTTCCCGCACTGGGTGGCGACCGCGGCGCGCTTCCTGCCGTTCCGGTACATGCTGGCGTTCCCGGTGGAGATGATCATCGGGATGACCCCTCGCTCGGCCGCGCTCGCCGAGCTCGCCATCCAGTGGACGTTCGTGGGCGCGCTGGCGCTGGGCGCGCGGGGCGCCTGGGCGCTCGGGCTGCGCCGCTTCGCGGCGTTCGGAGGGTAGGTGAGACGCTACCTCCGCCTGCTCGCCGTGCAGTTCCGCGCCTCGGCCGCGGTGGCCATGCAGTACCGCGTCGAGTTCCTGGTGGAGGGCGCGCTGGCGCTGTTCTGGACCGGGTGGTCGCTCGTGCCGCTGCTGGTGGTCTACGGCAGCCGCGACGCGGTGGCCGGGTGGAGCTTCGACGAGGCGCTGGTGGTGATGGGCTGGTTCACGCTCATGAAGGGCGTGCTGGAGGGCGCGGTGAACCCGTCGCTCACCACCGTGGTCGAGCACATCCGCAAGGGCACGCTCGACTTCGTGCTGCTGAAGCCCGCCGACGCGCAGTTCCTCGTGTCCACCGCCAAGTTCGAGCCGTGGCGGATCATCGACGTGCTGGGCGGGCTCGTCATCTTCGCGGTGGCGTTCCACCGCATGGGCCGGGCCCCGGCGCCGGGGGGCGTCCTGGCGGCGTGCCTGCTGTTCGCCGCCGCCACGGTGATCCTGTACTCGCTCTGGATCATCGTGGTCGCCGCCGCGTTCTTCGTGGTGAAGGTGGACAACCTCTCGTTCCTGTTCGTGTCCATCTACGACGCCGCGCGCTGGCCGGCGTCGGTGTTCCGCGGCGCGCTCCGGGTGATCTTCACGTTCGTCGTGCCGCTCGCGGTCATGACCACCTTCCCCGCCGAGGCGCTGCTGGGCCGGCTGGCCGCGCCCCGCGCGCTGCTCATCGCCGCCGGCGCGGTGGCGTTCGCGGGGCTCGCCCGCGCGGTCTGGCTCCGGTCCATCTCCCGGTACACCTCGGCGTCCTCCTAGCGAGGGCTGCGCCCCATCGATCCGGCGTGCCGCCGGGCCCGCGCTTCGACTACATTCCGGCCGGCATGCTCCGCCTGACCTTCCTCGGCACCTCCGCCGCCCAGCCCACCATCCGGCGCAACCTCACCGGTCACGCGGTGCGGCGCGAGCGCGAGCTGTTCCTGGTGGACTGCGGCGAGGGCACCCAGCGCCAGCTCATCCAGTTCGGCGCCGGGTTCGACGTGGCGGCCATCTTCTTCACGCACTTCCACGCCGATCACTACCTCGGCGCGATCGGCTTCCTGCGGACGCTGTCCATGCAGAACCGCGCCGAGCCGCTCGACCTCTACGGCCCGCGCCCGGCGAAGCGCCTGCTCGAGACCATGCTGTTCACCGGCGCGGAGCGCTTCAGCTACGAGGTGCGCATCCACGAGGTGCGCGCGGGCGAGGCGGTGCGGCGCGACGGCTGCGCCATGGTCCCGTTCCCCACCGAGCACCGGACGCCGTCGCTCGGCTGGGCGCTCCGCGAGGACGCGCGGCCGGGCCGCTTCCACCCGGACAAGGCCGAGGCGCTCGGGATCCCGAAGGGCCCGCTGTTCGGCGCGCTCCAGCGCGGCGAGCCGGTGACGCTGCCCGACGGCCGCACCGTGCGTCCGGAGGAGGTGGTCGAGCCGGCGCGGCGCGGCCGGGCGCTGGTCATCACCGGCGACACGCGCCCGTGCGCGGCGACGGTGGAGGCGGCGCGCGGCGCGGACGTGCTGGTGCACGACTGCACCTTCGGCGACGGCGAGGCGGAGCGCGCCGAGGAGACGCTCCACTCGACCGCCCGCGGCGCGGCGCAGGTGGCGCACGACGCCGGCGTGGTCCGGCTCGTGCTCACGCACCTGTCCACCCGCTACGACCGCGCCTGGGAGCCGCTGGTGGAGCAGGCGCGCGAGGTCTGGCAGGGCCCGCTCGACGTGGCGCACGACGGCATGGTCCTCGAGGTCCCGCTGCCGGCGTGACGGGGCGGACTCGCCGTGCCTCGCCCATAGGCGGGGCCATCGGCATGGCCTGCGCTGGACCGGGCGGATCCCGCCCTTAGGTTCCTCGCATGATCACCGTCCGCAAGTCCGAGGCCCGGGGCCACGTCGATCACGGCTGGCTCGACACCCGCCACACCTTCTCGTTCGCCGACTACCACGACGAGGCGCACATGGGCTTCCGCGCCCTGCGCGTCGTCAACGAGGACCGCGTGAAGCCGGGCGAGGGCTTCGGCACGCACGGCCACCGCGACATGGAGATCCTCACGTACGTCCTCGGCGGCACGCTCGCGCACCGCGACTCGACCGGCGGCGGCGGGCGCCTGCGGCCGGGCGAGGTGCAGCGCATGAGCGCGGGCACCGGCGTCATGCACTCGGAGTTCAACGGGTCGGACCGGGAGGAGGTCCACTTCCTCCAGATCTGGATCCTCCCCGACCGGCAGGGCGTGAAGCCCTCCTACGAGCAGCGGGAGGTCCCGGAGGCCGAGCGGCGCGGCAGGCTGCGCCTGATCGCCGCGCCCGACGGCGCCGAGGGCGCGACCACCCTCCACGCGGACGCGCGCGTGTACGCGACGCTGCTCGCGGTCGGCGAGCGCGCCGCGCTCCCGCTCGCGGCGGGCCGGCACGCCTGGGTGCAGGTGGCGCGCGGCGAGGCCACGGTGAACGGCGAGCGGCTCCGCGCCGGCGACGGCGCGGCGCTCTCCGGCGAGGCCGAGGTCGCGCTCGCCGGGGCGGGGGAGGGCACGGCCGAGCTGCTGGTGTTCGACCTCTCGTGACGAGGGCTGCGCGCCCTCTCCCGGCCGAGCGAAGCTCGTCGGGGCCGCCCTCGTGCTCGCCGGGTCCCATGCGCCGCCGCGAGCGGCTTCGCCGCATGCGGCGGCGCCCCGGCGGGCTCGCGCTGCTCGCCGATGGCCAGCCCACGCCCGGCGGCCGCGCGCTCGCTGTTCCGCCGGCGCGCGGGTTGGACTAGAACCACGGGCGTGCCGAACACGCCCGCCGACGACCTGGCGCGCTGGGTCCCCCGCCTGCTCGCCACCTGGCGCGCCGCGCGCAAGGGTCCCCCGCGCCGCGGCCCCCGCCCCCCGCCCGACGCGCTCCTCCCCGAGGAGCTGCGCGAGGTCGGGGCGGCGGTGGCCCGGCTCTCGCGCGGCCTCACCCGCGACCGCGAGCTGGCCGGCGCGCGCTACATGGACGAGGAGCGGCTCCTCGGCGCCTACCTGCTCTTCTACTGGCCGGTCTCGTACCTCCAGGCGCGCGGCGTCCTCTCCGAGCTGCCGCGCCGCCCGCGCGCCGTGCTCGACCTGGGCAGCGGGCCCGGCCCCATGGCGTTCGCCGCGCTCGACGCCGGCGCCGCCGAGGTGACCGCCGCGGACCGCTCCGCCCGCGCGCTCGCCGCCGCGCGCGAGCTGGCCCGCCACGCCGGCGAGCCGCTCGCCACCCGCGAGTGGAACCCGGCCCGGGCCGGCCTGGCCGCGCTCGCCGGCGGCCGGCGCTTCGACCTCGTCTCGATGGGCCACGTGCTGAACGAGCTGTGGAAGGGCCAGGACGAGGACCGGCGCCGCGCCGGGCTGCTCGAGGAGGCGCTCGCCCTGGTGGCGCCGGGCGGCTCGCTCCTGGTGATCGAGCCGGCGCTCCGCGACACCTCGAGGGCGCTGCTGCGCGTGCGCGACCTCCTGGTCGAGCGCGGCGCCGCCGTGCGCGCCCCGTGCCTGTTCCGCGGCCCGTGCCCGGCGCTGCTGCGCGAGACCGACTGGTGCCACGCCGAGCGACCGGTGGATCCGCCGCCGCTGGTGGCGCAGATCGCGAAGGCGGCCGGGCTGCGGCGGGAGGCGGTGAAGATGAGCTACCTCGTGGTCGCGCCGCCGGGCGAGGCCTGGCAGGCGCCGCCGGCCGGCAAGGTGTTCCGCATCGTCTCCGAGCCGCTGCCGTCGAAGGGCCGCCTGCGCTACATGGGCTGCGGCCCCGAGGGCCGGATGGGCCTCAGCCTCCAGGAGAAGCACGTACGCCCGGAGAACCGCGCCTTCGAGCGGCTCCTGCGCGGCGACGTGGTGGAGGTGACCGGGGCCGAGCCGCGCGGGGACGGGCTGGCCCTGGGCGAGGCCTCCACGGTGAAGGTGCTCGCGCCGGCGGGGCGGCCGGTGCCGCCGCCGCGCGGCGAGCGCTGACGCGCCCGCTACTTCGCCGGCTCCGCCGCGCGGCGCGAGGCGCGGAACAGCTCGGAGAAGACCTCCTCGAGCGGCGGGTCCTCCACCGTGAGATCGGTCACCGGCATGGCCGCGAGCAGGCGCGCCACCACCGCCGAGACCTCCTCGGCCGCCACCTGCAGCGTGGCGCTCCCGGGCTCGGCCGACACCACCTGGCCGAAGCGGGCCAGGTCCCCGCCCGACGGCCCCGCGCCGTTGCCGGTCGCGAGCCGCAGTACGATCCGCTTGTCCGGGCGCATCCGGTGCGCGAGCGCGCGCAGGTCGCCGTCGTAGATGATCCGACCGTGGTCGATGACCACCACCCGCGGGCAGAGCTGCAGCACGTCCTCCATGTAGTGGCTGGTCAGGATCACCGAGGCGCCGTAGCGCTCGTTGTACGCCTTCACGAACTGGCGCACGGTGGCCTGCATGGAGACGTCGAGCCCGATGGTCGGCTCGTCCAGGAACAGCACGCGCGGCCGGTGCAGGAGCGCCGCGGCCAGCTCGCACTTCATCCGCTCGCCCAGCGAGAGCTGGCGGGTGGGCTTCTGCACCAGCGGCCCGAGCTCGAGCAGCTCGGTCAGCTCCGCCACCGTCTCCTGGAACCGGTCGCGCGGGATGTCGTAGACGGCGCGGTTCAGCTCGAACGTCTCGGCGGGCGGCAGGTCCCAGATCAGCTGCTGCTTCTGGCCCATCACCAGCGTGATGGCCTTCAGGAACGCCGGCTCGCGGCGGCGCGGCACGTGCCCGGCCACCGTGACGTCGCCCGCGGTGGGGTGCAGCAGCCCGGAGAGCATCTTCAGGGTGGTGGTCTTGCCCGCCCCGTTCGGCCCCAGGAAGCCGACGCGCTCGCCTTCACCGACGGAGAAGTCGATGCCGTCCACCGCGCGCACCGTCTCGTAGGTGCGGTGGAACAGCGCGCGCACCGCGGCGGCGAGGCCGGGGGGGCGCCGGGCGACGCGGTAGTGCTTGGCGAGGGCGCGGACCTGGATCACGGGGGCGAGATATTGCGGCCCGGACCTCCCGGGAGCAACCCCCGTGTCGCGCGGCCGGTTACCATGGGTTCATGGCCGCCACGAAGAAGAAGCGCCCGGTCACCAAGACCGGCCGTCCCCGCGCCCGCAAGGGGGTGACGCTGAAGCCGACCGAGCTCGGCGCCCAGCAGGTGGCGCTCGCGGAGCGGCCGCCGGAGCTCGAGGCGCTGGCCCAGGCGGTCGAGGCGGACGGCGGGGCGGTGCTGGCGGCCTACCGCGAGCCGCTGGGCGGCCACCCGCTCCTGTTCGTGGCGCTGCCGGTCGAGAAGGTGGAGCGCACCGCGTTCCAGCGCGACGTCTCCGACGCGCACGTGCGCAAGCTCACGCTCGCCATGGACAAGACCCGCCGGTACCTCGACCCCATCGTCGCGGTGCGCGAGGGCGAGCGGTACCTCACGCCGAACGGCGGCCACCGGCTCACCGCGCTGAAGGAGCTCGGGGCGCGGACGGTGCTGGCGCTGCTCGTGCCGGAGCGCGAGGTCGCGTACCAGATCCTCGCGCTCAACATCGAGAAGGCGCACAACCTCCGCGAGAAGGCGCTCGAGGTGGTGCGCATGTACCGCGACCTCGCCGGCGCGCTCGATCCCAGGGAGAGCGAGATGGCGCTCGAGTTCGAGGAGCCAGCGCTCGTCACGCTCGGCTTCGCGTACGAGCAGCGGCCGCGCCTCTCCGGCGGCGCCTACGCGCCCATCCTGCGGAAGGTCGACGCGCTCTCGGACGAGAAGCTCTCCCGGGCGCTGGCCGAGCGCGAGCGGCGCGCCGCGGTGCTGCTCGCGTTCGACGACGCGGTGGGCGAGGCGGTGGCGCGGCTGAAGGCGCGCGGGTTCGACTCGCCCTACCTCAAGAACTTCGTGGTGGCCCGGGTGAACCCGCTCCGGTTCATGAAGGGCGCGGCGCCGCCGTTCGACGAGCTGTTCGCGCAGATGACGAAGCGGACCCAGGGGATGGATCCCGGCAAGATCAAGAGCGAGGACGTGGCGCGCAGCGGCGGCGCGGCCGAGGCGGAGTAGCGGCCGCGCCGGGGGTCTCAGCGGCGCTGGGCGCCGCGGGCCTCGGTGCGCGCCAGGACCAGCCGGAGCTCCAGCTCGCCCCCGATGGTGGCGAGCGTCGCCTCGTCCACGTGGTCCTCCGCGTAGGGGAAGACCTCGCGCTCCTCCCAGCGCACGTGCCGCTCCAGCAGCTCGGCGAACGCGGTGAGCGCGGCGCGCAGCTCCTGGGGGCGCGCCGTGCGCGCGCTCTCGAGCAGGCGCGTCAGCTCGGCGTGCTCCGAGCCCAGCCGGTGGAGGTCGGCGCCGGTGAGGTGCCGCCCGAGCACGTCCTCCTCGGTACGGCTGTGGGTCCGGAAGACCTGCTCGTCGAAGCGCCGCGCCAGGGCGAGCAGCCCCGGCAGGTCCTTCGGGGCGCCCGCGCTCTCCGGGTGGCCGGCCAGCCCCATCTTGAGCTGGAACGCGACCAGCATCGCCTGGTGGTGCTCGCTCGAAAGTGGCTTCAGCTGGCGGGAACGCCTCATGGATCAATCGTGCCCGGCCCCCCTGACGTGCGCAAGGGCGCCTGCCGGCTCCATCCCCGCACCCCGAATCCCCGGGGGGGAGCAGCGGTCCTTGGTTGACGCTTCGCGCCATGCTCACTAAATCTGGCCAGGCAACCGACCGATTCCCGAGTCAACCGGAGCTGCGCTCATGGGCATGAACGGTTCTCCTCCGCCCGGCCGGCGGGCCGCGGTCGTGGCCGGCCTTCGCACGCCGTTCGTGAAGGCGGGCACCGACTTCAAGGACCTCTCCGCCACCGACCTCGGCGCGCTGGTGGTGAACGAGCTGGTGGTGCGGAGCGGGCTGCCGCCGGAGGCGTTCGACTCCGTCATCTTCGGCCAGGTCATCCCCTCGCCCACGGTCACGCTCATCGGCCGGGAGATGGTCCTGCGCACCCAACTGCCGCGGAGCGTGCAGGCGCACACCGTGGCGCGCGCCTGCGCGACCTCGATCCAGGCGGCCACCGACGCCGCCGACCAGATCCGGCTCGGCCACTCCGACTGCGCCATCGCCGGCGGCGCCGAGTCGGTCTCGGACGCGCCCATCTTCGCCTCGCGCCCGCTGGCGCAGGCGCTGGTGGAGCTGAGCCGCGCGCGCACGCTCGCCGAGCGCGCCCGCATCCTCGCCGGCCTGCGCCCGAAGGACTTCACGCCCACGCCGCCCGCGCTGAAGGAGCCCACCACCGGGCTCACCATGGGCGAGAGCGCCGAGAGGATGGCGCAGGTGAACGGCATCTCGCGCGCGGCGCAGGACCGGCTCGCGTACGAGAGCCACCGCCGCGCCGCCGAGGCCTGGGACGCGGGCCGCTTCGACGAGGAGGTCATGCACGTTCCGGTGCCGCCGCGGTACGATCACGTGGCGGCCCGCGACAACATCGTCCGCAAGGACACCACCGTCGAGGCGCTCGCGAAGCTCCGCCCGGTGTTCGACCGGAAGTACGGGACCATCACCGCCGGCAACGCCTCGCCGCTCACCGACGGCGCGGCGGCGCTCGTGATCATGAGCGAGGAGCGGGCGAAGGCGCTCGGGATGAAGCCGCTCGGCTTCCTGAAGGCCTACGCCTACGCCGCGCTCGACCCGCGCGACCAGCTGCTGCAGGGGCCGGCCTACGCCGCGCCGGTGGCGCTGGAGCGGGCCGGGCTCCGGCTCGCCGACATGGACCTCGTCGACATGCACGAGGCCTTCGCCGCGCAGGTGCTCTCGAACCTGCAGGCGTTCGCCTCGAAGGACTTCGCCGAGCGCGAGCTGGGCCGGTCGGAGCCGCTCGGCGAGGTGGACCCCGCGAAGCTGAACGTGAACGGCGGCTCGATCGCGCTCGGCCACCCGTTCGCCGCCACCGGGGCGCGCATGATCCTGCAGACGCTCCGCGAGCTGGGGCGCCGCGGCGGGCAGCACGCGCTCATCACGGTGTGCGCGGCGGGCGGCCTGGGCGCGGCGGTGGTGCTCGAGCGGGAGTGACTCGCCCCCGGCGCCCGCCCCGCGGCGGCGCGCCGGCGTGCACGGAGGACGCATGATGTCGGCTGAGGCGATGACGGCGGGCCAGGGCGCGTCGAGGTACTTCCGCGTGGAGGTCGCCGGCGGCGTGGCGACGCTGGTGCTCGACGAGCCGGGCGAGCGCGTGAACACCGTGCACCCCGAGGCGATGCGGGAGTTCGCGGCCCACCTCGACCGGCTGGAGAAGGACGAGGCGGTGAAGGCCGTCGTGGTCGCGAGCGGCAAGCCCGACGTGTGGGTGGCCGGCGCGAAGGTCGAGCTGATGCAGGACGCGAAGGACGCCGCCGAGGCGGAGCGGCTGTCGCGCGACGGCCAGTCGCTGTTCGACCGGGTGGAGCGCTGCCGGAAGCCGGTGGTGGCCGCCATCCACGGCGCCTGCCTGGGCGGCGGGCTGGAGTGGGCGCTCGCCTGCCACTACCGGATCGCCACCGACCACCCGAAGACCTCGCTCGGCCTGGTCGAGGTGCAGCTCGGCCTCATCCCGGGCGGCGGCGGGACGCAGCGGCTCCCGCGGCTCATCGGCATCCAGCCGGCGCTCGACCTCATCCTCGCGGGCAAGACCGTGAAGGCGAGGAAGGCGCTGAAGCTCGGCCTGGTGGACGAGGCGGTCCCGCCGCCGCTGCTGCGGCAGGTGGCGCAGGAGCGCGCCGCCGCGCTCGCCTCGGGCAAGCTGCGCCGCGCGCCGCGGCGGGCCGCCGGGGCGGTGGCCCGGGTCACCCGCGCCGCCCTGGAGGAGAACTTCCTCGGCCGCGAGGTCCTGTTCCGGCAGGCGCGGAAGCTCACGCTCGCGAAGACGAAGGGGCACTACCCGGCGCCGCTGCGCGCCCTCGAGGCCATCGAGCACGGGTACGCGAAGGGGTTCGAGAAGGGGCTGGAGAAGGAGGCGGAGCTGTTCGGGAAGCTCGCCATGACGCCGGAGGCGCACCGGCTCATGGAGATCTTCTTCGCCACCACCGCGCTCAAGAAGGACAACGGGGTGGACGATCCCGCCGTGAAGGCGCGCCCGGTCTCCGCGGTGGGCGTGCTCGGCGGCGGCCTGATGGGCGGCGGGATCGCCTACGTGACCGTGAACGCCGGCCTGCCGGTGCGCCTGCGCGAGCGGGACGACGCGGCGGCGGCGCGCGGGGTGGCGGCGGTGCGCGGCGTCCTCGACGAGCGGGTGAAGCGCCGGTCCATCGACCGGCTGGAGCGCGCCGAGAAGCTGCGCCTGCTCACCACCACCACCGCCTGGTCCGGCCTGGAGCGGGTGGACGTGCTCGTGGAGGCGGTGTTCGAGGACCTGTCCCTGAAGCAGGAGATGGTGCGCGCGTTCGAGGCGGTGAACCCGACCGGCATCTTCGCGTCCAACACCTCGTCCATCCCCATCGGCCGGATCGCCGAGGCGTCGCGCCACCCCGAGACCGTGCTCGGGATGCACTACTTCTCGCCGGTCCACAAGATGCCGCTGCTCGAGGTGATCGTCACGCCGCGCACGGCGCCGGAGGCGACCGCCACCGCGGTGGCGCTCGGCAAGAAGCAGGGCAAGACGGTGATCGTGGTGCGCGACGGGCCCGGCTTCTACACGAGCCGCATCCTCGCGCCGTACATGAACGAGGCCGCGCACCTGCTGGTGGACGGCGCGGCGGTCGAGGACCTGGACCACGCGCTGGTGGCGTTCGGGTTCCCGGTGGGCCCCATCACGCTGCTCGACGAGGTCGGCATCGACGTCGGCGACAAGGTCGGGAAGATCCTGCAGGAGGCGTTCGGGGCGCGCATGGCGCCGCCCGCGGCGCTGCACGACGTGGTGAAGGCCGGGCGCCTGGGCCGCAAGAACGGGAAGGGCTTCTACACCTACGGCGGCAAGGAGAAGCGCGTGGACGAGACCGTCTACGACCTGCTGCCCGGCGGCCGCCGCCGCAGGCGCGTCGCCGCCGACGAGATCCAGGAGCGGCTGGTGCTCCAGCTCGTCAACGAGGCGATCCGCTGCCTGGGCGAGGGCATCCTGCGCTCGGCGCGCGACGGCGACGTCGGCGCGGTGTTCGGCCTCGGCTTCCCGCCGTTCCGCGGCGGGCCGTTCCGCTGGGCCGACGCGGTGGGCACGAAGGCGCTGCTCGACCGGCTGGAGCGGCTCCGCGCGCGGCACGGCGAGCGCTTCGAGCCGGCGCCGCTGCTCGCCGAGCTGGGCCGGGCGGGCCGGCCGTTCCACGGCGGCTAGCGCCCGGCGCCGCAGGCGGCCCCGGAACGAGCGAGGCGAGCCGGGGGTGCCGGCTCGCCTCGCGTGCTACGGGGTGTCGCGTGAGCGGGGCGGGCCGGAGCCCGCCCCGCCTTCGCCGCTAGTTGAAGATCGAGAAGATCTTCGCGATGGCGGCCTCGTAGTCGGCACCGGCGGTGGCCGACGAGGTCTCCAGCAGGAAGCCGAACGTGGCCGCGTGCTGGTTGAACGACGCGAGGTCACCCGCGGCGTCCGCGTTGATGTCCTGCGACCGGTGGCACGAGCCGCAGGCACGGCTGGCCGGGCCGGAGACGTACATCGGCACGGCGCCGATGGTGCGATCCCAGCTCGTGTTGGCCGCGGCCTTCGAGAACACGCCGGGCAGCGACTTCGTCTGATCCGGGACCTCGAACGTGCCGTCCTCGTGGCAGGACTTGCAGTTCAGGATCGTGAAGTTCGGGTAGGCGGAGCCGATGTGGTGCTCGTACTCCATCTTCTCGACCGGATTCGCGAAGTCGATCCCGGCCACGTCGAACACCTGGAACGAGTGGATGGCGTGGACGTAGGAGTCGATCGACCGCGACTGCATCTCGAGGTGCGAGCCGCCGTCGCGCGGCGTGTGGCAGATGCGGCAGGCGACGACGCCGGCGCTGCCGTACGACGGGCTGTGGAACGTGGTGCCGAGCGACTCGTGGCACGCGTTGCACTTCGACGTGCTCACGATGGCCTTGCCGTACGCGTCGGCGTCAGGGACGATCGCGTTGGCGGCGAGGTCGAACGTCACGCTCTTGCCGGCGACCGCGATGGCCGCGTTGGTGGCGCTGACGGCCGCGCCCTGGTCCAGGCCGAGGACCGGCAGGAAGGCGATCTCCACCTTCTGCACCGTGCCGTCGGCGATCAGGTTCGCCCACAGCGTCAGGTCGGCGACGGCCGTCCACTCGGCCTGGCCCGCGGCCGCGGTGGCCGGGGTGACCGTGAGGCGGTTGCTGTTGGCCGACTTGGTCGGGTCGCCGCGCTGGACCGCGCCCTCGGACCACTCGAGGTTGCGGGTGCCGTCGGCCTGGCCGTTGTGGCCGCTGACGTACATGTCCTTCGTGCCGTAGCCGTACAGGCCGGCGACCACGGTGGGCTTCACGAGCGCGTCGGCGTCGGCGCCGGTCACCGTGAACTTCACCGTCAGCTTGTTCGTGGCGCTGTCGAACGTCGCCGAGGACACCGCCGAGGTGATGGCGGTCGCGTACTTCGTGGCCGCGTCCTTGTAGATCGCCTTGTTGTAGCCGGTGTGGATCCGGCTGAACACCGGGCCCATGCCGCCGGCCTTGTGGCAGTCGTTGCAGGCGACCTGCGTCGCGTAGAAGTCCGTCGGGTGGTACGGCATCACGCTGACGACGTCCTTCAGCGCCGGGGCGTTCGCGCCCGTGCCGGTGACCGGGTGGCAGCTCTTGCAGGTCTTCACCGTGAAGTTCGCGTCGGTGAGGATCAGCTCGAGCTTGCCCTCGTGGCAGGTCACGCAGTTCGCCATCGACTGCGGGTACGGGAACTCCATCGCGTGCGACATGTGCGTGTCGTTCACGATGGTCGCGGTGTAGGCGTACTTCGTCATCTGGTCGGCGCTGTAGATCGTCTCACCCGAGGCGTCCGTCGTCAGCGCGGCGGCCGCGGCCGGGTCGTCGCCGAGGATCTGGAACACGAAGTCCGTGCCCTCGCGCTGGTCGGTGTGGCAGGCCTTGCAGGCCACCATGTCCTGGAGGCCGTTGACGGTCGCCTGGCGGTAGCCGTGCTTCGCGTACGGCGCCGGATGGCACTTCTCGCAGCCGGCGACGTTCGCGACCGACGTGTACGACCAGGTGCCGTAGGTCACGCCGGCGCTGGCCACGTTGTCCATCAGGTTGTAGTGCCCTTCGGCCGGCAGGATCAGCTTGTCGCCGAGGTACAGGTACACGAACGCGTTCGACGTCTCGGGCGCGAAGGCGGCGCCCGTCTTGGTGGCCGTGTACTGGCCGTTCGCGACGTGCGTCGGCGTGCCCCAGCTGAAGGCCGTGTCGGTCGTGAAGGTGTTCGTCGCCACGTCGAACTGCGTCGCCGTGAAGCGCTTCTGCTTCAGCGCGGCGATCCCGGCGGTGTACGGCTGGCCGTCGACCGTCACGTTGAAGGTCAGCGTGGAGTCGAACGTGCCGGCCGCGGTGCCCGCGACGCTCACGACCGTGATGTTGGAGATCTGCAGCTTGGAGGTGGCCGGGTCGAGGCCGTCGGAGAAGTTGTTGTAGATGGCCTGGTGCTGCCCACCGGCGGAGCCGTGGCACACCGAGCACGACTCGGGCTTGGCGGTGGCAGTGAGGTCCTGGCCCGGCTGGCCGGGCTGACCGGGCTGGCCGGGCTGGCCATCCTGGCCGGCAGGACCCTGGGGACCGACGTCGCCGTCAGAACCCTTGCACCCAGCAAGCGCGAGCACGCCGGCGAAGAACAGCGCGCCGCTGTACCGCATGACATTTTGCATGGCGTGAAGCTCCCAAGCGTGGATAGGGCAATATCGCCCCCGAATCCGATCGCGGCGCGAGTCTACCAAGGCGAAACGGATTGGCCAGACGATTGTCCATCTTTCAGTCGGCGATCCGCGTCGCCTCCACAATCCATCGGGATTCCGTGCGCTTCGGACCTGCGGCATCGTGCCCGGGTCGGCGAGATGGGGGTGGGCGCTTTTGTCCTGGCAGCAATCTGGATGTGCGCTTCGGATGACCGCAATCAACCGTGATCGGCCGCAACGGGATGGCCGGCGGCCGGATCGCGGACCGCGTACGAGCCCTGATCTCGCGGCGTTTTGGCGCGATCGTCACGGCGGGCGCCCCGCGGCGATCCGCCGCGGGCATTGCGCCGCATGCGCGCAATCGCGCGGCGCTGCGCGGGCGCGTTCCCTCCCGAGCCAGGCAATCGAGGCGAAACCCGGAGTGGCCACGGCGCGGTGCGCGCCCGGCCGTGCACGCACCGGAGCGCCCGGCGTGGCGGCCGGGCGGCGGGTGGTCATGGCCCCGGCGCCGACAGGATTGCGCAGATCTCTCGCAGCCATTTCGCGCGCGCCAATCGCGACCTGACGCGGGCGGCCAATGCGTGCCGCCGCTCCGGACCGCGGCCGGCCGCCGGGGCCCCCGGGCGACGCCCTCCGCCCGCCCGCTCCCCCGCCAGCCGGGGAGGCCGGAGACGGAGGCGTCGGGCAGGCGGTCGGCTTAAGATGCCGCGCCAGAGGGCCCCTTGAAGCTCCGCCACGTCCTTCCGCTCATCATCGGCTTCGTCTTCGTGCCCGCCGCGCTCATGCTGACGGTGGGGATCCTGATCCTCGTCTACGGCTCGGTGGCCCGGGACTACCTGTTCGGCATCCTGATCGTGTCGCTGGTCGGCACCACCATCATCGGCAGCGCGGCCACGCTGGCGGTGCTGTTCCGCGAGGCCCGGGTCGCGAAGCTGCAGACCGACTTCGTGAACAAGGTGAGCCACGAGCTCCGCACCCCGCTCACCTCGATCCGCATGTTCGTGGAGACGCTCCAGCTCGGCCGCCTGCAGGACCCGCAGCGGCAGCGCGAGGCGCTCGAGATCGTCGCCGAGGAGACCGCGCGGCTCTCCGGCCTCATCAACCGCCTGCTCGACTGGGCGCGGATGGAGTCCGGCCGGCGCGTCTACGAGCTCTCCCGGCAGCCCCTCGGCCCGGTGCTCGACGCCGCGCTGGCGGCGTTCGAGCCGCAGCTGCTGCACCACCCGGTGCAGCTGGAGCGGGACCTCCCGCCGCGGCTGCCCTCGGTGATGGCGGACCGCTCGGCGCTGGTCGAGGCGGTGCTGAACCTGCTCAACAACGCGTTCAAGTACACCGGGCCGGACAAGCGGATCCGGCTCTCGGCCGTGGCGAGCGGGCCCACCGTGACCATCGCGGTGACCGACAACGGGCCCGGGATCCCGCTGCGCGACCAGAAGCACGTGTTCGACAAGTTCTACCGGGCCTCCGACCCGCTCCGGCGCACGGTGGAGGGCACCGGGCTCGGCCTGGCGATGGTGAAGCACATCGTGGTCGGGCACGGCGGCAAGGTGTCGGTGGAGAGCGAGCCCGGGTGCGGCGCGACGTTCCGCATCGCGCTGCCGGTGGCCGGAGGGGCCCATGGCTGAGCGGATCCTGGTGATCGAGGACGACCCCTCCATCCTGCGGGGCCTGCAGCTCAACCTCGGGATGGAGGGCTACACCGTCCGGTCCGCGACGGACGGCGAGACCGGGCTGCAGCTGGCGCGCACCGAGCAGCCGGATCTCGTGGTGGTGGACGTGATGTTGCCACGCATGGGCGGGCTGGAGGTGATCCGCGAGATCCGCAAGGAGGATCCCGAGCTCCCCATCCTCATCCTGTCGGCGAAGAACCAGGAGACCGACAAGGTGGCCGGGCTGCAGCTCGGCGCCGACGACTACCTGGGCAAGCCGTTCGGGCTCAAGGAGCTGCTGGCGCGCATCGACGCGCTGCTGCGCCGGCGCCGCGCGCGCGGCGAGGGCGTGCAGCCGAAGGCGATCCGCAGGGTGGGGGGCATCGAGCTCGATCTGGACGCGCGGCGCGCGCTGGTGGACGGCCGCGCCCTCGAGCTGACCAGCCGCGAGTTCGACCTGCTCGCGTTCTTCGTCACCCACCCGGACCGCGTCTACTCGCGCGAGCAGCTCATGGAGGCGGTGTGGGGCTCGCGCTACTTCGGCACGGCCCGCACCGTGGACAACTTCGTGGCCCGGCTCCGCGCCCACATCGGCGACGACGCCGAGCAGCCGCGCCACCTCGAGACGGTCCGCGGCATCGGCTACAGATTCAATGTTTGAGGGCAGCCGGCTTCAGACGGCCAGCGCGGCCCGCACCGCCGCGACCAGGGCCTCGTCCTCGGCCGGCAGCACGGTCCGCGGGTCGAGCACCACGCGATCCTCCTCGATGCGGCCGACCACCGGCGGCTCCCCGCGGCGCAGCCGGGCGGCGAGCGCGTCCGGCGGGCCGGGGAGGGCGAGGACGGAGGTGGGGAGGGTGACCTCGGGCAGCGAGCCGCCGCCCACCGCGGAGCGGCTCGGGCGCACCGCGCAGCCGGCGCCGGCGGCGCCCAGCACCGCGAGCCAGCCGCGCGCCCGCGCCTCGAGCGCCTCCGGCGCCGCCGCGATGGCGCGCCACACCGGCACCTTCTCGAGCGCCTCGCCGCGCTCGTAGTGCGCGAGCGTGGCCGAGAGCGCCGCGAGCGTCACCTTGTCCACCCGGAGCGCGCGCATGAGCGGGTGGCGCTTCACGCGCGCGATCGCCTCGCGCGTGCCGCACAGGATCCCGGACTGCGGGCCGCCCAGGAGCTTGTCGCCGGAGAAGCACACCAGGTCCGCGCCGGCGCGGATCCGCTCCTGCACGGTGGGCTCGATCCCCAGGCCGAACGGCGCCGTCTCGAGGAGCGTGCCCGAGCCCAGGTCGTCCACCACCCACAGCGCGCGACGGCGGCCCAGGTCCACCAGCTCCTCGAGCGGCGTGTCGTGGACGAACCCGGACAGCCGGAAGTTGGACCGGTGCACCGCCAGCAGGATGCGCGTGCGCGGGCCGACCGCCGCCTCGTGATCGCGCAGGTAGGTGCGGTTCGTGGTCCCGACCTCGACGAGCGCGGCCCCGGAGCGGCGCAGCACGTCCGGGATGCGGAAGCCGCCGCCGATCTCGACGAGCTGCCCGCGGGACACGATCACCTCGGGGAGGCCCGGCTCCGCCTCGCCGCGGCCGGGTGCGGCCAGCGGGCGCACCCCCGCCTCCCCGCCGCCCGACCGATCCGGCGGCGCGTCCATCAGCGCGGCGAGCGCGAGCATGACCGCCGAGGCGTTGTTGTTCACCGCCACCGCCGCCTCGGCGCCGGTCAGCCGGCACAGCGGCGCCTCGGCGTGACCGTACCGGTCGCCCCGCTCGCCGGCCACCAGGTCGTACTCGAGGTTGGTGTAGCCCCGGGCCGCCCGGCCCATGGCCGCGATGGCGTCATCGGACAGCGGCGCCCGACCCAGGTTGGTGTGGATCACGACGCCGGTGGCGTTGACCACCGGCCGGAGCGACCCGCGGGCGTCCTCGCGGAGCCGGTCCAGCAGCCCTGCCTCGATCGCCTCGGGGGAGGGGCAGGGGTCCCCCGCCAGCACCGCCGCCCGGTGGCGGTCGAGCTCGGCCCGGACGGCCTCGAGGACCGCGCCGTGCCCGAGCTTCTCGACCATGCCGGCCTGATCCGCCGCCTCCACCAGCCGATCCGTCCGCGGGAGCCCTCGCAAGGCCGCGCCGGCGGGCCCGGGGGCGAATTTTGGAGTGGTCATGTCCGCATGCTCCGGGAGGTTTTCGGCCGACAAGACCCTTGCTAGAGCGGCTCTATGAAGGTAATCCTTCGCCCCACTCTATGCCCTCGATCGTACCCTCTCCCGCTGCGGCAGAGTCCTATCTGTGGGCCATCATCCTGTTCCCGCTCGCGGGCGCCATCGTCAACGGTCTCACCGGCCGCAGGCTCGGTCGCGGGAACGTGACGGTGATCGCGATCGGCGTGATGGTGGGCGCGTTCCTCGTCTCGTCGGTCGCGTTCTACCACGCGCTGACGGGCACCGTGCTCCGCTTCCGCGGTGATCCCTGGATCCAGGTGACCGGCGCCGACGGGCGCACGATCATCTCGATCGGCTGGGGCCTGCTCGTGGACCGCCTGTCGGCGACGATGATCATGGTCGTCACCGGCGTGGGCACGCTCATCCACGTCTACTCGGCGTCGTACATGTCGCACGAGGACGACGCGGGCTACGCGCGCTTCTTCACGTACCTGAACCTGTTCGTCGCGGCGATGCTCACGCTCGTCCTCGGCGACTCGCTCATCCTCACCTTCGTCGGGTGGGAGGGCGTGGGCCTCTGCAGCTACCTGCTGATCGGGTTCTGGTACACCGACCCGGCCAAGGCGTACGCCGGCCGCAAGGCGTTCGTCACCAACCGCATCGGCGACTTCGGGTTCCTCATCGGGGTGTTCGCGCTGTTCTCGATCTTCGGGACGGTGGGCTACGCCGACCTCTCCGCGATCGCGCACGGCGTGGACCCCTCCGCGGCGATCCAGACCGGCGTGTTCGCCGGCCGCACCTACCAGGCGGCCGTCACGTTCGCGCTGATCGGCCTGTTCGTGGGCGCGTGCGGCAAGAGCGCCCAGCTGCCGCTCTACGTGTGGCTCCCCGACGCGATGGCCGGCCCGACGCCGGTCTCCGCCCTGATCCACGCCGCCACCATGGTGACCGCCGGCGTGTACCTGGTGGCGCGCAACGCGTACCTGTTCTCGCTCGCCCCCGCCGCCATGGCCACGGTGACGCTGGTGGGCGCGCTCACCGCGCTGTTCGCGGCGCTGATCGCGTTCGTCCAGACCGACATCAAGAAGGTCCTCGCCTACTCCACGGTGAGCCAGCTCGGCTTCATGTTCATCGGCGTCGGCGTCGGCGCCTGGTGGGCCGGCGTGCTGCACCTCGTCACCCACGCGTTCTTCAAGGCATGCCTGTTCCTCGGTGCCGGCTCGGTCATGCACGGCATGAACGAGGACACCGACATCCGGAACATGGGCGGCCTGGCGAAGAAGATGCCGCACACCGCGGCGACGTTCGGCATCGCCACCCTGGCCATCACCGGCTTCGTGCCGCTGTCCGGCTTCTTCTCGAAGGACGCCATCCTCGGGAACGCGCTGTTCAGCCACAACCCGGCCTGGCACCAGGTCGGCCAGATCGCGTACGTGCTCGGCTCGCTCGCCGCGCTCGGCACCGCGTTCTACATGTCGCGCCTGTTCTTCCTGACCTTCACCGGCAAGCCGCGCACCGCGGCGGCCGCGCACGCGCACGAGTCCTCGCCGGTCATGTACGTGCCGCTGTGGGTGCTCGCGATCCTCTCGATCGTGGCGCTGCTGCTCGGCCTCCCCGGCCACGGCCCGCTCGCCGAGGTGTTCGCGCGCTACACCGAGCCGGTGTTCGCCGCCGGCACCGAGCGGCTCCACGAGGTCGGCCACCTGCACGCCGGCGCGCACCCGGCCTGGCCGTTCGCGGTGGCCTGGGGCCTCGCGGCGGTGGGCACGCTCGTCGCGTTCCTCATGTACGCGGGCGCGCTCCGCTCCGCCCCGGCCGCCCTGGCCCGCACGTTCCCGCGCCTGTACCAGCTCGCGGTGGACAAGTTCCGGGTGGACGAGCTGTACCAGATGGTCGTCATCGAGCCGCTCAAGACCGCCGCCTACCTGCTCTGGCGCATCGTGGACGTGTTCGCCATCGACGGCCTGGTGGTGAACGGCGTGGCGCGGCTGGTGGGCTACGCGGGGGCGGTGCTCCGGCTGGCCCAGAACGGCGACGTGCAGCGCTACGCCGCGATCATGGTGGTCGCCGCCGCCGTCATCCTCTGGACCGTGGTCGGCGCAGGAGGGCGCTAGCTCGTGAACCTGCTCACCGTCGTCACCTTCCTCCCGCTCCTGGGCGCGCTCGCGATGGTGCTCGTCCCGCGGGACGAGCCGTCGCAGCACCGGGCGCTGGCGCTGGTCGCCTCGCTCGTCACCTTCGCGCTGTCGCTGGGGCTCTGGTTCGGGTTCGACGCGAGCCCGGGCGCGCCCGAGTTCCAGTTCGAGCTCATGGTCCCGTGGATGCCCACCATCGGCATCGGGTTCCACGTCGGCATCGACGGCGTCGCGCTGCTCCTGTTCATGCTCACCACCGTGCTGATGCCGGTGGTGGTGCTCTCCGCCTGGAAGGCGGTGGGCGACCGCGTGAAGGAGTTCATGATCGCGCTGCTGGTGCTCGAGAGCGCCATGCTCGGCACGTTCATCGCGCTCGACCTGGTGCTCTTCTACGTGTTCTGGGAGGCGATGCTCATCCCGATGTACCTGCTCATCGGGATCTGGGGCTCGCAGAACCGCCTCTACGCGACCGTGAAGTTCTTCGTGTACACGTTCGCGGCCAGCGTGCTGATGCTGCTCGCCATCCTGTACGTGTACTTCCACGACGGCGGCACGTTCGACTACGTCGAGGCCCGGCGCGCGCTGGCGGTGACGCCCGGCGCCGCGAGCTGGCTGTTCCTCGCGTTCGCGCTGGCGTTCGCGGTCAAGGTGCCGATGTTCCCGTTGCACACCTGGCTGCCGGACGCGCACACCGAGGCGCCCACCGCCGGCTCGGTGATCCTGGCCGGCGTGCTCCTGAAGATGGGCACGTTCGGCTTCTTCCGCTACGCGCTGCCGCTCTTCCCGGAGGCGGCGCTGCAGCACCGCAACCTGGTCGCGGTGCTGGCGGTCATCGGGATCATCTACGGCGCGCTCATGTCGCTCGTGCAGACCGACATGAAGCGGCTGGTGGCCTACTCCTCGGTCTCGCACCTCGGCTTCGTGATGCTGGGCCTGATGGCCCTCTCCGCCGAGGGGATGACCGGGTCGGTCTACCAGATGCTGAACCACGGCGTGTCCACCGGCGCGCTGTTCCTCCTCGTCGGCATGCTCTACGAGCGGCGCCACACCCGCCTCATCTCCGAGTACGGCGGCATCGCCAAGCGCGTGCCGGTGATCGCGGCGGCGTTCGTGATCGTGACGCTCTCCTCGATCGGCCTCCCCGGCACCAACGGGTTCGTGGGCGAGTTCCTGATCCTGTCCGGCACCTGGCTCTCGCGCCTGGGCGGGTCGGCGGTGTTCGCCACGGTCGCGGCGCTGGGCGTCATCCTGGGCGCGGTCTACATGCTGCTGCTGGTGGAGAAGGTCTTCTTCGGGCCGAACCAGAACCCGCAGAACCACCGCCTCCCGGACCTCTCCGTCCGCGAGGGCTTCGTGCTCGCCCCGATGATCGCGCTGATCGTGGTGATGGGCCTGCTGCCCGGACCGTTCCTGGCGCCGGCCAAGCCGGCGGTGGACCGCCTCATCCAGCGCTTCCAGGTGGCCGAGGCGCGCCTCGGCAAGGGCCCGCAGGTCGGCACCGCGGTCCCGGCGGTGATGGTGCGCGCGCCCGCGCCGGCCCCGGCGGCGGAGCCCGCCCCGCTGCCCGCGCCGGCGCCGGTCCCGCTCCAGCAGCCCGGAGGGAATTACTGACATGAGCGGCTTCCCGACCCAGGACTTCGTCGCGCTGGTCCCGGTGGCGATCCTCACGATGGGGGCGCTGGTCCTGCTGATGACCGAGGTGTTCCTCACCTCGGGCCGGCGGGCCTACCAGGCCTACCTGACCATGGTGTTCGCGGCCGCCGCCGCGGGATACGCCGCCTGGATGCCGGTGCCCGGCAACGTGTTCGGGCGCCAGGCGGTGGTGGACAGCTTCTCGGCCTTCGTCACGGTGGTGCTCTGCGCCGGCCTGGCGCTTTCCGCCCTGGTGGGCCAGAGCTGGCTGAACGCCCGCAACTCCGAGCGCGGCGAGTTCTACGCGCTGGCGCTGTTCGGCACCGCCGGCATGGTGCTGCTGGGCATGGCCACCGACCTCCTCATCGCGTTCATCGCGGTCGAGGTGATGAGCCTCTCCACCTACTGCCTCGCCGCCTTCCTGCGGCGCGGCAAGAAGCCCGCCGAGGCGGCGTTCAAGTACGTGGTGCTCGGCTCGATCTCGTCGGCGCTGCTGCTCTACGGGTCGGCGCTGCTCTACGGCGCGTCGGGCTCGACGCTGTTCTCGGTGCTGCCGCGCGGCCAGGGCTCGGCGCTGTACCTCGCCGGCATCGCGCTGGTGGCCGGCGGCGTCGCCTTCAAGATCGCCGCGGTCCCGTTCCACGCCTGGACCCCGGACGTCTACGAGGGCGCGCCCACCCCGGTGACCGCGTTCATGGCCGCGGGCGTGAAGACCGCCGCGTTCGCGGTGCTGGTCCGCCTGTTCCTGGCCACCGAGAGCGGCTCGGCCGCCATGTCCACCTCGCTCGGCACGGTGCTCTCCGCCCTGGCCGTGCTGACGATGATCTTCGGCAACCTGCTCGCGCTGCCGCAGCGCAGCGTGAAGCGGATGCTGGCGTACTCGTCGATCGGCCACGCCGGCTACCTGCTGGTGGGCGTGGTCTCCGCGGTGGTGGCGGGCGCGCGCGACAAGGCGCTCGCGGGCCTGCTGTTCTACCTCGCGGCCTACACCGCCACCGTCATCGGCGCGTTCGCGGTGGTCGGGGCGCTGGAGCGGCGGACCCGGGGCGACTTCGAGCCGGCCGACGCGTGGGACCTGGACCGCTTCGCCGGCCTGGCGCGGCGCCGCCCGGCGCTCGCGTTCGCCATGGCGGTGTTCCTGTTCTCGCTCGCGGGCGTCCCGCCCACCGCCGGCTTCATCGGCAAGTTCTACATCTTCAAGGCGGCCATGGGCGCCGGGCTCTACGGCCTGGCCGTGCTGGGCGTGCTCACCAGCGTGCTCGGCGCGTACTACTACCTGCGCGTCGTCCTCTACATGTACTTCCTGCCGTCCAAGGACGAGGCCGGCGAGGTGGTGCTCTCGGCCCCGTCGCTCACCATCGCGCTCGCCGCGGCGGTGGCGGTGGTGGTCCTGCTCGGCGTCGTGGCCGACCCGATGGTCCGGCTGGCCCAGGCGGCGAGCGCCATCATCCTGTAGCGGCGGCGCACGCCTCACCTCACGCGCGGCGGCCGGGGCGACCGGGCCGCCGCGCCGTCGTCTCCGGGCGGCGCGCCGCGGGGGCGGAGGGGTGGGTGGGCCGGGCTACTGCGCGGCGCGTCCCGCGTCTGCGAGCTCGGCCGCGCGGAACGGCTTCGGCAGCGCGGTGGCGGCCGGGTGCCGGCGGGCGGCCTGCTCGAGCACGTCGGCGTAGGGGCCGGTCATGACCGGGCGCGCGCCCGCGGCGGTCGCCGCCGCGAGCACCTCGTCGGCCCCGGCCATGTGGGCGTCCACCAGGCAGCAGTCGACGCCGCCCGCGGCGAGCCGCGCGAGCGCCTCGTCGGCGCTCACGCACACCTCGACCCGGTGCCCGTCCAGCCGGAGCGCGATCGCGAGGGCCTCCCGGAAGTTCCGATCCGCATCCACGAGCAGGAAGCACTGCGCCATGGGGACGCTTCCGGGAGAAAAGAAAAAGAAGTGCAAAGCGCAGCTGAAGTGGCGGGGGGGGACCTACTTCAACAGGCTGCTTTGCACTTCTCCCTGTCCCGAAGAGCAATGACGATGCCAGCCCGGTCGCGGATGCCTGCCCTGGAGGATAGGCCCTCTATCCGGGCACTTGCCCGCCTGGCCGGCGGAGCCACTCCGGGACCGCATCCCTCGAAGGTCCGGGGCGTGATTTCGTAGGTGCAAGATGGCGTTGCAAAAGTGAAACGGGCCCCGGGCGCGGATGCCTCCCGGGTCCGGCGGAGCTCCCCGTCAGGGGGTGACGGGAGGGTGCTCGCGCGCCTCGATGCCGAGGCGCTTCATCTTGCGCCACAGCGTGGTGCCGGAGATGCCGAGGTCGCGGGCCACCCGGCCCAGGTCGTTCCCGCAGCGCGCCAGCGCGGCGGTGATGGCCCGGCGCTCGGTGTCCTCGACCGCGTCGGCGAGCGTCACCCCGGCGCCGCCCGCCGGCGCGGCCCGCGCCTCGATCTGGACGTCGGCGGCCCGGATCTCGCGGCCGGTGCAGAGCGCGGCCGCCTGCTCGATGATGTTCTCGAGCTCGCGGACGTTCCCCGGCCAGTCGTGGGCCACGAGCGAGGCCACCGCCTCGGGGGTGAGCACGCGCTCGCTGCCGGTGCGCTGCACGAAGCGCTGGAGGAAGTGCGCGGCGAGGAGCGGGACGTCCTCGCGGCGCTCGCGGAGCGGCGGGATGCGCAGCGGCACCACGTTCAGGCGGTAGAACAGGTCCTCGCGGAAGCGCCGCTCGGCGATGGCGCGGCGCAGGTCCTGGTTGGTGGCGGCGATGATGCGGACGTTGACCTGCACCGGGCTGGACTCGCCCACCCGGCGGATCTCGCCCTCCTGCAGCGCGCGCAGCAGCTTCGCCTGGAACCCGGGGGAGGTCTCGCCGATCTCGTCGATGAACAGCGTGCCGCCGTTCGCCTCCTCGAACATGCCCCGGCGCGCCCGCGTGGCGCCGGTGAAGGCGCCGCGCGCGTGGCCGAACAGCTCCGACTCGAGCAGCGTGTCGGTGATGGCGGCGCAGTTCACCGGGACGAACGGCTTGTCGCTGCGGCGGCTGGTCACGTGGAGCGCGCGGGCCACCAGCTCCTTGCCGGTGCCGGACTCGCCGGTGACGAGCACGGTCGCGTCGGTGGGCGCGACGCGCAGCACGCGGTCGAGCACCTCGCGCATGGCGGGCGAGCGGCCCACGATGTGCTCGAGGCCGTAGCGCTTGCGGAACTCCTCGGCGAACAGGTTCACCTCGCCGAGCAGCCGCCGCTTCTCCAGCGCCTTGGCGACGCGGAGCAGGACCTCGCTCTCCTTGAACGGCTTCGCCAGGAAGTCGTACGCGCCGCGCCGGATCGCCTCCACCGCCGACTCGATGGTGCCGTACGCGGTCATCACGATGACCTGCGTCTCGGGCGACGCCTGCTGCACCGCCCGCAGCACCTCCATGCCGTCCACGGTCGGCATGCGCAGGTCGGTGAGCACGACGTCGAAGCTCTCGTGCTGCACCCGCTGCGTGGCGGACGCGCCGTCCTCCGCCTCCTCCACCACGTGGCCGGCCTGCCGGAGCAGGATGGCGGTGGTGGCGCGCATGTTCTTCTGGTCGTCGACGACCAGCACCTTGCCGCCGGTGGGCGGCTCGGCGATCCGCGGCGCCCGCGGGTCCTCCGGCGGAGCGGGGTCGATCATGCGTCCCGGAATGTCAGCCAATCCCCGCCTCCTTTTCAACCGGGCCGCCGTCCTCCCCCGCGAGCGGGGTGAGCGGGAAGCGCAGCGCGAAGGCGGTTCCGGCGCCGGGCCGGCTGGTCACGGTCACCTCGCCGCCGTGCCCCTCGACGATCCGCCGCACCACCGCCAGCCCGAGGCCGGTCCCGCTCGCCTTGGTGGTGAAGAACGGCTCGAAGATGCGGCCGCGGACCTCGTCGGGGATGCCCGCGCCGGTGTCCTCCAGCTCGAGCACCGCGGCGTCCCCATCGCGCCGCAGCCGGACGGTGAGCCGGCCCCCGCGCGGCATGGCCTGCACCGCGTTCACCGCCACGTTCACCACCGCCTGCCGCACCAGGCGCGCGTCCATGGGCACCTGCGGCAGCGCCGGGTCCACCTCGCGCTGGATCTGGATCGGCTGGCCGTTCTGCGCGAGCGCGGTGGCGAGCGCCTCCTCCACCACCCGGTCCAGCGGCTCGGGGCGCACCTCCGGCGTGGACGGGCGGGCGAAGTCGAGCAGGTCGCCCACGATCCGGTTCAGCCGGTCCGCCTCCTCGCCCACGATGTCGAGCAGCATCCGGGCGTCGCCCTGGGGGCGCAGCATGCGCCGGAGCGAGCCGAGCGAGTTGAAGATGACGCCGAGCGGGTTGCGCACCTCGTGCGCGACCACCGCCGACAGCTCGCCGAGCGCCGCGAGCCGCTCCTGCTGGATGAGCTGGCGCTGCGCGTGAGCCAGCTCGGCGTAGCTGCGGCGCAGGTCCTCGTAGAGCCGCGCGTTCTCCGCCGCGACCGCGAGCTGGTTCGCGATGGCGGCCCCGCGCTCGATCTCCGCCGGGCTGAAGCGCCGCGGCCCGCGGGTCTCCAGGATCACCGCGGCGCCGATGTAGCGGTCGCGCACCAGCAGCGGCAGCCCGAGCATGGCGCGGATGGACGGGTCGAGCGCCAGGTCCTCGCGCACCCGCGGATCGCGCGCCGCGTCCTCGATGGCGATCGGCTCCCGGCGCTCGAACACCAGGGCGGCGAGGCGCGGGGCGGCGGGCTCGACCGGCACGTCCACGCCCACCGCGGCCTGCGGCAACCCCCACGCCGCCCGCACCTGGAGCTGCTCGCCGCCCGGGGAGGTCAGCGCGATGACCGCGCGCGGCGCATCCACGATGCGCGCCAGGTTCCGCACCCCCGCGTCGAGCACCTGCTCGAAGTCGAGCGTGGCCACCAGCGAGCGGCCCACCTCGTGGAGCAGCCCCAGCTCCTCGGCGCGCCGGCGGGTCTCGGAGTAGAGCCGCGCGTTGTCCACCGCCACCGCCAGCTGGCTGGCGATGGCCATGGCGCGCGACAGCTCGCCGGGCGAGAACGTCCGGTCCGTGGTGGCGGCGGCCACCAGCGCCACGCCCACCGGCTGGTCGCGCACGTGGAGCGGCACCGCCAGCAGCGCCCGGTCCGGCACGCCGGGCTCGGCGAGCCGCCCGGCGATCGGGGTCCGCGCCTCGAGCGCGTCGCGCGCCAGCGACCGCTCGGCGAGCGGGACCGAGGCCGGCCCGATGGGCGCGCCGCGGGTGGCCGCGCGCCGCAGCTCGCGCCGCCGGTAGTCGTCGAGCAGGATGGTGCAGTCGGAGCCCTGCAGCGTCTGCTTCAGGTGCTCGGCGCCGGCGGAGAGCACCTCCTCGAGGTCGAGGGACGAGGACACCACCCGCGCCACGTCGATGACGGTGGAGAGCTCGTGCAGGCGCCCGCGGGCCTCGGCGTACAGCCGGGCGTTCTCGATCGCCACCGCGAGCTGGTTCGCCACCGCCGTGACCCGCTCCACCTCGGCCGGCGTGAAGCGGCGCGGCCGCTCGGTGTCCACCACGACCAGCACGCCCAGCGGCTCGCCGCGCAGCAGCAGCGGCGCCACGATGGCGGCGCGCGCCCGGTGGTACTCGACCAGCAGCCGGTTGAGCCCGGCGGGCTCGGCGTCGACGTCCTCCACCACGAACGTGCGCCGCTCGCGCACCGAGCGCCAGCTCAGCCCCTCGCCGCCGGCGAGCGCGTCGGAGGCCCGCTCCAGCGCGGCGGGGCCGCCCGGGCTGACGGCGGCGGCGCGCAGCGAGAGGTGGACGGGGTCGTACAGGTGGACCACGCCGACGCCGGCGCCGAGCAGCCGCCGCGCCGCCACCACGCCCTCGGAGAGGACGTGGTCGAGGTCGAGGGAGCCCGCCACCGTGCGGCTCATCTCGTTCAGCAGCGACAGGTCCTCGACCCGGCGGCTGGCCTCGGCGTACAGCTCGGCGTTCTCCAGCCCGACCGCCAGCTCGCCGGCGAGCGCGTTCGCCAGCGCCAGCTCCGGATCCGAGAAGCTGCGCCCCGCGTCGTCGAAGAGGAACAGGACGCCGCGCGTGGCCTGGCGCGAGGTGAGCGGGACCACCAGCAGCGCGGTGGGGGGCAGGCCCTCGCGGCCGCAGAGCGCGCTGCGCGGGTCGCGCGAGGCGTCCTCGGTCCAGGCCGGCGCGCCGCGGCGCAGCGCGTCCTCCGCCAGCAGGTCCTGGCCCGCCGGGATGCGCAGCGCCTCGGCGCGCAGCGGCCCGCCCCAGCCGCCCACGCCGCGCAGGCAGCGCTCCTGCGGGTCCACCAGCAGCACCGCGGCGCCGCGGCAGGAGAGGGCGCTCGCCACCTCGCGGCAGCCGTCGTCGAGCAGCGCCGGCACGTCCCCGGGCGCGTTCCCGAAGATGCGCAGCGCGAGCGCGTGCACCGCCTCCAGATCCGACAGGCGCCGGCGGACGTCGGCGAACAGGCGCGCGTTCTCGACCGCCACGCCGATCTGCACCGCCATCGCCGAGAGCAGCGTCACCTCGCGATCGGCGAACGGGCGCGCGGTGCGGCGCCCGAGCACGATCGAGCCCACCGCGGACTGTCCCTTCGCGAGCAGCGGGACCGCCATGGCCTCCCGCAGCCCCTCGGCCTGCGCCACCTGGACCGCGGTGGGGTCGGCGTCGTCCGGGTACCGCGCCGGCGCGCAGCGCTTCACCGCCAGCCCGGGCAGCGACTCGCCCAGCCCGAGCCGCGCGGCGCGCCGCAGCGTCTCGGACGAGAGGCCGTGGCCGGCGACCAGCGCGAGCCGCTCACCCTCGCGGACGAACGCCGCGCCGGTGTCGGCCTGGAACGTCTCCACCACCCGGCGCAGCGAGGTGTCGAGCAGCAGCACCGGGTCGAGCTGCGCGCTGCCCATCGCCACGTCGTTGATGAGCGTGAGCTCGGCCACCCGGCGGCGGAGCGCGCCCAGCAGCCCCTGCGTCTCGACCGCGCTGGCCACGTGCGGGCCGACGGCGCCGAGCAGCCCGAGCCAGGGCCGCACCGCCTCGAGGTCCTCGCGGAACGCGGCCACCATGACGCCGACCGCGCGCCCGCGGGCCACCAGCGGCACCCAGATGCCGGCGCGGATCCCCTGGGCGCGGAGCGCGTCGGCGCCGGACTCGGCGTCGTCCACCGGCACGGCGCGCGCCGCGCGGTCTCGCAGCACCTCGCCGATGCGCGCGGTGA
Organism: Anaeromyxobacter dehalogenans 2CP-1; assembly: GCF_000022145.1. NCBI lineage: Bacteria > Pseudomonadati > Myxococcota > Myxococcia > Myxococcales > Anaeromyxobacteraceae > Anaeromyxobacter > Anaeromyxobacter dehalogenans. Next base: position 511,237 of record NC_011891.1, read on the forward strand.
CGGGCACGCGCTGCAGCCGCGCCTGCACGTCGGGGCTCGTCCCGCTCGCGAACGTGCGGACGAGCTCGCGGCCACCCTCCTCCACCAGGTACACGGCCACCACCGCGCAGCCGGTGGCGGAGGTCAGCACGGTGGTGACCTCGCCGAAGAACGTGTCGAGGTCGGCGGCGTCCCCCGCCAGCCGTCCGACCCGGTTCAGGAGCGCCAGGTCGGCGTTGTGGCGGGAGAGGTCGGCGATGGTCCGCGCCGCGTCGAGCGCCGCGGCGAGCTGCGCGCCGAACAGCCGGAGCGCGCCCAGGTCCTCGCTCCGCAGCCAGCGCGCCGCGATGAGCAGCCCCAGCGCCGGGCCGGCGCGCGTGTCCACCCGGACCGCGACGGCGCGGGCGATGCCGATGGCGGCGATGGCCTCGCGGGTCGCCGCGGCGCGCGCCTCGGGAACGAACGCGGCCGCCTCGTTGGGGAGGTCGTCGGAGTAGGCCGCGCCCGCGTCCCACGCCGAGCGGAACATGGGCGGCCAGCGCCCGGGCTGCCCGTCCAGCGGTCGCTCCAGCGCGCGCTCCAGCCGCGCGGCCGCAGCGGGCGGCAGCGCCGACCAGTCCACCCGCAGCCCGTCGCCGTCGGGCCGCGCGAGCAGCACGAGCGCCGACAGCTCGTCGGCGGCGCCGCGCAGCCGCTCCAGCACCGCCGCCTCGCTGGGCTCGCGCTGGAGCGCCGCGCCCAGCGCCGCGAGCGCCTCCAGGCGCGGCCGCCGGGTCGCCTGCGCGGTCGCGTCGCGCACCTCCAGGACGACGTCGGCGCCGTGCACCCGGACGCGCAGCTCCACCGGCCGCCGGGTGCCGTCCGGCAGGAGGACGCCGACCTCGTACTCGGCCGGCGCCGCCTCGCCGCGCAGGCGCCGCTCGTGCCGCTCCACCACCCGCGCCACGTCCTCGGGCGCGACCAGGTCGAGCACGTCCAGCCCCACCATGTCCGGCACGGTGCGGCCGGCGAGGGCCGCCGCGCCCTCGCTCGCGTGCACGATCTTCCGATCGCGCAGCACCAGCGAGCCGGCCTGGAACCGCTCCGCCATCAGCGTCCCTCGCCGCGCAGCACCCGCTTCTCGCCCACCCGCAGCGTGACCTTCTCGCGGTCGAAGAACTCGGCCAGCGGGATGACGTGCTTGCGGGTCGCGCCCACCAGGTCCTTGAACTCCTGGGTGGTGATCTGGCGGCGTTCCCGCAGCCAGGCCACCAGCTTCGTCTCGAGCGTCTTCACCGCCGCCGCGTCGAAGTACAGCTCCGACGAGACGCGCAGCGCGCGCCCCTCCGCGGCGAGCAGCTTCAGGACGGCCTGCACGTCCGGGGCGCTCGCGCCCACCGCGCCTGGCAGCTCGGCCAGCCACGGCGGGGTGAGCCCGCCCTTGGCCAGCGCGGCGGCGACCTTCTCCTTGAGCGCGCCGCCGGCGCTCTCGCCGCTCGCGGCCGCGTGGCCCTTCTCGCGGACCGCGTCGCCCTCCACCACCAGCTCGCCCCGCTCGGCGGCGTGCGCCAGCAGCCGCTGGAACAGCCGCGGATCGGTCACCGGCGGCAGCTTCCCGCGCAGCGCCTCGCGCCCCATGCCGGCCGCGAGCGGGTGGTCGCGGTGGAACGCGGCCACCGCCGCGGCCATCCGGCGGGTCAGCTCCTGCGCGACCGTCCCGGCCACGTAGGCGCGCCGCTCGCGGTCGAACAGCACCGCGCCGCCGCGCGCGCCCAGCCGGTCCAGCGTCGCCTGCGCGGCCTTCGGGGAGAGCGCGGTGCGCCCCACCAGCGCGGGCAGGTCGAGGCCGGCCGGTCCGGCCATGGCGAGCACCGTGGCGAGGCGCGCCTCCGGGTCGGCGCCGGCGAGGACCGTGAGCTGCGCGAGCGAGTCCGGCCGCCCGCGGCGGCGCTTCGGCGCGGCCACCGCGAGCACCCGCCCGCCGCCGACCGTCTTGCCGCGCCCCTCCAGCACCGCGAACCCGCGCAGGATGAAGCGCTGCCCCGGCAGCGCCGCGGCCGGCTCCGCCAGCCGGAGCTGCGCGTGAGCGGTGGCGCCGGGCGCGAGCTCGGCGCGATCGAGGAGCGAGATGACCGCCGGGACCTGCGCCGTGCCCACGTGCAGGAGCAGCTTGGCGCGGTGGCGGAGCGGCTTCGGGGCGGCCGCGAGCAGCGTCAGCTCCGCGTCGACGATGGACGACGGCGGCACGACCCCGGGGTGGACCAGCACCTGACCGCGGCGGATGGCGGCGGGCTCGATGCCGGGCAGGTTCACCGCCGTGCGCTGGCCGGCGAGCGCGCGCGGGGTGGGCTTGCCGTGCACCTGGACCGAGCGGACCCGCAGCCCGTCGCCGCCGGGCGAGGCGGGCAGGAGCGCGGCGGCGTCGCCCTCGGCGATCTGCCCGGAGAGCAGCGTGCCGGTGACCACGGTCCCGAAGCCCTTCATCGAGAACGCGCGGTCGATGGGCAGGAACAGCGGGCCGTCGGTGGGCCGCTCCGGCACCTCGGCGGCGAGCGCGGCCAGCGCGGCGCGCAGCGCGTCCAGCCCCTCCCCCGTCGCGGAGGAGACGGGGACGATGGGCGCGCCCTCCAGGAACGTGCCGCGCGTCACCTCGCGTACGTCCTGCTCGAGCAGCGGCAGCCAGTCCGCGCCCAGCTCCGGCAGCAGGTCGGCCTTGGTGACGGCGACCAGCCCCCGCGGCACGCCCAGCAGCCGGCAGATGTCGAGGTGCTCGCGGGTCTGGGGCATCACCCCCTCGTCCGCCGCGATCACGAGCACCACCAGGTCGATGCCGCCCGCGCCGGCCGCCATGGAGCGGACGAAGCGCTCGTGGCCGGGCACGTCCACCACGCCGGCCACCGAGCCGTCGGGCAGCGCCAGGTGCGCGAAGCCCAGCTCGATGGTGATGCCGCGCCGCTTCTCGTCGCGCAGCCGGTCGGTGTCGATGCCGGTGAGCGCCCGGACGAGCGAGGTCTTCCCGTGATCGATGTGGCCGGCCGTGCCGATGACGACGCGCTTCATGGCTCTCCGGCCGCGACCGGCTAGACCCCGACCTCGCCCGGATCCACGGCCGCGCCCAGCTGGTCGAGCTGGTAGTCCCAGGCGAACAGGATGAGCTCGTCGGTCTCGAACGCGTGGAAGTCGGGCCGGGCGCCGCTCGGGCGCACCACCAGCACCGCGGTGCGCACCTCGCGGGCGCCCGCCTTGCGCGCCGCCGCGCGCGCCTTCGCGAGCGTGGCGCCGGTCGCGGCCACGTCGTCCACCACCAGCACGCGGCGCCCGGTCAGCGGCGGCAGCTCGGAGGCGGGGGCGCCGGGGCCGCCCGCGTCGCGGCGGCGCTTCTCGATGCGGACCGGCTGGAACTCGGCGCCGAGCGCGGCGGCGAGCGCCCCGCCCACGAACACGCCGCCCTTGGCGATCCCGACCACCACGTCGGGCCGGTAGGACTCGTGGATGCGCGCCGCGAGGTTGCGGGCCACCTCGCCGAACGCGGCCCAGCCGATCTCGCGCATGGCCTTCTTGGGCGCGCGGCGGAGGTGGGCGGGCGCGGCGAGCCGGTCCATCGCGAAGCCGTCGGCGACGCCCATGCCGAGCGGCTGCTCCGGACGGCGCTTCACCTTGGCCCGGGGCGCGGCGCGCTTGCGGGGCGCGGCCTTGCGCGGCGCGGCGGCGCCGGCGCGCGCGGCCTTGCCGCGGGAGCGCGGACGCCTGCGGACGGTCTTCCTCTTCGTGGCGGAAGCGATGATGTCCCTCCGGGACTCGGGCCGCGGGCGGCCCGTGACGGGCGCCCGGAATCTACCACGCGGCGGGGCGGATGGCGCCGCTACCGGTCCTGCGCGTCCCGCTCCGCCAGCCGCCGGGCGATGTCGCGGAGCTCCGCCTCGCCGATCACGTAGCGCTGGCGGCAGAACTCGCAGGAGATGACCGCTTGCTTCTCCTCGGCGAGCACCTGCGCGATGCCCTCCCGCCCGAGCGCGGACACCGCGGCGCGGGCCCGCTCCGGGCTGCAGCCGCACCGGTAGGCGATCTCCTCGTCGGCGAGCACCTCGAAGCCGTCCCCCGCCACGTCCCGGATGACCTCCTGTGCGGGGGCGCCGCGCGCCAGCGCGGCCCGGAGCGCGCCGGAGGCGAGCCGCTCGCGCGCCGCCTGGACCGCGGCCGCGTCGCCGTCGGGCAGCTTCTGCAGGAGCAGCCCGCCCACGTCGGCGAGCGGCTCGCCCTCGCGGCCCACCACCGCCAGGTCGAGCGCCGTCTCCACCTGCTCGCTCGCGGCGAACCAGCGGCGCAGGTCCTCGGCCACGTCGAGCGCCTCGAGCTCCACCGCGCTCCGGTAGTACTGGCCGCTCCCCGGGTCGCGCAGCACCGACAGGAACCCGGAGCCGCCCAGGGCGGCGCGCGCCGCGCGGGCGGGATCGCCGGGGAAGTGGACCGCCGGGCGGCGCACGTAGCCGCGCACGTTGCCGTCGCGGTCGGCGTCCACGAAGATCCCGCCCACCGGGCCGTCGCACTCGATCTGCAGGTTGACGCGGCCCTGCTCCTTCTGCAGGGCGCCGAGCAGCGCCCCGGCCGCAAGCCCCTGGGCGAACAGGTGGGCGCTCGTCGGGTAGAGCCCGTGGAGCACGCGCGCCATGCGGGCGGTGTCGCCCACGCGAACGAAGACGGCGCGGAGCCCGCGCTGCGGGAGGAGGCCACGGCAGAGGCGGTCGGTCATCGGCCGGATTCTGTTCGGAAAGCGCGCGGCGCGCCACCCCGCCCCTCGACGGCGCGCCGCTCACGCGCCGCGACGCCGCGGGCCGAGCGGCCCTGGATCCACGCACCCGCGAGCGCAGGCGGCGCCAGAGGGAGTCGCAGGGCTCAGTCGGCCATGGTGGCGAGCAGGGCGAGCGCGAGCTGCGGCAGCGGGGGCGGCTCGTTCGCGGCGTCGCCGATGAGCTGCACGCTGGCGCGCGAGCTGGACGGGAAGGAGGCGCCGCGGCGCAGGCACGCCGCGTCGCCGCGGAGCTGGCCCGGCGCCTTGAGGCGCTTCGCGTCCACGGTGCAGTCGCCGAAGCGGGCCGAGAGCCGCTTGCCGTCGAGGTCGAAGCGGAAGCGGATGCCGTAGAACAGCCCCTCGCCGTGCGTCGCGCTGCCCTTCTGCGTGAGCACCAGGTTCACGTTCGCCCCGGTGAGCCGGCCCTCGCGGATCTCCAGCGCGATGTTGCGGCCGGCGAGATCGCCGGCCCAGGTGCCGTCCTCTCGCCGGGTGAGGTTCACGGTCGGTCCCACGATGCGGCCCTCGTCGAACGCGGCGCTCGTCCCCATGGTGCCCCAGGCCAGGACGCGGACCTCGCCGGAGGGCTCGAAGGGCACGTCCTGGGCGCGCGCGGCGGCGGCCGCGAGCAGGCCGGCGCACAGGGCGGAGAGGCGCAGCAGGGTGGGGGTACGCATGGGGCGACGATAACGCGGCCCTGCCCTCACAGCACGCTGCGGATGGTCTCGCGCATGGAGAAACGGGGGGCCCACCCCGCCTCCCGGGCGAAGCGCGAGCCGTCCACCACGCAGAGGTACTGGATGTGGTCCACCTCGTCCGGCGGGAAGCTGGTCAGGCGCGCGTCGAACAGCCGCCGGACGAGCGGACGGATGAGCGGGTGCGGGACCGGCACCGGGCCGCGCCCCAGCTCGCGCAGCACGGCCGAGAGCGGCACCTCGCCCGGACCGGACACGTTGAAGACGCCGCGCAGCCCGGGCCGGAGCGCGAGGACGAGCGCCCGGCAGACGTCCTCCTCGTGGATGAGCTGCAGCATGGGGTCGAAGCCCATCACCGTGAGCGGCGACTCGAGGCGCAGGTAGTTGCTGGGCGCGTTGCGCACGGTCGGGCCGACGATGTTCACCGGACGTACGATGACCGTCTCCAGCTCCGGGTGGCGCCACATGAACGACTGCGCGTACATGTCCACCTCGACGAGATCGCGCACGTCGCTGGCCCGGTCGGCGCCCATGAGCGGCGTCTCCTCGGGCAGGAAGTTCGAGTTCTGCGGGCGCGGCCCGTAGACGTTCGCCGAGGAGAGCACCACCACCTTCTTGACCCGGTGGCGCACGCACAGCTCGAGCAGCCGCTGCGTGCCCACCACGTTGAAGCTGTGGGCCTCGCTGAACGGCATGCGCGGGTCGTGCATGATGCCCATGTGGATCACCGCGTCCACGCGCCGGCGGCGGAACGCGTCCTCGGCGCGCGCCTTGCGCAGGTCGGCCTGGTGGTGCTCGATGTCCTTGGGCTTGCCCGGGAACGCCCGCCGGTCGAGGCCCACCACCTGCGCCTCGGTGTGCAGGTGCTTGGCGACCGCGCGCCCGAGGTTGCCGGAGATCCCGGTGACGAGGACCGTGCGCGGCATGCCGGGGAAGGTGACGGGATCGGCGGGCATGTTCGCTACCAGTAGACGTGCTCGCGCTCGGCCAGGCCGCGCGCGAGCAGCCCCCGCACCGCCCCCTCCACCTCCGCCACCTTGCGCTCGAGCGCCTCGTCTTCCTCGTCGGGCGAGCCCTGGAAGCGCATCGGGGCGCCGAAGTGGATGTGGTAGCGCGAGGGCAGCGGGAACGGCAGGAGGGTGGGGGTGATGGGGAAGGCCGGGAACGAGAGCAGCTTCGCGAGGGGCTTCAGGTCGAAGAGCGCCGGCGCCTGCTCCTCCGCGCCCACCACGCCGATGGGCACCACCGGCGCGCCGGACTCGAGCGCGAGCCGCAGGAACCCGGCCCCGAAGCGCTGCAGCTGGTAGCGCTGGCTGAACGGCTTGTTGAGCCCGCGCACGCCCTCCGGGAAGACCAGGATCGCCTCGCCCGCCGCGAGCAGGCGCCGGCAGTTCTCCGGCGTCCCGACGATCTGCCCGCAGCGGGCCATGAACGTGGAGACGAAGGGGAGCGTCGGCACCCAGCGCTCCACCAGCGCCCGCACCGCGCGCGGCGGGTCGAGCTCGATGAGGCAGGCGACCTCGATCATGGCCGCGTCGAAGGGGAGCTGGCCGGAGTGGTTCGACACGAGCACCACCCGGCCCTCGGTCGGCAGGTTCTCGAGGCCGTGGACCTGGACCCGGAAGTACTTGCGGTACAGCCACAGCAGCGGCGCGATGGCGGCCACCGCGTATTCGCTGTCGAAGCCGTAGGGGTCGACCCCGTACTCGTTGCGCGGCGGGGTGAGCTTCTCCAGCCGGCCGCGCGTCCCGGGGCCGCCGAGCGCGAAGGTCCAGGCGCGGAGCCGTGCCTTGATCGCCTCGGACAGCTCGGCCATGCCCCGGTCCTATCACGTGCGCGGCCCCGACGGGACGGCGGCGGTGTCGCCTTGAATGGGGCGCGGCGCCGGTGTTACGGTCGCGAGAATCCTGGGGATTCCTGGATCCACACCACGAGCCCCGCTGCCCCGGACGACGCCATGAGGGTCACCTGCCCGCACTGCAAGGCCGCGTACAAGATCGATGACGCGCGGGTCACGCCGGCCGGCGTCAAGGTCCGCTGTCCCAGATGTCACCAGTCCTTCCCGGTGCGTCGACCGGACGACGAGGCCGCCGCCGTCCCCCTGCCCGGGGGAGAGGCGGCGTCCGCCGCCGGGGTGCCGCTCCCCGCGCCGCCCTCCGCGACGACCGGCGGGATCCCGCTGCCACCCCCGTCCGGCACCGGCAGCACGTCCGGCACCGGCAGCACGTCCGGCACCGGCAGCATCCCGCTCCCGCCGCCCGACGCGGCCCAGGCCGGCGAGCCCTCTGCCTTCGCGCTCGGGCCCGCACCGGAGGCGCCGTCGCCATTCGCGTTCGGGCCCGCACCGGAGGCGCCGTCGCCGTTCGCGCTCGGCCCCGCGCCCGAGCCTGCCCTCACCGGTGCGGCCGGCACGCCCGCGCCGGTGGAGCTGCCCGCGCCCGCCGGCGCGGACGATGCGCCGCTCGGGTTCGGCGAGGTGGACTTCTCGGGCGGGACGGCGGCGCCGCCGTCCGGCGACACGCCGGACGCGCTCGACGCCGGGCCGGCTCCGGTGGACGACGCCGACATCGTGGTGGACGAGCCCGGGCCCGACGCGGATCCGTTCGCGGGCGCCGCGGCCGGGGTCCCGTTCGCCGCCGCGCCCGCGGGCGGCCTGGGCATGGGCGGCCCGGGCGGCCCGAGCGGCGCGGCGCGCGCCGGCGCCAGCGAGGAGCTGGAGATGCTCTTCGGCGACGCGGCGCGGCCGGCCCCGGCGACGGGCGGCGACGGCTACCAAGTGCGCCGCCGCTCGGGCAAGGTGTTCGGCCCGTTCAGCGAGGCCCAGATCGCCGAGATGCTCTCGAAGGGCGAGCTGCTCGGCAACGAGGACGTGTCCGCCGACGGCGCCACGTTCGAGGCGCTCTCGGCGGTGCCCGCGTTCGCGGCCGAGCTGGAGCGGCTCGCGGCGCAGGAGGCCGCGCACGCGCCGCCGGTCGCCGCGGCCCGCCCGCCCGGCGGGCAGCCGTTCGGCGATCGGATGGCCGCGGCCAAGGTGGTGGAGGGGGAGCGCGAGCCGCTGGCCCGGCGCCTCGCGAAGCCGCTCGCGGCCGGCCTCGCCGTCGCCGCGGTGCTGGCGATCGGCGTGGGAGCCGGGCTCACCGGCCACGGCTGGTTCTTCACCGGTCACCTGCGCGGCGGCGACGCGAAGGTGCTCGCCCCGAAGCTCGCCGGCGCGCGCGCCGCCCTCGCCCGCGGCGACCACGCCTCGGAGCGGAGCGCGCTCGACCTCGCCGCCCAGGCGGTGGCGGCCGACGCCGGGTCGGCGGAGGCCGCGGCGCTCCACGCCATGGCCGTGGCCGCGCTGGAGCGGCGCCACGCGGCGCCCGGCCCCGCGCTCGACCAGGCCCGCCGCGCGGCGGAGGCGCTGGAGCGCGACGACCCGGGCAGCCTCCCGGCGCTGGAGGCGCGCCTGGCGGTGGCGCTCGCGACCGCCCCGGGCGCCGGCACCGCCGCGGCCGAGGCCGCGCTGGGCGCGGCGCTCGCCCGGGCGAGGCCGGACCCGCAGGCGTTCGCGCTGCTCGGAGAGGCGGCGCTGGCGCGCGGCGACGCGGTGAAGGCGGCCGCCGCGTTCCAGCGGCTGGGCGGCCTGGAGCAGGGGCCGCGCGCGCCCATGGGGCTCGCCCGCGCCGCGCTCCTGCGTGGCAAGCCCGACGAGGCGCGGCCGACGCTCGAGAAGCTCGCCGCCGCCGACGCGGCCTACCTGCCGGCCCGCCTCGAGCTGGCGGTGCTGGCCGAGGCGGCCGGCGACGTGGGGGGCGCGCGGACGCACCTCGCGCCGGTGCTCGCCGACGCGGCCCAGCCGCGCCTCGCGCCGCTGGAGCGGGGCCGGGCGCGCATGGTGGAGGCGGCGCTGCTCGACCGCTCGGCGGCCACCGCGGCGGACGCGGAGAAGGCGCTGCTCGCGGCGCTCGACGCGGACCCGCGCCTCGCGGCCGCCCGCGCCGCGCTGGTGCGGCAGCGGCTGCGCCGCGGCGACGCGGCCGGGGCGGTGGCGGCCTCCGACCCGGTGGCGGCGGAGGCGGCGTCCGACCCGGAGCTGGCGGCGGCGCGGGTGCGTGCCCTGGCGCTCGCCGGGCGCGCGCTCGACGCGGCCCAGCTCGCGGACCAGGCGCTGCGCGCTGCGCCGGGGACGCCCGCGCTCCTCGTGGCCAAGGCGGTGGCGCTCTCGGCGGCCGGCAAGCCGCAGGAGGCGGCGGCGCTCTATGGCGAGGCGCTGGCGCGCGACGCGGAGGCGGTGGAGCCGCGGGTGGCGCTCGGGCGGCTCGCGCTCGCGCGCGGCGACCTCCCCGCGGCCCGCGAGGCGCTCGCGCAGGCGGTGGAGAAGGGGCCGCGCGACCCGGCCGCGCACGCCGCGCTCGGTGAGCTCCGCGCCGCCGACGGCGACGCGGCCGGCGCCGAGGCGGCGTACCGGGCGGCGCTGGCGCTCGACGCCGAGCACGCCGCGGCGGTGCTCGGCCTGGCCCGCCTCGCCCAGGCGCGCGGCGACGTGGCGGCGGCGCGCGACGGCCTGGTCCGGGCGCTCGCGCTCGAGCCGCGGAGCGCCGAGGCGCAGCTCGCGCTGGGGACGTTGGAGTGGTCGGCGCGCGACCTGGCGAAGGCCGAGGCGGCGCTCGCGATCGCGGTGGACCTGCAGCCGCGCAACGCGGCCGCGCTCACCCGCCTCGGCGCGGTGAAGCTGGAGCGGGGCGACGCCGAGGCGGCGGTGAAGCTGCTCGGCGCCGCCACCAGCGAGGCGCCCGGCGCCGGCGAGGCGCAGCTCTGGTTCGGGCGCGCCCTCCTCGCGCGCGGCGAGACGCCCGCCGCGCTGGTGCGGCTCCGCAAGGCGGTGGAGCTCTCGCCCGGCGCGGCCGAGCCGCGGCTCGAGCTCGGCCAGGCGCTGGAGCGGTCGGGGGCGCTGCAGGAGGCGATCGACGCCTACCAGGCCGCCGCCGCGGCCGCCCCGGCGCTGCCCGACCCGCACGAGCGGACGGCGCTGCTCTACACCGCGAACGGGCGCTGCGACCTGGCGCTCGCGCCGCTCGCGCGGGCCATCGAGCTCGCGCCGCGCGCCACCCGGCTGCGCGTCGAGCTGGGCGAGTGCCAGGGCAAGCTGGGCAAGCACGCCGACGCGGTGCGGACGCTCCGCGCCGCGCAGCGGGCCGACCCCGCCGCGGCGCAGGTGCTGTACCCGCTCGCGCGGGAGGTGCACCAGGCGGACGGGGCGCGCGCTGCGCTGCCGCTGTACGAGCGGGCCGCGCGCGAGGACCCGAAGAACGCGATGCCGCACTACTTCCTCGGGTACGCGTACAAGGAGCGCAGCCAGCGCGAGCGCGCCATCCAGGCGTTCCGCACGTTCCTGGCGCTGAAGCCCGACGCGCCGGAGCGCCGGGACATCGAGGCGGAGATCGAGGACCTGGGCGGCGCGCGCTGACCCGTGCCGCCCGGACGGGGCGGAGCGGCGCGCCAGGTCTTCGTTGACAGCCGCGACGGTCCGCTCTAGGGGTGCTCCGCAATGCGGAGTACCCCCGCCCGCCCCGGCCCCGGCCCGGCCGCCGACGCCCGCCGCGTCCGCGAGCTGCTGGTGCGCCTGTCGCGCCGCGGCTCGCTCCGCGATCCGATCGGCGGCAGCGGCCACGGGCTCGACCTCTCCCCGGTGCAGGTGCACGCGCTGCTCTGGCTCGGCCTGGGCGGCGCGCTCACCATGGGCGAGCTGGCGCGGCACGTGGCGGTGACCGAGAAGACCATCACCGGCGTGGTGGACCGGCTGGAGCGCGACGGGCTGGTGCAGCGCGCGCGCAGCCGCGACGATCGCCGGGTGGTGCGGGTGTCGCTCGCCGCGCGCGGCGAGGCGGCCTGGCGCGCGCTCGACGCGGAGATCTCGGCGCGCCTGGAGGGCCTGCTCGCGCTGCTGGAGCCGCGCGACCGGCGCGACCTGGTCCGCATCCTGGTCCGGCTGGACGAGCGGCTCGGGCCGGCGGCGGAGGCCGCCGCCCCGGGGCCGGCGCGCGCGCGGCCGCCCCGCGGCGCGGGCGGAAGGCAACACGAACGGCGGGAGGACGCATGAACGCACTGATCACCGCGGCGCTGGCGCTGGCGCTCGCGCAGACGCCCGGGACCCCTTCGACGCCCGCGCCCGCGCCGGCGACGCCGCCCGCGCCCGACGCAGCGCCGGTCGCCGCCCCCGCGCCGGTCGCGCTGCCGGTGCTCACGCTCGACGACGCGCTCGCCGCTGCCGCCGCGCAGAACCTGGATCTCAAGGCGGCGCAGGCGCGGCTGCGCCAGGCCGACGAGCTCTCCTGGAAGGCGTGGTCCGGGTACCTGCCGCAGGTCACCGCCAGCGGCACCTACACGCGCAACGAGACCGAGGCGGTGCTGCCGGCCGGCTCGCTCGGACCCGGCTCTCCGAAGATCACCATCCAGGCGCAGGACCAGCTGAACGGGCTGGTCGAGGCGACCCAGGCGCTGCTCGCGCCGCAGCTCCTGTTCGCCATCCCCAACGCGAGCCGGGCCGAGGAGATCGCCCGGCTGAACGTGGAGACGGCGCGGCGCGAGGTGCTGTTCGGGGTGGCGCAGGCGTACTACGGCGCCGCCTCGCTGCGGCGGGCCATGGAGGTGTCCGAGCGGCTGCTCGAGATCGCCGCGCGGCAGGAGAAGGACGCCCGGGTGCGCTACCAGGCAGGCGCCATCGCCAAGGTGGGCCTGCTGCGCGCCGAGATCGACCGGGCCCGCGCCGAGCAGGACGTGAAGCGCTCGCAGAACGCGTTCGCCTCCGCGCGCATCGCGCTCGCGACGCTGCTCGACCGCCGGCCGGACTTCGACGTGGTCGATCCGCCCGAGCCGGTGCTGGCCGGCGACGCGGACGCGCTGGTCGCGGCGGCGCTGCGGGATCGCCCCGACGTGCAGGCGGCCCGCCTCAACGTGGAGCTGCAGCGCGGCGCCCGGAACCAGGCGGTGGCGCGGTACCTGCCGAACCTGGGCGCGTTCGGCCGCTACACGCTCGCGAACGAGGCCGGCTTCACCGGCACGAACCACGCCTGGGCGGCGGGCCTGGCGCTGCAGTGGAAGGTGCTCGACGGCGGCCTGCGCGAGTCGGACATCCGCGAGGCGAACGCGAAGATCGACGAGGCGAACGCGTCGAGCGGGAGCGCCGAGCTGAAGGCGCGGCAGGAGGTGGAGCAGGCCTACCTCGACCTGGAGAGCGCCCGCGCCAACGCCGCGAAGGCGAAGGAGCAGCGCGACCTCGCCGCCGAGAACCAGCGCCTGGTGGACGTCGCGTTCCGGGCCGGCACCGCGACCGCGGTGGAGCAGGCGGACGCGACCGCCCAGCTCCGCACCGCCGAGGTCGGCCAGATCACCGAGTCGCTGACCGCGCAGCTCGCGGCGCTGCGGGTGCTGAAGGCGGCCGGCGCGTTCCACCCGACCCGGCGCTGAGCGTCCCTCGACTCCGCGCGGCCTCGAGGCCGCGCTACGCTCGGGATGAGCGACATTGCCGCTCACCCTGAGCGTAGGCGAGCCGAAGGCTCGCCGGAGTCGAAGGGTCGGGACGAGCGGACGGAGTCGAAGGACTACCGCGCCTCGTCGCGGAGCCGGGCGCGCTCGAGCGCCTGCGCCACGATCTGCGCCACCGTGAGCACGAAGCGCTTCTCGTCGGCGTCGAGGTCGCGCGGGTGCGCGAACCCGAGGCCCAGCGCGCCGACCGTGCGGCCGTCGCAGCGGAGCGGCACCGCCGCCCAGGCGCGGTCGCCCACCCGGAGCGCGAGCTCGGCGGCGTTCGGGTAGGAGTGCGCCAGCGCCTCGGGGTTGGAGACCCAGATCGCGGTCTGGATGCGGTAGGCCTCGGCGAGCAGCGCCGGCGAGTCCGCCCGCAGCTCGCGCAGGTCGATGGTCAGGTCGTCCGCCCAGCCCTGGCAGTGCAGCACCTCGAGCACGCTCGCGCCGGGCGCGGCGCGGACCACCATGGCGGTGGCCGGCTCCAGCACCGAGAGCCCGTTCTCCACCGCCACCCGCGCGATGGCCTGCGGCGCAAGCACCGAGGCGAGGCTGGCCGAGACCGACTCGATCCGCCGCAGCCGCAGCACCCCGCGCTGCGCCTCGACGCGGTCGTGCCGCTCGCGGTCCGCCTCCTCCAGCGCGGCCCCGCGCCCGGCCTTCTCGACCTGGTACCAGCGCGCGTTGTCGAGCGCGAGCGCGGCCGGCTCGGCCAGCGCCTCGGCGAACAGCAGGTCCGACTCGTCCAGGCCCGGGAGCATGGCCGAGCGGATGAGCGTGATGGAGCCGATGACCCGGTCGCGCGCGACGAGCGGCACCGAGAGGAGCGAGTTGGGCTTGATGGCGCGCAGCACCGCCAGGTGGCGCTCGCCGTGGGTGGCCCACTCCATCACCTCGGTCGTCACCTGCCGGAACAGGCGCGGGGCGCGGTCGCGGATGGTCTGCGCGCCGGGGGTGGCCCAGCCCGGCCCGAACGCGATCGAGCGCATCTCCTGGGCGAGCGGCGCCTTGGTCGGATCGCCGTGCGCGACCTCGACGCGGCGCGGGATCCCGTCGCCGTCGATGAGGTCCACGAAGCACCAGTCGGCGAACCGCGGCACCACCGCCGAGACCAGCACGCGCAGCGTCTGCCGGAAGTCGAGCGCCGCCTGCAGGAACGCGCGCTCGATGGGGATCTCCGGCTCCCGCTTGCCCTCGGCCAGCGCGCGCTCCGCGCGCTGCGCCTGCGTGAGGCTCGCCAGGTCCCCCGGCGCGGGGGCGGGCTCGTCGGCGACCGCCGGGACGTGGATCACCCCGCCGGCGTGGCCCGTCCCGCCCATCGCCGCCGCCCGTGCGTCGTGAGACCGCATGATCTGGATGCCTCCGGATCGCCGCCGCCCGGAGCCGTCGGGCGGCGCCGCGTCGCGGGCGCCGCCGGGCTCGCCGGGGAGCGGAACGGCGCGAGGATCGCAGGCCCTCCCCCCAGCGTCAAGGCGCCGCGCCGCCGCGCGTCATGGCCGCTTGCGCCGGATCAGGCCGCCCCTCGGCTGGCGCCATCGGGAGCGCGACCACGGTGTTGCGGCCCGCCTGCTTCGCGAGCTGGAGCGCCCGCCCGGCCGACTCCATCACCTCGCGCTGCGTGCGCCCCTCGGCGACCTCGGCCACGCCCACCGAGACCTTCACGCCGATGGAGGCCGCCTCGCCGCCGTCCTGCGGCTGCCACGCGCAGCGGCTCCGCGCCACCGCGCGCCGGATGCGCTCGCCGAGCGCCCGGCCGCCCGCGAGCGTCGTCTCCCGGGCGATGACCGCGAACGCCGCGCCGCCGGCGCGCGCGAGCACGTCCTCGCGCCGGAGCGCGCCGCGGAGCACGAACGCGACCATCTTCAGCGCCTCGTCGCCGGCGGCCTGGCCGTGCGCCTCGTTCACGGCCCGGAACCGGTCCACGTCCACGAGCAGCACCGACATGGACCGGCCGTGCCGCTGCGCCGCGGCGAGCTCGGCGGCGAGCCGGTCGTCGAGGTGGCGCCGGTTGAACACGCCGGTGAGCGGGTCGAGCAGCGCGATCTCGGCGAGCTTCATCTGCCAGCGCGCCTCGAGCTCGTCGGCCCAGGCGAACTTCAGCACGGTCGCGCCGCCCAGGCTGACCCGGCCGCCGTCGGCGAGCCGCACCTCGCCCTCGGCGCGCGCGCCGTCCACGTAGGTGCCGTTCGCGCTGCCCAGGTCGCGCAGCAGCGCGCCCTCGCCCTCGACGCGGATGGCCGCGTGGCGGCGTGACACGCCGTCGTCGTGGATGGGGAGGTCGCAGTCGTCGCGCCGGCCGATGACGAGCTCGCGGTCCGAGGCCAGCGGGTAGATGTCCCCGAGCTGCGGGCCGGCCAGCACGAGCAGGAAGGCGTGGCGCCGCCCCGCCGCGCAGGGCGTGGTCGGCAGTGTCGTCCAGGTGCGCTCGCTCCGTCGCTCGACCGGCAAGTGGCCTCCCGCGCCGCCGCGGATTCTACCCGCACGTGGGTCTCCGGCCCGCGTCCCTTGGCCGCGGGTTGAACGGGCGGTCACCTCGCGTTACGCGACCGGCGTGATCCGCTACGGGCCGGCGGGCTGGGAGTACCGGGACTGGGCCGGCGTGGTCTACCCGCCGGGCGAGGGCAAGCGCTTCGATCGCCTGGCGTATCTGGCACCCTGGTTCTCGACCGTCGAGGTGGACGCGACGTTCTACCGGCCGTTCCCGGCGGCGGTGGCGGCGCGCTGGTGCGAGCGGGTGCGCGAGGTCCCCACCTTCCGCTTCGGCGCCAAGATCTGGCGCCGGTTCACGCACGAGCGCGAGGCGTACGGCGCCGAGGAGGTCGCGCAGGCGCGGGCGGCGCTCGATCGCCTGCACGAGGAGGGCAGGCTCGGCGCGGCGCTGCTCCAGTTCCCGTGGTCGTTCAAGCGGAGCGAGGCGTCGGAGGAGTGGCTGCGCGGGCTGTTCCGCGCGTTCGCCGGCCTGCCGCTCGCGCTCGAGGTGCGCCACGCCTCGTGGGACGACCCGGAGGTCCTCGAGGAGCTGGCCGCGGCGGGCGTGGCGCTCGTGAACGTGGACCAGCCGCGCTTCCAGCGCTCGCTCGCGCCGGCCGCGCGGGTCACGGCGCCGGTGGCCTACGTGCGCGTGCACGGCCGCAACCACCGCGACTGGTTCCGCAAGGGCGCGCCGCGCGACGCGCGCTACGACTACCTCTACGGCGCCGACGAGCTCGCGCCGTGGGCCGGGCGCATCGCCGAGATGGCCGACTCGCCGCGCGCACCCGACGTGTACGTCGTCACGAACAACCACTTCCGCGGCCAGGCGCCCGCCAACGCGAAGATGCTCGAGGCGATGGTGGAGCACCGCCGCGTGGCGGTGCCGCCGCCGCTCCTCGCCGCCTACGAGGCCGCGCTCGCGCCGTTCGCCGCGCCCGCCGGGGACGCGGCCACCGGGAACTCGGCCACCACCGGCGCGTGATCGCTCGTGCCGAAGTCGGCCAGCACCCGGCAGCGCGTGGCGCTGGCCGCGAGCGACGCGCTCGCCAGCACGTAGTCGATGCGCCAGCCGATGTTCCGCTGGCGGAGGTTGCGCCACGGCGCCCACCAGGTGAACAGCCCCTCGTTGGCGGGATCGAGCGCGCGCCCCACGTCCACCAGGCCGCGCGACAGGATGCGCTCGAACAGCGCCCGCTCCTCCGGGAGCTGGCCGATGGCGCCCGCCTTTCGCTCCTTCGGGTGAACGTCCAGGTCGGTGCGCGCGACGTTCAGGTCCCCGCAGAGCACCAGGCGCCGCCCGGAGGCCTGCGCGTCGGCGGCGAAGCGCTCCATCGCCTCGAGGAAGCGGAGCTTGGCGGCGAGGTCCTTCCCGCCGTTCGGGACGTAGATCGACGCCACCGTGACGCCGCCCAGCTCGCAGGTGGCGATGCGGGTCTCGAGGTCGAACGGCGGGTGGACGAAGGCCGGCCGCTCGGGTGCGATCGCCTTGCGCACCAGCAGCGCCACGCCGGAGTAGGCGGTCTCGCCGTGCCACAGGCACCAGTAGCCCTCGAGCTCGCAGAGCGAGGGCGGGACCTTCGACGGAGGCGCCTTGATCTCCTGCAGGCAGACGACGTCGGGGCCCTCGCGGGCGATGAACTCGCCCACCTGCGCCTCGCGCGCGCGGATGCCGTTCACGTTCCAGGTGCCGATCTTCACGCGGTCCCCTCCCGGCCTCCTGTCTAAGGGCCCGGCGGGCGGATGTCACCGGGCACGGGCGCGCTCCACCTGAGGCCGAGGGCGGCCGGGCGGGGCTGACAGCGCCGCCCATTCGCGTGGAGCCCTGCTGCGGCGCACGCTGGCTGCCTGCGCCGGGCAGACTCGTCCCTGCGCTGCTCGACGTGCCGACGGGCACGCCTGCGCTGCTCGGTCCTCGTGTGCCCGGCTCGGCGACGCCATCGTGTGCCTCGCGACGGGCCCCACGCGAACGGGAGGCGCGATGAGATCCCGCCGCCGGGCGCGGCCGCGCTTGATACACATGGAGGAGTGACCGACCTGTCCCGCGCCCTGGAAGCCGCCCTCCGCGCCGCCCGCGCCGCGGCCGACCTGCTGCGGGCGGAGCTGTTCCGGGCCGGCGGGCCCCGGGGCGAGCCGGGGCACTGCCCCGCGGACGAGCAGGCGGAGGACCTCATCCGCGCCGTGCTCGAAGCGGAGTTCCCGGGCGACGGCTTCGTGGGTGAGGAGCGGCCCGAGCGCAACCGGCCGCCGGCCCTGCCGGGCGGCCGGTGCTGGCTCGTCGATCCGAACGACGGGACCGCCGACTTCCAGCGCGGTCACCGCGGCGCCTCGGTGTCGATCGGCCTGGTGCAGGGCGGCGTGCCGGTGCTCGGGGTGGTGCTCGCCCACACCGCGCCGCACGGCGGGGAGGATCTGCTCGCCTGGGCCGAGGGGCAGGGGCCGGTGCGGCGGAACGGGGCGCCGCTCCCGCCCGTCTCCGCGGCGCCGCTCCGGGCCGGCGACGTGGTGCTCGTGTCCTCGTCGGCGGCGAAGCGGGCGCGCGGCAACGCCGAGGCGGTGCAGCCGGCGCGCTTCCGGCCGCTCACCAGCATCGCCTACCGGCTCGCGCTCGTCGCGACCGGCGAGGCTCGCGGCGCCATCTCGCTGCACCGACCCCGCGCGCTCGACATCGCGGCCGGGCACGCGCTCGTCCGCGGCGCGGGCGGCGTGCTCCTCGACGAGGCCGGGCGCGAGGTGCGCTACGGGCCGGCGGGCGAGGGGCGGGTGGCGTTCTGCTTCGGCGGCGCGCCCCTGGTGGCCGCGCGGCTGGCGAGCCGGAGCTGGGTCGAGGCGCAGGCGTACGGGCCCGGGGCGCCCGGCCTGTGCGCGCCGCTCGCCGGGCGCGCCGTGCGCGAGGACGGGCTGCTCCGTCGCGGGCAGGGCGCGCTGCTGGGACAGCTCGCCGGCGACGCGCTGGGCGGGCAGGTGGAGTTCTCCGGCGCGGCGCGGATCGCCGCCGCTTACCCCGACGGCGTGCGCGACCTCGCCGACGGCGGCCACTGGAGCACGCTCGCCGGGCAGCCGACCGACGACTCCGAGCTGGCGCTGGCGCTCGCGCGCACCGTGATCGCGTTCGGGCGCTTCGACGCGGCGCGGGTGGCGGAGGCCTACGCCGACTGGCTCGGCTCCGAGCCGTTCGACGTCGGCCGGACCGTGGACGCGGCGCTCCGGCCGGCGCTGAGGATCCGGGCCTCGGGCGCGCCGGCCGAGCAGGTGGCCGAGGCGGCCCGCGCCGCCGCGCCGCGCGGGAGCCTCGCGAACGGCGCGCTGATGCGCGTCTCGCCGCTCGGGATCGCCGGCCACGCCGCGCCCGCGGCCGAGGTGGCCGCCTGGGCGCGCGCCGACGCCGCGCTCACCCACCCGGCCGCGCCGTGCCAGGACGCGAGCGCGGTGTTCGCGGCCACGGTCGCCTTCGCCATCGCGACCGGCGCGTCCGCCGCCGAGGTGGCGGATCGCGGCGAGGCGCTCGCCGCCGAGCTGGGCTGCGGCGCGGAGGTGCGCGAGGCGCTCGCGGCGGCGCGGACCGGCCCGCCGGAGGACTTCGAGGCGAGCGCCGGGCTCGTGACCATCGCCCTGCAGAACGCGTTCTTCCAGCTCCGCCACGCGCCGGATCTGGAGGCCGGGCTGGTGGACACCGTCGGCCGCGGCGGCGACACCGACACGAACGCGGCCATCGCCGGCGCGCTGCTCGGCGCCGCGCACGGCGTGCTCGCCGTCCCGGAGCGCTGGCGTCGGGCCGTGCTGAGCTGCTGGCCGGTGGAGGGCGCGCCCGGCGTCCGCCGCCCGCGCCCGCCGGTCTGCTGGCCGGGCGACGCGCTCATCCTGGCGGAGCGGCTGCTGGGGCTGTGAGGGGAGCGCGACATCCGCCCGCTCACCCCTCCGGCACCACCAGACGGCTGCGGCCGGCGGAGACGCGCTCGACGGTGACCTGCACGCCGATGCGCTCGTGCAGCTCGGGGACGTGGGAGATGACGCCCACGGTGCGGCCGGTCTGGCGCAGCCCCTCGAGCGCGGCCATGGCGTGCTCGAGCGTGTCGCGGTCGAGCGTCCCGAAGCCCTCGTCGATGAACAGCGTCCGCGCGTGCGCGGCGCGGGTGGAGAGCGAGGCGAGGCCGAGCGCGAGCGCGAGCGCGAGCGAGACCAGGAACAGCTCGCCGCCCGAGAGGCCGTTCACGGTGCGCACCTCGTCGCCGAGGTCGTGGTCCACGACCTGGATCTCGAGGTCGGCGCCGGGGACGCGCATCAGCTCGTAGCGGCGGGCGAGGTCGCGCAGGTGGACGTTGGCGGCCGCGAGCAGGCCGTCGAGCGCGAGCCCCTGGGCGTAGCGCCGGAAGCGGCTGCCGTCGGCGGAGCCGATCACCTTGGCGAGCCGCTCCCACCGGTCCGTCGCGGCGCGCGCGGCCTCGAGCGCGCCGGACACCTCTTCGTGCCGGGCGCGGGCGTCCTCGTCGCGCCGCAGGTCGAGCGTCACCTGCGAGTGCTCCTCGCCGAGGCGCGTCGCCTCGCGCTCGGCGCCGGCGTGGCGGGCGCGGGCGCCCGCGGCGTCGCAGCCGGGGCGGCTGCCGCCGTGCGCCTCGACCTGCCGGCGGCGCTCGTCGCGCACCGCGGCGGCGGCCTGCGCGGCCCCGGCGCAGGCCTCGAGATCGGCGCGCGCCTGCGCGGCCCACGCATGGCCGCGGGCGAGTCGGACCTCCAGCGCGGGCCGATCGACGCCGAGCGCCGTGAGCGCGGCGGCGAGCGTCGCGCCGGCGCGGGCCGCGTCGGCGTCGGCGGCGTCGCGCGCGGTCGCGCCGGCCCGGGCGGCCTCCGCGGCGGCGGCGTGCGCACGGTCCGCGTCCGCGCGCGAGGCGCGAGCCCGCTCGTGCGCGGCCCGGGCGCGCTCGAGCGCCTCGCGCAGCGCGCCCTCCACCTCGTCCGCCGGCTTCCCGGCGAGCACGGCGCGCCGCTCGGCCTCGGCCCGCTCGCGCGCGGCGCGCGCCTCCGCGGCGGTCTCCTCGGCGCGCGCGGCGCGGGCGCCCCGCTCGCCGGCGAGCGCCGCGGCCTTCTCCGCGCCGGCGGCGCGCGCGGCGACGTCCGCCGCGGCCGCGTCGCGCGCCCGGACCTGCGCGGCGTGCGCCTCGGCGCGCGCGGCGCAGCCGGCCCGGAACGCCTCGGGTCCTCGCCGCGCCGCCTCCGGCCAGTCCGGCAGGAACCCGAGCGCGGGGGCGAGCTCGGCCTCGATCCGCCCGAGCGCGGCCGCGTGTCGCGCGGCCGCGGCCTCGTGCGCCGTCACCGCGGCGGCGGCGTCGTCCCGGGCCTTCTCGAGCGCGCGCTGCCGCGCCCGCGCCGCCTCGTGCGCCTCGCGGGCCGCGTCCACCTCCGCGCGCGCGGCGCGCTCCGCCTCGGCGGCGCCGCGCGCCGCCTCCAGCGCGGCCTTCGCGGCCTCGAGCGCGGCCTTCGCGTCGCGCCCGCGGGCCTCGACGGCGGCGGCGGCCTCCTCGGCGCGCCCCGGCAGCTCGACGCCGCCGGCCGCCGGCGCCGCCAGCCGGGCGCGGAGCGCGTCGTACTCGGCCGCGTGGTGCGCGCGATCGACCTCGGCCTGCGCCTCGGCCCGCCGCGCCGCCTCGACCCGCGCCGCGAGCTCCGAGGCGCGCGCCGCGACCGCCTCGCGCTCGCGGGTGGCCCCGCGCACCGCCTCCTCCGCCTCGGCCGCGGCCGCGCGCTGCGCCTCGAGCAGCGCCGGGAGCGGCGCGCCGTGCGCGTACGGGTGCTCGGCGGCGCCGCAGAGCGGGCAGGGCTCGCCGTCCACGAG
The DNA here is from genome assembly GCF_000022145.1 of Anaeromyxobacter dehalogenans 2CP-1. Classification (NCBI taxonomy): domain Bacteria; kingdom Pseudomonadati; phylum Myxococcota; class Myxococcia; order Myxococcales; family Anaeromyxobacteraceae; genus Anaeromyxobacter; species Anaeromyxobacter dehalogenans. The sequence goes on from NC_011891.1 coordinate 532,484, forward strand.
GTCGGCGCGCCGGTCGGCGAGGCCGAGCGTCAGCTCCACCCGCCGCAGCGCCGCGCGGGCCTGCGCGGCCCCCGCCTCGGCCGCCCGCACCGCCGCCTCGGCCGCCGCGTGCGTGCGCTGCGTCGCCACCTGCTCCGCGCCGCCAGCGGCCGCCTCCGTCCGCGCCTGCTCGCGGCGGGCCGTCGCCACGGCCGCGGCCTGGGCCGCCTTCCACGCCTCGCCGAGGAGCGCGCGCAGGTCGCCGAGCCGGGCCACCTCGGTGGTGAGCGCCGCCGCGTCGGCGCCGGCGGCCGTCCGGGCGGCGTCCGCGAGCGCCGCGCGGGCCGCTTCGAGGCGCCGGGCCGCCGCCTCCGCGCCGCGGGCCTCCGCGGCGAGCGCGCGCGCCGCCTCCGCGTCGGCCTCGCGCGCGGCGCGCAGCCCGGCCTCGGCCTGCGCGGCGCCGGCGCACTCCGCCGCGTGCTCCGCGAGCCGCGCCGCCCACCGGTTCCACTCCGCCGCGAGCGGCGCCTCGGCCGCGTGCGCCGCGAGCCACGCCTCGGCCGCGTCGCGCGCCGTCGCCGCCGCCTCGCGGGCGCGCGCCGCCGCGTCCGCCTCGGCCGCCGCCTGCGCCTGCTCCGCGCGCGCGGTCGCGAGCGCCGCCCCCGCGTCGGCCTCCGCGCGGCGCGCGGCCGCGAGCGACTCGTCCCGCCGGCGCGCCTCGGCCAGCTCCGGCCGCGCCCGCGCCTCCGCGGCGTCCGCCGCCTCGAGCGCAGCGCGCGCGTCCGCCTCGCCGCGCGCCGCGGCGGCGGCGCCCACCTCCGCCCGCCCGAGCGCGACCTGCGCCTCCGCCGCCCGCGCCTCCACGCCGGTCCGCGCCTGCTCGGCCCGGACCGCCTCGGCGAGCGCCGCCCGGTGCGGCTCGGCCGCCTCGACCTCGGCCAGCTCGGCGCGGAGCGCGGCCCCCTCCTCCACCGCGCGCGCCGCGCGGGCGAGCTCCGCCTCCGAGCGCTCCAGCCCGTCGCGCAGCTCCGCGTCCCGCTGGTGCCAGCGGACCTCGGCCTCCGCGGCACGCGCCGCCGCCTTCGCCTCCTCGAGCGCCCGCGCCAGCTCCGCCTGCCGCGCCTGGAGCGCGGCGCGGGCCTCGGCGTCCAGCACCTTCACGCCGCCCAGCTCGCCTTCGAGCCGCTCGCGGACCTCGAGCTCGCGCCCGAGGCGCTGGTGCGCCGCCTGCGAGAGCCGCCCGTACACGGCGGTGCCGGTGACGCGCTCGAGGATGGCGGCGCGCACGTCGGCGTCGGCGCGCAGGAAGTTGGTGAACTCGAACTGCGGCAGGACCACCGCCCGCTTCAGCTCGTCGAAGGTGAACCCGATGGCGCGCTCGTTGAAGGCCACCGCCTGCGTGACCTTCTCGGCCAGCACCTCGCCGGTGTCGAGGTCCTCGACCGTCATGGCCTGCGCCTGGAACGCGCCCTCCACCCGGTCGCGCGCGCGGCGCACGCGCCAGCGCGCCAGGTACCGGCGCCCGTCCATGCCCTGGTACTCGACCTCTGCGGTGGCGCCGGCGGTGCCGCGCGACACGAGGGCGCGGACGTCGTTCATGTCGAGGGTCTCGCCCTCCTCCGACCAGCCCACCATGACGCGCTTGCCGGCGGCGCGGTCGCGCAGGCGCGGGGTCTTGCCGTAGAGCGCCAGGCAGAGGGCGTCGAGCAGGGTGGACTTGCCCGAGCCGGTGGGACCGGCGATGGAGAAGATGCCCGCGCCGGCGATGGGCGCGCGGTCGAGCCGCAGCTCGAACTTGCCGTAGAGGCTGGCGAGGTTCTCGCCGCGGATGGCCAGGATCCTCACCGCGCCCCCTCCTCCGACTCGACCTCCTGGAGCAGCGCGCGGAACGCCTCCAGGAGCGCGTCGGGCGGCGGCCCGCCGTAGTCGGCGTCGTACTTCCGCCGGAAGACCTCCTCCGGCACGAGGTCGCCGAGCGCGCGCCGCTCGCCGTCGCCCAGCGCGCGGCCGGTGCCGGCGAGCGTGGTGGCGATGCGCACGAGGCGCGCCTCCTTGCCCGCGAGCGCCTGGTCGAGCAGCGCGCGCAGCGCCGGCTCGGGCCGCTCCAGCCGCACCTTCACCTCGAGGAGCGGCCGCAGCGCGTCCGGCCCGTCGCCGCGCGCCGGCAGCGCCTCGAGCGCGGCGAGCACCTCGGGGAGCGGCGCCGGCGCCTCGGCGTCCGGCACCGAGACGAGCTCCACGAACCGCGGGACGCGCAGCACCCGCTGCGCGCGCACCGCCTCACCGTCCAGGTCGGCCACCACCACGCCGTGGCGGTAGCCGCGCTCGGCGAACGAGAGCGGCAGCACCGAGCCCGAGTAGCGCACCGTCTCGCGGCCGCCCACCGCCTGCGCGAGGTGCAGGTGGCCGAGCGCGACGTAGGCGAGGTCGGCCGGGAACGCGTCGGCGGGCACCGCGGCCTGGTTGCCCACCGCGAGCCGCCGCTCGGAGAGCTCCGAGATCTTCCCGCCCACCGCATAGAGGTGGCCGGTGGCGAGGAGCGCCTCGCCCGGCGCGCGCCTCGCTCGCGCCCGCTCCAGCGCGGCGGCGTAGAAGCGGCGCGTGGCCTCGGCGGCGTCGTCGTCGGCCGCGCCCGCGCCCGCGCCCAGATCGGCGGCGCGCAGGTACGGCACCGCCGCCACCCAGGCCGCCCGCCGGCCCGCCGCGTCCTCCAGCGGCACGAGCAGCCGCTCCAGATCCGGCGCGCCGGCGGCGGCGCGCGGCACGCCGCCCACCACGTGCAGCCGGCCCATCTCGCGCAGCAGCGGGTCCACCGCGTCGAGCCGCGAGGCGGAGTCGTGGTTCCCGCCCACCACCACGAGCTGCAGCCGCGGCAGGCGCCGCCAGGCCTCGGCCAGGAAGCGATACCAGAGCGCCTGCGCGCCCGCGGGCGGGTTGGAGGCGTCGAACACGTCACCCGCCACGATGACCGCGTCCACCGCCTCGGCTTCGACGGTGTCGAGCAGCCACGCCACGAAGCGCTCGTGCTCGGGGCCGCGGTCCACGCCGTGCAGCGCGTGGCCGAGGTGCCAGTCGGCGGTGTGGAGGATGCGGATGGCCACGAACGCCAGGAGGATACGCGCCGGTCGGACATGCGCCGTCCGCGTCCGGCGGCGGCGGGTCCGGGGCCGCTCACGCCAAAGACCGTGTCGGACGAGGTGGGCGGGCGGCGCCTTCCGCACGCGCCGTGCGGATCGGGGCCGAGATTCCGCACCGGACGTGTGCACCGGACGGAGCCGGGGCCCGTGTGGACGTCACGCGCGTCCGGCGGCGACGTTCCGTACTGGGTCGGGGGGCAAGGAGGCAGGGCATGGGTGCACGAGCGCAGACGAGGTCCGAGCGGCTGCGGCGGCGGCTGCAGGCGGAGCGGGTGCACCTGGTGATCGAGTACGTGACGCTGGCCGACGGGAGCTGGGCCGCGCTGTGCGGCATGCCCGAGGCGATCGCGCTGGGGGCGACCTACGCCGAGGCGCGCGAGCGGCTCTGCGCGGAGCTCGGCGAGCGCATGGGCCGCGCGGCGCTCGAGGCCGCGACGGTGGTGGAGGACGTGCCCTTCGGCGCCGAGGAGCTGGGGATGGCGTACTGAGCCATCACCCTTGGTGAACAGGGCTAGCCCTTCACCTCGGGCAGGCGCGCGCCGCGCCAGGCGAGCATCCCGCCCGCGAGCTGCGCGGCCTCGAAGCCGCCGCGCTCCAGCAGGCGCACCGCCGGCACGCTGCGGTGCCCGGACAGGCAGATCGCCACCACGGGCCGGGCCGGGTCGAGCTTCAGCGCGTCGAGGCGCGAGCGCAGCTCCCCGATCGGCACGTTCACCGCGCCGCGGATGCGCCCCTGCGCGAACTCGGCCGCGGTGCGGACGTCCACGAGCTGGGGCGCCGGGCGCCCGCGCAGCCGATCGTTCAGCTCGACCGCCGAGACCTCGGCTACGCTGCCGAACGGGAACCACCAGGGGACCTTCATGGCGCGTGAGAGCCGCGGGCCGCCGCAGGGGTTCGCGCCGCCCGGCGGCGGCGGGGCCGTGCGGGGCGGCGGGAATCCGGGCGGCGGCGGCCGGGTTGGGCCGGGCGTGGGTGCGCACGCGACCCCTCCGCCGGGCGCGGCGCCGGCGACCCTGTCCCGGCGCCCGCGCCCGACGCTGCCCGCCCTCGCGCGCGCCTCCGCCTGGCTCGGCCTGACCGGCTTCGGCGGCGGCCTCTCGGTGCTCGGGACGATGCACGACCTGCTGGTCGAGCGCCGCCGGTGGCTCACCGACCGGGAGTTCACCGTCACCGCCACCGTCTCGCAGATGCTGCCCGGCGGCGCGGCCGCGAACGCGCTCGCGTACACCGGCCTGCGCTTCCACGGGCCCGCCGGCGCGGTGGCGGCGTACGCCGCGTTCATCGCGCCCGGCGCGATCGGGGTCACCGCGCTCGCGGCGCTCTACGTGCGGCTCGGCGTGACGCCCACCGCGGCGCCGCTCCTGGCCGGGCTGAACGCGGCGGTGGTCGGCATCGTGGCGTCGATCACGCTGCAGATGCTCCGCGCCGCGGTGCAGCGCCCCTGGCAGATGGGCGTGGCCGCGGCGACGCTCCTGTTCTCGCTCGGCGCGGCCGCCTCGGCCGGCGAGATGGCGGCGCTCGGGATCGGCGCGGGGCTGGTGCTCGACCTCGGCGTGAAGCGGATGCGGCTCGCGCGCTTCCAGCGGCGGGCCCGGCGCCCGCCGCCGCCGGTGGCGCTGCCCGACGAGGGGATGCCGCTGCCCGCGCCCGAGCGCGACGACGACCCGCCGGCCACTCCCGCCGACGCGCCGCCGCGGCTGCCGGCGCTCGCGCTCCTCTCCGTCCCCGCGCTCGGCGCGCTGGGCGCCATGGCGCTCCTGTTCCTGCGCGCCGGGTTGGGCGCCTACGGCGGCGGCTTCGCCATCATCCCGCACCTGCAGGCCTCGGTGCTCGCCGAGCACTGGATCGGCCCGCGGCAGTTCGCCGACGCGGTCGCGATCGGCAAGCTCACGCCCGGCCCGGTGCTGCTGATGGCGACGTTCATCGGGTACCTCGTCCACGGGATCGCCGGCGCCGCGGTCGCCACCGCGGCGGTGTTCGCCGGCCCCCTCGCGCTGGTGCTCGCGGTCGGCGCCTGGCTCGCGCGCGTGCGGTCGCGACGGCCGGTGCGGGCGGCGCTCCGCGGGCTCACGCCCGCGGTGGTGGGGCTCATGGCGGCGGCGGCGCTGGCGCTGGGGCGCTCGCTGGAGGGCCGCGTCGAGCTCGCGATCGCGGCGGCGTCGCTGCTCACGCTGGTGCGGTTCCGGGTGAACCCGGTGCTGGTGATGGCGCTCGGCGGCGGGGTGCGGCTGGCGCTGTCACTCGCGGGGCTGTAGCCGCCGCGCGCGGCGACGTGCCACGCACCTCGCCCGGGAGCCGGGGCCTACCATCGTCGGACCACCGACGGAGCCCTGCGATGTCCCCCCTGCGATCCCTCCTCCTGCTCGCCGCGCTCACCACCCTCGCCGCGCCGGTCCAGCCAGGCGCCGCCGGCGCCCCTGGCGCCGCCGCCGCGACATCCCCGGGCCCGAAGGACCGCTGCGCCGTCTGCGGCATGCTGGTCGCGAAGTTCCCGCAGTGGGTCGCCTCGATCCGCTACCGCGACGGCGAGGTGGCGTTCTTCGACGGCGTGAAGGACCTGCTCACCTACTGGCACGACCTGCCGCGCCACGCGCCGGGCCGCGCGCAGGGCGACGTCGCCGCCATCTCCGTGACCGACTACTACTCGACCCGGCCCATCGACGGCCGGGCGGCGTTCTACGTGATCGGCGGCGACGTGCGCGGGCCGATGGGCGCTGAGCTGGTCGCGTTCGCGCGCGAGGGCGACGCCAAGGCGTTCCTGAACGAGCACCGCGGCGAGCGGATCCTCCGCTTCGACGACGCCACGCCCGCGGTGCTGGAGGCGCTGCGGTGAGCCTGCGGCGCTCCGACCGGTTCCTGGCGGCGCTCGCCGTGGCCGCCGTGCTCGGGGCGGCCGCGCTCGCCGACGCGCGCGCGCGGCGGGCCGTGGCCCGGCCGGCGGCGGAGGAGCGGGCGCGCCTGGTGGCGCGGCTCGGGCTGACCGATCCGTGCCTGTTCAACGACGCGCGCTACACCCGCCACCTCTCCCAGGCCGACCGCTTCGCGCCGTTCCAGGACCACCCGCGCGCGCTCGAGCACTTCCCTTCGGGCTCGCTCACCGCGGGGGCGCGGTGAGGCTGCGCGCCGCGCTGGAGCGGCAGCGCTCGCTCCTCGACTTCGCGCTGGGCGCGCTCGGCCGCCGGCGCGGGAAGACCCTCGCGCTCGTCGCGGTGCACGCGCTGCTGGTGTTCGCGCTCGCCTCGGTGCTGCTCTTCACCGGCGGCCTGCGCGAGCAGGTGCGGGAGGCGCTCCGGGGGGCGCCGGACCTGGTGGTGCAGCGCATGGCGGCGGGGCGGCACGAGCAGGTGCCGGCCGGCTGGGTGGAGACGCTCGGCGCGCTGCGCGGCGTGTCGGCCGCGCGCGGCCGGCTGTGGGGCTACTACTTCGAGCCGGTGAGCGGCGCGAACCTCACCGTGATGGTGCCGGACGGCGGCTGGGCCACCCCGGGCGGCGCGGTGGCCGGGCCGGGCGTGGCGCGGGTGCTCGGCCTGAAGGAGGGGGATCGCCTCCCGCTGCGCACCTATGACGGCGAGGCGCTCGACCTCGGGGTCGCGGCGATCGCGTCGCCCGCGGTGGAGCTGGTCGCGTCCGATCTCCTGCTCGTCTCGGAGGGCGACTACCGCGCGCTGTTCGGCGCCGAGCCGGGGCGGTTCACCGACGTGGCGGTGGCGGTCCCGAACCCGGACGAGGTGACGAGGCTGGCCGAGAAGATCGTCCGCATGTTCCCCGACGCGCGGGTGGTGACGCGCGCCGAGATGATCCGCACCTACGACGCCGTGCTCGACTGGCGCAGCGGGCTCGCCGCCGCGGTGCTCGCCGGCGCGGTGCTGGCGTTCGCGATCCTGGCCTGGGACCGGGCCAGCGGGCTCTCCGCCGAGGAGCGCCACGAGCTCGGCCTCCTGAAGGCGCTCGGCTGGGACCCCCGCGACGTGCTCGCGGCGAAGGCGTGGGAGGGCGCCGCGGTGTCGCTCTCCGCCTTCGCGGTGGGCGCGCTCGCCGCGTACGCGCACGTGGTCCTGGGCGGCGCGGCGCTGCTCCGCCCGATCCTGGAGGGCTGGGCGGCGCTCTACCCGGACCTGCGCCCCGCGCCGCCGGTCGAGCCGCTGGCGCTCGGGACGCTGTTCTTCCTCACGGTGATCCCCTACGTGGCGGCGACGGTGGTCCCCTGCTGGCGGGCCGCCACGGTGGACCCCGACGCGCTCATGCGGGGGGACGCGTGATCCAGCTCCGCGAGGTCACCAAGGTGTTCGACGAGGGCCGGCCCGGCGCGCTCGCCGCGGTGGACCGCGTCACGCTGGAGGTGGCCGGCGGCGCGGTGACCGTGCTGGTGGGGCCGAGCGGCTCCGGCAAGACCACGCTGCTCACGCTGCTCGGCGCGATGGCACGGCCCACCGAGGGGCGCATCTTCCTCGACGGCCGCGAGCTCACCAGCCTGCCCGAGCACTTCCTGGCGGCGCTGCGCCGGCGGACGTTCGGCTTCGTGTTCCAGCAGAACCACCTCCTGCCCGCGCTCACCGCGCTCGAGAACGTGATGCTGCCCGCCTTGCCCTCGGGCGAGCCGCGCCGCGCGGTGGAGGCCCGGGCGCGGGCGGCGCTGGCGCGGCTCGGGGTGGAGGCGCGCGCCGGGGTCCGCGCCGGCCGGCTCTCCGGCGGCGAGGCGCAGCGCGTCGCGCTGGCGCGCGCGCTGGCGGACGATCCGAAGGTGATCGTCGCCGACGAGCCGACCGCGCACCTCGACAGCGCCCGGGCCCGCGCGCTCATGGAGATCGTGCGGGGGCTGAAGGCGGAGGGGAGGACCGTGGTCGTCGCGAGCCACGATCCCATCGTGTACGCCGCGGACTGCGTGGACCGCGTGGTGCGCATGCGCGACGGCCGGATCGTGACCCCCGGGGCCGAGCCGTGATCCTGAGCCCGCCGGTGCTGGCGCTGCAGGCGGGGGCGGCGGCGTCGAGCGGCTTCCTGCTGGTCGCGCTGCGCTGGGCGGCGCCGGTGGTCCGGCGCTGGGATCCGGCGAGCGGGAGCCGCGCCCAGCTCCGCCTGGAGCGCCGGGCGCTGCTGGTGGGCGTGCTGGTGCGGACCGCGCTCGCGGTGCAGCTCGCCTCGCTGGCGCTCTTCGTCCACGCCTCCGACGCGCTCGCGCCCATGTTCACCGGCGCCATGTGCGCGGCCGGCACGCTCTCGGCGAGCCGGTACGGCTGGCCGGCGCTCGCGGTCCAGGTCGCGGCCACCGTGCTCGCGGGGGCATGGCTCGCGCTCGATCGCGCCGACGGGCTCGCGCCCGATCAGCCGCTGGTGCGCGTGAAGCACGCGCTGCTCCCGGCCGTGGCGATCCCGGTCGTGGCCGGGGCGGCGCTGCAGGCGGCGCACTTCCTCGCGCTCCGGCCCGAGATCATCACCTCGTGCTGCGGCAGCCTGTTCGGGCGGGAGGGGCGCGGCGGGTGGGCGGGGCTGGCCTGGCTGCCGCCCCGCGCCGCCGGCGCGCTCCTGGTCGCGCTCCCCGGCGCGGCGGCGCTGGCGGCGCTCGCCCTGCGCCGGACCGGGCGCGGCGCCTCGGCGGTGGCCGCGCTCTCGGGGCTGGCGGGGCCGGCCGCGGCCGCGGGGGTGATCGCCTGGTTGTCACCGTACGTGTACGAGGCGCCGGGACACCGCTGCCCGTTCTGCCTGCTGCAGCCGGAGCAGGGCTGGGTGGGCTACCCGCTCCACGCGGCCGTCCTGGTCGGCTGCGTGGCCGGCGTCGCGGTGGGCGTGCTCCAGCCGTTCCGCCGCGTCCCCTCGCTCGCCGGCCCGCTCCCGGCGCTCCAGCGGCGCCTCGCCGGCGCCGCGGCGCTGGCCTGGACCGCGCTGCTCGCTGGCGCCGCCGCGCTGGTGGCGGCCTCCGGTCTCCGCGCCTGAGGGGACCGCACGCCTGCCCCGCCGCACCGCGCGCCCCACCTCCGCGGTGGCGCGCGGGCCGCTCAGGGTCCGGTCCCGCAGCAGCGCGCGCGCGAGCCCGGCCACCGCGGTGCGCACCACCGGGTCGCCGAGGAGCCGCTCCACGCGGCGGCGCATGCGACGCAGGTAGGCGCGCTGCGCGGCGGCGCCCCGGTGCAGGCGCGCGGTGAAGCGGAGCGCGATGCGCGCATCGTCCTCCGAGCCGGGGGCGAAAGGTGCGAGGCGGCGGCCGGTGCGGGCGTCCACCGCCACGAGGCCGCGGCCCAGCGCGGCCGCGTCCTGCGCCACGCTGCCGGCGAGCGCCACCGCCACCGCGGCGCGCACCGCGCGATCGACGGCGCGGCGCGAGCGCGCGGGCCGGGCGCGGTAGCGGTACTCGCAGGAGCCGCCCACGTCCCCGCGGCGGGTGATGGTGACGTGGCGGAGCTCGAATCCCTCGAGGAGCGCCACCACCGCGTGCCCGGCCTCGTGCCAGGCGCGCAGCTCGAGCGCGCCGGGGGGCGCGGGGCGGAAACGGGGCGGGACCGCGGCGGTCACGGGAGCCTCGCCGACAGGATCGCACCGCGACGCGCCCGGGTCGCCAGGCCGCTCGGGTGGTGGTGAGGGCGGGCGAGCAGGCGCGCGGTCGCGCCAAGCGTGGATCGAGAGGCCCGGGACGATCGAAGGGCCGCCGTGCAACGTGGCGGCCCTTCTTGGCTCGGGGGACTTCCCGTGCCGCGCGTGCCGTGTACGGGCCTCGAACCAGCGCCCGGACAGGAGGAGGGACGCCTCCTCGCAATCGGCCCTCACGGCGGACCGCCGCAGTTCGGCGCGCGGTCCCCGAGCTGGTTCCAGGCTACGCCGTCCCCGCGGCCCCGGCGGCGGTCCTGCGGGCTCGCCCGTTCGACCCGGATCCGGCGCCGCGGGCGCTATACTGCCGCCCCCATGCACCTCGAGGACCTCGGACCCTGGAAGCACGGCCACGCGTTCGGCACGGCGGTGGAAGCGAGCGGCGAGCGGCGCACGCGCTGGGTGGTGGCGCTCACGCTCGCGATGATGGTGGGCGAGATCGCCGCCGGGATGGTGTACGGCTCGATGGCGCTGCTCGCCGACGGCTGGCACATGGGCACGCACGCGGCGGCGCTCGGCGTGGCGGCGTTCGCCTACGCCTACGCGCGGCGGCACGCCGCCGACCCGCGCTACAGCTTCGGCACCGGCAAGGTGGGCGCGCTGGGCGGGTTCGCGAGCGCGGTCGGCCTGGCGGTGGTGGCGCTGCTCGTGCTCGGGGAGAGCGCCGTCCGCCTCGCCTCGCCGGTCGCGATCCGCTTCGACCAGGCCATCGGCGTCGCGGTGCTCGGGCTGCTCGTGAACCTGTTCAGCGCGTTCCTGCTGCGCGACGAGGACCACGGGCACGCGCACGGCCACGGCGATCACGAGGACCACGACGACCACCCCGTGCACGACCACGGCGCGCACGGTCACGCGCACCACGACCACGACCACGACGCGCACGCTCACGCGGTCCACGACCCCGAGCTGGACCTGGAGGCCGAGCTCGGCATGGACGAGCACCGGGACCACAACCTGCGCGCGGCCTACCTGCACGTGCTCGCCGACGCGCTCACCTCGGTGCTCGCGATCGTGGCGCTGCTCGCGGGCCGGGTGCTCGGCTGGACCTGGATGGACCCGGTGATGGGGATCGTCGGCGCGCTGGTGATCGCGCGCTGGTCGGTGGGCCTGCTGCGCGACACCGGCGCGGTCCTGCTCGACGCCGAGGTCGCGGAGGGACGCCGCGCCGCCATCCGCGCCGCGCTCGAGCAGGGCGAGGACCGGGTGGCGGACCTGCACCTGTGGCGGGTGGGCCCGCGCCACCTCGCCGCGATCGTGTCGGTGGTCGCGACCGCGCCGCGCGCGCCCGCCGAGTACAAGGAGCGGCTGCACGCGTTCCCGGACCTGGTGCACCTCACGGTCGAGGTGCACGCCTGCGAGGCAGCGCCCGGCGCCCGGGCCGCGCGCTGACTACCGCGGGCCGGGCCGCGCCTCGGCCTGCTTCGCGGACTGCTCCAGCGCCGCCTCGGCGGTGCGCAGCACCCGCGGCCCGTCGTTGTACGCGGCCACCTTCACCGGCGGATACGCGGCCATGCGCGCCACGATCTCCTGCGCGCGGGCCGCGAGCAGGCGGTCGCAGGTGGCGTAGAGGCCGTCCGGCGCCTCCTCCAGCAGGTTGTGCGGCGCGAGGATCTTGCGGATCTCGCCGATGAGCGCGTGCGTCGGGGTGGGGACGAGCAGCGACGCGATGGCGCCGTGCTCGATGCGCAGGCGGCGCGCGAGCGGGAGCGGCTCGCCGCCCTGCGCCTCGCGCGCGGCCGGGAGCAGCACCTTCTCCTCCAGCGCGATGTGGCGCAGCAGGCCGGCGCGGAACGCGTCGTAGGGCGGACGGTCGATCGCCGCCGGGTCGGCCGCGGCGCGGGTGAGCAGGCCGTCCAGCCGCAGGTGGTCGTCGGAGAGGAACCGCTCGATCCGGCCGGCCTCGCGCGCGCTCACGGTGACTCCTCGTCGTCCTCGTCGGACGCCTCGCCCATGAGCTGTCGGTGCTGGGCCTCGCGGACGATGCGGTCCACCAGCGGGAACGCGGCGCCGGCCAGCTCGGGATCGTCCCGGCCGGCGTCGCCGTCGTGCCCGGCCGTGAGCAGCGCCAGCAGCAGCCAGTCCTGCTCCGAGATGGGCAGGTACGCCTCCGGCCGGTACCCGTCCGCCGAGGCGCGGAACGGCTCGAGATCGCCGTGCGCCGGGCGGAGCACCACGAAGCGCCCGCGCTCGAGCTCGCGGTGCGCCTCCAGGAGCCACTCCCGGCGCGCCGAGTCGCGCACCCGCGCCGCCCCCAGCCGGCCGGCGTCGGGACGGCCGAGGGCGGCCCAGGCGGCCGCCGCGTCCGGGGCGAGCGGCTTGCCGTTGGGATGGGTCGCCGCGCCGGCGGCGTAGCGGGTGACGACCTCGGCGGCCGGGGTGGGCATGCAGGACCTCTAGTGAGCGTGGTGCGTGTCCGCAGCCGGCTTCACGGGGGCCCTGGCGGGCGCGCGGCCGTGGGCGGCGTGCGGGTCGGCCGCGGGCGCCTGGGCGCCGGGCTTCGCGTGCGCGGCGTGCGGATCCGCGGCGCCGGCGTCGGCGTGCCCGGCGTGGGCACCACCCTGGGTGGCGGCGGCGTTCACGCCCTCGGCCCAGTGCACGAGCGGCACGTAGGCGGCCACCCAGCGGCGGCCTGCGGCCACGTCGTCGGCGGGCGCCTTCTCGGCGGCGAGCCGGGTCCAGTGCTTCTCCAGGCCCTGGTGCACCGCCGCCTGGAGCAGCCGCTCCACCTCGGCCGGATCGCCCTTCGCGATGGCGCGGTCCATCGCGACCACGGCGGGGTCGAGGTCGGCGCCGGCGGGCTTGAGCCCGGTGTACGGCGCGCCCTCGCCGGCGCGGTGCACGCGGACCAGGGTCTCGAGGAACCAGGTGTCGGCGACGTCGCGGGCCTCGCCGCCGGCCTTGCGCGCGGCGCGGGTCTTCGCGAAGGCCGCCTTGATCTCGGCCTCGTCCGCGGGCTGCACCCAGGCCAGCACCGGGGACAGCTTGCCGGACTCGAGGGCCGCCTTCGCGGCCACCACCACCGGGCCGTCGAGCGTGTCGCAATGCGCGCGGGCGGCGGCGGGGGCGAGCAGCGCGGCGAGCGCGAGGGAGAGGAGGGGAACGAGCTTCTTCGGGGTCATGTGCTTCACCTTTCGTCTGTCCGTCGTGACCGGGGGGCCCGCGGAGGACGGCGCTCCGCGGCGGCTGCGCGGCCGTCGGGCCGGCGCAGGAAGGTCTCGAGCGTGCGCCAGACGCGCTCGACGAGCTCGGGGGGGCGGCTGGCGGCGCCGGGGGAGTGGGCGAGCGCGAGCAGCGCGCCGAGCACCAGCACCTGCGCCTCGTCGATCCCGGCCGCCGGCGAGAGGCCGCCCGCGCGGCGCGCCTCCTCGAGGCAGCCGCGCACGAACGCGGTGGACCGGCGGCGGAACGCCTCGAGGCGCGCGGCCCCGGCCCCGTCGCCCACCAGGCCGACGTCGTCCGAGGCGAACACGCGGGCGATGGCCGGGTTGGCCCGGATGACCGCCACGCGCTGCCGGAAGAACGCGCCCAGCCGCGCCAGGGGCTCCGCCGCCTCGGGTGGGAAGCCCTCGAACAGCAGCTCCTCCATCCGGTCGATGGCGGCCGCCGCGATGGCGTCCTTGGTGGGGAAGTGGCGGAACAGCGCCGCGTCGGAGACGCCGACCTCCCGCGCGATGGCGAGCGCGGTGAAGTGGGCGGCGCCCTGGGCGGCGATCACGCGCAGCGCGGCGTCCGCGATCTCGCGGCGACGATCGGTCCCGGGCTTGCGCGCGCTGCGGCTGGCGGAGGAGCTCTGCACCCCGCTGATGTAAGTGAGTGCTCACTAACATGCAACGAGGAGACGACGTCCCGGTGGGGCCGCCCCGGAGGAACGTGACGCGGGTGAGATCGACCGCGCGGCTACAGGTGCGCGATGCGGGGCGGCTCCTCGTCGTGGGGGTGCGCCTCGTCGCGATCGCGCAGGCGCCGCTCCCAGGAGCGCGTCACCACCTCGCGCGAGCCGAGCCCCACCGCCAGCGCCAGCGCCAGGACGATGCCGCCGAACAGGATCGAGAACGAGATGGTGACGAGCGCGCCACCCACCCCGAGGTGCTGCAGCGCCATGGCGCCGCCCAGCACCGTCACCAGCCAGCGCGCGCCGGTGGCGAGCAGCCGGGCGGAGCGGATCTGCATGTTCACCGCGCTCACCAGCACGCTCGCCTCTACCCACCGCGAGAGCGCCACCGCCGCGGCGAACAGCACGCCCGCCACGATGACGCTCGGCGTGTACGTGAGCACCCGCTCCGCGAGCGCGCTGGTCCAGCGCGACTCGACCGAGGTCAGGCTGAGCGCGAGGCCCACCGCGAACGTGAGCCAGAACGTGAAGCGGGTGGCCGCGGTGACGAGCGAGGGCAGGCGCGAGCGATCCTCGGCCGGCGCCCACCGGCGCAGGAGCCGGTCGAGCTGGACCGCCTTCAGGATCCGGCGGACCAGCCGTGCGCAGGCCCACGCGAGCGCGAGCGACAGCAGCGCGAACACGAGCGTGGCGAGCAGGCCGGGCACCAGCCGGGCGGCGTTGACGGCGAGCCGCTGGAACGACTCGCGGAGGGTGATCGCGACCGCTTCCCACATGACCGGCCTCCTCTCTGCGGGGGACGACCACCGTAGCGCCCGGAGGGCGGCCGGTCAAAGCACCCCCGGTCCGCCTGCGCCCCTCACGAGGTTCATTTGGGACACCAACGGACCGGGCTGGTAGGATCGACGTCACCGCGACCGGTTGCCGCGCCCCGGGCGCGCCGGGCGCGGATCTCCGGCTCCTGCGAAGGAAAGGTGCGATGTCGCGCGTGGTGATCGTATCGAACCGGCTGCCCGTCACCGTGGAGCGCGCGGGCGAGGCCGTTCGCGTGGTGCCCAGCGTGGGAGGCCTCGCCACGGGCCTGCGGCGGCCGCACGAGCAAGGCGGCGGGCCCTGGGTCGGCTGGCCGGGCGACCTGGCCGGGCTGGATCCCGAGCAGCAGGCGCGCGTGGAGGCGCGGCTCTCGGACCTGCGGCTCGCGCCGGTGCACCTCACCTCCGAGGAGGTGCAGCGCTACTACCAGGACTACTCGAACGCGCTGCTCTGGCCGGTGTTCCACTCGTTCCCCGGCGAGGTGCCGCTGGAGATGGGCGGCGCCGCCGAGTACGAGCGGGTCAACGGGCGCTTCGCCGACGCGGTCGCAGCCACCGCGCGGCCGGGCGACGTGATCTGGATCCACGACTACCAGCTGCTCCGGCTGCCGGCGCTCCTGCGCGAGCGGCTCCCCGAGGCGCGCATCGGCTTCTTCCTGCACATCCCCTTCCCGTCGTCCGACCTGTTCCGCGTGCTCCCGCAGCGCGAGGCGCTGCTCGAGGGCATGCTCGGCGCGGATCTGATCGGGTTTCACACAGCGTCGTACATGCGCCACTTCTCCTCGTCGGTCCTGCGCGTCCTGGGCGCCTGGACCGACGTGGACCGCATCCGCTGGCGCGGGCGCGAGGTCCGCATCGGCGTGTTCCCGATGGGCGTGGACGCGGCCGACTTCGCCGGCACCGCGCACGGCGCCGACATGGACGAGGAGGTCCGCGCGCTCCGCCGGGACGGGAGCCGGCTCATCGTGGGGATCGACCGGCTCGACTACACGAAGGGCATCCCCCGCCGCCTGCTCGCCTACGAGCGGCTGCTCCGCGAGCACCCGGAGCTGCGCGGCAAGGTGCGGCTGGTGCAGGTGGCGGTCCCGTCGCGCACCGAGGTGGGCGCATACCAGGAGTTCCGGGACCAGGTCGACGGGCTGGTGGGCCGCATCCACGGCGCGTTCGCCACGCCGACCTGGTCGCCCATCCACTACCTCTCGCGCGGGCTCGACCGCGCGCAGGTGGTGGCGCTGTACCGCGCCGCCGACGTCATGCTGGTCACGCCCATCCGCGACGGGATGAACCTGGTCGCGAAGGAGTTCGTGGCCGTGCGCGACGACGGCGACGGCGTGCTGGTGCTGTCCGAGTTCACCGGCGCGGCGGCCGAGCTGGCCGAGGCGGTGCAGGTGAACCCGTACGACGAGGCGGGCACCGCGGCGGCGATCCAGCGCGCGCTGGAGATGCCGGAGGACGAGCGGCGCACGCGCATGACCGGGCTGCGGCGGCGCGTCACGCGCTACGACGTCCACTGGTGGGCGCGGACGTTCCTCGAGCGGCTGCGCGAGGCCCCCGCGCCGGTGCGGCCGCAGGGGCTGGAGGTGTCGCCGCGCGCGGCCGTCCAGGACGCGCTCTCCCGGCTCCGCGCGGCGCCGCACGCGACGCTGCTGCTCGACTACGACGGCACGCTGGTGCCGTTCGCGCCCACCCCCGAGCTGGCGCGGCCGGACCGCGAGCTGCGCGACCTGCTGCGCGACCTCGCCCGCCACCCGCGCCTCGCCGTGCACCTCGTCACCGGGCGCCAGCGCGACACGGTGGACCGCTGGTTCGGGGACCTCGGCATCGGCCTCCACGCGGAGCACGGCTTCTGGTCGAAGCTGCCCGGCAACGGCTGGCAGCTCGCCGCCCCGGTGTCCACCGCCTGGCGCGAGCCGGCCCGCGCCATCCTGGAGGAGTTCGCCGCGCGCACGCCGGGGTCGCTCGTGGAGGAGAAGTCGGCCGGGTTCGCCTGGCACTACCGCACCGCCGACCCCGACTTCGGGGCGGCGCAGGCGCACGACCTCATGCTCCACCTCTCCACGGTGCTGTCGAACGCGCCGGTGGAGATCCTGCCCGGCGCCCTGGTGGTCGAGGTACGTCCGCAGGGCGTGGACAAGGGCAAGGTGGTCGCCCGCGCCGCCGCCGCCTCGCCCGAGGGAAGCCTGCTCGCCGCCCTCGGGGATGACCGGACCGACGAGGACATGTTCGCGGCCCTGCCGGACGGCGCCATCGCGGTCCACGTCGGGCCGTCGCCGAGCCGCGCCCCGCTGCGCCTCGCCGGCGTGCCGGAGTCACGGGCGTTCCTGCGCGGGTTGCTGTAGGGCGGCCGGGCCCCGGCTGGGCGGCTCAACGTCCCGGGAGCCTGGCGAGCCTGCGCCGGCGTGCCGGAGTCACGCCGGCGGGAGCCCCGGGTGCCGGGAGCCCCGTGCGCCGGCGCGCCGGAGTCGTCACGCGCCGGCGGCCGGCGGGGCCGGGGTGCCGGAGTCACGGGGCCGGGATCCCCGGGTGCCGGAGTCAAGGCCGGAGCCCCGGGTGCCGGAGTCAGGCCGGTGTGCCGGAGTCACGGGGCCGGGGTGCCGAGGCCGGGGGGGCCGGGGTGCCGGAGTCACGCGGGTCCGGCGGGCCGGGGGCCGGGGTGCCGGAGTCACGGGGCCGGGGTGCCGGAGTCCTCACGCGGGGCCGCGCCGGCGCGAGCCCCGGGTGCCGGAGTCAAGGCCGGGGAGGCCGGGGTGCCGGAGTCACGCGGGTCCGGCGGGCCGGGGTGCCGGAGTCGTCACGGGCCGGCGTGCCGGGGTGCCGGAGTTGCGGACGGGGGCTGCAGACCGGCTGCGCCGGATGGGAGGCCCCATTCGCGGGCCTCCGCCGTGACACACCCATCACACGTCCCGCATAGGCAAGTGGGCCTTCCGACGACGAGGTGCCCACGTGCTGTATCCCGAGCTGTTCAGGTCCCTGGAGCGCGCCCGCTGGAGCCTCGAGGACGACGTCCCCTGGTCGAGCTTCGATCCGACCGCGCTCTCCGACGAGCAGGCGCTCACGGTCAAGATGAACGCCATCACCGAGTGGTCGGCGCTGCCCGCGACCGAGATGTTCCTGCGCGACAACCGGCACGACAGCGACTTCTCGGCGTTCATGTCGATCTGGTTCTACGAGGAGCAGAAGCACGCGCTCGTGCTCATGGAGTACCTGCGCCGCTTCCGCCCCGACCTCGTTCCCACCGAGGACGAGCTGCACGCCGTCCGGTTCGAGTTCGACCCGGCGCCCGCGCTGGAGACGCTCGCGCTGCACTTCTGTGGCGAGATCCGGCTCACCCAGTGGTACCGCCGCGCCGCCGAGTGGCACACCGAGCCGGTGCTGAAGCAGGTGTACGGCCTCATCTCGCAGGACGAGGGGCGCCACGGTGGCGCCTACCTCCGGTACATGCGGCAGGCGATCGAGCGGCACGGCGACGCTGCGCGCGCGGCGTTCGCGAAGCTCGGCGTCCTCATGGCGAGCAGCGGCCGCAGCGGCAAGCCGCTCCACCCGACCAACCTGCACGTCAACCAGCGGCTCTTCCCGCGCGACACGGTGCAGAGCCGGCTGCCCGACCCGGGCTGGCTCGACCGCTGGCTCGACGGCCAGATCCGCTTCGACGAGGGCTGCGAGCGGCGGGTGGTGCGGACCATGCTGCGCAGCCTGTCGGCGCTCCTCGGCGAGAGCTTCGAGACCGTCCGCGACCTGAACCGCTACCGGAAGTCGCTCGCGGGCGCGGCGGCGCCGGCGGCGAGCGCCGCGCCCATGCACGCCTGAGCCCGCCGCTCAGCGTCCGCCAGCGCCCTCGAGCCGCGCCACGTCGTCCGGCGTGAGCGCGACCTCGACGGCGCCGGCCATGTCCCGCACCTGCGCCGCGCTCGTCGCGCTGGCGATGGGCGCGGTGACGCGCGGGCTCCGCAGCTGCCACGCGAGCGCGACCTGCGCCACGGTCGCGCCGTGCGCCCGGGCCACCTCGCGCGCAGCGGCCAGCACCGCCTTGGCGCCCGGGTCGGCGAGGAGCGCGTTCACCTTGCCGGCGCGGGCGGTGGGCGGGGGCAGGCCCGGGCCGTACTTGCCGGTGAGGAAGCCTGAGGCGAGCGCGTAGTAGGTGCACACGCCCAGCCCGCGCGCCGCGCACAGGTCGGCGAGCGCGCCCTCGTAGCCGCCGCGCGAGACCAGGTTGTACTCGGGCTGCAGCACCGCGAACCGCGCCAGGCCGGCGCGCGCCGAGAGGTCGAGCGCGGCCGCGAGGCGCGGCGCCGCGTAGTTGGAGGCGCCGAGGTGGCGCACCTTGCCCGCCCGCACCAGCCGGTCGAACGCCCCGAGCGTCTCCTCGAGCGGCGTGGCCGCGTCGTCGCGGTGCGCGTAGTACAGGTCGATCCGCTCGACCCCGAGCCGCCGCAACGAGCCGTCGCACGCGTGCAGGATCTTCTCCGCGGAGAGCCCGGCCGCCGAGTCCGGGCCGCCCATGCCGACCTTGGTGGCGATCACCACCTCGTCGCGGCAGCGCCGCTCGCGCAGCCACGCGCCGAGGACCTCCTCCGACTCGCCGCCGCGGTGGCCCGGCACCCAGGCGCTGTACACGTCGGCGGTGTCCACGAAGTTGCCGCCCGCCTCGCGGTAGGCGTCGAGGACGGCGAAGCTGGCGGCGCGGTCTGCGGTCCAGCCGAACACGTTGCCGCCCAGGCAGACGGGAAAGACGGACAGGTCGGTGGCGCCGAGGCGGCGCCGCTGCGGGATCGAGGAGGTCATGATGTGGGGGATCTAACCGCGCGCCGGCCCGCGTTCACCCGCGCGTGTGCGCGCACCTCCGCGCGCGGCCGGCCGCGCCGCAATCAGCCGCGCGCGGCCTCGAGCTCGTAGAACGGCAGGCCGGCCCGGCGCGCCGCCCACAGGCCCGCGCCCACCTGCACGAAGTGCCGCGCCAGCCGCCGCCGGTACCAGGCGCCGGTGCGCCGGTGCATCGCGGTGTCAGTGCGCTCGAGGTCCACCACCGTCTCGAGGTCGCCGCGGGTGATCACCTCGAGGTAGAGGAGCCCGCGGCACATCGCGCCCAGGTTGTCGATGGCCCGCGCCGCGGCGCGGTCGTCGAGGTAGTGCAGGACCCCGTGGCACACGACGAGGTCGAAGCGCTCGCGCGCCCGCCACCGCGAGATGTCGCGCTGCTCGTGCCCGTAGCGCGCGCAGGCGTAGGGCGACACGTCCACGGAGCGGTAGGCGACGGCGGGCCGATGCCTGCGCAGCCACGCCCGCCACAGCCCGGTCCCCGCGCCGACGTCGAGCACCGAGCGGACGTCCACCCCCAGCCAGCCAGCGAGCCCGCACACCCCGCTCGCCAGCCGCGCGATCTCCGCCGCCGAGTGGACGCGGTCCTTCCCCCGGTAGTGCCGCCGGTAATAGGCGGCGTCGAAGCGCCCGGGCGCGTCCGGCGACGCGCGGCGGGCGGACGCGGCCGCGGGCGGTGGGGCGGGGCGAGCGGGACGGCGGCGCGGCGCGCGGGGCGGCATGGGCGAGAGAGAACGGCCGGCACGCCGCGGCGTCAAGCGCGCCGTCACACGTCCAGCGTCGGCGCCCCACCGTCGAGCAGCGCCGCGATCATGCGGACGCGCCGCTCGGCGCGGCGGCGGCACGCGGGATCGAGCGAGCGGTCCAGGGCGGCCCGCACCTCGTGCACCGGGTCGCCCAGGCGGCGGTTGCCGGTGATGGGGCCGCAGGGGCCGGGGGTCTTCATCCGTTCGCGCATCGTTGCACCTCCATGTTTCGACCTGAACGCAATATCAGGATGGTCTGACATCGAGGTGCCCGCCTCGACGCGGGGCTGGCGCCCCCGGCCAAACGGAGCGATCCAGTTCACATGCCCGAGCCCACCCAGCGCGAGCGCCGCCCTCTCCGCGGCGGCGACCTCGCGGCCATCGTGCTCGCGCTGGCCGTCGCCGGCGCCATCGCCTACTTCTGGGTCCAGCGCCGCCCCGCGGCGCCAGCGACCCCTCCCGCGGTGCCGGAGCAATCCGCCCCCGCGGCGACGCCGTCGACCGCGCCGCCTTCGGCCGCGGTCCAGGCCGACCCGGCGCAGGTGAAGACGCTCCTCGAGGCAGCGTCGGCGGATCCGGAGTACCGCCGCTGGCTCGGCGCCGGCGGCGACCTCGTCCGGCTCTGGGCGGTGCTCACCGACAACCTGGCCGAGGGCGTCTCGCCGCGGAAGCAGCTCCCGTTCCTGGTGCCGGAGCAACCGTTCTCGGTGACGGAGCAGGGCGGCCGGCGCGTGATCGCCTCCGCGTCGTACGCGCGCTACGACCGATTCGGCGACGCGGTGGCGTCCATCGACGCGAAGGCGATGGCCGCCGCCTACCGCGCGCTGCGGCCCGCCGTCGAGACCGCGTACCGGCTGCTCGGCTACCCGGACGCCGTGCTCGACCGCGTCACCGCGCGGGCGCTCCACCGGCTCGAGTCGGCGCCGCACCCTGGGGGGCCGGTCGAAGTGGTCCCGCACGCGGAGCCCGGGGCCGGATGGGCCTACGCGGATCCGGCGCTCGAGCACCTGGGCGCCGTGGAGAAGCACCTCGTGCGCCTGGGCCCGCGCAACGCCAGCAAGGTGCAGGCGAAGGCGCGCGAGATCCGGGAGGCGCTGGGGCTCCGGGAGCCGCGGTAGCCGCCTGGCGGGCCGCGGGGGCGCGCGCGGGCGCGGGGCCGCCGTGGTGCCGGACACGCGCCGTGGTGCCGGACACGCGCCGTGGTGCCGGACACGCGCCGCGGTGCCGGACACGCGAACCCGCCGGCCCCCCGGAGACCCACGGTGCGGGAGACGGATCCCGGCGGTGCCGGAGACGTCCCGGCGGTGCCGGAGACGGGTCCCGCGGGGACCCACGGTGCCGGAAACGGACCCCCGCGGTGCCGGAGACGGACCCCGGTGCCGGAGACGGGTCCGGTGCCGGAGACGGGTCCCGGTGCCGGCCGCCGGTGGCGCCGTGAGGCCGCCGGTGCCGGAGACGCGGGTGGTCCGCGGCTGACGGCCCTCGTGGGTGGCGCGAAGCTTGCCCGGCAACCGTTCCGCCGCTACACAGCCCCGCATGCCGCAGCGCCCGGAAGCCGCCCGCGCGGGTCCCGTCGCGGGGCCGGACGCCACCCGCTCCGCGCCTCCGGGGCCGGCGCTCGCGCTGCGCGGCGCCGGGCGCGCCTACGGAGCCGTGCGCGCCCTCCGGCCGCTCACGCTGGAGATCCGCCGCGGCGAGCGCGTCGCGCTCCTCGGCCCGAGCGGCGCCGGGAAGTCCACGCTGCTCCGCCTGCTCGACACCTCGCTCGCGCCGTCGGAGGGCGTGGTGGAGGTGCTGGGGCAGCCGATCGCCGCCGCCGACGCCCGCCGCCTCCGCGCCCTGCGGGCGCGCATCGGGACCGTGCACCAGCAGCTGCTCCTCGTCCCGCAGGCCACCACCATGCAGAACGTGGTGGCCGGGCGGCTCGGCCGCACCTCGCTCGCGCGCACGCTCGCCGCGCTCGTCTCGCGGCGCGAGGCGGCGCGCGTCCGGGCGTTGCTCGACGACGTCGGCATCGGGGACAAGATCTTCGAGCGGGTGGACCGGCTCTCTGGCGGCGAGCAGCAGCGCGTCGCCATCGCGCGGACGCTCTACCAGGACCCGGAGCTGATCCTCGCCGACGAGCCGCTCGCCTCGGTGGACCCGGCCCGCGCCGCCGACATCGCCGCGCTCCTCACGCGCGCGTTCGCGGGCCGGACGCTGGTGGTCTCCACGCACCGCATCGAGCCGCTCCTCGCCCATGTCGATCGCGTGATCGGCCTGCGCGAGGGCACGCTCGCCTTCGACAAGCCGGCCGCGTCGCTCACGCTGCGCGACCTCGGCGAGCTGTACGAGGCGCGGCGCGGCGCGGCCGACCCGGCGCGCGCGCCGGCGGCCCGGCCGCCCTCCGATCCCGACCTCGCGCCCGGCGGAGCGCTGCGCATCGGCGCGTCCAGCACGCCCGGCGAGCACCTCCTCCCGCCGCTCGTCCGCGCGTTCGCGCGCGCCTACCCGGGGACGCGGGTGAGCCTGAGCCTGAGCGACTCGGCGGCGGTGACCGAGCAGGTGCGCGCGGGGGCGCTCGACCTCGGGTTCGTGGGCGCTCGCGAGGACGATCCCGCGCTCGCTTACGAGGACGTGGCCCGGGACGAGATCGTGCTCGTGGCCGCGCCGGCGCTGGAGCTGCCGCCCGAGCCGCTGCCGCTCGAGGTCGCGGCGCGGCTGCCGCGCGTCGATCGCGAGCCCGGCTCCGGCACGCGCGCGGTGGTGGAGCAGCACCTCGCGAACATGGGCGCCGCGCTCGACCCGGCCGCGGCGGTGCTGGAGGCGGGCGCGCTCGTCGCGCTCAAGGCGGCGGTGGTGTCGGGCATGGGCGTCGCGTTCGTGTCGCGCCGCGCGGTGGGCGACGATCTGCGCAGCGGGCACGTGCGGGTGGTGCGCGTGGAGGGGCTCAGCATCCCGCGCCACGTGTTCGCGGTGGCGCGGCGGAGCCCCGGGCCGAGCGCCGCGGCGCGCGCGTTCCTCGAGGTCGCGCGCGCCGAGGTGCCGCCGGCGTGAGCCAGGCCGCCTTGCACGAGCGCCCGCCGCTCCCGCTCCTGCTCCGCTGGCCGGGCCTCGTGCTCGCCGCCGTGCTGGGGATCGCCTGGCGCATGTCGGAGGGGAGCCTCGGGGCCCTGCTCGCGCCCGAGGCCCGGTCGGCCGCGGCGGAGTTCGCGCGCGGCTTCTGGCCGCCGGCGCACTCGCCTGCGTTCCTCCGCTTCCTGGCCCGGCCGCTCGCCGAGACCGTCGCCATCGCGTTCGCCGGCATGACGCTCGCGCTCGTGCTCGCCGCGCCGCTCGCGTACCTCGCGACCGCGCCGGACGTCGGCCGGGTCCGGGGCGACGCGCCGGGGCCGCTGCGCCGAGCGGCGTGGATCGGTGCGCGCACGGTGCTCAACCTGATGCGCTCCGTCCCGGAGCTGGTCTGGGCGCTCGTGTTCGTGCGCGCGCTCGGGCTCGGGCCGGCCGCAGGGGTGGCGGCCATCGGGATCGGGTACGCGGGCGTGGTCGGGAAGGTGTTCGCCGAGATCTGGGAATCCTCGCCCTGCGCGCCGGCCCGCGCGCTCGCCGCCGCCGGGGCGCCGCCGCGCCGCGCCTTCGCGCTGGCGGTGCTGCCCGGGTCGGCGCCGCTGCTCGCCTCCTACGCGCTCTACCGGCTCGACTGCGCGCTCCGGGCCTCGGCGGTGCTGGGGCTGGTGGGGGCGGGCGGGATGGGCGTGCAGCTCGAGCTGTCGCTCAAGATGTTCGCGTACGACGAGGTGGCGACGCTGGTGCTGGCGCTGTTCGCGGTGGTGGCCGCGGTGGACCTCCTCTCCGCCTGGGCCCGCCGGCGCCTCGCGGAGAGCCGCGGGCTCTATCCGGCCGGCCCGGGCGCGCTCCGCTGGCGCGCGGCGATCCTGGGCACCTGGCTCGCGCTCGCCGCCGGCGCGGCCGCGTACCTCGAGCTGCCGCTCGGCGAGCTGTTCTCCGGGGCCACGCTGCGGAGCGCGGCAGCCTTCTTCGGCTCGATGTTCCCGCCCGACCTCTCGCCCGGCTTCCTGCGCGGGCTCGCCCCCGCCGTGGCCGAGACGCTGGCGGTGAGCGTGCTCGGGAGCGCCCTCGCGTCGGTCCTCGGGCTCGGCCTCGCGCTGGCCGCGGTCCACCCCGGCGCGCGCGGCCTGGCCGGCGCGCCGGGCGACTCGCGCCTGCGGGCCGGGGCGCGGCTCGCGGTCACGGCGGGCGCCCGCGGCGCCATGAACCTGCTCCGGACGCTGCCGGAGCTGCTGTGGGCGCTCGTCGCGATCTTCGCGGTGGGCCTGGGCCCGTTCGCGGGCGCGCTCGCGCTCGGCATCCACAACGCCGGCGTGCTCGGGCGGCTCTACGCCGAGGCGCTCGAGGAGGTGCCGCCCGGCCCGGTGGCGGCGCTCCGCGGCGCCGGGGCGCGCCCGCTCGCGGCGACGCTGCTCGGCGCGCTGCCGCAGGCCTGGCCGCAGCTCGTCGCGTACACGCTCTACCGGTGGGAGGTGGCGGTCCGCGCCTCGGCGGTGCTCGGCGTGGTGGGGGCGGGCGGCATCGGCGCGCTCCTGCACGTCTCGCTCAACCTGTTCCAGCACCACCGCACGCTCACGCTGGTCGCCGCCATCGTGCTGCTCGTCACCGCGGTGGACCTGTTCTCCGGCTGGCTCCGGGCCCGCATCCTGGCGGGCCCCGCGAGCCGCGCCGCGCCGCGCGCCGGCTGCGCGCCCGGGCTCGCGAATGCGACTTGAGCCCGGCCCGGAAGCGAGAGGGGAGGTGAGCCGCGTGCAACGCATCGAGCAGCGCGTCCCGCTCGACGCCTGAGGCCGAGAGGCCCGCGGGGCGAGTTCGCCCCGGCACGTTCGCAGCAGCCCGAATGCTTCTCACCTCCGGCGCGCCCGCGCCGGTACCACCGGAGCGTCCTTCATGCACCGCATCGCCGCCCTCGCCGTCGCCGCCGTCCTGCTCTTCCCGCCCGCCGCGCGCGCGCTCGACGCGCTGCGGGTCAGCGCCATCCCCGACGAGTCGCCCACCGAGCTGCAGCGAAAGTTCGAGCCGCTCGGCAAGTACCTCGAGAAGCAGATCGGCATCCCGGTGAAATTCGTGCCGGTGACCGACTACGCCGCCACGGTCGAGGGCCTCGCCGCCGGCAAGCTCGACATGGTCTGGTACGGCGGCTTCACGTTCGTGCAGGCGCGGCGCCGCACCGGGAACGCCATCCCGCTCGTGCAGCGCGCCGAGGACGCCCGCTTCCACTCCAAGTTCATCGTGCCCTCGGCGTCCAAGGCGCAGTCGCTGAAGGACCTGAAGGGCGGGAGCTTCGCGTTCGGCTCGGTGAGCTCGACGTCCGGCCACCTCATGCCGCGCTACTTCCTGCTCCAGACCGGCATCGATCCCGACACGGACTTCGGCAAGGTCGCGTACTCCGGCGCGCACGACGTGACCGCGAAGTGGGTGGAGGCCGGCAAGGTGGACGCCGGCGCGCTGAACGAGTCGATCTGGCAGCGGCTGGTGGACGAGAAGAAGATCGACACCAGCAAGGTCCGCGTCCTGTGGACCACGCCCGAGTACCAGGACTACAACTGGACCGTCCGCGGCGACCTCGACCCGAAGCTCGTCGAGATGCTCCGCGCCGCGTTCCTCGCGCTCGATCCCGCGAAGCCCGAGGACAAGGCCATCCTCGACCTGCAGCGCGCCAGCCGCTTCATCCCCACCTCGCCCGACGCGTACAAGAACATCGAGCAGGCCGCGAAGTCGGCGGGGCTCATCAAGGACTGAGGTCGGGCGGCCCGTGCGCGCGGCGCGGTCCTCGGGCCCGGCGCGTGCCCGGACTTCATCCGCGACCCGGCGGCGACGAGATTGGGTCCGTGCCCAGCGCGCGAAGGCACGCTCGATACTCCTCGCCGCAACGCTCCTCGGCAGGCTTCCCGGCGTAGACGTCGCGCGGCACACGATGGCCCGGATGCTCGGCCTCGTACCTTGCGTGGAGCTCGCAGCTGCATGCCAAGTACGCGATCGTTGCTGCCAGGAACGCTTGCTCCTGACGTGAATGCGGAGCGCCGATGAACATGAGCGCTGGGCGCGCGCCCAGCTTGACCGTGGTCCGCGTCCCCTCAACGATCGTGCCCACGTGCCGCGTGACGGTGTGCCAGGCGGGAAGACCCTCATCGCGAAGCAGGCGCAGCGCCTTCACCACCGCACCCCTGAACTCCGGACTCCCGTACACCTCGACGCGGCCCACGCGCTCGATCCCACGCCGGACTGCACGTATGACATCCAAGGCGCCGATCATAGAGTGCAGCGGATTGACCATCCCGTCGTCCTCTCAGGTAAGCGTGCGGATGCCGGGTACGTTCGTGAGACACATCAACTGCTGCCGCGAGTGCGCGCGTTCCCGTCGTTTTCCGCTCTCCAGCCGGCCCTGCACTGATCGTATGACACGGACGGACCACGGAGGTCCTGGACGCTGAACGTGAGTACCGCCGGGATGGCGCTCAACGCGATGCGAAGCTCCCAGGAGAGGCGCGTCCAGAACATGCACGAGGTACGAGGTAATGGGGTAATGGTGCCGGAGTCCGCGTAGCAAACCAAGGGCGAGCAAGGGTGCCGGAGTTCGCGCGACCACGTGACCGCGTGTGAATCGGCGGAAGTGGTACGCGCCGCGACCGCAGGTCCGTCCTGCGGACGGATGGACGCGAGGTTCGCGAGGAGTTCGGCGGTCGATCGTTGGTATCGGACTTGCGTGAAGGCCCAGGATGGCCCGCGTCCCCAGGTTCGCGCTCGTCGAGCGCGATTCGTCAAATCACTGCACC
Source organism: Anaeromyxobacter dehalogenans 2CP-1 (assembly GCF_000022145.1). Taxonomy (NCBI): domain Bacteria; kingdom Pseudomonadati; phylum Myxococcota; class Myxococcia; order Myxococcales; family Anaeromyxobacteraceae; genus Anaeromyxobacter; species Anaeromyxobacter dehalogenans. The sequence goes on from NC_011891.1 coordinate 559,208, forward strand.
TGGCGGGCGCACGATCTCGAGTTCGTCTTCGAGGAGCCGGGCGCGCGCGACGAGTTCCTGGAACTCCTGGGTCGGTACAAGGAGCGCTACGGCGTCGAGATCCGGTCGTACTGCCTGATGGGCACCCACCCGCACGTCACCTGCACGTGCCGCCAGGAGCAGGCGCAGTTCAGCCGCTTCTGGCAGGTCGTGAACGGGCAGTTCGCGCGCTGGTACAACAAGGTGAGGAACCGACGCGGTCAGGTCGTGATGGAGCGGATGCGCACGCCACGCATCCAGGAGGGCGGCGCGCATCAGCTCACCGTGATGCGGTACGGCGACCTGAACCCGGTGCGCGCCGGGCTCGTGAAGAGTCCAAAGGACTGGAAGTGGTCGAGCTACCGGCACTATGCGTTCGGCGAGCCGAACCCACTCATCACCGACGCGCCGGAGTACCTTGCGCTCGGGAAGACGGCTCCGGAGCGCCGAAAGGCTTACCAGACGCTGTTCGCGTTGCCGTTATCCGAGTCGCTTCGCACGCGGCGCGTAGAGCTCGTCAGCTTCCCTTTCGTCGGCGACGCGAGCTGGGTGAGGCGCCGACTCGAGCTCGCAGGGCTTTCGCCACCGGACTGACGTCGCGACGCGGGGCCGGGCGCCGCACGCGTGAGGTTCCACGAAACGTGGAACCCGGGCACCGCTGTCGGTTCGCTCCCGTCATCCGCCACGCGACGCGCATCATCCCCTCAGCTCTAGATAGAGGCCCGCGGCGAACACGGCGAAGCCCGCCAGCGCGAGGACGGCCCCGAACGCGGCCGACCAGGCCGCCGACCAGCGGATCATGCCAGCCCAGCTCCTCGCGTCGCGAGGTACCCATGCCGTGTGGGGCGGCACTCCGCGTGCCTCCAGGTTGCGCCGCCGCTCCTCGGTCGTGTCGACGGGATCACGAAATGCGCGCACACTGGTCCGGAATACAGCGACGCCAATGGCGGCGACGACGCCGCCGAGGAGCACGAGCTTCCCCGCCTGCTGCTCCAACGTCACGTTCCGCCTCGCGCGCTCGACATGTCTCGTCTCTTCGTGGATCCGCGGCACCGCCGCCGGGGAGACGCCATCATACGCCGAGTGCAGAGGCTCTCGCCGTGAGCCGGCTGCGGCAGGGATGCGCCGAGACGATGGAATAGCCAGCGCCTATCAACTAGCTGGGAACGATGTATTGGTGGCCATCCTCACCCCCGCGCATCCTCCATGTGTCCCCGCGGGCCCGACGGCCTGTGTGGACGAGCGGAGGAACCCGATGACCGTCGCCCTCACCGCCGCAGGCTTCGGCGCGCTGCACGCCGTCTCCGGCCCCGACCACCTACTCAGCCTGGCGCCGCTCTCGCTGGGGCAAGGGCGCCGGGCCTGGCGCATCGGATTGCAGTGGGGACTCGGGCACGCCGCCGGCACGGCCTTTGCCGCGGCGGTGCTGCTCGCGGTCCTGTCCGGCGCCGGGCTGCACGTGGTGGACGCCTGGGCCGAACGCGCGGCCGGCCTGGCGCTCGTGGCGATGGGCGCGGCGAACCTCGTGGCGCTCCACCGCGGGCGAGGGATGGCAGCGGGCGGGACGCGTGGGGGACGCCGGGCGGTCTTCTCGGTCGGCCTCGTGCACGGGGTCACCGGCGCGGCCGCGCTGCTGCTGCTCCTCCCCGCCGCGCAAGCGGGCGCGCCGGTGAAGGCGCTCGCCCTGGCCGGGTTCGTCGCGGGCAGCACGGCCGCCATGGTCGCGGTTACCGCGGCTATCGCCGCGCTCTCCGCGGCGGCCGCGCCCCGGCTCGCGCTCGCCACCCGGCGACTCCCGGCGCTCGCCTCCGCCGTCTCGGTGGCGGTCGGGATCGCCTGGACGATCGCGGGCTGACTCCGGCACCTAGGCGCACCATCGGTTTGCGGTGCCGTAGGCGGCCTGACTCCGGCACCGTCATCCCGCGGGCGCTGACTCCGGCACCCTCGGCTCCATCGGCCCGCGGCCGCGGCTGACTCCGGCACCATCGGCACGGCTGACTTCGGCACCATCGGCATCGCCATCGGCCATCGGGCTGACTCCGGCTCCATCGGCTCGCGGCACCATCGCATCGGCCATCGGCGCTCCGCTCCGGCTGACTCCGGCACCATCGCCACGATGGGCGCGGCGAACCTGGTGGCGCTCCGCCGCGGGAGGACCGTGGCCGCGGGACTCGCCGCGAGCGGCGCGCGCCGGGCGGTGTTCTCGGTGGGCCTGGTGCACGGGATCACAGGCGCTGCCGCGCTGCTGCTCCTCCTCCCGGCGGCGCACGCGAGCGCGCCGGTGAAGGCGCTCGCCCTCGCCGGCTTCGCCGCGGGCAGCACGGCCGCCATGGCCGCGCTCACCGCGGGCATCGCCGCGCTCTCCGCCGCGGCCGCGCCCCGGCTCGCGCTCGCCACCTGGCGGCTCCCCGCGCTCGCCTCGGCCGCCTCGGTGGCTGTCGGAATCGGCTGGGCGGTCGCGGCCTGACTCCGGCACCGTCGGCCGCTCCGCCGCGGCCGCGCCCCGGCTCGCGCTCGCCACCTGGCGGCTCCCCGCGCTCGCCTCGGCCGCCTCGGTGGCTGTCGGAATCGGCTGGGCGGTCGCGGCCTGACTCCGGCACCATCGGCGCGCTCCTCGGCCGTCAGCTGACTCCGGCACCGTCGGCCGGCCTGACTCCGGCACCGTCGGCCGCCGGCACCGCCCGCTCCTCGGCCGTCAGCTGACTCCGGCACCGTCGGCCCCGTCGGCCCGGCAGCGCGGTCGTGACTCCGGCACCGTCGGCCGCCGTCGGCCGAACCTGTGAACGCGGCAGCGCCGCGCGCGCCGGCCGAACGGGCGCCGCGGGTTCGCCGACAGTGACGACCCCGGCGACCAGCCAGCCGGCCGAGCGGGCGTTCTCGACCGCACCGGTCGGTCTTTGACGCGGCGAGGCAAAAGGGCCGCTCCCTCTTGCTCCGGCGCGCCGACCTTGTCACACTTCTGCTCCTTTTTTCCTGGGCGGGGTCCGCGCAGCGCGCTGCTCGATCCGAGCGCGCTGCGGCGGTTCCGCGCAGGGCCGCAGTCGACGCCAGCCACCTCCTGGAGGTCCGTGCCCGTGACCACGAAGGCGATCATCCCGACCCTGACGAACCCGCTCGATCCGCCCGAGAAGGTGGAGTTCACCATCCCCGGCGAGATCGCCAGGGCCACCGGCGGCTACGAGGAGGCCATGAAGGAGGGCTGGGAGCTCATCCAGCGTCCCATCCGCTCGGTCCCGGTCGATCAGATCGAGAAGCAGCACATCAAGAAGCGCATGACGGTGTGGGAGCGGATCCGCGTCCTCTCGGACAAGGAGCCGATGGTCCTGTACCAGAACTGGGGCAAGAACCTCGACGGCGCCTCGCTCGTCACCGCCGTCCTGAACATCGGCGGCCGCGACGTCGCGGTGTACGGGCACGACTTCACCGTCCGCGCCGGCTCGATGGACGCGACCAACGGCTCGAAGCTGGCGCGCCTGTTCCGCATGGCCGGCGAGAAGGGGATCCCGCTCATCGGCATGAACGACTCGGCCGGCGCCTACGTGCCGGCGGGCGTGGGCGGCCTCGACGGCTACGCCGAGGCGTTCACCGCGCTGCGCCGGATCAGCGGCGTGGTCCCGTCGATCATGTGCATGTTCGGCTTCAACGCCGGCGGCGGCTCCTACCTGCCGCGCCAGGGCAGCTTCGTGATCCAGCCTGCCGACACGTTCTTCGGCCTCACCGGCCCGGGCGTGGTGAAGTCGGTGCTGGGCGAGGAGATCTCGCCGGAGGACCTGGGCGGTCCCAAGGTGCACGGCGCCTCGGGCGTGGCCGACCTCACCGTCATCGACGAGCTCGCCGCGCTCCGCCAGGCGGTGCGCCTGCTGAACTACGTCCCGGACAACAACCGGACGATGGCGCCGTTCCAGGAGACGAGCGACCCGCTCGATCGCAAGACCTGGGAGATCAACACGCTGCTGAAGAAGGCGTTCAACTCGCCGACGGGCTTCAACACGCCGTTCGACGTGTCGATCATCATCCAGCAGGTCTGCGACTACGGTGACTTCTTCGAGATCCAGCCGGAGCGCGCGCGCGAGGTGGTCACCGCGTTCGGCCGCCTGGGCGGCCACGTGGTCGGCTTCGTCGCGAACAACAGCGCCATCGGCTCCGGCCAGATCGACTGCGACACCGCGCTGAAGATCGCGAGGTTCGTGCGCTTCTGCAACGTCTACAACATCCCCATCATCTTCATGGAGGACACCACCGGCTTCCTCCCCGGGCGCGAGCAGGAGGCGCGCGGCATCGTGCAGGCCGGCCGCTCCATGCTCGACGCGATCGTGGACGTCCGCACGCCGCGCATCCTGCTCATCCTGCGCAACGCGTTCGGCGGCGCCTACGCCTCGTACAACAACTACCCGACCGGCGCCGACGTGGTGCTGGCGCTCCCCACCACGCGGCTCGCGGTGATGGGGCCGGCCGGCAAGGAGTTCGTCTACAAGGACGAGCTCCGCAAGATGCGCAGCGCCGCCGCCGAGCGCGCCAAGAAGGGCGCGCAGCAGCGCGTGGCCGCGGGCATGGAGGGCGAGGCCGCCCGCAAGGACGCCGAGAAGGAGGCGGCCGAGTGGCTCAAGGGCGAGGAGGCCGCGCTGGGCCGCCGCTACGAGAAGGAGCTGATGAACCCGAAGGAAGGCCTGGCGCTCGGGTCGATCTCGTCGCTGGTCATGCCGACCGACCTCCGCAAGGTGCTCGGCCAGAACCTGCACTTCCTGCTCCGCCACTACACGCCGTCGCCGATGAGCGGCCCGCAGCGCGAGTTCCACTAGGCCCCGCGCACCGGACCCGAGACCCGGAGAACCGAACGACATGGCTTCCAACGTCGACCACTACCGGAACAACCCGCTCATCCACCGCGACCGCCGCCTGGGCAGCTCGCCCTCGGCCTGGGTGCGCTCCTTCGCCTGCGAGGACCTGAAGCCGCTCATCGTGTGCCGCGGCCCCATCCGCAAGGAGGCGATGGACGTCTTCGCCGAGATGGGCATCACGCACGTCGGCATCCTGCTCTCCGAGAAGGACTCGATCGTCTACGCCAACGCGCTCGCCCCCGAGCTGCGCCAGCTCGCGAACCACGACCGCGTCCACCGCGTGCCGGATTACACCGGCGCCACGAAGGAGGAGCGCGTCGAGCGGATGAACCAGATCGTCCAGATCGCGCTCGACAACGGGTACGACTCCATCTTCGCCGGTTACGGCTTCATGGCCGAGGACGAGGAGTTCGTCGCCACCGTCGAGCGGGCCGGCCTGAAGTTCATCGGCCCGAACTCGACCACGCAGGCGCGCGCCGGCAAGAAGGACGAGGCGAAGCGCACCGCGCTGGAGGTGAAGGTCAGCGTCACGCCGGGCGTGAACGACGTGGCGGCCCGCACGCTGCTCGCGAAGCACAGGACCCGCAAGCAGCTCCTCGCGCTGGTGGAGGCGGAGGGCCTCGCCTGCGACGCGAAGGTGCTGGCGGACGAGAAGGTGGAGCTCCCGGTGCTCGCCGAGCACGTGCTCCAGGCGTCCTACGCCAGGGGGCTCGACCTCTTCACCATCGACGAGCTGGGCGCGCAGGTCCAGGTCGAGGTGGCGGAGATGTTCCGGAAGTACCCGCGCAGCCGCGTGCGCCTGAAGGCCATCGGCGGCGGCGGCGGCAAGGGCCAGCGCATCCTGGGCGCCTCGCTGCTCACCGCGAAGGCCGCCGACGAGAAGGCCGTCGCGGCGGCCGCGGCCGAAGCGCCCGCGATGGTGCGCGAGGTGCTGAGCGAGGTGAAGGCCACCGGCGTCGGCGACAACAAGAACGTCCTCATCGAGCTGAACATCGAGCAGACGCGGCACAACGAGATCCAGCTCCTCGGCAACGGGGAGTGGTGCGTCTCGCTGGGCGGCCGCGACTGCTCGCTGCAGATGCACGAGCAGAAGCTGCTCGAGGTCTCCGTCACGCAGGAGGCGCTCGCCGCCACCATCGCGCGCGCCGCCAACAACGGGAAGACCGCCCGCGCCAAGGCGCTGGCGGTGGACCTCGAGATCCTGAAGCGGATGGAGGACGACGCCGCGCGCTTCGGCCAGGCGGTGGGGCTCGACTCCGCCTCCACCTTCGAGTGCATCGTCGATCGCGACCGCTACTACTTCATGGAGGTCAACACCCGGATCCAGGTGGAGCACCGGGTCTCCGAGCTCTGCTACTCGCTCGAGTTCGCGAACCCCGACGACCCGAGCGACACGTTCGTGGTCGAGTCGCTGGTCGAGGCCATGGCGCTGCTGGCGCGCCACAAGAAGCGCCTGCCCAAGCCCCGCCGCATCCCGCGCTTCGGCGCGGCGGTGGAGGCCCGCCTCAACGCCACCGACGCCTCGCTGTCGCCGCACGCGGGCGGCGTGATCCGCTACTGGTCGAAGCCCATCGAGGGCGAGATCCGGGACGACCAGGGCATCAGCATGCCCAACCCCGACACCCGCATGTTCATGCGGTACAAGGTGGCCGGCGCGTACGACTCGAACATCGCGCTGCTGCTCACCAAGGGCGACCGGCGGCTGGAGAGCTACAAGCACATGGCGCGCGTGCTGGCGCGCATGGAGCTGCGCGGCACCACGCTCGCCACCAACATGGAGTTCCACTACGGCCTGGTGAACTGGTTCCTGGGCCAGAGCGTGAACGCCAAGCCGACCACGCGCTTCGTGGTGCCCTACCTCACGCTGGTGGGCATGCTGAAGGACGAGGCGAACAAGCTCGACACCGCCTACGCCTTCGCCGAGATGAAGAAGCACTACGCGAAGCTGATGGCGACCGAGAACCCGGGCGACGCGGCCGCGCAGAAGGCCATGACGGACGTGCTCGACCGCAAGGTGACGCTGCTCACCCGCGTGATCGACCGCTTCCTCGACGACCCGCACCTGTTCGCCGGCTGGCTGAGCATGAACCGCCGCCACTACCGGATCGAGAACGGGAAGCTGCTCTGGATCCGGAACCCGCTGGGCGTGCTCAACGACGCCTACGCCTACCTGAACATGGCGTTCCACCCGCGGCGGCCCGCGTCGCAGGTGATGTGGGAGCACGACCACGAGCTGCTGACGAAGTCGCTGCGCTTCTACGTGGCGCTGCGCGAGCGCTTCGGCCTGAAGCGCGAGGAGTACTACAAGCTCAACGAGATCCTGCAGAAGGAGGAGCCGCAGGACGGCTTCGACGCCGAGACCTGGACGAGGATCCGCTCCGCCCACCTCGGCTACGAGGCGGGCAACGAGCTGCTCGGCCTGCTGTTCATGGTGGCGGAGTCGGTGCGCTTCTTCGACTTCAAGGTGGAGGACGACCTCGAGGTCACGATTCCCGAGCACCTGCACGATCCCGAACTGCAGGCGCGCATGAAGAAGGTGCTGTGCCCGCCGCCGGCCACCAAGGCGGACGAGCTGGTGGCGCCGTTCGGCGGCATGTTCTACCGGCAGGAGGCGCCGGGGCGGCCGCCGTTCGTCGAGGAGGGCCAGCACTTCGAGAAGGGGCAGCCGCTCTACATCATCGAGGTGATGAAGATGTTCAACACGGTGCGCGCGCCGTTCTCCGGGACCATCGAGAAGGTCCTGATGCAGGGCGCGGACGGCACCGTGGTGCAGAAGGGTCAGCCGCTCTTCAAGATCACGCCGGACGAGAAGTTCGTCCCGGTGGACCCGAAGGCGGTCGAGCGCGAGCGGCGCACCCGCACCCAGAAGCACCTCGAGGGTGTGCTGATGACGTTCGCCGAGAAGTTCACCACCGTCGAGCCCGTCCGGTTCGAGGAGCCGGAGGAGGAGGTGGCCTGGGCCGGGGTAGAGGCGGTCTAGCGTCCCAGCCCACGCCGTGATCCCGGGGACCCCGCCTCGCCAGAGGCGGGGTCCCGCCGTCTCCGCCTCCCGATCCTCAGGGCCGGGTCGCCGCCGGGTGCGCCGCCGTCGCCTGCGGCTCGACCGCCGTCGCACGCCGCGCCCGCACCGGCTCGTGGACCGCCGCCAGGCGCGCCAGCGCGAACGCGGCCACCGCCATCACCGCGTCGCGCGCGGCCACGTCCAGGAACGCGCCGCTCGCGATGAGGTTGAGCGCGATGGCGGCGAGCCAGGCCATTGCGATCCAGCCGAACGTGCGCGCCCGCCCGGACAGGATGCCGACGCCCACGATCACCTCGATGACGCCGGCCGCGCGCATGAACGCCGCCGGGCTCACCGGCAGCAGCCGCACCGCGAGCGGGCTGAGGTAGCCCGCCCAGTCGGCGAGCAGGTTGGTGAACTTGTCCAGCCCGGCCACGATCGGCACCACGCCGAGCGCGATCCGGAGCGCCCAGTACGCGGGAGCCGTCCGGTGAATCTCGTCCCTGTCGGTCCTGTCGGTCATGTGAACCTCCTGCCCCATCGATGCGGCGGGCGGCGGCGGCGTTACGGCGGTAACGATCCGGCCGCCGGTGCATCGGATGGACGAGGGGACTGGAGGCTCCATGGCCGTGCAGGCAGGCAGGACCCGCGTCGTGCCCACGCTGGCGCCCGCGGACGACGAGGTGGTGGCGCGGGTGCTCGAAGGGGACGTGGCGCTCTTCGAGGTGCTCATGCGCCGGCACAACCCGCGGCTGTACCGGGCGATCCGCTCGGTGCTGCGCGACGAGGCCGAGGTGGAGGACGCGATGCAGCAGGCGTACCTCCAGGCGTATGCACACCTGGGCGACTTCCAGGGGCAGGCGGCGTTCTCGACCTGGCTGGTGCGCATCGGCGTGAACGAGGCGCTCATGCGCCTGCGCGGGCGCGGGCGGCTGGTGCTCGCGGCAGAGCCGCCCGAGGGCGGCAGGGTCGGCGAGGAGGAGCACGTGGCGGATCCGAGCCCCGAGGACCAGGCGGCGACGCACGAGGCACGGGCGCTGCTCGAGCAGGCGGTGGACCGGCTGCCGCTGCACCTGCGGACCGTGTACGTGCTCCGCGAGATCGAGCAGCTCTCCACCGCCGAGGTGGCGGCCGCGCTCGAGCTGGGCGAGGAGGCGGTGAAGGTGCGCCTCCACCGCGCCCGCCTCGCGCTCCGCGAGCTCATCGCCGCGCGCGTCGGCCAGAGCGCGCCCAAGGCGTTCGGGTTCCTCGCGCCGCGCTGCGACCGCGTGGTCGCGGCGGTGCTCGCGGCCATCCCGGCGCGCCGTTGAACGTCCGCGACACCGGGCCGTCCGCTCGCCCTACGACCTGGGCGAGCGGACGACCGTGTTTCCTCAGTAGCCGCCGCCCCCACCTCCGCCGCCACCACCGCCGCCGCCGCCGGTCCCGGGGCGAGCGGGCGGTGGAGCGGGCTGGGCCGCCGGATCGATGGTGATGCTGCCGTTCGGCGTCGCCATGCCGCCCAGGTGCGTCGAGCAGTAGTAGGGGATGACCGTCCCCTGCGCGGCCGTCGCGGGGATGCTGAACGTGTGCACGCCGTTGAACGCGCCGGTGTCGAACGCGATGCCGCTCACCTCGCCCGGCGTGTACGCCCCCGGCGTCGCCTCGCTCGTCACGGAGTGCGCCATCGAGTCGTCGTTGATGACGGTGACCGTCGCGCCCGCCGGCACCTTCAGATCGAGCGGGTTGAAGCGCATGCCCGAGATCTGGATGTAGTAGCCGGCCGCCGTCGGGCGCGTGCTGGACGCGCTCCCGCTGTCGCTCGAGCCGCCGCACGCCGCCACGCCGGCGGCCGCCAGCGCGGCCGCTCCCAGCCTCCACGTCTTCCAGCTCATCATGGCTCACCTCCGCTGCCGGGCCGCGCGGGACGCGCTGCCGTGTCGCTCGCAGCATTCGATGACCAGGACACCCGGACGTTTCGCCGTGGCGCGCGGGCGCCCCGTCCGGCATCCGTCCCCGGTGGGCTTCACGCGGACGGGGTGGCGCGGCGGACGGCGAGCTTCGCGAGCTCCAGCACGGGCAGCACCGTGAGGGCCGCGCCGGTCACCAGCAGCCAGTCCGCCGCCGGGAGCGCGTAGGTGCCGAAGGCGGCCCGCAGCGGCGGCAGGTAGACGACCAGGAGCAGGAGGGCAAGCTCCCAGGCGACGGCGAGGTCGAGCCAGCGGTTCGCGAACGGCCGGCGCAGCACCGAGTGGCGCTCGGAGCGGAACGCGAACGCCTTCGCGAACTGCACCAGCACGAGCGACATGAAGCACATGGTCATGGCCTCGGCGTCGCCGCGACCCGAGGCGCGCGCCCAGGCGAACAGGCCCAGGTTGACGGCCGTGGACCAGGCGCCCCCGGTGGCGATGAGCGCCACCACCGGCCGCGTGAAGATCCCCGCCCGCGGATCCCGCGGCGGCTGCCGCATCAGGTCGGCGTCGGGCGGGTCGACCGCCAGCGCCAGCGCCGGGAGGCCGTCGGTGGCCAGGTTCACGTACAGGATCTGCACCGCCGTCAGCGGCAGCGGCAGGCCGAGCAGGGTGGCGGCGGCCATGAGCCCGATCTCGCCCACGTTCGAGGAGAGCAGGTACATGAGGTACTTCTTCACGTTCGCGAAGATGGCGCGGCCCTCCTCCACCGCGCCGACGATGGAGGCGAAGTTGTCGTCGGTGAGCGTCATCGCCGCCGCCTCGCGGGTGACGTCGGTGCCGGTGATGCCCATGGCCACGCCGATGTCCGCCTTCTTGAGCGCCGGCGCGTCGTTCACGCCGTCGCCGGTCATGGCCACCACCTCGCCGCGCGACTGCAGCGCGGTGACGATGCGCAGCTTGTCGGCGGGCGAGACCCGCGCGTAGACCTCGAGCGCCTGCACCCGCCCGGCCAGCTCCGCGTCGGAGAGGCGCGCCAGCTCGGGCCCGGTCACCACCGCGCCGGTGCGCAGGAGGCCCAGCTCCGCCGCGATGGCGCGGGCCGTGACCGGGTGGTCGCCGGTGATCATCACCACGCGCACGCCCGCCGCCGCGCACCGCTCCAGCGCCGCGCGCGCCTCCGGGCGCGGCGGGTCGATCATGCCGACCAGCCCGAGCAGCGTCAGGTCGCGGTCGGACTCGGCCAGCGAGACGCCCTCCCGGCGTGCCACCGCCAGCACGCGCAGCGCCCGCTCCGCCATGCCGCGCACCACCTCGAGCAGCGCCGCGCGGCCGGCCTCGTCGAGCGGTCGCTCGCCCTCGCCGCTCGCCACCCGGGCGCAGGCGGGGAGGAGCACCTCCGGCGCGCCCTTCACGAACGCCAGCGGCCCGCGCTCGGTGCGGTGCAGCGTGGTCATCCGCTTCAGCTCGGAGGTGAAGGGGATCTCGCCGACCCGCGGCGCGCGCGCGTCCAGCTCGGCGCGATCGAGGCCGGCCTTGAGCGCCGCCACGACCAGCGCCGCCTCGGTCGGATCCCCCGACACCGTCAGCTCGCCGGAGGGGGTGCGCTCCACCTTCGCATCCGAGGCGAGCACGGCGCCGGCGAGCAGCGCGAGCAGGGCGGGCGGCGAGTCCACCGGCGCGCCGTCGTGGCGGAAGTCGCCGTCGACGCGGTAGCCGGACCCCGTCACCTCCAGCGTGCGCCCGTCCACGTGCAGCGCGCGGACGGTCATCTCGTCGCGGGTGAGCGTGCCGGTCTTGTCCGAGCAGATCACCGTGGTGGAGCCCAGCGTCTCCGCCGCCGCCAGCCGGCGCACGAGCGCGTTCCGGCGCGCCAGCCGCTGCACCCCCAGCGCGAGCGCGATGGTGACCACCGCCGGCAGCGCCTCCGGCACCACCGCCACCGCCAGCGCGATGGCGAACACGACCATCTCGAGGAACGGCTGGCCGCGCAGCAGCCCCAGTCCGGCGAGCAGCACCACCACCACGCCGGCCGCGCGCGCGAGCTGCGCCCCCACCCGGTCCAGCTCGAGCTGCAGCGGGGTGCGCGCCGGCTTCACCTCGGCCAGCATGCGGGCGATGGCGCCCAGCTCCGTGCTCGCGCCCGTGGCCACCACCACCGCGCGGCCGCGTCCGTAGGTCGCGGCGGTGCCGCCGAACAGCATGTCGGTCCGGTCGCCGACCGGGATCGGGCCGGCGGGGAGCGGCCCGGCCACCTTCGGCACCGGCACCGACTCGCCGGTGAGCGCCGCCTCGTCGGCCTGCAGGTTGACGGCCTCGATCACCCGGGCGTCGGCCGGGATCCGGTCGCCGGCGTGCACGAGCAGGAGATCACCGGGCACCAGCTCGCGCGCCGGCACCCGGCGCTCGGCGCCGCCACGGATCACCGTCGCGTGCGGCGCGGCCATCTGCCGGAGCGCGGCGAGCGCGTTCTCGGCCCGGTGCTCCTGCACGAACCCGAGCACCACCGTGAACGCCAGGATCGCGCCGATGGTGAGCGCCTCGAGATCGTGGCCGAGGAACAGCGACAGCGCGATCGCCACCATCAGGATGACGACCAGCACGTTCTCGAACTGCGCCGCGAGCAGCGCGATCCAGGGCGCCCGGCGGGCGCGCGCCAGCTCGTTGGGGCCGTGCTCGGCGAGGCGGCGGGCCGCCTCGGCGGGAGCGAGGCCATCCGGCCCCGAGCCGAGCCGAGCGCGGGCGTCGTCGGCGGACAGCGCGTGCCACTCCGGGACGTTCGCCATCGGGTCCCCGGCTCCCTGGGTGAGCGCGCCCAGTGTACGGCGCGAGCGCCGGGCCGCGCGCCGGAATCCGGGCCGGTGCGGCGGCGCGCCGCGCGGGTGCGGTAGGATGGGCGCATGAGCGCGTCCGCCCCCGTCCTGCTCGGCTACGGCACCCGCCCGCTCCCGTTCCCCTCCGGCGTGCCGGCGCGCGTGCTCGCGGCCCCGCCCGCGCCGGCGGTGGCCGACCTGCCCGCGGCGCTGGACGCGGCGCTCGCGCACCCGGAGGGCGCCCGGCCGCTGCAGGAGGTGGCCGGCCCGCGCACGCGCGTGCTGGTGATCGTGAGCGACGCGTCGCGCGACGAGCCGCGCGCCGAGCTCTTCGCGGCGGTGCGGCGCGCGCTCGCGGTGGTGCCCGACGACCACCTCACCGTCGGCGTCGCGAACGGCACGCACGGGCCCGGGCCGCTCGCGGCGCTCGGGCTGCCGGAGGACGTGTTCCGGCGGCACCGCGTGGTGAACCACGACGCGCGCGACGAGGCGTCGATGGTGGAGATGGGCCGCACCAGCCGCGGCACTCGCCTGCGGGTGAACCGGTGCGTGGCGGAGAGCGACCTCGTCGTCACCACCGGCCGCGTGAAGCCGCACTACTTCGCCGGCTGGGGCGGCGGCGCGAAGGGGATCTTCCCCGGGCTCGGGCACGACGACGACATCCGCCAGAACCACAAGCTGAAGGCCGACCCCGCCTCCAGCCTGGGCCGCGCCGACGGCAACCCGTGCCGCGAGGACCTGGAGGAGGCGATCCGGCGGCTCGGGCGCGACACGTACATGCTGAACGTGGTCGAGGCCGGCGGGGTGGTGCTGGGCGCGGTGGCGGGCGACGTGGTCTACGCGCACCGCGCCGGCGTGCGCATGGCGCGGCCGTGGTGCGAGGTCGCCGCCGAGCCCGCCGACGTGGTGGTGGTCTCGGCGCCGCTGCCGGTCTCCGGCAGCCTGTACCAGGCCTCGAAGCTGGTCCCGCCGGCGGGGATGCTGCTGCGGGAGGGCGGAGTGGTGATCGTCTGCGCAGAGTGCCCCGGCGGCGTCGGGCCGCTCAGGACGGTCAACGAGGGCATCTTCCAGCTCGGCGTCCGCCGCTTCCTGCCCGAGCGCTACGCGCTCCTCCTCGTCTCGGGCATGCCCGAGACCACCGTCCGCGAGACCTACGCCACGTTCGCGCCCTCGCTGGACGCGGCGCTCGCGAGCGCGCGGGAAATCGTCGGCAAGGCCGAGCCGGACGTCCTCGTCCTTCCGGACGCCGGCGATCTCGTCCCGCGGCGGCGCTGATCGCCTCGCGGGCGCGTGGTAATCTCGCGCTCCCGTGACCGACGAACCCATCCCGCAAGGCGGCAAGCTGTCCTCGTTCCGGCAGGTCCCCCGCACCGGCGTCATCTACGCGACGTCCGAGGCGACGAAGCTCGGCTTCTCGATGCAGGATCCGGAGTGGTGCAACCTCGGGCAGGGGCAGCCCGAGACCGGCCCGCTGTCCGGCGCGCCCGACCGCGTCCACTCCGTCGCCGTGTCGGTGGACGACCAGGAGTACGCGCCGGTCGCCGGCCTCTGGGAGCTGCGCGAGGAGGTGGCCGGCCTCTACAACCGGCTCTACCGCCGCGGCCTGCCCTCCCAGTACAAGGCCGAGAACGTCTCCATCTCCGGCGGCGGCCGCACCTCGCTCACCCGCGCGGCGGCGAGCCTCGGGCGCGTGAACATGGGGCACTTCCTGCCCGACTACACCGCCTACGAGGAGCTGCTCGACCTGTTCCGCACGTTCACGCCCATCCCCATCCTGCTGGAGGGCGAGCGCGGGTACGCGTTCACGGTGGACGACCTGCGCCGCGAGGTGACCGGCCGCGGGCTCTCGGCGCTCTTGCTCTCGAACCCGTGCAACCCCACCGGCAAGCTGGTGCAGGGCGAGGAGCTGGCGCGCTGGGTGGAGCTGGCGCGCGAGCTCGAGTGCGCCATGCTCATGGACGAGTTCTACTCGCACTACGTCTGGACCGCGCCGCCGGGCCGCCTGCCGGTGGAGAGCGCGGCGCGCTACGTCGAGGACGTGGACCGGGATCCCATCGTGCTGTTCGACGGGCTCACCAAGAACTGGCGCTACCCGGGCTGGCGCGTCACCTGGACGGTCGGGCCGCGCAAGGTCATCGACGCGGTGGCCAGCGCCGGCTCGTTCCTCGACGGCGGCGGCTCGAAGCCGCTGCAGCGCGCCGCGATCCCGCTGCTCGCCGAGGAGGCGGTGCGCCAGGAGACCGAGGCCATCCACCGCGGCTTCGGCGAGAAGCGCCGCCACATGCTCGACGCGCTCGAGACCATGGGCGTCCGCATCGACCGCGCGCCGGACGGCACGTTCTACGTCTGGGGCAACCTCGCCAACCTGCCGGCGCCGCTCAACGACGGCATGGGCTTCTTCCGCGAGGCGCTGCGCCGCAAGGTGATCGTGGTGCCTGGCGAGTTCTTCGACGTGAACCCCGGCAAGCGCCGCGCCCGCCATGTCGCCCGCTTCCGCTCCTACGTGCGCTTCTCCTTCGGCCCCTCGCTGGAGACGCTGGAGAAGGCGTTCGGCCGGCTCGCGGCGATGATCCAGGAGCGGTCGTCCTCGACCGCGTCGGTGGGGTAGGCCGCCGGCCGTCGCCGGCCGCTAGTGCCGGTGCCCGTGATCGTGGCCGTGGCCGTGATCGTGGCCGTGGCCGTGATCGTGGGTGTGCTCGGCGGCGTGGGTGTGCTCGGCGGCGTGGTCGTCCGCGTGCGTGTGATCGTGCCCGTGCCCGTGCTCGTGCGTGTGCGACCGCGCGTGCGCTGGCCTCAGGATGGGCCGCCGCAGCTCCTCCAGCCACGCGATCCAGCGGTCCATGCCCTCGCCCGTGCGAGCGGACAGCTCGATCACCTTCGCGGTCGGCATGACGTGCGCGATGGCGTCGCGGAGCTTCGGGAGATCCACGTCGAGGTGGGGGACGAGGTCCACCTTGCTGACCAGCACCAGGTCCGCCGCCTTGAACATCACCGGGTACTTGAGCGGCTTGTCCTCGCCCTCGGTGACCGAGAGCACCACCACGTTCGCCGCCTGGCCCAGGTCGTAGATGGCCGGGCACACCAGGTTGCCGACGTTCTCGATGAAGAAGACGTCGGTGTCGCGCCAGGGGAAGTCGTGCAGGCTGCGGTGCACGAGCTCGGCGTCGAGGTGGCACGCCTGGCCGGTGGTGATCGCCTTCGACGGGATGCCCGCCTTCTCGAGCCGGCGCGCGTCGTTGTCGGTGGCGAGGTCGGCGGACACCGCGCCGAGCTTCCAGCCCTTCGACGCCGCGGCCTTCGCGGTCGCCTCGAGCACGCCGGTCTTTCCGGCGCCGGGCGAGCCCATGATGTTGAGCGCCAGGACGCCGGCCTCGAGGAAGTGCTCCCGGTTGTGGCGGGCGGCGCGATCGTTGCCGGCCAGGATCTTCTCGTGCAGCTCCACCGGGACGAGCTCGGGGTCACCGCAGCCGCAGGTCGTGCACATCAGGGCACCTCCATGTCGATGCTGTCGAGGGTGAGCGCGTCCGAGCCCTCGTCGAGCCGGGCCGGGACGTCGCAGGTCGGGCAGCGCAGGACCGCGCCGCGCGCGATGGGGGCGCGGCAGGCCGGGCAGGACCAGCGCGCCTCCAGGCGCTTCAGGGTGAGCGGGGTGTCTGCGCACAGGCTGCCGGCGCGGAACGTCTCGTAGGCGGTGCGGAACAGCTCCGGGTCCACGCCGGAGAGCTCGCCCACGCTCACGGTGAGCCCGCGGATCGCGAGCGCCTCGCGCCGCCGCGCCTCCTGCTCCACGCGCCGGACCAGCGCCTCCACCAGGGAATACTCGTGCATGCGGCTCGACCTGCCTAGCAGATGCGCGGCAGGAGCTCCCCCTCGGGCTCGGCCAGCATCCGCCTGCCGAAGCCGGTGTCGAGGATCACCGCGCCGGGCCGCTCGGCGATGGCCCGCGCGAACACGGTGGCGCGCGCGCCGAGCGGGTGGGCCCGCAGCGCCGCCAGCACCTTGTCGGCCGAGCGGGCTCGCACGCCGATCACCGCCTTGCCCTCGTTCGCGACGAGCAGCGGGTCGATGCCGATCATCTCGCCGGCGGCGCGCACCTCGTCGTTCACCGGCAGCGACGGCTCGTCCACCACGATGCCGACGCCGCCCTTCGCCGCCATCTCGTGCAGCACGCCCGCCACGCCGCCGCGGGTCGGGTCCTTCATCGCGACCACGTCCTCACCGCCGGCGGCGAGCGCCGCGCGCACCAGGCCGTTGATGGGCGCGACGTCGGAGCGGAGGTCGCCCTCGAGGCGCAGATCGTGCCGGCGCGCCATCACGGCCATGCCGTGGTCGCCGATCGAGCCGGTGACGACGAGCAGGTCGCCGGCGCGCAGCCCGGCGTCCGAGACCACCCGGTCCGCCAGCGCCACGCCGGTGGTGTTGAGCAGGAGGCCGTCCACCTGGCCCTTGCCCATCACCTTGGTGTCGCCGGTGACGAACGGCGCGCCGGCCTCCTTCGCCGTCTCGCGCATCGAGGCCACCACCCGCTCCAGGTCGGCGCGCGGGAAGCCCTCCTCGATGATCACCGCGCAGGTGAGCCCCACCGGCTCGGTGGCGCCCATCATGGCGAGGTCGTTCACCGTGCCCGAGACGCTGATCCGGCCGATGTCGCCGCCCGGGAAGAAGATGGGGTGCACCACGTGAGAGTCGGTGGTGATCACCAGCCAGCGGTCGCCCACGCGGATGGCCGCGCCGTCGTCCAGCGCCGAGAGGCCGATGCCGTCCACCGGCGAGGCCAGCGAGAGGAACACGTCCTCGATGAGCTGGCGCATGGCGCGCCCGCCGGAGCCGTGCTTCAGGCCGATCTTCTGCTGCACCTTCGTGTCCATGGGTCTCCGCGCCTTCCTAGCCGACCTTGCGCAGATCGGGCACGCCGCCGTACGTGTGCCAGATCCGGCACTGCCCCTCCGACGACACCATGCACGCCCCCACCGGCGACTCGGGGACGCAGGTGGTGCCGAACAGCGCGCAGTGCTCCGGGGTGGCGAGGCCGAGCATGATCCGGCCGCAGAGGCACCCCTTCGCCTCCTCCTCCGCCGCCGCGTCGCGCACGCCCGCCGTGTCGATGCGGAAGCGCTTGCGGGCGTCGAGCGAGGCGAGCTCCGGCACCAGCTCGAGGTTGCCGCCCGGGACCTCGGCGATGCCGCGCCAGCGGCCGGTCACGGTCCGGAACGCCCGCCACAGCGAGCGCTGCGCCGGGAGGTTGCCCTCCTTCGTCACGCAGCGCGGGTAGACGTTCGCCACCTCGGGCCGACCCTCGCGGATGAGCTCGGTGAGCTTCACCAGCGCCGCCAGGATGTCGAGCGGCTCGAACCCGGCCACCACCACCGGCGCGCCGGTGCGGGCCGCGAACGGCTCGAAGATGGCCCAGCCGGTGATGATCGCGGCGTGCCCGGCCGCGATGTAGCCCTCGATGTGCGTCTCCTTCGAGGCGGCCACGATCTCCATCGCCGCCGGGACGTACTTGTGGACCGAGAGGATGGAGAAGTTCGGGGGCGGGGACGCGAGCGCCACCGCCGCGGTGGCCACCGCGGTGGTCTCGAAGCCGCTCGCCAGGAACACCACCTGCTCGTCGGGGTGCGCATGGGCGAGCTCGACCGCCTGCGAGATCGAGTACACCACCTCGACCTTGCCGCCGTCGGCCTGCGCGTCGGCGAGCGAGCGCGCGGTGCCGGGGAGCCGGAGCATGTCACCGTACGTGCACACGCGCACGCCCTGCATCGCCAGCGCGACCGCCTCGTCCACCTCGGGGCCGTCGGTGACGCAGACCGGGCAGCCCGGGCCCATGATGAGCTCCAGGCCGGGCGGGAGCACCGCGCGCAGGCCGAAGCGGGCGATGGCCTGCTCGTGGCTGCCGCACACGTGCATCACCGACACCTCGCGGCCGATGGCGTCCATGTTGTGGCGGAGCGCCTCGGCGAGCGCGCGGGCGCGGGCCGGATCGCGGAACTTGAGCTGCCGGAAGAGATCCTCGTTCGACATCGCGGGGCCTCCCTACTTCTGGTCCTTCCCGGCGGCCATCTCGCCCCGGACGTCGGCGGCCATGAGGTCCTCCTTCGCGCCGGAGACCTCCAGGATCTGGTCGAACAGCGCCAGCGTCTCCTGGACCTCCTCCGGCGGGATGCGCCGGATGGCGAAGCCCACGTGGTTGAGCACGTAGTCGCCGACCTGCACCGGCTCGTCCACGATGTCGAGGCGGAGCGACTTGCGCACGCCGAAGAAGTCCACCGTGGCGTCGAGCCCGTCGATGGCGATGACCTTCCCTGGAACCCCGAGGCACATGTCTTCCGTCTCCTCCAGCGGCCGGCGCTAGGCGCGGGCCACCGCGTCGGCGACCACCGCCTGGCCGAGCGCGATCCCGCCGTCGCCGGGCGGCACCTCGCCGTGCTGGTATACCGCGAACTCCCCGTCCAGCCGCGCGCGGATCGCCTCCGCGAGCCGCGCGTTCTGGAAGCAGCCGCCGGTCAGCACCACCGGCAGCTTCCCCGTCCGGCGCGCCGCGCGCCGGACCTGCTCGGCGCCGGCCGCGGCGAGCGCCGCGTGGAACCGGGCCGACATCTCCCCCGCCGGCCGGGCCGCGAGGACGTCCGCGGCGAGCGCACGCCAGAGCGGGCGCAGGTCGAGCGCCTCCACCGGCCCGGACGCGTCGAGGTCGAACGGGTAGGGCGCCGCCTCGTGGCCGTGCGCGGCCGCGTCGAGCGCGAGCGCCACCTGGCCCTCGAAGCGCGCCGAAGGGCGGCAGAGCGCCAGCGCGCCCGCGGCGTCGAAGGCGCGGCCGGCGCCGTGCGCGGGCGGCGCGTTCAGGCCGGTGGCCAGCATGCGGCGGACGACCTCCAGCTCCCGCGCCGGCACCCCCGCGAACAGGGGGAGCCGGTCGAGCGGCGCGTCCTCGCCGAACGCGTCGAGCAGCGCGGCGAGCGCGATGCGCCAGGGATCGCGGATGGCGCGGTCGCCGCCCGCGAGTGGCACCGGCCGGAAGGTCGCGAGCCGGTCGAACCGCGCCGCCTCGGCGAGCAGCAGCTCCCCGCCCCAGGACGCGCCGTCGGTCCCGAGCCCGGTGCCGTCCCAGCACAGCGCCAGCGCCGGGCCCTCGAGCCCGTGCTCGGCCATGCAGGCGGCCGCGTGCGCGTGGTGGTGCTGGACCTCGACGAGCGGGAGCGCCAGCGCCCCGGCGCGCTCGCGGGCCCAGCGCGTGGAGAGGTAGAGCGGGTGGAGGTCGCAGGCGAGCAGCTCGGGGCGGAAGGCGAGGAACGTCTCCAGCCGCGCCACCGCCGCCTCGAACGCGCCGTAGGTCTCGAGGCCGTCGAGGTCTCCCACGTGCGGGCCGAGGGTGGCCTCGTCCCCGCGCGCCAGGCAGCAGGCGTTCTTGAGCTGCGCGCCCGCCGCCAGCACCGGGCGGGCGAAGCGCCGGGCGGTGCGCACCGGGCGCGGCACGAACCCGCGGCTGCGGCGCATGACCATGGGCCGCCCCGCCACCACCCGCGCCACCGAGTCGTCGCAGCGCGACGCGATGGCCCGGTCGTGCACCAGGAACAGGTCGGCGATGCCGGCGAGCCGCGCCAGCGCCTCGCCGTCCTCGAAGGCGATGGGCTCGTCGGAGAGGTTCGCGCTCGTCATCACCAGCGGCACGCCCGCGTCGGCGAGCAGGAGATGGTGGAGCGGCGCGTACGCGAGCATGAGGCCGACGATCGGGCTGCCCGGCGCGATCTCGGCGGCGAGCGCCGCGTCCGGGCGCCGCCGGCACAGCACGATGGGGCGCTCGGGAGACGTGAGCAGCGCCGCCTCCGCCGGCGAGACCTCGGCGAGCGCCCGCGCGGCGTCGAGGTCGGCCACCATCACCGCGAGCGGCTTCTCCTCGCGCCGCTTCCGCTCGCGCAGCGTCCGGACCGCGGCGGGCGCGCTCGCGTCGCACGCGAGGTGGTACCCGCCGAGCCCCTTCACCGCGGCGATCCCGCCCGCCCGCAGCAGGTCGGCGCAGTCGCGGATCGGGTCGGCCGAGGGTCGTGGCGCGCCGGCGGCGTCGCGCAGCGCGACGCGCGGGCCGCAGGCGGGGCAGGCGTTCGGCTGCGCGTGGAAGCGCCGGTCGAGCGGGTCGCCGTACTCGCGCGCGCAGGCGGGGCACATCCGGAAGCCGGCCATGGTGGTGGCGGGCCGGTCGTAAGGGACGTCGAGCGCGATGGTGAAGCGCGGGCCGCAGGCGGTGCAGTTCGTGAACGGGTAGCGGTGGCGGCGATCGGCGGGGTCGCCGAGCTCGCGCAGGCACTCGGGGCAGGTGGCGAGATCCGGCGGGATGGCGACCCGGCGCTCGGCCGACCTGCCGCTCTCGACGATCTCGAAGCGCGGCGCCGGCTCGGCGGGGATCACCTCGGCGCGCAGCGCTGCGATCGAGGCTGCGGGCGGGCGGTCGCTCACCAGGCGGGCCTGGAACGCGTCGAGCGCGGCGGGCGAGCCGAACGCCTCGATGGTCACGCCGGCGGCGTCGTTCCGGACGCGGCCGGTCACGCCGGTCTGGTGCGCGAGCCGGTAGACGAACGGACGGAAGCCGACGCCCTGCACCGTGCCGCTCACGGCGATGCGTCGCCCTTCGGCGGAGAGGTCCGGCCCGCCGTCTGTGGTCCGCTGCGTGGTCATGCGGCGCGGCGCGTGCGCCTCGGCCTTCCGTGCTGGGGCGGCGCGAGCTTACCGCCGCGCGTTTCGCCGCCGCAACGCGCGGCGGCCACCCGGTCGATCAACGTCCGCTTGCCCGTCGCGCATTCCCTGCGGGCGGGCCCGGCGCTAGCCGGCGCGGCCCTTCTCCCACCACAGGTCCGGCTCGGCGG
Source organism: Anaeromyxobacter dehalogenans 2CP-1 (assembly GCF_000022145.1). Classification (NCBI taxonomy): domain Bacteria; kingdom Pseudomonadati; phylum Myxococcota; class Myxococcia; order Myxococcales; family Anaeromyxobacteraceae; genus Anaeromyxobacter; species Anaeromyxobacter dehalogenans. The sequence continues at coordinate 580,625 of NC_011891.1, forward strand.
GTGGGTCGCGGGGTCGCGGCGCGACGCCCAGCGCCCGGAGCTCGGAGAGCACCTGCTCGACCGCCGCCGGCACCGCCGCCTGCACCGCCGGGGAGAGCGCGCAGCCGAGATCGGTCCGCTCCGCCACCACGCCCACCAGGCGCACCGTGGCCGGGCACACGCCCATGAACTCCGCGTTCATCACCGCCTCGCGCAGCCCGGGCTCGTGGGGGCTCACGGCCAGCACCGGCGAGCGCTTCACCAGGTCCTCGCGCGAGTAGGTCCGCAGCTCGCCCGGCGCGGCGCGCGCCTTCACCGCGTCCACCAGGACGGCCGCGTCGAGGCCCGCGAAGTAGGCGGTGAGGTCGAGGCCGGGCGTGCCGGCGTCCACCACCTCGACGCCGGGCAGCTCCCAGCCCGCCTCCAGCACCTTCACCACGTATGGCCCGACGGCGTCGTCGCCGGTGAGCACGTTGCCGATGCCGAACACCGCGATGCGCGCCACCCCGGGCCTCCTCCCCGCGCGGCGGGGCCTCCGAAAAGACCGATCCCGTCCTCGGCGGTCGAGGACGGGATCGGGTGTACCACTCGACGCAGGAAGCTACAGCACCTTCACCCGCGAGATCTCCTCACCCTCCGCGTCCACGGTGTGGATCGCGCAGGCGAGGCATGGGTCGAACGAGTGGATCGTGCGGAGCGCCTCGAGCGGCAGCTTCGGATCGGCGATGGGGTTGCCGACGAGCGACTTCTCGTAGGGGCCGAGGGCGCCGCTCGCGTCGCGGGGCCCGGCGTTCCAGGTCGAGGGCACGACGGCCTGGTAGTTCTTCAGCTTCATGCCCTTCTTGTCGGCCTCGATCACGCACCAGTGCGAGAGCGTGCCGCGCGGCGCCTCGTGGAAGCCGACGCCCTTGTAGATGCCGGGCTTCAGGTTCGCCATCGGGTCCACCCAGATGCGCGTGTCGCCCTTGCCGATGTTCTCGACCAGGAGCTTCCACTGCTTCTGGGCCATCTCGGCCATCATGGCCGCGCGGATGGCGCGCGCCGCGTGGCGGCCGAGCGTGGAGTGGAGGTGGGCCGGGGTGAGGTCGATCTTGTGGACCGCCTTCACCGCGCCGATGGCCGCGGTGGCCCACCGGGTGGTGGGCTCGTGGCCGGAGGCGAGGCCCACCAGCACGCAGGCGAGCGGCCCGACCTGCACCGCCTTGCCCTCGAGCCGCGGCGCCTTCACCCAGGTGTAGCGGTCGGGCGCCGGCGTCTCGTGCTTCCACTCACCGGCGAACTTCGGCTTGTCGTCCTCCTCCCACGGCCCCTTGGCCCACGCGCCGTCGTAGTGGGCGTGCGCGATCGACTCCGTCACGTTCTGCTTCAGGTAGTCGTCGTTCCAGCTCGTGATCTTGTGCGCGACCTCGAGCTTGCCGTTCCAGAGCACGCCGCCCGGGATGTCGAACTTCGACATCTTCTCGTCCAGCGGGAGCTCGGGCACCGAGAGGTAGTTCGTCACCCCCGCGCCGTACTTGAACCAGTCCGGGTAGAAGCCGCCGATGGCGGCCACGTCGGGCAGGTAGCACTGCTGGATGAAGGTGGCGACCTCGTCGATGAGGGTCTTCACCTGGTACAGCTTCTCCATGTTCAGCGCGGCCGGGCTGTCCAGGTTGATGGCGTTGGCGACGCCGCCCACCGCCAGGTTCTGGATGTTCGGCGTCTTCGAGCCGAGGATCGCCACCGCCATGTTGGCCTTGCGCTGGATCTCCAGCGCCTGGAGGTAGTGCGCGACCGCGAGCAGGTTCACCTCCGGCGAGAGCTTCATCGCCGGGTGGCCCCAGTAGCCGTTGGTGAAGATGCCCATCTGGCCGGCCTTCACGAAGCCCTCGAGGCGCGCCTTCACCGCCGCGAGCTCGTGCTTCGAGTTGCCCGGCCAGCTGGAGATCGACTCGGCGAGCTGCGCCGCCTTCACCGGGTCGGCCTTCAGGGCGCTGGTCACGTCCACCCAGTCCAGCGCGGACAGCTGGTAGAAGTGCACGATGTGGTCGTGCAGCGTGTGCGCCGTGACGATGAGGTTGCGGATGAGCTGCGCGTTCAGCGGGATCTCGAGGCCGAGCGCGTTCTCGACGCTGCGCACCGAGGCGATCGCGTGCACGGTGGTGCACACGCCGCAGATGCGCTGCGTGAAGATCCAGGCGTCGCGGGGATCGCGGCCCTGGAGGATGGTCTCGATGCCGCGCCACATGGTGCCCGAGGACCAGGCGTTCTTGACCGCGCCGCCGTCGACCTCGACGTCGATGCGGAGGTGACCCTCGATGCGCGTGACCGGGTCGATGGTGATGAGCTTGCTCATTTAGGCACCCCTCAGTGGCCGGAAGCGGCCCGGACCTCGCCGCGGCCGATCGTGGACTTCTTCCCCTGGTCGACGACGACGACGGGGAACAGGCGGGAGATGAAGATGAAGATGGCCATGCCGACCGCGGCCATGCCGACGGTGACGACGGTCTCGCCGAGCGACGGGAAGTAGTCCCAGCCCGCGGCGATGGACTTGCCGTCGGCGGTCCAGCCGGCCGGCCGGTACATGGTCATGTACGTGTCGGCGCGGTAGACGGCGCCGGCGAGCAGGGCCAGGAGCGCGGCGCCGAACAGCTTGCCGCGGTTCCGCTGCACGCCGGGCATGACGAACATGACCGCCGGCGCGATGAACAGGGCCATCTCCACCACGAACAGGAAGGTGGCGAAGTCGGCGCCGAGGAAGCGGAGCTTGCCGTTCAGGACGACGTCGCCGAGCCGGAGCACCACGTACAGCAGCAGGAACCCCGCGTTCACCTTGGACATGCTGGCGAACAGGGCCTGGTCCTGCTTCGCGTTCCAGTTGAGCCGCAGGATGTTCACCAGCACCACCACCGCGCCGTAGCCCATGGACAGGCAGGAGACGAGGAAGAGGGTGGGGAGCAGCGCGGTGTGCCAGAGCGGGTGGAGCTTCGGGCCGGCGATGAGGTACAGGCCGCCCAGCGAGCTCTGGTGCATGGTGGGGAGCAGGATGGCGAGCGCGATGATGTAGGGCATCGCCTTCGCCATGCGCGCGCCCCACTTCTTCCCGACCGCGGACCACCGGGGCGACTTGCTCTGGGCGGCGCCGTCGAAGACCGCCGGCAGCACCTCGATCCAGAGGACCATCACGTACATCATCACGCAGACGGCGACCTCGAGGAGCGCGGAGCTGAGGTTCCACCACGGGACGATGGGCAGCGTGACCGCGTTCCAGTAGCGGCCCAGCGCGATCATGATCGAGCTGCCGCCCAGGGTGTACGCGATGGCGCCGAGCAGCACCGCCGGCCGCACCAGGCCGTGGTACTGGCCCTTGTTGAGCAGGTAGCAGAGGAGCCCGACGCCGTAGGCGCCGGCGCCGATGCCGGTGAAGACGACGACGTTGATCGGCTCCCAGATGCCCCAGGTGAAGCCGTCGGTCATGTTGGAGACCGCGCCGACGCCCATCACGAAGCGGTACGCCATCACCACGGCGGAGACGCCGAAGACGGCGAGCAGGATCTTCATGAGGGGGTCGAGCATCTTCCCCCCGATGGCCTGCGGGTGGTCGTGGCCGCTCATCGCTTGCCCTCCTCGCCGTGCTCGGCGGCCTTTTCCTTCTTCTTGTTGCGGTTGATGACGAAGGCCATCGCCGCGTACAGCGCGACCGGCGTCACGCCGTGCAGGTACGGCGCGTGCGAGACGCTCTCCGAGAACTCGGCCTGCGAGCGCTCGGGGAGGTCGGGCAGGCCGAGGTCGTGGAACTGGACCCCGGCCGCGGCGAGGTACAGCACCTGCGTGCCGCCGCCGTCGTGCTCGCCGTAGACGTGCGGGTTGTAGCGCTGCGGGTCGGCGGCGACGCGCCGCTTCGCCTCGGCGAGCAGGTCCTTGCGGTAGCCGAAGACGACCGCCTCGCGCGGGCAGACCTCGCAGCAGGCGGGGTTCGCGACCGCGTACGGGCCGGTCTTCTGCTCGTCGCGCCGGTGCCGGCACAGCTCGCACTTCACGATGGCCGGGAACGCCTCGAACCACTCGAACTTGGGGACGTTGAAGGCGCAGCCGATCTGGCAGTAGCGGCAGCCGACGCAGGTCCACTTGTCCCAGAGGACGATGCCGGTGCCCTTCTTCTCGCCCTTGAAGTCGCGCTTCCCCTCGCCCTCCTTGTGCAGCGCGCCCAGCATGCAGACGGACACGCAGGAGGGATCGACGCAGTGCATGCACTGCTGCTTCATGTAGTGCTGCACGTCGCCGGCGGGGAACGCCTTGATGACGTTCTTGGTGGTGCTGTTGAGGTCGTTCGGCGCGTCGTAGACGCCGCCGTTCGCCTCCACCTTGTCCTCGGGGAGCTTGTTCGAGGCCTTGCAGGCGCTCTGGCAGGCGCGGCAGCCCACGCAGAGCGTCGAGTCGAACAGCATGCCCACCGCGTCGGGGAGCGGCTCGATCTCGTGCCGGGCCTCCGCCGTGGCCGGGATGGCGACGGCGGCTCCCGCGGCGACCGCTCCCTTGAGCAGGTCTCGTCGAGAGATGGTCATCGCCGCTACTCCTTCCCGTCTGCGTCGTCGGCGGCGGCCATCTTCCGGGAGGCCACCACGCCCGCGCCGACCAGGGCGCCGATCACCGCGCCGCCCAGGCCGACCGCGACCGGGCTGCCGCCCACCACCCCGTGCTCGGGGTGGATGGCCGGGTAGGCCATCGGGGCGGTGGGGTGCTCGATGGGCAGGTTCTGGTTGATGGGCACGTTGAAGACGATGCCCTGCTCGGTGCAGCCGACGCACGGGTGGCCGATGCCGATGGGCCACGCGCCCGGCACCTCGCAGAACGAGAGCAGCGAGCAGTTCGCGTGCGTCTGCGGTCCCTTGCAGCCGATCTTGTAGAGGCACCACCCGTTGCGGTGGCCCTCGTCGCCGTAGGCCTGCGCGAAGCGGCCGGCGTCGAAGTGCGGGCGCCGCGGGCAGTCCTCGTGGATCACGCGGCCGTACGCGAACGCCGGGCGGCCCTTCTCGTCCAGCTTGGGCAGCGTCCCGAACGTCGCGAACTGCAGCACGGTGCCGAGCAGGTTGTACGGGTTCGCCGGGCAGCCGGGCAGCGTCACCACCGGCTTCTTGATCCCCTTCTCCTTCAGGATCTCCGGGGCGCCCACCGCCTGCGTCGGGTTCGGCGCCGCGGAGGGCACGCCGCCCCAGCTCGAGCAGGAGCCGATGCAGATCACCGCCGCGGCCTTCTCGGCGCACTCGACCAGCGAGTCCACCGCGGTCTTGCCACCGACCATGCAGTAGATGCCGTCGTCCTTCTTCGGGATCGCGCCCTCGACCACGAGCACGTAGCCGCCCGCCTTCTTCGCGGTCTCGAGCGCCGCCTCGATCTGCTTGCCCGCCGCGGCGAACAAGGTCTCGTGGTAGTCGACCGAGACGAGGTCGAGGATCAGCGCGCCGACGTCCGGGTGGCTGGTCCGCAGGAGCGACTCGGTGCAGCCGGTGCACTCCTGGAAGTGGAGCCAGACGACCGACGGCTTCTTCTTGCCGACGTTCTCCGCCATCTTCTCGCCGGCCCATGCGGGCAGGCCGACGGCGGCGGCAGCGACGCTGCACACCTTGATGAAGTCACGGCGAGAGACGCCCTTGGTCTCCGGGCCGCTGATCATCTGGGAGCCGATATTGTCCATTCCGTCCTCCGGGTGCGCGCGAGACTAGCGCCCCGGATTGGAATTGCAACGCGGCAAAATTGCGGAAGGAAACGGGATTCCCGGCGGCGCACGATTTGCGGAGGGGCCGGTGGGACGAATGACCGCAGGCGCGCCAGCGCGCACCGAGCGGACGCGTCCAGAATTGACAGGCGTCAACGCCGACCCGGACAGAAGCGCACGGAGCCCCCGAAAAATGGCATTTCTGGACTCCGCGACGCAACATTGACCTGTCCGGTCGGGTACAAAATTTGCGCGCGCTCCGGGATCGAAAAAAATCCGGCCTCGCCCGCGCGGCCGAGCGGATCCGGGGCGCAGAACCCGATCCACGCGCACGGAGCGTGCGGGACCGCGCGGGGAGCCCGCAAGGCGTGAATTGACCATCCGTGAGTGTTGACCGCGCCAATCCAGGCGGCGCGGGAAATGTCCGGGGCGCCGCGCGCGCCGCGGTCAGCCGGCGCGCGCGCCGCGGCCGTTCCGGCGTGCGGCGGCGGGCTGGGCGGGCGCACCGGCCAGCTCGGCCAGGTTGTCGATGAGCTTGCGCAGCCCGGAGCGCAGCGCCTCCACCTCGGCGGGCTCCATGCCGCGGAGCGACTCGGCGTGGTAGCGCGCGGCGTCCTCGGCCACCCGGCGCGCCAGCGGCTCGCCCTTCTCGCTGAGGAACAGCCGCGCACGGCGGCGATCGGCGCGGTCCGGCCGCGCCTCGACCAGCTTGCGCTTCGCCAGCTCGCTCACCAGGCGCGAGCCGGCCGGCGGGTCGAGCAGCATCGCCGCGGCGAGCTCCCCGGGCGCGAGGCCGGGCTGGTGCAGGAGCCAGTACAGCGCCCAGAACTGCTGCACGGTCAGGCGGTGGCGCCCGGCGCGCGGGCCGACCACGTCGCGGATGCCGTGGCGCGCCAGGAGGACGAGCAGGCCGATGCTGGGCTCCGGGAGCGCCACGCGATCAGTAAAGGCCGGGCCGCGCGGGGAGGTCAAGGCGACCGACCGCGACCTCACCGGGGCGACCGCCCGCCGGCCCGCCCGGCGCCCCGGCGCCGGTGTAGAACATGGGCCTCCCGGAGGAGCCCTCATGAACGCCGTCCGCAACCTCTCCACCTCGCTGCTCGCCTCGATCGCGGCCCTGGCCGCAGCGGTGCCGGGCGCGTCGCGCGCCGCCGAGGCCGCGCCGCCCGGCGTCGCCGCGCTCCGCCGCGCCGAGGCCCGCTTCGCGCCGGTGGACCTGAAGGTGGATCTCTCGAAGCTGCCCGCGTCCGAGCGCACCGCCCTCGCGAAGCTGGTCGAGGCGGGCCGGATCATGGACGCGCTGTTCCTGCGGCAGGTGTGGGCCGGCAACGAGGCGCTCCTGCTGCGGCTCGTCGACGATCGCAGCCCGCTCGGCGAGGCGCGGCTCCGCCTGTTCCTGCGCAACAAGGGGCCGTGGGACCGGCTCGAGGAGGACCGCGCGTTCCTGCCCGGCGTCCCGGAGAAGCCGCAGCAGGCGAACTTCTACCCTGCGGGCGCCGGCAAGGACGAGGTGGAGCGCTGGGCGGCCGGGCTCGCGCCGGAGGAGAAGGACCGGGCCATGGGGTTCTTCACCACGGTCCGCCGCGACGCGGCGGGCAAGCTCGTGGCGGTGCCCTACAGCCTCGAGTACCAGGGCGAGCTGGCGCGGGCGGCGGCGCTGCTGCGCGAGGCCGCCGCGGCGACCCAGGACGCCGGGCTGCGCACGTTCCTCGAGGCGCGCGCGGCCGCGTTCGTCGGCAACGCCTACCGCGACTCCGACGTGGCCTGGATGCGCCTCGACTCGGCCGTGGAGCCGACCATCGGGCCGTACGAGGTCTACGAGGACGGCTGGTTCAACGCCAAGGCGGCGTTCGAGGCGTTCATCGGGGTGCGGGACGAGGCCGAGACCGCGAAGGTGGCCCGCTTCGCCGCCGAGCTCCAGGGCATCGAGGACGCGCTGCCCATCGACGCGGCGTTCAAGAACCCGAAGATCGGCGCGCTCGCGCCCATCCGCGTCGTCAACGAGGTCTACGCCGGCGGCGACGCCGCGAAGGGCGTGCAGACCGCGGCCTACAACCTCCCCAACGACGAGTGGGTCACCCGGACCATGGGGTCGAAGCGGGTGATGCTGAAGAACGTGCAGGAGGCGAAGTTCCAGAAGGTGCTGCTGCCGGTCGCGCGCCGGCTGCTCTCGCCCGCCGACCGCGCCCACGTCGCGTTCGACCCGTTCTTCACGCACATCCTCATGCACGAGCTGGTGCACGGGCTCGGCCCGCACCACGCGAAGGTGAACGGTGAGGAGGTCACGGTCCGCGCCGCGCTGGCCGACACCTACAGCGCGCTCGAGGAGGCGAAGGCCGACGTGGCCGGGCTGTTCGCGCTGGAGAAGCTGCTCGACGACGGCAAGCTCGACCGGCGCATGCGCGCCACGCTCTACCCCACGTTCCTGTGCGGCGCGTTCCGCTCGATCCGCTTCGGCCTGAACGAGGCCCACGGCAAGGGCATGGCCATCCAGCTCAACTGGCTGCTCGACCACGGGGCGATCGTGGCGCGCAAGGACGGGACGTTCGCGGTGGACGCCGCGAAGATGCGCGACGCCGTCGCCGGGCTCACCCGCGAGATCATGACCATCCAGGCGAGGGGCGACCGCGCCGGCGCGAAGGCGATGCTGGAGAAGCTGGGCGTGGTGCGGCCCGAGGTGGCGCGCGCGCTCGCGCGGATCGAGGACCTGCCGGTGGACATCGCGCCCCGGTTCGTCACCGCCGACGCGCTCACCGCGCGCTGATCCCGGCAACGGGCCGCGCGGCGGCGCCGCGCCCGCGGGGACCTCGTGCGAGCCCGCGAAGGCGGGCGCACGAGGTCGACGGAACCCGCGCAGCAAGGTGCCCCGCGGAGCGTCGCTCCGCGGGGCGGGGCGCAGCCCCGTCAGAACGTCCACTGCGCGTTCGCGTACAGCGTCCGCCCCGGCTCCGGCACCTTCACGCCGGCGGCGAACGGGTCCCGCAGGTACGACAGGTGCTCGGCGTACGTCTTGTCGAGCAGGTTGCGCACGCCCACGAACGCCTTCACGCCGCGCCACCCGGCGCCGGCGCGCAGGTTCGTGATGAACCACGCGGCGGTGGGCCGCTCGCCGAGCGCCGGGTCCACGCGGTCCTGCCGCGCCGCCCACTGCTCCTCCGCCTCGGCGAAGAAGCGGCCGTCGTCCCACCGGAGCGACGCGCTCGCGCGGAGCGGCGGCACCTCGGCGAGCGGCGTCCCGGCGGTGTCGTTGCGGGCCCACACGTACGCGACCGCCGCGCCGGCGTGGAGCCGCAGCGGCAGCGCCAGCCGCGCCGAGGCCTCGCCGCCCACCCGGCGCGCGCTGACGCCGGCGTAGGTCCTGGCCGTCGCGCCGCTCGCGAGCGCGAGCGGGACGAGCGTGATCTCGTCCTCGACCCAGGCGTGGAACACCTGCGCCTTCGCGAGCAGCCGGTCGGCGGTGAAGCGCAGCCCCGCGTCCAGCTCGTCGCTGCGCGTGGGGCGGAGCGACGGGTCGCCCACCCAGGCCGGCTTCCCCATCAGCCCCGCGAGCGCCATGTAGCGCTCCTGCGGATCCGGCAGGCGCGTGCCGTGCCCGTAGCCGGCGAACACCGTGAGGCCGCGCGCCGCGTCCCAGTCGAGCTGGACGTTGCCGGCGAAGAGCAGGTCGGTGCGCGAGCGCTCCGGCGTGGTGTCGGGCCGCCAGGTGGCGTAGAAGTCGCGGCGGTCCACGCCGGCGTAGGACTCCGCCACGTCGAGCCGCGCGCCGGCGGTGGCGCGCACCGACGGCGCGAGCGCGTGGCGCAGCTCGGCGTAGGCGCCGCCGGTGGTCTGGGTGACGTCGGGGATCGACGCCTCCCCCACGTACGGCTGGCCGGGCATGGCGCGCCGCACGCGGATGGTCTCGTTGTCCCAGTTGCGGACGACGAGGTCGGCCCCGATCCTCGCCTCGACCGCCGCGTCGGCGCCGCCCAGGCCGGCCTCGAGCTTCGCGCCCAGCGTGCGCGTGCGCGCCTCGGTGCGCATCGACCAGGCCTCGGCCAGGCCGCCGGCGCAGGCGGCCGGATCGGCCGCGGAGCTGCAGCGGTCGCGATCGTCCATGTCGTGCGCCACCCGGGTCCAGTAGAGCTGCGCCCGCGCCGACGCGAGCGGCCCGAGCGCGCCGGCGCGCCAGGTCGCGTTCACCCGGTCGGTGTCGTCGCGGATGCCGTCCATGAGCAGGTACGGGTACAGGACGTCGTCCGCCTCCTGGCGCGTGTAGGCGACCTCGAGCTGCTGCCCCTCCGCCGGCGTCAGGCCCACCTTGGCCCAGCCGCTCCGGACGTCGTACGCGGTCTGGTGATCCGACGTGTCCCGGTAGCGGCCGGTGCTCGTCGCCGGGATCACCTCGGTGATGTTCCGCCCGTCGCCGGCGAGGTACGGGTCGCTTCGCTTGAACGCGCCGCCCAGCAGCAGCGAGGCGCGGCCGCCGCCGTAGGACGCGACGGCGCTGCTCTCCATCGCGCCGGACGAGCCCGCGCCCAGGTTCACCTCCGCGCCGGGCCCCGGACGCGCGCCGCGGGTGCGCACGTCCACCACGCCCCCGAGCCCGCCCGGCTGGCTCACGTCGAACGGTCCGCGCCGCACCTCCACGCCGTCCACCTCGGCCCAGTCGAGGTGAAACGCCGGCGGGTCCATGCGCGACGGGCAGGCGCCGTGCGTGCGCGTGCCGTCCACCAGCACGTTCACGTCGTCGCGCTTCAGGCCGCGCAGCACCACGTCGCTGGCGATGCCCGCCTTGCGGACCTTGCCGAGGCCGAGCGTCTGCTCCAGTGCCTCGCCCAGGTCCCGGGCCGGCGTCTCGCGCACCTCGCGGACCTCCAGCCCGTCGGCGCGCGGCTCGCGCCGCGACTTCACCACGATCTCCTCCAGCAGCACCTCGGTCCGCGGCTCCGCCGCGGGCTCCTCCGCCGCGCCGGGCGCGGGGAGGAGCGTCAGCGCGGCCACGAGCCGCGCGAGCTTCCAGTTCCTGGACATCGGTCCTCCGGACAGACGGGTACACGTCCGCCGCGCGCACGCCGGCTCGCGCCGGCGGCCGCGGCCGCAGGTTCACGGTTCGTGATGGTGCGGGGCGCGCCCGATCAGAGCGCGCGCACGGCGGACGGCCTGGGCGGCGGCACGGCGGGGCGCGGCGCCCGCTCCGGCGCCGTCGCGGCCGGGGCCGCGGGCGTGGTGCGCCACTCCGCCAGCGCGAGCGCCGGCCGGGCCGGGACGGCGAACGGATCCAGCGCGCCGGGGGCGGCCAGGCCGCCCTCCGGGTCGCCGCAGGTCGGCAGGAGGCCGGGCAGGGCCGCGCGCCGCGCCCGCGCCTCCTCCTGCGCCGCCGCGCGGCGGGCCGCGTCGCGGTGGCAGGGGGGCAGGTCCTCGGGCCGCGCCGCCTTCCGCGCCCGGCGCGCCTGGGCGTTGCAGACCGCGCAGGCGCAGAGGTGATCCTCGCCGTGGGACCGGCACGAGCACCGGTGCGGCCCGGACACGGGCCCGGCCGGCAGCAGGCGCACGCCGCCGGAGAGCGCCAGCGCGAGCAGCGCGGCGGCGACGCGGGCGGCGGGGCGGCCGGCGACGGCGAGCATGGACAGGCCACTCTCGCGGCCCGTGCGGCCGGACGCAAGGTCCGTGGTTGCCGCGCGACGATGCGCCCCCGCCCGGGACGGAGTTCACGAACAGTGTGACGCGCCGGCTAGGCGGGCCGCTCGCCCGCCGCCGGCGCCTTCGGGGCGGGCGGCGCCGGCTTCTTCCGCGCCGGCGCCTTCTTCCCCGGCTTCGCGCCGTCGGGCGTGGCGGGCGCGGGTGGCGGCGCGGCCGACGGCGCGGGCGCGGGCGCGGGCCCGGCGGGCTTCACGACCGGCGCGGCCGCCGGCGCGGGGCCCGCCGGCACCGGCTGCGCCGGGGCGCCCGGGACGGCGGGGGCCGGGCCGAGCAGCGCCAGCCGGCGCTGCGCGAGCGCGTGCGGGGCGGTGGGATCCAGCGGATCCGGCGCCACCCGCGCGTAGGCGGCCCGCGCCGCCTCGGGCACGCCCCAGGCCTCGGCGATCCGGCCGAACACGAACCAGTCGGCCGGCTCGAGCGCGTCGCCGCTCACGTCGAGCGACCGCAGGAACACCTCGCGGGCCTCCGCCGGCTGGCCGCTCGCGGCGTAGATGGCCGCGAGCGTGTTGAGCGAGGGGTGGTTCTGGCCGCGCTCGCCCTCGACCGCGCGGCGCGCCCAGTCCAGCGCGTCCTTGCCCGGCGTGGCGCGGAACAGCTCCAGCCACGCGGCGTTGTTGAGCACGAGCGGGCTCGCCTTGCCGGCGTCGATGAGCCGGCGGAACGCCTTCGCCGCCTCGTCCACCTTCCCGGCCCCGAGCCGCAGGTTCCCGAGCAGCCCCAGCACCTCGGGATCGTCGGGCAGGCGCTGCAGCACGCCGGCGGCGAGGGCCTCCAGGTCGGCGGGGCGCTTCAGGTCGGCGAGCGCCACCGCCCCGAGCGCGAACGCCTCGCGCGAGGCCGGGTCGTCCTGGAGCAGCTCGCGCGCGACGCGGAGCTGGTCCTCGCGCTTGCCGGCGGCGCGGTACGCCTGCGCCAGCGCGAACCCGAGCGCCCGGCGCTCGGCGGGATCGGCCGCCTGCGCGCGCGCCTCGGAGAGCGTGGGCAGCGTCCGCCCGGCCTCGTCGGCCCAGGCCAGCACCGCGGCGGCGGCGCGGCGCACCTCGGGCGCGCCGGCCTCCGCGCCCGGGCGCCACAGCCGCGCCAGCACGCCGGCCGGGGTGGACGGATCCGACTCCGCGCCGGGGAGCGTCTCGCGCGCCCAGTCCAGCCAGCGGCGCGCGCCGGCGAGGTCTCCCGCGCCGGCCAGCCGGAGCGCCTCCGCGCCGAGGATGGGCCAGGCGGTGTCGGTGGCGAGCACCTTCGGCTCCTTGCCGTCCCGCACCACGAACACGGCCGACCGTCCGTCACCCGGCGTGAACGGGAACTGGACCCGGACGCGGACCGCCGCGCGGGGATCGCCGTCCTCGAGCATCTCCACCCGCGAGAGCACCAGGTCGAGCAGCACGTCCGGCGGGATGCCCTGCTCGTGCAGCGAGCGGCGCGCGCCGGCCACCGGCCCGCCCAGCCCCTGGTCGGCGATCCGCGCCAGCTCCGGCCCGAGGCGCGCGCGGGCCACCATGCCCGGCAGCTCCTTGCCCGGCTCCGGGGAGCGGAGGGCCACCACGAACAGGCGCTTCACCAGCCGGGCCGCCTCGCTGCCCTGCGGCGCGAGCGACTCCCAGGGCTTCAGCCCCAGGAACAGGTCGGCCTGCTGCCGGATCTCGGCCGCGTTCGGCGCCCCCTGCGCCGCCGCGCCCGCGAGCGCCGCGGCGGCCGCGTAGCTGCGGCGCCCCACCATCAGGCGGGCGGCGTCGCGGAGCGCGTCGCGGCGCCCCTCGCCCATGCCGCGCGCCTCGTCCTCGGCGGCGGGCGCGCCGCGCTGCATGGCCACCGCGGCGAGGAGCAGCGCGTCGCGCTCGCGCCCCCGCGGAACGTCGCGCGCGAGCTTCTCGGCGTCCGCGTCGCGGCCGGCGTCGAACAGCGTGCGCAGGTAGGGGCCGTCGAAGGCCTGCTCGTGCAGGTCGGAGCGGATGGCCTCGAACTCCTCGATGGCCTCCCCGATGGTCGCCGCGGGCGCGCCGTTCGCCTCGCGCGCGAGCAGCTCGGCGAGCGCGGCCCGACCGCCGGCGTGATCCGGGTCGAGGTCCTTCGCCTTGCGGTAGGCGGCGAGCGCGCCGGCGCGGTCGTGCCCCGGCCCCTGGTAGCGGCCCACCGCGTCGTGCTGCAGGATCCACCCCAGGATGCGGTGCGCCCAGGCGCTGTCCGGCTCGAGCGCGATGGCCTGGCGGACCTCGGCGGCGGCCTGCTCGGAGAACCCGAGCCGGACCAGCGCGGCGGCGAGCTGGACGTGGTGGAGCGCCTCCTTCGGATGGAGCGCCGCGAGGCGCCGCATCTCCGCGAGCGCCTCGGGCACCTTGCCCGCCGCGAGGAGGGCGGCGGCGGTGCGGTCGAGCGCGACCACCGGCGAGCCGCCGCGCACCACCTCGCGGGCGCGCTTGCCGAGCCGGGCCGCGTCCGCCGCGGAGAGGCGGCGGCCGCCGGTGTCGAGCCGGAAGGTGGCCGTCACGGTGCCGTCCGGCTCGAGCGCGTACGCCTGCGAGTAGGTGGCCGGGCCGAAGCGCTCGGTGGTGCTCGCCGGCAGGGGGCGGGGCTGGAAGCCGTCCGGCGCGTGGATCCGGTAGGTCACCTCCCACTGGTAGGGCACCACCAGGAGCAGGTCGGCGGTGCGCTTCGCCGGCGCCGCGGCGTGGCCCTCGGGATCGCCGGTGAGGAAGCCCGGCAGCGCGTCGAACACCTGGTCGGGCGTGACGGGCAGCGCGGCCTCGTCGTCGGCGGTGCGCACCGCGTCGGTCTCCTTCGCGTCCACCACCAGGCGCAGCGGGGCCGACGGATCGTCGAGGCCCTCGGTGGTGGCGGAGAGGACCTCGGCGGCGCGGAGCACCTCCTTCGCGTAGTGCTCGGCCACCTCGTCGCGCCGCTCCGGCGGGATCCGCTCCCGGAACGCGCGCTCGCTGGCGGCGAGCGCGCCCACCAGCTCGCGCGTCTCGCGGATCCGGCCGCGCCCGCTCTCCGCCATGAACAGCTCGCGCACGATGCGCACCCGGTTGTCGGCCGCGGCGCGCTCCGGCGTCCGGACCAGCTCGCGCCCGCCGGGCGTCACCAGCGCCAGCCGCCCCTCCACCGCGGGCGGCAGCACGCCGGGCGGCGTGTACGGGTCGGTCGCGTCCACCCAGATGGCCGGCGAGCCCTCGACCCGCACCACCACGTGGTCGAACTGCGAGATGCCGGGCAGCTCGGGGTTCACCTCGTGCCAGTCGGTGCGCACCAGCGCCAGGCGCGCGTCGTGGCCGGCGGCCCGCAGCAGGCCCGCGACCAGGAGCGACAGGTCCTTGCAGTCGCCGTAGCGCCGCTTCAGCACCTCGGTGGGCGTGGCCGGCACCAGCGCCGCCTCGCCCAGCTCGAGCCCGGTGTAGCGCACGCTGCGGTGGACCCAGGCCACCACGCGGCGCACCGCCTCGGCGCGATCCGGCGCCTTGCCCTCGCCGAGCGCCTCGCGCGCGGCCGCGGCGAGGTCGCTGCCCGCGAGCTGGCGCTCCCAGGTGGCCGCGTAGCGCGCCGACACGTCGGCCCAGGACCGGCCCCAGCCGAACGCCAGGTAGGGCGCGGGCGGCGTGTCGCGCGGCGCGCCCGGCTCGACCGCGGTCCAGCCCGGCACGTCGCGGCGGTCGATCACCAGGCGGCGCTCGCCGCGGTCCTTCGTCTCCTTGGGCGCGGCGTCGATCCCGCGCACCACCCAGCGCAGCGGGAGCCCGGCGGGCGCGGCCACCTCCACGCGGATCCGCCGCGCCGGCAGCGCCTGCGCCAGGAAGAAGCGCGTGCTCGTGCCGCCGTCGAACGCGGGCGCGGTGTCGCGGACCACGATCAGCTCCTCGACCAGCGAGCCGGCCCGCACCGCCGGCAGCGGCCCGGCCACCGCGCGCCGGTCGGAGTACATGAGATCGGCGCGGTCGGCGACGCCTTGCTCGGTGAGCGTGGACGGGTCGAGCTCGTGCACCTCGCCCTGCGCGGTGATCACGCGGGCCCGCAGCTCCGGGCGCGCCTGCTGCCAGGGCGCGTAGGACCGCTCCACCCGCGACCAGCTCCGCGCCGCCTCGGCGGTCAGCAGCCGGAACACCAGCCGGTGCTCGAGCGTGAGCGCGCCGCGCGCGTCGTAGCGGAACCGGCCCTCCTCGAGCAGCACGTCCACCCCGGCCGCCTTCGGCGGCGCGAGCGCCTGGGCGGCGGCGAGCATCGCCTTCGGGTCGGCGGAGAACGGCGCGCCCTCCCACGGCGCGTCGGCGGCGCCGGCGCGAGCGGCGAGGAGGGACAGGCTCGCGGCGGCGAGCGCGGGGAGGACACGGAGGTTCATGTGGGACGCACCGGAGCTGGGGATCCCCTCATTGTGGAGGAGAGCCGCCCGGCACGCCAGCGCGCCGCGCGGCGCGCGCGAGCACGGCGGGCGCGGGCCGTCAGTCGCCGGCGGGCGAGAGCACGAACTCGCGGACCACCGCGAGCCCCTGCAGCGTCGCGGCCAGCCTGGAGAAGTTGCGCGCGTCGGAGGTGCGGACGGTCATCCGGTACTCCACGCAGCGCCCCTCGTCGGTGAGCCGCCAGGACATCGAGCTCACCTTGCAGCCGTGGCGGGCGAGGAGCTCGCGCACCGCCTCCTCGCCGAGCGCCTCGTCGCGGTGGAAGCGCAGGCGGTGCGCGGCGTACTGGTGCGCCGGCAGCCGCGCCTCGATCAGCCGGAACCCCGAGAGCACGCCCAGCGTCAGCACGGTCGCGGCGAGCGCCGGGAAGTACATGCCGCTGCCCACCATCACGCCGATCGCGGAGGTGATCCAGATGGACGCGGCGGTGGTGAGGCCGCGGACGGTGATCCCCTCCTTGAAGATCACGCCGGCGCCGAGGAAGCCGATGCCGGTCATGATCCCCTGCGCCATGCGCGTCGGGTCGAGCCGCACCGACTCCGCGGAGGGGAACCACCGCTGCTGGTACAGCGTCAGCAGCATGAGGAGGCTGGAGGCCAGGCACACGAGCGCGTGCGTCCGGAAGCCCGCCGGGCGGCCGTGGTACGAGCGCTCGATGCCGATCGCGCCGCCCACCACCAGCGCGACGCACAGGTGCGCCAGGATGCGGAGGTCCTCGGCGTCGACGATCGCGGGCGGCACGTCAGAAGGTTCGCCCCTCGGGCGGCCGGGCGCAAGCTCGCGACCCGGCCCTGCCTCGCGACGGCGGCGCGATCCCGCGGTGGATCAGCCGGCGATCGCCGCCCAGGCCGAGATGAGGCCGAACAGGAAGAACAGGCCGGCCGCCGCCCAGCGGATGCGCGCCGAGGACACGCGCGCCGCGAGCTTCTCGCCCAGGAACACCGCCAGCCCGTCCGCCGCGAGCATGCCGAGCGTCGTGCCCATGGTGACCCGGATCACGTCGCCGTAGCGGGCGGCGAGCGCCACGGTGGCGAGCTGCGTCTTGTCCCCCATCTCGGCGAGGAAGAACAGGACGGTGGTGGTGAGGAACGCGCCGAAGCGCTCCGGCCCCTTCGACGCCTCGAGCGAGTCCGGGCGCAGCGTCCACAGGCCGAACAGCAGGAACGTGAGCGCGAGCACGCCGGCCAGCATGCGCGCGGGCACGTTCGCCGAGATCCAGGCGCCGAGCGACGAGGCCAAGCCGTGGTTGGCGAGCGTCGCCACCAGGATGCCCGCCATGATGGGCCAGGGCTTCCGGAAGCGGGTGGCGAGCGAGAACGCGAGGAGCTGGGTCTTGTCGCCCATCTCGCTCGCGGCGACGAGCAGGAACGATCCGAGGATGGATTCCATGGTGGGCCGCAGGGCGGGGAGCGCACGGATACCGGACCGGCGCGGGCGGGTCAAAGCCTATCGCCGGTGGCTGGCGCCGCGCGCGCGGGGATGCTAGATGCGGGGCTCCGCCGTGCCCGCACGCCGTGTCCTGATCGCCGCCGCCTGCCTGGCGCTCTCCTGGCCGCAGCCCCACGACGCCGCGGACCCGCGGTCGCCTCCACCCGCCGCCGAGGACGAGGTCGCCGCCGCGTCGGCGCCGGCCGCGCCGCTGCGCGCGGTGGCGCCGGACGCGCCCGCCGCCACGGCGGCGACGCTGCCGGCCTCGGTGCTGCCGCCGCCCGCGCTCTCGCCGCGCCCCTCGCCGCACCCGCTCCCGCCCGGCGCGAACGTGTTCCTCCCGGCGGCGGAGTCGGCCGCGGTCACGCTGGCGATGATGGGCTGGAACCGCTGGGTGGGCGAGGCGCCCTGGGCCGACATCACCGGCGACTCGATCGGCCGCAACCTCCGCAGCGCCTGGGTGCTCGACGACGACCAGTTCTGGATCAACCAGTTCGGCCATCCGTACCAGGGCATGTGGTCGATGACCGCGGCGCGCAGCGCCGGCCTCGGCTTCTGGGGCTCGACGCCGTACACCATCGCCTCCAGCCTGGTCTGGGAGATCGCCGGCGAGACCGAGCCGCCCTCCATCAACGACCAGATCACGACGCCCATCGGCGGCATCGTGCTCGGCGAGGTGCTGTTCCGCCTCGCGGGCATCCTGCGCGGCGACGGCAGGAACCCCTGGCGCGAGCTCGGGGCCGGCCTGCTCGCGCCCATGGACGCGCTCAACCACGGGCTGCTCCACGACGGCCACGACGAGCTGGACGAGCCGCGCGCGTGGACGCTCTCGGCCGGCCCGGTGGCCGCGCGGCTGGCGTGGGACGCGGCGGGGCCGCCGCCGGGCTGGGAGACCTCGCCCGAGGTGGCGTTCCGGATGGTGCACGGGCTCGCGTGGCATCCGGCCTTCCGCTTCGAGCGGCCGTTCGACCACTTCGAGCTGGAGGCGGCGTACGCGGGCCGCTCCAACCCCGACGCGACCCTCATCCTGCGCGGCCTGCTGGCGGGCGCGACCTACGGCGACCCGGCCGGCTGGCGCGGCGTCTACGGGCTGTACGGGAGCTTCGACCTGGACACGCCGGGCGTGTTCCGCGTCTCCACCAGCGCGCTCGGCCTCGGCACCTCGGGCGGCCGCCTCCTCGCGCACGACGTGCGGGTCGAGGGCACCGCGATCGTGTCCGGGATCCTCATCGGCGGCGGCGGGCAGGTGGCGCGCGACGCCGAGGGCAAGGGGCGGGACTACCGGCTCGGCCCGGGAGGCCAGTCGGTGCTGGAGCTGCAGCTCACCGCCGCGGAGCGCGCCACGGTGCGGCTGGGCCTGCGCCACTACCTGCTCTTCGGCGCCGGGACCATCGGCGGCGACGAGCTGATCGGCGCGGGCGACGCGGCGGTGGTGGTGCGGATCGCCGGCGAGCACGGGGTCGGCATCGAGGGCACGCTCCACACCCGCACCCTCTGGCCCGAGACGGGGGGCCGCGAGGCGTTCACCGGGCGCAGCGTGCGCGTCTTCTGGGAGATGAACGGCTTCCACGCGCCGCCCGAGCCGCTCGACCCGGCGCTGCTGACCCAGTGACCCGGGGCCGCCCGGACGGTCCCTGGGCGGTCGCGACCGTCGGGAATCCGTGGGGCCTGCACCGACCGGCGGGTGCGCGGTGGGCGCGGACCAGGAAACCCGCGGATCACCCGGGGGTTGCGGCTGGCAGCCCCCTTGCTACATCGACGGGTGACCCCCACGTCCTCCGGAGCCCGCGAAGTGCCCAGCCAGCCCATCATCGCCCGACAGGCCCCCGAGGCCCCCGCCGCCGCGCCGGCGAAGCGCCGCTCCATGCTGCCGCACGAGCACGGCGCCTGGGGCCAGCTCGCCATGCCGCTCCTCACCGCGCTCGCCATCGCCCGGCCCGGCGCCGCCGCCTGGCTGCTCACCGCCGCGGTGGTGCTCGCGTTCGTGGCGCACGAGCCGCTGCTGATCGTGCTCGGGCAGCGGGGCCGCCGCGCCGTCGCCGAGGACGGGGCGCGCGCCCGCCGCTGGCTCGCCGCGCTCGGCGCGCTGACCGCCGCCACCGGGCTCGCCGGCATCGCGCTCGCGCCGCCCGCCGCGCGGCTCGCGCTGCTGCTCCCGGCGGCGCTCGCGGTGGTGGTGGGCGTGCTGGTCTGGCGCCGGCTCGAGAAGACGGTCGCCGGCGAGATCACGGTGGCCGCCGCGCTCGCCTCCGCCGGCTACGCGGTGGCGCTCGCCGCCGGCGCCGAGCACCCCGCCGCGCTCGCCGCGCTGCTCGCCTGGATCCTCGCGTTCGGGGCCGCCACGCTCGCGGTGCAGGTGATCCTGGTGCGCGTCCGGTCGAAGGGCGCGGCCGACCCGGGCCGCCGCCACGCGGTGCTGGCGGGCCTGCTCGCGGTCGCGGCCGTGGCGCTCAGCGCGGCGGGCCTGCCCGGCGCGCTCGCGCTCGCCACGCTCCCCACCGCGCTCTTCTCCATCGTGGTGTGCCTGGTGCGCGTCTCGCCGAAGCGGCTGCGCGAGCTGGGCTGGGCGCTGGTGGGCTCGTCGGCGGTGACGCTCGTCATCCTGGTGGTCGGCCTCCGCTGACGCGTGTCCGCCCGCCGTGCGATCCTGGCGGCGTGATCCGGTCCCGACCGCCGCTCCTCGCGCTCTGCTGCCTCGCCCTGGCGCTCGCCGCCCCGTCGGAGGCCCGCGCCCGCCGCGGCCGCTCCGCGCGCGCGGCCGAGGGGCGGGTGGTGCTCGACGGCGAGGCGGCCGCGGTGCGCTGGACCGACGGCGACACCTTCCGGCTCCTCACCGGCCCGCGGGCGGGCCAGCGCGCGCGGCTCGCCGGCGTGAACACGCTCGAGACCTACGGCCCCGTCCACCGCTGGGGCGGCTGGCGGCCCGAGGCGCTGCTCGCCGTGGCGCGCGCCGCCGGGCCGCGCGCGGCCGCCGGGACCTGGGACTGCCGCAGCGTGCGCGGGCGCGGCGGGCGCGATCGCTACGGGCGGCTGCTGGTGGACTGCCCCGGGCTGTCGCGCGCG
The DNA here is from genome assembly GCF_000022145.1 of Anaeromyxobacter dehalogenans 2CP-1. Taxonomy (NCBI): domain Bacteria; kingdom Pseudomonadati; phylum Myxococcota; class Myxococcia; order Myxococcales; family Anaeromyxobacteraceae; genus Anaeromyxobacter; species Anaeromyxobacter dehalogenans. Next base: position 600,860 of record NC_011891.1, read on the forward strand.
CTGGTGCGCGAGGGGCTCGCGACGGTGTTCGCGATGGACGGGCCCGCCGATCCCGCGCTGCTCGCTGCGCAGCAGGAGGCGCAGCGCGCCGGCGCCGGCATGTGGGCGGAGGGCGTGCCGGACGTGATCGTCTCGAGCGCGCACTCGGCCGGCGAGGCCGGGCTGGGGCGGCGCGGCGCGTACGACCGGCTCGTCGACGTGCGCACCGGCGCCGCCACGGCGCGGCCGCACGCGCGGACGTACCGCGCCTGCGAGGAGGTGTGCGCGGGGGAGGGCGGCGGGCGTTCGTGCCTGGTCTACGTCCCGTACGAGCGCCGCTTCCGCGATCGCCCGCGCTGCCTGGGCGGCCGGTAGTCGGGCCCGCGGCGCCGGCGGGCGTCACGCTCCGCTCACTGGCGTCACCCACCGTGTAGCTGCCCTGCGCCCGCCAGGCTCGCTCGTTCGGGCCTACCCGGATAGGCCTTGCCTCTGGCGGGTACGGATGGAAGGACTGTGGCGAGGCGCCCGACCGGGCGCCGGGAGCCCGGACATGATCGAAGCGCACGCCTGGAACGAGAAGCTCGACCTCGGCCACGAGGCCATGGATCACGAGCACCACCTGCAGATCGCGCTCGTCACCGCGCTGACCGAGGCCATCGAGCAGGCGCGTCCCTGGATGGCCCGGCAGCTCTCGGCCCAGCTCCTCTCGTACAGCGGCATCCACTTCGGCAGCGAGGAGATGCTCATGCAGGCGAGCGCGTTCGTCGGGCTCCCCGACCACGCGTCGGAGCACCGCACCCTCCTCGAGGCGATGCGCGAGATCCAGGGGGCGCTGGAGCGCGGTGAGGACGACCTCGCGCTCGCGTTCGCGGTGGAGCTCCGCGCCGGCCTGGCCGGCCACATGGCGGGCTCCGACCGCCGCCTCGCCGATCACGTCCGCCCCGTGCAGCCGGCAGGCGCCGTGGTGATCCCCATCCGCTGATCCCCGCGGGCGCGCGCCCGCGGCTACTCGGTGTCGTGCACGTGGAAGTGCGCGTGCACCTCCACGCCGTGCGCGTGGACGTGCCGGTGCGCGAGCCCGCTCTCCACCAGGGCCCGCTCGTCGCCGAGCAGCGCGGCGGTGGGGCCGTCGAACAGGACGCCGGGGCGATCCGGCCCGAGCAGCACCGCCCGCGTGCCCAGCTCCTCCGCCAGCGTCAGGTGGTGCGTGGAGGTGACCACGGTCACCCGCTCCAGCCCGGCCAGGAAGTCCACCAGCCGCCCCGCGCTCGCGGGATCCAGGCCGGCGGTGGGCTCGTCGAGCAGCAGCACCTTCGGTCCGACCGCCATGAGCGCCGCCATCGCCACCCGCTTCTTCTCGCCGCCGGACAGCTCGAACGGCGGCCGCTCCAGCAGCGCGGTGAGCTCGAACGCGCCCGCCCAGCGGGCCACCCGCGCCTCGACCTCCGGCTCCGCGACGCCGAGCTGCCGCGGCCCGAACGCGATCTCGTCGGCGACCGACGGGTTGAACAGCATCGCGTCCACGTTCTGGAACAGGAGCGCCACCTCGCCGCGGAAGGCGCGCCGGAACGCCGCCCCGGCGAGCGCGGGAGCGTCGAGCGCGCGCCCGCGCCAGCGCACCGCGCCCTCCTGCGGGAACGCGAGCCCGTCCATGAGCTTCAGCAGCGTGGTCTTGCCGCAGCCGTTCACGCCGAGCAGCACCACCCGCTCGCCCGCGGCCACCGAGAACCGGAGCTCGCGCAGCACCGGCCGCCCGCGCAGCTCCATCCGCCCGACGTCCACCTCGAATTCCACGGCTAGAACCCCCGGGACCGCATGGCGTCGGACACCTCGCGCGCGTTCCGGACCGCGAGCACCAGCAGCGCGGCGGTGATGCCGCTCGCGTTCCGCACCACGTCGAGCGGCCCGGGGCGGCGCGGCAGGCGGCTGCGCAGGCCGTCGGCGGACTCGGTGGCGAGCAGCCGGAGCGCGTGGATCTGCGCGAGCGCGATCACCACGAGCCGAGTGGCCGCCGGCCAGGGCGCGAGCGCGCGGAGCAGGTTCACGCGCGCGAGCACCGAGAACGCCAGGAAGGCGAGCAGGAGCGTGCGCGCGGTGAGCGCGAGGAACGGCGCGATCGGCGGCGCGGCCGGCGCGCCGAGGCGGAGGAAGGCCCAGGACAGCGCGGACATGCCGAGCGTCACCGGCAGCACCAGCCGCGCCACCCGCGCCAGCGCGCGGGGCAGGCCGCGCCGGAACGCGACCGCGGCCGCGAGCGCCGCCAGGCCCAGGGTGCGCAGGTCGGTCACCGCCGAGAGCGCGAACGCGGCGGCGAGCCAGCCGGCCAGCAGGAGCCGCTCGCGGCGCGGGTCAGGCGGCGCCACGGAGATCCGCCCTCCGGAGGAGCGCCAGCGCGAGCAGCGTGTACAGCCCCTCCACCGGCCCGGTCACCGCCAGGCTGGGCGCGAGCAGCGCCGCCCCGGACACCGCGAACGGCACCGGGAAGTACTCCGGCGCGATCCGGTGCTGGAGCCCGAGCACGAGCGCGACCGCCGCGGCCGCCACCTGCATCGAGACCCACGCGCCGAGGAACGCCGCGGCGCGTGCGGCCCGGCGCCGCAGCAGCCGGTGCACGGCCCAGCCGGCGAGCGGGCCGAGCAGGCCCATGGCGAGCGCGTTCACCGCCAGCACCGTGACGCCGCCCGCCCCGAAGAACAGCGCCTGCAGCAAGAGCACCAGCGACTGGCACAGGAACGCGAGCAGCGGGTCGTAGAGGAGCGCGAGCAGCGTCACGCCCACGAGGTGCGTGGAGGTGCCGCCCGGCACCGGGATGGCGAGGGTCTGCACCACGAACGCGAGCGCGGTCAGCGCGCCCACCACCGGCAGCGCGTCGGCGGCGTCGCGCCCGAGGTGGCGGCGGGCGGCCAGCGCCCACAGCGGCGCCGCGGCCGCGTAGGCCGGCAGCGTGATGGCGGGCGAGAGGAAGCCGTCCGGGACGTGCACCGCTAGCCTCCCTGGCCGGCACGCCGGCTCACCGGCGGACGCCCCGGCGTCGCTGGACCAGGAACAGCGCCGCGAAGATCGCCGCGACGACCGCCGCCCCGAGCAGCGGGCGCAGCACGAAGCCCGCGCCCGGCCCGGAGGGCGCGCCGGCGGCGGGTCCGCCCGGTGCGATCTGCACGGTGGTGTCGAGCCCGTGCCCGCCCGGATCGACCACCTTCACGCGCCAGGCGCCGGGCACGTCGGGCACGAAGGCGATCCAGCCGGCGCGATCGGTGCGCCCGGCCTGCCAGGGCGCTCGCGCGTCGGACGGGGACCAGAGCTCGTACGCACGATCCGCGAGCGGCTCGCCGTCGGACTCGTACACCCGCAGCCCGGCCGCGTGCCCGGGCACGAGCTCGTGCAGGACCTCGTGGCCGCGGGCGGCGGCGGGGGCGAGCAGGACGGACAGCAGCATGAGCGCGGCTCGCATCGGCGAGGCTCCCGGCGCCGGACGCCGGGGGGCGCGGGCGCGTAGCACGATTCCGAGGGGCGTGATACTGGAGTCCCGCGGCCGGGTCAACCGGACGGGACGACGCAGGCAGCGCGCGGCGGGCCCTTCAGCCGAGGTCGTGCCCGGCGGTGGCCGGCACGAGCTTGCCGTACTTCACGCCCCTGGTCGCGACCAGGCTCTCGCCCATCGCGACCACGTCCTTGCCCCGCCCGCGGAGCACCAGCACCTCGAGGCAGTTGTGCGGGTCCATGTGGACGTGCAGGGCCGAGACCACCGCCCGGTGGTTCTCGTGCTGGATGTGCGCGAGCTTCTGCGCCAGGCTGGACGAGTCGTGGTCGTAGACCAGCGTCACCACCGCCACGCGCTCCTCGCGCCCCGAGGACTCGGTGAACGCGCGCTGCACCAGCGCGTCGCGGATGAGATCGCGGATCGCCTCCGAGCGGTTGACGTAGCCCTTCTCGGCGATGAGCTTGTCGAACTGCTCGAGCAGCCCGTCCTCGAGCGAGATCCCGATGCGCTCCAGCATGTGGCCTCCGTGCGCGCCGACGCTACCGGAGGGCGGCCCCGCCCACAACTGCGCCGCGCCGGGGCGGGCCGCGGGCGTCGGGCCGTGTTACCTCCCAGGCCATGACGTCGCCCGCTCGCCCCCCGCTCCGGCTCGCCGTCGTCGGCCACGTCGAGCACGTCACCATCGGCCGCGTGGCGGCGGTGCCGCGCGCCGGCGAGATCGCGCACCTCGAGGCGCCGCGCTGGTTCCCGGGCGGCGGGGGCGGGGTCGCGTTCTGGCAGCTCGCCCGCTCGCCGGCCGAGGTGCTGCTGTACACCGCGCTCGGCGACGACGAGGCCGGCGCGCAGGTGGAGCGGGCGCTCGGCGCGGCCGGCGCGCGCGTGCGCGTGCACGCGGCGCGCCGCGCCGAGCCGCACACCCGCGACCTCGTCCTGCTCACGCCCGACGGCGAGCGGACCATCGTGGTGGTCGGCGAGCCGCTCCACCCGCGCGCCGACGACCCGCTGCCCTGGGGCGCGCTGGCCGGCTGCGACGCCGCGTACTTCACCGCGCAGGATCCCGCCGCGCTCCGCGCCGCCCGCGCGGCGCGCCTGCTGGTGGTCACCGCCCGCCGCCGCGAGGCGTTGGCCCGGTCCGGCGTGGCGGCCGACGTGGTGGTGGGGAGCCGCCTCGACGCGCGCGAGGTGAGCGCGCGCGCCGACTACCCGATGCCGCCGGCCGCGCTGGTGCTCACCGAGGGCGCGGCCGGTGGCATCATCGAGACCGCCGCCGGGGTGGAGCGCTTCCCGGCGCCGCCCTCGCCCGAGGCCGTCGGCGGCGCCTACGGCGCGGGCGACAGCTTCGCCGGCGCGCTCGTGTTCTTCCTCGCGGCCGGGCTGCCGCTCCGCGACGCCTGCGCGGCGGCGGGCCGTCACGGGGCGGCGGTGCTGCGCGCGGTGGACCCGCGCGACGGCCAGCTCCCGCTGGAGGCGCCGTGAGCGGCGCACGGCGGCTGCGACCGCTCGTCCTGTTCGCGCCGGGCGCGGGCGCGCCGTCCACCTCGGCGTGGATGGAGCGCTGGGCCGGACACCTCTCCGCCCTCGGCGAGGTGGGCCGCTTCGACTACCCCTACCGGCTCGCCGGCCGCCGCTCCCCGGACCGGCTGCCGGTGCTGCTCGAGGCGCACCGGGCCGCGCTCCGGACGCTGCGCGGGCGCTCGCGCCGACCGGTGGTGCTGGCGGGGAAGTCGATGGGCTCGCGCGTCGGCTGCCACCTCGCGCTCGAGGAGGAGGTCGCGGCCCTGGTGTGCCTCGGCTACCCGCTGCGCGGCGCCTCGGGCGCGCTGCGCGACGAGGTGCTGCTGGCGCTCCGCGCGCCCGTCCTGTTCGTGCAGGGGACCCGCGATCCGCTCTGCCCGCTCGACGCGCTCGAGGGCGTCCGCCGGCGCATGCGCGCGCCGAGCGCGCTGCACGTGGTGGAGGACGGGAACCACTCGCTCGAGGCGGGCGTGCGCGCGCTCCGGGCCCGCGGCACTACGCAGGCGGAGGTCGAGGCCCGCGCCCTGGAGGCGGTGCGCGCCTTCCTGGCCGACGCCGTCCGCTGAACGAGGGCGCTGTACCGGCCCGTACGCGCGGGCGTACCATCCGGTACACCGGGGGGCGCTCCGGGCGGCGCAACCCCGCGAGATCCGGTGCGGCACGCGGGTTGCTCTGGGATCAGGTCGAGCCGCATGTCGCGGCGCAGTGAGGACACCATGAAGCGATGGATCATCGGAGCCGCAGCGGCGCTGCTCGCCTCCGGCGCCGCCCGCGCGCAGACCACCCCGACCACCGACTCGGTCCAGCAGCAGGATCACGATCGCCTGCACGACGGCACCGGCACCGGCGACCAGCTCCGCCAGCACGACCGCCTCCACGACGGCAGCGGGATCGGCGACCAGGTCCGGCAGATGGCGAAGGACCCGGCGCACCAGGCCGATCCCACCGCCATGGGCGACCAGGTCCGTGAGATGGCGCAGGATCGCGACCGGCTGCACGACGGAACGGGCACGGGCACCGGCGACCAGACCCGCGCGCGGATGCATGACCAGGCGCGCGCCCAGATGCACGAGGCGATGATGCAGCACGCGCCGGTGGGCGCCGCCCACCCCGAGCTGCCCGGCCAGGCGATGCAGGGCATGGCCCAGCGCAGCGCGGCCGAGGCGCGCGAGGCGCAGGCCACCCGCGCGGCCGAGCGGCACGCGCTCCGGCACCAGGCGGGCCAGGCCGCGACGCAGCGGCCGGAGGGTGCGCAGGGGCACCACGGCACCGGCCACGGGGAGGGCATGAACGGCGCGGGCGAGTGCGGCGAGGCCGCTGGCGCGCACCACCTGATGGAAATGCACGGCGGCACCATGGGCGGTCACGGCGGGACCGGCGGCATGGACGGCGGGTCCGGCACCGGCGGCGGCATGGGCGACCACGGCGGGATGCGCTGAGCGGTGCGGCCGTGAGCACGCACGCCCTGATCCTCCTCGGAGTCGCGCTCGCGGCCGGCGCGGACGCCGGCGAGCACCTGCTCGCCGGCGCACGCCATTTCCGCGAGGGGCGCTACACCGAGGCGCTGGTGGAGTTCCGGGTCGCCGAGCGGATGGGCGATCCGGACGCGCGGCCGTACGCCGGCGCGACGCTGGTCAAGCTGGGCCGTCCCGAGGAGGCGCTCGAGGCGTTCGGGACGGGCGCGGCCGCGGGCGGCGACGCGCTCATCGCCTACTACCAGGCGCTCGCGTGCTACGACGCGCGCCTGTACCTCTGCGCCGACGCGCTGCTCGCGGGCGTCGGGGAGCGCTCCGGGCCGCGGGTCGCCGCCGAGGCGGCGCGGCTCCGCGCCGACATCGCCCGGACGCTGCGCGCGGAGCCCTCCACCGCCGCGGTGGACTTCTACCTGGCGCGGTGCCAGGCGCTCGGCGGCGAGCGGCGCCCCGCCGCCGCGGCCGCGTTCTGCCGCGAGGCCGCGGGGCTCTCCGCCCGGCGGCGCGACGGCTACCGCCGCGACGACGCGCGCAAGCTGCTCGCCGGGCTCACCGCCCGCGCCGAGGCGGCGGAGGCACGCCCGTGATCGCCGCCCTCCTGCTCGCCGCGGCCGCCGCGGCCACCTCGCCCTGCGCGCCGGTCGCCGCGGCCGCTGCGCCGGACGCGTCCGCCGCCGCCGAGTACCGCGCCGTGGCGGAGGCGGGCGCTCGGCGCCGGTGACCGCGGCACCGCCGCCGCCGCGTTCCGGGCGGCGGCCGAGCGCGACCCCGCCGACGCGCGCTCGCGCGCCGCGCTCGCGAAGCTGTGCGCGGCGGGGCCGGCCGGCCCGGATCCGTTCGAGGAGGGGCTGCGGCTGCTCGACGCCGGCGAGACGCGCCAGGCCGCCGACGCGTTCGCCGCGGCGCGCGCCGCCGGGGCAGGGGAGTCCGCCGCGCTGCTGGAGGGCATCTGCCGGTACGATCTGGGCGAGGACGACGCGGCGCGGCCGCTGCTCCGCGAGGCGGAGCGGGTGCCGGCGCACCGCGAGCTGGCCCGGCTCTACCTCGGCCTCGTCGCGCTCCGCGCGGGCCAGGGCGCCGAGGCGGCCTCGCTGTTCGACGCCGCCACCGCCAACCCGGCCCTGGCGCGCATGGCCACCGACCTGTCGCGCCTCGCCAGCCGCGACGGCCGGCTGGTGCTGTCGGCCTGGGCCGAGAGCGGCTGGGACTCCAACGTGACGCTGGCGTCGCCCGGCTCCGCGGGCAGCGGCGACGCGGACGGCATCTGGGCCGTCGGCGCGACCGGGCTGTGGCGGCCGCGCGGCGCGGTGGGCCCATACCTCCGGGCCGGCGGCGCCGCGCACGAGCAGTTCCAGCTCGGCGCCTACGACCTCGCCGCGCTCGACGGCGCGGCCGGCTGGCAGGCGCGCGCCGGCGCGGCCTCGCTGCTCGCCGAGTACGCCTACGGCTACCGCACGCTGGCGGGCGATCGCTACCTCTCCGCGCACCGGCTGCTCGCGTCGGCCGGCCTGCCGCTCGGCCGGGCGGTGCTCTCCGGGACCGCGTTCGTGCGCCTCGAGTCGTACTCGGGCGCGTACGATCCGTTCTCCGGCGTGCTCACCCGCGGCGAGGTGAAGCTGGCCTTCCCGGTCGGCCTGGCCTGGCTCGGCCTCGCCTACGGCGCCGGCCGCGACGCGGCCGACGTCGGCTACCTGTCCTGGGTGGAGCACGGTCCCCGCGCCGAGCTGCGCCTGCCGCTCGGCGCGCGCGCCCGCCTCGCCGGCGAGGTCGGCGCCTCCTTCCGCACGTACGACGCGGCGGACCCGGTGCTGCTCGACACGCGGCGCGACACCTACCTCGACGCGGCGCTGCTCGGCGAGCTCGACCTGGGCCGCCGGCTCACCGCGCGCCTGGGCCTGCAGGCCCGCCGCGCGCTCTCCAGCATCCCGTCGCTCGAGTACGACAAGCTCGTGCCCACCGTCGGCTTGCAGTGGACGGCGGGGTATTGATGGGCCGCGCGCTCGCGCCGCTGCTCGCCGGCCTGCTCGGACTGGCCGGCGCGCTCGGCGCGACGCTCGCGCTCCACCGCGCCGCCTCCGCGGCGCTGGATCGCGTGCTCGAGGAGCGGCTCGCCGGCGCGGGCGCCACCGCCGCCGAGCTGCTCGGGCGGGCCGGCGCGGATCCGGCCGCGCTCCGCGCGGTGATGGCCGCGAACGGGCTGGAGGGGGCGTACCTCGTCGATCGCGACCTCCGCGTGCTGGCCGACGCCACCGGCGCGGCCGGCGGGCGCGCCGATCTGCTCCGGGCGGACCCGGCGCGGGTGGCGCGCGCGCTGCGCGGCGAGCCCTCGGTGGCGTTCGCCTACGCGGTCGGGGACCTCCCGGTCGCGACCGGCTACTTCCCGGTGCGCGGGCCGGACGGCGCGCCGGTGGCCGCGCTGGCGCTCGAGGCGGGGCAGGGCTTCGCGGCCGCGCGCGCCGGGCTGCGGCGGGCGCTGTGGACGGGGGTGGCGCTCTCGGCGCTGGCCGCGCTGGCGCTGGCGCTCGGGGCGGCCGGCTTCGCGCGGGCGGAGCGGCGCTCGGCGCGGGCCGCGGCGCGGGCCGCCCGCGGCGAGGCGCTCGCGACGATGGCCGCCATGGTCGCGCACGAGATCCGCAACCCGCTCGGCGTCATCCGCGGCGCGGCCGAGCTGGTCCGCGCGCGCTCCGGGGCCGCGCTCGCGCCGCGCGACCAGGAGGCGCTCGCCGACGTGCTCGGCGAGGTGGAGCGGCTGCGCCGCCTCACCGAGGACTTCCTGGACCTGGCGCGCGACCCGGCCATCGCCGCCGAGCCGGCCGACCTCGCCGAGCTCGCCGCGGAGGCGGCGCGCGCGCTGGGCCGCGCCCACCCGTCGGTCGAGGTGGCGCTCTCGGTGCCGCCGCTCCGGGTGCGCGCCGACGCGGCGCGGGTGCGCCAGGTGCTCGCGAACCTGCTCGAGAACGCGGCGCTGGCCGGGGCGCGCCGGGTCGCGGTCACCGCCGGCCCGGCCGGCCCGATGGCGCGGCTGGAGGTGCGCGACGACGGGCCGGGCGTGGACGCGGCGGTGCGCGCACGCCTGTTCGAGCCGTTCGCGAGCGGCCGCGCCCGCGGCGCCGGCCTGGGGCTCGCCATCTCCCGGCGCATCGCCGAGCGGCACGGCGGCGCGCTCGAGCTCGCCGACCCGGGCCCGCCCGGCGCGGCGTTCGCGCTCACCCTGCCGCTCGAGCCCGGATAGGATCGCCGCATGTCCCGCGTGCTGGTGGTGGACGACGAGCCCAAGCTCGGCCGCTTCGTGCAGGAGATGCTGGAGCTGGACGGGCACGAGGTGGTGCGCGCCGGCGGCGGGGTCGAGGCGCTGGCGCGGCTCGGCGAGGGGGCGTTCGACGTGGTCGTGACCGACCTGCGCATGCCGCAGGTGGACGGCCTCGCGGTGCTCCGCGCGGCGCGCGCGCGCACCCCGCCGCCCGAGGTGGTGATGATGACCGCGCACGGCTCGGCCGAGAGCGCGGTCGAGGCCATGAAGGCGGGCGCGGCCGACTACGTGACGAAGCCGTTCCCGATGGACGAGCTGCGGCTCCGGGTGCGCCGGCTCGCCGAGCAGCGCGCCGCCGCGGCCCGGAGCGCCGGGCTGGTGGCGCGCCTCGCCCCGGACCTGGTGGCGGAGAGCGCGGGCATGCGCGCGGCGGTGGCGGCCGCCGAGCAGGTGGCGGCCACCGACGCGACCGTGCTCCTGCTCGGCGAGAGCGGCACCGGGAAGAGCCAGCTCGCGCGGCTCGTCCACTGGCGGAGCCGGCGCGCGGCCGGGCCGCTGGTGGAGGTGCACTGCGCGGCGCTGCCCGACACGCTGCTCGAGGGCGAGCTGTTCGGCCACGAGCGCGGCGCGTTCACCGGCGCGGCGCAGCGCCGCCCCGGCCACCTGGCAGCCGCCGACGGGGGCACGCTGTTCCTCGACGAGATCGGCGAGATCCCGCCGTCCACCCAGGTGAAGCTGCTCCGGTTCCTGCAGGACCGCAGCTTCGTGCCGCTCGGCGCGACCGCGCCGCGGACGGTGGACGCGCGGGTGGTGGCGGCGACGAACCGCGACCTCGCCGCGGCGGTCGGCGCGGGCGCGTTCCGCGAGGACCTCTACTACCGGCTCGACGTCTTCGCGATCCGCGTGCCGCCGCTCCGCGAGCGGCGCGAGGACGTGCTGCCCATCGCCGAGCGCCACCTGGCCGGCCACGGCGTGCCCCCCGAGCGGCTCGGCCCGGACGCGCGTGCGCGGCTGCTGGAGCGCCCCTGGCCGGGGAACGTCCGCGAGCTGGAGAACGCGCTCGAGCGCGCGCTCATCCTGGCGGGCGAGGGCGAGATCCGCGCCGAGCACGTCGCGCCCGGCGCGGCGCCGCGGGCCGCCGGGCGCGCCGCCGAGCTGCTGGTGGAGGGCTTCGGCCTGGACGCGTTCGAGCGCGAGGTGATCGAGGCCGCGCTCGCGCGCGCCGGCGGGAACAAGACCCGCGCCGCGAGGCTGCTCGGGGTGACCCGGCGCCGCCTGTACTCGCTGCTCGCGAGCCACGGGCTCGCGGTGGAGGGCGAGTAGGGGCCCTTCGACTCCGCCCCGCTCACCCCGACCCTTCGACTCCGGCGAGCCTGCGGCTCGCTCGCTCATCCCGAGCGTAGCGCGGCCCCTGGGGCCGCGCGGAGTCGAGGGACGCTCAGGGTGAGCGGGTGCCGCGGCGTCGAGGGAGCGCTACCCGCCGCTCGCGGCCGCCGGCTTGGCGCCGAGCAGCGTGGCGAGGTCGCCGGGGTAGACCTTGCCCCCGTACACGTAGCTCGGGGTCCCGCGCACGCCGGCCTGGATGGCGCTCTCGATGTCGTCGGCGAGGCGCTTCTCGGTCTCGGGCGAGGAGAGGCAGGCCTCGAAGCGCGGCAGGTCGAGCCCGATCCGCCGGGCCAGCTCCCGCACCGGCGCCTTCTCCGCCTGGTTGCGGAACAAGGCGTCGTCCATCTGCTCGAACCGGCCCTGCGCCTCGGCGCAGATGGCCGCGCGGGCGAGATCGCAGGCGCCCACGTGGAAGGGCCGGATGAGCTTCGGGTTGCAGGTGTCGTCGAGCGGGAAGTGGCGCCGCACCACCTTCACGTCGGGCCGGGACGCCAGGATGGGCTTGTTGGCCTCGTGGCTCCTGGCGCAGAACGGGCACTCGTAGTCGCTGTACTCGTACAGCACGATCGAGCCGGGCGGGCCCAGGCTCGCGGCCGGCGCGGCGGCGGGCGCGCCCGCCGGGGCGGGTGGCGGACCGGCGTAGCGGGCCAGCAGCCCGCCCGAGGCGGCCAGGAGCGCGAGCGCGGCCGTCGCCGACGCGAGCGGGCGCGCGCGCAGCGTGGCCACGTCGGACCGGAGCGCGGCCGCGGGGCCGCCGGCGCGCCGCGCCAGGGCGAACGAGCAGCCGGCGAGCGCGAACGACACCAGCCACGAGCCCGCGCACACGATGCACAGCGAGCCGATCACCAGCTCGGAGATCGCCGCCAGGAACACGGCCCCGGCCGCCATGAACGCCGACGCGGCGAACAGGAGCCCGGCCGGCCATCCGGCGTCCCCGCGCGGCCGCCGGAGCGCCGAGAGCGCGAGCGCGGCGACGACCAGGTACGCCAGGAGGCCCCACGCCGCGAGGGGCACCCCGAGCAGCGACGACCAGGCGCTCAGGGCGACCTTGTCGCAGTTCACGCGCTCGGAGATGGCGCAGAAGCTGGACGCGCCGCCGGCGTGGGCGCGGCCGTGGAGCAGGGTCAGCTCGGCGGCGAGGCCGGCGCCGGCCAGCGCCAGGACGAGGATGGCGAGCGCGAGCGCGCGCGAGCGGGCGGGGAGCCCCCCGCGATCGGGCTGCTTGCCCCTGGAGGTGTCGGGAACGTGGGATGCGGGCACGGGGGGATGGTAACCGGAAGTCGCCCGGGCGTCCTGCCTCGCGATGCCCCCCGCCGTCAGGCGGGGGACTCGAGCGGAAGGCGGAGCGAGAACCGGGCCCCCTTGCCGCTCGCGCTCTCGACCGCGATGTCGCCGCCGTGCGCGTTCAGGATCTGCCGCGCGGTCCACAGGCCGACGCCGAGCCCGGGGTAGTGCGCCACCGGCGCGGCGCGCTCGAACCGCTCGAACACGCGCGACTGGTCCTCCGGCGCGATGCCCGGCCCCCGGTCCTCGATGACGACCAGCGCGCGGCGGTCGTCGCGGCTGGCGGTGACCTCGATCGGCGAGCGCCCGCCGTACTTCACCGCGTTCCCGAGCACCGCGGCGATCGCATCGGCCACCCGGCGGCGGTCCCACCGGCCGGGGATCGGCCCGGGGGCGTGCACGCTCAGCGCGGTCCCCTTGCGCCGGACGTCCGGCTCGAAGCGCGCCGCCACCTCCTGCACCAGCTCGGACAGGTCGAACGGGGCCGGCTCGAGCTGCAGGGCGCCGCGCGACATCTCGGCGAGGTCGAGGAGCCCGCTCACGAGCTCGCCCAGCCGCGCCACGTGGCGCTGGAGCTGGTGGAGCCGCTCCACCTGCTGCCCGGTGACCGGCTGCCCCTCGTGCGTCTGCCGGGCGAGCGACTGCGCCACGAGCTGCACGCAGGTGAGCGGGGTGCGCAGCTCGTGCGACGCGACCGCCAGGAAGTCGTCGCGCGACCGCACCGCCTCGCGGGCCTCGGCCAGGTTCCGCCGCGCCTCCTCCCCGCGCCGGCGCTCGGTCAGGTCGCGCGTGATCTTCGCGAACCCGCGGAGCGCGCCGTCCGGGCCGCGGAGCGCGGTGACCACCACGCTCGCGAAGAACCGCGTGCCGTCGCGGCGCACCCGCCAGCCCTCGTCCTCGCTGGAGCCCTGCTCGGCCGCCTCGCGCAGCTCCGCGGCCGGCTTGCCCCGGCGCACGTCCTCGGGCGTGAAGAACACCGCGAAGTGCCGCCCCACGATCTCGTGCGCCGGGTAGCCCTTGATCCGCTCCGCGCCCGGGTTCCACGAGAGCACGTGGCCCGACGGATCCAGCATGAAGATCGCGTACTCCTTCACGCTGTCCACCAGCAGGCGGAGGAGCTGCTCCTGCTCCTGCAGGTGTCCCGGGCCGGCCGGGTGCGGGCGGTGATCGCTGGGGTCGCTCATCGTCTCGAGGCACGAGGTGCACCGCGCCAGCGCGAACGCTCGCGCGCACCCGACGGGGGGAATCTTGCCTCGGCGCGCGGCTGGCGCCGCGGCAGTTCGACGCCCGCCCCAACAGGTCCCGCGGCGTGGGACGCGCGGCGACGTGCGGACGCCCGGCCGGTCCCCCGCGTCGCGATCGCACGACCCGTCCGGCGAAACGCCGCGCCCGATCCGTGGCGCGAACCGGGGCCCCGCGCGCGGGCTACACTCCCGCTCATGGCGGGGACCGAGGGATCGCCGGTGGTGATCGTCGGGGCCGGCGTGGCCGGGCTCTCCTGCGCGAGGGCGCTCGCGGAGGGCGGCCGGCGCGCGCTGGTGCTGGACCGGGCGCACGGTGTGGGCGGCCGCTGCGCCACGCGCGCGCTGGAAGGCCAGCCGGTGGACTACGGCGCGGTGTTCCTGCACGGGCGCGACCCGGCGTTCCTGGCCGCGCTCGACGCGGTGCCCGCGACGCGGCTCGACTGGCCCGCCGACGTGCACGGCAGCGGCCCGCCGTGCCAGCCGGAGGCGTTCTCGCCGGGTGAAGTCCGCCGCGCGTTCGCCGAGGGCGTGAACGCGTTCCCGCGCCACCTGGCGGAGGGGCTGGAGCTGCGCCTGCAGCGCAAGGTGGTCGGGCTCGTGCCCGGCGACGGCACCGTGGCGCTCCGGCTCGACGACGGCTCGTTCCTGGAGGCCGAGACCGCGGTGCTGGCGCTCGCCGCGGAGCAGGCCGACGAGCTGCTCGCCACCGTGCTGCCGGCGCCGCCCGCCGTGGCCGCCGCCCGGGCGCTGCTCGCGACCGCCTCGAGCCACTGCGCGCTCGCGCTGCTCGCCGTGTACGGGCCCGCCGCGCCGCGCCCGCCCTGGCACGTGAGCTACCCGGAGACCTCGCGCATCGTCCAGCTCGTCTCGCACGAGTCGAGCAAGCGCCCCGGCTCGCCGCTGCTCGTGCTCACCTACCAGGCCCACCCGGCCTGGTCGCGCCAGCACCTCGACGATCCGGACTGGCCGCGCCGCGTGCTCGACGAGGCGGCGCGCCTCCTCGGCCCGTGGGCCGCGGACCCGCGCACCGCGCACCCGCACCGCTGGCGCTGGGCCCGCACCGATCTCGCCGCGGAGCTGGCGCGGCCGCTGCTGCTGGCGCTGCCGGGCGGCGCGCGGCTGGGCGTGGCGGGCGATCGCTTCGCCCCGGGCGGCGGCATCGAGGCGGCGTGGCGCTCGGGCCGCGCGCTGGCGGGACGGGTCCTCGCGGGGGAGGGGGCATGACCGGCGGCGGCGACGCGCTGGCGCAGCTCGTGCTGCGCGATCGGGATCACGAGTGCGAGGGCTTCGGGCCGGGCCGCGTCTGCGTCCGCGTCGTCGCGGTGGCGCGCCTCCCGACGCGCGCCGGCCCGTTCCGGATCGTCGCGTTCTGGAACAACCGCGACGCAAAGGAGCACGTGGCGCTGGTGCACGGCGACGTGGTGGGCGCGGCGGACGTGCCGGTGCGCCTCCACTCGGAGTGCCTGACCGGCGACGTGATGGGCTCGCTCCGCTGCGACTGCCGCGACCAGCTCACCGAGGGGCTCGCCGCGATCCAGCGCGAGGGGCGCGGGGTGCTGCTGTACCTGCGGCAGGAGGGGCGCGGGATCGGCCTCATCAACAAGATCCGCGCGTACGCGCTGCAGGAGCAGGGGCTCGACACGGTCGAGGCGAACCTCGCGCTCGGCTTCCGCGACGACGAGCGCGACTACGCCGTGGCGGCCCACATGATCCACGGCCTGGAGCTCCGCTCCATCCGCCTCATCACCAACAACCCGGAGAAGATCCGGCAGCTCACCGCGTACCGGGTCGACGTGAGCGGGCGCATCCCGCACGTGATCCCGCCGGGCGAGCACAACCGCTTCTACCTGGAGACGAAGGCGCGGCGGTCCGGGCACCTGATCGACCTCGCGGCGCTCGAGCCGCGCTCCGAGCAGGCCGACCCGGTGGTGGTCGCGCCGGCGCCCGGCACGCCCGGCGGGGAGTGATCGTCCGGTCCCGTGGCGGCCGACCGCTCCGCCCCGGCACGCGGCCCGCGGGAGGCGGGCGCCGCGCGGGGCGCACGCCGGCGGGTCGCTCGCCGGGGCGTGGCTGCTTACATCGACGGGATGCGTCCCGCCCGCCCGGCCCTCGCGCCGCTCCTGCTGCTGCTCGCCTGCGGCGCCGCCTCCGCCCGACGGCCGGCCCCCGGCTGCACGATGGTGGAGGAGGGCTTCGGCCCGGCGGGCGCGATCCCGATCCGCGTCGAGCGGGTGGCGAGCGGCCTGGAGGTGCCGTGGGGGCTCGCCTTCCTCCCCGGCGGCGACGTGCTGGTGACCGAGCGGCCCGGGCGCGTGCGCCTCATCCGCCACGGTCAGCTCCAGCCGGAGCCGGTGGCCACGGTCGCGATCGCGCCCGGCGGGGAGGGCGGGCTGCTCGGCATCGCGGCCGATCCGCGCTTCGCCGAGAACCGGCGCTTCTACCTGTACGCCACGGTCGAGGCGGGCGGCGCGCCGGTGAACCAGGTGTCGCGCTGGACGCTCTCGGCGGACGGCCGCGCGGCGACGCGCGAGAAGGTGCTCCTCGACGGCATCCCCGCGGCCCGGTACCACGACGGCGGGCGCATCCGCTTCGGGCCCGACGGCATGCTGTACGTCGGCACCGGCGACGGCGGCCACCCCGATCGCGCCCGCGACCCGGCGAGCCCGAGCGGCAAGCTCCTGCGCGTCACGCCCGACGGCGCGCCCGCGCCCGGCAACCCGCGGCCGGACAGCCCGGTGCTCCTCTCCGGCGTCCGCAACCTGGAGGCGTTCGACTGGCTCGACGCCGGCACGCTGATCCTGGCGGACCACGGGCCGAGCGGGGAGCGCTCGCGCACCGGCCAGGACGAGGTGACGGTGGCGCGCGCGGGGGACGACCTGGGCTGGCCGGCGGTGTCCGGGTGCGACGCCGAGCCGGGCACGGTCGCGCCGATCCTCTCGTTCCGCAGGGCCGCGCCGCCGGGCGGCGGGAGCGTGTACCGCGGGTCGGCGGTGCCGCAGTGGAGGGGGAGCTTCCTGTTCGGGACGCTCGGCTCGCGCCACCTGCACCGGGTGGTGCTGGACGGGCGCGGCGGGCTGCGCGCGCACGAGGTCTACCTCGCCGGCGATCCGCCCTCGGGGCTGGGCCGCGTCCGCGAGGTCGTGGAGGGCCCGGACGGCGCGCTCTGGGTCACCACCAGCAACTGCGACGGCCGGGGGACCTGCCCGGCGGAGCGGGACCTGGTGGTGCGGCTGGTGGGCGGTTGATCTTCTCGGCGCGCGCGGCTACATCAGAGGGACCGTGCACGCGCCCGTCCACACCTCCCGGCGCCCCTGCCTCGCCCCGCCCCGGCGGCTCGCGAGCGGGCGCCCGTGCGCCCACGGCACGGCCTTCCTCGGCCAGGGCGCCTCGATCTCCTCGCGCTAGAGCGCAGGACCGAGGCGCGCCCCACCCGCACCGAAGCACCGCAGGACCGCCCGCTCGTCGCGCCGCCGCTCGAGGCCGCGCGCGGGCATTCACCGCTGGACACGCCCGGGCCAGGCCCGGACCGAGCGACTGGAGGAACCATGAGCCGCGACCGCATCTACGTCAGCGAGACCGATCACGAGCGCCTGCGGGCGCTGGTGGAGCAGCACCAGGAGGGCCGCGACGCGGCCGCGGCGGAGCGGCTCGACGCCGAGCTCGACCGCGCCGTGCGCGTGCCGGACGGCCAGGTGCCGCCGGACGTCGTCGCCATGAACTCGCGCGTGGTCTACGAGGACGGCGCGACCGGCCGCCTGCGCGAGGTCACGCTCGTCTACCCGACCGCCGCGGACCTGCGGGAGGGCCGGCTGTCGGTGCTCGCGCCGGTGGGCGCGGCGCTGCTCGGGCTGTCCACCGGCCAGTCCATCTCCTGGACGCTGCCGGACGGGCGCGAGGTCGAGCTGCGCGTGCGCTCGGTGCAGCAGCCCCCGGCCGCCCCGGCCGCGAGCGCGGCGGTGTGAGCCCGCCGCGTCCGCTCAGCCGGCCTGCCCCGGGCCGGCCGGGGGCGGCGCGGCGGCCAGCGCCGGCCCGGGCTCCGGCTCCGTCACCTCGAGGTGGACCTCGTCGAAGCTCGCGGTCGCGCCCAGCGTCAGCGCCGGGAGCATGGTGTTGAGGAGCGCGTACGGGATGATCCCTCCGACCAGCCAGGGCGGGACGCCCTCGAAGCGCTCGATCACGATCTCGGCCAGCACCAGCGAGAACACGAGCGTGGGCACGAGCGCCGTCGCCACCCGCCGCGCCTGGCCCAGGTGCTCGCGGAGCGCGAGCTTCCGGTGCACCGCCACCAGGCCCACGCGCAGCGGGATCATGGCGGCCAGGTAGACGACGCCGGTGGCCAGGGAGGACAGGGTGAGCAGCTCCGGGTGCAGGTGCGCGCCGGCGCTGAAGAAGTAGAACGGCGCGAAGAACGACGCGAACACCTCGACCGCGTGCAGCAGGCGGTCGGACGAGAACGCGGGGAGCCGCTCGCGGAAGCGGCGCGCCGCCACGCCGACCAGGAACGCGCCCACCAGGTAGTACACGCCCAGCTTGCGGGTGGCGAACGCCGCCATCACCGCCAGCATCACCAGGAACGCGAACTCGGAGCGCGGCGCCCAGGGCGCGATCGCCACCGCGAACGCGCGCATCACCAGGGGGATGAGCACCACCACCGCGAGCAGCGCCGCGCTGGCGCCGGCGAAGCGCGCCGCCGAGGTGGACTGGAGCACCGCGAACAGCACCGCCAGCGCGAGCAGCTCGGTGGCGACCGCCTTGGTGCGCGTCCAGAAGCGCTGGTCGGCGTCGAGGCCGAAGGACTGCAGCGAGTCGAGGATGAAGCCGGTCGAGGGCGTCACCAGCGCGAGCGCGACCAGCGTGGCCGGCCGCCAGTCCACGCCGGTGGCTGCGGCGATGGCCCAGGCCACGCCCGCGAGCAGGAGCGCCTGGATGACGAGGTGCTGCGCGACCAGCGCGGCGCCGCGGCGGAGGTCCTTCGCGTCCACGTCCAGCCCGGCGAACAGGAACAGCCCGGTGATGCCCAGCGTGGCGAGCAGCGCCAGGGTGGGATCGCCGGTGAAGAGGCCGGCGCGGGCCGCCGCCAGCCCGAGCAGGAGGCTGGTGATGGCGCCGGGGATCCGGAAGCGCTGCAGCGCCTTGGGGATGACGAACAGCGCGAACAGCAGGGCGATGTAGGCGAGCTCGGAGGACACGGTCCGCAACATCGCAGCAGGCCGCCCGGCGGGCAACCCGCGATCGCGCGACGCCGGGGCGTCAGGCGTGCTCGGTGAGGAGCGCGTCCAGGCGCTGCACGAACTGGCCGCGCGAGATCACCTCGTCCACCCCGGCCGCGCGGGCGGCGCCCGCCAGCTCGACCTCCACGTGGCCGAGGAAGCCGATGATCCGGACCGGCAGCCCGGCCGCGCGGGTGGCCCGCACCTCGTCGAGCACGCCGGGCTCGGAGAGGTCCGCGAGGATCGTGCCCTGGCCCAGGTCGCGCGCGGCCTCGGACAGGCGGCCACCGCGCGGGGCGAAGCGGAGGGCGACGCCGAGCCGCTCGCCGGCGGCGTGGATCTTGGAGCGGAAGACGAGGTCGCGGACGGAGACGAGGAGGGGCATGGGGGCGGATGTACCGGCGCGGGCGCGTCGGCGCCGCGCCCGGCGGGGCGCTGCGCGCTATCGAGGCTTCGGGATCCCGGCCTCGATGCGCGCCGCCTCCTGCGGCGCCAGCAGGCGGGCCAGCTCCAGCTCCAGGTCCACGTCGCGGGAGGGCTTCCCGCGGCCGTGCTCGGTCTGGTCCTCGACCAGCCGGGTCAGCCGCACCTGCACGCCCCCCTCGCCCGGCGAGGCCTCGGCGTGCACGCGGGTCTGGTCCTTCCGCCACCCGGTGTCGAGCTTGCGCCGTCCGGCCTTGTCGATCTCGGTGGGGCGGGCGGGCGTGAACAGGTTCACCACCAGCCCCTGGATCCCCTCGCGCGGATCCTCCTCGTCGGCGAGCGGGAACTCGTTCTGCATGAGCAGCCGGCGCACGTCGCCCCAGATCTCCTCCGCCGGCTGCGGGTACCGGAGCCGGTCGAGCTCGGCCTCCAGGTACCGGGTGCGCGCGCGCTGGGCGGCCACGGAGGCGCAGCCGGACAGCGTGAGGGCGAGCGCGGCGGTGGCGATCCAGGCGGTGCGGTTCATCGGCTCTCCTCGGGTCGAGACGGCCCGAGGACTCTACCTGATGCGGGAGCGGCGCGGTGGCCGCGCGCGCGGTCGCGCCAGGCGCCCAGCAGGACCGGTGCGACGAGCAGCGCGGCGACGATCGCGAGCGACAGGGCGGGCGGGACCTTCACCCAGTCCATCGCCAGCATCTTCACGCCCACGTACACCAGCACCGCCGAGAGCCCGGTCTTCAGCCCGGAGAAGCGCTCCACCATGCCGGCCAGCAGGAAGAACATCGAGCGCAGGCCGAGGATGGCGAAGATGTTCGAGGTGAACACGATGAACGGGTCGAGCGTCACCGCGAAGATCGCGGGGATGGAGTCCACCGCGAAGATGACGTCGGAGATCTCCACCAGCACCAGCGCGAGCAGGAGCGGCGTGGCGACGCGCCGGCCGTTCTCGATCGTGAGGAAGTGGGCCCCGCGCAGCTCGTGGGTGGAGGGGATGACCCGCCGCACCAGCCGCATCAGCCGGCCGCCGGTGGGATCGGGCGCCTCGTTGCGGCCGAGGAACAGCTTCACGCCGGTCGCGACCAGCAGCGCGCCGAACAGGTAGATGGTCCAGTGGAAGCGGGCCAGCAGGGCGGTGCCGGCGAAGATCATCCCGGCGCGCAGGACGAGCGCGGAGAGGATGCCCCAGAACAGCACCCGGTGCTGGTAGAGCGGCGGCACGCCCAGCGCCGAGAAGATGATGACGAAGACGAAGATGTTGTCGACGGCGAGCGACTTCTCGATGAGGTAGCCGGTGAGGAACTCGAGGCCGCGGTCTGCCCCGAACTGCCACCACACCAGCGCGTTGAAGGTGAGCGCCAGCGCCACCCACACCACGCTCCAGCCGAGCGCCTCGCGCACGCGGATGACGTGCGCCTTCCGATGGAACACGCCCAGGTCGAGCGCCAGCATCAGCGCGACGAAGGCGAGGAAGCCGATCCACAGGGCGGGTGAGCCGATCGATTCGACCAAGACGTACCTCCGAGAGCGTTCCCGGCGGATCTACGGTCCCGGCCATCCCTTAGACCATGACAAAATGACGCGTCGGAGCATTCAGAAAACCTGCGTCCGGGTGCGCGCAGACCGGGGCGGGCGCGGCCGCAGGAACGCCAGGTCGCGCGCGATGCGCTATGACGGCAGCATGACCTCGCTCCGCCGTGCCGCCCGCTGGTGCCTCCCCGCCCTCGCGCTCGCCGCTGCGCCGGCCGTGCGCGCCCAGGGCGAGCCGGCCGCCGACGCGCCGTTCCCCCTCACGCTGGACGTGGGCGAGGTGAAGCCGCTCTGTCCGACCGGCACGGTGCAGTGCCCGCCCCGCGCGATCCTCTGCGACGATCCGAAGGTGGCGGTGGGCGCGGACTCGCCGGAGGGCGGCGCGCTGCGCGGCGTCGGCCCGGGCACCACCACCTGCTCGGCCGCGGGCGGCTCGCCGCTCGGCGCGCGCCGCGTGTACCGGGTGACGGTGGTCGCCCCCGGCGACGGCGGCGCGCGCGGCGGCGGCCGCTAGCCCTGCTGCGGGGGCGCGTCCGCACCGTGAGTACTCCAGGCGAGCGGAGCGAGCCCGCCGGGGCGCCGCCGCGTCAGCGGCGAAGTCGCCCGCGGCGGCGCAGGGGACCCGGCGAGCAGGGTGGGGCCCCGCGGAGCTCTGCTCCGTGGGGCGGGGCGCAGCCCCGTCAGGACTTCCCGTGCTCCAGCCATCCGCCGCCGAGGGCGCGGTACAGGCCGATGGAGTTCGAGAAGCGGGTGAGCCGGGTCTGGATGAGCTGCTGCTGCGCGCCGTACAGGTCGCGCTGCGCGGTGAGCACGTTCAGGTAGCTGTCCACGCCCTTGCGGTAGCGCAGCTCGGAGATGTCGTAGCGCCGCTGCTCCGCCTGGACGCGCCGGGTCTGGGCCTCGAGCTGCTCGTCGAGGCGCCCGCGCGCCACCAGCGCGTCGGCCACCTCGCGGAACGCCACCTGGATCGCCTTCTCGTAGCTCGCGATCTCGATCTGCTTGCGGACGTTCGCCGCGTCGAGGTTCGCCTTGTTGCGGCCGCCGGTGAAGATGGGCAGGTCGATGCGCGGCGAGAACGCCCAGGTGCCCGAGCCGGCGGTGAACAGGTTGGACAGCTCGGTCGAGGCGGTGCCCACCGAGGCGGTGAGCGAGATGGAGGGGAAGAACGCCGCGCGCGCCGCGCCGATGCTGGCGTTCGCCGCCTTGAGCTGATGCTCGGCCGAGAGGATGTCGGGACGGCGCTGCAGCAGGTCGGACGGCAGCCCCGCCGGCAGCTCCGCCACGGGAGGCTGCGACTCGAGCGGCGCCGTCGGCAGGTCCTTCGGCAGCGGTCCGCCGGCGAGCAGCACCAGCGCGTTCTCGGCCTGCGCGAGCTGCTGCTGGTAGGCGGACAGGTTCACCCGCGCGGTCTCGACCTGCGCCTCGGCGGTGCGGAAGTCGAGCTCGGAGGTGCGGCCGGCCTCGAAGGTGCGCTTCGCGAGGTCGTACGACTGCTGCACGGTCTGCAGCGTCTGCTCCGCGAGCGCCACCTGCGACTGCAGCGCGCGCGAGGCGAGGTACTGGACCGCCACCTCGGAGACGAGCGCCAGGTGCGCGCTGCGGTGGGCCTCCTCGGTCGAGAGGTACTGCTCGAGCGCCTGGTTCCGCAGGCTGCGGACGCGGCCGAACAGGTCGATCTCGAACGACGTGAGGCCCACGCCGGCCGAGAAGGTGTTCCCGACGGAGGGCTCGCCGGTGAAGCTGAGGTCCTTCGCCGTGCGCGCGCGGCTGCCGCTCCCGGTCGCGCCGACCGTGGGCAGCAGGTACGAGCGCTGGATGCCGTACTGCGCACGGGCCAGCTCCACGTTGAGCGCGGCGACGCGGAGGTCGCGGTTCTCGCGGAGCGCCTGGTCGATCACGGCCTGGAGGCCGGGATCCTGGAACACGTCGCGCCAGCCCAGGTCGGAAGCGGCGGGGCCGGTCGCCGCGCCGGCGCCGGCGGGGAACTCGGCGGCCACGGGCGCGGCGGGGCGCTGGTACCGGGGCGCGAGCGTGCACCCGGAGACGGCGAGGGCGGAGGCGGCGACGAGCGTCGCGAGGCCAGGGCTACGCATGGGCGATCTCCTTCGGCGCGGCCTCGTCCTCGTCGTCGCGCGGTCCGGCCACCAGGTCGGGCGGCGGCGTCTTCCGCTTGCCGGCGATCTTCACGAAGAACACCGGCACGAGCAGGATGGCGAGGAAGGTGGCCGAGACCATGCCGCCGATCACCGCCACGCCGATGGCGTTCTGCCCGGCCGCGCCGGCCCCGTTCGCGATCGCGAGCGGGAGCACGCCGAGGATGAAGGCGAGCGAGGTCATGATGATGGGGCGGAGGCGCATGCGGGCCGCCTCCACGGCGGCGTCGAACAGGCTCATGCCCTGCTCGTACAGGGCCCTCGCGAACTCGACGATGAGGATGGCGTTCTTGGCGGAGAGGCCGATGGTGGTGAGCAGGCCGACCTGAAAGTAGACGCCGGCGTCCATGCTCGCGAGCTCGGTGAACAGCACCGCGCCGAGCACGCCGAGCGGCACCACCAGCATCACCGAGAACGGGATGGACCAGCTCTCGTAGAGCGCCGCCAGCGCGAGGAACACCACCAGCAGCGAGATGGTGTAGAGCGCCGGGGCGTTCGCGCCCGAGAGCCGCTCCTCGTACGAGAGGCCCGACCACTCCAGGCCGATGCCGGCCGGGAGCGCCTTGACGTGCTCCTCCATGGCGGCCATGGCCTCGCCCGAGCTGTGGCCCGGGGACGGCTCGCCCTGGATCACCATGGCCGGGGAGCCGTTGAAGCGCTCGAGCTTGGTGGGGCCGTGCACCCAGGTGCCGGTGGAGAACGCCGAGAACGGGACCATCTGCCCGGCGGCGTTGCGCACGTACCAGCGGTTCAGGTCCTCCGGCTTCATGCGGAACGGCGCGGCGGCCTGCACGTACACGCGCTTGGTGCGCCCCTTGTCCACGAAGTCGTCGACGTAGTTGACGCCCCAGGTGCTGGACAGGGTGGCGTTGATGTCGGAGAGCGAGAGCCCGAGGGCCGCGGCCTTCTGCTGGTCCACGTCGATGCGGTACTGCGGCGTGTCCTCCAGGCCGAGCGGGCGGACCTTGGCGAGGCGCGGATCCTGCGCGGCCATGCCGAGGAGCTGGTTGCGGGCCGCCATGAGCGCCTCGTGGCCGAGGTTGCCGCGGTCCTGGAGCTGCAGCTCGAAGCCGGTGGCGTTGCCGAGCTCGGGCACCGCCGGCGGCACGAACGCGAACGCGAGGCCGTCCTTGATCTGCGAGAACGCCCGCATGGCGCGCCCGGCGATGGCGGGCGCGTGCTGCTCCTTCTTCGGGCGCTCGGACCAGTCCTTCAGGCGCACGAACGCGAGGCCGGCGTTCTGGCCGCGGCCGGAGAAGCTGAAGCCGGTGATGGCCATCACCGCCTCGACGTTGTCCTTCTCGTCCTCGAGGTAGTGCCGCGTCACCTCCTGCATCACCGTGCGGGTCCGGTCCATGGTGGCGCCGGCGGGCAGCTGCACCATGTTGATGATGGAGCCCTGGTCCTCCTCCGGGAGGAAGCCGGTGGGCAGGTGCAGGAACAGCCCGCCCAGCGCCGCGAGCAGCACGGCGTAGACGATCAGGGCGCGACCGGCGCGGCGCAGGATCCAGCCCACCGACTTCTCGTAGATCCCGCTGCCCTGCCCGTAGAGCCGGTTGAACCAGCCGAAGAACCCCTTCTCCGAGGCGTGGTGCCCCTTCTCGACGGGCTTCAGGATCGTGGCGCACAGCGCGGGCGTGAGCGTCAGCGCGACCACCACCGACAGCGCCATGGCCGAGACCACGGTGATGGAGAACTGCCGGTAGATGACGCCCACCGAGCCGCCGAAGAACGCCATGGGGACGAACACCGCGGCGAGCACCAGCGCGATGCCGACGAGCGCGCCGGTGATCTGGCCCATCGACTTGCGGGTGGCCTCGCGCGGCGAGAGCCCCTCCTCGCTCATCACGCGCTCGACGTTCTCGACCACCACGATGGCGTCGTCCACCAGCAGCCCGATGGCGAGCACCAGGCCCAGCATGGTCAGCGTGTTCACGGTGAAGCCGGCCGCCGCCAGCACGCCGAACGTGCCGAGCAGCACCACCGGCACCGCGATGGTCGGGATGAGCGTGGCGCGGAAGTTCTGCAGGAACAGGAACATCACCAGGAACACGAGGATGATGGCCTCGGCGAGGGTCTTCACCACCTCCTCGATCGAGATCCGCACGAACGGCGTGGAATCGACCGGATAGACGACCTTCATCCCCGGCGGGAAGTACTGCGACAGCTCGGTGAGCTTGGCGCGCACCAGGTCGGCGGTCTTCAGCGCGTTCGCGCCCGAGGCGAGCCGGATGCCCATGCCGCCGGCGGGCTTGCCGTTGTAGTAGCTCTCGAGCTCGTAGGTCTCGCCGCCCAGGTTCGCGGTGCCGACGTCGCGCAGCCGCACCTGCGAGCCGTCGGGGTTGACGCGCAGGAGGATGTTCAGGAACTGCTCGGGCGTCTGGAGCCGGGTCTGCGAGGTGACCGTGGCGTTGAGCTGCTGGCCGGGCACGGCCGGGGCCGCGCCGAGGGAGCCGGTGGACACCTGCGCGTTCTGCGCCCGGAGGGCGCCGCTCACGTCGAGCGGGGTGAGCTTGAAGCTGGCGAGCTTGTCGGCGTCGAGCCAGATGCGCATGGCGTACTGGGTGCCGAACGCGGTCACCTCGCCGACGCCGGTCACACGGCTGATCGGGTCGACGATGTTCGAGAACGCGTAGTCGTTCAGGTCGTCGCGCGTCATGCTGCCGTCCTCGGAGATGAGGCCGGCGATGAGCAGGTAGTTGCTGACGGTCTTCAGGACGCGCACGCCCTGCTGCTGCACCTGCTGCGGCAGCAGCGGCATGGCGTTCTGCAGCTTGTTCTGCACCTGCATCTGCGCGATGTCCGGATCGGCCTCGGCCTCGAACGTGAGCGTGACGCTCGCGTTGCCGGAGCTGTCGCTCGCGGCGGACATGTACCGGAGGTGGTCGATGCCGGTCATCTTCTGCTCGATGACCTGGGTGACCGAGTTCTCCAGCGTCTGCGCGTTCGCGCCCGGGTAGGTCGCGTACACCGTGACGACCGGCGGCGCGATGGCGGGGTACTGCGAGACCGGCAGGCCCAGGATGGCGAGCCCACCGGCCAGCATGATCATGATCGAGATCACCCACGCGAAGATGGGCCTATCGATGAAGAACCTGGCCACGACGACTCCTCGACTGAAAAAAGGGAAGGGGTGCGCGGGCGGCCGGCTCGGGTCCGGCCGCGCGCGCGGTCACGCTGTCGGGCGCCTCAGCGGGCCGCGCCCGCCGGGGCCTGCTGGCCCGGGGTCGCGGCGTTCGCCTGCTTCGCGCCGCCGGCCGGGACCGGGTTGACGGGGGCGCCCGGGCGCACCTTCTGGAGGCCCTCGACGATCACCTGCTCGCCGGGCTTCACGCCGGAGGTCACGAGCCACGCGTCGCCGATGACGCGCTCGGTGACCAGGTTGCGCAGCTCGACCTTGCCGCCGGCGACGATCAGCGCCGTGGGCTCGCCCTTGTTGTTGCGGGCGACGGCGCGCTGGGGGACGAGAAGCGCCGCCGGGTTCACGCCCTCGGCCAGGCGCGCCCGCACGTAGGTGCCGGGGAGCAGCTCGGCGCGCGGGTTCGGGAAGATCGCGCGCAGCGCCACCGAGCCAGTGCCGGGATCCACGGTGACGTCGGCGAACTGCAGCGTGCCGGGGAGGCCGTACTCGCGGCCATCCTCGGTGGTGAGCGCGACCTTCGCCTTGCCGGCGCCGGCGGACTGGAGCTTGCCGGCCTCGAGATCGCGCCGCATCCGGAGCAGCTCGGCGCTGGACTGCGTCACGTCCACGTAGACCGGGTCGAGCTGCTGCACGGTCGCGAGCAGCGTGGCCTGCGCGGCCTGGACGTAGGCGCCCTCGGTGACCCCCGAGCGGCCGATCCGGCCGCTCACCGGCGAGGTGACGGTGGTGTAGCCGAGGTTGATGCGGGCGGCGTCCACCGCGGCCTTGCCGGCGGCGACGTCGGCCTCGGCCTTCTTCAGCGCGGCGACGGCGTCCTCGTGCTCCTGCCGGCTCACCGCGTTCGCGGCGACGAGCTCGGTGTAGCGCTCGGAGGTGAGCTTGGCCGACGCGAGCGTCGCGTCGGCGCGGGCGAGCTGCGCCCGCGCGCTGTCGAGCGCGGCCTGGTAGGGCGCCGGATCGATCTTGAACAGCGGCTGGCCCTGCTTCACGTCGCTGCCCTCGGTGAACAGGCGCTTCAGCACGATGCCGTTCACGCGGGCGCGGACCTCGGCGACCTTGAACGCGGAGACGCGGCCGGGGAGCTCGGTGGTGAGCGTCACCGCCTGCGGGGAGACGGTGATCACGCCGACCTCGACCGGGCCGGGGGGGCGCGCCTCCGGCTTCTTGCCGCAGCCGGCGGCCACGAGCGCGAGCGCGGCGAGCGCGAGCGCGCGCTTGCCGAAAAGGAGGCCGTGAGCGCGCCGCGTGGCGGCGCGAGGGGAGCGGAGGGAGGGGTTCATCTCGATTCCTTTGAGGCCCGGGGAACGGTTCCGTGAGCCCGGGAGGGCGGTACTGATAGCCATGCGGCCGGACGGGGTCAACACTAAACCGTTCAGTTCATCAGGCGGTCGGAACCTACGCGAACGTGGGTTGACAGTCAAGACTGAACCGTTTAGTTCATCTGACATGGCTGAAAATCAGCTCCAGAGACCCCCCGATTGGTGCGTTGGCAAGCGCCAGCAGATCCTTGATGGGGCGCGCAAGGTGTTCCAGGAGCACGGGTACGAGCGGGCCAGCGTGGACGTGATCGCCGCCCGAAGCGGTGTCTCCAAGGCCACCCTCTACAACCATTTCCACGACAAGAGCGCGCTGTTCGTCGCCTGCTTCGAACAGGGCTCGAACCAGATGCAGGCCGACCTCGAGGCGCTGTTCGCCGAGACGAGCGACGACCTCGAGTCGGCCCTCCAGGCCGCGGGGGAGCGCCTGCTCGGGAAGTTCCTCTCCAGCGAGGCGGTGGCGCTGTACCGGAGCGCGCTCGACGGGTTCCGCCTGCCCGACATCGGGAAGATGCTGTACGAGCGCGGCCCGCGGGTCACGCACGAGCTCATCGCCGCGGCGCTCTCGCGCTGGGCGGCGCGCGGCCTGCTGCGGCTCGACGATCCGTACTACGCGGCGGTGCAGTTCGTGAACCTGTGCCACGGCGACGTGATGATGCGCCTGCACCTGGGCGTGCTGCAGGAGGCCTCGCCGGACGACGTCCGTGCCACGGTGCGCCGCGCGGTGCAGACGTTCCTGCGCGCCTTCCGCCCGTGAGCGGGCCCGCGCGTGGCGCGACCTCCGGGACGTTGACGCAGCTCCGCGTCCGCACGTAGAGAGCAGGGCGGCGCCCGCCGGACGCGCTCCCGCGCCCGGCCGGTCCGCCGGAGGCGCCCATGACGCCCGCGCGATCGCCACGCCGCACCCCGCTCGCCCTCCTCGCCGCGATCGCCCTGGCCGCGCTCGCCTGCGGCGGCGGCTCCACCCCTCCGCCGCCGGTCGACGTCTCGCCGGTGCCCGCCGCCGATCCCGGCAGCGCGCTCCCCGACGGCTGGGAGCGCGGCCCGTTCGCCGAGATCTACGTCCGCGGCTACCAGGACTCCGACGGCGACGGCGTCGGCGACCTGCGCGGGCTGGCGAGCCGGCTCGACCACCTCGCCGACCTCGGCGTCCGCGGGATCTGGCTCATGCCGGTCACCGCCAGCCAGGACCACGATCACGGCTACGCGGTCGCCGACTACCGCGGCGTCGAGCCCGGCTACGGCACGCTCGAGGACCTCGACGCGCTCGTCGCGGCCGCCCACGCGCGCGGCATCGGCGTGATCCTCGACTACGTGATGAACCACAGCGCGGCCACCAACCCGCTGTTCCTCAACTCCGCGGACGACAAGTCGAACCCTTACCGCGGCTGGTACGTGTGGAGGTCGTCGCAGCCGTCGGGCTGGTCGGTGTACGGCGGCAACCCGTGGCGCCAGTCCGGCACCGGCTGGTACTACGCGCCGTTCGCCACGAACATGCCGGACTTCGACCTCGCGAACCCGGCGGTGGCCGCGTACCACGCCGACAGCCAGCGCTTCTGGCTGAACCGCGGCGTCGACGGGTTCCGGTTCGACGCGGTGGGCATGCTGTACGAGAACGGACCCGGCGCCTGGAACGACCAGCCCGAGAACTACGTCCGGATGGCGGAGGTGCGGGCGCTGCTCGACGGCTACGAGCGGCGCTTCATGGTGTGCGAGGGGCCGGACGACCCGGCCGGCTTCACCGCCGCCTGCGGCAGCGCGTTCGCGTTCGGCCTCCAGTCCGACGTGATGGGCGCGGCGCGCGGGGACGCCGCCGCGGTGGCCCGGGTGGCGGCGTACTTCGAGGACCCGGCCCGCCTCGCCGCGTCCACCCTGCTCTCCAACCACGACGCCTTCGCCGGCCAGCGCCCCTGGGATCAGCTCGGCGGCGACGAGGCGCGCTACCGCCTCGCGGCCGCGACGTACCTGCTGCTCCCCGGGATCCCGTTCGTCTACTACGGCGAGGAGATCGGCATGGGCGGCGCCGCCTCGCTCTCCGGCGACTGGCGGCTGCGCACGCCCATGAGCTGGACCGGCGACGCGCGCACCGCCGGGTTCACCACCGGCAAGCCGTTCCGCGCGCTCTCCTCGAACGCGGCCACGCACAACGTGGAGGCGGAGCAGGGCCGCGCCGGCTCGCTGCTCGAGTTCTACCGCGAGGTCATCGCGCTCCGCCGCGCGGTGCCGGCGCTCGACCGCGGCGGCTACGAGGGCGCGCGCGCGTCCGGCGCGACGCTCTCGTTCCGCCGCACGCTGGGGACCTCGCACGCGCTCGTGCTGCTCAACTACGACGTCGTCCCGCTCACGCTCCCCGTGACCGGCCTCCCGCCCGGCGCCGCGCTCGCGCCGCGCCTGCCCGCCACCGCGCCCGCGGTCACGGCCGACGCGGCCGGCGCGGCCTCGTTCGACCTGCCCGCTCTCTCGGTCCGCGTCTACACCTGGGACGGCTGAGCTAGAACTCGCCCGCGATCCCGCCCGGCGACGGCATCAGGCGCACGTGGGCGATCGGGTGCCAGTGGAGCAGCGGCACCAGGATCCCCACCGCCGTGCCCCACCCCGCGCCGGCGAGCACGTCGGTCGCCCAGTGGCGATCGGCCGCCAGCCGCAGGTAACCCACCGCGCTCGCCGCCGCGGCGCCGCCGCCGACGATCCACGGCGCCGCCGGCGCGTCGCGCAGGGTGGCGATCGTGCCCGCCGCGGCCACCGCCGCGAACGCGGTGGCGGTGTGGCCCGACCAGAAGGAGAGGCGCGAGTCGAGCGCGTGCACGGGCCCGCTGCCGTCCCAGGCGTCCGGCCGGATCCGGTCGGTGCCGACCTTCACGAGCTCGGTGCCGAGCGTCGCGATCGAGACCGCCTCCGCGACCAGCAGCGCGTCCTCCGCCGCGCGCCGGGGCGCCCCCGCCGCGAGGTCGGGGACCGCCAGCGCAGCGGTCGCGCCGAGCGGCACGCCCACGCCGAGCAGGTCGGAGGCGGTCGCGGCGCGCGAGGCGGTCTTCCAGGCGAGGGTCCGGTGCGCCCACGCGTCGAGGCGGCCCGGGCTGCACCAGCGGCAGGAGACGGGGAGCAGGTCGCGCTCGAGCAGGCGCACGCCCAGCGCCGCGGCGAACGCGGCGGCCGTCACCGCGCCGTCGGCCGCGACGTTCACCTGGAGGTCGGCCGGCGCGGGCCGCGCCGGGGCCGGGACGGCGGCGAGCGCGAGCGCCGCGGCGAGCGCGGAAGGGACGAGCAGGGGGTGGCGTCTCACGTCGCGGACCTCCCGGTGGCCGCGCCGAGCCAGCGGAGCAGCGCCGCGTTCACCTGCTCCGGCGCCTCGTTCTGCACGAAGTGGCCCGCGCCCTCGATCGGCACGATCTCCGGCGCGTTGCCGGGCGCGAGGTACGGCGCGAGCTTCGCCCGCGCGATCGTCTCCACGCCCAGGAAGCGATCCTCCACGCCCCACAGGATGAGCGTGGGCGCGGAGATCGGCCGGGGACGCGGCCCGCGCGATCGCCGGCCGCGGAAGGCCGCCCGGTAGTAGCCGAGCGCCGCGCGCGCGGCGCCGGGCTGGAGGAACGCGCGGCGGTAGGGCTCCAGCTCCTCGGCGGGCCAGGCGCTGCGCACGTACGATCCGCCGCGGAGCGCGCGCGCCACGCCGGCCGCGCGGTCGCGGGTGAGCAGCCACTCCGGCAGGAGCGGCACCTGGAACAGGAGCATGTACGACGAGCGGAGGAGCTGGCGGCGGTTGCGGCGCAGCTCGCGCGCGAACGCGCTCGGGTGCGGCGCGTTCAGGACGACGAGCCGCGAGACCACCTCCGGATGCCGGCCCGCCACCGCCCAGGCCACCGCGCCGCCCCAGTCGTGCCCGATCACCACCGCGCGCTCGCGCCCCAGCGCCCGGACCAGCCCGGCCGCGTCCGCCGCCAGCGTGGCGAGGTCGAACGGCCCGCGCTTCTCGGTGCCGCCGTAGCCGCGGAGGTCCGGCGCCACCGCGCGCCAGCCGGCGGCGGCGAGCGCAGGGAGCTGGTGCCGCCAGGAGCGGGCCAGCTCGGGGAAGCCGTGCAGGAGCAGCGCGAGCGGACCGTCGCCCGGGCCGTCGGCGAGCGCGGCGAAGCGGAGGCCGTTGGCCTGGAGCGCGAGCGTGTCCACCGACCCAGCGTAGCGTCCGCGCGCGCACGCCGCCCGCGACTCGTGGCGAACCTCCCCGACGCGGGTATGCCCCGTCGGTGGCGCTGGCGACGCGGTGATGCGGGACTGCCGCACGCGCACGGGGGCGGTGACACTTCCGCGCATGCCGGCCTCGCCTCCAGGCGCACGGGCCGCGCTCAAGGGAGAAGACCAGATGAGAACGCTCACGTGCCTCGCGGCGCTGTTGCCCGCGCTCGCCGCCGCCGACACCAGCCCGCTGCTCCTCGCGGGCGCCCAGATCGACGCCACCGGCACCACCGCCGTCCAGACGCAGCCGATGCCGAAGGGCTGGTTCAGCACGCGCAACGTGCTCGACCGGACCAAGACGTCGCTCGTCACCCGCCTCGCGGCGGGCGCCACCACCTGCTCCGCCGACCAGGGCGTGGTGGCGACGCTGAGCAGCGTCACCGCCGGCAACTTCACGGAGGTGCTGAACCCTCAGGACCGGACGGTGCGGTACGTCTGGGACACCGTCACCGACCTGTCGCCCTTCCAGAACCGCTGGCACTACTACACCGGGTGTGACGGCGTGCAGGTGGTGCTCGGGTGCCCGGAGGCCATCCCGGTCACCTTCACCATCGAGGCGTTCGCGAAGTCGGGCACCTGCCAGACGTACGTGAACGACCTCGGCCAGACGGTGTGCGCCGCGGACCAGGCCGTCGCGATGCTCCCCGCGGTGCAGGAGGCGGATCAGGTCGCCACCGGCTGCGTGGAGGAGGGCGGGGACCCGAGCTGCGGGATCGGCCCGTGCGAGAGCGCCTGCACGCAGTCCTGCGACGCCGCGTTCCCGGTGGGCCGCGGCGCCGACAAGGGCAACGTGGCCCTGCTGAAGGCGTGCAAGGAGGCCTGCCCCTGCACGTGCAAGTACGAGCGGCCGGCGCGGTGCCCGCAGCCGCAGAACTGCGAGTGAGCGAGGTCGCGAGGTGGACGGGGTCGCCGGCGGCCTCCGACGCGGGCGACCCCGCCGGGCGGCCGTCCCCGAGCCGCCGCGCGGGCCGGCTTGCGGCCGGTGCGCGATCCGCCCTACACCTCTCCCGTGCCGCCCGACCCCGAGCCGACGACCGCCGCGACCCGCGCCGCCCCGGCCCGCCGGCTGCTGCTCCTCGCGCTCGGCTGGACGGCGTTCGCCCTGGGCGCGATCGGGCTGCTGCTCCCCATCGTCCCCACCACGCCGTTCATGCTGGTGGCGCTCTGGGCGTTCTCCGCCAGCTCCGAGCGCTTCCACCGCTGGCTGTACACGCACCGGCTCTTCGGGCCGCCGCTGCAGAAGTGGCAGCGGGATCGCGCCATCCCGGTCTGGGTGAAGGCGATCGCGCTCGGGAGCATGGCGGTGAGCCTCGCCTGGCTGGCGTTCGTGGTGCGGCCGCCGCGCTACGCGCTCCTCGCCGCCGCGGCCCTCGTCGCCTGCGGCGCCGCGTTCGTCCTGCGCATCCCGAGCCGCCCCCGGCAGCCGGTGCGGGAGCCGTGATGGCGCGCCGGCGGCGCGCGCCGCTCGCGCTCCTCGGGGCAGCGGCCCTGCTGGCCGCCTGCGGCGGCGATCGCGGGCACCGCGGGGACGGCGCGCGCCCGCCGGCCGTCACCGGGGGATGCGGCGCCGGCTGCCCCGAGGGCCAGGCCTGCGTGGACGTGCCCGGCGACGCCTGCACCTGGCCGTCCGACGCGGGCTGCCCGGGTGCCTGCGTCGTGCCGGTGTCCTGCGGCGGCTTCGCGGCGATCCGGTGCCCGGACGGCCGGGCCTGCGTGGACGACCCGCGCGACGACTGCGCCCCGCCGCGCGGCGCGGACTGCGGCGGCCTGTGCGCACCGGCACCCGCCGCGGGCGCGCGCTGAGCGGGGCTTCGGTCTATCCTCCCGACCGTGAAGGACCTCCCCCTGAACGCGCTCCGCGCCTTCGCGCTCGTGTTCGCGCACCGCGGCGTGCGCCCCGCCGCGCGCGAGCTCGGCGTGGCCCACTCGTCGCTGAGCCGGCACATGGCCGAGCTGGAGGCCTGGGCCGGCACCCCGCTTACCCGCGGCCCCGGCGGGCGGGCCGGGCTCTCGTTCACGCCGCAGGGCGAGGCGCTCGGCCAGGCGGCGCTCGCCGCGCTCCGCGAGCTGGAGCGGGCCGCTGCCGCGGTGCGGGAGGCGCGCTCGGAGCGCTCGGTGGTGATCTCGACCACCGCCTCGTTCGCGAGCCGCTGGCTCCTGCCGCGGCTCCCGGCGCTGGAGGCGCGCCACCCGGACCTGGAGGTCTCGGTGCTGGTGGACCCGCGGCCGGTGGACCTCGGGACCGCGGGCGCCGGGGAGGTGGACCTCGCGATCCGGCTGGGGCGCGGCCCCTGGCGCGACCTGGACTGCCAGCCGCTGCTCGACGAGGTGCTGTACCCGGTGATGAGCCCGGCCGCCTGGCGCGCGGCGGGCTCGCCGCGCCGGCCGCCGGCGCTGGCGCGGCTGCGGCTCCTGCACGACCGCGATCCGGGCGCGACCTGGGAGCTGTGGCGACGCGCCCATGGGCCCGCCTCGCTGGACGTCCGGCGCGGCCCGCGCCTCGCCTCGACCGACCTCGTGCTCCGCGCCGCGGCGCAGGGGCAGGGGGTGGCGCTGGCGCGGCACCGGCTCGCCGCGGACGACCTGGCGGCCGGCCTGCTGGTCCGGCCCTTCGAGCGGTCGGTGGCGCTCGGCCCCGCCTACTGGCTGGTGCTCCCGCCGCACGCGCGCGGCCGCGCCGCCACCGCGGGGGTGGTGGCCTGGCTGGAGCAGGAGGCCCGCGCCTGCGGGCCGCTCCCGGCCTGAACGGTCTCGTCCCGAGACCGAACCTCGCGCCCGTCCGACCGGCCCGCGCCGCAGATCCCCGGCATGGAGGGCGCCGGCATGGAGACGTGGATCGCGACCGCAGGGCTGGTGGCCGTCGGGGTGTTCACCCCCGGGCCGAGCAACTTCGTGGTGATGCACCGGGCCGCCGCGGCCGGGCTCCGGGGCGCCGCCCCGGCCATCGCGGCGGTCCTGCTCGGGCTCGTCGCCCTGCTCGGGCTCGCGGCCGCGGGCGGAGGCGCGCTGCTCGCGGCGGCCCCGGCGCTGGGGCGCGTGCTGCAGGCGGGCGGCGCGGTCTACCTGGCGTGGGGCGGCGTGGCGCTCGTGGTGGAGAGCTTCCGGCGCGGACCGGCCGAGGGCGGCGCGGCCGGCGGCGCGCTGCCGCAGCGGCCGGCGGCGGTGTTCCTGTTCCAGTTCACGAACCCGAAGGCCTGGGCCATGGTGCTCACCGCGGCGTCGGCCTGCGGCGGCGGCGGCGCGGGCGCGGCGTTCCTCCGGCTCGTGCCGCTGTTCACCGCGCTGTCGCTCGCCGGGCTCCTCACCTGGGCGGTGCTCGGGTCGGCGCTGGAGCGCGCCATGCGCGTGCCGCGCTGGCGGCGCCGGATCGACCGCGCCATGGGCGCGCTGCTCGCCGCCTCGGCCGCCCTGCTGCTCGCGGGCGCCTGAGCGAGAGCAGCCTCCGCCTCTTACACCCCAGCACGAGGTTCCATCGCATGCAGCCGATCGTCGGAATCGTGGGCGGGCTCGGTCCCGAGGGGACCGTCCACTACTACCGGAAGCTCACCGCCCTGCTCGCCGGGCTGCCCCTCGACCTGGGCCGGCCGGGCATCGTCGTGGACCACGTCTGGATCGACCGGTTCTCGGGGCTGCTCCGCGCGGGAGCGGACCCGGAGGCGCTGGAGCTGTTGCTGGGCTCGCTCCGGCGGCTCGAGCGCGCCGGCGCCACCCTGGCGCTCTTCGCGGCGGTGACGCCGCACCGGTTCCTGCCGGCGCTCCGGCCTCGCTCGCCCCTGCCCATCGCCGACCTGGTGGGCGCGACCTGCGAGGACGTGCGCGCCGCCGGCCACCGCGTGGTCGGGCTCGTCGGCACGCGCTTCACCGTTTCCGAGCCGTTCTTCCGCGACGCGCTCGAGGCGGCCGGCGTGCGGGTGGTGGTCCCGGACGAGGCCGGGACCGACTACCTGGACGCGCTCATCTTCGGGCCGCTCGCGCGCGGCGAGAAGACGCCGACGATGAAGGGCGAGCTCGCCGCGATCGTGGGCCGCATGGCCAGGCGGGAGCCGCTCGACGCGCTGGTCGTCGCCTGCACCGATCTCATGGACCTCATGGGGACCGAGGTCCCGCTCCTCGATCCGATCGACAGCCACCTGCGCCTGGCGCTCCGGATGCTCGCGGCGTCCGGAGCGCGGGCGCAGTGACGGCTCACATGGGCGGCAGCGCCGCCATGCGCCGCTGCATCTCCTCCGGCGAGACGTCCTCCTTGTGCGTGCCGACGTGCCAGAGGTGGCCGAACGGATCCACGATCGAGCCCATCCGGTCGCCGTAGAACTTGTCCTCCACGGCGCCCTTCACGGTGGCGCCCGCGGCGACCGCGCGGGCCACGGTGGCGTCCGCGTCGGGCACGTACACGACGAGGCCGACCGCCGTGCCGCCGATGGACTTGGGGCCGAGCGCGCCCATCTCCGGGTGCTCGTCCGCCAGCATGAGGCGCGCGTCGCCGATCTTCAGCTCGGCATGGCCGACGCGCCCCTCCGGCCCGGGCATGCGCATGAGCTCGACCGCGCCGAAGACCTTCGCGTAGAAGTCGATGGCGCGGGCGGCGTCCTTCATGACGAGGTACGGCGTGAGGGCCTGGTAGCCATCGGGGATGTGCTTCACGGCGGGCATCGGGTGCTCCTCGGCTCGGGTTCGCACGAGGAGTGTCACGCGGCACCGCCGGGATCGAGGCCCCGGGTGGGTGAACGGCCGTTCAGGGTACGGGCGGCGGCGGCGCCGCCCGGCGGCGCTGCCGCGCGGCCCAGAGCCGGGTCGCGAGCAGGCGCGCCACCATCCCGCACACCACCCCCCAGGCCGCCCCGGCGAGCACGTCGGTGGGCCAGTGCACGCCCACGTAGACCCGGCTCAGCGCCACCAGCACCGCCACGCCGAGCGCGGCGAGCCCGAGGCGCGGGCCGGCGGCGGCGGCCACCGTGGCCATGGCGAAGAAGTTCGCCGCGTGCAGGCTCGGCAGCGAGCCCACGTCGGCGGCGGGCGCCAGCCAGCGGAAGGTGCCGGGCGGCAGCGCGTAGCACGGGCGGCGGCGCGCGAGCAGCGGCCGGAGGAGCTGCGAGCCGAGGCCGTCGCTCATGGCGATGGCGGCGCCGAGCGCTGCCACCAGGCGCAGCCGCGCCGGGCCGCGGACCGCGCGCGCGATGAGCACCGCCAGCAGGATCGCCCACGCCGCGCCGAAGGGCTTCGACGACAGCACCACCATGAGGCCGTCGAGGATGGGGCCGCCGTCGGCGTTGAGCGCGCGGAACAGCCAGGCCTCGCCGGCGGTGTGGAGGTCGTGGGTGATCGCTGCGAGCACGGGGTCCCCGGGGAGCGTGGGCCTGCGGCCCTCCTCTTACCCTGTTTCGCGCGGCTCGGGGGCGGGCCGCTACACGCGCGGGCGCGCCCGCAGCTCCGGGGCCGGTCGGGGGGCCCGCTCGGTCAGGTCGCCGCCCGTTGCCGCGGTCGCCTCCACCAGCCGGTCCACGCCCTCCAGCGCCGCGCGCGCGCAGTCCGCCTGCGGCCCGGTCACCGGGTAGCTGCCGCGCCGGCCCCGGTGCGCCTCGAGCAGCTCGAGCAGCGCGGCCCGCCCGGCCGTGCCGGGCGCGTGCGCGGTCCAGGTCGGCGCGACGTAGCGCTGCATCACGTCGAGCAGCGAGCGGAAGCGGATCCAGCGGTGGTCCTCCCAGCGGAACCGGTCGCGCAGCCGCTCGCCGGCGGCGGCGCCGCGCGCGGCGAGCCGCTCGATCACCTCCGGCGGCATCTCGAGGTTCAGCCCGCCCTCGTCCGCGGCGTGCGACACGTGCACGATGCGGTCGCGGTAGCCCGGCGCGGCGAGCTGCATCTCGTCCACCCAGGTCTGCATGGTGGTCACCACCGCGGCCAGGAACCGGAGCGGCGCGGCGCGCCCCTCGCCCAGGCGGTGCCAGCGCTGCGCGATGCCCGAGGCGTTGTTCGCGGGGAGCCAGGCGCCGAGCGGGTGATCGGGGTGCTGCTCGCGCAGGTCGATCGCGAACGTGGGGCGGGTGGGCAGGGCGGCGTCGAAGAAGTGGATGGGGATGTTCGAGCAGATCCCGCCGTCGGAGAACCAGGCCCGCTCCAGCTCCGGCGCGGCGCGCCGCCGCTGGTTCCGCTTGCGCGTCCAGTCCACGCCGTACAGCGGCACCGCCCCGAGGAGCAGCGGGAAGCTGAGGCTCATGCGCGCGAGCACCACCACCGGCAGGCCGGGCCCGCGAGGGAACAGCACCATCGACGGATCGTGGGCGGGGAGCCGCACGCGCCGGCCGTCGGTGCGCGCCCGGCGCTCCGCCTCCTCGGCGCGCCCGGCCTCCACCAGCCGGTCGACCACCTCGGCCGGGAACAGCGCCCGGAACTCCATCTCGCGGAAGAAGAACACCGGGTCGTCGGGGTGGAGCGGCAGGCGGAACGGGCGCTGGTGCGTGACGCTGGTGGTGGTGACCTCGAGGCGCAGGCCGTGGCGCTCGAGGTCGCCGAGCGTGAGCACCTCGCGCGTGCCCGCCAGCCGCTGGATGAGCCCGTGCAGCCACGGGGTGAGCGGCGGCGGCCGGTCTCCGCCGGGCGGCGCGAAGCCGCTGCACACGCCCAGGCCGTTGCCGGCGATGGCGCCGAGCGCCGACGCGGCCGACGCCGCCACCGCGCCGAGCGCGGCCAGCACCAGCACCGCGGCGGCCGAGAGCGCCAGCGCCATCGCGGCGGCGGCGCCCTCCTGCCGCGCCGCGAGCGCGCCCACCGCGCCGGCGAGCAGGAGCCCGGCGAGCGCCACCCAGCACCCGGGCGCCGCGAGGACGAGCGGCGCGAGCGCGCGCGCCACCTTGCCGGCCGCGCTCCGGCCGCGCGCGGCGCCGAGCAGCGCCTCCAGCACGGGCCGGGTGCGGCGCGACGGCTGGAACAGCGAGACGAGCCGGGAGCGGCCGTCCGGGAGCCGCTCGCCCAGGCTGGCCGGGAGCGCCGCCAGGCCGGCGAAGCCGGCGCCGTCCGCGGTCGCGCCGGTCTGGCGGCCGTACTCGGCCGCCACCGCCGCGGCGGCCGCGATGGCGCCTGCGGACGAGCCGCCCACCGAGCGGAAGCGGTACCGGCGCGCCAGCTCCACCAGCGCGAGCGGGTACACGACGCCGCTGGTGATGCCGCCCTTCATCACCAGGTCGCACTCCAGGAGCCCCTGGGCCTCGGTCGTTCCGGTCTGCATGCGGTGCCCTCGCGGCTGGTCCGGCGAGGCCACTTTGCCATCCGTGAGGGGCTTGTCGAGCGGGCGACCGCGAGGCGCGGGTCCGCCGTCCGCGGGCGCCGCCCCGCGCGAGCCCGGCGCGCCGCCGCGCCCGCGCACATGTGCGGGGCCGGAGGCGCTCCGATGACCCGAGTTTCCGCCGCGGCCGCCTGGCCCGACCTGCCGCTCGCCCCGTGGGACGGCACCCGCCACGCGCTGCACATGTGGACCCAGATCATGGGTAAGACGCTGCTGGCGCTCGCCCCGCCGTGGAACCACTGGTGGCACACCGCGCTGCGCGTCTCCGCCCGCGGCCTGGCCAGCCCGGTCCCGATCGCCACGCCCGACGGGTGGCTGGACCTCGAGCTCGATCTCGTGGACCACGTGCTGGCGATGCGGACCGAGCGGCGCACCGCCGCCATCCCGCTCGGGCCGCGCTCGGTGCACGCGTTCCACGACGAGTACCGGGCGCTGCTCGACGCGCTCGGCGTCCGGGCCCGCCTCTCGACGGTGCCGTGCGAGGTGCCGGATCCGATCCCGTTCGACCGGGACGACGCGCCGCGGCCGTACGACGCCGAGGCTGCGAACCGCTTCTGGCGGGTGCTCCGGCGCTGCGCGGCCGCGCTGGAGTCGCTCTGCGACGGGTTCCTCGGCAAGCAGAGCCCGGTGCACTTCTTCTGGGGAAGCTTCGACCTCGCGGCGACGCGCTTCTCCGGGCGGCGCGCGCCCGAGCGGCCGGGCGCGGACGCGGTGACGCGCGAGGCGTACTCGCACGAGGTGATCTCGTTCGGCTTCTGGCCGGGCGGCCCCGCCGCCTCCGGGGTCCGCGTGGAGGAGCCGGTGCTCTACGCCTACGCGGCGCCGGAGCCGGCGGGCTTCCGCGACGCGGACCTGGGCGTCGCGGGCGCGCGCTACGACGCGCGCCTGGGCGAGTTCCTGCTCCCCTACGCGGCGGCCCGCGCCGCGCCGGATCCGGCGGCCGAGATCCGGGCGTTCTGCGAGGCGGCCTACCGCGCCGGCGCGAGCCTGGGCGGCTGGGATCGCGCCGCGCTGGAGCGCACCGCCGGCGCCGCCGCGCCCGGCCCGTGACCGCCCCTCGCCGCGCCTGCGCCGCCCCGCCTCGCCCGGCCGCCGGATGGTGTAGAACGGACGGCCCGGCACGGAGGCGAACATGGACGTGGTCACCCGGCAGATCCGCAGCGAGATGGAGGGCGCCTCCTGGATCCGGCGCATGTTCGACGCCGGCCTGGAGCTGAAGCAGCGCATCGGCGCGGACCAGGTGTTCGACTTCAGCCTGGGCAACCCGGACGTCCCGCCGCCGGCCGCGGCCGCCGCCGCGCTGCGCGACCTCGCCGGGAAGGTCACCGCGCCCATGGGGCTCGGCTACTGCCCGAACGCCGGGCTGCCCTCGGTGCGCGCCGCGCTGGCGCGCCGGCTCGCGGCCGAGCAGCAGGCGCCGGTCGAGGCGCGCCACCTGGTGCTCACCTGCGGCGCCGCCGGCGGGCTGGTCACGTTCTTCCGCGCGGTGCTGGAGCCGGGCGACGAGGTGCTCTGCTTCGCGCCGTACTTCGTGGAGTACGGCGCCTACGCCGGCCACTTCGGCGGCGTGCTCCGGGCGGTGCCGTCGATCGTCCCGGACTTCACGCCCGACCTCGCCGCGCTCGAGGCGGCCATCGGCCCGCGCACGCGCGTCGTGCTGGTCAACTCGCCCAACAACCCGACCGGCCGCATCTACGACGCCGCCACGATGCAGGCGCTCGGGGCGCTGCTCTCGCGCGTCAACCAGGGGCGCGAGCGGCCGGTGTTCCTCGTCTCCGACGAGCCGTACCGCCGGCTCGCCTACGGCGGCGCGGCGGTGCCGGCGATCCTCCCGCTCACCCCGTTCTCGCTGGTGGTGGGCTCGTTCTCGAAGAGCCTGTCGCTCGCCGGCGAGCGCGTGGGTTACCTGCTGGTGAACCCCGCCATGCCCGACGCGCAGGTGCTGGTGGACGCGCTCACGCTCACGAACCGCACGCTCGGCTTCGTGAACGCGCCGGTGGTGGGGCAGCGGCTGGTGGAGGCGCTGGTGGACGAGAGCGTGGACGTGGGCGTCTACGACCGCCGCCGCCGGGCCATGGCCGAGGCGCTCACCGGGGCCGGGATCCCGTTCCACCTGCCCGAGGGCGCGTTCTACTTCTTCCCCGAGGTGCCGGGCGGCGACGACCAGGCGTTCGTGCGGCTCCTGCTCGAGGAGAACATCCTGGCCGTGCCCGGGCGCGGCTTCGGGATGCCCGGGTACATGCGCCTCACCTTCTGCGTGGACGAGCAGGTGATCCGTCGCGCGGCCCCGGGCTTCGCGCGGGCTGCCCGGAAGGCGCGCGGCGGCTAGTCCCCGGCGGGCGCCTCCGAGGTCCAGCCCTCGGAGATCCAGCCGCGGTGCGCGTGCCGGAGCAGCGCCGCGTGCTGCCGGCGCGCCGCGAGCAGCCGCGCGTCCTCGGCGAACGTGGTCGGGTAGACCGCGAGGGCGTCGCGCGGGCGCATCTCCCGGTCCACGTTCACGAACGTGAACAGGCACGAGTTGGAGAGCGCGCGCACGGTCCGGTCGCGGCTGCGCCGCTCGATGCTGGCCTCGACCGACACGAAGCTGCCGGCGGTGTGCACCACGCGGCAGGAGAAGTGGAGCGTGTCCCCGAGGCGCACCGGATGGAAGAAGTTCACCCGGTTCACGGCGGCGAGCACCGGCCGCTCCGGCGCCGCGTGCTCGGCGCAGATCGAGGACAGCTCGTAGGCGCGCCGCATCACGTAGCCGCCGAAGATCTTCCGCGGCACGTTCTCCTGCTCCGGGAACATCCGCTCCCAGGCGTCGGTCGCGAGCTCGGCCGCGAGCAGCCCCGTGAAGCCGGGCACGTCCTGCGCGCGGTGGAGCCCGCGGAGCAGCTCGAACTCCGCGCGGTCGGGCGGCTCGTCCGACGCGGCCAGGTGGCGCCGGTACTCGTCGCGCCGCTCCAGCGCCCGCCGCTCCCGGTGGCGCGCCCGCTCGTCGGGGTACTCGAGCGGCGGCAGCGGCACGCTGCGCGCCTCGTCGCCCTCGCCGAGCCGGGCCACCATGGTGAAGTAGCAGGACGCCACGTGGAGCGGCGGGTCGCCGGGCTGCGTGACCCGGATGCCCACCTCCATCGACGTCCGGCCCACGTGGTTCACGCGCGCGGACAGCTCGAGATCGCGCTCCACGTCGGGCGGGTGGCGCACGAGGATGTTGTCGACCGCGGCGGTGACCACCCGCGCCTGCGGGTGCGCGCTGCGCGCGTAGTCGAGCGCGGCCTCCTCGGCGAGCTTGTCGAGCGCCTCGAGCAGCAGGCCGAAGCGCAGGTTCCCCTGCAGCGGCTCGTCCACCACCATGAAGCGCCGGCGCAGCGCGAGGTCGCGGGAGAGCGGCAAGGTCAGCGTGCGATCGGTCTGGGCGGGCGTCATCGATCTCCGGTCCGGTCCGTCCCCTGGCGGCGACGGACTCGATGTTCTTAGCCTCGCGCTCCGCGGCGCGCCGCCGCACGCGCGCCGCGAACGCGCAAGACGATCCCACCGCGCGGGCGGCAAGCCCGCCCCACCGGCGCCGCGCCACCGGGCGGGACGCCCGTCGCGCTGCGCACCTCCGCGGCGGCGCCCCGGTTGCAGAGCAGGCCGCGCACACAACGTGACGGCCGGGCGCGCCCGGCCTCCAAGGAGAGCCCGATGAAGCGGATGCTGCTCGTGATGGCGCTCGCGGTCGCGATGGCGCCGGTGGCGAAGGCGCAGGAGCCCACCCCGGAGTCGGGCCTGATGGTCCGGCTGCGCGCGCTCTCCCTGCGCCCGGCCGACCGGTCCGACGCGATCCCCGCGCTCGGCGTCCCGAAGGACGCGATCACCGTGAGTGACAAGGTCATCCCGGAGGTCGATCTCTCCTGGTTCTTCAACCGCTACCTCGCGGCCGAGCTCATCCTGACCTACCCGCAGGAGCACGACGTGAAGCTGTCG
This sequence comes from Anaeromyxobacter dehalogenans 2CP-1, assembly GCF_000022145.1. Lineage (NCBI taxonomy): Bacteria > Pseudomonadati > Myxococcota > Myxococcia > Myxococcales > Anaeromyxobacteraceae > Anaeromyxobacter > Anaeromyxobacter dehalogenans. The sequence goes on from NC_011891.1 coordinate 643,699, forward strand.
GGCACGAAGATCGGCACGTTCAGCCACCTGCCCCCGACGCTCACCGTGCAGGGCCACCTGCCGCTCGGCCGGGTGAAGCCGTACCTCGGCGCCGGCGTGAACCTCACGCTCGTCACCGACACGAGCCTGAGCGTGCCCGGCGTGGGCAAGCTCGAGCTGGAGGACTACAGCTTCGGGCTCGCGGCCCAGGCGGGCCTGGACGTGCGGGTGACCGGCCGCTGGTACGTCAACGCGGACGTGAAGTACGTCACGATCCGGTCCGACGTGAAGGCGGGCGGGACGAAGGTGAGCGAGGTCCGCGTCGATCCGTGGCTGATCGGCGGCGGGGTCGGTTACCGGTTCTAGACGGGAGGCGACCCGGCCGCGCGCGTGACGTGCGCGTTCTTGCGCGGGCCCTGCGCCAACCTGCGCGTTCAGCCGGCGCGCGCCCGCTGGTATCTCCCCGTCGTCCGCGACCGCGGGCGACGGGGAGGAGGTCGCAGCCATGAGGGACGCGAGGGAACCGGGCGAGCCAGCGGCGGCGGGCGGCGCGGACGGGGCCGCATCCCGCGGCGAGCGCCTCGACGGCGCGACGCTCGCGCACGAGCTGAAGAACCCGCTCACGGCGGTGAAGGCGCTGGTGCAGCTCGGGCTGGCCAACCCGCGAGAGGCCGCGTCGCACGAGCGGCTGGAGCAGGTGGCGCGGGCCGTCGAGCGGATGGAGCGGATCCTGCGCGACTACCTCGCCTCGGCGCGCGGGATGGCGGAGCTCGCCCCGGCGCAGGTCGAGGTCGGCCCGCTCGTCACCGGCGTGCTGCAGGGGCTCTCGGCGCGCGCGAGCGAGGCGCGGGTGCGCCTGGTGGCGCGCGGCGACGCGACGGTCGAGGCCGATCCGCGGCGGCTCGAGGAGGCGCTCGTCAACCTGGTCGCGAACGGGATCGAGGCCACCCCGCCGGGCGGGGAGGTCGCGGTGGAGGTGCTGTCGTCGGCGGAGGGCGCCGAGCTGGTGGTGCGCGACACGGGGAGCGGCATCACGGCCGACGCGCTCGAGCGGCTGGGCACGCCGTTCTTCAGCACCCGGTCCGGGGGGAACGGGCTGGGCGTCGCGCACGTGCGGTCGGTGATCGCGATGCACGGCGGCTCGCTCCGCTACGAGAGCGAGCCCGGGAAGGGCACGGTGGTCCGGGCCACGCTGCCCCGGCGCGCCCGGGCCGCCTGAGGCGCTTCAGAGCAGCGCGGCCGCCGCGGCTGCGAGGACCGCCACGGCGGCGCCGGCGCACCAGTCGCGGGCGCGGGGCGGGGGCGCACCGGCCCACGCCTCCGGGCTGTCGAGCCGCCGCGCGGCCACCGCCAGCGTCTGATCCCAGGTCATGCGGGCGAGGTTCCGTGTGCCGGCCTCCACCACCAGCGCCAGCGTGCGGGTCCTCGACAGGCGGACCCGGCGCGCCCGCAGGGCGGCGCGCGCCGCCTCGAACGCGGCCAGCGCGCGCGGGACGAAGTGCACCATGAGCAGGAGCGCGAGCGAGGCGGTCCAGGCGCGATCGCGCAGCACCGGCCGCGTCAGCGTGGCGAGCGCGAGCCCCAGCGCGCGCGGGGTGACGAGCGCGCTCACCGCGGCGCCGAGCAGGAGCAGCGCCGCGAGCCGCAGGCAGAGGAGCCCGGCGGTGGCGAGCGCGGCCGGGGGCGGGACGCCGCCGGCGAGGTCGAGCGCGAGCTTCACGCCGCCCCACAGGAGCGCGAACCCGCCCGCCCACCGCGCCAGGCGGCGCGCCTCGCGCGCGGTCGCGCCGGACGCCGCCAGCGCCGCCGCGAAGCCGGCCGCGTAGAGCGCGTTGGCCGCGGCGCCGGCGCGCCACACCAGCACGCCGAACAGCAAGGCGAGGAGCAGCACCACCCGGCCGTCCACCTCGCCGAGCGGACCGCGCGCCCGTCGCGCGGCGGGCCAGGACGGCGCTCCGGTCACGCCCATGGGTCGAGCCCGTGCGCGGAGAGCCACGCGCCCGGCGGCCGGACCCCGTGCCGCCGCAGCAGCGGGAACACCGCCTCTGCCGCGCCGTCGGCCACCAGCCGCCCGCGCTCCAGCACCAGCCAGCGATCGGCGAGATCCGCCAGCGCCTCGAGGTCGTGCGCGGCCACGACCTGGGTGACGCCCGCGGCCCGGTTCGCGGCGAGCACCGCGCGCACCTCGCGGATGGCCGGGTAGTCGAGGCCGGCGAACGGCTCGTCGAGCAGCAGCACCTCCGGCGCGTCGCGGAGCGCGGTCGCGATGCAGAGCTTCCGGCGCGTGCCGAGCGAGAGCGCGTGGACCGGCGCGGCCAGGTCCGCCAGGCCGAGCCGGGCCGCGAGCGCCCGGGCCGCGCCGCGCGCGGTGGCGTCGCCGGGCCGGAGGCCGAGCAGCAGGTCCTCCTCCACCGTCGCGCCGATGATCTGCTGATCCGGATCCTGCAGCACCAGCGCGGCGCGCCGGCGGATGGCCTCCTCCGCGCCGGGCGAGGCGTCGCCGCCCACCGCGAGCGTGCCGGCGCTGGGCGTGAACAGGCCGGCGAGGAGCGCGAGCAGCGTGGACTTGCCGGAGCCGTTCGCGCCCACCACCGCGCAGAGCGCGCCGCGCGGCAGCGCGAAGCCGATCGCCTCGAGCGCCGCTCCGCCCGCGCCGAACGCGTAGCCGAGCCCGTCCGCGCGGATCATGCCGGCGCGAGCCCCTGCGCGCGCAGCCGGCGGGCCACCCACAGCGCCACCACCACCTTCACCACGTCGAACGGCAGGAACGGGACCACGCCGGCCACGATCGCCTGGCGTGCGCCGAGGTGGAGCACGGCCGCCAGCCAGGCCGCGCCGACGAGGTAGGCGGCCGCGAGCGCCGCCGCGCCGGCCGCGAGCCCGGCGGCCCAGCCGATGGGGCCGCGCCGCGGGACGAGGCCGGTGAGCGCCGCCGCGACCACGAAGCCGAGCAGGTAGCCGCCGGTCGGCCCGAGCACCACCCCCAGCCCGGCGGCGCCGCCGGCGAACACCGGCAGACCGAGCACGCCCGCCGCAACGTAGAGCGCCACCGCCGCCGCGCCGCGCGCCGGGCCGAGCAGGTAGCCGGCCAGGAACGCGAACAGCGGCTGGAGCGTGATGGGGACGGCGCCGATGGGGACCTGGATCCAGGCGCCCACCGCGATGCAGGCCGCGAGGAGCGCCGTCCAGACCAGCCGGTGCACGCGGGCGAGCGGGGGAGACGGGGCGGGGCGCGGAGGGGCGGGGTCGGCGTTCGGGGCGGGCATGGCTGGCCTGCGTGGCCGCGGGTGCGGCGCGCCAAGGAACCACCTCCGGCGCGTGGGCGCAAGGGCGCGCACGGGCGAGGCGCGCCGCCAGGCGGCGGGTTAGAACCGTCGCCGGCCATGACCTCCCGACCCGCGCTGCCGCTCGTCCACGTGGTGCGCCCGCCGCGCGTCCCGTCCGCGCACCCGCCGCTGCTGGTGCTGCTGCACGGCATCGGCGCCGACGAGCGCGACCTGCTGCCGCTCGCCGCCCACCTCGATCCGCGCTTCCTCGTCGTGTCGCTCCGCGCGCCGCACGAGGCCGAGCCCATGGGCTTCGCCTGGTACGCCATCGACTGGCGGACGTCACCGCCGCGCCACGACGCGGCGCAGGCGGCCGCCAGCGTCGACACCCTGGTGGCGTTCCTGGCGGGCGCGCCGGCCGCGCTCGGCACCGACCCCGCGCGAACGTTCCTGTTCGGCTTCAGCCAGGGCGCGGCCATGTCGCTCGCGGCGGCCCTGGCGCGCCCGGACCTGGTGCGCGGCGCGGTGCTCCACTCCGGCCGCCCGCTCCCGGGCCAGCCCGCGCCCGCGGGCGAGCTGGCCGGCCTGGAGGTGCTGGTGCTGCACGGGCGCGCCGACCCGGTGCTGCCGCCGGAGCACGGCCGCGCCATCCGCGACCTGCTCGCCCCCGCGCTCGGCCCGCGCCTCGTCCACCGCGAGCTCGACGGCGCGCACGAGGTCACCGCCGAGACGCTGGGCGAGGCGGCGCGCTGGCTCTCGGCGCGCCTGGGATAGGCTCGCGCCGTGCACCTGCGCGGCTCCATCACCGCCCTGGCGACCGGGCGAGCTGCACCACGTGCTCGTCTCGGCGGGCCGCGCGCTCGGCTCCCGCGCCGCGCAGGCCTACCTCGCGTACCAGCTCACCTTCGGTCCCGGCGGCGGATCGGAGCAGCCCCCCGGGAACGGCGCCGCGCGCTGACCGGGCCGCGCCCACCCGCCAGCACCCCGAGCGCCGCCGCCTGCCGGCGCAGCAGCTCCACCAGCGCGGCCGCGGCCGGCGAGAGCGGGCCGCCGCGCCGGCGCCGCACCAGCGCGGTGTCGCGGAACACGGGCGGGAGGTCGCGCACCGCGACCTCCACCAGCGTGCCGCGCGCCAGGTCCTCCGCGACGTAGGTCCGCACGAAGAACCCGACCCCTGCACCCTCCAGCGCCAGCGCGCGCGCCGTCTCCATGGGGATCTCCACCGGCGTGCCGGCCTGCTCGGCGAGGCGGGTGAGGAGCGGGTGGGGCGCCTGCCACCAGCGCAGCCGGAACATGGGCCGGCCCAGGCGGACCAGCTCACCCTCGGTGAGGTCCGGGCGCGCCGTCACGGGGTGGCCGGGGCGCGCCACCAGCAGCACCGGCTCGTGGAACCGCAGCACGTCCTGCAGCTCGGCGGCGACCGGCTCGGGGCACGGCCAGGTCACGATCCCGAGATCGACCAGCCCGTCGAGCAGCAGCGCCACGATCCGCTCGTGGTCGCCGGCCCGCACCAGGCACTCGACCTCCGGGTGGCCGCGGACGAACGCGCCCAGCGCCGGCCCCACCAGCCCGCCCGCGACCGAGCCGAGCGTGCCGAGCCGCACGCGGCCGCGCTGCCCGATCTGCGCCAGCCGCGCCGCCTCCAGCCCCTCGGAGAGGACCTCGAGCGCGCGCCGCGCGTACGGCAGCAGGCTCTCGCCGAGCGCGGTGAGCGACACCCGCCGGCCGCGCGTGAAGAGCGCGCCCCCGACCTGGTCCTCCAGCGCCCGGATGCGCGCGCTGACCGCGGGCTGCCCGAGGCCGAGCGCGATGGCTGCGCGGGTGAAGCTCGCCTCCCGCGCCACCTGGTCGAACGCCGCGAGCTGCTCCCGGTCCATGCCGAGCCTCCATCGAGGACGTCGATGCGAACTATATGGCGCATCGGGTGTGTCAATCGAGTGCCGGCGCTATGTTGAGCGGGTCCGGGGCCGCACCGCCCCGCGGAGGACGCCATGAGGCAGATCCGGATGGCCACGCTCGACGACGCCGGGGACGTCGCGGAGATCTACGGCGCGGTGGTGGCGGGCACGCCCATCTCGTTCGAGCTGGAGCCGCCCGGTCCCGGGGAGATGGCGCGCCGGATGGCGGCGGTGCTCGAGCTGGCGCCGTGGCTGGTGTGCGAGGAGGACGGCCGGGTGGACGGGTACGTCTACGCCTCGCGCCACCACGATCGCGCTGCCTACCGCTGGAGCGTGGACGTGACGGTGTACGTGCGCGACGGCCGCCGCCGCGGCGGCCTCGGGCGCGCGCTCTACACCGCGCTGCTCGAGCTGCTCCGCGCGCAGGGGTTCCACGCCGCCCACGCCGGGATCACGCTGCCGAACGCCGGGAGCGTGGGGCTGCACGAGGCGCTCGGCTTCCGGCCCATCGGCGTGTACCCGCGCGTCGGCTGGAAGATGGGCGCGTGGCACGACGTCGGCTACTGGCAGCTCGAGCTGCGCGAGCGCACCCGCGCCCCGGGGCCGATCCTCGCGGTGGATGCGCTCCGGCGCTCGCCGGCGTGGGATCGCGCCCTCGCCGCCGGCCAGGTGCTGCTCGCGCGGTAGCCGCCGCGCGCCGCCCGCCGGTCCCTCGGTCCGTGCCCACGCCGTCGCGCCCCGGGTGTATGGATGGCCGGTCCGGCGGCGCGCACGCGGCGCGGCGCGCATTGCGGAGGAGCGATGGCAGAGGTGACGGCGACGCAGGGCGGCACGGTGGTGGTGGTGAACGCCGAGCAGATGGGGCGCGGCGACGACGGGCTCGGGGCGAAGCTGCTCGGGAACTACCTGCGCACGCTCGCCTCGCTCGAGCCGAAGCCGGAGGCCATCGTCTTCTACAACGGCGCGGTGCGGCTGCTCGGGCCGGGCTCGGCGCACCTCGAGGCGCTGCGCCAGCTCGACGACGCGGGCGTGGACCTGCTCGCGTGCATCACCTGCCTCGAGTTCTTCCAGCTCACCGGCAAGCTCGAGGTCGGGCACGTCAGCAACATGCGCGAGATCGCGCAGCGCACGCTGGCGGCGGCGAAGGTGATCACCCTCTGACGTGCGCTACGCCGGCGGGCGCAGCACCTCGTAGCCGCCCAGCTCGGACCGGACCCGCCACCGGGCCAGCGCCGCGGTCCGGTCGAAGCCGATCCGCTCGGAGTGCGCGCGGACCGCCGTGGCGGCGGCGTCGAGCGCCGCCCGGCTCTCCCACACCGCGAGCGTGATGAGGCCGAAGCGCGAGGGCCCGCCGGTCTGGCGGAACACGAGGTGCCCGCGGAAGCCGGGCAGGCCGGCGAGGACCTCGAGGTTGGCGCGCATCGCGGCCTCGAACTCGGCGCGCGCGTCCTCGGGGACCTCGAACGCGTCGATGCGGAACTGCAGGGAAGGATCGTTCTCGAGCGGGGTGGTGAGCTTGGTCATGCCCGGGATCTGGCGCGCGCGACCGCCCGGCGATTGTACGAATTCATGGCGTTGCGCCCGGCCCCTTCCGGCGCCAAGTACCGGTCGTGCAGGTGCGAACCATCCAGCCGGGACCGGCGCTCGCGGACCTCGTCCGCTGCTTCCAGATCGTGGAGGCGCCGGAGGAGGCGACGCGCACGCTCCTGCCCGACCCCGGCGCCGTCGTCGCGTTCCGGTACCGGGGCGCCGCCGCGCTCGTCGAGGGCGGGGAGACCTCGCGGATCCCGGATGCGTCGATCACCGGGCCGCGAGGAACGTGCCGGCGCATCCGGACGTCGGCGGGCGGCGGCCTGGTGGTGGCGAAGCTCCGCGAGGACGGCGCCGCCCGGCTCATGGGCGTCCCGGTGAACGAGCTGTACGGGGCCGTGCTGCCGGCGGACGCGCTCGCGCCGCGGGCCGCGGTGGACCGCGCCACCGCGCAGGTCGCGGAGGCAACGACGGACGAGGCGCGCGTCGCGGCCGCCGAGGCGTTCCTGCTGGCGGTCGGGCGCCGCGCGCCGGACCGGCTCGTCGGGGCCGCCGTCCAGGCGATCCGGGCGCGGCGCGGCTGCCTGCGGATCGCCGGGCTGGCCCGGCAGCTCGGGGTCGGCCAGGACGCGCTCGAGAAGCGCTTCCTCGGCGTGGTGGGCACCTCGCCCAAGCAGCTCGCGTCGCTCCTGCGCCTGCACCACGCGGTCGAGCTCCACCTCGGCGGCGCCTCGCTGTCGAGCGCGCCGTACCAGGCCGGCTACTACGACCAGTCGCACTTCATCCGCGAGTTCCGGGCCGTCACCGGCGAGCCGCCCGGGCGCTACTTCGCCGCGGGCACCCATGGCTGAGGCGGGGCGCGCCCTCAGCGCCTTCGCTTCAGGCGCGCCTCCGTGTACGTCGTGAACTCCTTGCCCGGCGCCGCCAGCTCGAACACCTCCACGAGCTCGTCCGGTCCCTCGAAGCGATAGGTCTCGCGGGCGCGCCAGCCCGGCGCGATGTTCTCGATGGCCTCGCTCGTGAAGACGAGCGGGCTCGCCGGCGGCGATCCGGCCGGCGCCGCGTAGGTGTTCACGAACCCCTCGACGTGGAACTGCCGCAGCACGTAGACACTCCGCGCGCGATCGAGGCTGACGTAGCCCACGTCCTCGTGCAGCTCGCCCTCGCGGTTCCCCTCCTGCGGCGGATAGGCCGAGGCGTTCCGCACCTCGATGAAGCGGTCGCCGAGGACGAGGCGGTACTCGCGGCGCACCGTGCCGGCGCCCGGGGCGCCGCGGCTCGTCCCCTCCCAGACGCCCAGGAAGCCGCGGAACGCCGCCCACGGGTCGGGTGCCTGCGCCGGGGCCGAGGTCCCGCCGGCGGGCTTCGCCGGGCCGGGGTCGGCCGCCGCGGCCGGCATCGCGAGCGCGCAGAGCGACAGCATCAGCAGGCCGGGGGCGGGGACGGGAGTGGAAGGGTGCATCCCCGGACTGTACCGCGGCGCGCGCGCCGTGCGGCGGCGCCATCGTGTGCACGCGCTCAGCGTCGGCCCGGCTCGCCCGCCGCCAGCGCGTCGGCGAGGCGCCGCTCCAGCTCCTCGATGCGGGCTCGCAGCGGCGCGGCCGCCGCCTCGACCTCGGCCGCCGTCCACCGCGGCGTGATGTGCTGGCTGCAGTTCCAGTCGAACGCCGCCACCTGCACCACGAAGGCGCGCTCGACCCGGGCCGCGGCGGGCGAGGGCGCGAGCGCCGCGAGGAGCGCCGGGTCCTCCGGCCCCACCCGCCGCGCGTGCCCGAGCAGCTTCAGCCGCGTGCGCGCCGGGTAGTCCATGAAGAACAGCGCCACCCGGTCGTCGTGCGCGAGGTTGCCGACCGTGACGTACTGCCGGTTGCCGCGGTAGTCGGCGAACCCGATCGTCCGCGGCCCGAGCACGCGCACGAAGCCCGGCGGTCCGCCGCGGTGCTGCACGTAGGGCCAGCCGGTCTCGCCCACGCTCGCGAGGTAGAAGCTGTCGCGCGCGGCGATGAACCCGGCCTCGTCCGGGCCGAGCGCGTCGTGGTGGTCGGGGCCGGCCTCCATCCGCGCGTACGCGGCCCGGCTCCCCATCGCCTCCTGAACGGCGCGGACCGAGGGCGTGAAGGCGAGCTCGGCGAATCGGTGTCCCATGTCTGCGCTCCGTGGTCCAGGGGCCGCCCCGCCGCGCCCGGCGCCAGGACGGCGGCCGGACGCGGTCGGGGACGGGCCGGCTCAGTTCGCCGCCGCCTTCGCCGGCACCGCCCGCCCCAGGAACTCGCGGATGCGCCGCGCGATCTCCGGCCCGTGCGTCTCCAGCGCGAAGTGGCCGGTGTCGAGCAGGTGGATCTCCGCCGAAGGGTTGTCGCGCCGGTACGGCTCCGCGCCGGCGGCGACGAAGATGGCGTCGTTCTTCCCCCACACCACCAGCGTGGGCGGGCGGTGCGCCCGGAAGTAGGCCTGCCACGCCGGGTAGAGCGGGAGGTTGGTGCGGTAGTCGTAGAACAGGTCGAGCTGGATCTCCTGGTTCCCGGGCCGGTCGAGCCGCGCCTGGTCCACCGTCCAGGTGTCGGGGCTGACGAGCGACGGGTCGGGCACGCCGTTCGTGTACTGCCAGTGCGTCGCCTTCGGCGAGGTGAGCCAGCGAATCGCCTCGCGGTCCGCGGCGCTGCCCGAGGCCCAGTACGCCTTGATGGGATCCCAGAAGTCGCGGATGCCCTCGTCGTACGCGTTGCCGTTCTGGACCACGAGCGCGGTCACGCGCTCCGGGTGTGCGGTGGCGAGCCGGAACCCCACCGGCGCGCCGTAGTCCATCACGTAGAGCGCGTAGCGCCGGAGCCCGAGCCGCTCGGTGAGCGCCTCCACCACCTGCGCGTAGCGGTCGAACGTGTACGAGAACGCGTCGCGGGCCGGCATGGCGGAGTGGCCGAAGCCGGGGTAGTCGGGCGCGATGACGTGGTAGCGGTCCGCGAGCGCCGGGATGAGGTTCCGGAACATGTGCGAGGACGTCGGGAAGCCGTGCAGCAGGAGAATCGCCGGCGCGCCGGGGCGGCCGGCCTCCCGGTAGAAGACCTCCACGCCGTCGATGTTGGCGGTGCGGTAGCGGACCTGCACGGCGCCCGTCGCCGGGCCCGCGGACGCGGCGGCGGTGCGGGACGGCAGCGCGGCCGGGGCGAGCGCCAGCGCCGCGAGGAGCGCCGCGGCGAGGGGCCGCGCGGGGCGGCGGGTCGGGGGGATGGGGATCACGTGGACCTCTCTCGTTCGGTGGCGGGGGCGGGAGTGCCCCCGGACGCGAGAGAAGGTGGCGCGGGCGACCGCCCGAAAGAATACGTGGTGCGCGCAAGGCATTCTTCCGCGGAGAGGAACGATGGACCGGCTGCACCAGCTCCAGGTGTTCGTGGCCGTGGCGGAGGCGGGCGGGTTCGCCCGGGCGGGCGCGCGGCTCCGCCTGTCGCCGCCCGCGGTGACGCGCGCGATCGCCGCGCTGGAGGGGCGGGTCGGCGCGCGCCTGTTCAACCGCACCACCCGCACGGTGCGGCCGACCGAGGCAGGGCTCCGGTTCCTCGAGCCCGCGCGCCGGGTGCTCGCGGACCTCGAGACCGCCGAGCGCGAGGCCGCCGGCGAGGGCGCGGCGCCCGCCGGCCACCTGACGCTCACCGCCTCGGTGACGTTCGGCCGGTGGGCGCTCGCGCCGGTGGTGCGCGCGTTCCTGGGCCTGCACCCGGGCGTCACCGCCTCGCTCGTGCTGGTGGACCGCGTCGTGAACCTGGTGGAGGAGGGGGTGGACGTGGCGGTGCGCATCGGGCAGCTCCCCGACTCCGACCTGGTGGCGCGGAAGGTCGGCGAGATCCGGCGGGTGCTGGTGGCGAGCCCGGCGTACCTGCGCGCGCACGGGGCCCCGTCCTCGCCCGCCCGGCTGCGAGCGCACGCGGTCATCGCGTTCACCGGCCTGCACGCCGGGCGCGAGTGGCGCTTCGTGGACGGCGGCCGGCAGGTGGCGGTGCCGGTCGCGCCGCGCCTGGTGGTGAACGACGCGCTCGCGGCGCTGGACGCCGCCGAGGCCGGCGACGGCATCACGCTCGCGCTCTCCTACATGGTGGCGGAGCGGATCGCCGCCGGGCGGCTCGTCCCGGTGCTGGGCCGCTTCGCCCCGCCGCCCGTGCCGGTCCAGCTCGTCCACCCGCACGCGCGGCTGGTCGCGCCCAAGGTGCGCGCGTTCGTGGACTTCGCCGCGCCGCGCCTCGCGGCGGCGATCGCGGCCCTGCCGCCCATCCCGGAGCGGTCGCCGAGATCGCCGCGGCGCCCGGACCGCGCTACTCGCGCATGAGCGGGTTCGACCGCGTGCCCGCGGCGCCGGGCTCCCGGGACAGCCGGGCCCAGTGGCGATCGCCCGGGAAGTGCGAGACGAGCGCCGCGAACGCGATCGCCCACGGCGGGAGCGCGCGCGTGTCGCGCGTCACCATGAACACGACCACCGCGAACAGCGCGGCGCCCTCGCACAACGCGGTGGCCACGATGAGCCGCGTCAGCGCGAGCCGCTCGCGCGTGAGCGCCGGTCCGGTGGGCGTCGCGGCCGGGCGCATCCGGACCGCCCACAGCCAGGACACCGCCACCTCGACGCCCACCGCCACGGTCAGCACCAGCAGGAGCGGCTGCGCGATGTCCGGGGCGGACTCGCCTGCGAGCGGGAACGCGAACGCCACCGCCAGGAACAGCACCGGGGCCGCGGCCAGCGCCCTCCAGATTATCACCGCGTTGCGACGCTCCGGCGACCGGTCCATGCGACCTCCCGTGGACGCACAGTGTAGCCGCATGGGCGGGCCGGGTCGCGTGGCGCGTTCGCGGGACGTTTCCCCGCGGCGATGCGTCACCGGTACCCGGTCACGTCCGCCGGCTTCCCCGGATCCTGCACCTCGACCATGTAGCGCCACGCGTCGGGCCGGCTCCCGTCCACGTCGGTGAAGCCGTAGACCTTCGCGAGCTGGCCGCTCGAGAGCGACTGCCCGTTCCAGCGCGCCACGTCCGGATCGCCCGCCAGCGCCGCCACCGCCCGGCCGACGAAGGCCGGCGTCTCGGAGATGGCGAAGTGCGGCTCCTTCGCCAGCGCGTCGCGCCAGTTCGCCTCCGTGACGCCGAACACCTCCAGCATCATTTCCGACCGCATCCAGCCCGGGGTGAGCGCGACCGCGGTCGCCCGGTGCGGCGCGAGCTCGTGCCCGAGCGACCAGGCCATACGCAGGTTGGCGGCCTTGACGAGGTCGTAGAAGAACGAGACGCGGTAGTTCCGGGCGTTGTAGTCGGCGGTGCCGTCGGTCACCTCGACCACCAGCCCGCCCGGCGAGCGGATGAGCAGCGGCAGCGCGTGGTGCGCGGTGATGGCGTGCGTGTCCACCGCGAGCCGGAGCGTGTGGAGGCCGTACTCGAGGTCGGACTCCCAGACCGTCTTGTTCCACTCCATCTTCGTGCCGCCGAAGATGTCGTTCACGAGCACGTGGAGCGCGCCCTGCTCGCGGTCGATCCGCTCCACCAGCGCGCGGACCTCCGCCGGCACCAGGTGATCGACCGCCACCGCGATGCCGCGCCCGCCGGCGCGCGTGACGAGCTCGGCGGTCTCCTCGATGGTCTCGGGCCGGTCCATCTCCGAGCGCCGCGCCCGCGTGCTGCGGCCGGTGCAGTACACCGTCGCGCCCGCGGCGCCGAGCTCGACCGCGATCCCGCGCCCCGCGGCGCGCGTCGCGCCGGCCACGAGCGCAACCTTTCCTTCCAGGGGCTTCGTCATGGTGTGGGTCTCCTCCGGTGGGCCGACCATTTACTCGCGGCGAACGGCGCCTGCCACCCCTTGCGCCCGCCTCCCCATCGGTGGCATCGGCCTCAGCGCACCCCGCCGCGACCCGGGTCGTGCCCCTCGCCCGGCCGCTTCCCCAAAGAGCCGCGCCTCGGTGCTGGACGCCGCTGCGGCGCGCGACGACCGTCGTCGGCATGGACACGACCGGCACCCGCACGGCGAGGGACGGCGTCGCGTCGTTCCACGGCGGCGATCGCCTCCTGCTCGGGATCATCCTGGGCGTCCTGACCTTCTGGCTGTTCGCGCAGACGACGCTCAACATCGCGCCCGACATGCGCCGCGACCTCGCCACCGGCGAGAGCGTGATGAACATCGCCGTCGCGCTCACCGCGCTGTTCTCCGGCATCTTCATCGTGGTGATGGGCGGCCTCGCAGATCGCGTCGGGCGCGTGAGGATGGTCCGGCTGGGGTTCCTGGCGAGCATCGCCGGCTCGCTGCTGGTCGGCCTCGCGCCGGCCGGCGGGCTGGCGGTGGCGTTCCTCCTGGCTGGGCGCGCGCTGCAGGGGCTCTCGGGGGCGTGCATCATGCCGGCGAGCCTCGCGCTCGTGAAGGCGTACTGGGACGGCGCCGAGCGGCAGCGCGCGATCAGCCTGTGGTCGATCGGCTCCTGGGGCGGCTCCGGGGTGTGCTCCCTGTTCGGCGGGCTCGTGAGCCAGAACCTGGGCTGGCGCTGGATCTTCTTCGGCTCGGTGCTGGTCGCCGTCATCGGGCTGCTGCTGCTGCGCGGGACGCCAGAGAGCCGGGCCGAGGGCGGCGCGGCGGACTACCGGTTCGACCTCGCCGGCGTGCTCACGTTCATGGTCGCGATGGTGGCCCTGCAGGTGGTGGTCACGCAGGGGAACCAGCTCGGCTGGACCAGCCCCGCCTCGCTCGGCCTCGTCGCGGCCACGGTCGTCTTCGGCTGGCTGTTCCTCCGGGTCGAGCGCCGGGCCCGCAGCCCCTTCATCGACTTCGGCCTGTTCCGGAGCTCGACCTACACCGGCGCGACCGTCTCGAACTTCCTGCTGAACGGCGTCGCCGGGACGCTGATCGTGTCGCTGCAGCTGGTGCAGGTCGGCGGCGGCATGACCGCCCAGCGCGCCGGCGTCCTGACGCTGGGCTACGCCGTCGCCATCATCGCGTTCATCCGCGTGGGCGAGAAGCTGCTCCGGCGCTTCGGCGCGCGCCCGCCCATGCTCTGGGGCTGCGTCATCACCGGCGCCTCGATCCTGCTGCTCGCGCCCTCCAACGTGATGCTGGCGCGGTACGAGGCGATGGCCGTGATCGGCTACACGTTGTTCGGCGTCGGGCTTGCGTTCTACGCGACGCCCTCCACCGACGCGGCGCTCTCGAACCTGCCCGCGTCGCAGGCCGGCGCCGGGTCCGGTCTCTACAAGATGGCCTCGTCCCTCGGCGCCGCGTTCGGCGTCGCGATCTCCGCGGCGATCTTCACCGCGCTCCGCGCCGCGCCGCAGAGCGTGCGCTGGCTCGAGGGCGTGATCACGTTCCAGGGCCGGCAGGACAACCTCGCGGTGCGCGAGGCCGCCATCGTCGCGCTCGGCTTCAACGAGCTGATGGTCGTCGTCGCGATCGTCTCGATCGTCCTCACCATCCCGCGGGGCGAGCGGGGCCAGGGCGCGTGAGCGCCTCGCCCGCGTCCGCGCGCGCCAGCCGCACGATGGTGGTGATGCTCGCGGCGGCGATGAGCGCCTCGAGCACCGTGCCGCCGACCGAGCCGGCGAGCACGTTGTTCGCGAGCCAGGCGAAGGTGCTGGTGAGGAGCACGAGCCGCATCGGGATGCCCTGCATCGTGAAGACGGCGACTGCGCCCAGGCACGAGCCCGCCACCGGGATCCACCCCGTCCCGCGGGTCCCGACCCCGACCGCGAGGGCCAGGTTCACCGCGATGGCCGCCGCGGCGAGCCAGGCGGAGCGGTAGCGGATGGAGAGCAGCGTGCGGACGCCCGACACGCCCGCGCTCGTCGCCGCCGGCGGCCGGCCCAGCAGCGCGAAGTGGAAGACGTAGGCGACGCACTCCGCCGTCACGAGCTGCTTGAGGCGCCGGTCGTCGCGCTGGAGGAAGCCGGTGACCCCGAGGACCAGGGCCACGTACCCGGCCACCTGGGCCGGGGAGAAGAGATGCATCGCGGAACGCTCCTGAAGGGCGCGGATGCTGCCACGCGGGCGCGCGGCGTGCAAACGGCCGGAACCCGGCCACCCCGGACGCCCCCTGAATCGCGCCGCCTCACTCGATCGGAGCGGCCGCGGGGTCCGGTGAGGCCGCGAGCGATCCGGCCACGCGCCGCTCGAGCTCCTCGACGAACCGGTCGAAGCCGGCGCGCTGCCGCTCGTCGAGGACCTCGCGCATCTCGGCCCACTGCCTGCGCCTCGCCGCCTCGAGCTGCGGGGCCACGGTGCGCCGGATCGCGGCGAGCTCGCCGCGGTGGCGCGCGAGCACCGCGCGGAGCTCGGCGCGCTGCTCGCGGGTGAGGTCCAGGTCCCGGTCCAGCCGGAACAGGATCGCGCTGGCCCGGGCCTGCTCCGGCGGGCCGGAGAGCAGCCGCGCCACCGCGCGCTGGACCACGGCGCGAGACACCACCGCGCCAGTGGCGCCGCCGGCCAGGAACACCAGCGCGAGGACGAGCACCACCTGCCAGCGGGCGCGGCTCACGGCAGCACCTCCAGGACGTAGGCGGCGCGCGAGACCTGCTCCTCGAACGTCCGGTCGGCGCGCCAGCCCAGGAGCAGCATCGCGACGGTGAGCGCGGCCGCGCCGAGCGCGATCGGCCGCGCCCCGCCGGCGAGGACCATCCAGGCCGGCGGGCTCCGCAGCCGGGCGGCGATCGCCGCCTCCAGCCTCGCGACGACCGCCGCGGAGGGATGGAGCGCCCCGGTGGCGTCCCGGAGCCGGCCGAGGCGGGCGTCGTCGGTCTCGTCATGGTCACGCATGCTTCCTCCTCTCGCGCAGAAACGCTCGCGCGCGCACCAGCCGCTGCTCCACCGCGCCCTCCGAGCAGCCCAGCAGCGTCGCCACCTCGGCGGTGCTGTGCCCCTCGAGCTCCTTCAGCACCAGCGCCACCCGCTGCTCCGCAGGCAGCTCGTCCAGCCACTCCGACAGCTCGCGCAGCGCGGCGCGGGCCTCGAGCGAGGCGCCCGGGTCGAGCACCTCGTCGGCCGGCGCGGCGTGCGTCTCGCGGACGCTCCGGCGGCGGCGGGCGCGGAGCGCGTCGAGCGAGGCGTTCACCACGATGCGGTGCAGCCAGGTCTCGACCGACGAGCGACCCTGGAACGCGCGTCCGCCCAGCCCGGCGCACGCTCGCACGTAGCTCTCCTGCAGCACGTCCTCGGCCTCCGCGAGGTCGCCGGTGAGGCGCGCCGCGAGGCGGTATAGCCGCGGGGCGGTCTCCCGGACGATCCGCCCGATGTCGTCGTCGTGGCTCGCCGTCACGCCGCTCCGCCGCTCCGGTCCCGAACACCTCGACGGCTTGGACGCCGCCGCCCGGGCCGACCCTACGGCCGTTCCGGGCGCCCATCCTCTAACGGAGGCGCGAGGCGAACGGAGCCGCGAGGCGCGCCGCCCTGCGGGTGGAGTCCCCGCCGGGCGCGGCGTAGGGCGCCCCGGACCGGCGGCGTCAGAGCGGCATGATCCACACCGAACCCCTGTCCCTGCTCGCCCTCGCCGTCCTCGCGCTCTCCTCCCCCGCGTCCGCCTCGGCCGCCGACCCGGACCTCGTCGCCCGCGCCCGTGCCAGGGAGTCCGCCCAGCTCGCCGAGCTGGCGCGGTCGCCGGTTCGAGTCGAGGCCGAGGGACGCGCCTCGGGCGGCCGGCGCTCGCGCGACCTCGCCTGGACCCGCGAGATCACCTACGCGCCCGACGGGACCGTGCAGGTCCGCCAGCTCTCCGGCTCGGGCGAGCGAGCGCGGGGCGGGCGCGGCGTCCAGCTCCTCGGCCCGCTCACGCTCGCGCCCTTCTCCGTCCCCGGTGCGCAGATCGCGGTGCGCCCGTCGCCCGGTCCGGACGGGAGCGTCCTCGTCGAGGTGAGGTCGCCCGCGGGCGGCGCCCTCTCCGCCGTGGTGGTCGAGGTGGACCCGGCCACCGGCGCGAAGCGCGCGCTCGAGGTCTTGCCGGGGGGCGGGGAGGGCGGGCGCGTGTCCGAGGCCCGGGCCCGCATCACCTTCGACGCCGACGGCGCGATCGGGCGCCTCGAGTCGCACGCCGAGATCCAGGGGCGCCGGGGCACCGGGACCGTCGAGGTGCACGGCCGCCGCGTGGCCGCCGCCGCGCAGCACTGAGCCGATCGCCCGCCCGTCCGGAGCCGCGCCATGCTCGCCCCGCTCGCCGCCCTCTCGTCGCTCGCCGTCGCCGCGACCGTGGTCGTCACCCACCCGCGCACCGTCATCGTGGCGCCGCCGCGGCCGCGCGCCGTGGTCGTGGTGCCCGCGCGTCCACCGCCGCCCCCGCCGCCACCTCCCCCCATGGCGCGGCGGGAGGCGGTGGAGCGCGGCTACGGCTGGTGCGGCGCGAGCGGCTACGCCTGCGTGCTGGTCGAGGCGCACCCCCGCGGCCCGGTCTGGGACGTCCACTTCCGCGCGCGCCGACCCGGCGCCGCCGGTCCGCTCCGCGTCACGCTCGACCGGCAGACGCGTGCGCTCGTCGAGGTGGTGGAGCCCGGGCCGAAGCCGCCGCCGGCGCGCTGACGAACCGCTGCCGCCGGGACGGACGGCGCCGCTGTCTTCGCGCAGAGTGCGATGCTACGCTGGCGCGGCAATCGACCCGTCAGGGATCGCTTCGTGCGAGCCCCCATCACCGCCGCTTCCGTTCACCCGATGACCACACCGAAGCTCCCGCTCGCCACCCTCGCCGCGATGGCGTTCGTCGGCTGCGCCACGAAGGCATCGTCAGCCCCCGTCCACCCGTCACCTCCTGGCGATCCGGCGCCCGCGAGCTTCGAGGCAGTGGTCGTGGGGACGATCCACCGGTCGCACCTCACCGAGCCCGCCTATCCGCTCTCGTATCTGGCCGGGCTCATCGAGACCTATCGGCCCGACCTCATCCTCGTCGAGGTTCGCCCAGAGCCGTTCGCGCTCGGACGCCTCGAGGACGGGCCGTTCGAGATGACCTACGTGACCTGGCTCGGCCAGGCCAGGGGGATCGCGGTCAGCCCCGTCGACTGGTTCCGGGACGGGGACGTCGGCGTCGATGCCGATCCCGAGCCCGAACCCGCCGACAGGAACGCGTTCGAGGAGGAGACGGCCGCGCTCGAGGCGCGCATGGACCGCCCGCTCACCTTCGCCGAGGTCCACTCACCTCGCCAGGATGCGGCGGTCCTGTCCACGCTGAACGTCCGCGCGCGCTACCTCGCCGGCAATGCCGCCTGGAACCGGCGCCAGGCGTGGCTCCACCAGCAGGCGCTGGAAGCCATCCGCCGTCGGGGCGCGCACAAGGTGCTCGCGTTCGTCGGAGCGTTCCACCGACCGGAGCTCGAGGCGTTCCTCGCCGGCCAGGGCGGATCGGTCCGCAGCCCGCGGTCCATCCGCTTCGACGCGGCGAAGCGCGCCGCGGTGCCGCCGCAGGTCGTCCAGCTCTGGCGCGAGGGCGCCGCGCGGCTGAGGGCGCAGGCGGCCACGGCCCCGGTGAAGCGCGCCGAGGCGCTCGCGGGCAAGGCGAGGTACCTCGAGGTAGCGGCCGACCGCGCCGGGCAGTGCTGCGTCGAGCCCACCGCGTTCGAGACGCCGTCCTCGCGGTGACGGGGGGATCCGATGGTGAGGCGAGTCCTCGGAATCGACGTCGCGAGCGCAGCGTGGCGCGACAATGGGAGCGCGATCATCGAGTTCGATGATGCGTCCGGCGCGTTCACGGCCGTCCGGGCGCCCGCCATCGCCTGGCCCACGACGTCGCTCACGCCGGCGTCGCTGGCCGCGGCCATCGACACGGTCGCGCGCACAGCGGGGGTCACCGCCGTCGCGCTCGACGGGCCACAGGGCTGGCGGGATCCGGCGACCGACCCTGCGCTGCGCGGCGTCGGTCGAAGGTGCGAGCTCGCCTGCCGCACGCAGGGGAAGACCGGCGCGTATCCGAAGACGTACCCCGGCAACCAGCGCCGCTGGATCGAGTTCAGCATCGAGGTGTTCGACGCGCTCCTGTCCAGGCCCGGCGTCGTGCTCGCGAACGAGCGAGGCGGGTGCCGGCCCCCGGTCGACGGGTATGCGGTAATCGAGTGCTTCCCGACCTCCGCCTGGCGGGCGAGCGGGCTGAAGCCGCTCCCGGGCAAGGGGTCGCGCCCCGCGCTGGAGCCGCACGCTCGTGCGCTCTGGGACGCCTTCGCCCTGCCGGAGCCTCGGTCACGGCTCTCGAGCCATGACGATCTGCAGGCCGTCGTCGCAGCGCTCTGTGCCGTGCCGGTCTGCGGTGGCCCGGCCATCGCCGTTCCCGAGGGCGTTCCAGCCTTCGTGGACCGCAGCGGCCGGCGGCTCGAGGGGCTCATCTGGAACGTTCGTCCCGGAGCTTCCTCGGCGTCCTAGCGCGCGCACGCTCCCGGCGCTCCGGAACGGCGCGCGGCTCGCCCCATCCGGCAGCGCCCGGCGGCTCGACTTCACCCGCGCGACGTAGGATGGGAGCCGGATGATGCAGGCGGTCGTCCCCGGCGGCGCCGAGCAGAGCCGCGTCCCCGCGCCGGCCGCGCTCCCGGGGCGCAGGGTGCACGGACCATGAACAAGAGCCGTCTCGAGGCGTTCAGCGATGGCGTCCTCGCGATCATCATCACCATCATGGTGCTCGAGCTGAAGGCACCGCCCGGCGACACGCTCGAGGCGCTCGCGGCCATGCGCTCGACGTTCCTCGGCTACGTGCTGAGCTTCGTGTACGTCGGCATCTACTGGAACAACCACCACCACCTGATGCACACCGTCCACCACGTCACCGGCGGCATCATGTGGGCCAACCTCCACCTGCTGTTCTGGCTGTCACTCGTCCCCGCGGTCACGGCGTGGGCCGATCACTACCCCTCGTCGCCCTTGCCGACCGCGCTCTACGGCGTCGTCCTGCTCGCGTCGGCGCTCGCGTGGCTCGTCCTCCAGCGCGCCATCATCCGCGCCGGCGGCTCCCTCCGGCGGATGATCGGGGCCGACCTGAAGGGCAAGCTGTCGCCGCTCCTCTACCTGACCGCGATCGCGCTCTCGTTCGTCCGAACCTGGGCCGCCGACGCCGTCTACGCGCTCGTCGCCGCGCTCTGGTTCATCCCCGACCGCAGGATCGAGCGGAGATCGGGGGAGGGGGATTAGGCGCGCCGTGCGCTGCCAACGAAGCGCTCCGCATCCGTCCCGGCGAGTGAGCTCCGTCCATTTCCGGGGAGCGCTGGACGAGCGTGGGCCCCGATCCTGGTCGGCCCGCGCGTGTAGCCGGAGCTTTCGGAGGACGCGTCCGTTGCACGCGGTAGGATCCCTGCAACACGCCGGCGGGGGCCCATGCTGACCGACATCCACATCGAAGGGTTCCGGTCCGTGCGCGCGGTGAGACTTCGCCTCGCGCCCGTTACCGTCGTGCTCGGCGCGAACGGAACGGGGAAGACGAATCTCTACCAGGCGCTCCGTCTGCTCAAGGCCGCGGCGTCAGGCACGCTCGCACGGACGGTTGCGGACTCCGGCGGGATGCCGTCCGTCCTCTGGGCCGGTGCAAGGAAGAAGGGAGCCATCCGCCTGCGGGTGGGCGCGACGATCGACGAGTTCACGTACGAGCTGGCCCTCGGCCTCCCGACGCCGTCGGAGGCGGTGTTCCCTACCGATCCTCTCGTGAAGGAAGAGCGGATACGCTTCGACGGCGCGCTCTTGCTCGATCGGTCGAAGCGGTCGGCAAAGCTGCGGGACGCCGACGGTCGTCCCGTGACGCATGCCTTCGAGCTCTGGGCATCGGAATCAGCGCTCGCGCGGCTGTCCGAGCCGCAGCGATATCCGTCGCTCTTCGCGGTCAGGGAAGCTCTGCTGGCGTGGCGGTTCTATCATCAGTTCCGCACCGACGAAGGCTCGCCCATCCGGCAGTCGCAGGTGGCGGTGAGCACACCCGTCCTGGCGCATGACGGGCGTGATCTGGCCGCTTCACTTCGAACGATCCAGGAGATCGGCGACGAACGGGCGCTCGCGGCCGCCGTGGACCGCTTGATGCCGGGCGCCCGCCTCGATGTCGCGGACGGCACCCTCGTTCGCGTCGAGACCCCAGGCCTGCGGCGGCCGCTGGACGCCCGCGAGCTGTCCGACGGCACCCTCCGCTACCTCTGCCTGGCGGCCGCCCTGCTGTCGCCACGGCCACCACCGCTCCTGGCCCTGAACGAGCCCGAGACGAGCCTTCACGAGAGCGTCCTCCCCGCGCTCGCAGACCTGATGTCTGCCATGCCTCGCAAGACGCAGCTCTGGATCACGACGCACGCCAGGTCGCTCGCGGACGCGCTCGCGTCCCGCGGCGCGAAGGTCGTCGAGCTGCACAAGGTGGACGGAGAAACGCGAGTCGTCGGCGCCCCGCAGATGGAGCCGGAAGCGGGCGACGAACCGGAACCGTGAGCCCCGGCGGCAGGCCGACCTGTCAGCGATGTCCTGAGACGATTTCCGTCAGCGATGTCTTGGTACACCGAGGACGGTCAGGTCTTGGAGGTCGTCTTCCGGCGGGGTGACGGCCGGGAGGGCTCGTCGTCGTCGGTCGGGATCGCGAGGTCGTGTTCGAAGTCGTTGATGAGGTCGAAAAGGTCGCGGGCTTCCCAGGCTCGGTTCCGCTTCGCGAGGGTGATCGCGTGGAGGATGCCCTTCTCGGCGAGCGTGGCGATGGCCTCGTTCACGGCCTGCTTGGAGCGGTCGAGGAACTTCTGGGCGGTCGCGACGGTGACGATGGGGTGGGCGGGGAGCTCGACGATGAGCGCCTCGGCGCTGGAATGGCGGCGCGGGCGACCGGCACGCTCTCGCCAGCGTTCCTGAAGCTCTGCAAGGCGTAGCGCGAGGTCGCTGGCCTTCGCGGAGGCCCGCTCGATGGCCTCGGCGAACGAGAGGATCCAGTCGGCGGGCCGGTCCTCGCGGAACGCGGTCAGCCCGCCGATGTACGCCTTCGCGTCGGCAGCGAGGACGAGGCTGACGGGCGGAACGTAGCGCGGCGCGAGGCCGCGCCGGCGCAGCATGACGTGGATGAGCGCGCGGCCGACGCGGCCGTTGCCGTCGGCGAACGGGTGGATGGTCTCGAACTGCGCGTGGGCGATGGCTGCCTGGACCACGGGCGGGAGGTCCGTGCGGTTCATGAACGCGACCAGGTCCTCCATCAGCGCCTTCACCCGCTCGGGCGCTGGCGGGACGAAATCGGCGCGTCCGGGATTGAACGCGTTGCCGCCGATCCAGTTCTGGCGGTCGCGGATCCTGCCGGCGATCTCGGGTGTATTGGTCGCCAGCATCAAGTGGCGGTGGATCTCGAGCAGATCATGCAGCCGAAGGGGTTTCGCCGCGGCGCCGAGCGCGACCGCGTGCTCCATGGCGGCGACGTTTCCGAGGACGGATCGGGCGGTCTCGTCGCGGGCGTCGGGTGCCTCGGCCTCGGCGCGCGCGAGGCGCCGCTGCGACAGGACCAGACCTTCGATCCGGGAGGACGCGACGGACTCGGCCCGGAGGAGCCGGCGGGCGAGCACCTCCAGGCTGGCCAGGCGCGGCGGGTCGCGGTTCAGCGCATCGACGGCGCGCTCGGAGACCGACACGGCTGCCGCGACGCCGGACGGCAGGGCGGGCTGGAGCTTGGCGATGGGGTCCGGAAAGAACACGCGGTAGCGGAACGCACGCCGCTCCGCGCGTCCGCCGGGGGCGGACGGGTCGGCGGGCCAGGAGCGGGTCTCGTAGCGGGCCATCTTCAGAAACCTTGACCAGCGCGAAGCCTTAGTCAAGGTTTCGTGCGGAACCTTGACCAACGGGCGCCGCGGGTCAGGGTTTCGAATCGGCCGTGTCGCCCGTGCGCCCCTCGACTCCGCCTGCCCTGAAGAGCACGTGAACCCATCCCCTCCCGTCGCCGCGGCGGCCGATCCGCGTCGCATCGCGTCGTTGCTCCTCCCTCACATGCCGACGGGCATGCTCGGTCGTCGCGCCTCGCGCTGCTCGCGGCTCGACCGCCTGGCTCGGTCCGGGGATGGATTCACGCGCCCTGAGCCTGCCGAAGGGCTCGGGGCGAGCGGGGGAAGGGAAGGCGGGTCGCGCGGACGGGGATGCGAGCCTGTTCGCGTCCGGAGGTGCGACCCGGGAGCGCCGATCACCGACCGCCGAAAAAGACGAAGGCCGGGACCCTTGCTCAGGGTCCCGGCCTCGTGGAGTGGCGGGGAGTACGGGACTCGAACCCGTGGCCTCCGGCGTGACAGGCCGGCGTTATAACCGACTTAACTAACTCCCCAAGAACTGGTGGGCGGAACAGGCTTCGAACCTGTGACCCTCGCCTTGTAAGGGCGACGCTCTACCCCTGAGCTATCCGCCCAAGGCGCGAAAGCGTGGGGTTTCTAGCTTGACCCGCCGGCGGTGTCAACGGGCTCTCTCACGGGAGGGCCCGGACCGAACCAGCCGTCCGGTCGGGGGGATCGGTCGGGCGACGGTCTTGCTGGACCGGCCTGGGTGCCGATGGTAAGGGGCGCGCGATGGCCTGGAAAGCAGGGATGAAGGTGGTCCACCGCGCCCAGCGGGCATGGGGCGTGGGGGTGGTGGTGCAGGTCGCCGACGAGGGCCGCCGCCTGGCGGTCCGGTTCGCGGGCCGCGAGGGCATCACGGTGGTCTCGGGCCGCGATCAGGCGCTGGTCGAGGTCCCGGCGGACACGCCGATCGAGCAGGTGGCCTCGGGACCGATCGAGGCGCTGGGCTCGGCCCAGCCGGCGACGGCCTCGGCGTTCGCGCTCCGCACCCGCGTGAACCGCCTGGAGGCGCTGCGCCGCGCGGACTCGCTCGGCGCGCTGCTCTCCTCGCGCGTGCACGTCCTGCCGCACCAGGTGGGCGCGGCGGGGCGCATCCTGTCCGATCGCATGCCGCGCTTCGTCCTGGCGGACGAGGTGGGCCTGGGCAAGACGGTCGAGGCGGGCCTGGTGTTCGCGGGCATGCGGCAGCTCGGCCTCGCCGAGCGCGTGCTGGTGGTCGTCCCGGAGCACCTCGCGTTCCAGTGGCTGGCGGAGCTGTTCCACAAGTTCAACGCGCTGTTCGCGCTCCTCACCCCGGAGCGGATCGAGGCGCTGGGCGGCCCGGAGGCGGCGCTCGCCCGCTCGCCGCACGCGATCGTCTCCTTCGAGGCGCTCCGCGCCGACCCGGACCTGTCCGAGGCCGCGGCGGACCTGCCGCTCGACCTCGTGGTGGTGGACGAGGCCCACCACCTCGCCGAGGACGCGCTGCACGACCGGGTCGCGCCGATCTGCCGCGCCTCCTTCGGCGTGCTGCTGCTCACCGCCACGCCGGTCCGCCTGGATCCGCGCGAGTACTTCCGCCTGCTCTCCCTGGTCGAGCCGGTCCCCTCCACCTCGCTCGACGACTTCCTCGCCCGCCTGGAGCAGCACGAGGCCTACGCGCAGGTGGCCCGCGAGCTCCTCGCCGGCGGCGACCTCGCCGCGGCGGCGGAGCGGCTGCGCGCGCTGGCGCCGGACGACCCGGTGTTCTCGAAGGCGCCGCCGGCGCTCGACCGCGCCGCGCTGCTCGCGCACCTCGCCGAGCGCTACGGCCTGTCCGCCCGGCTCATCCGCAACCGCCGCGTGAAGGTGGGCGCGTTCACCTCCCGCGTGCTCCGCCGCGTGGACGTGGGCGAGGGCGAGAAGCCGAAGGCGCTGGTGGACCTCTGCGCCGGGCTCGCGCGCGGGGGCGAGAAGGTGCTCGTGTTCGGCGGCGACCTCGAGGCGCTGCGCGGGCTGCAGGGCGGGCTCGCCGAGGCGGGGCTGGAGGCGCTGCTCTACGACGACGCGCCCTCGCTCGAGGCGCGCGACCGGCTGGTGGCCCGCTTCCGCGATCCGGAGGGCCCCATGTTGCTGCTCTCCGGCGAGTCCGGCGGCGAGGGGCGCAACTTCCAGTTCGCGCACCACCTCGTGTGCGCCGACCTGCCGGCGTCGCCGCTCGTGCTCGAGCAGCGCATCGGGCGGCTCGACCGGCTGGGCCAGACGCGGCCGGTCGAGATCCACGTGCCGGTGGAGCCGGGCGACGAGGCGTTCCTGGCCGACCTGTACGAGAAGGAGATCGGCATCTTCGACGAGCCGGTGGGCGGCCTGGACGCGGTGCTGGCCTCGCTGCCGGAGGAGCTGGCGGCGCTGCAGCGCAAGCGCTCCGACCGCACCCGCGACGCGTTCCGGAAGGACCTCGCGAAGCGCGTCGCCGCCGCCCGCAAGGCGCAGCACGAGGGCGATCCGCTCCTCGACATCCGCTCCGCGTCGCTGCCCGAGCTGGGCCGCCTCGTACGCGGCGCGTTCGAGCGCATGGGCGAGGACGCGCCCGAGGGCATCGACGGCGGCGACGGAGCGGGGGCCGCGCTGGAGCAGTCGCTCATCACGCTCTCGCGCTGGCTGGAGGAGGAGCTGGAGGACGTCTGCGCCGACGTGGGGCGCCGTGTCGGCATGGACGTGGACACCGACCAGAACGTCCAGCCGTTCGAGGTGTCGTTCACGCTCGGCTCGGGCATGCGCATCGAGGCGCTGCCGGGGATGCAGATCCCCGACGAGCCGGAGACGTTCGTGGGGAGCTTCTGGCGCGAGACGGCGGTGGCCCGCGACGAGCTGCACTGGTACGCGACCGGCCACAAGCTGGTGGAGGCGCTGCTCGGGCTGGTGCGCGACGGCGACGCGGGGCGGAGCGCGGCGGTGAAGCGGGAGTGGGCGCCGCGCCGGGGCGGCCTGTACGCGCGCTTCGAGCCGCGCCTCGCCACCGCCGCCGACGTGGCGCCGGGCGCGCGGGTCGCCTCGCGGCAGGCGTCGCGCTACCTCGACCTCTCGCCCATCGCGGTGGTGGTGGACCTGGAGGCGGGGAACCGGGTGCTGCCCGGCGCCGCGCACCGGCTCGAGGACGAGATCGACGACGTGCAGGACGCGCGGGTGGGCGCGCCGCCGCCGGCCGCGCTGGAGGCGGCCCGCGCGGCCGCGGAGCGCGAGGCGCGGCTGGTGATGGAGCGGCGCCGCGAGGAGGCGGTGGGCCTGCTCCTCGCGCACGCCGACGCCGAGGAGGAGCGGCTCATCGAGGCCGCGTTCGCGGGCGGCGCGCCGCGCGAGCGGATCGACGGGGCGCTGGCGGTGCTGCGCCACCACCGCGACGTGGTGGCGAAGTCCATCGAGCGGGTGAAGCTCGACCTCGACGCGGCGGCGCTGATCGTGCCCTGAGGCGGGCGCGCCGCAGGGCGCCGTCACGCGCAGAAGCGCGCGATGGCGTTCCCGAGGATCGTCACCGCCCGCTCGACCTGGTCGAGCGGCACCGACTCACCGGTGCGGTGCGCCTCGCGGATGTCGCCCGGCCCGAACACGCACGCCTCGGCGCCCATGCCGATGAGCTCGGGCAGCTCGGTGCCGAACGGCACCGTGGCGGCCTCGTTCCCGCTCTCCGCCTCGAGGAAGCGGACGATCTCCGCGCCGGGCGGCGTCACCGCGGCCGCGTCGGTGCGGAGCGGGATCACCTTCACCGCGACCTTGCCGCCGCTCGCCGCCGCCAGCCGCGCGCAGGCGTCCTCGAGCAGGCGCAGCGCGCGCCTGGGATCGTGCCCGGGGAGCGGCCGCCACTCGAACGTGAAGCGGCACTCTCCGGCGATGATGTTGCGGGCCTTGCCGCCGCGGATGACGCCCACGTTCCAGGTGGTGTACGGCGGCGAGAACGCCTGGTCGGTCTCGCGGGTCAGGTCCGCGCCGATGGCCTCGAGCTCCGGCCAGAGCCGGCCCACGTGGTGGATGGCGGAGGCGCCGACCTCGGGGTACGCGCTGTGCCCCTCGATCCCGCTCACCACCACCTCCACCGCGCAGTAGCCCTTGTGCGCGCGGATGGGCGTGAGCCGGGTGGGCTCGCCCACGATGGCGTGGGCCGGGTGGAGCGCGCCCTCGGCGAGCAGCTTCTTCGCGCCCAGGCAGCCGATCTCCTCGTCGGCGGTGAACACCAGCGTGAGCGGGAGGCGCCCGGGCCGGGCGGCGCGCGCCGCGGTGAGCGCGGCGGCGAGGAACGCCTTCGTGTCGGCGGAGCCGCGGCCGACGAGCCGGCCGTCCACCACCTCGCCCGAGAGCGCCTCCTTCCACTCGGGGTCGAACGGCACGCAGTCGGTGTGCCCCACCAGCGCGAGCCCGCCCGGCACGTCGGGCCCGCGGCGGCAGACGAGGTTGCCCTTCTCGACCCCGGCGGCGTCGGTCCAGCGCTGGCGGCGGGTGACGAAGCCGGCGGCGTGCGCCTCGCGCTCGAGCAGGTCGAGCGCGGGCAGGTTGGTGCGGGCGGAGGTCGTGTCGAGCGCGACCAGGGACCGGAGCAGCGGGACGAGATCCATGCGCTCCCGAGCCTACGCGAGGCCGCGCCGCCGCGCTGCTTCTCTATCACGCGCCGCCCCACAGGGCGCGCATGGCGGCGCGGAAGTCCTTCAGCAGCTCCGCGCCGGTGGGTCGCCCCGGCGGCGCCCACCCGTCCTCGACCACCGGCTCCCCTGCCACGAACGTGCTCCGCACCGCCCCGGGCTGCGCGCCGAACACGAGCGAGGGCAGCAGCGCGTCCCGCTCGCCCCCGGCGATGGAAGGGTCGTCCACGTCCACGAGCACGAAGTCGGCCGGCTCGCCCACCGCGAGCCGCCCGCCCTCGAGCCCGAGCGACGCCATCCCGCCGGCCGTGGCCGCGTCGAAGAGCCGCGCCGCGAGCGTGCCCGGCGGCCCGTCCAGCACCGCCCGCTCGCCGCGCACCAGCCGGAGCTGCAGCTCGAGCGCCCGGGCCTCGCCGAGCGGGTCGGCCTCGGCGTGCGCGTCCACCCCGAGCGCCAGGCGCGCCCCCGCCGCCACCAGCCGGTCGGCCGGGACCACCCCGTCGCCCAGGTTGCGCTCGGTCAGCGGGCAGGCGCAGACGGTGGCGCCGGCGCGGCCGATGGCCGCGACGTCGGCGTCGTCGAGGTGGATCGCGTGCACGAGCGTGGTGCGGGCCTCGAGCGCGCCGGCGTCGGCGAGGAGCTGCACCGGGCTCCTGCCGTGCTCGGCCCGGCAGGCCGCGACCTCGGCCGGCTGCTCGGCGGCGTGCACGTGCAGCGGCAGGTCGCGCGCCCGGGCCGCGCCGGCGAGCGCCGAGAGCCAGGCCGGCGGGCAGGCCCGGACGCTGTGCGGCGCGATGCCGACCCGGACGCCGTCGTCGTTGCGGAGCTGGCGGGCGAGGTGCTCGAGCCGCTCCAGGAACACCTCCGGCGACGGCTCCACGAAGCGGCGCTGCGCCGGATCCGGCTCGGTCCCGGCGCCGGCGCGCGCGTACGCGGCGCGGAGCAGCACGATGCGCAGGCCCACCGCGCGGGCGGCGCGGACCACGCGCAGCTCGAGCTCGGCGGGATCGGCGTAGGGCCGGCCGTCGGGGTCGAGGTGCAGGTAGTGGAACTCGCCGGCGCAGGTGACGCCGGCCCGGGCCAGCTCGAAGAACGCGAGGCGGGCCACCGCCTCGAGCAGGTCGGGGTCGAGCCGGCGCGCGGCGGCGTACATGGCCGAGCGCCACCCCCAGAAGTCGCTCCGCCCGCCGGCGCCCGCGCGCGCCTCGGTGCGGCCGCGCAGCGCGCGCTGGAAGGAGTGGCCGTGGGCGGACACGAAGCCGGGGACCAGGATGCGCCCGGGGAGCGGGACGCGCTGGAACCCGGGCAGCGGCGGCCCGATGGCGGCGACGACGCCGTCCTTGACCGAGAGCGCGGCCCCCTCGTGGAGGGAGCCGCCGGCGAGGAGGAGCTCGGGCTGGAACGCCTGCGCGGTGGTCACGGTCCCAGGGTTACCCCGCGGACGGCCGCGCCGCCAGCCCGCGCGCGGGCGCCGGCCGGGCGGCCGTCGTTGCCCGGGCGGCCCCGCTGCCGGTATCGCCTCGCGGCGCCCCGGAGCGCTCCCGGCGCACCCGGAGCGCGGGGCGCGCCGCCGGTATATGATGCGCCGCGTGCCGCTGCCCTTCGTGAAGTATCACGGCCTCGGGAACGACTTCGTGGTGGTGGACGGGCCGCTCATGGACGCCGCGCGCGCCCGGCGGATCTGCGACCGCCGCCGCGGCGTGGGCGCCGACGGCGTGCTCACCGTCCTGCCGCCGCGCACCGCCGGCGCCACCGCCACCATGCACATCTTCAACTCCGACGGCTCGGTGGCCGCCATGTGCGGGAACGGCATCCGCTGCGTGGCCCGGCACCTCGCCGACACGCGCGGCCTCGACGGCGACCTCGTCGTCGACACCGACTCCGGGCCGAAGCGCTGCACCATCCACCGCGGCCCGGGCGGCGCGGTGGAGGCGGTCTCGGTGGAGATGGGCCCGGCGCGGCTCGAGGGCGAGCAGGAGTTCCGGGTGGGCGGCGAGGCGCTCCGGGCGCTGCGCGTGTCGATGGGCAACCCGCACGCGGTGCTGTTCGACGCGCCGGAGCGGGCGCGGGCGCTCGCGGTCGGACCCGCGCTCGAGCGGCTGGTGCCGGGCGGCGTGAACGTCGGCTTCGCCCGGCCCGGCCCGTCGGGCATCGACCTGGTGGTCTGGGAGCGCGGCGCGGGGCTGACCGACGCCTGCGGCACCGGGGCCTGCGCCGCGGCGGTGGCCGCGGTCTCGCGCGGCCTCGCCCGCGCCGGCGCGCCGGTGGAGGTCCGGCTGCCGGGCGGCGCGCTCGCCATCACCGTGGCCCCCGATCTCGTCGGCGTCACCATGCGCGGCCCGGCCGAGCGCGCCTTCACCGGCGAGACGGACCTCTAGATGGCGAACGGGCGGATCCTGGTCGTCGACGACGAGCGGTTCTTCCAGGAGCTGTTCCGCGACGTGCTGACCGGCGCCGGCCACGCGGTCCGCACCTCGTCCTCGGCGGAGGAGGCGCTGGAGGTGCTCGCCGCCGAGCGGGTGGATCTCCTGCTCACCGACATGGTGATGCCGGGCCTCGACGGCCTGGGGCTCATCCGCGAGGCGCGGCGGCGCGACCCGGAGCTGGAGGTGGTGGCGGTCACCGGGCGCGAGGACGTGAAGCTCGCGGTCGAGTCGATGAAGGCCGGCTGCTCCGACTTCCTGACGAAGCCGCTCGAGCCCGGCGAGCTGCTCCGCGTGGCGGAGCGGGTGCTCGGGCGGGTGCGGCTCCGCCGCGAGCACAGCCAGCTCCTCACCGAGAACCTCGAGTTCGTGAAGGCCCAGGCGCTCTACCGCCAGGGCCTGCAGATCCTCGCCACGCTCGACGGCGAGCGGCTGGTGGACCTGGCGCTCTCCGTGCTGGCGCGCACCACCGACGCCCAGGGCGCGGCGCTGTGGGTGGCCGACGAGAAGGGTCAGCTCGCGCTGCGCGGCTATCGCGGCCTCGTCGATCGGGCGGCGCTGCCGGTCCGGGTGGACCCGCGCGATCCCGCGTTCGCCGACGCGCTGCGCGGCGGCGCGCCGTTCCTGGCGCCGGACGGCTGGGGCGGCGAGGCGTTCCTGGTGCCGCTCGTGGCCGACGACGAGCCGCTCGGCCTGGCGCTGCTCTCCGACCGCGCCCGCGGGCGCTTCGGCCGTGACGAGCACGCGGCCGCGCTGGTGGTGGCCGACTTCACCGCCATCGCGGTGAAGAACGCGCGCCGCTTCCAGGCGGTGGAGCGGGTGGGGCTGCGCGACCGCGAGACCGGCGCGTACAACCTCTCCTACTTCGTCGACTACGCCGGCAAGGAGTTCTACAAGGCGCGCCGCTACGGCCGGGCGTTCTCGCTGGTGGTGCTCTCGGTGGACAACGTCGAGCAGCTCCGCAAGGAGGCGGGGCGCGAGCCGTTCCGGCGGCTGATGCGCGACCTGGTGGCGGCGGTGGGGCGGGCGGTCCGCGACGCGGACATCCTCGCGAAGGTCTCGGAGAGCGAGTACTACGTGCTGCTCCCCGAGACCGACTACTTCGGCGCGCTCATGTTCGTGCGCCGCGCCACCGAGGAGGTCCGGCGCGAGGCGTCGGTCCGGACCATGGAGGAGCGCGTGCCGGTGCTCCTCTCGATCGGCGCCGCCAGCTTCCCGAAGGACGGGGAGGACTTCGACGAGCTGCTCCACTGGGCGCGCGACCGCGTGCAGGACCAGCGCGGGTCGCTGCTGCGCCGCCTGCACCTCGGCGACCTCGAGCCGGGCGCGTTCTGGGAGCTGACCGACGTGCTGCTCTCCGGCTCCGCGCGCCTGCCGGACAGCTCGGCCAGCGCGCGGCTGCAGCCGGACGCGGAGCTGTTCGCGGCCGCGCAGCGCGAGGCGGCCCGCGAGATCGCGCGCGACCCGCGCGCCCGTGGCCTGCTCTACGTGGGGCTGCGCACCGCGCTCGCCGCGTCGCCGGTCCGGGCGGCGCTGCCCCCCGGGGACCCGGCCGCGCGCGCCGGCGATCCCTCCGCCCGCGTGTACCTGCTCGGCCCGCGCGGCACCGACGCCGAGGCGGCGCCGCACCCGCTCGTCACCGAGGTGTACGTGGACGGCGACCAGCGCTTCGCCGGCCACGAGTTCCTGCTGTTCCTCTCCGAGCGCTCCGCGTACGCGCTGCTCGCCGGCCCGGACGGCCGGACCTTCCACACCTCCGACATGCCGCTGGTGGACGCGCTGGTCTCGAAGCTGCAGACCGCGTACGACCTCCAGCCGATCTGAGCGACCGCGCGAATGGCCACCGTCCGCAAGATCCTCGTCGCCGACCCCGACCCGGCCACCGTTCGGGCGCTGGCGCCGGTGCTCCGCCAGCGCGGCTACCAGGTGCACGCGGCCCGCGACGGCTCGCGCGCGCTCCAGGCCGCCATCCTCCGCTTCCCCGACCTCATCCTGCTCGACGAGGACTGCCCGCTGCTCGACGCACGAAGCTTCGTCCGCATCCTGCGCACCAACCCGCGCACCGAGCGGATCCCGGTCGTGATCACCGGCGTCTCGTCCGACCCGGACCGCTCGCGGCTCGGGCTCTACCTGCGCAAGCCGTTCAACCTGGACGAGGTGCTGGCGCGGGTGGAGCAGGTGTTCCGCCGCGCCGAGGCGTCGCGGGCGGTCTCCGGCGACGGGCGCGAGATCGAGGGCAACCTGGCGCAGATCCCGCTCGTGGACCTGCTGCAGATCCTCTCGGTGAACAAGAAGTCCGGCACGCTCACGGTCGAGCGGGAGGGTGACCGCGCCTCCATCGCGCTCGCCGAGGGGCGGGTGGTGGACGCGGCCATGGGGACGGTGGTCGGAGAGAAGGCGCTGTATCGCCTGCTCACGCACCGTGAAGGCCAGTTCGCGTTCCTGCCCGGCCTGCCGCCCGCGGCGCAGCGGATCGACCGGCGCGTGGAGGAGCTGGTGCTGGAGGGGCTGCGCCAGGCCGACGAGGTGGCGCGGCTGCTCCCGGAGCTGCCCGCGCCCGAGGACGGCGTCGAGCTGGCGGTGCATCCCAGCGAGATCCCGGCCGGCCTGCACCCGGTCACCGAGGAGGTGCTGGGCCTGCTGCAGTCCGGCGCGGCGCGCCCGTTCCAGGAGCTGCTCGACCGCTGCCGCGCCACCGACCTCGAGGCGATGCGCGCGGTGGGCGCGCTGCTCGAGCACGGCTACGCCCGCCGGCGCGAGGCGCTCGCCCCGGAGCCGCGCGGCCAGCTCCTCGCGCCGCACGAGCTGCACGCGCTCCGCGCCCGCATCGCCCGCGGCCGCTCCTCCGGACCGCAGACCGTCGGCAAGGTCGTGGTGGCCGGCGGCGGGCCGCTGGCGCGCCGCGCCGCGCTCTCGCGCTTCCAGGCGGTGCCGGGGTTCCGTCCCGAGCCGGAGCCGCCCACCGGTGGCTTCGGGACGGTGGGGCGCGTCACGCTGGCGGATGGGGTGCGGGTGGACCTGGCCGAGCTGCCGGGCGATCGCGCGCTCATGCCGCTGTGGCGGCCGTTCGCGGCCGGCGCGGTGGGCGCGCTGGTGCTCCTGCCCGCCGACGGGATCGACCCGCTGCTGGAGGAGCTGGTGAAGGTGCAGCGGCTGCCGGTGGTGGTGTGCGGGCCCTCGGAGGCGCGCGTGCCGGAGGTGCTGCGCGAGGCGCCGGGCGGCTTCGCGTTCGAGGGCAGCGACGCGGCCGAGGGGCTGCGCGCGCTCCTCGCGGGCGCTGGCGCGCGCACGCCGCTCGTGTAGAACGGCCGCATGCGCATCCCGATCTGGCAGGTGGACGCCTTCGTCACCGGCGGCGTCTTCACCGGCAACCCCGCCGCGGTCTGCCCCCTCGACGCCTGGCTGCCCGACGCCACGCTGCTCGCCATCGCCGCCGAGAACGCGCTCTCCGAGACCGCGTTCCTGGTCCCGGAGGGCGAGGGCTGGCACCTGCGCTGGTTCACGCCCGAGGTCGAGGTCGAGCTGTGCGGGCACGCGACGCTCGCCTCGGCGCACGTGGTCTTCGAGCACCTGGCCCGCGGGCGCGACGCCGTCGCGTTCCGGACGCAGGCCGGCACGCTCACGGTCACGCGCGACGGCGCCGGCCGCATCGCCCTCTCGCTGCCCCGCCGTCCGCCGGCGCCGGCCGGGCCGCCGCCCGCGCTGGTGCGGGCCCTCGGCGGCCGCGCGCCGGACGCGACGCTGCTCGGCCGCGACTACGTCGCGGTGCTCCCGACGGAGGACGAGGTGCGCGCGCTCCGGCCGGACCTCTCGGCCGTGGCGGAGCTGCCCGGCCACGGCATCGTGGTCACCGCGCCGGCGAGCACGCCCGGGGTGGACTTCGTCTCGCGCTACTTCGCCCCGCAGGTCGGCATCCCCGAGGACCCGGTCACCGGCTCGGCGCACTGCACGCTGGTGCCCTACTGGGCGGACCGGCTCGGCCGTCGGACGCTGGAGGCGCTGCAGGTCTCGCGGCGCGGCGGCCGGCTCGCGTGCGAGGACCAGCCGGACGCCGGAAAGGTGCGCGTCGCCGGCCGGGCCGCCGAGTACCTGTCCGGCTCCATCGAGGTCTGAGCCCGGCGAGCGGCGCGAACGGCGGCGCTAGCCGGGATCCAGCCCGCCCGCCGCGAGCGCGGCGCGGGCCACCGGGCTGGTGAGCAGCAGCCGGTACTCGGCGCGCGTCAGCCAGGCGGTGCGGGCGCCGCGCTTCCCGCGCAGCGTGAGGCGCACCCGCTCGGCGTCGTGTGCCACCGTGGCGGTCGCGCCGTCGGAGAGGTCGTGCTCGAGCGAGCGCAGGTGCCGGTGGATGCGCAGCGCCCGCTTCCCCTCGGGCGACGAGAGCGCCACGAAGTAGCGGTTGCGGCTGAAGCCGGGGTCCTCCCGGAGGCGCTCGACGGCGCGGATGACGAAGTCCGCCATGGAGCGTCGAGCCTAGCATGAAGCCCGCCGGCCGGACGCACCCCGGTCGCACCCTTCCGCGCGGTGCGCCGCTGCGTACCGCGCTGCGCCAGGCGCCTAGGCGGGCGTGCGCTCGCCCACCTGGCCGCGACGCTGGTGCTCGCGCGCGAACGCGCCCAGCGCCACGTCGTGCGTCGCGAGGTGGCCCTCGATCCAGCTCGTCACCGCGCGCTCCACGTCGTGCACCAGCACCGCGGTCGGGCCGTTCGCGTCGTGCCGCCGCGTCAGCTCCCGCACCGTCGCGAGGAACGCCTCGTGCTCCCGGAGGTGATGCTCGCGCTCCGGGTAGCCGATCGCGAGCATCATCGTCTCCTCGGCGGCCAGGTGCCGGACCGCGTGCTCGCGCAGGAACGCGATCATGCGCGAGACCTCCGAGCGATCGCCCGCGAGGATCGCGTCGTGCAGCCGGTCCATCCGCGCGAACATCTCCTGGTGATCGGCGTCCAGCTCGGGGACGCCGATCGACAGCACGCTCGTCCAGTGCAAAGCCATGGCGGGCCCCCGGAGCCACGTCCACGGTAAGGTCGTGCGGCAGCGGGCGGAAGGGCCTCGCTGACGCAGGTCAAGCGGATCGCGCCGCCGGCCCTCGCGGGCGGCACGCAGGGTGAATGGCGCGCCTGCGCGGGAGGCGCCGCACCCGCGCTGCCTAGCGCGGCAGGGCGTCGGTGCCGTGGACCACGCGCTCCACCGCCGCGCGCTCGCGGCGCCGCGACGGCCCGACCACCACCGCGACCAGGTTGCGGCGGCGGAAGGTCTCGCGCGACACGCGCAGCAGGTCGGCCGCGGTCACCTGCTCCACGCGCCGGCAGCGCTCCTCGAAGCCCTCCGGCGCGGACAGGACCTCGCCGGCGCCGTACCAGCCGGCCAGGTCGGCCGCGGAGTCGAGCGAGAAGGCGAGCGTCATGCGGTGGCGCCGCTGGACGCGGAGCAGCTCCTCCTCCGGCACCGGGCGCTCGGCCAGCCCGCCGAGCACGCGCAGGACCTCCTCGATGACCCGCGGCAGCTTGGCGGGCGCGCAGGCGCCGTCGATGACCGTCATGCCGGCGTCGGCGAACGTGTCGATGCCGGCGTGCAGCGAGTAGGCGAGGCCGCGCCGCTCCACGATCTCGAACGGCAGCCGCGAGGAGAGCCCGTCGTCGAGGATCCGGCGCAGGCACATGTGGGCCGGGTAGTCGGGGTGGCGCTCGGGCGGGCAGGGGAAGGACAGCGAGAACTCCGCCTGCGCGTCGTCGTGCTCCACCATCTCGAGCCGCGGCCCCTCCGGCCAGCCCGGCGCCGGGACATCCACGCTCAGCTGTCCGCGCGGGAGCCGGCCCAGGTGCCGCTCGGCGAGGTCCGCCACCTGGTCCGGCCGCACCGGCCCGGCCACCGCCAGCACCAGGTTCGAGCCGGTGTAGAAGCGCTCGAGGTGGACGCGCACGTCGCGCGGGCGGAGCCGCCGCACGATCTCCTGCGTGCCGGCGATCTTGAAGCCGAGCGGGTGGCGCCCGAAGACGATCTTCTTCGAGAGGTTGTCCGGGTCGATGTCGCGGCCGGACGCGTCCACCTCGTCGAGGATCTCCTCGAGGATGACCTCGCGCTCGACGTCCATCTCCTTGAGGAGCGGCCGCCGGATCAGGTCGCCCAGCACGGCCAGGCCGGTGCCCACCTCCTCGGGGTGGATGGGCGTGTAGTAGCAGCCGTGGTCGCGCGCGGTGATCCCGTTCAGGCTCCCGCCGGCGGCCTCCACCTCGGCGTTCATCGCCACCGTGTCCGGGTAGCCCACCGAGCCGCGGAAGAACAGGTGCTCGAGGAAGTGCGAGACGCCGTTGCGCGCCTCGGTCTCGTGGCGCGAGCCGGCGCGCACGTAGAGCGCGATCATGGCCGAGTGCAGCCCGGGGGCGCGGGCGGTGAGCACCCGGAGGCCGTTCGGCAGCACGGCCCGGTGCACCTCCCCCCAGTCCTCCTGCGCGCGCCGGACGCGCGCCGCCACCCGGGCGCGCGGCAGCGCCACGCGGAACGCGCCGCCCCGCTTCTCCGACGCATCCTTGCGCTGCTTCACCCGCACCTGCCGGCTCGACCGCCTCATGTGGCTGCACCCACCTCGTGTTCCACCCTGTCCTGGACCGCCGGGAAGCGGAGGGTGAAGATCGTTCCCCGGCCCACGGTGCTCTCGCACCGGATGGTCCCGCCGTGCTCCTCGACGACCTGCTGGGTGAACGCGAGCCCCAGGCCGGTGCCGCGTTCCTTCGTGGAGTAGAACGGCTCGAAGATCCGCGTCAGGTCACCTGGGGGGATCCCCCCCCCGGTGTCCCCCAGCTCGGCCTCGACGGCCGCGCCGGAGTCCGCCCGGCGGGTCACCACGGTCACGGTCCCGCCTCCGGGCATCGCCTCGCGGCTGTTCCGCAGGAGGTTCAGGAACACCGCGCGGAGCTGCCCCTCGTCGCAGCGCACGCCGGGCAGGCCGGGCGCCAGGGCGCGGTGCACCGCCACGCGCGCGGCGGCGAGCTCGGGCCCGAGGAAGTCGAGCAGGCCGCCCAGGATCTCGTTCAGGTCGTGGCGCTCGAGCTGCGGGCGCGGGAGGCGCGCGAAGCGGAGGTACTCCTCGGTCACCGCGTTCAGCCGGTCCACCTCGCGCGAGATCGCGGACACCAGCCCGGTCGCCTCGGCCGGCGGCGCGGGCAGGGCGGCGATCTCCTCGGCGAGCAGCTCGGCGTTCAGGCCGATGGCGTTCAGCGGGTTCCGGATCTCGTGCGTGATCTGCGCCGAGATGCGGCCGACCGCGGCCAGCCGCTCCGCCCGGAGCAGGTCGGCGCGCTGCCGGTCGAGCGAGGCCGCCATGGCGTTGAACTCGTGCGCGAGCACCGAGATCTCGTCCCGGCCGCGCGCCTCCACCTTGCGGGTGAGGTCGCCGGCCGCGACCGCCTTCACGCCCTCGGTCAAGGTCTGGATGGGCGCGAGCAGCCGCTGCGAGATGGCCGCCGCGCCGACGCCCACCGCCAGCGCGAGCAGGGAGTAGATCACCGTCAGCGCGACGGTGTTCCCCTCGGTCCGCTCGGCGGCGTGCACGCGGTCGGCGATCTGCGTCTCGAGCGCGACCTGCAGCAGCTTCACGTCCAGGCTGAGCCCCTTCTCCAGCTGCCGCACCGCGGCCACGCGCGCGTCGAACGCCGCCGCGCCCGGGCCCAGGCCCGCCCCGCCCTCCAGCGCGTCGAGCAGCGCCCGCGCCTCGCGATCGTAGTCGGCCCATCGCGCGGCGAGGCCGTCCAGCCGGGCGAGCACGTCGCCGAGGAAGTGGGCGTCGTCGCCGGAGGCGTTGAGCCGCGCGCCGGCGGCCACGCGCTTGCCCTCCTCGATCTTCTCGCGCACCAGCGCGGGGAAGTGCGCCCTCGCCACCGGGAGGTAGGCCCGCCGGGCGGCGGGGTCGAGCACCCGCGCCTCCAGCGCGCGGGCGGTGACCCAGTCCTTCACGTCGAGCTGCGCCGCGATCCGGGTGAGCGGGATGTAGCCGGAGGACAGCGTGCGCAGGTCGCGCCGCAGATCGTGGAGGCGCGCCACACCGAACCCGGCCACCGCCGCGAACGCCGCCAGGGCGACCGCGAAGGTGAGGAAGATCTTGGTGGCGACGCGTCGCATGGGGGAGCCGGCGATCCTACCGTGCCCGGCCCGGCGGCGGGCGGGAACGTTCCTAACCCGCGCCACCCGCAAGCGCCGCGCCGGGCGCCCGCTCGCATGGCCGTGGTGCTTCCCAGGCGCGAGCACCTGGGGTAGTGAAGGAGTCCCACACCGGAGCCTTCACCCCATGACCGGCCTCGCCCTCGTCGTCGCCCTCGTCGGCATCGCCATCGCCGTGCTCTCCTTCCGCAGCGCCAGCGCCGCCCGGGCCGCGCTGGCCGCGCGCGCCGCGGAGGACGTGAAGCGCGGCGAGGAGCTGGAGGCGGCCCGCAAGGCGGAGCGCGCCGCCCGCGCCGAGGCGAAGGAGCGGCGCGACGACGCCACCGCCGTGAAGGCGGAGCTGGAGCGCACCAAGAAGAAGGCGTTCGAGCAGCAGGAGGCGGCGAAGAAGGCCGGCGGCGCCCAGGCGCTCCGCGTCGAGATCGACAAGCTCGCCGCCCGGCTCGCCGAGGCCCGCGCCGAGGCCGAGCACCAGGCCACCCGCGCGCGCGCGCTGGAGAAGGAGCTCGAGAAGGCCGCCGCCGCGGTGAAGCGGCTCGAGGCCCGGCCGGTCGAGGTCGCCGCGCCCGCGCCGGTCGTGCCCGCGCCGAGGCCCGCCGCCCCGGCCGCGCCGGCGGCCGACGACGGCCGCCTCGCGGCGGAGAAGGACCGGGCCGACAAGGCCGAGGCGAAGCTCGCCGAGGCGCGCAAGCGGGTGGCCGACCTGGAGAAGGACGTGAAGAACGTCCGGGGCCGGCTCGAGACCGAGAAGCGTGTCTTCATCGTCCAGAAGAGCGAGCTCGAGCTCGCCGGCGATCGGTACGCCGAGCTGCGCCGCCGCCACGAGGCGCTGCGCAAGGATCACGACGAGCTGGTCGAGGCCGTGCGCCAGGCCGCGCGCGAGGAGCGGCGCCTGACGCAGAAGGAGGCGGCCCGCGCCGAGGCGGCCACGCCGCCCGCCGCGCCGGAGGGCGACGGCGAGGGCGAGCCGGGCGGCTCGACGGCGGCGTAGGGCAGCGGCACCGCGCGGCGCAGCCGCGCTCGCGGGGCCCGCGCGCGCGGGCGCGCGAGGTCACGGGAGCCGCGCAGCCAGGGGTGGGGCCCCGACGCGCTTTGCTCGGCGGGGCGGCACGCCCCGCCATCCGTTCATTCGGCGTTGGCCAGAACCTTGTACAACGGCGCCAGATCGCGGAACACGCCCAGCAGGTCGCCCAGCGCGATGCTCCGCGCCTCCTCCTGCGTCCACGCGATCCCGAGGTCGAGGCCCGCGCCGCCGGGCGCGAGCGCCTCGCCCATCTCCAGCCAGAACGCGGTCGAGTGGGCCGGGGCGAGCTCGGGCAACTCCTCGTGGTTCCAGTCCAGGAACTCGCGGAGCTTCCGGAACGGCTTCCCCTTGCGCGCCAGGTTGGTGGCCTCGCGCTCGAGCGCGCGCTGCATGCCGGTGCGCCGCGGCGAGTCGCCCCGCACGCCCACCCGGGCGTGCAGGTGCTCGCGGGTCATGACCACGGCGAGGAAGGCGAGCCCACGGTAGCCCTTCGGGCTGTCGGAGAAGGCGACCAGCACCTCCTCGGGCGCGGCGTTGCGGCGGCGCGGCAGCTTCCCCGGGTGGACGAACAGCTCCTTGCCGGCGACGCGCGCGAGGCCCGAGCTGCACTGGGCGCCCAGGGCGAGGAGCTTCGGCTGGAGCTCCTCCTCGAGGGCCCGGGCGCGCTCGTCGGGATCGCCGAGCTCGAACAGCGCGAAGTCGGGTGGACCGAGTCCCAGCCCTGCCATCAGCACGCTCCCGCGCTCCCGGGGGAACCGCCAGTTTAGCACATTGACTGGCCGGGCGGGCTCTGCGACGTTCTCGCGCGATGCAGAAGGATCAGCGGCTCCTCGATCTCGCGGCGCTCCTCCTCAAGGCCGCCGAGCCGGTCTCCTGGCGCGAGATCCAGGAGCAGTTCCCCGAGGACTACGGCGGCAAGGGCGAGGCCGCGATCCGCAAGTTCGAGCGCGACAAGGCCGACCTGCTCGAGCTCGGGATCCCGGTGCGCTACGCGAGCGGCGACGAGGATCTCCCCGCCGGCTACCTCATCGACCGGGACGAGTTCTACCTGCCGGACCTGAAGCTCCCTCCCGAGGACCTGGCGCTCCTGTACCTGGCCGGCTCCGCCGCGCTCGCCACCGGCACCTTCCCGTACGCTCGCGATCTCGCCCACGCGCTCAACAAGCTGTCGTTCGCGGCGCGGGCGCCGGGTGCCTCCGAGGCGGCCGCGTTCGCCGCCCGCCGGCTGGGCGAGGGCGACGGCCCCGGGCCGGCGGTCGGGCCCATCGTGGAGGAGCTGTCGCGCGCCATCGCGCTGAAGAAGCGCGTGCACCTCGCCTACCTCGGCGCCGAGCGCCGCGAGCAGACCGAGCGCGACGTGGACCCGTACGGCCTGTTCCAGCGCGGCGGGGCCTGGTTCCTGGTGGGCTGGTGCCACCTGCGCCGCGACCTGCGCACGTTCCACGTGTCCCGGATCGAGTCGCTGACGGTGAACCCGTCCGCGCGGCGCACCCCCGACTTCCAGCCGCGCAAGGACTTCTCGCTCGCCGATCACGCCACCCGCGAGGCCTGGGAGTACTCGGTCCACGCGCCGGTGCGGTGCAAGGTGCGGCTCGAGCCGCCGGTCTCGGCCGAGGTGCTCGCCTCGTTCGGCGCTCGCGCCCGCGTGCGGGAGGACGGCGCGGCCACGCTGGTGGAGGTGGACGCCACCAACGGCGAGGGGCTGCTGCGCCACGTGCTCGCGCTGGGCGACGGGGCCGAGCTCCTCGCGCCGAAGGCGCTGCGCGACCGCGCGCGGGCGGTGCTCGAGCAGCTCGCGGAGGAGCTGGCGTGAGCGCCGCCGGGTCGCGGCGCCGTCCCGCCGGGGCGCGGGCGAAGGCGCCCACGAAGGCGGCGGCCGCCAAGGCGCCGCCGGCGGCGAAGCCGGCCCGCGGTGCCGCGCGCGCCGCCCCCCGTCCCTCCGCCCGCGCGCCCGCCGCGCCGAAGAAGGCCGACCCGCGCGACCGGCTCCGCCGCGTGCTGTTCCTCGTGCCCTACGCGGTCCGCCACCCGGGCATCCCGGTGCGCGACCTGGCGCGGCGCTGCGGCTGCACCGAGAAGGAGCTGCTCGAGGACCTCGACTTCCTGCTCGAGGTCGGCTCGCCCCCGTTCGCCCCCGACGACTTCCTCGACCTCTACGTCGAGGGCGACCGCGTCTACGTGGCGCTGCACCAGAGCTTCTCGCGCCCGCCGCGGTTCACCGAGAGCGAAGCCGCCGCGCTCGCCGCGGCCGCGGCCGCGCTGGGCGGCGAGGGGCGCGAGCGCGCCGTGAAGGCGCTCCGCGACTCGGTCCCCCGCGACCGGCGCGCCAGCTTCGACGAGCTGGTGGAGCGCATCTACGCCGGCGCCCCCCCGGCGCGGGACTCGGTGCTGGGCCGGCTCCAGCGCGCCATCGCCGAGCGGCGCGCGGTGCGCCTCGCCTACCACTCCGCCTCGCGCGACGCCGAGACCGACCGGACCGTGCGCCCGTACACGCTCGCGCAGCGCTTCGGCCACTGGTACCTGTACGGGCACGACGCCGAGCGGGGGAAGGCGCTCGCCTTCCGCCTCGACCGGATCCGGGAGTGCACCTTGCTGCCGGAGCGCTTCGAGCCGCCCACCGAGGCCGAGCTGGCCAGGGCCCGCCTGTTCTCCGAGGCGGCCGGCGAGCCCGTGCGGATCCGGCTCGGCGCGCAGGCGGCGCCCTGGGCGGTGTCGCGTCCCGGCATCTCGCTGGTGGAGCGGACGCCGGGCGGCGGGGCCGTGGTGGAGGTGGCCGGCGCCGGGAACGACTGGGCCACCCGGTTCGCGCTCTCGCTGGGTGGCGGCGCCGAGGTGGTCGCGCCGGCCGCCGCGCGCCGCGCG
Organism: Anaeromyxobacter dehalogenans 2CP-1; assembly: GCF_000022145.1. Classification (NCBI taxonomy): domain Bacteria; kingdom Pseudomonadati; phylum Myxococcota; class Myxococcia; order Myxococcales; family Anaeromyxobacteraceae; genus Anaeromyxobacter; species Anaeromyxobacter dehalogenans. The sequence continues at coordinate 685,144 of NC_011891.1, forward strand.
TTCGCCGAGACGGTGCGTCGCACGCTGGCGCGCTACCGCTGACGCGCCGGGTGCGTCCGGCACGCACCGTGCGGGGTGGGGCCGCTGTCCCGGGAACGAATGACCCAGGGTCGCGCGACGGCCCTGGGATCCCTCCGGAAAACACGGGCCGGCGCCCGGCACGCGGCACGCAACGCGCCAACGGCAGGGGGCTGGAGGACGCCGTGGCGCAGGTTCTCATCGTGGACGACACCGACATCGTGCGGCGCGCCATCGAGCTGGCGCTCCGCCGGATGGGACACGTCGCGGTGTCGACCTGCGACGCCGCCGAGGCGCTCGTCCTCGCGCGGCGGAACCCGCCCGACCTCGCGCTGCTCGACTTCCGCATGCCCGGCATGGACGGCGCCACCCTGTTCCAGGAGCTGCGCGCCGCGCTCGGCGAGCGGTGCCCGCGGGTGCTGTTCGTGTCGGCGTCGCCGCCCGACGAGGTGGCGCGCGAGGTGGAGCGGATCGCGCCGGCGGCCGGGTACGTGCGGAAGCCCTTCCACCTCGACGATCTGGTCCGCGCCGTGGCCGAGGCGCTCGAGCCCGCCGGACCGACGCGACCCGCGCTGGCGGAAGGTGCGCCGTAGGCGCGACCCGCGTCACCGCCTCCGCGTCCACTCCAGGTAGAGGTCGGCGAGCGCCGCGACGTCCTGGTCCCCGCGGCCGGCCTCGGTCGCGGCGGCCATCAGCTCGCGGACCGCCTCGCTGACCGGGACCTGCGCGCCCAGCTCGGCCGCGGCCTCCTGCGCGAGGCGCTGGTCCTTCTCCGCGAGCGCGATGCGGAACCGCGGCGCCCAGTCCTTCTTCTGCACCAGCTCGCCCTTCATGAGGTAGAGCGGCGAGTGGAAGGCGGACGCCTGCAGCACCTCCACCAGGCGCGACGGCTCGACGCCGCCCGCGGAGGCGAGCGCCACCGCCTCGCCGAACGCGGTCATCATCGCGCCGCCGACCGCGTTCACGCACAGCTTCATCAGCGCGGCCTGCGCCGGGTCGTCAAGCTCGAACAGCCGGGCCGAGATCGCGTGGAGCGCCGGGCGGAGCCGCTCGCGGGCCGGACCGGGGCCGCCCGCCACCAGCACGACCTGCGCCTGCTCCGCGGCCGTCTTCGAGCCGAGCACCGGGCAGGCGACGAAGCGCGCGCCCCGCGCGTCCGCGCGGGCGGCGACCGCGCGGGCGGAGGTGACGCCCGCGGTGGTGAGGTCCACCAGCACGTCGCCCTCGCGCAGCCCGGCGAGCACGCCGTCGGGCCCGTCGAGGACCGCGTCGAGCGCGCGCTCGTCGGACACGCAGGTGAACACCGCGTCCCTGCCGCTCGCGCACTCGCGCGGCGTGGCGGCGCGCTTCGCGCCCCTGGACACGAGGTGATCCGCCCGGGCCGGCGTGCGGTTCCAGACCGCGAGCTCGTGGCCAGCGCGGCGCAGGTTGTTGGCGATGGGCTCGCCCATCGTCCCGAGGCCGATGAAGCCGATCCGCAAGCGCATCCGGGATCTCTAGATCAATCGAACGGCCCCGGCCAGCGCGGCGGAGCGCCGCGCGGGCGCGCCCCGCGGCCGTGCGGGAGGCCGGCGAAAAGCCCTCTGGCGCGTCGCGGCGTTCTCTGCGAGGCTTCCTCGTCCTCTCGGCGGGGACGTCACGCAGCGGAAGGTCCATCGACATGGCAGACGTCATCGTGGTCGGCGCGGGCATCAGCGGGCTCGCGTTCGCCTGGAAGGCCGGGCAGGCGGGCAAGCAGGTGCTGGTCCTGGAGCGCGACCGGCGCGTCGGCGGCTGCCTGCACTCCGAGCGGCGCCCCGACGGCTACTGGTTCGAGATGGGCGCGCACACCGTCTACAACAGCTACGGCGCGTTCCTGGACATCGCGGTGGGCGGCGGCGTGGCCGGAAAGATCGTCCAGCGCGGCCCGGCCCGCGCCAGCTTCGGGCTGCTGCGCGACGGGACCTATCGCTGGCTCACCCCGCCCAAGGTCCTGCTCCAGCTGAGCTGGCTCGAGGCCGCGGTGCACTTCCCCGCCGGCATCTTCCGCAAGAAGGAGGGGGAGACCGTCTACTCGTACTACTCGCGGCTGCTCGGCCGCGGGAACTACGACCGCGTCATCTCGCCGTTCTTCGCCGCGGTGCCGTCGCAGAAGGCGGACGGCTTCCCGCTGGAGGGCGCCGGCTCGCTGTTCAAGAAGCGGCCGCGGCGGGAGGAGTTCGTCCGCAGCTTCGGGTTCGACGGCGGCCTGCAGCTGGTGGCCGACGCGGCGGCCCGCTCGAAGGGCGTGACGGTGGAGACCGGGGTCGAGGTCCGCCGCGTGGCGCGCACCGCCGGCGGCTTCGCGGTGACCACCGCCGACGGGCGCACGCTGGAGGCGCCGCTGGTGGCGGTCGCGGCGCCGCCCGACGCGGCGGCGGCCATGCTCGAGCAGGACTTCCACGAGCTCGCCACCGGGATCCGCCGGGTCGGCACGGTCCGGGTGGACAGCATGGGCGTGGTCCTGCCGCGCGCCGAGTGCTGGATGCCGGAGTGCGCGTTCCTGGTGCCGGTGGACGACCTGTTCTTCTCGTGCGTGACGCGCGACCCGTTCCCGGACCCGCGGATGCGCGCCTTCGCGTTCCACTTCCGCGACGGGACCTCGCGCGAGCAGCGCCTGAAGCGCATGAGCGAGGTGCTGCGCGTGCCGGTGGAGCGGCTGGGGACGCCGGTGGAGCGGCGGACCACGCTGCCGTCGCCGGCGCTGGGGCACGCGGACATCGTGGCGGAGCTGGACCGCTGCCTGGCGGGCGGGAAGCTCGCCGTCACCGGCAACTACTTCGCCGGCCTCGCCATCGAGGACTGCGTGCTCCGCTCCAACGAGGAGTGGAAGCGGGTGGCGGGGTAGCGCCGAGCCCGGTCGAGCGCGCGCGGTCCCGGCCTCGTCAGCGCCGCGCGCCGTCGAGCGGCGTCGGGTCGAGCACCAGGCCGAACAGCCACGCGTCGAGCCGCTCCTCGAAGCGGATGTTGAGATAGTCGTACCCGACGTGGCGCCGCACGAAGAGGCCCATCACCATGCCCTTCGGGTTGCGGGGCAGGATGGCCACCTCCGCCGACAGGTCGCCGAACGGGCCGCGCGCCGCCCCCAGGTGCACGTTGCCCGAGAGCGTGGCCCGCAGGCTGCTGTCCAGGTGGACCGTGCCGAGCAGCGGGACGCGCCGCGTGCGACCGCGCAGCACCAGCGCCTCCCACTCGGCCAGGTACCGGGCGTTCACCGGCCCGAAGCGGCGGCGCATGCCCTGCGGCATGCACGCGCCGAGGCCGCAGGCGACCTCGTACTCGAGCCCGCCGCCCACCGTGAGCGCCGAGGTGAACGCGCCGGGCTGGTCGCCGGTGCGGAGCAGGCGCAGGTACGCGCCGCCGGCGACGAAGTTCGTGGTGAAGCTGCCGTCGTCGAGGTTGAGCGCGGTGGAGGGCGGGTCGGTGGCCGGGGCGCACTCCCAGTCGCCGTCGCCCGGGCGGCGGACGTGCTCGTCGAGCGAGCACCCGCGCTGCCCGTTGGAGCGGTGGCCGCCGCCCAGCTCCAGCACCGCCATCCGCATCCAGGGCTGCGGCGCCGAGGGCGCGGGGCGCGCACCGGCCGGATCGAGATGGAAGAGCTGCAGCTTCGCGTGCGGCTCGTAGGTGGGCGTGCGCACCGGCGCCGAGTCGCCGCGCGACACGCGCAGCGTGGCCAGGAACGAGGCCGAGAGCGCGCTGGCCCACCCGCCCCGCTCGAAGACGTCCGGGTCGTCGAGCCCGTTGTGCAGGAGCACGTGGAGGGCCGGCGCCGCCTCGAAGGACTGGCCGCTCGCCGTGGACGCGCCCACGTAGCTGCGCTCGAGCAGCATGGTGGGCTCGTCGGAGCGGGGCATGTGGGCGACGCAGCCGGACGTACCGGCGAGCAGCGCGGCCGCGACCAGGATGGCGGGCCGGGGGAGGGGGGGGCGGCGCATGCCGGCACAACCTACGACGGGTGCGTGCGGCGGCAAAGCACGAGTTCGGGCCGCGCAGCGGTCCGGCGGCTCATGGCGCCTCCCGTTCGCGTGGGGCCCGTCGCGAGGCACACGATGGCGTCGCCGAGCCGGGCACACGAGGACCGAGCAGCGCAGGCGTGCCCCTGGGCACGTCGAGCAGCGCAGGGACGAGTCTGCCCGGCGCAGGCAGCCAGCGTGCGCCGCAGCAGGGCTCCACGTGAATGGGCGGCGCTGTCAGTGGGTCCGCTCGCCGCCCTCGCCGGCCAGCGCGGAGGGGGTGCCGAGCAGCTCCGCCAGCCGCGCCGCGAGCCGCCGCGGGCGCAGCTCGCCGGCGGGCGCGACGAAGATGGTGTCGTCGCCGGCGATGGTGCCGAGCACCTCCGGCGGCTGGGCCAGGTCGATGGCGCGCGCGATGGCGGGCGCGCTGCCGGGGTGGGTGCGGATGACCACCATGGACGCGTTCGCGGCGATGCTGCTCACCAGGCCGCGCAGCGCGGCCAGGCCGCCGTCGGCGCCGTCGGCGCCCAGCTCGTACACCGCGCCCTCCGGCCCGGAGACGCGGCGCGCGCCCAGCCGGGCGAGGTCGCGCGAGAGCGTCGCCTGGGTGGCGCGGAAGCCGGCCCGCTCCAGCGCGGCGAGCAGCTCCTCCTGCGTCCCGATGCGGCGGGCGCGGATGATGCGGGCGACGGCGTCGCGGCGGCGGTCGGCGGAGGTCATTCGGCGGTGAGGAGCGAGCCCACCCCGCGGTCGGTGAAGAGCTCGGCGATGACGGTGTGCGGCTGCCGGCCGTCGAGGACGTGCACCCGGCCCACCCCGCCGCGGAGCGCGGTCTGGATGGCCCAGGCCTTCCACTTCATCCCGCCGGTGATGGCGCCCGCCTGGATGCGGCGGTCGAGGTCGGCGAGCGTGAGCTGGCGGACCAGCTGCCCGTCGGGCGCCGACTCCAGCACCCCGGCGACGTCGGTCAGGTAGATGAGCTTCGGCGCCCCGAGCGCCACCGCGATGGCCGCGGCGACGTCGTCGGCGTTGATCGACAGGCCGGTGCCGTCGTCGGTGAGGCCGATGGGCGAGATCACCGGGACGTAGCCGCCGTCCAGGAACATGCGCAGGAACTGGGTGTTCACCTGCACCACCTCGCCCACGTAGCCGAGGTCGCGGCCGGACTCGTGCACCGCCTTGCGCGCCCGGAGCAGCTGCCCGTCCTTGCCGGACAGGCCCACCGCGCCGGCGCTGCGCGCGTTGAGCAGCGCCACCAGCTCCTGGTTCACCTTGCCGGTGAGCACCATCTCCACCACCGGCAGGCTCTGCGCGTCGGTGATGCGCATGCCGTCCACGAACTCGCTGCGCTCGCCCAGCTTCTCGAGCGTGCGGGTGATCTCCGGCGCGCCGCCGTGCACCACCACCGGCTTCAGCCCGACCTTCTTCAGCAGCGTCACGTCCTCGGCGAACGCGGCCTTCAGGCTGTCCTTCACCATGGCGGCGCCGCCGTACTTGATGACCGCCACCTGCCCGGAGAACGCGGCGATGTACTTCAGCGCCTCGGCGAGCAGGGTCCGCTTGAACGCCGGGCTGTAGTTGGAGACGCGGTCGTCCTTGCCGACGCCGCCGTCGGGCCGCTGCACGATGAGCGAGGTGTAGTCGGCGTTGATCTTGACGTAGTCGTAGGAGAGATCGCAGCCCCAGGCCACCGCGCGCGCGGTCCCGTCGGCGAGCTCGACCAGCACGTCGATGCGGCTGTCGCGCATGCGCGTCCGGAGCCCCTCGCGATCCAGCTCGACCGGCGCGCCGCCCTCGAACACCGTCACGCCCTGCAGCACCACCCGCGCCCGGTACGGGTCGATGGGGTAGTTCATGGCGCCGGCGCGCGCGCCCACCGTGGCGAGCACGCGGCCCCAGTTCGGATCGGCCCCGAACAGCGCCGCCTTCACCAGCGGCGAGGAGGCGACGGCGCGGGCGCAGTCGCGTGCCGCCTCGTCCGACGGGGCGCCGGACACCACCACCTCCACCAGCTTGGTGGCGCCCTCGCCGTCGGCCGCCATGGCGCGGGCCATCTCCTCCAGCAGGTCGGTGAGCGCGGTCTCCAGGCGATCCAGGTCCGGCCCCGGGTCGGAGATGCGCGGGTTGCCGGCCAGCCCGTTCGCGAGCGCGTAGACCGTGTCGTTGGTGGACATCTCGCCGTCCACCGTCACCATGTGCAGCGTCCGCTCCACCGCCCGTGCCAGCGCGTCCTGCAGCGCGCGCGGCGTCACCGCCGCGTCGGTGACGAGCAGGCAGATCGTGGTCGCGAGCTGCGGCGCGAGCATGCCCGAGCCCTTGCAGATCGCGGTCACGATGGCGGTCTTCCCGCCCAGCGTCACCTCGCGCGCGGCCATCTTCGGCCGCGTGTCGGTGGTCATGATCGCCTCGGCGGCGAGATCCGGGTGGTCGCCGAGCTGGTCCACCAGCGCCGGCAGCGCGGTGACCACCTTCATGGCGGGCAGCCGCGCGCCGATGACGCCGGTGGACGCGGTGAGCACCGCGCGCTTCTGGAGCCCGAGCGCGTCGGCCACCGCGGCGCGGATCACGGTGACGTCGTCGAGGCCGGCCGGGCCGGTGAGCGCGTTCGCGTTCCCGGAGTTCACCACGATGGCGCGGATGCCCTCGGCCGGCACGCGCGTGCGCGCGTCGATGACCGGCGCGGCGGCGGCGCGGTTGATGGTGAACAGGCCGGCCGCGGCGGCCGGGTGGTCGGAGACGACGAGCGCGAGGTCGCGGCGCTGCGGCTTCAGCCCGCACGCCACCCCGCCGAACCGGAAGCCCTTCGGGATCCTCACCGCTAGCCTCCCAGCAGGTCGAGGCCGGCCGTCTCCGGCCAGCCCAGCGCGGCGTTCATGGACTGCACGGCCTGCCCCGCGGCGCCCTTCACCAGGTTGTCGATGGCGGAGACCGCCACCAGGGCGCCGGCGCGCGCGTCCAGCGCCGCGCCCACGTGGCAGCGGTTCGTGTGCACCACGTCCTTCACCGCCACCTTGTCGGGCGCGCGCACCGAGACGAACGGCTCGTCGCCGTAGGCCCGCTCCAGCGCCGCGGCCACGTCGGCCTGCGTCGCGCCGGGGGCGGGGCGCAGGACCGCGGTGGCGAGGATGCCGCGGCGGATGGGCACGAGCACCGGGGAGAAGGAGATGGGGCCGCACGCGCCGGCGTGGCGCGCCACGGTCTGCTCGATCTCCGGGACGTGCTGGTGGCGGCCCAGCCGGTAGGCGCGCAGGTCGTCGGAGACCTCGACGAAGCTGTAGTCCTCGCTCGACTTGCGGCCGGCGCCGGACACGCCGGAGAGGCCGGTCACCGCGATGCCGTCCGGCGAGGCCACGCCGCTGCGCACCAGCGGCGCGAGCGCCAGCGCGATCGTCGTGGCGTAGCAGCCCGGGTTCGTGACCAGCCGCGCGCCGGCCAGCGCCTCGCGGCCCAGCTCCGGGCAGCCGTAGCGCGCCTCGGCGAGCAGCTCCGGGGCGGGGTGGGTGAAGCCGTACCAGGCCGGATAGGCGGCGGGGTCGGTGAGCCGGAACGCGCCGGAGAGATCCACCACCAGCTTCGCCCCGCGCGCGAGCAGCCGCGGCACGAGGTCGGCCGAGACCTCGGCCGGCGTGGCGAGGAACACCACGTCCGCGTCGGCCGCCTCGCCCTCGGCGAGCGGCAGGTACGCGAGCGAGGCGGCGGGGCCGGGCAGCGGCAGGCGCGCGCCGGCGCGCTCGCCGCTCCAGCGGTCGGAGTAGATCGCGGTGAGGCGCGCGTGCGGGTGGCGCGCCAGCAGGCGGGTGAGCTCGAGGCCGGAGTAACCGGACGCGCCGATCACCGCGGCCGAATGGCTATGCATGGGGATGCATAAATATGCAGTCGGCCCGCGATGTCAATACGCGCCGGGCCGGGCCCGCGGCCGCGCCGGGCGATCAGGGCGCGGGCGGGCACGGGAGCGGGCCGGATCGGCGCCTGGAGGCGAAAAAAAGACCGGCGGGCTTTCGCCCGCCGGTCAGTGCCCAGGAGAGGATTCGAACCTCCACGGTTTTGAGGCCGCCAGACCCTGAATCTGGTGCGTCTACCAGTTCCGCCACCTGGGCGAAGGGGCCTCCTCTCTAGCCGGGGGTGGCCGGGGTGTCAACTAGTACGGGGCCTGCGGCCCCGCCCCACGGAGCGGAGCTCCGCGGGGCCCGACCCTGCCCCGCGGGTCCCGTGACCTCGCGCGCCCGCGTGCGCGGGCTCGCGCGAGGTCCCCGCGGGCGCGGGGAGCGTGGGAAGCGGGACGGGGCGGCTCCGCGCGGACGCGGCTGCGCGCGAGGCTGGAGCGGGCCTTCGGGGCTGCGGCAAGCGACGGGCGCGGAATCGCTTCGCTCGCGGAGCGTTCCCGAACCCGGAGCGGCCGTCTAGAATCCGCCGACTCCGGAGGGATCACCATGCTCGCCACCGTCGCCGCGCTCCACCTCGTCCTCGCCGCCCCGGGCCCCGTGCTCGCCCAGGCGAACCCCGGCGACGCGCCGTTCGGCGGCAACCCGCCGCTGCCCGAGAAGGGGAAGCGCAGCCCGGCGCCGCCGCCCGGCGCGATGCTCCCCGCGCCGCCGCCGCCGGCCCAGGACGCGCCCCCCGGCGCGCCCACCGACGCCGCGCCGCCGGAGGCCCGGCCCGCGCCGGCCCCCGCGCCCGCGCGTCCGCCGCCCGCCCGCGCCGAGCCTGCGCCGGCGCCGGCCGCCCCCGCCTCGTACGGCGCCGCCCGGGCCCCGCTCCGGTCGCTCCTCTCCGCCGAGCCGCTCGGCGGCGGCTCCGCCGTCGAGGTCGAGGCGGGCTGGCCCTCGCTCGGCGCGATGTACGGCCAGGGCCTCACCCGGATCGACGACCTGGGCGCGCTCGCCTCGCTGGACTGGGCCAAGACCGAGCTCCGCCTCGGCGGCTGGTACCGCCGTGGCCTGGGGCGCTCGAGCGGCCTCGACGTGGCCGCCCGCCTCGCCGTGGCCTGGTACGCGAACTTCGGCGGCACCTGGATCGACTCGAAGAACCACACCGACCGGGGGCTCGAGGTCGCGCCCGGGCTCGCGCTCTCGCGGCGCGCCGGCGGCGGGGTCGCGTCGGCGCTGGGCGAGCTGCCCCTCGTGTTCACCGTCCGGCACGACGCCGGCCTGCTGTTCCTGCCGCGGGTCACCTTCGCGTACGAGGCGCCGTTCTACGGCGACTTCACGCTGGGGGCCCGCGCCGGGTTGGGCGTGCGCGCCGGTGCGGGCGACGCGCCGCTGAAGGAGACGCGGGGCGAGCTGACGTTCCTGATCGTCGGAGGCTTCCGGGCGTTCTGATCGTGACGAGGGCTGCGCCCTCGCGCCGGGCTGCTACCAGCGCGAGGCGCAGGCCATCGCGACCGGCTCGCCCTGCACCGCGGCGGGCTTCGCCGGCGACGGCTGGCCCTCGCAGGCGCGGTCCACGGCGCGGAGCTTCTGCACCATCTCGCCGGCGGAGATGGCGCCCATCACGCGGTCCGGCACCTCGCGACCGCGCGGGTCGATGAAGATCACGGTGGGCATGCCCACCACGCCGTACTTCTCGGCGAGCGCGTTGAACGCGTCCGAGCCGTCGGTGCCGTCGAGCTTCAGCGCCACGAACCGGGCGGCCTCGTCCTGCACCTCCGGCTTCGCCCAGGCGATCTTGTCCAGCTCCTTGCAGGCGGTGCACCAGTCGGCCCAGAAGTCGATGATGACCGGCCGGCCCTCGGCCTTGGCGAGCGCGAGCGCCTCCGCCTCGGAGTGGAGCCACGAGAAGCCCGCGTGCGCGCGCGCCCGCTCGCGGGCGCCGGCCGCGCCGGCCGCGTAGGCGATCCCGCCCACCAGGAGCGCGACGCCGAGCCCCTTCGCGAGCCGCTGCCGCGCGGGCGCGTGGAAGCTCCCGGAGAGCGCGCCGGCCAGCACGCCGAGCGCCGCCGCGGCGGCCGCCGCGAACGCCGCGCCGCGGGCCGCCGAGAACAGCGGCTTCAGCGCGGGGAACGCGTCCTTCAGGAAGATGAGCGCGGCCGCGAGCAGCGCCACGCCGAACACCGACTTCACCGTCTCCATCCACGCCCCGCTCTTCGGGAGCGAGATGGAGAACGCGCCGATGAGGAAGAACAGCAGCCCCATGCCGAGCGCGTACGCGAACATGATGCCGAAGCCGAACGCGACCGAGCCCTTGGCCGCCACGAAGGTGAGCGCGGCGGCGAGCACCGGCCCGGTGCAGGGCGCGGCGATGATCCCGGAGACGAGCCCCATCGCGAAGGCGCCGGCGCGGCCCGCGCCGCCCACGCCGTTCAGGCGGGCCTGCATCGAGGCCGGGAGCTGCAGCTCGAACGCGCCGAACATCGAGGCCGCCATGGCGGCGAGCACGAGCGCCACGAACCCGATCACCCACGGGTTCTGCATCACGCTGCCGAACGCCTTGCCGGTGAGCGCCGCACCCACCCCGAGGGCGGAGTACATCGCGGCGATGCCGAGGACGTAGAGCGCCGACACCGCCATCGCCTCGCCGCGGGAGCCCGCCTTGCGGGCGCCGAAGATCGAGACGGTGATCGGGATGAGCGGGTACACGCACGGCGTGAGGCTGGTCGCCACGCCGCCGGCGAACGCGACCGCGAACGCCAGCACGGACCCCTCCGCCAGCAGTGCGCCGAGGCGCAGATCGCTCGACCCCCCAGCGGGTCCGAGACCGATCAGGTCTGGGATCCACGCCACGGCGGCGAAGGTGAGGGCAGCGAGGAGGGTGCGGATGGCGAAGCGCATGCGAATGGCCTTGCAGATCTAAGAAAAAAAGTCCTGTCGCGCCCGATAGTTTGGTAGAGGGGGGCCGCTTGACCCGATGACGTGAATCTTTATACTCGACCCCGGCCGTCCACGTTGGTCACGGCCGAGGCCCCTGCATCTTAGAGGTTCCGGGCGCGATGAAGATTCCCATCTACATGGATTACCACGCGACGACGCCCGTCGATCCGCGCGTGCTGGAGGCCATGCTCCCGTACTTCACCACGGAGTACGGGAACGCCGCGTCGAAGAGCCACGCCTTCGGCTGGAAGGCCGAGGAGGCGGTGGAGGCAGCCCGCGAGGAGGTCGCGAAGCTGATCGGCGCCTCGGCCAAGGAGATCGTCTGGACGAGCGGCGCGACCGAGTCCGACAACCTCGCGGTCAAGGGCGCGGCGCACTTCTACCAGGCGAAGGGCAAGCACCTCGTCACCTGCAAGACCGAGCACAAGGCGGTGCTCGACTCGATGCACGCCCTCGAGCGGCAGGGCTTCGAGGTCACCTTCCTCGAGCCCGAGCGCGACGGCCGGCTCGATCCCGCCAAGGTGCAGGCGGCGCTGCGCCCCGACACGATCCTCGTCTCGGTGATGCACGCGAACAACGAGACCGGCGTGGTCCACCCCATCGCCGAGATCGGCCGCATCGCCCGCGGGGCGGGCGTGGTGTTCCACTGCGACGCGGTGCAGTCGATCGGCAAGATCCCGTTCGACGTCGAGGCGATGAACGTGGATCTCGCCTCGATCTCCGCGCACAAGATGTACGGCCCGAAGGGGATGGGCGCGCTCTACGTCCGCCGCAAGCCGCGCGTGCGCCTCGTCGCCGAGATGGACGGCGGCGGCCACGAGCGCGGCTTCCGCTCCGGCACGCTGAACGTCCCCGGCATCGTGGGCATGGGCAAGGCGGCCGAGCTGGCGCGGCTGGAGCGCGACGCCGAGGCGGTCCGCGTCACCGCGCTCCGCGAGCGGCTGCGCAAGGGCCTGGAGAAGGAGCTCGATCTCCTGACCGTGAACGGGAGCCTGGAGCACCGCGTCCCCGGCAACCTCAACGTGAGCTTCGCCTACGTCGAGGGCGAGGCGCTCATGATGGCGGTGAAGGACGTGGCCGTCTCCTCCGGCTCCGCCTGCACCAGCGCGTCGCTCGAGCCGTCGTACGTGCTCCGGGCGATGGGCGTGTCCGAGGACCTGGCCCACTCGTCGATCCGCTTCGGCCTGGGCCGGTTCAGCACGGAGGAGGAGGTGGACTACACGATCCGCCTCTTCGGCGAGAAGGTCCGCAAGCTGCGCGAGATGTCGCCGCTCTACGAGATGGTGAAGGACGGCGTCGACCTGAACCAGATCGAGTGGGCGAACCCACACTAGGACCGGGACTGCTCGAGCCGGTCCACGTGGACGGGAACGAGGGAAGGAACGACCGATGGCGTACTCCGAGAAGCTCATCGACCACTACGAGCACCCCCGCAACGTCGGCTCGCTCGACAAGAACGATCCGGACGTCGGCACGGGCCTGGTGGGCGCCCCGGCCTGCGGCGACGTGATGAAGCTGCAGATCAAGGTCAGCGACGACGGCGTCATCGAGGACGCGAAGTTCAAGACGTTCGGCTGCGGGTCGGCCATCGCCTCGTCGTCGCTCGTGACCGAGTGGGTGAAGGGCCGGACGGTGGAGGAGGCCCTCACCATCAAGAACACCGACGTGGCGAACGAGCTGAACCTGCCGCCGGTCAAGATCCACTGCTCGGTCCTGGCGGAGGATGCCATCAAGGCGGCGGTGGCCGACTGGCAGAAGAAGCACGGCCGGGAGCCGTCGGTGAAGCCGAACACGGTCCAGGGCGATCGCAGCGCGCTCATCGAGAAGGGCGTGCTGAAGTCCGGGATCTAGGAGCGCGGGACATGGCGGCGGCGATCGAGATCAGCGAGAAGGCGGCGGTGCAGATCAAGGCGCTCGGCGCGCAGAAGGGCACGCCCGCGGGCGGGCTCCGCCTCGGCGTGAAGGGCGGGGGCTGCTCGGGCCTGTCGTACTTCATCGACTGGTCGAACGAGCCGGCCAGGTTCGACCAGGTCATCGAGCGCGACGGCGCGCGCGTGTTCGTGGACCCGAAGAGCGCGGTGTTCCTCGCCGGCACCGTGATCGACTGGCAGCAGACGCTCATGCAGACCGGGTTCGTGTTCCGGAACCCGAACGTGAAGAGCGCCTGCGGCTGCGGCGAGTCCTTCACGATCTAGCCGCCCCGGCTGGATCGCGTTCCCGCTTCGCCCCGCGCCACGGCGCGCAGGCAGGGCGGGAACGATCGTTATCGGGGCCACGGAGGCCGCGTGGCGCACTGCTGGAGCTGCAAGGCGCAGGAGGAGCAGCAGACCCCCTTCTGCCCGAGCTGCCAGAAGATCCAGCCGGTCGGGCGCACCGAGGACTACTTCTCGCTGCTCGGCCTGCCGCGCCAGTTCGCGCTCGATCCCGCGGAGCTCGACCGCAACTTCCGCACGCTCTCCCGCTCGCTGCACCCCGATCGCTTCGCCAAGGCGGAGGCGCGAGAGCGCCGCCTCTCGCTGGAGCGCGCCACCCGGCTGAACGACGCGCACCGCTACCTGAAGGACTGGCGCCTCCGCGCCGCCTACCTGCTCAAGCTGGCCGGCACCGACGTGTTCGCCGAGGGCAGGACCTTCGCCGATCCGCAGTTCCTGGAGGAGCAGCTGGAGTGGCGCGAGGACATGGCGCTCGCCCAGTCGGATCGCGACGCGGCCGGCCTGCGCGACATCGCGGCCCGCGCCCGGGCCCGCCTGCAGGCCCTCGAGACCGAGGTGGCGCGCTGCTTCGAGGACGATCACTGGTTCTCGGAGCTCGTGATCGAGATCGCTCGCCTGCTCTCCCGCGCCCGGTATTACGATCACATCATCGCGGACGCGGAGCGCGCCAGCGCGGCGGTCGCGTCCTAGCGATCCGTAGTAGAAGAAAGCCATGCCCCGCGCGATCGGGATCGACCTCGGCACGACCAACTCGCTCGTCGCCCACGTGGACGAGCGGAACCGCCCCCGCATCCTCCCGGTGGACGAGGGCAGGCCGCTGCTCGCGTCGGCGGTGTTCTATCCGCCGGACGGCAGCGTCGAGGTCGGCGGCGCCGCCAAGCGCCGCGCCCCCGAGCGGCCGGTGGACACGATCCTGTCGGTGAAGCGCTTCATGGGCCGCGGTCCGGGCGACATCCGGCCGGAGGACCGGGGCATCTACCAGTTCGACGAGGCCGGCGCGATGGTGCGCCTCCGCGTCGGCGGCGGGAAGCGCACGGTGACGCCGATCGAGGTCTCGGCGGAGATCCTGCGCGTGCTGCGGCGCGCGGCGGGCGAGGCGCTGGGCGGAGCACCGGGCGGCTGCGTGATCACCGTGCCGGCGTACTTCGACGACGCGCAGCGCCAGGCCACCAAGGACGCCGGCCGGCTCGCCGGGCTGGACGTGCTGCGCCTCCTGAACGAGCCGACCGCGGCCGCGGTGGCGTACGGCCTCGACAAGCGCTCGCAGGGCGTGTTCGCGGTCTACGACCTGGGCGGCGGCACGTTCGACGTGTCGATCCTGCGGCTGGAGGAGGGCGTGTTCGAGGTGCTCTCCACCGTCGGCGACACGCACCTCGGCGGCGACGACTTCGACCGCCTGGTGGCGCGCAGGCTGCTCGACGGCGGCCTCACCCCGCCCAGCGCCGACCCGTCGCCGGCGGTGCTGCGCGGCGCGGTGGCGGCGGCGCAGCGGATCCGCGAGGCGCTCACCGACGAGGAGACCGTCGAGGCCGAGGTGGAGCTGCCGGAGGGTCATCACCTGCGGGCGCGCCTGACCCGTGCCGAGCTGGAGGCGCTCATCCAGCCGGTGGTGGAGCGCACCACGATCCCGTGCCGGGCGGCGCTCCGCGACGCGGGCGTCGAGAAGGTGGACGGGGTGGTGCTGGTGGGCGGGGCCACCCGCACGCCGCTGGTGCGCCGCCACGTGAAGGCGCTCTTCGGCCAGGAGCCGCTCACCGACCTCGACCCGGACACGGTGGTGGCGCTCGGGGCCGCGGTGCAGGCCGACGCGCTCGACCGGGGCGGGCGCGAGGACGTGCTGCTGCTCGACGTCATCCCGCTCTCGCTCGGCGTCGAGATGATGGGCGGGGTGGTCGAGAAGATCATCCTGCGCAACTCCACCATCCCGGCCTCCGCCACCCAGCAGTTCACCACCTACGCCGACGGCCAGACCGGCATGGTGATCCACGTGGTGCAGGGCGAGCGCGAGCTGGCCCGCGACTGCCGCTCGCTGGCCCGCTTCACGCTGAAGGGCATCCCGCCCATGCCGGCCGGCATCGCGCGGGTGGAGATCACCTACTCGGTGGACGCGGACGGCATCCTGCAGGTCTCGGCGCGCGAGCTCACCACCGGCATCGAGCAGCGGATCCAGGTGAAGCCCACCTACGGCCTCACCGAGGAAGAGGTCGAGCACATGCTGGTGGAGAGCATCGAGCACGCCGAGGAGGACGTGTCCGAGCGCTTCCTGCGCGAGTGGCGGGTGGAGGGCGACCGGATCCTCTCCTCGCTCGAGACCGCGTTCGCGATGGACGGCGAGCTGCTCCGGCCCGACGAGCGGGCCGCCGTCGAGGAGCGGATGCGCGGCCTGCGCACCGCCATGGAGGGCACCGACTACCTGGCCGTGAAGGCCTGGATCGAGTCGGTGGACGCGGCCTCCAAGGCGTTCGCGGAGCGGCGCATGGACAAGCACGTGGCGAAGGCCATGGCCGGCCACCGCGTGGACGAGTTCGGCGACGCCCCGCCCGCCACGGGCGCGAAGGGCGAGGACCAGGAACACGGGGAGGAGGGCTGACGTGCCAAGGGTGACCTTCCTCCCGGACGGGAAGTCGGCCGAGGTGCCGGCCGGGACCTCGATCCTCGACGCGGCCGAGGCCGCCGACGTGGACCTGCCGCACAACTGCGGCGGGGTCGCGGCGTGCACCACCTGTCACGTGTGGATCGAGCAGGGGCTCGCCTCGCTCTCGGAGCTCGGCGACCGCGAGGACGACAAGCTGAACGAGGCGGCGGGGCTCGCGCCCAGCTCGCGGCTCGGGTGCCAGGCCTGCGTCGGCGGCGAGGACGTGGTGGTCCGCATCCCCGGCAACCGCATCGCGTCGTGAGCCGCGGCCGCCGCGGCCGGCGCTGGAGGCGAACATGAAGTGGACGGACGTGCGGGACATCGCGATCGAGCTGGCGGACCGCCACCCCGGCGTGGCGCCGCTCTCGGTGCGCTTCACCGACCTGCACCGCTGGGTCCGCGAGCTGCCCGGCTTCGCCGACGACCCGGAGAAGTCGAGCGAGAAGGTCCTCGAGGCCATCCAGATGGCCTGGCTCGACGAGGTCGAGTAGCGGCCCTATCGCGCCCAGGCCAGCAGGGCGGGCGCGATGCGCGGGAGCGGGAGCACCTCGACGGCCCCGCCGCGGGCGATGGCCTCCTTCGGCATCCCGAACACCACCGAGGTGGACTCGTCCTGCGCGACCGTGTGCGCGCCGGCCCGTCGCAGCTCCACCATCCCGTCCGCGCCGTCGTCGCCCATGCCGGTGAGCAGGATGGCGAGCGTGCCCGGTCCCGCGACCCGTGCGGCCGAGTGGAACAGCACGTCCACGCTGGGCCGGTGCAGCGAGACCGGCGGGCCGTCGGACACCACCGCCACCAGCCCGCCCGCGCGCTTCACCGAGAGGTGACGGTTGCCGGGCGCCACCAGCGCGCGCCCGGGCAGCAGCCGATCGCCGTCGGCGGCCTCCTTCACCTCGATCCGGCAGAGCTTGTCGAGGCGCCTCGCGAACTGCTCGGTGAACACCTCCGGCATGTGCTGCACCACCGCGATGGCGGGCGCGTCGGCCGGCATCGCCTCGAGCAGCACGCGCAGCGCCTCGGTGCCGCCGGTCGAGGCGCCCACCACCACCAGCTCGGCGCGCCCGGGCCGCGCCGCGAGCCGGGGGGCGGGACGGGGCTGGGCGCCGGCCGGTGCCCGGGGCAGCGGGCGGAGCGCGCGGACCCGGGCCCGCAGGCGCGCCTGCGTGGCGGCGCGGACCACCTCCACGATCCGCCGCGCCGACTCCTCCAGGAACCCCTTCACCCCGAGGCGCGGCTTCTCGATGACGTCCACCGCGCCGTGCTCCAGCGCGTGCAGCGCCACCTCGCTCCCCGGCCCGGCCAGGCCCGAGCACACCACCACCGGCACGGGATCCTGGGCCATGACGCGGTCGAGGAACGTGAGCCCGTCCATGCGCGGCATCTCGATGTCGAGGACGATCGCGTCCGGGCGGGCCCGGCGCATCTTCTCCATCGCCACCAGCGGGTCGATGGCGGTCTCGACCTCGAGCCCGGCCCGTCCCAGGATCTGGGACAGCGCCATCCGGACCACCGCCGAGTCGTCCACCACCAGGATGCGCGGCGCCACGGGCAGGACCTCAGGCGGAACGCGCCGGCGGCGCGTCGGCGGCGAGCTGGTACACGGTGGGCACGACCGCGCGCGCCCGGGTGGAGAGGCCGCCCAGGCTCTCGGCGTGGCCGAGGAACAGGTGGCCGCCCGGCACCAGCCGGTCGAGGAGCCGGTTCACCACCTTGGCCTTGGTGTCGCGGTCGAAGTAGATGAGGACGTTCCGGCAGAACACGAGGTCGAAGTGCCCGATGGCCGGGTACGGCTCCTGGCTGAGGTTCAGGCGCGCGAAGCGGACCAGGCGGCGGATCTCCGGCCCTGCCTTCATGAGGCCCTCCTGGCTGCCGAAGCCCCGCAGCATGTAAGCCTTCAGGTACGCCGCCGGGATCTCCTTCGCCTTCTCCACCGGCCAGAGCGCGTCCTCGGCGCGCGCCAGCACCTTCGTGGAGAGGTCGGTGGCGACGATCTCCACCTCCCAGCC
This sequence comes from Anaeromyxobacter dehalogenans 2CP-1, assembly GCF_000022145.1. Taxonomy (NCBI): domain Bacteria; kingdom Pseudomonadati; phylum Myxococcota; class Myxococcia; order Myxococcales; family Anaeromyxobacteraceae; genus Anaeromyxobacter; species Anaeromyxobacter dehalogenans. The sequence continues at coordinate 702,793 of NC_011891.1, forward strand.
CGGCAGCCCGGCCAGCAGCGACATGGCGAGCGAGTACGGCTCCTCGCCGGTGGAGCACGCGGCGCTCCACACGCGGGCCCGCCGCGGCCGCCGGCCCGCGTCCGCCTCGGCCACCCAGGCCGGGACGATCCGCTCGGCCAGCAGGTCGAAGTGGCGCGGCTCGCGGAAGAAGTGCGTCTCGTTGGTGCAGATGGCGTCGAGCATCCGCACGCGCTCGGCGCCGTCCTCCACCACGCGGTCGTAGTACTCGCCGTAGCCGTGCAGCCCGAGCTCGCGCAGGCGGCGCGCCAGCCGGCCCACCAGCAGCGCCTTCTTCACCGGCGCGAGCCAGATGCCCGCCTCGCGGTTGATGAGCGCCTGGAAGCGCAGGAAGTCGCGGTCGCTCACCGTGGCGAGCGGGCGCGGTTCGACCAGCGCGGCGCGGCGGGGCGCGCCCTCCTCGGCGGCGCGGCTCACGGGGCGGGCGGCGCCTCCGCGGCGGGCTCGGGCGCGGCGGCGGCGGCGTCGCCGGCGGCGCCCTCGGCGGCGGGCGCCTCGGCCTCGGGCAGCCCGTCGCGCACCGCCTCGGCGAACTCCTTCTCGTCGGCGGAGATCACCCGGTCGAGGTCGAGCAGCAGCACGAAGCGCTTGCCGACCTTGCCCATGCCGAGCAGGAAGTCCACGCGGACCTGGGTGCCGAAGGACGGGGGCGGCTCGACGTCGTCGAACCCGAGCTCGATCACCTCGCGGACCGCGTCGGCCATGACGCCCACGACCGTGGGCTGGCCCTCGAGCAGCGCCTCGACGATCAGGATGCAGGTGAGGCGGGTCACCTCGGTCTCGGCCAGGCCGAACTTCACGCCCAGGTCGATCACCGGGACCACCGCGCCTCGCAGGTTGATGACCCCGCGGACGGAGCGCGGCGTGGAAGGCACGCGCGTGATCGCCTCGTACTGCAGGATCTCCTTCACCTTGAGGATGCCGACGCCGTACTCGGCGCCCCCCAGCGAGAAGGACAGGTACTGTGCGCGCTGCGCGCTCTCGGTGCTCTCGGCCATGGTTCCTCCCTCGGGTTCGCGATGCCTCAGGCGGCCGCCTGCGCCGCCGCCCGGCGGAGCGTCTCGCGCAGGATGCCCGCCACGTCCAGGATCAGGGCCACCCGGCCGTTGCCCAGGATCGACGATCCCGAGACGCCGGCCACGGCGCCCACCAGCCCGCCCAGCGGCTTGATCACCGTCGAGCTCTCGCCGTGCAGCACGTCCACGGCCACGCCCGCCACCTGGGCGCCGTGCTGCACCACCACCACGTTCTCGCGCTGCGGCGCGGCGCCGGCCACCTTGAAGTGGTCGCGGAGCCGCAGGTACGGGAGCGGCTTCCCGCGCACGTTGATGACGCCCCAGGGCGCGCCGGCCCGCGTCTCCTCCGGCGGGAGCTCCAGGCACTCGGAGACCGCGTCGAGCGGGAGGATGTACGTCTCGCCGCCCACGCCCACCTTGAAGCCCTGGATGATGGCGAGGGTGAGCGGGACGCGCAGGGTGATGGCGGTGCCGTGCCCCGGCTCGCTCTCCACCGACACCGAGCCGCGCAGCGCCTCGATGTTGCGCCGGACCACGTCCATGCCCACGCCGCGGCCGGACAGCTCGGTGACCGCGTCCGCGGTGGACAGGCCCGGCTCGAAGATCAGGCCGGCCGCGTCCTCGGGGCCGATGCGGGCGGGATCGGAGGCGAGCCCGCGCGCCACCGCCTGCTGCGCGATGCGCCGCACGTCCAGGCCGCGCCCGTCGTCCAGCACCTGCACCACCATGCTGCCCGCGTCGTGGAACGCGCGCAGCGTGAGCGTGCCCACCGGCGGCTTGCCCGCGGCGCGCCGCTCGTCGGGCCGCTCGATGCCGTGGTCGAGCGCGTTGCGGACCATGTGCAGCAGCGGGTCGCGGATGTGCTCGATGACCGCGGTGTCCACCTCGACGTCCTCGCCCTCCATCACCAGCCGGGCCTGCTTGCCCAGGTTCGAGGCGAGGTCGCGCAGCGTGCGCACGTGCTGGTGGAACGTCGGCCCGATGGGCACCATGCGGGCCTTCATGATCAGCTCCTGCAGGTCGAGGTAGAGCCGGTCCGCCTCGCGGTGCGCGTCGAGCGCGTCCTCCGCCGACACCCCGCCACGCCGCTCCAGCATCTCGCCCAGGCGCCCGCGCGCGATGGCGATCTCGCCCGACAGGTTGAGCATGCGGTCGAGCTTGCCCACGTCGACGCGGAGCGTGCGCGCGGCGGCTGCGTGCGGCGCGTGCGGCTCGTGCGCGTCCGGCGCCTCGGCGGCGCCCGAGGGCGCGGCGCGCTCGGCCACCGCCGCCCGGGCCGCCTCGGCCAGCCTGGCGCGGAACGCCAGGACCGCGTCCGAGGCGCCGCCCCCACCGGCCCCGGCCTCGGCCTCGGCCACGGCCCGGCGGAGCACGTCCACCGACTGGAGCAGCAGCGTCACCAGCGCGTCGGTGACCGCGAGCGTCTTCTGGCGGAGCCGCTCCAGCACGTCCTCGAGGTCGTGCGCCACGTCGCGCGCGCCGTCGAACGACACCAGCGACGCGGCGCCCTTCAGCGTGTGCACGTCGCGGAACAGCGCGTTCAGGAGCTCGTCGTCCTCCGGCGTGCGCTCGAGCGCGAGGAGCTGCTGCTCCATGTGCGCGAACGTCTCGTCCGCCTCCGCCAGGAACGTGGCGAGCAGCGCCTCGCGATCGATCTCGAGCTCGTCCATCACCGCTCCCTAGAGCTGCCGCACCCAGGCGGCGCCGTCGTCCACGTGGAAGATGAGCTTGCGCCCCCGCGCGCCGCCCACGTCGCGGTCGAGCACCGGGATGTGGGCCTCCTCGAGGAGGCGCAGGGCCAGCTGTACGTTCTCGTCGCCGAGGTTGCGTGCGCCGCGGAACGCGCCGATGACGCTGGCGCCGCCGAAGACCTTCGCGACCAGGCTCGCCCGCCGCGCCCCGGCTCGCTCCACCGCCTCGACGAGCTGCGGGACCGCGACCGTGCCGAAGCGCGCCGACTGCTCGCGCTCGACGTGCAGCGGCAGCAGGAAGTGGTTCATCCCGCCCACCCGCGCGACCGGATCGTGCAGGCACACCGCCACGCACGAGCCGAGCACGGTGACGATCGCGGTCGGCTCGGTCGCCACGGCGATCTGGCCCGCGTGCAGGTACACCTGGGCGCGGCCGCCGCCGCCCGGGGTCTCCCCGGCCGCCGGCGCTGCTCGATCCGGCGCTGCGCCGGTGGTGCGGGTCACGGTCAGCTCGCCGCGCCGGCGCGCTCGGCCTGCGCGCGGAGGTGGAGCGCCAGGCCCGCGTGCGCCGAGAGCAGGTCGAACACCGCCTGGTCGGACTCGCCCAGGCCCGGCTTGTGGCCGAGCAGCCGGAAGATCGCGAGCACCGCGGTGACGCGGTCGCCGACGCGGAGCGGGATGCAGGCGGTGAGGTCCCGGTCCGCCTCGTCGGGCGAGCCGTCGCGGCCCGCCACGTAGAGCCGGCCGGTCCGGGCGGTGCGCCCGATGGCGCCCTGGCCGAGCGCGATCTCGCGGAGCGGGCCGGGCGCCACGCCGAACGCGTGCGCCAGCACCAGCTTGCCGTCGCGCACCTCGAGCAGCGCCAGCTCCTCGGTCCCCACCACGTTGATGACGATCTCCTGCAGCGCGGTGAGCACCTCGGCGCGGGTGGGCGCGCCGTGGATCCGCTCCAGCGCCACGAACAGCTGCGCCAGCTCGGAGTGGCGCTCCTCCACCGCCACGTAGTCGTCGGAGACGCGCTGGTGCTCGGCCTCGATCTCCGCAAGCCGGTCGCGCAGGCGGGCGCGCTCGGCGGTGGCGTGCTCGACCGCCTCGCGCGCCAGCGCCAGCTCGGCCGCGAGCCGCTTCTTCTCGAGGTCCACCGCCGCGGGCGGCGACGGCTCGGCGGCGGCCGGCACGGGCGCGGGCGTCGAGGCGGAGTGGCGCGACTCGGAGAGCCGCTCCTTCTCGGTCCGGAGCGAGCTGATGAGCTCGCGCAGCTTCTCGTTCACCTGCTGCAGGTCGCGGCCGGTGCCGCCCGGCTTGCCACGGATGTCGCTCATGCGCGTCGCGCTCCGGCTACTGGCCGAGGCAGCTGCGCACCTTGGCGAGCAGCTCGAGGCCGTTGATGGGCTTGGTGACGTAGTCGGTGCAGCCGCTCGCGTAGCCGGTCTCCACGCTGGCGAGCTCGCCGCGGGTGGTCACCATGATCACCGGGATGGCGGCCGTCTCCTCGTGCTCGCGGAGCTTGCGGCACGCCTCGAAGCCGTCCATGCGCGGCATGACCACGTCCATCAGGATGAGGTCCGGCCGCTCGGCCCGCGCCTTCTCGACCCCCTCCTGCCCGTCGCGCGCCGTGACCACGTCGTACGCGCTCTTCGCGAGGATCATGCGTTCCATGAGCAGCACGGTGCTCGAGTCGTCCACGAGCAGGATCTTCTTCCGCTCCATCTCGCCTCCAGGTCGGCCTCGCACTCCGTGCAAGCCTGGCACCACGCGGCGTCCCCGCGCCACGGGACGGTGTGGTCGCCGCGGGGGAGCGCGCACACACCCGGCGGCCGATCGGATTTCCCTGGAACGGCGGCTGGATGCGACCGAGCCGCGCCGCGCCTCCGCCCTCCGGTGCGGCGGCTGCGCCGGCCGGCGCGGACGCGTACCCGCAGTCGTTCCACCGCGAGCGCGTGCGGGGCCGGGTCGCCGTGGCCCCTCGGGTCGCGCGCGCGTGGGTGAGGACGCACCTGTCCCCGGGACGCGTGACCGCCCGGGCGGCGTACCGCGCGGCCGAGGTGCGTCCCATGCCCACCGCGCAAGGCCGCGGAACGACGGTCCGGCGCGCTGGTCCGCCCCGTGCTCTCGTCGGGCCGCATGGCCTCGCCCCACCTCGCCCTCCTCGCGGCCGCGCTCGCGCTCTGCGCCGCGGCGCCCGCGCGCGCCCAGCCCCGCGCCGCGCCGCCGCCCGCCGGCGCGCCGTATGCCATCGTCTACGCCGCGCCCCCGGCCGCCGTCGCCCGCGGCGCCGATCCCGCCGGCGCGGGCGACGCGGCGGACGCCGAGGTCGCCGCGCTGCAGGCCGCGGCCGCACGCCGTGCCGAGCGCGCCGGCTCCCTCTCCGGCTCCTTCCCGGCGCGCGCGCGGCTCGCGGCGCTCCTGCCACGCATCACCGCCGAGTACCGCCACGAGGAGCAGTCGAACCGCGTGGTGGGGCTGCAGGGCTCGGGGGAGGTGGACTACCTGCGCGTCGCGCCCGGCAACACGTTCCTCCTCCGCGCCACCTGGGACCTGGGGCGGCTGGTGGCCGCGCCGGGCGAGCTCCAGGCGGCGGCGCAGGACGCGGCGCGCGCGCGGCGCCGGGACGAGGCGGTGGCGCGGGCCACCCGGCTCCACTTCGAGCGGCAGCGGCTCCGGGTCCGGCTCGTGCTCGCGCCGCCGGCGGAGTCGCTGGCGCGCGCCGAGCTGGAGCTGGAGATCGCGCGGCTCGGCGCCGAGCTGGACGCGGTGACCGGCGGCGCCGGGGTGGCGCGGTGAGCGGCCGCCGGGCCGGCCCGGTGAGCGGGCGGCGCGCAGCGCTCCCCGCGGTCATCTGGGCGGCGGCGCTCGCGGCGGGCTGCGGGCTGCCCGAGGCGGCGCCGCACGTGCGGGTGATCGCGCTCGAGCCGGCCGGGCCCGGCGTGGCGCCGGAGCTGGCCGAGGCGGCGGTGACGTTCAGCGCGCCGGTGGACCCCGCCGGCCTGGCGGATGGGGCGCGCCTCGTGCTCGTGCCGGCCGACGCGATGAAGGCAGCGCTCGACGCGGTCGAGTCGGAGGAGGGCGGGGCGGGCCTGGCGCAGGCGGTGCCGGCGCGCGCGGCGCTGGATGCGGACGGCACGCGCGCGGTGCTCCGGCCGGACGCACCGCTCCGCGCGCACGCCGGGTACGCGCTCGTGCTCTCGTCGCGGGCCCGCGCGGCGGATGGCCGGCCGGTGCTCGACGCCGACGGTCGCCGCCGGCCGTCGATCGCGACGTTCGAGACCGGCGCCGCCGCCGGGCCTCCGCCGGCCCCGGCGCTGACCGAGGTCCGCGCCGACGCGGCCACGCCGGAGGCGGGCGGCGAGTACGCCGAGCTCGCCAACCTGGGCGAGGGTCCGCTCGACCTGTACGGCCACCGGCTGGCCAAGCGCACCTCCACCGGCGGGCTCTCCTCGTGCGCGCTCCCGCCGGACGCGGTGGTCGCGCCGGGCGAGGTGGTGGTGCTGGCGGGCGGCGCCTATGACGGACGGTACGCGCTGCCGGCGGGGACGCGCGTGCTCGCCTGCGGCGCCACCGCGCTGCTCGGCGGGATCGCGAACGATCGCCCGCCGGAGCTGCTGCTGCTCGACGGGAGCGGGGCGATGGTGGCGAGCTTCGGGGCGGCCGGCGTCGCGCCGGTCTGTGCCGAGGCCGCGGCGGTGAAGCGCGATCCCGCGGGCCCCGATGTCGCGGCCAACCTGGCCTGCGCCGCCGGCTCGCCGGGCGCGCTCTGACAGCGCGTCAGCCGGCGTTCTCGGCGATCCACTTTCCGAGCAGCTCGCCCTTCGAGAGGAAGCCGTCCGCGCCGCACTCCGCCACCAGGCGCTGGACCTTCTCCTTGTCCTCGCCCGAGCAGAACAGCACCTTGATCGACCGGAAGCGCTCGTTCTTCTTCACGAACCGGCAGAACTGCCCGCCGTCCACCTTCGGCATGTTGACGTCGAGGAGGATGAGGTCGGGGCGGGTCTGGCGCTTCAGGATGATCGAGGTCGCCTTCTCCGCGTCGGGCGCGTAGTGGATCTCGAAGCCCTTCGCCTCGAGCTCCTCCTGCAGCAGGCGCGCGACGATCTCGGAGTCGTCGACGATGAGGACGCGCCGCCGGGCGCCCACCGCGGCGGTGAAGCGCTGCGCGAAGTCGTCGGTGGCCGGCGAGGCCACCGCGCCGTCCAGCGTCAGCTCCGCGGCGGCGCGGGTCAGCTCCTCCTGCGCACCCTCACCCACCAGCAGCGACCGGCCGGCGAAGCCGCGATCGCGCAGCAGCGCGGGCGCCTGCCGGGCGCGCCCCGCGTCCACCAGCAGCGCCGCCGCGCCCTGCACGTGGGGCAGCAGCGCGTGCGGTTCGCGCTCCAGCGCCACCTGGTGGCCGGCGGCCTCCAGCGCCATCCCGGTCACCTGTAGGATGATCTCGCTCTCGCAGCAGATGAGGACCTTCACGCGTTCCCTCGGGACGGGAGAAATTAGCACCGATCTTGCCCGGCCGTCCCACCCTCGCGGATAATCCCGCGCCGAATGGCCGACCCGAAGCCCACCGACGCGACGGGCGCCGACGCCTGGTACTTCTGCCTCCGCCTGCTGGGCGCGCGCTACGCGTTCGAGGCGCCGCTCGTGACCGAGGTCGTGCGCCTGGGACCGCTCACCCGGCTCCCCGCCGCGCCCGCCTTCCTCCCCGGCGTGTTCACGCACCGTGGCGAGGTGCTGCCGGTGCTCGACATCGGCCTGCTGGTGGGCCACGGCGCCGTCGCCATCCGCGCCAGCACCCGCGCCGCCATCGTGCACTGCGGCCCGTGGAAGGTGGCGGTGGTGACCGAGGGCGTGGAGGGGCTCGTCGCGATCCCGCGGCGCGCCATCGAGCCGCCGCCGGCCGAGTCCTCCGGCATGGCCGAGTTCCTCTCCGGCGTCGGGCGCGATCGCGCCGGGACGGTGGCGGTGCTCGACCTGCCGCGCCTGGTGGAGACGGCCCGCGCGCGCGCCGTTCCGGCGGGGGGCCCGGCGGCGTGACCGAGCCCAGCAGCGAGATCCTCCTGTTCCAGGTGGGCGCGCGCGTGTTCGCGGCCGTGGTGCACGACGCCGTGCGGATCGGCGCGGTGCGCGACGTCTCCGAGGACGACCTGGTGCTGGAGAGCGCGCTGGGCGCGCCGTTCGCGCGCGAGCGCGGCATCGTGGTGGCGAGCCACGAGGGCGCGTCCGAGCGCACGCTGGTGGTGGACCAGGTGGTCGGGGTCCGCAGCGTGCCGGAGGCCGACGTCCAGCCGCTCCCCGCGTTCGCCGCCGCCTGCCTCGTCTCCGGCGCCGTCACCGGCCTCGTCATGCTGGACGACGCGCCCCTGCTCCTCGTCGATCTCCCCACCCTGGTCCGCGAGCGCTCCCCCGCCGCGCCCGAGCTCACCGCCTGAAGAGGCCCACACCGATGCGCGACCCCTCCGAACTCGACAAGCCGAAGAAGAAGCCCGCCCGCGCCGCGAGGCCCGCCCGCAAGACCGGCGTCGCCCCCGGCGACGCGTTGCAGGTCGAGGCGTTCCTGCGCTCCTTCGCCGCCGGCGAGCACGGGGTGGCCCGGCTCGACGTCTCCGCGTTCGCGGATCCGATGCTGCGCGGCATCGCCGAGGCCGCCAACGCGGCCGCCGACCACGCGGCGGGGCAGCTGGACGCGTCGCGCCAGCGCGTGCAGGTCGTCACCGCCGGCGTCGACGAGGCCATCGAGGCGATGATCCGGCTGGTCATCCAGGGCGACCTCTCGGGCACGCTGCGGCTGGGCGTGAGCGACGCGGCGCTCGCGCCGCTCATCGCCGGCATCGGGCAGGTGATGGAGACGCTGAAGCGCTTCGTCACCGAGATCCGCGAGGCGGCGCTGCAGCTCTCGACCTCCTCGGCCGAGGTGCTCGCCGCCGCCACGCAGAACGAGTCCTCCACCAGCGCGCAGGCCTCGGCCATCCACGAGACCACCGCCACGATGGAGGAGCTGAAGGGCGCCTCGCACCAGATCGCCGAGAACGCGCAGATGGTGGCCGCCATCGCCGAGCAGACGCTCACCGGGGCGAAGCAGGGCGAGGGCGCCATCAAGTCGTTCATGTCCTCGATGGAGAAGGTGCGGCACAACGCGGTCGAGGTGGACGACGCCATCGCCAAGCTGTCGAAGCGCGTGGAGCGCATCGGCACGGTGGTGGAGGTGATCGACGAGATCGCCGACCGCTCCGATCTGCTCGCGCTGAACGCGGCGCTGGAGGGCGCCAAGGCGGGCGAGGCCGGGCGCGGGTTCTCCATCGTGGCGGCGGAGATGCGGCGGCTCGCCGAGAACGTGATGGAGTCCACCAAGGAGATCAAGAACCTCATCACCGAGATCCGCGAGGCCACGCACGCCGCCAAGGAGGCGTCGGACGGCAACAAGCGGATGGCGGCCGAGGGCGAGCAGCTCGGCGGCAACGCCATGACGAGCGTCTCCGGCATCCTCTCCGGGATCCAGGAGACCAGCGACGCGGCCCGCGTCATCCACCTCGCCACCCAGCAGCAGCGGACCGCCACCGAGCAGGTGGTGCAGTCCATGTCGGAGATCGAGGAGGTCACGCGGCAGGCGCAGACCGGGTCGAAGCAGGCCACCGGCGCCGCCTCCGAGCTGACCAAGCTGGCCGAGCGGCTCGCGGAGCTGGTGAAGCGCTTCAAGGTCGAGTAGCCGCGGGGCGCCCCGCAGACCGCCGCCGCCATGGGCATCTCCGAAGAGATCCGCCAGAAGCTGCTCCCGCGCTTCCGCGAGACCACCGCGGACCGCGTGGAGAAGATCTCGGCGGCGCTGCTCGAGATCGAGCGCGGCGCCGCGACGCCCGAGGTGCGCGAGGAGCTGGCCCGCGAGCTCCACACGCTGAAGGGCGAGGCCCGCATGATGGGCTTCGCGGGGATCTCCACCGTGGTGCACGCGGCGGAGGACCTGCTGAAGGCGCTCCCGGCGGAGCGCCCGGGCGACCGGATCGACGCGCTGCTCAGCGCGTGCGACACGATCCTGCCCATGCTCGACGCGCCCGCCGACGGCGGCGCCGCCGCGACCGCGCTGGCGGAGCGGATGCGCGCGCTCATCTCCGGGGGGCCTGCGCCCGAGGCCACCGCGGCGGCCCCCGCCGCGCCCGCCCCCGCCGCGCCGCCGGCCGCGCCGCCGGCCGCCCCGTCCCCCCCGCCGCGCGAGGCCGAGGCCGCCCAGCCCGCTCCGCCCGCCGCGGTCCCGCACGCCGAGGAGGCGCCGCGCGCCGAGCTGCGCGGGGACAAGCCCGCCGCGTCCATCCGCGTGGACGTGGACCGGCTGGACGAGATCGCCGCCCTGGCCGGCGACGTGATGGTCGAGGGCGCGCGCGCGATGCGCCGCTCCAAGGACCTCGTCGGCCTGTTCGCCCGCTGGGCGCGGATCTCCGACCGCGTGGTGGCGCTCGCCGAGCGCGTGCGCGACCCCCGCACCGCCAAGCTGGTCGAGCAGATCGAGGGCGACGTCCACCTGCTCCGCTCCGACACGTTCCGCTTCGCGCGCGTCCACTCCGAGGCCGCCTCGAGCGCGCACGCGCAGCTCGGCCAGCTCTCCGAGCGGATCGGCGAGGCCCGCCTCATCCCGCTCTCCGGCGTGCTGGCCGGCTTCCCGCGGGCGGTGCGCGACATGGCGCACGAGCAGGCGAAGGAGGTCGAGTGCGTGGTGCGCGGCGCGGAGACCGGGGTGGACAAATCCATCCTGCTCTCGCTGAACGACCCGCTCGTCCACCTGGTGCGCAACTCGGTCGATCACGGCGTCGAGGCGCCGGAGGAGCGCGAGGCGGCCGGGAAGCCGCGGGTGGGGCGCATCACCATCTCGGCGCGGACCGACGGCGACCTGCTCGCGGTGACGGTGGACGACGACGGGCGCGGCATCACCCCGGCGGCGGTGCGCGCCGCGGCCCTGCGCAAGGGGCTCATCGGCGAGCAGCAGGCCGCGAGCCTCTCGTCGCGCGCGGCCCTGGACCTCATCTTCACCCCCGGCTTCTCCACCCGAGAGCAGGCCGGCGAGACCAGCGGCCGCGGGGTGGGGCTCGACGTGGTCCGCAAGCGCGTCACGGCGCTGGGCGGATCGGTGACGGTGGAGTCGAGCCCGGGCAAGGGCACGCGCTTCACGCTGCGCATGCCGCAGTCGCTGTCGCTGATGAAGGTCCTGCTGGTCCGGATCGACGACGACGTCTACGGCGTCCCGGCGGTGGACGTGGACAGCGTGGGCCGGCTCGACCCCAAGGACAGCACCGAGGTGGCCGGCATCCGCGCGGTGCGCTACCGCAACCGGCTCATGCCGGTGGTGGCGCTCGGGCCGCTGCTCTCGCTGAACGGCGGCCCCCGCGCGCAGCGGCCCATGGTCGTGTACGTGAGCCACGGGTCCGAGGGGGCCGCGGTGGTGGTGGACGGCCTGCACGGCGAGCGCGAGGTGGCGGTGAAGGCCCCGGGCGCGTTCCTGAAGGGCATGCGCTTCGTCACCGGCGCGGCGGCGCTGGAGGACGGGCGCGTGGCGGTGCTGCTCTCCACGCCGGACCTGGTGAACGCCGCCCGCCGGCTCGCCTCGCCGGCCATGACCCGGGGGCGCGATCGCCGCCGGCTCCGGATCCTGCTGGTGGACGACAGCGCCATCGCGCGCGAGGCCGAGGCCGCGCTGCTCCGCTCGCTCGGCCACGAGGTGGACGAGGCGGTGGATGGCGAGGACGGCTGGGCGCGGCTGCAGAACGGCCAGTACCACCTGCTCGTCACCGACGTGCAGATGCCGGTGCTCGACGGCATCGACCTGACCCGACGGGTCAAGGCGACGCCGCGCTTCGTGAAGCTGCCCATCGTGATCATGTCCTCGCTCTCGGCGCCCGAGGAGCGGCGGCGGGGCGTGGACGCCGGCGCCGACGCCTACCTGGTGAAGGGCGAGCTCGACGCGGAGAGCCTCGCGGTCACGCTCGAGCGGCTGTGCGGGGTCCCCACGTGAGCCTGGCCGCGGGGGACCGGCCCATCCGCGTGCTGGTCGCCGACGACTCCGAGCTGTTCCGCGAGCTGCTCGCGCGCGTGGTCGCGGCCGAGCCCGGCTTCGAGGTGGCGGCGGTGGCGGCGGACGGCGACGCGGCGGCGGCCATGGCCCGCGCGCTGCGGCCGGACGTCGTCACCATGGACCTGCACATGCCCGACGCCGACGGCTACTCGGGCATCGCGCGGATCATGGCGGAGACGCCCACGCCCATCCTCGTGCTCACCGCGAACCCCACCGAGGCGGCGGGCTTCCGCGCCCTCTCGCTGGGCGCGCTCGACATCCTCGAGAAGCCGTCGGCCACCGCCGACCTGGGCGAGTACGGGCGGCTCATCCGCTCGCGGCTGCGGCTGCTCGCCGGCGTGAAGGTGATCCGGCACCTGCGCGGCCTGCGGGAGCGCCGCGACGCGGCGCCGGCGCACGGCGCCCGGGTGGAGGTGGTGGTGATCGGCGCCTCGCTGGGCGGCCCCCGCGCCCTCGCGGCGGTGCTCCGCGGCCTGCCGCCCGACTTCCCCGCGCCGATCGCCGTGGTCCAGCACATCGCCGACGGCTTCACCGCCGGGCTCGCCGGCTGGCTCGCGCAGGAGTCGCGCCTCGACGTGCGCGAGGCCCGCGACGGCGAGCCGCTGCGGCCCGGGCGCGTGCTCATCGCGCCCACCGGCCGGCACCTGGTCCTCGGCGAGGGCGTGGCGCGGCTCTCCGGGGCGCCGCCGGTGGACACGTTCCGCCCGTCGGTGACGCCGCTCTTCACCTCCGCGGCGCGGCAGTACGGGCGGCGCTGCTGCGGCGTGCTGCTCACCGGGATGGGCCGGGACGGCGCCGAGGGGCTGCGGGTCATCAAGGACGCGGGCGGTCCCACGCTGGCGCAGGACGAGGCCACCAGCGCGGTGTTCGGGATGGCGCGCGCCGCGGTGGAGCTCGGGGCGGTGGACCGGGTGCTGCCGGTGGACGAGATCCCGCGCGCGCTCCGGGAGCTGACGCGGTGAAGCCGATCGCGTCCGAGCACCTGCTGGAGCTGGCCGCGCTGCTCAAGGAGCGGGTCGGGCTCCACGTGCGCCGCGAGGGCCACTCCGCGCTGCGCATCGCGGTGGCGGCGCGCCTCGAGGGCCTGGCCGCGGTCGCGGACTCCGGCGCGTACCTGGCGCTGCTCCGCTCCGGCGCCGGCGACGAGGAGCTGCGGCGCCTGCTCCCGCTCGTCACGGTGGGCAAGACCAGCTTCTTCCGCGACGAGCGGCAGTTCCGGGCGCTCGACGCGATCCTGCCGGGTCTGCTCGAGCGCGCGCGCTCCGGCGGGCGGCGCGTGGCCATCTGGTCGGCCGGCTGCGCCACCGGCGAGGAGCCGTACTCGATCGCCATGGCCGCCGCCGACGCCGGGGCGGGCCCGGACGACGTCGAGATCCTCGCCACCGACGTGAACCCCGAGGCGGTCGCGTTCGCCGCGCGCGGCGCCTACGACCCGCGGCGCGTGCGCGAGATCCCCGCGCACTACCTCGGCCGGCACTTCGATCGCGACGGCGACGCGTTCCACGTGCGCTCCGGCCTCCGGCGGTACCTGCGCGCCATCCGCCCGCACAACCTGGTGTCGTCCGCGTTCCCGCGCCCGGCCGAGGGCGGCTGGGACGTCGTGTTCTGCCGGAACGTCATCATCTACTTCGACACGCCCACCACGCAGGCGGTGCTGGCGCAGTTCCACGAGGCGCTCGCGCCGGGCGGGTACCTGTTCCTCGGCTACTCGGAGTCGCTGTTCCGGCTGTTCGACGGCTTCGAGCTCACCGAGGTCTCCGGCGCGTTCCTGTACCGCCGCCCCGAGGCGCCCACCCGCGCCGGCCCGTCCGCCCCGCTCGCGCCGCCGTCCCGCCCGCACCTGGTGCAGATGCCGGCGGCGCCGCCGCCAGTGCGCCACCTCTCGCTGGTGCCGCCGCCCGCCGCGCGTCCCTCCGCGCCCGCGCCGGACCCCGAGCCGCTGCCCCTCGCGCCGCAGGAGTACCTCGACGCCGCGGTGGCGCTGTTCGCCGACGGCCGCTTCGGCGCCGCGCGCGAGCTGCTGGAGCGGCTGCTGGAGAAGGGCGGCGACGACCTGGCCGCGCGGCTCACGCTCGCGAACCTGTACGGCGTGCTGCGCCAGCCCGACCGCGCCCGCGCCAGCTACCAGGCCGCGCTGGCGCTCGAGCCGCTCAGCGCCGAGGCGCACCTGTTCTACGGCATCCACCTGCTCTCGGGCGGCGACGCCGAGGAGGCCGCGCTGGAGCTCGCGCGCGCGCTGTTCCTCGACCCCGATCTCGCGCTCGGCCACTACTACCTGGGCCGCTGCCGCGAGGCACAGCGCGACGTGGTCCGCGCCCGGCTGGCGTACCGCAACGCGCTGGAGGCGTACCGCCGCCGGCCGGACGGACGGGCGCAGGCGTTCCTGGGGTACTATCCGGACATCCCCGAGGACGGCAGCGCGTTTGCGCGCGCGGCCGAGTACGCGCTCGCCGCCTTGTAGGGCGGCCCGGAGCTCCCGGCGGGAGGCGAATCGACATGGCCGAGAAGAAGCGCATCCTCCTGCTCGACGACTCGGCGATCACGCTCGAGATGGAGAAGGCCGTGCTCGAGGACCGCGGCTACCGCGTCGCGGCCGCCTCGAACCTGCTCGAGTTCCAGGCGCAGCTCGACGGGTTCCAGCCCGAGGTGATCCTCACCGACCTCATGATGCCGGACATCTCGGGCAAGGACATCGTGCGGGTACTGAAGCAGGACTTCCACACCGAGAAGATCCCCATCATCCTGTTCAGCTCGAAGACCGACGAGGAGCTCGAGCCCATCGCCGAGCAGGCCGGCGCCGACGGCTTCCTGTCCAAGTCGCACGGCATCGAGCGGCTCGGGGACATGGTGGACGAGCTGGTGGAGTCGATCATCTGGTAGGGGGAGAAGGTGCGGTCATCGCCCCGAGGCGCGCAACCTACGCAGCAGGCGCTCGCCGAGCGCCAGGAGCTGCCCCGGGATCGTCGCGTCGAAGCCCATGCAGCGGGTGACGCGGCGGTAGGCTGCGGCGTCGACCCGGGGCTCCGGCCAGGTCCGGACCCTGAACGGTTGCGCCACCGCGCGAATGTGGCGAGGGGCGTCCTCCGGGCAGTGGGTGCCTCCCGCCTCGAACCCGCGGTTCTCGACGAGCGAACGCGCGGGGAACAGCGCGAGCCCGCCGCGCATGAACACCGTCAGGTACCAGAGGATCGCCCAGGAGTCGCTTCGGCCGCTCACCTGGTCCTCCAGCATCCCGGAGAAGCCGTACCTGCCGCCGAGGTCGAAGCGTTGGCGGAGCGCGGGATCGGCAAGCAGCCGTGCGCGGCCGGTCGCCTCGCCGTCGAGGTGGCGCCACGCTCGCTCCCAGGTCGCCCAGCCCCATGAGCTGATGAAGGGGAGGAACACGGCGTCCTCGGGCGCGCGCAGCCTGACCGGATACTGGAAGCCGGAGACCGCGTAGACGCGCTCATCCTCGGAGTAGCGGTCGAGCGCGGCGTTCATGTACTCGAGGAACGTCGGTGACAGCACCAGGTCGTCCTCGAGCACGATCGCTCGCCCGTGCTCGCGGCACAGGCGCGTCACGCCCTCTCGAACCGACCTGGCCAGGCCGAGGTTCCGCTCCCGGGCGACGACCTCGAGGTGCGGAAGGCCCGCCGCCTGGACCACGCGCCGGGTCTCGTCGACGGCGGCTGCGTCCGCCGCGCTGCGCGGACCGTCCGAGAACACGACCACCTGCGTGTCGCGGACCTCGGGGTTCGCCGCGAGGGACGCGAGCATCTGCTGCGCGCGGGCGGGGCGACGGAAGACGAATGCGGCGACGGGAGCGTGGCGCATGCGATCGCTCACCCGCCGAGCCGGACGAGCGTGACGGTGGGGGGCTCCAGCGCGACCAGCTGATACCCTGCGGCGCGGAGGCGGCGCACGAGGGCAAGGTTCCGCCGCGGCCACGGATCGTGCAGCTCGGCGCAGACGATCCGCGGCCTCACCGCGGTCGCGAGCAGGTCGTCGAGGATGTCGTACTCGGCGCCCTCAACGTCCAGCTTGAGCAGGTCGATGCGCGCGTCTCCCGCCTCCCGCATCGCCGACGCGAGCGTCTTCATCGGGACGGCGATGGACGTCGACGTTCCCTGCAGGTTGTGGATCGAGTGCGACACGTGCGACGGGTCGCGGGGCGCGAAGAACCGCACCTCGCCGTCCCGGTTCCAGATTCCGAACGCATGGTACGTCAGCTGCGGCGGGCGCTCCGGAAGGGCGGCCAGGTACCGCGCAGCCCGGGGCGTCGGATCGAAGGCGCGGACGGTGCACCTCGTTCTCCGGATGAGGTCGAGGTCGAAGCTCGCGTCCTCTCCGATCCCCACCGAGTAGGCGATCCAGTCCGGCGCGACGAGCGGGAGCGGCACGACGTAGCCACCGTACGCGCTTCCAATCCGGACCAGCGGATGCGCGGTTGGGCGAAGGTGGAAGGTGCGCAGGAGCCGCATGGTCGCCCACGCGGCATGGCCGGTCCAGCGTCCCACGTCAGAGCCCCAGGCAGTTCTCGCCGCGGTAGAGGATCGATGTTTCGGTCTTGTAGTCGATTGCCGGCGCGAGCCCGATCAACTCGACGCGCTTGAACCCGGCGTCGGCGAGCGCGCGGAAGCCGGGCTCGTACTGCGGGCGGTCGGAGTTGTCGAACACGATCACCCCTCCCGGCCGCAACGCCTCGATCGCCGCGCCCACGCAACGGACGCGCTGCCTGCCGTCGATCACGACGACGTCGAACCGGACGCCGTGCGCGAGCACGTTCTGCGCGTACGCGCCGCCGTCGTCGAGCGGAACGTGCGTCACGGTGGCGTTCGGCGGAAGCTGCGCGCCTACGCGCTCCGCCCATCCGGCGTCGTGCTCCACGGCGACGACGCGCGCAACGCGGCGCGCCCACCAGGCGGTGCTCGCGCCGGAGCCGTACTCGAACACCGTCATGTCCGGCCGCACCCGGCGGCGCAAAAGCTCGATGGCGGGGTAGGAGATCCAGGGGAGCGGCTCACCGGCGAGATCGACGCTGCGGTGCTCCCGCCGGCTCCGGAACCAGCCGTCCGCGTGCAGCGCCGGGACCTGCGAGCGCATGAGCCGGTCGTCCAGCCCGCTCAGCTGGACCGCGCGCCACGCGAGCCGCAGGATGGGGTTGCCGGCGCTCAAGATCCGGCAGTCTCGCCGGGCTGGTCCGAGAGGTCAATGCCGCCCGGATCGACTCGTCCGCGCAGTTCCTCTAGATTCGCTCGATGCTCGAGGAGCCTGCGGCACCCCCGGCCGATGGACCGGCTTTGCCGGGATCGGCCCCGCCGCTGGCGGCGGGCGCCACGTGGCGATTCCTCGGCACGGTGGTGCGGATCGCCGTCTCCTTCCTGAGCGTGCCGATCCTGACGCGCCTCCTCGGCATGTCGCAGTGGGGCGTGCTCGCACTGTGCCAGGCCGCCGTGGCACCGCTCGCGCTCCTGGACGCCGGCTTCGGCGCCGCGAGCGTCCGCTACGTAGCGCAGTCGGTCGGGGCGGGCGAGCGCCGGGGCGCGGTGCAGGTCGTGCACACGACGCTGATGGTCAATCTCGCGATGGGGCTCGCCGGCGCCGCAGCGCTCGCGGGACTGGCGGGCTGGCTCGCCAGCTCGGTCTTCGCGATCCCGGCCGAGCGGGCCGCGGCCGCCGCCACGGCGTTCCGCCTCATTGGTCTGGCGTGGCTCGTCGGAATGACCCAGGGCGCCTGGGTGAGCACGGTCGCGGCGCACCAGCGCTACGACGTGCTCCTGCGCATCGGGACCATCTCGACGGCGCTGACGGCCGCCGCGCAGGTGATCGCTGCGGTGGTCACCCGGGACCTGCGCTGGGTCGTGGCCGGCCAGGTGGTGGTCGCCACCGCCGTCGCGTTGATCTACCGCCGCGTCGCGGACCGCCTCCTCCCCGGTGCCGGGGGGCCGCCGCGCTTCGACCGAGCCGCCTTTGGCCGGTCGGCTCGGTTCGGCGGCTGGCAGGTCACCGCGACGGTCGGTGGAATGCTCGCGGGCTGGGCCGATCGCTACGTCCTGGGAATCCTGTCGTCGCCCGCGGTGGTCGGGGCGTATGCGGTCGCGCACGCCGTGTACATCCAGCTCTATGGCACGTTCGGCGAGCTCGGCGAAGTCTTGTTCCCGGCGGTGAGCCACCGCGAGGGCCAGGCCGATCTCGTGAGCGCCCGCCGCCTCACGCTGCTCGCCGGCTGGACGCTCACCTCCGTGTTCGGCGCCTGCGCGGCCGTCGTCGCCGCCGTCGGGGGCGACTTCCTCCACCTCTGGATCTCGCCGGACGTGGCGCGGGCCGCCACGGGCACGCTCCGCGTCCTGTGCGCGGCCGGGGTCGTCGGCATCGCCGCGGTCGCGCCATTCCAGTACGTGCTGGGCGTCGGCGAGCCCCGGTGGAATGCGGTGTGCGCGCCGCTGCTCGGCCTGACGGTGCTCACGATGAGCCTCGTGCTCGTGCCGCGCCTCGGGCTCCCCGGGGTGGGCTACGGCCTCCTCGCGGGCATGATCCTGCGGTGGGGCTTCGTGGCGCTCATCTGGCGTGCGCACTTCTCGGCCGAGGCGTCGCTCCCGAAGTTCGCGGTCCAGGTCTGGGCGCCGGCGGCCGCGGCGCTGCTGGTGATGAGCGGGCTGGTGCTCGGACACGATGCCATCGGACGTGATCCGACGTGGCCGTGGCTCGTGGCCGAGGGGGCCGGCGCGACGGTGGTCGCGGCGGCGGCGCAGCTGGCGATGGGCGAGCTGCTTCCGGGCGGCCCCGCCAGGCGGCGCGACGTGATTGCGTCGTTCCGGCCCGTGCTCCTCGCGGCGCTGCGCCGGCGCGGTCACGCCTAGCCGTTCGCCTTCGCGGACGCTGTGCGGGCGCTCCGGCCACCCGATCGCAGGAGGTCCTCGTAGAGTGCGCGGTACCGTCGCGCCTGGACCGCGAGCGCGTACTCGGACTCGGCGCGCCGCCGCGCGGCCGCGGACAGCTCGAGGTGGCGCGACCGATCCTCGACCACCCAGCGGATCGCGTCCGCCAGGGCACGCGGGTCGAACGGCTCCGCGAGCGCTCCGCTCACGCGATCCTCGATCATGTCCGGCATGCCGCCGACGCGGAAGGCGACCGCCGGCGTGCCGGCCGCGAGCGCCTCCAGCACGGTGTTCGCCAGGTTCTCTTGCACGGATGGGACCACGGCGACGTCCACGGCGGCATTCCAGGCGGCCAGCGCACGATCGTCGCCGATCACGCCGAGCCAGCGCACCGGCACCCCGCAGTCGGGCCGGGCGCCGGCCGGAGGCGTCCCGGCGACGACGAGCTCCAGCGGAAGACCGCCGTTCGCTGCCAGGATCCGCGCCGCGGCGGCCAGGTGCTGGAAGCCCTTCTTCGGATCATTGGCGCCGCTGGCGGCAGCGAAGAGCAGCATCCGCCGGTCGAGTGGCAGTCCGAGCGCGCGACGCGCCTCGGACCGCTCGATCGGTCGAAACACGTCGGTGTCGATCGAGTTCGGGATGACCTCGACGTGGGCGTCCCGCAAGAGCGAGCTCCGCCGTGCCGCGTCCGCCATCCATCGGCTGGGCGCCACCGCGACCAGCGGCGCGCGCCGCAACGCCCGCCACTTCCGCAGCCATCCCACCCGCGACAGGTCGAGCGCGGCGCGCGAGCCCAGCGCCGGGCAGGCGCCGCACCGTGCCGCGTAGGCTTCGCAGTCCCCGAAGTAGTGGCAGCCCCCGGTGAACGGGTAGGTGTCGTGGAGGGTCCAGACGAGCGGTCCGCGTCGCGCGAGCCGGCCGATGCTCTCCGGCGTGACGAACCCCGCGCCGACCCAGTGGACGTTCACGACGTCCGGCCGCAGGGCCCGCACCTCGCGAGCGACCAGATCCGGTACCCAGCTCGCGCCGAACATGACGGGGGCGTGGTGGGGATAAAGCCGTCCGGTGACACGCTCGGCGACGGCGCCACCGCTGCCGAGGAGGCGGGCCGCACGTCCTCGCAGGCGCACTATCTCGGGCTCGTTCAGGAACCGCTCCCGCACGAGCATCGAGGAGTCTACCCCGGCGTCGCGCAGGCCGCGATGGAGCCTGAGCGCCGCGCGCGCCGCCCCGCCCTGCGAGTCCGAGGTGCTGACGTGGACGACCCTCACGCGCCCGCCCCCGGATCTGGCGGCCCCGGCCGATCGGCGGGCGGGTGCCGCCAGGCGCCCTCCGCGAGCGCGAAGGGATCACGGGTCAGCCGATCGTGATCGTTCCACTCGGGCGCGAAGCGGTTCGCCTGCGGGCCGCAACGCAGCAGCGAGGCGGCGTGTGCCGCGAGCGTGTCGGGTGTGGTCTCTCCGGGGAGCACGCGGCTCCGAAATGCGGCGATGCGCGGATCCTGGCGTCGCAGGAGGAGATCCTGGAAGGCATTGTCGAGGTTCGGGCCCCAGGCGATCTCGAGGGTGGCGGCCGCGTGCGCCGACGGCAGCAGCATGTTCGAGCCATGGACGCCGAGCACGAGATGGCTCGCGGCGAAGCGCGCGCAGGCGGCCCGCTCGTCGGCCGGGGTGGGCCGCGGGCCCCGAAGATCGCCGATCCAGTCCGGAAGCCCTCCGCGCTCACCGAGCCCGGTCACGGCTAGGTCGAGGTCCGGCCAGAGGGCGCGGAGCGCCTCGCCGAACCGCGCCACGCGGCGGAGCTGGCGGGCCGTGCCCGAGGGCGCGAGCCGCACCCTCTCCGCCGCGCGTCGCGACCACCCGACGATCCCGCGGTTTGCCGCGTCCAGCGGGTCAGCACCCCAGGGGCGGTCGTTCCGCAGGACGAAGGTGACGACGGCGCGCTCCACCGGCTCGCCGAGGCGTCGCTCCGGGAAGGGCGCGACCCCGGTGAAGCGCTCGATGTCCACGTCGCGCGCATTGGGCAGCCCGGTTCCCACGCTGAGCATCGCCGGTCCGGGGAGTCGCCGCGCCACGTCGTCCGCGAGCCAGTCGTACCAGCCCGCTCCGCGTCGCAGCGGGAGGTCGACGGTCCAGACCTCGGCGGCGCCCGCCGGCACCATCCAGCGAAGGAAGCGCGGGACCAGCACCACCAAATCGTACGCGGCGTGACGAGCGAGGTGGCCCTGCGCGTTCAGCAGCTTCAGCAGGGCGTGGCCGTAGATGCCGTCGAGGCAGTTGAGCAGCAGGGGTCGCCGGACCGGCCTCAGCCGCTCGACCTCGAGCGGCACCGGGTCGCTCGTCCGGTGCCGCCACCCGTCCCGCAACCAGGCCCCGAACCACGCGCCCATCGCCGGGCCGGTCACCTCGCCCGTCGCCCGGTCGAGGAGCATGGGGTAGTAGAGGCCGTGGCCGGACGGGAGGTCGCCGTAGAACGATCGCCCGCAGGGTGGGCATTCGAGCGCGGCGAGGCATCGCATTCCCGGGACGCGAAACCCCACGGCGCGGAGCGGGCGCGCGCAGCCGGGGCACGCATGGCGTGCGAGGGGGATGGGCGCGAGGGGGATCATCCGCGTCCGCGGAGGTGATAGCAGCCGACCGCGTCCGCGCGGGGTGGGCGCACCGGGACGAGCCGGGACCCGTGGATGTACGCACGGTCGACGACCTCGAGCGGCGCGAGCAGCGAGAGGAAGTAGGCCTCGTCGAAGGCGCGGTGGGCGTTGAAGTGGACCCGGTTCCCGTCGCGGACCGGCACCGAGACGTACAGGTCCCCGCCGCGCGCCAGCACGCGCTTCAGCTCGGCCACGGCCTTCTCGTGGCCCAGCGGATCCAGCGGATCCCCGTAGCGGCCGAGGCCGATGTGCTCGATCACGCACAGCGAGGAGAGCGAGGGGATCGATCCGTCCTCGAACGGAAGCGAGAGGATGGATCCCTCGCGAAAGAGAAGCCCGTCGAGCGGAAGCTCGAGCGGGCGAATGTCGACCATCGTCAGGCGCACGACCCGCGAGAGCAGGGCGACGAACTTGTGGTGAGATCCCACGTCGACGTGCGACGGCGGGTGGGCCGCGACGATGCGCTGGAACGCCCAGGCGTCCTGGTAGAAGTAGATGGGGTCCACGGGCGTGGTGGCGGTGTCCTCACCCACCCTGGGAATGGCGAGCGCAGGATCGAGCCGCCACACGTCGGGCGCGAGCCGGTCGAAGTCGCGGTAGGTGCGCCAGAACCGCACCCAGCGCCCGACCCACGCGCCCGCGCCGGCAACGCGCCGGAGCGCCTCGTACGCCGCCCGCCGAACCATCCACGCCGCTTCACGGTGCACCCGGGACGTCCCTCCTCCCAGCGCGCGGCGAGGTCGCCAGGACGCGGGATGGCGAAGTATACCGTTGCGTCGGATAGGAGATAAGCATGGGCATCGTGAGGATGGGGCCGCCCGAGGGCCTGGTGAACGCCCTTCGCCTGGAGCTCGGCGCCGGGACCTTCGTCGAGACCGGCACGCACCACACACCGCGCGGCGGGCGGCCGGATGGTTCGGCCACGTCGTGACGATTGAGGCCTCGGAGGCGCTGTTCGCGAAGGCTCGCGCGAGCCTGGCGCCGATCGAGAACGTCGAGGTGGTCCGCGGCGACTCCCGCGAGGTGCTGAGACGGATCGTCCCGGCGCTTCCAGCTCCTGCGGTGTTCTGGCTCGACGCACACTGGAGCGGTGGGGAAACGTACGGTGCAGGGGACGAGTGCCCGGTCCTGGAGGAGCTCGGGATCGTGCTCGGCGCGCCGGTGGAGCACGCCGTGCTGATCGACGACGCCCGGCTGTTCCTGGCGCCTCCTCCCCTGCCGCACCGGGCGGAGCAATGGCCTGATATCGGCGCGCTGCTTGAGGGCGTCCTGCGCGCCGGTCCCGGCCGACAGGTGGTGGTGATCGAGGACGTCGTCGCGATCGTGCCTGCTCGCGCGCGAGACCTCCTGGTGCGCTGGGCCCAGGAGCGGACCACCGCCGAGGCGCGCGCGAACGCGGCGACGCGCCTGGTCCGGAGCGCGCGCCTCGTCGCGGAGGCTCTCCGGGTCATCGTCGGCGCGTGAGCGCGCCGCCCCCCCCACCGCTGCCGTCGCGCGGCGCCGCGCCCTGCGCTAGGCTCGGAATACGCGCCGACGCCGGTGCGCCGGGAGGGCCGCTTGCGCGCCTACGAGATCATCCACGCGAAGCGCGACGGCCGGGTCCTGCCCGCGGACGCCATCGCGGCGCTGGTGGACGGGTTCACCCACGGCGAGGTCCCCGACTACCAGATGGCGGCGTTCTGCATGGCGGTGTTCTTCCGCGGCATGGACGACGCGGAGGTGCGCGCGCTCACCGAGGCGATGCTCCGCTCCGGCGACGTGCTCGATCTATCGGACGTCCCGGGAGCGAAGGTGGACAAGCACTCCACCGGCGGCGTGGGCGACAAGGTCTCGCTCGCGCTCGCGCCGCTCGCGGCGGCCTGCGGCGTGAAGGTGCCGATGATCTCCGGGCGCGGCCTGGGCCACACCGGCGGCACGCTCGACAAGCTGGAGGCGATCCCGGGGTTCCGGGTGGACCTGCCGGTGGAGCGCTTTCGCGCGCAGGTGCGCGACGTGGGCGCCTGCCTGATCGGCCAGACCGCGCGCCTCGCGCCGGCGGACCGGAAGCTCTACGCGCTGCGTGACGTGACCGCCACGGTGGAGTCGATCCCGCTGATCGCCGCCTCGATCATGTCGAAGAAGCTGGCCGAGGGGATCGACGCGCTGGTGCTGGACGTGAAGGTCGGCTCGGGCGCGTTCATGAAGCGGCCGGAGGACGCGCGGGCGCTGGCGCGCACGCTCGCGGCGATCGGGCGCGGGATGGGCAAGCGGGTCACCGCACTGCTCACCGGGATGGACCAGCCGCTCGGCCGGGCGGTGGGGAACGCGCTGGAGGTCGCGGAGGTGCTCGAGCTCCTCCGCGGCGGCGGGCCCGCGGACCTGCGGGCCATCACGGTCGAGCTCACGGCCGAGATGCTCCTCGCCGGCGGAGTCGCGCCGGAGCTCGCCGCGGCGCGCGCGGCGGTGGAGCAGGCCATCGGCGACGGGCGCGGGCTCGCCAAGCTGGAGGAGATCGTGGCCGCGCAGGGCGGCGATCCGGCCGCCATCCGCGATCCGTCGCGGCTGCCGCGCGCCGCCGGCACCTACCCCGTGCCCTCTCCCGCCGCGGGGTTCGTGCAGGCCGTGGACACCGAGGCGGTGGGGCTCGCCGCGGTCGCGCTCGGCGCCGGGCGTGCCCGGGTGGACGACCCGGTCGACCCGGCGGTGGGCATCCTCGTCGAGCGCAAGCTGGGCGACCGCGTCGAGCGGGGCGAGCCGCTCTGCGTCGTCCACCACGGCCCGCGCAGCGAGCCGCGCGAGCGCATCGCCGCCCGGCTCGCGGGCGCGTACCGCATCGGCCCGGCCGCGCCCCCCGCCGCGCCCCTGTTCCTCGAGAGGCTGACATGACCCGGCGCGCCGATCTCCCCACCCGGCTCTCCTACGCGCTCGCCTGGGTGCGCGGCCAGGCCGAGGCCGCGCCCGCCGCCGGCGTCATCCTGGGCTCCGGCCTGTCCGCGTTCGCCGAGCGCCTGCAGCACCCGGTGGTGATCCCCTACGAGCGCATCCCGGGCTTTCCGGTCGCCAAGGTGGTGGGCCACCCCGGGCGGCTGGTGCTGGGCGAGCTGGACGCGGAGGGTGGCCCGGTGCCCATCGCGGCCATGCAGGGGCGGGTGCACGTGTACGAGGGCTGGTCGCCGGAGGACGTCGCCTTCGGCGCCCGCGTGCTGTGCGGCCTCGGCATTCGCGCGCTGCTCGTCACCAACGCGGCGGGCGGGGTGAACCCCGCGCTCGGCCCCGGCGACCTGGTGCGCATCACGGACCACCTGAACCTCTCCGGCCAGAACCCGCTCGTCGGCGAGAACCTCGACCGGCTCGGGCCGCGCTTCCCGGACATGTCCGAGGCCTACGACGAGCGGCTGGGCGCGCTGCTCGACGCGACCGCGGCGGAGCTCGGGCTCCCGCTCGCCCGCGGCGTGTACGCCTGCATGCTGGGGCCCTCGTACGAGACGCCCGCCGAGGTGCGCATGCTGAGGGCGCTCGGCGCGGACCTGGTGGGCATGTCCACCGTCCCGGAGGTGATCGTGGCGCGCCACATGGGCGTGCCCGTGGCCGGGCTCTCGGTGGTGACGAACCACGCGGCCGGGCTGGTGCGGAAGCCCCTCACGCACGCGGAGGTGGCCGCGACCGCGGACCGCGTCCGGGACCAGCTCGGGGCGCTGGTGTCGGCGTTTCTCGCACGGGCCGGGCGTTGATGGCGCCCCCCGGGCGCTGCTAGCCTCGCGATCCCGAGGTGGCGCGCATGCGTGAGCCGAACACGGCAGGTGGACCGGCGGTGACGCCGGAGGCGGATCGACGCGACAGCGGCCGGGTGCCGCTGGAGCTGCTGGTGCGCGACGCCGCGCTGGGCGGATCGTTCGAGCCGCGCCGGGGCAACCTGGCGCTGGGCGGCGTCTACTTCGACGGCCTCCACCCGCCGGCGGGCAGCCGGTTCGAGCTGCGGTTCATCCTGCCCGGCCACGGCGGCGAGATCCGCGCCGTCGCGGAGGTGCTGGGCGTCACGCGCGAGGACGAGCGCTTCGGCACGCACCTGCGCTTCGTGGAGATCCCGCTCGACGCGGAGCTCGCCATCGCGCGCTTCCTCCAGCAGGCCTGAGCGCGTGGCGCCTCCGGTCGGCACCCGCGACGAGCTCGTCCGCGCCGCCCGCGCCGCGCGCGGCCGGGCCTACGCCCCGTACTCGCGCTTCCGGGTGGGCGCGGCGGTGCGCGCCGGCGGGGCCGTTCACGCGGGGTGCAACGTCGAGAACGCGAGCTACGGCCTGACCGTCTGCGCCGAGCGCGCCGCGGTCGCGGCCGCGGTCGCCGCGGGAGCCCGCCGCCTGGAGGCGGTGGCGGTGGCGAGCGGCACCAGCCCGCCGACCCCGCCCTGCGGGGCCTGCCTCCAGACGCTCGCCGAGTTCGGCGGGCCGGACCTCCCGGTGGTCCTCGCCGGCGCCCGCGGCGCCCGGGTCGAGACCACCCTCGGCGCGCTGCTGCCCAGCGCGTTCGGGCGCCGGTTCCTGTAGGCGGTCGTCCGGGGCGCCGGCGCGGGCGAACGGCCGCACGCGCGTGCGATTGACGCCGGGGGGCCCCGGACCTATGAACGGCGGCGTGCAGGTCTTCCGCTCCCCGGAGCAGGCTGCCGCCGCTGGCGTGCTCCGCGGCGGCGCGGTCGCGATCGGGAACTTCGACGGCGTCCACCTCGGGCACCAGAAGCTCGCCGAGGTGGCGCGCGCCTGGGCCGCCTCGCGCGGGCGCAGCGCCGGCGTGCTCACCTTCGAGCCGCACCCGGTCCGCGTGCTCCGGCCGCAGCTCGCCCCACGGGTGATCACGCCGCTGCCGCGCAAGCTCGAGCTGCTCGCCGGGCTCGGGCTCGACGCGGCGGTGGTCCAGCCGTTCGACCTCGGCTACGCCGGCACGCCCGCGGCCGAGTTCGCGGCGCGCGACCTGGCCGGCCGGCTCGAGGTCGCGGACGTGGTGGTGGGCTGGGACTTCACCGCCGGTCGCGACCGCGCCCGGGTGGACGCGCTCCGCCCGCTGCTGGAGCGCCACGGCATCTCGCTCCACGTGGTGGACCCGGTCACCGTCGACGGCCTGGTGGTGTCGTCCACGAAGGTCCGCGAGTTCCTGCGCGAGGGGAACGTGGAGGCGGCCGCGCAGCTCCTCACCCGTCCCTACGACCTCGACGGCGAGGTGGCGCGCGGGGCGGGGCGCGGGCGCGGCTTCGGGTTCCCCACCGCGAACGTGGCCACCACGGGCCTGCTGCCCGCGAACGGCGTCTACGTCGTCCGCGCGGAGCTGGGCGGCGCCCACCGCGAGACCGGCCTCTCCGGCGCGGCGGTGCACGGCGGCGTGTGCAACGTGGGCGTGAAACCCACCGTGGAGTCGGGGGCCTCCCCAGTCGCCGAGGCGCACCTGTTCGGTTTCGACGGCCGGGACCTGTACGGCACGCCCATCCGGCTCGCCTTCCTGGCCCGCCTGCGCGACGAGCAGCGCTTCCCGTCGGTGGAGGCGCTGCGCGCGCAGATCGCCCGGGACGTCGAGGCGGCGCACCGCGTGCTCGCCGGCTGAGGGCGCCCTGCGCGCCTGCCGACCAGCGGGTCCGATGTAGGGACCGTGTCGCTTTCTCCTTGCAAATCGCGGGCTTCGACCTGGCCCGTTCCTTGACCCTCCCAGGAACCGCCTGTTAAGGTCGCTGGGCTCCCCGCGCGGATCCCGCCGCGCTCCGGCGAAGGCAACGAGGGCTAAGACGACATGTCCGGACGGCTCGGCGAACTGCTGGTGCGGGAGAACCTCATCTCCCTGCAGCAGCTGCAGAAGGCCCAGGACGAGCAGCGCAAGACCGGAGGGCGCATCGGCTCGCTGCTGGTGAAGCAGGGCGCCATCGCCGAGAGCGACCTCACCGGCTTCCTCTCGAAGCAGTACGGCGTCCCGGCGATCTCGCTGAAGGACTTCGACATCGACGACGAGGTGCTGAAGCTCGTCCCGAAGGCGGCCGCGGAGAAGCATCAGGTCATCCCGGTGAACCGCGCCGGCTCCTCGCTCATCGTGGCGATGAGCGACCCGTCCAACATCTTCGCCATCGACGACGTCAAGTTCCTCACCGGCTACAACGTCGAGGTGGTGGTCGCCTCCGAGCAGGCGATCCGCGAGGCGATCGAGAAGTACTACGCGGAGAAGGGGCCCGACCTCGACGAGGTGATGCAGGGCTTCGACGACTCGGAGGTCGCGATCGTCGAGGCCGACGGCGACGACATGAACGTCGTCGACCTCGAGAAGAGCGCGGAGGAGGCGCCGGTCGTCAAGCTGGTGAACCTCATCCTGCTCGACGCCATCAAGAAGGGGGCCTCGGACATCCACGTCGAGCCCTACGAGAAGGACTTCCGCGTCCGCTTCCGCATCGACGGCGTGCTGTACGAGGTGATGAAGCCGCCCATGAAGCTGCGGAACGCCATCATCTCGCGCCTCAAGATCATGTCGGAGCTCGACATCTCCGAGCGCCGGCTGCCGCAGGATGGGCGCATCAAGCTGAAGCTGGGCAAGGGCAAGGAGATGGACTTCCGCGTCTCCATCTGCCCGACGCTGTTCGGCGAGAAGGTGGTGATGCGCCTCCTCGACAAGTCGAACCTGCAGCTCGACATGACGAAGCTCGGGTTCGAGGAGCAGCAGCTCAAGGACTTCATGGAGGCGATCGACCGGCCCTACGGCATGGTCCTCGTCACCGGCCCGACCGGCTCCGGCAAAACCACCACGCTCTACTCGGCGCTCTCCAAGCTGAACGAGGTCGCCTGGAACATCTCCACCGCCGAGGACCCGGTGGAGTTCAACTTCTTCGGCATCAACCAGGTCCAGATGCACGAGGACATCGGCCTCAACTTCGCGGCCGCGCTGCGCAGCTTCCTGCGGCAGGACCCCGACATCATCATGGTCGGCGAGATCCGCGACTTCGAGACCGCCGAGATCGGCGTGAAGGCCGCGCTCACCGGGCACCTCGTGCTCTCGACGCTGCACACCAACGACGCGCCCGGCACCGTCTCCCGCCTCCTCAACATGGGCATCGAGCCGTTCCTGGTGACCGCGTCCCTGAACGCGATCGTGGCGCAGCGGCTCTGCCGCCGGCTCTGCCCCGAGTGCCGCAAGGCGGTGGCGCCGGACGAGCAGGCGCTGCTCGACGCCGGGTTCCCCGCCGAGGAGATCGGCACGTTCCAGGTGTACGAGCCGGGCGGCTGCAAGGCCTGCAACGACCGCGGCTACAAGGGGCGCGTGGCGGTGTACGAGGTGATGCCGCTCTGGGACGGGCTGAAGGAGCTCGTCATCCAGGGCTGCTCCGCCGCCGAGCTGAAGCAGGAGGCGATCCGCCTCGGCTTCCGCACGCTGCGCATGAGCGCGCTCAACAAGGTGAAGACCGGCATGACCAGCCTCGCCGAGGCGGTCGGCAACACCGCGCCGGACAAGTTCTAGGAGACGGCCAACCTTGGCGAACCTGCACCAGCTCCTGAAGGCGATGGTCGAGAAGGGGGCCTCCGACCTCCACGTCACCACCGGCTCCCCGCCCCAGCTCCGCATCGACGGCAAGCTGGTGCCGCTGAAGACCCCGCCGCTCTCGCCCGTCGAGACGAAGCAGCTCTGCTACTCGATCCTCACCGACGCGCAGAAGCACAAGTTCGAGGAGGAGAGCGAGCTCGACCTCTCCTTCGGCGTGAAGGGGCTCTCGCGCTTCCGCGCGAACGTCTTCATGCAGCGCGGCGCGGTGGCCGGCGCGTTCCGCACCATCCCGTTCAAGATCCTCACCTTCCAGGAGCTGGGCCTGCCGCCCATCGTGGCCGAGCTGGCCAAGAAGCCGCGCGGCCTGGTGCTCGTCACCGGCCCCACCGGCTCCGGCAAGTCCACCACGCTCGCGTCGATCATCGACAAGATCAACACGGACCGCCACGAGCACATCATCACGATCGAGGATCCGATCGAGTACCTGCACCCGCACAAGAACTGCGTGGTGAACCAGCGCGAGGTCGGGGCGGACACCGCCTCGTTCAAGAAGGCGCTGAAGTACATCCTCCGCCAGGATCCCGACGTCGTGCTCGTCGGCGAGATGCGCGATCTCGAGACCATCGAGGCGGCGCTGGTGATCTCCGAGACGGGCCACCTCGCCTTCGCGACGCTGCACACCAACAGCGCGGTCCAGACGATCAACCGCATCCTGGACGTGTTCCCGCCCTACCAGCAGCCGCAGGTCCGCGCGCAGCTCTCCTTCGTGCTGGAGGGCGTGCTCACCCAGAACCTGCTGCCCAGGGCCGGCGGCCCCGGCCGCGTGCTCATCATCGAGGTGATGGTCCCGAACCCCGCGATCCGGAACCTCATCCGCGAGGACAAGGTGCACCAGGTCTACTCGCAGATGCAGGTCGGCCAGGCCAAGTTCGGCATGCAGACCTTCAACCAGAGCCTGGCGATGGCGTTCGCGAAGCGCCTCATCACGCTGGAGGAGGCGCTCGGCCGGTCCTCCGACGCGGAGGAGCTGAAGAACATCATCGCGAGCGGCGCCGCGCTGCGCGGGCCGCCGCAAGGTGCGGCGCGGTAGCAGCCCCGGATTCGACCCGATCCCACCCCCGCGCTAGGATGCGGGAGCCGTCGCTTCGTGAGGAGACCATGGCCCAGGCCGCAGCCGCGAACGTGAAGACCCGGGCAGCCACGCCGGCCAAGGTGTGGAAGTGGTCCGGCAAGACCCGGCAGGGCGAGGTGCGCTCCGGCGAGATGGAGGCACAGGACGCGGCCGCGGTGCAGGCCCGCCTCCGGCAGATGGGCATCGAGCCGGAAAAGGTCCGCCGCAAGCCCAAGGAGATCCAGCTCAAGATCCCCGGGATGGGCGGCGTCACGACCAAGGACCTCCTGGTCTTCACCCGCCAGTTCTCGGTGATGATCGACGCCGGCCTCCCGCTGGTGCAGGCCCTCGACATCATCGCCACCCAGGCGGACAACCCCGAGTTCCGCAGGGTCCTCTCGACCGTCAAGGTCAAGGTCGAGTCCGGCTCGACCTTCGCGGACGCGCTCGGCGAGCACCCCAAGGTCTTCGACGAGCTGTTCGTCCAGCTCGTGCGCGCCGGCGAGATCGGCGGCATCCTCGACACCATCCTCCAGCGCCTCGGCGCCTACATCGAGAAGAACGAGAAGCTGAGCCGCCGGGTGAAGGGCGCCATGGTGTACCCGGCCATCGTGCTCACGGTCGCGGTCGGCGTGGTGGCGGTCCTGATCGCGTTCGTGGTCCCGACGTTCGAGAAGATGTTCAAGGACTTCGGCGGCGCCATGCCGGCCCCGACGCAGTTCCTCATCGACATCTCGCACGGGTTCCGGAACTACTGGTTCGTCTACGTCGGCGTGCCGGTCGCGCTGTTCGTGGCGTTCAAGACGGCGACACGGAAAGGCCGCGGGCAGGAGATCTGGCACGACACGGTGCTCAAGTTGCCGGTGTTCGGGCCGCTCGTCCGCAAGGTAGCGGTGGCGCGCTTCACGCGCACGCTCGGCACGATGCTGTCCTCGGGCGTGCCCATCCTCGACGCGCTCGAGATCGTCGCGAAGTCGGCGGGCAACCGGACCATCGAGCGGGGCATCCTGTACGTCCGCGCCAAGATCTCCGAGGGCAAGAACATCGCCGGTCCACTGGCCGAGACCAAGGTGTTCCCTGCGATGGTCGTGCAGATGATCGGCGTGGGCGAGGCGACCGGCGCCATGGACGCCATGCTCAACAAGATCGCCGACTTCTACGACGACGAGGTGGACGTCGCGGTCGGCGCGCTCACCAGCATGATCGAGCCGCTGATGATGGTGTTCCTGGGCGGCACGGTCGGCTTCTTCATGATCGCGATGTACATGCCGATCTTCAACATCGCCGGGACCATCAAGTAGCCGAGTACGGATGAGCGGATCCGGGGCAGAGCCGGGGCTGCACCGAAAGCTCGTCTGGCTCACGTTCTTCCGCCTGGTGACCGTGACCGTGCTGCTCGGCGGCACGGCCCTGGTCGGCTGGCAGGTCGGCGGAGAGGCGGGCTCGTACCTCGCGCCGCTGTACGGCGTCGTCGCCGCGACGTACGCGGGCTCGCTGGTGTTCGCCGTGGCGCTGCGCCGAAACGCCGGCCTGGTGGCGGTCGCGTACGCGCAGATCGCGCTCGACGTGGCGATCGCGTCCGCGGTGGGGTCGCTCACCGGCGGCGTCGAGAGCGTGTTCGTCTTCATGTTCTCGCTGGCGGTCGTGAACGGCGCGATCCTGCTGTACCGCCGCGGCGCCATCGCCGCCGCGGGCATGGCGCTGCTCGGGTACCTCGTCATGCTCGCCGCCACCTGGCGCCCCGGCTCGGCGCCGGTGGTGACCGTGTTCGCGCACGGCGGCGCGTTCCTGGTGACGGCGGCGCTCGCGTCCTATCTCGCCGAGCTGCTCCGCAGCACCGGCGAGCGCCTGGCGGAGCGCGAGGGCGACCTCGAGGCCATCACGGCGTTGCACGAGTCGATCGTGCAGTCGCTGACCAGCGGGCTGGTGACGGTCGATCGCGCAGAGCGCGTGACGTTCCTGAACGTCGCGGCCGAGCAGGTGACCGGGATCCCGCTGGCGCGCGCGCTCGGGCGGCCCATCCGCGAGGTGCTGCCGCTCCAGGCGGGCACCGGCCGGGACGAGGTCGAGTGGGTGAACGCCCGGGGCGAGCGGCTCACCTTGGGCTACACCGTCTTCCCGCTGATGGGGCGGGCCGGCGCGGAGATCGGGTCGGCGGCCATCTTCCAGGACCTCACGCGGCTGCGGGCCATGGAGCAGGCCTTCCAGCGCAGCGAGCGGCTGGCAGACCTGGGACGCGTCGCGGCCGGTCTCGCCCACGAGCTGCGCAACCCGCTCGCCTCCATGGCGGGATCGGTGGAGCTGCTGCGGGCGCAGGCGCCGCTCGGCGGCGACGAGCGGCGGCTCCTCGACATCGTGCTCCGCGAGGCGTCGCGCCTGGACGAGCTCGTCACCGAGTTCCTCCGCTTCGCGCGTCCGGCCCCGCTGCGGCCCGGCGCGGTGGACCTGGCCAGCCTGCTCGAGGACGCCCTGCGCGTGTTCACGAACGATCCCGCCGCCGCCGGGCTGGTCCTGTCGCGCGAGATCTCCCCGGCGCCGGCGGCCTGCGACCCGGACCAGATCCGGCAGGTGGTCTGGAACCTGCTGCGCAACGCGGCGCAGGCGCTCGGGGGGCGCGGGGGGCGCATCGCGGTCGCGTGCGGCGGCGAGGACGGCGGCGCCTGGTTCGCGGTCGAGGACGACGGGCCGGGCATCCCGCCGGCGGAGCGGGAGCGCATCTTCCTTCCGTTCCACACCACCAAGGAGCGCGGAACCGGCCTCGGACTCGCAGTGGTGCAGCGGATCGTGGACGCGCACGGAGGGCGGGTCGAGGTGCGCTCCGCCCCGGGCCAGGGCGCCCGGTTCACGGTCCACCTGCCCGGGCCCGCGCGCGCGGCGGAGACAGGGTAGGATCGGGGGGCCATGGCGAAGATCCTGGTGGTCGACGACGAGCAGTCGATGCGCGAGTTCCTCGAGATCCTGCTGCGCAAGCAGGGCCACGAGGTGGTCGCGGCCGCGACCCTCGGAGCCGCGCTCGCGTGCGCCGCGGAGGGCGATCTCGACCTCGTCCTCTCCGACCTGCGCCTGGGGGCGGAGAGCGGGATCCAGCTGCTCGAGGCGGTCAAGCGCGAGGCGCCCGGGACGGAGGTGATCATCCTCACCGCGTTCGCCACCACCGAGAACGCCATCCAGGCGATGAAGCTCGGCGCGTACGACTACGTGCTGAAGCCGTTCAAGGTCGAGGAGCTGAAGCTGGTGATCGAGAAGGCGCTCGAGCACCGCGGGCTCGTCGCCGAGAACCGGGTCCTCCGGCACAGGGTGGGCCGGCGCGGCGACGACGGGCAGGACGCCGAGCTCATCGGCCGGTCGCCTGCCATCGAGGAGGTCCGCGCCCTGGTGGAGAAGCTGGCGCGAACCCGCACCACCGTGCTCATCAGCGGCGAGAGCGGGACCGGCAAGGAGGTGGTGGCGCGCACCATCCACGCCCGCGCCGGGCATCGGCAGCCGTTCGTCGCCATCAACTGCGGGGCCATCCCCGAGGGCCTGATCGAGAGCGAGCTGTTCGGCCACGAGAAGGGCAGCTTCACCGGCGCGACCGAGGCGAAGGCCGGGCTGTTCGAGGTGGCCGGGGCGGGGACGCTGTTCCTGGACGAGGTGGGCGAGCTGCCGCCGCCGGTGCAGGTCAAGCTGCTGCGGGCCCTCCAGGAGCGGAAGCTCCGCCGAGTGGGCGGGAGCGCCGACCTGGGCTTCTCCGCGCGCATCGTGGCGGCCACCAACCGCGACCTCGCCGAGGAGGTCCGGACGGGCCGGTTCCGCGAGGACCTCTACTACCGGCTGAACGTCATCCAGCTCCGCATGCCCGCCCTGCGCGAGCGGCGCGAGGATCTGCCGCTGTTCGTCGAGCACTTCCTGGCCCGCTTCGCCGAGGAGCAGGGCCGGGCGCGACCCGCGCTGAGCCCGGAGGCGGAGCGCCTGCTGCTCGCCCACGGCTACCCGGGCAACGTGCGCGAGCTCGCGAACGTGGTGGAGCGCGCGCTCACGCTCTGCGACGGGGGCCGGATCCTCCCGGGCGACCTCCCGCACGCGCTCCGCGGCGCCGCCGCCCCGGCCCCCGCGGCCGGCGCGGCGCCCGCGCTCCCGGACGCGGGGATCGACCTCCAGGCGCACCTGGACGCGATCGAGCGCGCCCTGCTGGAGCAGGCCCTGGAGCGCACCGGCGGCGTGAAGACGGAGGCCGCGCGCGTGCTCTCGCTCAGCTTTCGCTCGCTGCGGTACCGCCTGGCCAAGTTCGGGATCGCCGGCCGCTGAGCCGGCGATCCCGTTCCGTCACTCGCAGCTGGCCGCGTCGGAGGTGGCCGCGTGCCGGCACGCGTGCAGCGGCTCGCTCACCTCCATGAACCCGAAGTCCATGGTCGGGTCGATCGGGTCGGTCATGCCGACGTTCGTCGCGCCGCGCTCCGGGTTCACGGCGGTGAGGCCCACCGCGATCTGGCCGGCCTGGTTGACGAAGACGGTGGGCTGGTCGGCCTGGGTCGGGACCAGCAGGGCGGCCTTCATCGAGCGGACCACGTTGCCGTTCTCGTCCTTGAACCGCGACGGCAGCCCGCCGGTCTCGATGTTGGCGCCGTACTTCGTCGCGATGCGCCGGGCCTCGGTGGTGCCGCACTTCGAGACCGGCTTCTCCGAGCCGTGCACGCACGAGGTGGCGTCGATCGTTCCGGAGGCGCGCTGCACGGTGTTCCAGTAGATGTCGCCGAGGGTGGAGGTGCCCGACGACGTCCGCTCGTCGGCCCAGTACACGTTGTACGTGTAGCCGTCCGCCGCCACCGTCGGCCCCTGGTTGTAGTAGATCGCCCAGCCGGGCGAGCTCGCGTCTGCGAGCGGGCTCGGGTTCGTGGCCCGCGCCGAGATGGTGACGAGCCCGCTGCTCGCCGACCCGGAGAAGCCGTAGGACACATCGACGCCGGTCTGGTTGAGCCACAGGCGCGCGCCGTCGTACGTCGCCGCCGCCGTGGCGCTGTCGAACGGCGCGCGCGGGCCGGTCTCGTCGAACACGAGCAGCGAGTAGAAGAAGTTGCCCCGGCTGATCTGGCCGTCGAGGGCGACCTCGGCGCCGCGGGTCTCGATGCCGGGGCGGCAGTCGTAGCCGTCCGCGTTGAACGTGCAGCTGGCGGTCATCTTCTTCTCGGTGCTCGGCACCGCCGTCGTGCTGCTCGGCTGCGGGCACCAGATCTTGATCTGGGCCCGCGCGCTCACCACCGTCGCGCCCGCGGCCGCACAGCCGGGGCCCGCGGTCTCGCTGCCGCTCGCGGTGAGGACGTTGGTGCTCGTCCCGCAGGTGGAGTGCGAGAGGCCTCGCTTGATCCCGCCGAGGCCGTAGCTCTCGAACAGGTTGCCGCCCATGGGATCGGTCGCCGTCGCATCCAGCGGCATCTCGACCTTGCAGCCGCGCAGGACGCAGGCGCGGATGTTGTCGGGGCCGCAGGTGCCGCCGTCCTTGTCGAGCAGGTTGTAGCGGTCGCCGGTGCCCGCGAAGACGCGGTAGGCGCCGTTCGAGGGCAGGGGGATGTTGGCGGTCATGTAGAAGAACGGCTGGCCGCCGCAGAACCGGCAGTCCTGGTTCTGCGTGCCCATCTGGAAGATCCGTCCGCCGTACCAGTTCTCCACCTTGCCGCTCGTGCCGATCTTGCCGGGGCGGTGGAAGCGCAGCGCCCAGAGCTGGCCGCCGGCGTCGCCGAACGTGGCGGTGTCGAAGAAGTAGTCGTTGGTCTCGCCGGAAGCGCGCCGGGCGCCGCCGCCCCAGCCGACCATGCCCACCACCGCCGGGACCGGGAAGCGGAGGTACTGCTTCACCGCGTGGCTCGCGTCGTAGGAGAAGTCGAAGACCTCCTTGCCGGTCCAGACGTCCACCATGTGGACGCCGCGGCCACGGACGTACTGCGGGTCGAACCCGCCGTTCAGGAAGACGACCCAGCGCTCGTGATAGGCGACCTCGCCCGTCCCCACGCTCATCCGTGGCGTGTCGGTGTTGGCGGCACCCGTGGCGGAATCGGCCTCGAGCCGCACCGGGCCGATGGGTGGAGCACGCGGCAGGAAGTCGTCGTAGCTCTCGGCGAAGTCCAGCGTCTCGGGATCGTTCGGCTGCGGGTAGATCCAGAGGAACTCCGGCACGTCCGTGCTTCCGGTCGCGTCGGTCACGTCCAGCGCGAAGTAGTGCGTGCCGCCGCGCCGCTCGCCGACCACCGCCACCGTGTGGTACTCGCCCGCCTCCTTGATGTCGTTCCGGATCCCGATCCCCACCGAGTTCCCGGTGCCGTCGACCCAGACGTCGCGCACCATGGCGGTGCCGTCGACGAAGAACTGGTGCTTCGGCTCGATGAGCAGGCGCAGCTTCGCGAGCATGTCGGGCGGCAGGAAGGCCCACAGCTCTTCGCCGGTGCCGCGGTCGTAGTAGCCGTTGAACGGCGGCAGCGACTCGTCGAGCGCGGTGGTGGACGGGTCGTCGGCGACGGTGTTGCGCGTCCCCGGGGTCGGGTTCCCGTGCCACTCGCCCGCGTGGAACGCATGGAGGAGGCCGTCGTTCGCGCCCACCAGCACGAGCTTGGTCCGGTCCTTGTAGGTCGTGCTCTTCGCGTACCCGTCGTACGCGTCCTTTCCGTTCTTGGTGGGGGTGTCCCAGAGCGACTGCAGGCACTGGTTCGAGAGGCCGTTCGGGCAGATCACGCCGTCGCGGGGGAGCGGCGGGTCGACCACCACCGGCGACGAGTGGAAGACGTCCCCAAGCACCCAGTCGCGGTCCCACAGGTCGTCCATGGAGGACGGCGGGTATGACGTGCGCTTCATCGAGTTGAAGAGGTCGGCGCCGAGCACGAGACGGATGAAGGCCTTGGTGCAGGCGGTGCGCGCGTCGACGGTGGAGCCCTGCACGCTCGCGGCGAACGTCGACGCGCCCGCGTTCTGGAACTCGGTCGCGAGCGCGTTGCACACGGTCCCGCCGCCGAGCCCGAGGTACGGCATGATCGCCGTGGCGGCGGTGTCGGTCGCCTCGAGCCGGATCACGCGATCGCTCCCGTCGATCTTGCCGTCGCCGGTGTCGTCCACCACCGTGTACACGCGGCGCGACTTCCACTTCTGCGAGGTGCCGGTGCCGGCCAGCAGAGCGCCCGCGTCCCACCACGGGTTGGCCGGCGCGCTGCTCGCCACCGAGCAGCTCTTCCCGGCCACGCTGGCGCACTTCGGGGCCTGCGAGCACACCGGCGTGGTGCCCGGGTCGGACTTCACGAAGTTGCCTGCGCCGTCCTCGGTGATGAAGTCACCGGACTGCCCGGTGGTCCTGGACTTGTCCTGGAGGAACACGCTCGTGCACGAGCCGTCGCAGTCGAGGTCGCCGGTCCCGGTGCCGTCGAGCTTCGCGTCGCAGGCGTTCACGAACTCGCTGTAGAGATCGAAGCGGAGCACGTGGCCGCGCCAGCGGCTGGTGCCGTTCTTCGGCTCGAAGCGGGGCACGATCACCGCGCGGCCGGACGTGGTCTGGAGGGTGGAGACGGTCGCGACCGAGAAGGAGGTGGCGCGCTCGTTGATCTTCTCGAGGATGTAGCTGAGCCCCTCGGCGAGGGTCTGCGGGTTCTCGGCCGGAACGAACTTGCCGCCGCCCGCCTCGGCGGCCGCGTGCAGGATGGTCTTCGCGTCCGGGAGCTGGCTGGTGGCGAAGCCGACCGTGTACGTGTCGAGGACCTGCTTCCCGCCGTTCTTCTTGCAGTCCCAGGTGGTCTCGGCGTTGTCGCGAAGGTCCATGTTGTGCATGTACCAGGCGACCTTGGCGAGGCTGTCCTTCCATGCGGCCGTGCCGCTGAAGTTCGCGCACTGCGGGCAGTCGGTGGAGGTGATGTCCTTGATGCCGGTGGAGGTCGCGCCCGCGTACTTGCCGCTGGTGGTGTCGGCGAGCGTGGTGCCGCCTGAGGGGAGCCGATCGCCGTCGTTGGGGGACGTCGACGAGCTGGCGGGGGACGGCTCGCCGTCGGTGAGGACGACCACCGACGAGGTCTGGCACAGGTAGCAGATGGAGTACTGGTTGTCGTTCGACGAGGACTCGTAGGAGGAGGTGTTCTTCTCCCAGCTCGGCCCGAACCAGGGGAGGCCCGGCGAGTGGTAGTAGCGGCCCACGTCGAACAGCGACATGGCGAGCGGCGTGCCGCTCTGGAAGCTGGTGACGCCGTTCACCGCGGTCACGAACGCGGCCCGGTTGCTGTCGAAGTTGGAGGTGGTGTTGAACTCCATCTGGCAGCTCGGGTTGAAGTCCCTCTGGAGCGTCCAGCCGTTCGGATAATCGAAGGTCGCGAGCGCCATGCGGATCCGGCTGCGCTTCGCGATCACGTCCTTGACGGTCTTGCGCGCCACCAGGAACTTGGGCGGGAAGAAGTTGAGGTAGTTGCCCGTGTACCAGATGGACGGGAACCGATCGCCGTTGGTGTCCTCGAGGATGACCCCGTCGTAGTACCAGCCCTTCTTCTCGAGGCAGGACTGGCAGATCTCGGCGCGGCTGCGCAGGCCCTGGGGCGTGCTCCCCTGCGTCGCGCAGAACTCGGCGATGGTCGCGGGGTCGTTGTTCGACCTGCGGACCGGGAACACCGCGTTGTCGGTCCAGCCGTTGCCGAAGTTGGTCCGGAAGTCCAGGTTCGTCCGCTCGTAGTTCCACTCGCCCGTGACCACCGGGACGTAGTTGGCGTCGTGGAACACCAGGTCGCGGCCGAAGAACGCCGGCTTTCCGTTCGCGGTGGTCTCGGTCCCGCTCGGCGACTGGGAGTAGAAGTCCGGATCGAAGCCGAGCCCGCCGGTCTGCTGGTTGTTGGACGAGGTGTAGTACGGACAGTTGATGTACTCGCGCGCGTAGTCCACGCCGCCCGTGACCACGCTGGCGTGACCGGCGTACGGGCTGCCGACCGACACCGTCGCGGCGGTGCCGCAGGGCGTGTAGAAGCGGCGCGTGCGGATCGACGCCAGCATCGGGTTGTCGCCCACGTTCGGCGTGGCGTTGAAGATCGGGTCGTCGTCGCACCCCACCACGCGCGGCGCGGCGAAGGCGGCGGTCTGCTGGGTGGTGCTGGCCGGGTCGTCGATGAGGGCGCCGGCGGGGAGCGCGGGCTTGCAGTGCCCGCTGGTGCAGGAGTACCGCGCCGGACACTGCGAGTCCGCGGTGCACGCCTGGCTCGAGCCGCCGAGCGACCCGGGGCCGTCGGGCGGGAGGCGCTGCATCGAGCCGGACGTGTCCAGCAGGAACATGATGTTGGGGAAGGTGGTGTCCTCGCGCGTGATGAACTGCTGGTCCTCGCCCGCGGGCGGGTTGAGCCAGGTGTCCATCAGGCTCGAGACCATCAGGTTGCGCGCGGCGTCGTCGCCGCAGGTGGTCTGCGAGCGGGTGTCGCCGGGGGTGAGCAGCAGCGTCAGGGCGGCGAGGCCGGCGGCGCGAAGGGCGATCGCGATGGGCTTGCGGGTGCGCATGGTCCGCCTCCTACAGGATGATGGCCGTCACGAACTCGACCTCGAGCGGGCGGCCGCGCCGGTCCTTGCACTTCGCGACCACCGTGTAGCCGGTCGCGGTGTTCAGGCCCTGCATGAAGTTGAACGAGTTGGTGAGGTCGGTGGCGGTCGGGGTGGACGCCGTCGTCACGGTGTTCTTGAGCACGACCGAGCTGACGGTCACGTCCGCGGCGCTGTCGTAGTGCGAGGGCGCGGTGAGCACGGTGCCGTCGGGCAGGGTCACGGACCCGGCCACGTTGCCGGACTCCAGGTAGCCGCGGCCGTAGCGGGCCAGCTCTGCCCAGATCTGCAGGCGGGCCGCCGCGGCACACGCGTACAGCTGGTCGCGCTGCGTCTTGCCGGACGCGTTGATGCGCTCCTGCGAGCCGAGCGAGACCGCGGCCACGCCGATCACCGCCAGCACCATCAGCAGGATCACGGTGAGGATGAGGGTGGAGCCGCTCGCGCGGCGGGGCAGGGGACGTGAGAGGGACATGCCAGCCTCGCGCTAGAACCCGGTGATGGACCGGACGGTCATGTTGGGAAGGTTCACCACGGCCTCGACCCGCGTGCGCTGGAAGCCGTCGGTACCGTTCGCGATCTTCGGCGCGCTCGTCACCCAGTCCGGTGCGCCGGACTGGTTCAGCAGCGCGAAGGACGAATCGACGGCGAAGGTCGCGTGGGCCGAAGGATCCGGCTGCGGCGACCGGGCGACCATCGCGATCCGCACCGCTCGGATGTTCGCCTGGTGCTTCGTCTGACGGATGGGATCCGAGTACCGATACGAGTAGAAGCTGGAGGGCGTGTACGCGGCCTTCGTGGTGGCCGTCGCCGACCCGGAGAACTTGGTCGGTACGATGGCGCCGTCCGTGAGCACGCTCTGATCGTCGTTTGCTTCCCCGAGCGCGATCGCCGTCCCGGCGGTCGCGCCGGCGGGGGCGATCGCCGGGTTCGCGAACACGTAGGCGACCTGGAACGCCTCGATCCCCTCCGCCACGATCACCTCGTCCTTCTCGTTCACCGCGCCGTCCGGGGAGCCGTCCGCGGCGCCCGCGACGTCCAGGCCGCGATCCAGCACCAGGTAGGGGTCGAAGGTACCATCGGCGCTCGCGACCGGCCGCACGTGGAAGCGGTAGCGATCCACCAGGAACGTGCGGCACCCGGCCATGCCGGTCGCGACGTCCTGGCGGCGGAACGGATCGGCCAGGACCACGTCCTCGAGCTCCACGTCGACGTTCCCCGCGGAAGTGACCGGCGTGCGGGTCTTGACGGTGAAGTAG
The DNA here is from genome assembly GCF_000022145.1 of Anaeromyxobacter dehalogenans 2CP-1. Taxonomy (NCBI): domain Bacteria; kingdom Pseudomonadati; phylum Myxococcota; class Myxococcia; order Myxococcales; family Anaeromyxobacteraceae; genus Anaeromyxobacter; species Anaeromyxobacter dehalogenans. Next base: position 743,454 of record NC_011891.1, read on the forward strand.
GCGTAGCGGAGCTCGCCGGGGCAGACGACCTGGAGGATCTGTCCCCGGAGGAAGTCGTCGCCGGCGCGCGCCGCCAGGGTGGCGTGCGTTGCGTCGGGCAGCGCGACGAAGGTCCACGCGTTCCCGCGCAGCGCGCCGGCTTGCCCTTCCGCCGGTACCCAGTACGCCGGGTTGCGCGCGTAGAACACGAGCTCGTCGGCGTCCGAGACGCTGTCCCGCTCGACCGGGCAGGTCATCTCCGTGGGGCAGAAGCCGGGCGCATAGAACTGGAAGTCGAGCGCGAGGGAGCCGTCGAGTCCCCAGCCGGCGAGCGGGAGCTTCTGCTCGAGGTAGAGCAGCGCGGCGCGGGCGTTCCCCTGCGTGGCGCGCTGCTTCTGGCCGCCGAAGAACGCGCGCTGCTGCGAGCTGGACGCGGCGATGACGGCGGCGAGCACGATGGCCGTGACGCCGGTGGCGATCATGAGCTCGATGAGCGTGAAACCACGACGAGAGCGAGTCATGCGTTCACCGGTAGGCCGAGGCGTTCACGGTCGACGCGCCCAGGTTCGGGATCTGGACGTACAGCGTGACGACGCGCGGCCGCGTGATGGTGCGCTCGTGGTACACGACCGACACCGCCGCGAGCCGAACGCCGGAGGCGGCGTTCGACGTCGCGACCTGCCAGATCGACCAGCGTCGGCGGTACAGCGGCTTCGACGGATCGAGGGGGTCAGCCGGCAGCGCCGTGTCCGGCTGGACGCCCACGACCTTCAGCGATGGATAGCCGGACGTCGTGCCCGCGAGGTATGCGTCGTCCCAGTCGCGCCATCCGGACGTGGCGAGGTTTCCGGACGCGTCCAGCGGGTTGCCGAACCCGCTGGGCGGGGCGTCCGAGATCGTGTCCGCCACGAGCAGGGCATCGAGCGATGGATCGAGGCGCTCGAGCCCGGCTGCCAGCTCGCGAGCCAGCTCCTGGGCCGCGCCATTCGACCGCGCTCCCTCGTTGGACGTGAAGCCGATCACCTGCAGCCGCATCAGGCCCAGGATTCCGATGAGCAGCAGCGTGAGCGAGATCATCGCCTCGATGAGCGTGACCCCGCGCATGCCGGACGTGCGAGCTCGCCGCATGGCGCCTCCTAGTACGTCGCGACCTTGACGATTCCGGTCGGGAACGACACCACCAGCCGGCGCCGCTGCCCGGCATTCATCTCGGCAGACGTCGTGAGCGCGAACGCCATCCCGCCGAGGCGCGGCCGCGACGTGCCCGCGTAGACCGGTCGGACCTCGCCATCGGCGCCGAAGCGGATCGCGACGCGCCCGCCGGCGTCGACCGCCGGGTCGAAGACCTTCACCTGCTCGAACGGCGCCTCCGAGGCAGACCCCGCCTGCCCAAGGTCGAACGCCTGCCATCGCGGCAGCGCGACCACCTCCTCGAGCTGGGCGGCGCTGGCCGGCGACGCCGGATCGAAGGCCGCCAGCGTCCAGGTAGGCTCCGGGCGCTTCAGGATGAAGAGGCGGACGCAGCTCGCCTGCGCGAGCAGGCCGCAGCCGGCGCCGGTGAGATCGTCCGCGTTCACGAGGACGGCAACGATGTCCTGCTGCTCGTTGAGCGCCTGGGTCTTCAGCGCCTGGAGGCGCATGCCGAGGTCGAAAGCCGCGGACGCCGAACCCGCGTTTCGCTGCGCGGCGACGAACCTGGAGCCGGCCACCGCGGCGAGGGCGGCCACGATGGCGATCACGATGGCGAGCTCGAGGAGCGTGAAGCCGCGGAATCTCGCGTTCATGGCCTTCGGTGGAAGCAAGCCGCCTGCCTGCCAGGGCGTGGCGCAAGGCAACGGGAATTCAGCGGTTTCATGTGAGCTGCGCGAGCCGCGGCCGACAACCGATGCAGGATTCGACAAACTTTGCATGTAGGGGGGCGGGGCGACGCCGTGCGGCATCGCTCAATGCGAGGCGAGCCGATCGGCGGCGATCCGCCGCGCTCGCCCGTACGAGGCGGGCGCGATCTCGAGGAACCGGCTGAACAGCGGCCTCGCCTCGTCCGAGCGGTTCGACCCGGACAGCAGCATCGCGAGGTTGAAGGTGGCGTCCGGATCGCGAGGGGCGAGGCGGAGCGCCGAGCGCAGCTCCGCCTCCGCCTCGGCACCGCGCCGCTGCGTCAGGAGCACGCCCGCGAGCTGCACGTGCGGGAGCGCCGACGCGGGATCCAGCAGCGCGGCTCGACGGAGCGGCGCTTCGGCCTCGCGAAACCGCCCCGCCTCGACCAGCGCGGTCCCGAGGTTCAGGTTGGGCCGCATCTTGTTCGGGGACTTCGCGGCTGCATCAGTCCAGAGCGCCACGTCGCTCGACCAGACGCGATTCCGGGCCAGGGTGGCGACCGCGAAGACGCAGGCCAGGCCGATCCCCGCCAGTGCGGCGGCACGCGGCGCGACGTCTGCCCCGACTGCCCGGCGCGCGGCGAGCAGGATCCCGATCGCGGCAGCGACGAAGAAGCCGACGGAGGGCAGGTAGACGCGGTGCTCGTTGATCACGTCCACGATGGGGATGACGCTCGACTCGACGGCGAGCGTCAGGAACCACCACGCGACGCAGAACCCCACCAGCCGGGCCGCGGGATCCGCCGGGCTGCGCGCCTTCCCCGAGGTCCGCGCGTACGCCCACGCTCCGGCGCACGCGGCCGCGGCGAGGACCGCCAGCCCGGAGCGTACCTCGGGGGCGAAGAACGACCGGTAGATCGGGTAATCGTGGTCGATGTTCTGCCCGACCGGCACGAGCAGCAGGAACAGGTAGGTGACCACCACGGGTATCTGCGTGATCAGGTACTCGAGGCGGCTGAGATCGGTCTGCACGCGCGTGGCGGCGAGCGTGGTGCTCGCCACGTCCGCGCCACCGCCCGCTGTCGCGGTGAGGAGGACCGTGAGTGGAATGATCGCCGCGGTGGTGAGGATGGGCCAGAGGCGCCGGAGCCGCCGGCCGTCCGGCTCGAAGAACGTGAGCTCGTACAGGGCGATCGCGAAGGGCAGCGTGAACGCGATCTCCTTCGTCCTCATCGCGAGCACCGCGCACGCGAGCATCCCGGCGTATGCGGCCGGGCGGCCCCAGCGGTGCCGCGTCGCGTCCATCAGCCGCCAGCGCGCGTAGAGAGCCACGGCGCCTAGGTAGAATAGCGCAGCCAGCGAGGTCATCCGCTGGACGACGTAGGTAACCGCCTGGGTCTGCAGCGGGTGCGCGACGAAGAGCGCCGCGGCGACGAGGCCGACCGTGCTCGCCTGGGCCGCCAGGGCCGATCGCGCGAGGCGCGGCGTACGGAACGCGGCGATCACCAGCGCGTACACCAGCGTCGCCGTGAGCAGGTGCATTGCGACGTTCACCGCGTGAAAGCCGACCGGGTCACTCCCGCCGAACCGGTAGTTCAGCGCGAACGACAGGTAGGCGATGCTGCGGCTCGGGAGCGCACGCCATCCACCGCCGTTCCAGCCGAAGGCCGAGGGGTTCCGAACGATCGGGTTGTCGCGGACGTGATCGACATCATCGAACACGAACGCACTGTGCCAGGCGTTCGCGTAGGCGGCGAGGCCCAGCAGGATCACCGCGACGACGGCGGCGAGGTGGGCGGAGGGTCGGATGGTCCCGCCGACGCGGGCGTCCGGCGCGTCGCCGGCGTGCGTCAACGGAAATCCCGGCGCTCGAAAGCAGCCGCCGCCAGCGCGAGCACCGCGCCGGCGTAGAGCAGCGCGTACGCGCTCGCGAGCCACGCCGAGGCCGGCGGCGCCACGCGGTAGATGACCTCCGCGTTGAGCGAGAGCGCGGAGAGATTGGGCAGGACATACCAGAGCGCCTTGCCTACCCCGGACCCAGCGCCTTCCCAGAGCGTGCGGAGGTCGTTCGACAGGTGGCCGGCGATGGTGACGGCGAGCGAGAAGATCGCGGCGAGCGTCGGCGTCGTGATGCACGAGAACAGCACGGCGACCGCGGCCACCACGAGGAACTGCACCCCCATCATGAAGAACGCAGAGAGCAGCGCGTGATCGATTGGCGCCAGCGACCCGGCGTCCCAGCACAGCAGCGCGGCCAGCGTGGCCGCCATGACCGCCATGTTGAGCCAGAGCGTCGCCCCGAGCCCGAGGTACCGGCCGAGCAGGTACTGCGCGCGCGAGACCGGCTTCGCGACCAAGGGGTACACCACGCGCCGCTCGACGTCGCCGGCGATCAGGCCCGCACCGAGGAACACCGCCGTCAACGATCCCATCACCTCCATGGCCGTCAGGCCCAGGTCGGCGGCGATCCGGTGCGTATAGCCGACGGTGAGAAGCGACGCGACGGAGCTGCCCGCGAGTAGCAGCAGCGCGAACAGCAGCAGGTTCACCTGCAGTCGCCGCCGCAGCGCCTCCTTCAGGGTCACCTGCGCGATCGACAGAACCTTCACTGCAACCTCCCTGCGTCGGCCCTTTGCTGCTGCCCGCGGATGAGCGCCTCGCGCTCCTCGCTCGTCGGCGGCCGCTGCAGGCGCCGCGCGCTCGCGGTGGAGCGAACCAGACCATCCGCGCCGAGGTAGTAGTCGCCGCCGAACGGATCCGGGGGAATGCCGGCGAGGATCCCCGCACGCTCGAGTTGGGCGAGCGCGATCGGCGGAAATCCGTGTTGCGCCTCGAAGGCATGCGCCGCTTCCTCGAGGATCGCGGCGTCGCGCTCGAGGATGGCCTGGTCGAGCTGCTTCCGGAGCGCGGTCCGCGACTCATCGTCCTCGGCCCGCTCGTACAGGTGCGTGAGAAACCGAACGGCGGCCTCTGGGGCGTCGCCCTTCACGTACATGGCCGAGACGTACTCGGTCAGGTGGGGCGGCGCGTTCGGCCGCCGCGAGGCGACCTCGAACCAGCGCGCCGCGGCCGCGTAGTCGCCATCGTACAGGAACGCGTTCACTGCACGGTGGAAGGGGATGATGTAGCGGTCGGGGACGTTCCGGGTCCCCTTCTCGAGCAACGCGTTCGACTCTGCCACGCGCGCCTCGCTGGCGAGTACGTTGCCGCCCACCTGATAGACGTAGCCGTGTCGCGGGTCGAGGTCGGTGATCAGGTCCAGGACCGGGAAGAGCCGCTCCCAGCCTCGCGCGGCGGCCCGCGGCTCGCCCATGTACTGGACCGCCTTCAGCCACCAGACGTTCGCCGCGAGCGTCGGATGCCCCGCAGAGGAAAGGCGCAGCGCCGCGGCGCGGGGCACGTAGTCGAAATCGTAGGGGCGCTGCTGCGCGACAGCGATTCGCGACGCAGCCAGCGCGGCCGCCGCCGCGAGCATGACTGCCAGTCCGAGATATGCGAGTGCGCGTCGTGGCAAGGTGGAGACTGGAAAGGGCAGCGCCCCCATGATGGCCGGGAGCGCTGCCCCTGACAAGCGAAGGACTAGAACGCGGTCTCGTTCGCGACGATCGGCTGGCCCATCGGGAGATCGCCGGTAGCCGCCGGGAACGGGTCCGCGCCCACACATTCCGCGTCAGCGTTGACCCCGCCACTCATCGGTTCGCCGTCGCTGCCGAGCGTGGCCTTGTAGAGGTACACACAGCCGGCCGCGTCGTTGCCGTCGATGTTGGACACCGCATAGGTGGTGAGGTGCAGGCCGTACGGGGCCGTGCCGCCCCCGGTGGCGACGCGGTAGCAGCCGTAGGTCGCGCCCTCGACGGACCAGTCGATCTTCGCCGCCTCGGTCATGTCGCCCGCGAGCCACGGATGCTTCACGGTGCCGGCAGCGCCGGCGATGTCGCAGGTGGCCGGCAGGTCGGCGAGCGCCATGTACTGACCGCCCGAGCGCTCCGTCTGACGCAGCGCCTCCTCCGACTTGAAGACGCTGTTCACGTTCTCCTTCAGCTCGCTGAACTTCGCGCGGAGCTGGTAGCGGAGGAAGTTCGGGATGGCGATCGCGGCGAGGATCCCGATGATCGCGACGACGATCATGAGCTCGATGAGGGTGAAGCCCTTGGCAGCCTTCTTCATGAGACCTCCGGAGATGTGGGCCGCGGTGTGAGCCTCGCGGCCCCGCGGACCGGGCTGTGATGGCCGCCCGGCGGAGGAGCTGCCTAGCATCGGGGGTGCCAGCGGCCAGGCGTCCGCAAGCGCGCGATCCGAGGCGCCAGGGTGGGACGCCGGGTGACGGAACGCGGCGCCCGGCCCGGGTCCGGTGACGTTTTTCGTCACCGCGCCGGCCGCCCGTCCCTTTGACAGGGGCCAGGACCCCGCCGATCATCCGCGGCGATGATCCTGAGGACGGAGAAGCTGACGAAGGTGTTCGAGGTGGGCCTGCTCGCGCGCAAGGTCACCGCCGTGGACGCGCTGGATCTCGAGGTCGCCCCCGGAGAGATCTTCGGGTTCGTCGGCCCGAACGGCGCTGGCAAGACGACCACGATCAAGATGCTGATGGGGCTCATCTACCCGACCAGCGGGCGCGCCTCGATCTTCGACGATCCCATCCCCAGCCGGCGCGCCAAGGCGCGCATCGGCTATCTCCCGGAGCACCCGGCCTACTACGAATTCCTGACCGGTCGTGAGGCGCTCCACTTCTTCGCGAAGCTCTCCGACGTCCCGGGCGCCGAGCGCGAGCGCCGCTGCGACGAGCTGCTCGAGTTGGTCGGGCTGAGCGCGGCCGCCGATCGCCAGATCCGGAAGTACTCGAAGGGCATGCAGCAGCGGCTCGGCATCGCGCAGGCGCTGGTGGGCGATCCGGCGCTGGTGGTGCTGGACGAGCCCATGAGCGGGCTCGACCCCGTCGGCCGCAAGGACGTGCGGGACCTCATCCTCGAGCTGAAGCGCCGCGGCAAGACCGTGTTCTTCTCCACGCACATCCTCCCGGACGTCGAGAGCCTGTGCGACCGGGTCGGCGTGATCCTGCGCGGCAAGCTGCGCGACGTCGGGCGCATCGACGAGCTGCTCTCCGGGAACGTGCGCGCGGTGGAGCTGACCGCGGCGGTCCCTGCCGCAGCCCGCGAGGCGCTGTCGCACGGGAAGCTCCTGCGCGCCGACGGCGACCGCCTCACGGTGGTGTTCGACGACGCGCTCGCCGCCGACGCGGCGGTGGGCGCGGTGGTGCGCGCGGGCGGCAAGGTGATCGCGCTCACGCCGCACCGCGACACCCTCGAGGACTTCTTCGTCCGCCGCCTGACCGAGGTGCACGGCGCGGAGGCGGAGCCGGCGGCAGCCGCCGGAGGCGCCTAGGCATGGATCCCGCGGCGCCCGGCGTCCCCGCGGGCCTGGTGGCGGCCTGGGTCGCGCTGGTCGGCGGCGTGGTGGGCAGCTTCCTCAACGTCGTGATCGCCCGCGTCCCCGCGGGCGAGTCGATCGTCTCGCCGGGCTCGCGCTGCCCGCGCTGCCGGACGCCCATCGCCTGGTACGACAACGTGCCGGTGGTGTCCTGGCTCGCGCTGCGCGCGCGGTGCCGGAGCTGCGGCGTGCGGATCTCCGCCCGCTACCCGCTGGTCGAGGCGCTCGTCGCTGGCGTGGCGCTGCTGGCGTGGGCGCGTCACGGCCTCGCCGTCGCTGCGCTGGGCGAGCTGGTGCTGGTCTCGCTCCTGGTGGCGCTCGCGTTCATCGACCTCGACACCTGGCTGCTGCCGCACGCGCTCACCTGGCCGCTCATCGCCACCGGCCTCGCCGTGTCCGCGGCCGGCCTCGGGCCGGCGACGCTGCAGGGGGCGGCCATCGGCGCCGCGGTCGGCTTCGGCGCCTTCGCGCTGGTTTCGGTCGTGGGCGAGAAGGTGCTGCGGAAGGAGGCGCTCGGCTTCGGCGACGTCTGGCTCCTCTCCGGGATCGGCGCCTGGATGGGCGTGGCGGCGCTGCTCCCGGTGGTGCTGCTCGCCTCGGTGCAGGGGAGCGTGGTGGGCCTGGTGCTGCTCGCGCTCGGCAAGGGGCAGCCGGGTCCCGGGCAGCCGGCCGAGGCCGCCGGGCCGCCCGCGGCGGCCGTGCCGGGAGATCCGGCCGCGCTCGCCAGCGCGGACGACTGGATCCCTCCCCGGAACGCGGTCCCGTTCGGCCCGTTCCTGGCGGCCGGGGCGCTGGAGTGGCTGTACCTGGGGGACCTCATCGTGCGCGGCGTCCCCTCCCTCGGCATCTTCCGGTGATCGATGCGGCGCGTGGGCCTGGTGCTCCTGCTCGATCTCGTCGCCGCCGCGGCGGCGGGCGCGACGCTCCTGCTCGCGCTGGGGGTTCCCTCCGCGGCCCGCGGCGCGCTCGGCCCCGGGCCGCTGCTGCTCCTGGCGGGCGTCGCCGCGGCGGCGACCATCGCCGTGGGCGTGGTGCTGCTCGGCCGCTCGGTGGCCCGGCCCGTGGAACGGCTGCTCGCGTCCGCGCAGAGGCTCGGCCACGCCGGCGGCGGCCTGCCGGTGCTCGCGCCGCCGGGCGAGCCGGAGGATCGCTCACTCGCGCGCGCGGCGGTGGCCTTCGAGCGCGTGGCCGAGGCGCTCTCGGAGGAGCGCGCCCGCCTCGCGGCCAAGATCGACGAGCTGGAGGGCGCGAACCACGCGCTCGCGGAGGCGCGCGCGTCCTGGCTCCGCTCCGAGCAGCTCGCCGCAGTGGGGCGGCTCGCGTCGGGGGTGGCCCATGAGGTGGGCAACCCGCTCGGCGCCATCGCGGGCTACGCCGAGCTGGCGCGCGGCCGCATCCGAGCGGGCGAGGCGGCGCAGGCCGACGACCTGGTGGCGCGGATCGCGGTGGAGGCCGGGCGCATCGACGCGATCGTGCGCGATCTCCTGGAGCTGGCGCGCCCCTCGGCGCCCGCGGTCGCGCCGATCGCGCTGTCCGGGCCGGTGGACGCGGCGCTGCGGCTCGCGCGCGTGCAGGCGCGGCTCCGGGACGTGCGCGCCGAGCTCGACCTGCCGGCCGACCTCCCGCCGGTGCTCGCGGACGAGGCGCGGCTCGCGCAGGTGTTCCTCAACCTGTTCCTGAACGCGGGCGACGCCATGGGCGGCCGCGGCACGCTCCGCGTGACGGCGCGTGAGGTGCAGGATCGGGTGGAGATCGACGTCGCCGATCAAGGGCCCGGCATCGGACCGGAGGACCTGCCGCGCGTCTTCGATCCGTTCTTCACCACCAAGCCGCCCGGCGCCGGAACCGGCCTCGGGCTGTCGGTGAGCCACCGCCTGATGGAGGCGATGGGCGGCGCCATCTCCGCCGCCAACGCGCCGGGCGGCGGGGCGGTGTTCCGCCTGCGGCTGCGGCGCGGCGGCCCGCCCGCCGCCCCGTGCTAGAGTCGCGCCGTGGGCTTGCGAAACGTCCTCGTCGTGGACGACGAGGCCTCCATCCGTCACCTGCTCTCCGTGATCCTGGTGGACCACGGCTACGACCCGCGCGCCGTCGCGACCGGCGAGGAGGCGCTGAAGGAGCTCGCCGTCCGCGAGTACGATCTCGTGCTCACCGACGTGCGCATGCCCGGGATGGGCGGGCTCGGGCTGCTCCGCGAGATCCAGCGCACCGCGCCCGAGCTGATGGTCATCGTGATGAGCGCCTACGGCGCGCACGACGCGGCCATCGAGGCGATGAAGACCGGCGCCTACGACTACCTCTCGAAGCCGTTCAAGCCGGACGAGGTGGTGCTGGTGCTCCGCAAGGCGGAGGAGCGCGAGCGGCTGGCGCGCGAGAACCGCCGGCTGCGCACCGAGCTGTCGGCCGGGTACAGCCCGGAGCACATGGTGGGGACCTCCGAGCCGATGCGCGAGGTGTCCCGGCAGATCCGCAAGATCGCGCAGCAGAAGACCACCGTGCTGGTGCAGGGCGAGTCGGGCACCGGGAAGGAGCTGGTGGCGCGCGCCATCCACCAGCTCTCTCCGCGCGCGGCCCTCCCGTTCGTGGCGGTCAACTGCGGGGCCATCCCCCCGGAGCTGATCGAGTCCGAGCTGTTCGGGCACGTGAAGGGCGCCTTCACCGACGCGATCCGGGCGAAGAAGGGGCTCGCGGTCGAGGCGGACGGCGGGACGCTGTTCCTGGACGAGATCGGCGAGCTGCCGCTCGGGCTCCAGGTGAAGCTGCTGCGCTTCCTCCAGGAGGAGGAGGTGCGGCCGGTGGGCGACACCCGCCTCCGCCGCGTGGACGTGCGCGTCATCGCCGCGACCGCGGTCGATCTCCGCGCCGCCGTGGCGGCGGGGCGGTTCCGGGAGGATCTCTACTGGCGCCTCGACGTGGTCGGGGTGCGCCTCCCGCCGCTGCGGGAGCGGCGGGAGGACGTCCCCGCGCTGCTGGACCACTTCCTGGCCCGGTTCCGCCACCTCCGCCCGGAGCTGCCCGGGCTGGCGCTGTCGGACGAGGCTCGCGCGGCCCTGCTCGCCCACGGCTGGCCCGGCAACGTGCGCGAGCTGGAGCACGCGGTGGAGCGGGCGGTGGTGCTCGCCGACGGGCCGGTGCTGCGCGAGGAGGACCTGCCCGAGACGGTGCGCGCGACCGCGCGCCCCGCGACCGGGCCGGCCGAGGCCGGCGCCGAGGGCTCCCTCTCCGTGAAGCGTGCCACCCGTGCGCTGGAGGAGCGGCTCATCCGCGCGGCGCTGGAGCGGACCGGCGGCAACCGCACCCGGGCCGCCGAGCTGCTGGAGCTCTCCTACGGGGCGCTCCTCTACAAGATCAAGGAGTACGGGGTCGGATAGCGCGCCGCCGGACCGCCCCTCCACAGCGGCCGACCGGCCGCTCGCCCGCTCCTCCACGCAACGTATGACGCATAACTACGCATCACTTCGCGCCAGCTAGCGCTCGGTCGCCTACAACCGCCGATATCCGCGCAGGCGCCTTTCTTGATCCTTCGGGGGGCGATCGCATAGCGTGGCCCCCGCATGGCCGACCGATCGCCCAGCGCACGGACGCCCCTCGCGAAGCCCTCGCGGCGCGCGCCCAACAACGTGCAGCGGCTCCGAGAGGAGCAGCTCCTCACGAAGGCCGAGCTCGCCCGCAAGGCGGGCGTCTCGCCGCTCACCGTGACCCGGATCGAGCACGGCCTGGAGTGCCGCGTGGACACGAAGCGGAAGATCATCCTCGCGCTGGGCCTCACGCCGTCGGACCGGCGCAAGGTGTTCGGCCCCAGCACCGGGGGGCGCCTCGCGTGAGCCCCGCCCCGACGTTCACCCTGAGCGCGCGCCCCGACGCGGAGCGGCTCGAGACGGGGCGCGGGTGCCGTTGCCCGCGCCTCTCGTGAAGGGATCGCCATGGCGAAGAGCAAGCTCGCCGTCGGCCTCGACATCGGCTCGTCCAGCGTGAAGCTGGTCCAGCTGAAGGAGAAGCGGGGCGGCTGGGCGCTGCAGGCGTTCGGCACCGCGCCGCTCCCCCCCGAGGCCATCGTGGACGGGGCGCTCATGAACTCGTCCGCGATCGTGCAGGCGATCCAGGACGTGATCGCCCAGCAGAAGCTGAAGGTGAAGGACGTCGCCATCGGCGTCCGCGGCCACTCGGTGATCATCAAGAAGATCTCGCTCCCGCGCATGTCGCAGGAGGAGCTCGACGAGTCCATCCAGTGGGAGGCGGAGCAGTACATCCCCTTCGACGTGAAGGACGTGAACATCGACACGCAGATCCTGACGCCCGACGGCGACGCCGCCGGGCAGATGGACGTCCTGCTGGTCGCCGCCAAGAAGGACATGATCAACGACTACACCTCGGTCTGCGCGGAGGCGGGGCTGACCGCGACCGTGGTGGACGTCGACGCGTTCGCGGTCCAGAACGCGTTCGAGGTGAACTACGACGGCGGGCCCGACGAGACGGTGGTGCTCATCAACGTGGGCGCCGCGGTCACGAACGTGAACGTGGTGTCGCACGGGATCACGACCTTCACGCGCGACATCACCATGGGCGGCAACGCGTTCACCGAGGAGATCCAGAAGCAGCTGAACATCTCCTACGAGGAGGCGGAGGCGCTCAAGATCGGCGGCCAGGGCGAGTCCGACGCGGTGGTGCCGCAGGAGGTTGAGCGGGTGATCCAGGGCGTCGCCGAGCAGCTCGGCGGCGAGGTCCAGCGCTCGCTCGACTTCTACGCCTCGACCTCCGGCGGGGCGGCGCTCACGCGCGTCTACCTGTCCGGCGGGACCGCCCGCATCCCCGCGCTGTTCCGGGTCATCGAGGCGCGCGCCGGCGTGCCGGTCGAGGTGCTGAACCCGTTCAAGAACATCGAGATCGACAACCGCAGGTTCGATCCGGCGATGATCCTGGGCGCCGCGCCCTCCGCCGCCGTCAGCGTGGGCCTGGCGCTCCGCCGCTCCGGGGACAAGTAGCCATGATCCGGATAAACCTCCTCCCGGCGCGGGTCTCGAAGAAGAAGCAGGCCGGCACGCAGCAGCTCGTGCTGCTCGCGGTCGTCGTCATCGGCGGGCTCGTCGGGAACTACCTTTGGGCGGCGTCGCGCGGCTCCGATCTCGCGACGCGCGAGGCGCAGCTCCGGGAGAAGCTCGAGGTGCTGGACCGGCTGAAGGCGGGCCGGACCGGGCCGGTCAAGATGCTCGACCAGCTCGCCCAGCTCACGCCGAAGCGGCTCTGGCTCACCAAGCTCGAGCAGAAGGGCGACGCCCTCGCGTTCACCGGCGTGGCTGCGAGCATCGACGAGGTCTCCGAGCTCATGACCGCGCTGAAGGGGTCGACGTACTTCAAGGACGTGGAGCTGAAGAAGACGAGCGCGAAGACGGACAAGGCCTTCAGGCTGGTGGAGTTCGCGCTCTCCGCGAACGTCGTCTATCCGGGCGCGCCTGTGATCGCGGCGCCGACTCCCGGGAAGAAGTAGGGCGCCATGGAAAAGCTCATCGAGGCCATCGCCAGGGCATCGACCGCCGCGAAGGTCGGAGCGGTCGCCGCGATCGTGATCGCCGTCACCGCGCTCAACTACTTCGCCATGTCCGCCACCTTCGGACCGTCGATCTCGGAGGTGGAGACGCGCATCGCGAAGGCGAAGACCGATCAGGCCAGGCTGGACCGCGAGTACATCGAGAAGACCTCGATCGCGAACAACCTGAACCAGTTCCGGCGGGAGAAGGAGCTGCTCGAGGAGCGCCTGCGCCAGGCGCTCGCGGAGCTCCCGGAGGACAAGAAGATCGACGAGCTGCTCCAGCTCCTGCAGGACCGCGCGCAGAAGGCGGGCCTGGAGATCGGGACCATCGAGCCCAGGGCCGCCGTCACCGAGCGGTTCTACGCGCGGATTCCCATCCCGATGTCCGTCACCGGCAGCTTCCACGAGATCGCGACGTTCTTCGACGCGCTCGGCCGGATGCAGCGCATCGTGAACGTCACGGACATCGTGCTGGACGCGCCCAAGGACGTGAACGGAAAGATGCTGCTGAACGGCAAGTTCCTGGCGACGACGTTCATGTTCGTCGAGGCCAAGCCCGCAGCCGCAGCGCCGAAGAAGGGGGGCGCCAAGTGAGCCCGCGCCGCATTGCGCCCCTCCTCGTCTGCGCGCTCCTGGCGGCCTGCGGAGACTCCGGGCCGAAGCGCGCCCCCGCTCCGAAGAAGCCCGCCGCGGCCCCGGCGGCCGCCGGTGACGGGGCCGCCGCCGCTCCGGCTCCGAAGGTCGACGACTGGGTCTACTCGTCGGTCGGCAAGCGCGATCCGTTCCGGAGCTTTCTGGCGGACGTGAGCCAGGCGGGTCCCGGCCTCCAGACCCGTTGCGCGACCCCGCTCGGCAAGTACGAGCTCGACCAGCTCAAGCTCGTCGCGGTCATCACCGGCCTCGAAGATCCGGTCGCGATGGTCGAGGCGCCGTCCGGGGTCGGCTACGCGGTACGGCGCGGCGCCTGCCTCGGGAAGAATGGCGGCACGGTCGCGGCCGTCCGGAGCGGCGAGGTCGTCGTGACCGAGTTCGCCCTGCGCGCCGATGGGACCCGTGATCGAACCCAGACGGTGCTCCGCCTCCCCAAGGAAGCGGCGCTCAACCTCGAGGAGCAGCTCCCATGACTTCCCGCCTGAAGCCCATCGTCGGCCTGCTCCTGTGGGGCGCGATCAGCGCCGCCACCGCGGCCGAGCCGAACGTCATCCGTGGGATCGAGGTCGGGCAGCGCGAGGGCGCGCTCGAGCTCGAGATCCGCGGCTCGCGCGCCCCGTCCTACTCGGTGTTCAAGCTCCAGGATCCGCCGCGCCTGGTCGTGGACCTGGCTGGTGCCGACGTGTCCGGGGTGGGCTCTCCCATCCAGGTCGGCAAGGCCGGCGTGCTCGCGGTGAGCACCGCCCAGTACAAGGACGAGCGGAGCGCGGTCGGCCGCGTGATCATCGCGCTCGACGGCGCGCGCCGCTACGACGTGGCGCCGCGCGGCGATGCCGTGGTCGTTCGGGTGCTCGAGGCCGAGACCGCGGGTGCCCCCGCCGCAGCGGCGGCGTCCTCCCCGGCGGCGACCGCTCCCGCGGCGCCGCCCGCGTCGGTGCCCGCCGCGCCTTCGCCCTCGGGCGACGGTCACCTGGTCTCGCGCCGCGTCGACGAGGGCCCGGGCGGCACCGCCACCCGCATCACCGGGGTGCGCGCCGCCGGCGCCCAGCTCGTCATCGCCACCGATGGCGAGCCGGGGCGCCTCGAGATCCTCGAGCTGCGCGATCCGGCGCGCCTCGCCATCGACGTCCACGGCGTGGCCAGCGCGCCGCGCGCGCCGGTCAAGGTGCGCGGTGCGTTCTCGCAGGTCCGGTTCGGCCGCGATTCCGGCAAGGTGCGCGTGGTGCTCGACGCGTCCGGCGCCCTGCCCCGGTACGAGGTGAAGCGCGTGGCCGGCGGCGTGGCCGTGGTCACCTCCGGAGCCTCGGTCGCGTCGGCCGAGCCGGCGCGCAAGGCCGCCCCGGCGCCCGGGGTCGAGCCTGTCGTCGCGGCCGCTCCCGCGGCGCCGACGGCGGATCCCGGCCTGGCCCGCATCGCCGACGTCCGCTTCGCCAGCGCGGGCGGCGGGTCGCGCATCGACATCGCCGGCAAGGCGCCGTTCGTGATCTCCCGCCCCGACGCGCGCACGGTGGTGCTGACGCTCGATGGCGCGAAGCTGCCCCGCGCGATGGAGCGCTCGCTCGACACCACCGCCTTCCACGGCCCGGTGGCCATGGTCTCGTCCTTCAACCAGCCACAGACGGGGCAGGTCCGCATCGTGGCCACGCTGCGCGGGTCCGCCACCGATCGGATCGTCGAGACGCGGGACGGCCTCACCTGGACCTTCACCGAAGGCGGTGACGCGGCCGAGGCCGCTGCGCCGGCCATGCCCGAGCAGGCCCAGGCCGCCGACGCGAAGGTGGCGGGCTTCGCCGCCGAGGCGCCGGCGTACGCCTCGTCCGGCGCGCCCCAGGCTCGCGGCTACAGCGGCCGGCGCATCACGCTCGACTTCCACGACATCGAGATCCGCAACCTGCTCCGGCTCATCGCCGATGTCTCCAAGAAGAACATCGTGGTGGCCGACGACGTGTCCGGCAAGGTCACCGTCTCGCTCCGCAACGTGCCCTGGGATCAGGCGCTCGACCTGGTCCTGCGCTCCAAGGGGCTCGGCAAGGAGGAGATGGGCAACGTGATCCGCATCGCGAAGTTCGAAGCGATCGCCAAGGAGCAGGCGGCGAAGGCCGAGGCCGAGAAGGCACGCATCCCGCTCATCCCGTTGAAGGTGCGCATCATCCCGGTGAACTACGCCCGCGCCGCCGACGTGGCGAGCCGGGTGAAGGACGTGCTCTCCGAGCGCGGCTCGGTCTCGACCGACGAGCGCACGAACGTGCTCATCGTGAAGGACATCCCGGAGGCGCTGGTCCGGGCCGAGGGCCTGGTGCGGAACCTCGACACCGAGATCCCGCAGGTGCTCATCGAGAGCCGAATCGTGGAGGCCTCCTCCAACTTCAACCGGCAGCTCGGCGTGCAGTGGGGCGGCAACGCCTCCTTCACGCAGGCCACCGGCAATCCCACCGGCGTCGCCTTCCCCAACAACGTCTCGGGCGCCGGCGCGGCCGGCCAGGCGCCGAACCAGGGCACGTCGAGCACGCCGAACTACGCCGTGAACCTCCCGGCCGCCATCGGCCAGGGCTCCGGCGGCGGCATCGGCCTGGTGCTCGGCTCGGCGAACGGCGCGTTCAACCTGAACCTGCGCCTCTCCGCGCTCGAGAACAACGGCGTGGTGAAGACCATCTCCTCGCCCAAGATCGCCACCATCGACAACAAGGAGGCGACCATCGGGCAGGGCATCTCGATCCCGTTCTCGCAGACCTCCGCGTCGGGCGTGAACACCACCTTCGTCGAGGCGAAGCTGGAGCTGAAGGTCACGCCGCACGTGACCGCCGACGGCTCCATCCTCCTCAAGATCAAGGCGACCAACAACGCGCCGAACTCGTCGCTGACGGGCTCGAACGGGCAGCCCTCGATCTCGAAGCGCGAGGCCGAGACCGAGGTGCTCGTGAAGGACGGCGAGACCACCGTCATCGGCGGCATCTACACCCGCTCCACGGCCTCGAAGACTGCGTCGGTGCCGTTCCTCAGCAAGATCCCGCTGCTCGGATTCTTCTTCCGGAGCGACACCAACACCGACGACCACACCGAGCTGCTCATCTTCATCACGCCGCGCATCCTGAACCGGCAGCCGGCGACGGCCGCGGCGGCCGCGAGCAACTAGGAGCCAGCCATGAAGACGCGACTCGCGACCCTCCTCCTCGCCACGGCGGCCCTCGCCTGCACGGTGGACAACAACGCCTCGATCCAGGTGGTGGCCCTGTGCGCGCCGCCGGAGGAGACCTGTGGGACAGAGGGCGGGTGCGGCACGTACCTGGCCTCGCAGCCGTACGTCTACCTCGAGGGTGGCACCAACTTCCTCGAGCTGTTCGTCGAGATGACGAACCAGCTGGCGGACAACTCGGACCCGTCGGCGGGCCGGCTCAACACGAACGACGCCTACCTGGAGAAGTACCGGCTCAGCTACCGGAGCGCGTTCTTCAGCTACTCGAACTTCGACTTCCCGGCGAGCGGCATCCTGAGGGCGGAGAGCACCAGCGCCCCCGTGGTCCGGCTCATCCCGGAGGCGATCAGCGCACCGATGTCCGCCGCCATGACGAACGCCGGCGTGACCACCGGCCTCGTCGAGGTCGAGCTGACGGTCACGGGGCACTATGCGAGCGGCGACTCGTTCGAGGTCGGCGGGGTGACCTTCCCGGTGGACGTGCACAACGACGCGTTCCCCGGCTACACCTGTCCGAACGCGACCGATACGATCACGTACGTCTGTCCCAACGTGGCCCAGACGGCGGCGTACACGTGCACGCCGGCGGCGGCGCCGTAGCCGCGCCTGACGCGCCGCGTCCGCCCCCATCCTTGACGCCCGCGGCGGCAGCGGGCTAGAACGGGCCGGTCTCCGCGGGTCCGGGGCCTGAAATCACGGCTCTTTTCGGCCGTGGAGGCGAGGATCGATGGGCTTTCGCGAAGATTTGCAGGAGATCTGCCGGCGCTGCGATGGTGCGGTCGCCTGCACGCTCATGGGCATGGACGGCATCGAGGTGGACAGCCACGTCGAGGCCGAGGCCGACGTGGACCTCAAGTCCCTGCTCATCGAGTACTCCGGGCTGTTCCGGAGCGCCCAGGAGGCGTCCGAGACCCACGCGGCGGGCGGCCTGGCGGAGCTCTCGCTCTCCACGGACCGCATCCTCACCGTCGCACGCGTCGTCAACCCCGAGTACTTCATGGTCATGGCGCTCGCGCCGGACGGGAACTTCGGCAAGGCCCGGTACCTGCTGCGCGTCACCGCCCCCAAGCTGAGGTCCGAGCTGTAGCCGCGCGGGCGAGCGCACGCCGGGCGATGCGCCGGGCGTCGCCATGCGGCGGGGCTCATCTTTCCACTTCCGACATTCGAAGGAGCATCGAAACCAATGGCAGAGACCCTCGACACCTCGGCGTTCCGCCGCGGTCTCAAGATCGAGATCGACCGCGAACCGTGGGAGATCATCGAGTTCCAGCACGTGAAGCCCGGCAAGGGCTCCGCGTTCGTGCGGACGCGCATCAAGAACCTGATGACCGGCCGCACCATCGAGAAGACGTTCAAGTCCGGCGACGTGGTGGGCAAGCCCGACATCGACGAGCGGGAGATGCAGTTCCTCTACCGCGAGGGCGAGCACTACAACTTCATGGACAACAAGAACTACGAGCAGACGTTCCTCACCGCGGAGCAGATGGGGGACGCAAAGAACTTCATCAAGGACAACACCACCACGCACATCCTGTTCTTCAACGGGAAGGCGATCGGGGTGACCCTGCCGAACTCGATGGATCTCAAGGTCGTCAAGTGCGATCCGGGCATCCGCGGTGACACCGTCTCCGGCGCGACGAAGCCGGCCGAGCTCGAGACGGGCTACGTGGTGAACGTCCCGCTGTTCATCAACGAGGGCGACACGCTCCGCATCGACACGCGGTCGGGCGAGTACCTGACCCGCGTCGCCGGCTAGGTCGCCGCCGCCGTCCTCCGTCCCCTCCACGTCCCTCGCCAGGAGCTCCGCACATGGCCACCCGTCCCCTGAAGCAGCAGCAGCCCGAGCGCACCCCCGAGCCCGCCCCGACGCCCGGCTTCACCATGGAGGACGTGAAGAAGCTGGTGGCCCTGGTGGAGAAGAGCGACGTGACGCACATCGCCTGGGCGAAGGGCGAGGAGAAGGTCGTGATCCGGCGTGGCGGCGTCGCCGCGCCGGCGCCCGTGTTCCACGCCGCGCCGGTGGCCGCCCCGGTCCCGGCTGCGCTCGCCCCGGTCGCCGCGCCGGCGCCCGCCGGCGCGCCCAAGGCCGAGGCCAAGGCCGACAAGCCGGGCGTCGAGGTGAAGTCGCCGTTCGTCGGCACGTTCTACCGGGCGCCCTCGCCCGACTCGCCGCCGTTCGTGGACGTGGGCCAGAAGGTGAAGAAGGGCCAGACGCTCTGCATCGTCGAGGCGATGAAGCTCATGAACGAGATCGAGGCGGAGACCGACGGCACCGTCGCCGAGATCTACGTCCAGAACGCCACCCCGGTGGAGTTCGGCGAGCCGCTGTTCCGCATCGTCGCGGGCTAGGCCCGGAGAGGCCGGCATGTTCAAGAAGGTCCTCATCGCCAACCGCGGCGAGATCGCGCTCCGTGTGCTCCGAGCCTGCAAGGAGCTCGGCGTCGCCACGGTCGCGGTCCACTCCACCGCCGACGCCGAGTCGCTCCACGTGCGCTTCGCCGACGAGGCGATCTGCATCGGGCCGCCGCAGTCGCGCGACAGCTACCTGAACCCGCGCGCGCTGCTCGCCGCCGCCGACGTCACCGGCGCCGACGCCCTCCACCCCGGCTACGGCTTCCTCTCGGAGAACGCCGAGTTCGCGGCGATGGTCGAGAAGATGGGGCTGAAGTTCATCGGGCCGCGGCCGGAGATGATCCGCCTCATGGGCAACAAGGTGGCGGCCCGCGAGGCGGCGGAGCAGGCCGGCCTGCCCCTGCTGCCCGGCGCCCGGGGCAAGCTCGCCGACGCCGAGGAGGCGGAGCGCATCGCCGAGCAGGTGGGCTACCCGGTGATCCTGAAGGCGGCCGCGGGCGGCGGCGGGCGCGGCATGAAGATCTGCCGCGACCGGAGCCAGATCCGCCAGCTGTTCGAGACCGCGTCCACCGAGGCGCTCGCCGCGTTCGGCGACGGCTCGATGTACCTCGAGCGCTACGTCGAGATGCCGCGCCACATCGAGCTGCAGATCGTGGCCGACGAGCACGGCAACATCATCCACCTCGGCGAGCGCGAGTGCTCGGTCCAGCGCCGCCACCAGAAGCTCATCGAGGAGTCGCCGTCGCCCGCCGTCACCCCGGAGCTGCGCCGGGAGATGGGCGAGGTGGCCCTCAAGGCCATGAGAAAGATCGGCTACAACAACGTGGGGACCATCGAGTTCCTCATGGACGAGAAGGGCCGCTACTACTTCATGGAGATGAACACCCGCATCCAGGTGGAGCACCCGGTGACCGAGCAGGTCTACGGGCTCGACCTGCTGCGGGAGCAGATCCGGCTCGCGGCGGGCGAGAAGCTGGAGCGCTCGCAGGCCTCGGTGGTCCCGCAGGCGCACTCCATCGAGTGCCGCGTGAACGCGGAGGACCCGGTCACGTTCGCGCCGTCGCCGGGGCGGATCACCGGCTACCACCAGCCGGGCGGGTACGGCGTCCGCGTCGACACCATGGCGTACGAGCAGTACAAGGTGCAGCCGTACTACGACTCGCTGGTGGCGAAGCTGATCGTCACCGGGGCGAACCGGGAGATCGCGCTGCGCCGGGCCATGCGCGCGCTCAACGAGTACGTGATCGAGGGGATCAAGACCAACATCCCCTTCCACAAGCGCGTGCTCACCTTCCCGGCCTTCACGGCGGGGCAGTACGACACCCGCATCGTCGAGCAGATCCTGAACCCGCCCGCGCCGGAGGAGACCCCCGCCTCCAAGGTGGCGGGCGCGTAGGCCTCGCCGCCGCCGCGGGGGCCGCCGGGCCCCGCGCGACGGCCGGTCCGGAGGGGCAGAGACGGGAAAATTCCCGCGTCACTTCGCGGGATTCGCGTCTTGACCGCCCCCCGGGCATCCATTACCCTCGCTGCTAGCCCCTGGCCCGCGTCGACGGCGGTGCGCGCCGAGCGCGCGTCCCACGGATGCGCGAGCCTCTCCGCGAGCACCGCCCGGCCCGATGGCTGTCGACAAGAACAAGATCATCGCCGAGGCGACACGGTTCGTTCAGAAGGGCGCGCTCGACAAGGCCATCGCCGCGTACCAGAAGATCCTCGCCGAGGACCCGCGCGACGTGCGGATCCTGCTCAAGGTCGGCGAGCTGTTCCAGAAGAAGGGCGACGACCGGCTCGCGGCCGAGGCCTTCACCAAGGTGGCCGAGACCTACGCGGACCAGGGCTTCTTCCTGAAGTCGGTCGCGGTCTACAAGCAGATCGTGCGGCTCGACCCGGGCGACGTCCGGGTGAACGAGCGGCTCGCGGCGCTCTACCAGCAGCTCGGCCTGATGAGCGACGCGATGGGGCAGCTGCAGGTCACCGCCGCCGCGCACGAGCGCTCCGGCGACGTGGCCCGGCTCACCGACGTGCTCCGCCGCATGGTGGAGCTCGACCCCGAGAACATCCCGTCGGCCATCAAGCTCGGCGAGCTGCACGCGCGGGCGGGCCAGGCCGCGCAGGCGCTGGAGCTGTTCCGGCGCGCCGCCGACCACCTGCGCAAGCACAACCGCGCCGACGAGTACCTCAAGGTCGCCGAGCGCATCGCCGGGCTCGAGCCGGACGACCGCGGGCTGACCCGCGAGCTCGCGCACATCTACCTCGCGAAGGGCGACACGAAGCGGGCCCTCGCGAAGCTGCAGCTCTGCTTCAAGGCGGATCCGAAGGACGTGGAGACGCTGAACCTGCTCGCGCAGGCGTTCCGCGATCTCGGCCAGGTGTCGAAGACGCTGTCGGTCTACAAGGAGCTCGCGCACGTCCACGCGGAGCGCGGCCGCGCCGCCGACGCGCGCGCCACCTGGCGGAAGGTGCAGGAGCTGGCGCCGGACGACGAGGACGCGCGCGCCGCGCTCGGCCCGGGGGCCTCGAGCACGCCCGTCCCCGGCGCCGTGGCCGCGGTGGCCGCCGTGGCTCCGCCCCCGCGCCCGCCGGCCCCGTCCGCGCCGCCGCCCGGGCCGCCCCCCGGCGCGCGCCCGGCGCCCGCGGCGTCCGGCCCGGACGCGGTCGCGAAGCTCCTCACCGAGACCGACGTCTACGTGAAGTACGGGCTGCACGACCGCGCGCTGGAACACCTGCGCAAGGTGCTCGCGATCGATCCGGAGGCGCCCGACGCGCACGAGCGCGCGCGCGAGCTGCACCACGGGGCCGGCCGCCTCGCCGAGGCCGCGCACCACGGCACCGCGGCGGTGCGGGCGCTGCTCGGGCGCGGCGAGGGGGATCGCGCACGGGACGCGCTGGCGCGGCTCCGGCAGATCGCGCCGGAGCACCCGGAGCTCGCGGCGCTGGCCGCGGCCGCCGGCGCGAGCGAGGAGGTCGCGCTCGAGCCGGACGAGGTGGAGGAGGTGCTCCTCGAGCCCGAGCCGGCGCCCGAGGACGACGCGCTCGCGCTCGAGGCGGCGGGCCACGCCGGCGACGACGAGGTCGTGTCGGACGACGAGCCGCCGGCCGGGTCCGCCGGAGCGGCCGCGCCCGCGCCCGACGAGGAGGAGGGCATCGCGCTCGAGATCGGCGCGCCCGAGCCCGCCCTGGACGCGGCCGGCGACGCGCTGGCCGAGGCCGCCGCGGCGGAGTCGGCCGAGTCGGAGGAGGTGGCCGACGAGGTCTCCGCCGAGCGCTCCGCGCTCGCGGCGCCGCCCGCGCCGGTGATCACGCCGCCCGCGCCGCCGCCCCCGCCCACCCGCGCCCCCGCGCCCGCGCCCGCGCCGCCCACGCCTGCGGCATCAGCGCCACCGGCGCCACCGATCGCCGCCGCGGGCGACGAGGAGGAGGCCGACCTCTCCGACGAGCTCGAGGAGGCGGACTTCTTCCTGCAGCAGGGGCTGCTCGACGACGCGCGCGAGGCGCTGCGGAACCTGGCCGCGTTCTACCCGGGCCACCGCGGCGTGGAGGCGCGGCTGGCCGAGGTCGAGCGCCGGCGCGCACCGCCGCCGCTGGGACGCACCCGCCGCTCGACGGACCGGTGCACGAGACGCCGGCGCTCACGCCGCCGCCCGGGGCCGACGACAGCTTCGACATCGCGCGCGAGCTCGCCGAGGAGCTGGGCGCCGCGCCCGCGCAGGCGGGCGACGACGGCTTCCAGTACTCGGTCGAGGACGTCTTCAACCAGTTCAAGAGGGGCGTCGAGCAGACGGTCCGGCCGGAGGACAGCGCCACCCACTACGACCTCGGCATCGCCTACAAGGAGATGGGGCTGCTCGAGGACGCGGTGAAGGAGTTCGAGACCGCGCTGCGCGGCAACGACCGCAAGCGCGAGGTGGACTGCCTGTCGATGATCGGCGTGTGCCAGCTCTCCCGCGGCGAGCCGCGCGAGGCCATCGCGGCGTTCCGGCGCGCGCTCGCGTCCGAGCTGCTGACGCGCGACGCCGCCAAGGCGCTCCACCACGACCTGGGCGTCGCGTACCAGGAGGCGGGCGATCCCGAGGCCGCCCTCCACCACCTCCAGAAGGTGAACCGCGTGGATCCCGGGTACCGCGACGTCGCGGAGCGCGTGCGCGCGCTCGGCGGCGGCCCCGGGAAGCCGCCGCCGGGAGAGGCGCGCGCCCCCGCCCGCACCGCCGCCCCCGCGGCGCCCGCCCCCGGCCCGAAGAAGAACATCGGCTACCTGTAGGACTGTCCGTGAACTATCTCGAATTCTACGAGCTGGCCCAGGAGCCCTTCTCCAACGCGCCGGTCTCGCGCTTCTACTACTCGTCCGCCCAGCACGCGCAGGCGCTCCTCCGCCTGAACCACGCGGTGAGCGCCATGAAGGGGCTGGCGGTGCTGGTGGGCGACATCGGCGCCGGCAAGACCACGCTCGCGCGGCGCATGCTCGACAGCCTGCCGGAGGACGAGTACGAGGCCGCGCTGCTCGTCATCGTCCACTCCGGGATCACGCCGAGCTGGCTGCTGAAGCGCATCGCGCTGCAGCTCGGGGTGGAGAGCCCGGCAGAGGAGAAGCTCGCGCTGCTGGCGCAGCTCTACCAGCGGCTGGTCCGCATCTACGAGTCGGGCAAGAAGGCGGTGGTGCTCATCGACGAGGCGCAGATGCTCGCCTCGCGCGAGATCATGGAGGAGTTCCGCGGGCTGCTGAACCTGGAGGTGCCGGAGCGCAAGCTCCTGTCCTTCGTGTTCTTCGGGCTGCCGGAGATCGAGGACAACCTCCGCCTCGACCCGCCGCTCGCCCAGCGCGTGGCGCTGAAGTACCGCCTCGAGCCGCTCAGCGCCGAGGCCACCGAGGCGTACGTGCGCCACCGGCTGCGCCTGGCCGGCGCGCCGCGCCTGCCCTTCACGCCGGCGGCCATCCAGCGGATCCACGATCACACCGGCGGGACGCCGCGGCTCATCAACACGCTCTGCGACAACGCGCTGTTCGAGGGCGCCATGGCCCGCGCCCGCGAGATCGACGAGCGGCTGCTCGACCGCGTCGCGCGCGATCTCGGCATCGAGGCCCCGGCCCGGCCGGTCCCCGGCGCGCCCGCCCTCCGCGGCGGCCGCGAGGGCGGCGCCCTCGATCTCGCCGAGATCGACCGGTACCTGGAGTCGCTCGGCGTCAAGTAGCCCCGCCTCGCCCGCCGCCGCGCCGGCGCGGCGATCCCACACCCTCACCCACCGCGCCGCCGGCGCGGACGGACCGCTGGCGCGGCCCACGCGTTCCTTGGCGCCGCGCCGCCGGCGCGAGAGAATCGAGCCCCCTTGAAGAAGCGGACCGTCGCGCTGGTGTTCCTGCTGGTGGTCGTGGGCCTGGTGCTCGCGACGCTGGCGGCCCTGCGCACGCGCTGGGCCGGGGACCGGATCTGCGCGCTGGCCGCGGAGAAGGTGCGGGCCGCAACCGGCCTGCCGCTCTCCTTCGCCGCCTGCCGCATCGACCCGCTCGGCTTCGCGGTGGACGCGGAGGGCGTGGTCCTCGGCCCGCCCTCGGCGCCCGCGTTCGTGGCCGACGCGATCACGGCACGCCTCGCGCTGGTGCAGGCGCTCGGCCGGCGCGTCCACCTCGATCGGCTGCGCCTGGTCCGCCCGCGCCTGGTCGCGGCGCTGCCTCGCGGCACCGGGGCACCGGCCCGCTGCCCCCCGGACCTGCTGGGCCGCTTCGAGATCCGCGAGCTGCAGGTGGAGGGCGGCTCGCTGGAGCTGGGGCTGCCCGACGGCGGCCACGTCTCGCTGGAGCGGCTGGAGATCCGCTCCGGACCGCCCGCACGGACGCTCCGGTCGCTCGCCACGCCGGCGCGCCGCAGCCGCGTGGAGGTCTCGGCCGGCCCGGTCCGGGTGGACGCGGTGGGCCGCCGGTGGAGCGCCTCGCAGGTGCGCGCCCGCGGCGAGGTCGCCCTCGACCTGTCGGTCGCCGAGATCGCCGGGGTCGAGGCGGACGTGGGCGGGGCCCGGCTCGGGCTGCAGGGCCGCGTACAGGACCTGTGCGCGCCCAGGCTCGACCTGACCGCGCGCGCGGAGGGCAGGGTGGACGCGCTGCTCGCGCTGGCGGGCGTGCACGCGGACGTGGAGGGCACCGCGACGGTGGAGGCGCGCATCACCGGCGCGCCCCGCGCGCCGGAGCTCTCCGGCTCGCTGCGCACGCGCGGTGTGCGGGTGGACGGGTTCGTGCCCGGCGACGCCGAGGCCGCGGTGCGGCTGTCGGGCCGGACGCTGGTGGTGGACCGGCTGGCGGTCGCAGCGGCCGGCGGGGGCAAGGCGGTGGCGCACGGGACCGTGACGCTCGCCCGCGGGCTGCCGGTCGAGGCGGAGGTGCAGCTCGACCGCGTCGACCTCGCCGAGATCCTGGATCGCCTGACGGTGAAGCAGCCCTGGATCACGCTCCGGCTCGACGGCAAGGCGCGCGTGACCGGGACGCTCTCGCCGCCCGCGCTCGCCGGGACGCTCGCCACCGAGCTCCACGACTTCAAGGCGCTGACCCGCCCGTACACGCAGGCCCACGGGGATCCGGGCATCGTCTCCTTCGCGCGCGGCCGGATCGACTCCGCGGTGCGCGTGGATCGCAGCGGCCTGTTCCTGGACGGCGCGCGCGTGGCGGTGGGGCAGGGGACGGTGGATGCGGAGGCCGCCGTGCACTTCGACTCCGCGCGCGGGTTCCACGTGCGCTGCCGCGGCGTGGCCGACCTGGACGCGCTCGGCCCGCTCGCCGGCATCCCCTGGGCCGGGCGCCTGGCGATCGAGGCGGAGGTCGGCGCGGCGCCGTACGGGAACCCGGTGGTCACCGGGCGCGCCCGCGGCGAGGGGCTCCACTTCCTGCAGGTGGACCTCGGCCACGTGGCGGCCGACTTCCGCTACCGGGACTTCCTGCTCCACTTCCAGGGGGCCGAGGGGACGCGCGGCGAGACCCGCTACCGCGGCGAGGCGGTGGTGGATCTCTCGCGCACGCCCACCCAGATCGTCTCCTCGCGCCTGGAGGCGCGCGGGCGCCTCCGCGACCTGTTCGACTCCGTGATGGAGTGGATCCCTTCCACCCGGTACGTGCGCGACGCGCTCGACGCGGAGGTGGAGGCGACCGGGACCGCGCGCGGCCCGGCCACCGCGCTCGACGCGTCCTTCGACGCGCGGCTCGGCGCCGGCACGCTGCTCGGCCGCGCGTTCGACTCCGGCCGCGCCCAGGGGCGCATCGAGGCGGGGCGCACCGCGCGCTTCGAGCGCGCCGAGCTGCGGCGCGGCACCGGGGTGGCGCGGGCCCAGGGCACCTGGGGCATGGACGCGCCGTACCCCTGGGACCTCGAGGTGGGATTCTCGGGCGTGCCGCTCGCCGCGCTCGACCTCCCCGGCGGCGAGTGGTCCGGCTCGGCGAGCGGGCGCGCCACGCTGGCCGGCTCGTTCGACCACCCCGACGTGCGCTTCGCCGCGAACGGCGACGCGGTGCATGTGGCCGGCGTGGCGCTCGGCACGGTGCAGGCCGGCGGCACGGTGGTGGAGCGCAAGCTCGTGCTGACCGGCGGCGCGGAGGGACTGGCGGGCTCCGCCGAGATCGCGCTGCAGGGCCGCCTGCCGTTCCAGGCGCGGGCCACGGTGGCCCTCGAGGACGCCGCGCGGCTCTGGCCGGGCGGCGCGCCGCAGGGGCTGCGCATCCGCGTGGGCGGGGAGGCGAGCGCCTCGGGGGAGCTCGAGGACCTCGCGCAGGCGCGCGCCAGCGTGCGCCTCCCCCAGCTCGCCGTCGCGCTCGCCGAGGTGAGGGTCGAGGCCGCCGGGCCGGCGGTGCTGGCGGTGCGCGGCGAGCGGGTCGAGCTCGCGCCCGTCACGCTGCGCGGCACCAGCACCGAGCTGACCGTGTCCGGGTCGGCGGCGCCCGGCGCGGTGGACCTGAGCGCCTCGGGGACGCTCGACCTGCGCCTGGCCGGCGCGCTGTCGCCGGTGGTGCGGCGCGCGCACGGCCAGCTCGCGCTGGAGGCGCACATGGGCGGCACGTTCGACCAGCCGGTGCTGGTCGGCTCGGGCCGCGTCGCCGACGGGGGCTTCGAGCTGCGCGGCGCCGGCCTGGTGTTCTCCGACATGACCGGGCCGCTCGCGTTCTCGCAGAACCGGGTCCTGTTCGAGGATCTGGGGGCGCTGCTGAACGGCGGGCACGCGCGCTTCAAGGGCGAGGTGGAGCTGGCGCGGCTCGCCCCGTCGCGCCTCCGGGTGGAGGGCTCGCTCGACGAGGTGCCGGTGGCGCTCCCGTCCTACCTGCCGGCGACGCTGTCCGGACGGATCGAGGCGCAGGGCACGCCGGAGGCGACCGACGTCACCGGCCGGCTGCGCGTGATCCGCGCGCGCTACACCGCCGACGTCGACCTCGAGGGCAGCCTGCTGGAGCTGCGCCGCCGGCCGCCGCCGCCGCCGAAGCCGTACGACAAGGCGGGCGAGTGGCTCCGCTTCGACCTGCAGCTCGTGGTGGACGGCGACGCGCGGATCGAGAACGACCTGGTGCGCGGGACGGTGACCGGGGACCTGACGCTCACCGGGACGCTCGCGTCGCCGGGCCTGGTGGGCAGCCTCACCATGGGCCAGGGCAGCCGCGCGTCGTTCCGCGGCAACGAGTTCACGCTCACGCACGCGGTGCTGGAGCTGGTGGACCGGAACAAGATCGAGATCGTGCTCGACGTGAACGGCGACGCGCAGGTGCGCGACTACCAGGTGTTCATGCACGCGTTCGGGCCGCTGGAGCAGCCGCGGGTGACGCTCACCAGCGCGCCGCCGCTGCCGGAGCCGGACATCGTCACGCTGCTCTCGCTCGGCTTCACGCGCCGCGACTCCGCCGCCGGCACCGGCGTGGGCGGCGTGGCGACCGCGGCGGCCGCGCAGGCGATCTTCTCCGCGTCCGGCCTGGACGAGCAGGTGCGCCGGTTCCTGCCGCGCGGCGGCCCCATCCGCGACATCGGCATGCGCATCACCAGCGCCTACTCCGAGGCGACCGGCCAGGTGGAGCCCCGGGCCGAGTTCGAGTCCTGGCTGCTCCGCGACCGGCTGCGGCTCCGCTTCCAGGCGCCGCTCGCCGGCGCGCGCGGCCGCAAGGCGCAGGCGGAGCTGCGGCTGGGCGAGCACACGGCGGTGCAGTACCAGTGGGACAGCGACAACCCCGACGTCTCGACCGGCGATCACGGCGTGGACCTGAAGCTGCGCTGGGAATGGACGGACCGCGAGTGATCGCCGCGCTCGCAACCGCCCTGGCGCTCGCGGTGTCGCCGGCGGCGGCCGAGCCCGCAGGCGCGGCCGCGTCGCCGCCGCCCCGCGTCACGGCGGTGGACCTGGCGCTGCCGCCGGGCGACGACCTGGCGCAGGCGTCGGCGCTGGTGACGCTCTCTCCCGGGGAGCCGCTCTCGGTCCGCGACGCGCGGCGCACGGTGCAGCGCCTGTTCCAGACCGGCCGGTACCGCAACGTGATCGTCCGCGCCGAGCCCGCCGCGGCGCCGCCGGGCGGCGGCACGGGCGAGTGGGTCCGGCTGGTGGTGGAGGCGCTGCCGGTGCGCCGGGTGGCGCGCGTCGAGGTGCGGACCGACGCGCCCGAGGTGCTGGGCCCGGACGCGATCCGGGCGGCGGCACGGCTCGCCTCCGGGGAGGCGTTCGACGACGCCGACCTCGATCCGGTGGCGGCGAGGGTGCGCGCGGCGCTCTCGCGGCGCGGGCACCGGGACGCGCAGGTGCGCGCCAGCGCCGAGGGCGACACCTCGGTGGACGTGCTCCTCGCGGTCCGCGCCGGGCCGGCCACGCGGGTCGCGTCGCTGCGGCTCACCGGCAACCCCGGCCCGGCCGCCGAGGCGCTCCGCGGCCGCCTGCGCACGCGCGAGGGCGCGCCGCTCGACGCGGACGCGCTCGACGCGGACGTCCAGGCGCTCCGCGCCGGGCTGCGCGCCGCCGGGTACCGGCGGGCGCGGGTGGACGCGCCCGTGGTGCGCGTCCGCGGCGGCGCGGCCGAGGTGGAGGTCCCGGTGCAGGCCGGGCCACGCATGGCGTTCGCGTTCCGCGGCAACGCGGCGTTCCGGCCCGCGCTGCTGGAGCGGCAGCTGGGGCTCGAGGCGGACCAGCCGGTGGACGCGCCCGCCATCGAGCAGGCCGCCGACCGGCTGCGCGCGTTCTACCGCGCGCGCGGCTTCGCGGGCGCGGCCGTGACGACGGAGGAGCGGCGCGGGCCGGGCGTGCTGGCGGTGGTGTTCCACCTGGACGAGGGGCGCCGGTACCGGCTCGGCCGGATCCGCTTCGAGGGCGCGACCGCGCGCACCGAGCGCGACCTCCGCGACCGGCTCTTCGCCATCCTGGAGGAGGACGCGGAGACCCCCGGCTCGCCGGACGCGGACGAGGCCCGCGCCCTGATCCTCTCGGTGCCGGGCGCGCGTCCGCCGCCGGAGCCGCCCCCGGCGCTGCGCCCGCGCGCCTACTTCGACGAGGCCACCTGGGATCGCGCGCTGGAGCTGATCGTGGAGGGGTACCGGGCCGAGGGCTGGCTCGACGCGGTGGCCCTGGGCAGCGCGGTGGCGCTCGACGCGGAGCGCGGGATCGCCGACGTGACGCTCCGGCTGCGCGAGGGCGCCCGCACGCACGTGGAGTCGATCGCGTTCGAGGGCACCGGCGCCGTGCCGCTCCCCGAGCTGGCCCGCGAGACCCGCCTCTCGCCGGGAGACCCCCTCGCGTTCGATCGCGTGGAGGAGACGCGGCTCGCGATCCTGCGCCGCTACTACACGGCGGGCCACGCGTTCGCGCGCGTGGAGGCGCGCGAGGAGCTGGACCGCGAGCGCCACCTGGCCACGGTGCGGTTCGTGGTGGACGCGGGCCCGAAGGTCCGGATCGGGCGGCTGCTCCTCACCGGCAACCGGCGCACGCGCGAGGACGTGATCCGCGACGAGCTGGAGGTGCGCGAGGGCGCGACGTTCGACCCGGAGGCGCTGGCGCGAAGCCAGGCGGCGCTGCTGCGCCTGGGCGTGTTCCGCTCGGCGAAGCTGGAGCTGCACGAGCCGGAGCTGGTGGCGGAGACGAAGGACCTGGCGGTCGAGCTGTCCGAGCGCCCGTATGCCACCCTCACCCAGTCGCTCGGGTTCTCCATCGCGAACGGTCCGCGCGCGGTGCTCGAGTACTCGCGGCCGAACCTGTTCGGCCGCGCGGTGGAGCTCACCGCGCGCGGCAAGGTGAACTACCTCGTGGACGTGGGCGGCCTCGGCCCGGACCTGTCCGGCAAGGAGGGCTACGACCGGCTGGAGGGGCGGGCGGATCTCGGCCTGCGCTCGACCCGGGTGCGGCTGCTGCCGGTGCCGGTGGGCCTGCGGACGGACTTCATCGGGGAGATCCTGCACCGTCGCGCCTACGACCTGCGGCGCGTCTCCGGCGTGGCGGGCGTGGACGTGGGCGTGACCTCGCGCGTGGGCGCCTCGCTCCAGTACGAGCTGGAGGTGGACGACATCCGCCGCACCAACGTGGTGGGCGTGCTGACCCAGGCCGACCTGGAGCGGCTCCGCTTCGACGAGGGCGTCACCACGCTGCACGCGGTCCGGCCGTCCTTCACGCTCGACTTCCGGGACAACTCCGCCCACCCGCACCGCGGCTGGTTCGCGGCCGGCGTCGCCGAGTGGGCGCACTCGCTCGGCGTGGGCGTCCCCGGGGCGCCGGACCGTCGCGCGCTGTTCGGGCTGCTCCCCGGCTCGGAGGTCCACAGCAACCTGCTGAAGCTCTCCGGGACGCTGTCCGGCTACCTGCCGCTGGGCGGATCCACCGTGCTCGCGGTCTCGGTGCGCGGCGGGCGCGTGTTCCCGCTGGATCGCGAGTCGCGCACCATCATCCCGCGCCGGTTCTTCCTGGGCGGCGCCTCGACCCTGCGCGGCTTCGCCGAGGAGGAGATGATCCAGGAGGACGTGCGCGGCGCGCTCGCTGCCGAGGGGAAGCTCTGCGCCACCTCGTACACCGGGATCGGCTGCACCGAGCGCGGCCGCCGCGTCGCGTCCGGCGACCGGCCCGTCTCGGAGGGCGGCGAGGCGTACCTGCTCGGCAAGTCCGAGCTGCGCGTCGGGCTCACGCGCGCCGTCGAGGCCGGCCTGTTCCTCGACGCCGGCAACCTCTGGCTCGATCCGAACAAGTTCGAGGCGCTCGACCTGCGCACCAACGCCGGCGCCGGCCTCCGCTTCGTCACGCCCATCGGCCCCGCCGCCCTCGACCTCGGCTTCAACCTGGACCGCGACGTGCGCATCAACGAGCGCCTGTTCGCGCTGCACTTCACGATCGGCCTGTTCTGAGCCGCGCCCGCGCGACTCGAAGCCGGGGGGCCGTGGGTGCGGGTCCTCGTGGGCGCTCCCGCCCTCGCCCGCTCCCGCGACGTGGCGAAGGAATGCTCGGCGCGGGACCTCGGTCGTAGGACGTACGCGGGCGGCGCTCGACGATCCTGGGCGCGCTCGCGAACTCGGCCGCGCGTATCGCTGGCGCGACGCGCGGCCTCAGACACGCTCGCCGCGCACGCCGGCTGGATACGCGCGCGAAAGGGCGTCGTCGCGGGCTGCGCCTGCGCTGACAGTCGCGGTACCGGGCGAGGGCGTCCGCGCTGCGGACGGGGGGCCGTACTGGCGGCTTCGAGGGTCAGGGCGGTGGACCAGGCCCTCACCACGCCTCCCGTCCACGTCAGGCCGCCAGAGGCGATCCGGGCGTTCGCGCCGGAGCGCAGCGCAGCGCGCGTTCGGCACAGGGCCCGGGACGCGCCTCGCTGGAGGCGGCGCTCAGGCCGGGAACCGCGCCATCACCTCGCCGAACGTCTCGAACACGTCGTGGCGGATGCCCTGCTCGGCGCAGTAGCGCACCAGCGAGGAGCCGGCGCGCGCGAACACGTGGTCGGCGGCGTCGGCGGCGTGGCGGTCGCCGGTGCCGTCCCCGCACACCGCCACCTTGTGCCCGGCGGCCTGGAGCTCGCGCACCACGTCGCCCTTGCAGAAGCCGCAGAACCCGCAGTCCGCGCCGTGGAAGCCGACGCGCAGCCCGTCCTCGCCGCAGGCGGCGCGGTTCGCGCGCAGCTCCACGTGCGCGCGCAGCGCCGGCGGCAGCCCCTCGAGCACCGGCTCGATGTAGGCGTCGAGGCCGGACGAGACCACCAGGAATGGCCGGCCTCCGCGGCGGCAGGCGTCGAGGAAGTCCTCGAACCCCGGGCGCCAGGCGGCGCGCGCGCGGGCGAACGCGGCGATCTCGGCGCGGCTCGCGCGGATCGGGCCGAAGACGGCCTGCAGGAGGCGCCCGAAGTCGAGCTCGCCGGCGCGGTAACGGTCCTCCGCGGCGCGGTAGGCGTCCACGCCGGCGAAGTGGAACGCGACCTGATCGCCGAGGTCCTCGGTGAGCGCCGTTCCGTCGAAGTCGCAGACGATGGCCCAGGGTGCGCGCATGCGGGACGCGTCTCTTATCAGGCCGGGGCGCCCGCCGCCAGCCGGCCCGCGGCGGTGGAGACGCGAAAGGGCCCGGCCGCGAGCGCGACCGGGCCCTCTGGTGCAGAGACGGCGGGCGGCTACGGGTGCCCGGTCGTCTTGTCGGAGTGGCAGGACGTGCAGGACATGCCCGACGCCACCGGCCTGACCGTGGTGGCCGGGCCGTGGCAGCCGAGGCAGCCCGCCGACACGTCGTCGATGGCCGCCGGGCCCGCGTACGTCCCGGTGGACAGGTACGCGTTCAGCATCTCGGCCACCTTGCCGGCCACGTCGGCCGTCAGGCGCGAGCAGCGCGCGAGCTTGTCCGCGCTCTTCGTGGAGACCCCGTTGGCGGCGCACCAGGTGGACACCGACGCGTGGCAGAGGTGCGAGCCCGGGACCACCTGCAGCGCGGCGACGTTCGTGAAGTCGAGCGTGGTCTTGCCGGCCTCGTTCGGCGCGATGGTCACCGGCACGTACTTCGGGAACGACTCGCGCTCGTACCAGCGCATCAGGTCGGTCAGCATGTTGGTGCGGACGTCGGCCTTGGAGACGATCGAGTTGATGATGAGGATGCCGCCGAGGATCGAGCCGCAGATGCTGCCGTAGCCGGCGATGCCGCCCGCGCCGAACTGGCCGAACGTGCGGGGGATCAGGTTGAACGGCTGGCCCACCGTCTCGCTCAGGTGATCGATGAGGCCGCTGAACGCGCCGTGGCAGCAGCCGCCGTTGTAGTACGCCTGGTACGCGAGCTCGCGGACCTTGGCCGGATCGATCTGGTACGTCGCGGCGATGTGCTGGTCGTACGGGTAGTCCGCGACCTGCGGCCCCGTCGCCGGCTGCTCGGGCGGCGTGGTCGTCCCGTCGTTGTCGTCGTCACCGCAGGCCTGCAGGCCGCCGAGGGCAAGCGCGCCGCCGATGACCGCGAGCACTTGCCGCCGACCGAGGTTTTCCTTCTCCATCGTCCATTCCTCCGTGGGGGTTGGGAGCGGCCCGTCTCGGGTCGCGTCCGGGGGCAAGCGCGGGGGTGGATGCGCTCTGTCCGGGTTGCGGCGATGGTACGCAAGCCGGGACGGCGTACCCTGCGTCGAATGCGCGCGCGCGACGATCGGACGCGGCGCGCGGCGCTAGGTCGTGCATGTGGGAACGCACTGTTGGCGCGCGTGCTGCGCGCCCGTGCCGCAGCGCCGCGACCGACCGCCGCGGTCGCGGTGCGTCCGGGCGCCGCGTGCGCGCCGGCGCGCAACGCCGTGGGGGTGGAACGGGAGGTCGCGCCGGGCGGCGGGCCCGCGCGTCAGGCGCGCTCGGCCGTCGCCATCACGCCGTGGCCGCCGAGCACCGGCCAGGCGCGCGCGCCCGCGAACCCGGCGCGCGAGAGCAGCGACGCGAGCTCCGCCTCGTCGTACCGACGGTGGAGCCGCGACATCGCCCGCCACAGGATCATCGCGGCCGCGAACCGCGGACCACCGGTGAGCGTCGCGGCGAGCGGCGCGCCCTGGCGGCGCGGCTCGAGGAACGCCACGCGGCCACCGGGCCGCAGCGCGCGGTGGAGCTCCTCCAGCGCGGCCGCAGGATCGGGGAGCAGGTACAGGACGCTGTGGCCGGTGGCGCCGTCCAGGGCGCCGTCGCGAACCGGGAGCCGGAGCGCGTCGCCGCGCACCAGCGGGAGCGTCACCGCGCCGGCGCGCGCCGCCCGCGCGGCGCGTCGGAGCATCGTGGCGGAGCGGTCCAGCCCGACGTGCCGCGTGCCGGGCGCGGCGCGGGCCATCTCCACCGCGCCGGTGCCCGGGCCGATCCCGAGATCCAGCACCCGCGGGCCCGGGACCAGCGCGCCGAGCGCGCGGCAGTCCTCGCGCCACGCAGGCTGGTCGACCAGGAACGCGTACACCGCCGCGGCCGGCCCGAAGGCCACCGCCGCGTAGAGCCGGGCGGCGCCGTCACGGACCGGCGAGCTCGTAGAGCAGCCCCCAGCGCACGCCGCGGTCCGAGACCGTCAGCCGGTCGAAGCCCGCGAGGCGCATCGCCTCCGCGACCACCACCGCGCCGCCCAGGATCACGTCGGCCCGCTTCGGCTCCATCCCGGGCAGCGCCGCGCGCGCCGCCACCGGCAGCGCCGCGAGGCGCGCGAGCAGCCGCTCCACCTCCTCGAGCCGGAGCTCCGCCCCGTGCACGCGCTCCGCGTCGTAGGCGGGCAGCGCCTGCGCCACGGCCGAGAGGGTGGTCACCGTGCCCGCCACGCCGACCAGCCGCGCGCCGGCGCCCGCGCCCAGCGCGGCGAGCGGCGCGAGCGCCGCGCGCGCCCCGGCGCGCATCGCCGCGAGCTCCTCGGCCCGCACCGGATCGGCGCGCACGTGCCGCTCGGTGAGCCGGACCGCGCCCACCTGCAGGCTCACGCGCGCGCGCGGCACGGGGTCCTCGCCCACGATGAACTCGGTCGAGCCCCCGCCCACGTCGAGCACCGCGAGCGGCCCGCCCGCGCCGAAGTCGCGGAAGGCGCTGCCGTAGACCAGGCGCGCCTCCTCGTCGCCGGAGATGACCCGCGGCGAGAGCCCCGCCGCGGCGCGCGCCGCCTCGAAGAACTCGTCGCCGTTCGCGGCGTCGCGGGCGGCGCTGGTGGCGACGCAGGCGATCTCGTCGGCGCCGAGCGCCCGGGCCTCCGCCGCGAACGCCGCCAGCGTGGCCACGGTCTCGCGGATGGCGGCCGGATCGAGGCGTCCGGTCGCGTCCACGCCGCGGCCGAGCCGGGTGATCTCGGCGCGCTCCCGCACCGGCGCGAGCGCGTCGCCGCGCCGCTCCGCCACGAGCAGCAGCACCGTGTTGGTGCCGACGTCGATCGAGGCGAGCCGCCCGGCCATGCCGTCCCCGCCTACGGCGCCAGCGGGCCCCAGGCCGGCGCGGCCAGGTCGGTCTTGCCGCTCGTCACCGGCGTCTGGCGGTCGCCGCGCGCGTCCGACACGACCAGCTGGATCCCGCCGTTCCGGTCGGTGCGGAAGATCATGAGCCGGCCGTTGGGCGCCCAGGACGGCTCCTCGTTGGTGCGCCCCTGGTCCTGGGTGATGCGGTTGATGGCGCCCGAGTCCGGCGACACCACGAACACGTCGAACACCTTGCGCTCGTCGCGCGCGGTGAACGCGATCAGGTCGCCGCGAGGGCTCCACTGCGGCGTCTGGTTGTAGTTGCCCTGGAACGTCAGGCGCCGCGCGCCCGAGCCGTCCGCGCCCATCACGTAGATCTGCGGGGTGCCGGAGCGATCGGAGACGAACGCGATGCGGCGGCCGTCGGGCGACCAGGTGGGCGACACGTCGATGGCGGGGTCGCTGGTGAGCTTGCGCGCGCCGGCGCCGTCGGCGGACATCACCCAGAGATCGGTGACGTTGCCTTCGCTGACGGTGAACGCGATGCGGGAGCCGTCGGGCGAGTACACGCCGCCGAACGCGTTGCGGTGGCGGCCCAGCGGGCGGAACGCGCGGTCGGAGAAGCGGTAGGCCCACAGCTCCGGCCGGCCGGACCGGTAGCTGGTGACCAGGATCTCGCGGCCGTCCGGGCGCCACGCCGGCGACATGAGGATGCTCCGCTCGGACAGCAGGACCTGCTGGTTCCCGCCGTCCATGTCCTGCGTCACGAGCTCCCAGGTGCCGCGGCCGCGGCGGATCGCGGCGATGCGCGTCGCGAAGATGCCGGGCTCGCGCGTGTAGTAGCGCACGATCTCGTCGGCCATCCGGTGGGCGAGCGAGCGCGCGTCGGCGCCGTCCACGCGCAGCAGCTTCACCAGCACCTCGCGCCCGGCGCGGACCTCGTACAGGTGGAGCTCGCCCTCCAGGCCGGCCGGTCCGCGGCGCACGCGCGCCTTGGCGAGGCCGTCCGCGCCCACGTCGGCCCAGCGCGCGAACCGGATCGACGGCGCCGCGAAGCCCTCCGACGGATCGGCGAGGAAGCCCCGCGGGTCGAGCACGTCGAACAGGCCCGACAGCACCAGGTCGGCGCGCACCACCTCCGCGGTCTGGGTCGCGGCGGCGCCGGCGTCGCCCTCGCCCTGGAACGCCGCCACCGCGATGGGCAGCGGGCGGAAGTCGGGCGAGCCGACCACGATGGTGGGGCGCTCCTGCGCGGCGAGCGCGGGGGAGACGGCCAGCGCGAGCGCGGCGAGGGCGAGGGCACGGCGGACGGTCATGGCGGGGCTCCGGGAGATCAGCCGATCTCGAAGACGATGGCGAGCCCGGTCGAGCGGTACAGCTGCCGCTGCGCGTCGGGCGGAGGGGGGAGGCGGGTCTGTCGGACGGTCCGCTCCAGCGCGTCGTCGAACGCGCCGTTGCCGGACGACTTCTCGATGCGCCAGCGCGCGATGTTCCCGTCGGGCTCGATCCAGAGGACCACCGTGCCCTTCAGGTACATGCGGTCGCGCTCGGAGATGGTGGCCGGGACGCGGTAGTTCTCCTGCAGCGCCCGCTTCACCAGCGCGAGGTAGCGGTCGCCCTCGCCGGCCTCGGAGGCGTCGCCGGCCGGGTCGCCCTCGGGGTCGCCCCAGCGCTCGCGCTCGACCTGCTGCTTCACGCGCGAGAGCATCGACGCGACCGAGGTGCTGCTCCCGGCCGTGGTCGGGCCGGTGCGGGCGGGCGGCCGGGGCGCGGGCGGGACCGGCGAGGGCTTCGAGCCGGGGACCGGCGCTGCGGGCGCCGGCGGCGCGGGGGTCGGGGCCGCCGGCGCGGTCGCGACCGCCGGCATGGGCTCGGCCGCGGCCGGCTCCGGCGGCGTCTCCTTGCGCGGCAGCCACTGCTCCGGCCGCTTCTCGCCGAGGCGCACGAGCTTCGCCACGATGGGCTTCTGCTCGAGGTCGATGGCGGGGCCCTGCTGGCGCACCAGCGCCCAGGTGATGAGCCCGGCGTGGACCATCAGCGAGGCCAGCACCGCCGGCCACATCCTGTCCCGCCGCCCGAGGGCGGTCGCGACCGGGATGCTCATCGCCTGCGGGCCTCCCGCTCGGGCTTCACCCGCTCCGGCGCGGGGTTGGTGATCATCCCCACGTTCACGATCCCGGCGCGCTGCACGGTGGCCATCACGTCCACCACGAAGCCGTAGGGCAGCGTCTTGTCGGCCATGAGGTACAGCTCGTGCTCCTTCTGCGCGCGCGAGTTGGCGCGCAGCTTGTCCTCGAGCTCGTCGTAGGGCACGTGGGCGGCGTCCTCGGTGGTGCCGAGCCACAGGCTCTTGTCCGACTTGATCGAGAGGACGAGCTTCTGCTCCTGCGCCTCGACCGCCTTGGCGCGCGCGTCGGGCAGGTTCACCTCGACGCCCTGCTGGATGAGCGGCGCGGTCACCATGAAGATGATGAGCAGCACCAGCATCACGTCCACGAGCGGCGTGACGTTGATCTCGGTGAGGGACTGGCGGCCCGAGCCGCCGGAGGACATCGCCACGGCTCGCTCCCTAGCTGAAGAAGTGCCGCCGAACGATGTTCAGGAAGTCGTTCGAGAAGTTGGTCATCTCGCTGTCGAGCACGCGGATCTTCGACAGGAAGAAGTTGTAGGCGACCACCGCCGGGATGGCGGCGAACAGGCCGACCGCGGTGGCGATGAGCGCCTCGGAGATGGGCTTCGCCACCGTGGCCAGGTTCGCGTTGCCCATCAGGTAGATCTCGTGGAACGCGCGCATGATGCCCCACACCGTGCCGAACAGGCCGACGAACGGGGCGGCGCTGGCGGTGGTGCCCAGGAACGGCACCTGGCGCTCGAGCGCGGTGACCTCCGAGGCCGCGGCCCGCTTCAGCGCGCGCTCGACGTTCTCGATGCCGCCGAGCTGGTCGCTCATGGCGCCCGGGTCGCCCTCGTTCTTGCGCGCCGTCACCTTCGAGAGCTCGACGTAGCCCGCCCGGAACACGTGCGACAGCGGCGACGCGCCCAGCGACTCCGCCGCCTGGTAGATGGCGTCGAGCCGCTTGGACTGCCAGAAGGTCTCGAGGAACTTCACCGACTGGTCCTGCGCGCGCCGGATCTGGAGCCACTTCTTGACGATGATGGCCCACGACACCGCGGAGGCGCCGAGCAGGAGCGCCAGCACGCCGATGCCGACGGGCCCGGAGTTGGTGGCGATCTCGAGGTAGTTGAGGCCGCCCGCGGCCGCGAGGGGCACGCCGGCGGAGGGCAGGAGCTGCGAGAGGGCGAGTTCGGTCATGTGCAGGTCGGGAAAGGGGTTCTCTAGCATGGACGCGCCCGCTCGGCTGCGCCTCTCCCCGACCCCCCATTCTCCTCGGGATCCGGGGCGCTCGACAGTAAACGCCCGGCGGGCCGTTTCCCCTCCCGAGGCGGCACCGACATGTCCCACCCGCGAACCGTGGTCCCGGCGCCACGGCCGTGCGCCGGGTTCACCCCTGATCGCGCCCTCGGACGTGCATAATCCCGGCGCTTCGGCCGTCAGGGGGATGGCACGTCCGTTGCTCATTTCCGAGATGCCCGGCCCCGTCGCGGTCCGGAGCCCACGCTGGAGGACCTTCCGATGAGACGCCTCGCCCTTCTGCTCGCCGCCTCCGCCCTGGTCGCCGGCTGCACCGTGTCCACCGACAACGGCGGCTACTCCTGCGTGGACGCCGACCGGACCATGACCATCGAGTGGCCGAGCTTCATGCTCGCCAACGGCGCGCAGACCGACTGCCGCGGCGCCGGCGTCGCGTACGTCGACATCTACATGAACGACCAGCGCGTGCAGGGGCCCGAGAGCGGCGGCTGGCTCTGTGGCGATGGCGGCGCGACCATCACCTACGTTCCGGCGGGGACCCACCTCGTCACCGTCGAGGGCATCGCCGCCGACGGCTCGACCATCCTGCTCCGCGACGAGCGCTCGGTGACCCCGTACGACTGCGGGGACACGCGGGTGCCCGTGCAGCCGGCCGAGGGGACGTTCGACCTCGCGTACTCCTTCACGCCCACCAACGTCTGCACCGCCGGCTCGTACCTGTTCTTCTCGGTCTACGACGCCATCGCCGGGGTGGTCGCCGCCCAGGTGGACGAGGCCAGCCCGAACCCGGCCCTGTACGCGTGCGGCGATCCCAACGGCATCGTGTTCACCCTCCCGGCCGGCGCGTTCACGCTCACCCGCACCGAGGAGGCGGTGTTCTCGGGCGGCGCGTGGGTGCCGACGGCGGCGAACTGCAGCGCGACCAACTTCAGCGTCACCCCGGCCGCCATCTCGACGCTCTCGGTCGCGCTGGCGGACAGCGCCTCCTACTGCCCCGCCCGCGCCGCGGCCCCGCCGCCGGCCCGTCGCGCGCCGAAGGGCCCCGCCACCACGTTGCCGTAGGCACACGGCCATCCGAGCCGTCCCGAGCGCGGGCCCTGGCGACGGGGCCCGCGCTCCGTCGCCCGGGGGCCGGCACGGCGGGCGAGCGCGCGGGGGGCTACCGGAGTAGACTCCGCGCCGTGTCACGCATCGGCATCTTCGACTCCGGCGTCGGCGGGCTCACCGTCCAGCGCGCCATCCTCGCAGCGCTCCCCTCCGCGGACACCGTCTACCTCGGCGACACGGCCCGCGTGCCGTACGGCACCAAGTCCGCCGAGACGGTGACCCAGTACTCGCTCCGGAACGCGCGGGTGCTGGCGCGCCGCGAGATCGACCTGCTCGTCGTGGCCTGCAACACCGCCTCCGCGGTGGCGCTGCCGGCGCTCCGCGCCGAGCTGCCCGTCCCGGTGCTGGGCGTGGTGGAGCCCGGCGCCCGCGTCGCGGCGAAGGCCTCCCGGACCGGCCGCATCGGCGTGATCGGCACGCAGGGGACCGTGGCGAGCGGCGCCTACCAGGCGGCGATCCTGCGCGAGCGCCCCGGCGCGGAGGTGGTGGCCCGGGCGTGCCCGCTGTTCGTCCCGCTCGCGGAGGAGGGGTGGACGGATCCGGACGACGAGGTGGTGCGCGGGGTGGTCCGCCGGTACCTCGACCCGCTGCGCGACGCCGCCATCGACACGCTGGTGCTGGGCTGCACGCACTACCCGCTGCTCCGCGAGGCGATCGCCCGCGCGCTTCCCGAGGTGCGGCTGGTCGACAGCGCCGACGCGATCGCCGAGGAGGTCCGCGCGCGGATCCCGGCCGTGGCCGGCCGGAGCGGCGTGCACCGGTTCCTCGTGACCGACGTGCCCGAGCGCTTCCTGGGCGTGGCGGGCCGCTTCCTCGGACGGACGGTGGAATCCGCCGAGCACGTCGACGTGTGAGCGTGCCGCGCCGGGTGGGCGAGCTAGCTCACCGCAGCGTCAGGGGATTTCGACGGGGGCGCGCTTGATGGCAGGGGGGCGCCGGCGGTACAGTCCCGCCTCGCGATGGGTGCCGACGCCAGCAAGAAGATGGTTGTGGGCTTCAACCACAACATCAAGCACAAGGGGAAGATGTACCACATCCAGACCGAGGACTCGGGCCTGGACAACCCCCACATCATCACGCACCTGTTCGTGGGCGGGAACATCCTCGCCTCGAAGAAGACCTCCTACGCCGACATCGTCGCCGCCGAGAACCTGGCGCAGGTGGTGCGCGAGCTGATGGAGGAGCAGCACAAGGAGATGCTGCGCAACCTCATCAACGGCGTGTACGACGACATCGACGCCGCGAGCGCGCAGCAGGCGCAGGCGTTCCAGCCCGGGCAGATCGAGGCCGACGGCCGTACGGTCCGGCTCCAGCCCGGCATGACCATGCCCGCGCCGCGCGGCGCCCAGCTCCCGCCGGAGGTGCTCGCCGCGCGCCAGCAGCCCGCGCCGGCGCTCCGCAACGACGGCGCCGAGACGCTGTTCGGCGAGGACCTGATCAGCGAGCGCAGCCTCGACGAGGTGATCCTTTCGTACCTCGCCGAGGATCTCGGCGAGCGGAAGTGACGTCGCGTCCGGCACTCCCCACGCCGGCCCGGGAGCGTCCGTGATCCAGCTGTTCCACGTCACCAAGGAGTACCCGGGCGACGGGCCCGCGCTCCAGGACGTGACGCTCGAGCTGGACAAGGGCGAGTTCGTGTTCCTCACCGGACCGTCGGGCGCGGGCAAGTCCACCCTGCTGAAGCTGGTGTTCTGCGACGAGGCGCCCACCAGCGGGCAGCTCCTGCTGTTCGGCAAGAACGTGGCGAAGATCGGCGCGCGCGCGGTGCCCTACCTGCGCCGCAACATCGGGGTGGTGTTCCAGGACTTCAAGCTCCTGCCGCAGCGGACCGTGGCCGAGAACGTGGCCCTGCCGCTCGAGGTGCAGGCCATGCCGGACAAGGAGATCCGGCGGCGGGTGAAGCAGCTGCTCCGCTCGGTGGGGCTCGAGCACCGGGCCGAGAAGTTCCCGCCGTCGCTCTCGGGCGGCGAGCAGCAGCGGGTCGCGGTCGCGCGCGCGCTCGCGCCGGCCCCGGCGCTGCTGCTGGCCGACGAGCCCACCGGCAACCTCGACCCGGAGCGCACGCTCGAGGTGATGCAGCTGCTCGCCGACGCGAACGCGCGCGGCACGACCGTGCTGGTCGCGACGCACGATCGCTCGCTGCTCGAGCGCTACAAGCGGCGGGTGGTGCTGCTGGAGCGCGGGCGCCTGGTCTCGGACGGCGACTCGATCCGCCGCGCCCCGGGCGCCGGCGCGGGGGCGGGGGGCTGACCGGTGCCGCTCCGCCCCGTCTACTTCACGCGGCGCGCCGTCGAGGCGCTGGTGCGCGGGCCCTACGTGGCGCTGGTGGGGATCGCGACGATCTTCGTGGCGCTGTTCTCGATCGGACTGCTCGCGGCGGCCCTCGGCGGCGCGGAGCGGCTGCTCGCGGCCTGGGCCGGGGAGGTCCGCATCTCCGCGTACCTGGCGCCGGGCGCCGACCTGGCGGCGGTGCGCGACGCGGCGGCGGCGGTCGCGCCCGGGCGCGCCGTCACGGCCGTCACCGGGGCCGAGGCGCTGCGCGGGCTCGCCGCCGAGCTGGGCGAGCAGGGCCGGGTGCTGGAGGGCGTGGGCCCGGGCGTGCTGCCGGACGCGGTGGAGGTCTCGGCGCCGGGGATCTCGCTCGCGGAGGCGCGCGGGCTGGCCGGGCGGCTGCGGGCGCTGCCGGGGGTGGCCGAGGTGGACTACGGCACCGCCTGGCTGGAGCGGCTGGAGCGGTTCCTCGGCCGCGCCCGGATCGCGGCGGTGGCGCTGTTCGCGGCGCTGGCGCTCGCCGCCGCGGTGCTGGTCTCGAACACGCTGCGGCTGGCGGTGTTCGCGCGCCGCGACGAGATCGAGATCATGAAGCTGGTGGGCGCCACCGACGCGTTCGTGTCGGCGCCGTTCCTGATCGAGGGGGTGCTGCAGGGCCTGCTCGGCGGCGGGCTGGCGGTGGGGGCGCTGGCGGCGCTGCACGCGGCGCTCCTGCCG
This sequence comes from Anaeromyxobacter dehalogenans 2CP-1, assembly GCF_000022145.1. Classification (NCBI taxonomy): domain Bacteria; kingdom Pseudomonadati; phylum Myxococcota; class Myxococcia; order Myxococcales; family Anaeromyxobacteraceae; genus Anaeromyxobacter; species Anaeromyxobacter dehalogenans. Next base: position 786,183 of record NC_011891.1, read on the forward strand.
CGGCTCGGCGCGGCGGTCGACGCGGCGCGCGCGCTCCGCCTCGGCGACGTGCTCCCCCCGGCGCTCCTCCTCGGCCTGCTCGCGGCCGGCGCCGCGGTGGGCCTGCTCGGCAGCGCGCTCTCGGTGGCGCGCACGCTGCGCCGCCTGTGAGGCCGAGCCGTGGTCCCCTCCGCGTCGCTCGGCATCGCCTTCGCGCTCGCGCTCGCCGCCGGCGGCCCCCGCGCGCAGCTCGACGCGCTCGAGGGGCGGCGCCGCGCCGAGGAGGCCGCCGCGCGCATGCTGGCGCAGCAGGAGCGCTCGGTGCTCGACACGCTGGCCGAGTCGGAGGCGGCGCTCGCCGCGGCGGCCGCGGAGGCGCGGCGGGCCGAGGCCGCCCGGGCCGGGGCCGAGGCCGCGCTGGCGCAGGCGCGGGAGGAGGAGGCGGCCGCGCAGGCGCGCATGCAGGCGCGGCTCGCCGAGCTGCGGCCGCGGCTCGCGGCGCGCGAGCGGCTCGGGCGCACCGGGGAGCTGCAGCTCCTGAGCTCCAGCCGGTCGCTCGCGGACCTGGTGAAGCGCCGCTGGCTCATGGAGCGGATCCTCTCGCACGACGTGGCGCTGCTCGCCGAGGCCGACGCGGCGCGCGACGCGCGCGAGCGGGCGCGCGCGGCCCGGCAGCGCGAGGCGGGGCGCCTCGCGGCCCTGGCGAAGGAGGCGGCGGAGCGGCGCGAGGACGCCGCCGCGCTCCGCGAGGAGCGGGAGACGCTGCTCGCGGCCCTGCGCACCGCCCGCGGGTTCCACGAGCGCGCCGCGGCCGAGGCGGTCGTGCAGCAGCGCCGGCTCGCCGAGTTCGTCGCGACGCTGCCGCCCCCGCGCAGCGGCGGTGCGCTGCCCGAGGGCTTCGCCGCGCGCCGGGGCCGGCTGCCGCTGCCGGTCGCCGGCCACGTGACGGTCGGCTTCGGCAAGGTGGTGAACCCGCGCTTCAACACGGTCACCGTGCAGAACGGCCTCGACGTGGACGCGCCGGCGGGCGCGCCGGTCCGTGCGGTCGCGCCGGGGCGCGTGGTCCACGCCGGGTGGTTCAAGGGCTACGGCAACATCGTCATCGTGGACCACGGGGACGGCTACCACACGCTGGTGGCCCACCTCGCCTCGATGCGCACCGCCATGGGAGAGGACGTGCCCGCCGGCGCCGTGCTGGGGACGGTGGGCGACACCGGCTCGCTGAAGGGGCCGTACCTGTACTTCGAGCTCCGCGAGAAGGGACGCCCGGTGGACCCGCGACCATGGCTCGCGCCGTGATCCCGGCCCCCCTGGTAGACTCGCCCCGATGATGCGCCGCCTCGCCCTCGTCGCCGCCCTGGCGATCGCGTTCTTCGCCGGCCTGGTCGCGGACCGCTCCGCCTCGGCGGCGCGCCGCGCCGCGTCCCGGCCCTACCGCGCGCTCGACGTGTTCGCCGACGTGCTCGGTCACGTGGAGAGCTCGTACCTCGAGCCGGTGGACGAGCGGGAGCTCGTGTACGGCGCCATCGACGGCATGATGGCGAAGCTCGACGCGCACTCCGCGTTCATGCGGCCGGAGGTGTTCGAGCAGCTCCGCGACGAGACCACCGGCGAGTTCGACGGGCTCGGCCTGGAGGTCGCGCTCGAGGACGGCGTGCTCACCGTCGTGTCGCCCACGGCGGAGTCCCCCGGTGAGCGCGCCGGGCTCCGGCCGGGCGACCGGATCCTGTCCATCGACGGGGCCTCGACGCGCGAGCTGGGGCTGTCCGGGGCGATCCGGCGCATGAAGGGCGCGCCCGGGTCCCAGGTGGTGCTGGAGGTCGACCGCGCCGGGTTCACGGCGCCGCAGCGGCTCACGCTGGTGCGCGAGCGGGTCCGCACCCAGAGCGTGGACCTGCGGGTGCTCGACGCCGGGCGCGGGTACGTGTACGTGCGCGTGAAGGCGTTCCAGGAGCGCACCGACCGCGCGCTGGCGAGGGCGCTCGCCGACGGTCGGGCCGCGCTGGGCGGTGAGATCCGCGGGCTGGTGCTCGACCTGCGCAACAATCCGGGCGGCCTGCTCGACCAGGCGGTGCGGGTGGCGGACGCGTTCCTCGCCGAGGGCGTCATCGTCAGCACCGAGGGGCGCGACCGGCGCGAGGTCGAGGTGCAGCGCGCGCGGCCCAAGGGGACCGAGCCGGGCTACCCGATGATCGTCCTGGTGAACCGCGGGACCGCCAGCGCGAGCGAGATCCTGGCCGGCGCGCTCCAGGACAACGGGCGCGCGGTGGTGATGGGCACGCAGACCTACGGCAAGGGGTCCGTGCAGACCATCATCGAGCTGGAGGACGGCTCGGGCCTGAAGCTGACCGTGGCGCGGTACTACACGCCCAGCCACCGCTCCATCCAGGAGCTGGGCATCTCCCCGGACGTGGTGGTCGCCGAGACCGCCCCGGCGGCCCCGGCGCAGCCCGCGCCGGCGGAGCGCGACCTGAAGCGGCACCTCCGCAACGAGGCGGCGCCGGTGCCCGCCTCGGTCCCGGCGCCCGCCGTGCCCGAGGACTTCCAGCTCCGGACCGCGCTGGACTACCTGCGCGCGACGGACGTCCTCCGGGGTGGCCCGGGCGCGCGGAGCACCGCGATCGCCCCGAAGCGGCAGTGAGCACGGGGTAGGGACTCCACGGAGCGTGCAGGCTCGGTCCTCCGAGCCCGGCGTGGCAGCGGTGTCGCGGTCCGGGTCGACCCTGCACGCAGAACGTGCACCCAGGCGCGGTTGCACGCCTTTCGCGGGCCGCGCCGCGCGGGGCGGGCGGATGTGGTTTTCCCTTGTCGGTGCGCACCTTTTCATGAATTGACTTCGCGGTACGGAAGGCTATAGTCCGCGCCAATCCTTCCGGAGACGGAGGGGCGACGCCCTGGCCCGCAGATTGCGATTCGCGGCCCTCTCCGGAGGCGCCCACCGGCGCACACACACGTCAAGATGACTTCACTCGAGCTCTCGGTCGTCGTCGGGTACGCACTGCTGCTCTGCATCCTCTCGATCTACGGGTCCCATCGCTACGCGATGGCGTACCTGTACTACCGGCACAAGTACCGGCTCCCCACGCCGAAGGACCGGTTCGAGCAGCTGCCGCGCGTCACCATCCAGCTCCCGATCTTCAACGAGATGTACGTGACGGAGCGGCTCATCGGCGCCGTCGCGAAGATCGACTATCCGCGCGAGCTCCTCGAGGTGCAGGTCCTCGACGACTCGACCGACGAGACCCAGGGCATCGCCCGCGCCTGCGTGGATCGCGTCCGGGCCGAGGGGCTCGACATCGTCTACATCCACCGCACCGACCGCAGCGGCTTCAAGGCGGGCGCGCTGGAGAACGGGCTGAAGACCGCCATGGGCGAGTTCGTGGCGGTCTTCGACGCGGACTTCATCCCGGATCCGCACTTCCTGCGGCGCACCGTGGACTTCTTCACCGACCCGAAGGTCGGCATGGTCCAGGCGCGCTGGGGCCACCTGAACCGCGGCTACTCGCTGCTCACCCAGGTCCAGGCCATCCTGCTCGACGGGCACTTCGTCATCGAGCACACCGCGCGCAACCGCTCCGGCCGCTTCTTCAACTTCAACGGCACCGCGGGGATCTGGCGGCGCGAGGCCATCGCCTCGGGCGGCGGCTGGCAGCACGACACGCTCACCGAGGACCTGGACCTCTCCTACCGCACGCAGATGAAGGGCTGGCAGTTCGTCTACGTGCCGCAGATCGTCACGCCGGCCGAGCTGCCGGTGGAGATGAACGCGTTCAAGAGCCAGCAGCACCGCTGGGCGAAGGGCTCGATCCAGACCGCGCTCAAGGTCCTGCCGCGGCTGCTCGACGCGGATCTGCCGCGCGAGGTGAAGCGCGAGGCGGTGATGCACCTCACCGCGAACCTCGCCTACCTGCTGATGATCCCGCTGGCGATCCTGCTGCCGATCACGGTGGTGGTGCGCGTCTCCCACGGCTGGTACGAGGTGCTGTTCCTCGACATCCCGTTCTTCGCCGCCGCCACCTTCAGCGTGGTGGCGTTCTACGCGGCCAGCCAGCGCGAGCAGGGCCGCACCACCTGGCAGCAGATCAAGTACCTGCCCATGGTGATGGCGATCGGCATCGGCCTGTCGGTGAACCAGGCGCGCGCGGTGGTCGAGGCGCTCATGGGCTACGAGACCGCCTTCACCCGCACGCCCAAGCACGGCGTCGCCTCGGCGGGCGAGTCGGTGACGCGCAAGCGGTACAAGGCGGCGGTCACGTTCCAGCCCATCGTCGAGCTGGCCCTCGCGGCCTACATGACCTACGGCGTGATGTACCTGATCGAGCGCGAGGTCTACTACTCGCTGCCGTTCCTGCTGCTGTTCCAGGTGGGCTTCGGCTACGTCGGCCTGGCCAGCGTCTACGAGGGCCTGCGCGGCCGCGTCGGGCGCTGGGTCCGCGTGCTCTCGCCGCAGCCCTCGCCGGAGTAGCGGCCCGCCCGGCGGGTCCGCGAAGCACGACGGGCGTCCTTCGGCAGGCTCAGGAGGAGCGGGCCTTCGATCCGCTCGCCCTGAGCTCGTCGAAGGGCGGCGCGCTAGGCGGGCTCCAGCGGCTTCTCGAACACCGCGATCCCGCGGTCCAGCCGGCCCACCTCGGCGAAGCCGAGCCGCTCCCAGAACGCGCGCGCGCCGGGGTTCTCGTCGCCCACCGACAGGCGCAGCGCGCGGAAGCCGGAGCGCGCCAGGACGTGCTCGAGCGCGGCGGTGGTCTCCTTGCCGTAGCCGAGGCCCTGGCACGCCTCGCGGAACAGCAGCAGGCCCACGTGCGCGGTGCCGGGCTCGGGGTGGTTCAGGTACAGGTCGAGGACCCCGACGGCGGGCCCTCCCGTGTGCGGGACGAGCGCGTAGACGCGGCGCTCCGGATCCGCCTCGGCCTCCGCGAGCAGCCGCTCCGCCGCGTCCGCGCCGGCCGGCCCGCCCTCGGTGCGCACGAAGTAGTCCGGCGCGCCCTGGAAGCAGGACTGGATCTGCGCGGCGTGCGCGCGCGTGGCGGCCACGGCGCGCAGCCGCGGTCCGTCGAGCGGCGCGAGCTCATCGCCCGGGCCCGCGCCCTGGGTTCCGTGCACCGGTGTCATGGGGACCTCCGTCGACGTGGTGCGTCGAGGTGACTGGCATAGCCCGGCGCGGAGCGGCGGGTCAAGGCGCGTCGAGGTCCGGCGCCGCCGGATCAGCCGGCCACTGCACGGAGCGCGGCCGTGTCCTCGAGCGACGCGATCACCTGGTCGGCGCCGCTCGCGGCGAGCTCGGCGGCCGAGTAGCGGCCGGTCGCGACCGCCAGCACCGGGCATCCCACCAGGTGGGCCGCGGCCACGTCGCGGGGCGTGTCCCCCACCACCAGCGCCTCGGCGGGGTCGAGCGTGCGCCCGAGCCGGGCCGACGCCCGCCGCACCGCTGCCGCGACCACGTGCTCCCGCGCCTCGCCGTCGGCCGCGAACCCGCAGATCGCGTCCGGGCCCCAGTCGAACCAGGCGTCGAGGCCGCCGTGGGCGAGCTTCACCCGCGCCCCCGCCGCCACGTTCCCCGTGCAGAGGCCCTGCGGCACGCGCCCGTGCAGCGACCGGAGCGCCGCCTCCACCCCGGGGAGCACCTGGTACCCCGGGTTGCGGATCTCCACCGCGAGGTGCTCGAGGTAGCGCGCGAGCACCCCCTCGCAGGCGTCGTCGCTGTACGGGTGCGCGAGGAGCGCGAGCGCCTCGCGGACGATCAGCCGATCGGTCATGCCGTCGAGCCGCAGGCCGCCCAGCGCGCCATCGATCGGGCCGCAGCGCTCCGCGAGCGCGCGCTCCAGCGCGCGCCGGCCGGCGCCCCCGCACGAGATGAGCGTCCCGTCCACGTCCCACAGGATGACCGCGGCGCGCCTCACTCGAACAGCGCCTCCACGAACTCGCGCGGCGAGAACGGCTTCAGGTCGGCGACGCGCTCGCCCACGCCCACGTAGCGTACCGGGATCCGCAGCTCGTCGCAGATCCCGATGATCACCCCGCCCTTGGCGGTGCCGTCGAGCTTGGTGAGCGCGATGCCGGTCACGCCCAGCGCCTCGTGGAACTGGCGCGCCTGGGCGATGGCGTTCTGGCCGTTGGTGGCGTCGAGCACGAGCAGCACCTCGTGCGGCGCGCCGGCGGCGGCCTTGCCGATCACCCGCTGCACCTTCTTCAGCTCCTCCATGAGCGGCATCTTGGTGTGGAGGCGCCCGGCGGTGTCGCAGAGCACCACGTCCACGCCCTCCTGCGCGCCGCGCTGCACCGCCTCGAAGCAGACCGCGGCCGGATCCGCGCCCTCCTTGCCGCGGACGACGGGCGCCGAGACGCGCTCGGCCCAGACCTCGAGCTGCTCGCCCGCGGCGGCGCGGAACGTGTCGCCGGCCCCGAGGAGCACCTTGTGCCCCGCGCCCTGCAGCTTCGCGGCGAGCTTGCCCACCGTGGTCGTCTTGCCCGACCCGTTCACGCCCACCACCATCACCACCCACGGGCGCGCCTCGCCCACCGCGAGCGGCGCGGCCGCGCCGCCGGTGCCGGCCAGGTCGAGGATGCGCGCGATCTCCTCGCGCAGCGCCGCCTTCAGCCGCTCGGGATCCGACAGCTCCTTGCGGCGGACCTTCTCGCGGGCGGACTCGAGCAGCCGCGTGGCGGTCTTCACGCCGATGTCCGCCGTGAACAGCACCTCCTCGAGGTCGGCGAGGACCGAGTCGTCCACCACCTTGCCGCCGGCGAACAGCGCGTTCAGGCGCGCCATGAAGCCGCCGCGGGTCTTCTCCAGGCCCGCCGCCAGGGTCTTGCCCGCCTCGGCCTCGGCGCGCCGCCGCGCCTCCTCCTCCGCCCGGCGCCTCGCCTCCTCGGCCTCGCGCGCCTGCCGCTCCGCCTCCTCGCGCGCGCGCCGCGCCTCCTCGGCGCGCTCCTCGGCCCGGCGCTCCTTCTCGAGGCGCTCCGCCTCCTTCTTGCGGCGGTACTCCTCCTTGCGGCGGGCCTCCAGCGCCTCGCGATCCTCGGGCGGCGCCGCGGGCCCGGCGGCGGGCGGCGGGGGCGGCGGCGCGACGGGTCGCGGGGCCTCGCGGCCGGCCCGGCGGAGCGCCGCGGCGGCCTCCTCCTCGGTGGCGCCGCGGGCGAGCCGCTCGGCCGGCGGGGCGGCGGGCGGGGCCGCGCGCGGCGGCGCCCCGGGCGCGGCGCGCCGCTTCCGGGCGAGCCGCAGCGCGGCCAGCACCACGAGGAGGAGCACGGCGACGACGATCGCGACGGCGGCGGCGTCGTTCGCGGTGAGTGCGAGCGGGATCACGGCGGGCGGGCTCCGGGCGAGGAAAATGCTGCGGGAGCCCGAGCATATAGGGCCCCCGGCGCGCGGGTGTCAATTCGCTGCGGCGGCGCGCCGACCCGGCTCTGGAGGCGTGAACGGCCAGCGAGCGGAGCGAGCCCGCCGGGGCGCTGCCGCGCGCGCGGCGAGGCCGCCCGCGGCGGCGCACGGGACCCGGCGAGCAGGGTGGGGCCCCGCGGAGCTCCGCTCCGTGGGGCGGGGCGCAGCCCCGTCCGATCGTTCAGGCCGCGGCGGCCTCGCGGGTGCGCTCGGAGAGCCGCACCGAGACCAGCTTGGAGACGCCCGGCTCCTCCATGGTCACCCCGTAGAGCGTGTCCACCATCTCCATGGTCCGCTTGTTGTGGGTGATCAGGATGAACTGCGAGTTCTTCGACATCTCCTTCACCATCTCGTTGTAGCGGCCCACGTTCGCGTCGTCGAGCGGCGCGTCGACCTCGTCCAGCAGGCAGAACGGGGTGGGCTTGATGAGGAAGATGGCGAAGATGAGCGAGACGGCCGTGAGCGCCTTCTCGCCGCCGGAGAGCAGGTTGACGCTCTGGAGCTTCTTCCCGGGCGGCTGCGCGAAGATCTCCACGCCCTGCTCGCCGTCGCCCTCGGCGGCGGTGAGCACCAGGCCGGCGCGCCCGCCCGCGAACAGGCGCGGGAACACCTGCTGGAACTTCTCGTTCACCCGGTCGAACGTCTCCTGGAAGCGCTCGCGGCTGGCGCGGTTGATCTTGACGATGGCGGCCTTGAGGTCGGCGAGCGACCGCTCCAGGTCGGCGCGCTGCTCGCTCATGAACGCGTGCCGGTTCGACAGCTCGTCGTACTCCTCGATGGCGGTCAGGTTGATGGCGCCCATCCGCTCGGCCTGCCCCTTGAGCTCGTCCAGCCGCTCGCGCTCGGCGTCCCCGGGCGGCTTCTCCAGGTGGAAGCGGCCCACCTCCCACCGCAGCTCGGCCTGGCAGCGCTCCCGGGTCTGCTCCTCGAGGTGCGAGAGCTCCAGCGCGTGCTCGCGCGCGGTCAGCGCCGCCTCGGCGCAGGCCTGCCGCACCGCCTCGGCGCGGCCGCGCAGCTCGCGCGCCTCGGCCTCGCGGCCGCGCGAAGCGGCCACCAGCCCCTCGTGCGCCGCGCGCGCGCGCGCCAGCTCCTCGCGGACCGCGGCCAGGTCCTGCCCCAGCCGGCCCAGGTCCACCCGCGTGCCCTCCAGCCGGCCGCGCAGCTCCGCGGCGCGCGCGTTCGCCTCGGAGAGCGCGGCGAACAGCCGCCCGCGCCGCTCGTCCACCTCGCGCCGCGTGTCGTCGATCCGCTTGAGGGCGGAGCCGATGCCCTCGCGCCGCTCGGCGTCCGCGGCGGCCTTCACCTTCAGGTTCATCAGCTCGGCGGAGAGCACGTCGCCGCGGGCGCGGGTGTGCTCGAGCGCCGCCACCGCCTCGCGGGCCCGCTCCTCGGCGCGTCCCTGCTCGGCCTCGGCGGTCGCCGCCGCGACCCGGTGCTCCTCCTCCTCGCGCACCAGCCCGGCGACCCCGTCCTCGAGCTGCTTCCGCTCCGCCTCGAGCTGGCCGGTGCGGTCGGCCACGCGCTCCAGCTCGGAGCCCACGCGGGCGAGGTCCTTCTCCTCCTCGACGAGCGCCAGCTCCTTCTCGCGCCCGTCCTTGTCGAGCGACTTCAGCGCCGCCTCGAGCTGGAGCAGCCGCGCCTGCAGGGTCCGGTGCCGCTCCTGCGCCAGCGAGAACTCCGCCTCGAAGCCGCGGACCGTCTCCTCCAGCTCCTGCACCTCGCGCCGCCGCTGCAGCGCGCCGTGGCCCTCGCCCTCGAGCGGCCCGCCGGTGACGACGCCGTAGGGGTCGAGCACCTCGCCGTCGAGCGTGACCAGCGTCCGCTTCACCGCGCTCTGCTGCCAGATCTCCAGCGCGGAGGGCAGGTCGCGCACGATGATGGCGTCGCCGAGGAGGAAGCGGGCCACCTTCTCGTACGAGGGGTCGAACGTCACCACGTCGAGGCAGACCGCCACGAAGCCGGGCTGCGCCCGGTCGGCCTCGGTGGGGTCGCTCGCGCCCGCCTCTCGCAGGCGCGCCATCGGGATGAGCGAGGCGCGCCCCTCGGCCGCGGTCTTCAGGTAGTCGATGGCCTCGACGCCCTGGGAGTGGCTCTCGACGATGACGTACTGGAGCCGCTCGCCCAGCACCGCCTCGATCGCGTTCTCGTACTCCTCCGGCGCGGACACCACGTCCGCCACCAGCCCGAAGATGCCGTGGTCGCGCGGCTCGTCCTGGCCGGCCCGGGTCATCAGGCTCCGCACGCCGCGGCCGTAGCCCTCGTAGTTGCGGACGATCTCGAGGAGGCTCTGCAGGCGGGAGCGCTTCTCCGCCAGCTCCTCGCGCAGCGTGATGAGCTTCGCCTCGTTCTGGATGAACTCGGCGCGGGTGCGCTCGAGCAGCTCCTCCTGCGCGCCCCGCTGCTCGTCCAGGCGGAGCTTCAGCTGGCGGGTGTGGCCCAGCTTCTCCACGTGGCGCGCGCGCGCCTCGTCGAGCTGGCCGGCGCGCTTCGCCAGGTCGTCGGCCTCGGCGCGGTTGCGCTCGATGCGGCCGCGCAGGTCGAGCCGCTGGCGCTCGATCTGCGCGAGCTGGCTGCGGTGCGAGGTGGCCTCGGAGAGCGCGGCGGCGGCGGCGGCCCGCGAGCGGTCGGCCTCGGCCTGCAGCGCGCCCTGCTCGCGGCCGGCGTCGCGCAGCGCGGCCTCGGCCTCGCCCAGGCGGCCCTCGTCGGTGGTGACGAGGGACTGCAGGTCGTCGCGCTGCCGGAGCAGCGTCTCGCGCTCGGCGGCGAGCGCCTCGGCCTGGTCCTTCAGCGCCTCCACCTCGGCCGCCTGCGCGCGGGTGCGCTCCGCGATCTGGTCGAGCTCGCGCGCCGCCGCCTCCACCGAGACCTCGGAGACGCGCGCGGCGCTCTCCAGCGCGTGCTCGCGGGTGCCCAGGTCGGCGACCCGCGCCTCGCTCTCGCCGCCGAGGGCGCGGTCCTGCTCCAGCGCGCCGTCGAGCTCGGCGAGGCGGGCCGACAGCTCGGCCTCCTCCGCCTTCAGCGCGGCCTGCCGCTCCTCGGCGGCGCGGCGGGTGGCGGTCAGCTCCAGGTAGCGGGCCGCGGCGGTGCGCAGCTCGAGCTCGCGGATCTGCCCGCGCAGCGCCTTGTACTTCTCCGCCTTGCGCGCCTGCCGGTTGAGCGACTCGAGCTGCTTGCCCAGCTCCTGGACGATGTCGGCGACGCGCAGCAGGTTCTGCTGCGTGGCCTCCATCTTCCGCTCGGCCGCCTCGCGGCGCTTCTTGTACTTCGTGATGCCGGCCGCCTCCTCGATGATGGCGCGCCGGTCCTCGGGGCGGGCGGAGACGATCTGGCCGATGCGGCCCTGCTCGATGATCGAGTAGGCGGTGCGGCCCACGCCCGAGCCGAAGAAGATGTCGTTCACGTCCAGCAGCCGGGCCTGGACGCCGTTCACCAGGTACTCGGACTCGCCGGTGCGGAACAGGCGGCGGCCGACGGTGATCTCCCCGAAGCCCTGGTACTGCGGCGGCAGCTCGCTGGGCCGGTCGTTGACGAAGGTGAGCATCACCTCCGCCATGGAGAGCGGGGGCTTCGACTCCGACCCGTTGAAGATCACGTCCTCCATGGACCGGCCGCGGAGGTGGCGCGCCGACTGCTCGCCGAGGACCCACCGGATCGAGTCGGCCACGTTGGACTTGCCGCAGCCGTTCGGGCCGACCACGCCGGTCACCCCGTCGTCGAAGGCGATGACGGTCTTGTCCATGAAGGACTTGAACCCGACAATGTCGAGGCGACGGATGCGCATGGCGAAACGCGATATCACGACCCCATGGGCGAGTTCAAGCGAAGCCCTTGATCAATGGGGGGTTTTCACCGGCCGCCGCGCCGCAGCCCGGGCGGCGGCACCCGTTTCCCATGGGGAAACGCGACCTTGCGTTGCCTGACGTGTATGGCCGCCCAGGGGCAGCGCCAGCGCGCTCCCCCGGGATACACTCCCGGGCCACATGCGCTTCGGTTGGCGGCTGGTCCGGAACGTCGCGTCGATGATCCTGCTCGGCACGGCGCTGGGGTGGTGGGTGACGCAGGCGTTCCCGCTCTCCGCGCCCCAGCGCGAGGCGCTGCGGTGGGCGCTCCTCGCGAGCGTGGCGCTGGAGTGGGCCGCGGCGGGCGGGGCCGTCTGGGCCCTGTCGCGGCCGCTGCGCGCCGCCGACGACGCGCACCGCGGCGCCGGCGCCATCCCGACGCCGCTCGCGCTGCGCGCCGCCGCCACCGGCCACCGGCTGCCTGCCTACACCGCCGCGGTGGTGCTCGCCGCCGGCGTGCTCGCCACGGTGGTGCTGACCGCGCTGGCCCGCGCGCGCGGGGTCCCGCTCGACCTCGGCCTGGCCGGCGCCGCGGTGGGCTTCGCCAGCGCCTCGCTCGCGGCGATGCTCTGCTACGCGCTCGCCGGCACCGCCGCCGGCGAGGTGTTCGAGCGGCTCGGCCCGGACGCCGAGGTCGCCGTCCAGGGCACGGTGCGCGGGAAGATCCTGATCCTCGCGCTCGGCCTCATCACCATCTGCGTGCTCCTCTTCGCCGCCACCGGCTACGTCCGCTACCGGGGCGACATCGATCGCGAGTACGTCGCCACCGCCGCCCACGCGCAGGAGAGCGCGGTCGCCTCCGGCGTGGCCGCGAGCGACGCGGAGCTGGCCGAGCACCTCTGGCTCGTGACCGGCACGCCCTCGGCCGTGCTCGGCCCCGGCGGCGCGGTGGTGGCGCGCTTCGGCGCGGGCCGGGTCCCGTTCGAGGGCGCGGCCGCTGCGGCCGCGGGCGCGCTCCGGGTCGAGGACGGCTGGCTCGTGTCGCGCGCCACCGCCTCGGGCGGGCGCGTGGTCTCGTGGCTCCCGGAGGAGCCGGTGCGCGCGCGGCGGCGCGCGTTCTGGGGCGCGCTCGCCGTCAGCGCCCTGGTGGTCTACGCGGCGACCGCGCTGCTCGCCTGGCTCGCCGCCAGCGCCATCACGCTCCCGTTCCGGACGCTCGGCCGCGCCGCGGACCGCATCGCCTCGGGCGACCTCGCCGCCAGCCCGCCGTCGGTCTCGCGCGACGAGATGGGCCAGCTCGCCGCCGACTTCCGGCGCATGGCGCAGGGGTTGAAGGCGCTGGTCGTGGACGTGCAATCGGCGAGCGAGGGCGTCTCGGCCGGCGCGCGCGAGGCGGGCGCCATCGGCGAGCGGGTGCGGGCCGGCGCGCTGGACCAGCACGCCGGGGCGGTGGCGGCGCAGGGCGCGGTGGAGGCGATGGAGGGCTCGATCGCGCTGGTGGCGCGCGGGGTCGGCGGCCTGTCGGAGTACGTCTCGGCGACCACGCAGCAGGTGGGCGAGATGGCGTCCGGCCTGGACGAGGTGCGGCGGAAGGGGGCCGAGCTGGAGCGCGCCATGGCGGTCGCGCTCCGCGACGTGGAGTCGCTCGCGCACGCGGGCCGCGACGCCGACGCCACGCTCGCCGAGCTGGAGCAGCACGCCGGCCATGCCGCCGGGACGCTCTCGGCGGTGCGGTCGTCCATCGGGACGCTGGAGCGCGCCGCCGAGGAGAGCGAGCGCACCGCCGGGATGGTGGCCGACGTGGCCGAGCGGGCCGGCGGGGTGGTGGAGGAGACGGTGCACGGGATCGAGGCGCTGCGCGCGGCGGTCGCCGACGCGCACCGCCGCGTGGCGGCGCTGGGGCGGCGCTCCGACGACATCGACCAGGTGGTGGACTTCATCTCGGAGGTGGCCGGGCGCACCAGCCTGCTGTCGCTCAACGCCTCCATCATCGCCTCGCAGGCGGGCGAGCACGGCAAGGGCTTCGCGGTGGTGGCCGAGCAGATCCGCGAGCTGGCGGCGCAGATCGCCCGCTCGACCACGTCGATCGGCGACATCGTCCGCGCGGTGCGCGACGACGTGGAGGGCACCGCCGCCCTCATCGACCGCGGCGACGCGCTCGCCGGCGAGGGCGTGAAGCTGGCCCGCAACTCGCTCGAGGCGCTCGGCGAGATCCGCCGCTCCACCGCGCAGGGGCGCGAGACCGCCGCCGCGATCCGGGCGGCGGTCGGCTCGCACGCACAGTCCACGCACGAGGTCTCGCTGCTGGTGGAGTCGGTGGCGGAGGGCTCTCGCGCGGTCGCGGCCGCGGTGCAGCTGGTGGGCCGCAGCGCCGCCGGGGTGAACACCGCGTCGCGCAGCGTGAACGCGATGGCCGACCAGGTGGCGCGCGCGCTGGAGGACCAGTCCACGCGGGGCCGGCAGCAGCTGGAGAGCCTCGGGCGCGTGGAGCGGATGCTCGCGGAGATCGGGCGCGCGGTGGAGCACCACAACGCGGCCACGCGCCGGGTCCGCGAGGGGCTGCGGGCGCTCTCGCAGACGGCCGGCGACCACGAGCGCGCGGTGGAGGGGCTGTCCGGCCTGGCCGAGCGGCTCGGCTCCCGCTCGCGCGCGCTGGCGGAGCGGGTGGGGCGCTTCAAGGTCTAGCGGGCGGGCGGTCCCCCCCGGCTACTCCTCGTCGCCGCCGCCCATGGGCGCGCGGCCCTGCCCCGGCGTCAGCACGATGCGCGGGTGTCCGAGCGTCCCCACCACCTGGAGCCGGTAGGCGCCGTCCGGCGTGCGGGCCGAGGCGAGCGCCGCCTCCACGATGGGCCGCAGGCCGGCGGTCGCGCTCGCGCTCCAGAAGGCCGGCTGGATGCGCACGGTCGCCTTGCCGAACACGGCCGCGTGCTCGAGGCGCGGCCCGAGGGTCACCGCCAGCCCGTCGGTGGCGAGCTCCACGTCGCCGCCCTTCGCCTCGAGCCGCTCCACCGCCGCCTTGCCGCCCTCCAGCTTCACGCTGGCGGCGATCTCGCCGAGGCCGACGCGCGGGAGGCGCAGGCCGGTGGCCATGCCGGGGATGGGCAGCTGGCCCCCGGCCACGCCGGCGCGGGACACCGCCAGCTGCATGCGGCCGGTGGGCCGGCCCGCCGGCGCCTCCGGCACGGTGACGTCCACCGAGCCCGAGACCGCGCCCTGCAGGTCCATGCCGGTGGCGACCTTCAGCGGGACCGCCCGGGCCAGGTCGAGCCCCTGGAGCGCCAGGACCGTGCGCCGCTCGGCGCCGTTCAGGGCGGTGCTGCCGCGCACGCGGCCCTCGTAGACGAGCGCGTCCACGTCCATCACCTGCCGGCCGAGCAGCAGCGGCAGCACCTGGAGCGACGCGCTCACCCGGTCGATGGCGAGCTGGTGCGAGGCGTGGTCCTCGAGCCGGACGCCCTCCGCCGTCACGCCGAGCAGGCCGCCCGGGCCGATGTCGTCGGCCTCGAACTGCCAGCCGCGCGCGCCCGCCTCGAGGATCAGCCGCTCGCGCACCGCCTCGGAGGGGAACGTGGCGCGGAGCGCCACCGCGAACGCGAGCAGCGCGAACACGCCGTAGCCGGCGCGCGGTCGCCACACGTTCCAGTCCACCCGCGACATGCCCGGGAGGCGCGCGAGCCACGGCATCGAGGGGAGCCGGATCCGTCCGAGGTCGAGCTTCATCGGTCAGGCCTTGAGCTGGTAGGTGGAGACCACCACCGTCGCGTCCACGAGCGCGGGGTCGTCGGTGCGGGTGGTGACGCGGACGCGGCGCACCTTCACCACGCCCGGGCCGCGCTCCAGGCTCTGCATCAGCCGGGCGAGCCGGCCCAGGTCCACGCGCGCGATGCTGACCTCCACCGCCTCCTCGCGCAGGCCCTCGAGGTCGCCCTGCGTGGTGGTGGGGCGCAGGTCGGTGACCTCGATGCCGAGCGCGGTGCCGGCCTGCGAGATGTGGCTGAGGAGCTGCACCGGCGGCCCCTTCAGGCGCGACTCGATCGCCTGCCGCTCCGCCTGGCGGCGCCGGTAGCCCTCCGCCAGCTTGCCGACCTGCGACAGGACCTTGGTCTTGTCCTCGATGCGCGCCTCGCGCGCGGAGATGCCGCGGCTGATGGAGAGCGAGACCAGCCAGATCGCGAACAGCGCCACGCCCAGCGCCGCGACCGTGACGAGCACCCGCTCGCGCGGCGCGAGCTTCGCCATCCAGGCCGCCACGTCGGCGCGCAGCTTGCGGAGGAAGTCCATCTCAGCCCCTCTCGCCCGCGACGTCGCGCGGGCCGGACTCGAGGCAGGTCAGCCCGGAGTCGATGGAGAACTCGAACTTGCCGTCGGAGGCGCGCTTGCGGGCGCTGCCGGAGCGGGCGTCGCCGAAGCAGCGCGAGCCGCGCAGCCCCTCCACCACCTTGTCCACGCTCTCCGCGCCGTCGGTGGTGCCCTCGAGGTGCAGCTTGTCGCGGGTGATCTCGATCCGGTCGAACCGCACCGGGACCTCCGCGGGCACCCTGTCGGCCAGCTCGCCCAGCACGTCCACGGCGGAGACGCGCGGCAGCGCCGCCGCCGCGGTGCCGCGCCCGCGCAGGATGGCCTGCGCCTCCTCGAAGTTCGGGTAGCAGCGGCCCAGGATCTTCTGCTCCGCGTCGCAGAGCGCCCGATCCAGCGCGGCCTCCTGGCGCGAGAGCGCGAACACCTTCACCCCGGCGCTCACCACGGCCAGCACCAGGATGGCGGCGGCGTACAGGCCGAGCCGCGCCAGCTTGCCCTTGAGGTGCTCGAAGTCGCGGGTGTACGCGAGCTCGCCGCGGCGCAGGTTCAGGCGCGGCGCGCGCGCGCCCTGGTGGCCGCGGAGCGCGAGCGCGAGCGCGAGCGCCAGCCCGGGGGCGCGGTCGGGGGCGACGGCGGCCGCCGCCGGACCGGCCAGCGCGAGCGGCGCCACCGCGCCGTCCACGTCGGGCGCGAGGAGCTCCGGGAGCCCGGGCAGCCTGGCCAGCTCGCCCGCCAGCGAGAGGCGCTCCAGGCGCCGCGGCCCCACCCGCGCGCGCCAGGCGCGCAGCGTGGCGCGCACCTCGCGCACGAGCGGCTGCAGCGCGGCCGAGAGCGCCGCCGCGGCCCGCGGATCCCGCGCCAGCGCCGCCAGCTCCGCCGGCGGCGGGGGCCCGCCCAGCTCGCCCGCGAGGAGCGCGCCCGCGTCCGCCTCGGGCACCCCGAGCGCGCGCGCCAGCGCCCGGACCAGGTGCGCGCCGCCGAACGCGAACGTCCGGGCCGCCTCGCACGCGCCCGCCGCCGTGACGCACAGGCTGGTGCGCTCGGCGCCGACGTCGAGCACGCCCTCCGCCGGCGCGGGCCCCTCCGGCGGCGCCGCGAGCGGCTCCACCGCCCCCCCCGCCAGCAGCGCCGCGTAGGCGGGGCCGGCGGGGATCACCGCGCGCGGGTCGAGGCCGCCGTGGCCGAGCGCCGCGAGCAGCGCGCCCAGCTCCTCCCTGCGCACCACGCCCACGAGCAGGTCGGACTTGCCGTCGCGCACGCCGAGGGGCTGCCAGTCCCAGGCCACGGTCGCGAGGTCGAACGGGATCTGCCCCTCCACCTCGAACCCGATGGTCTGCTCGATGCGGCGCGCGTCCGTGAACGGGAGCGTCACCACGTTCGAGGACACCGACGAGCCGGGGAACGCCACCACCGACTCGTCCACCCGCCACCCGCGCTCCCCCAGCAGCTGGTGGACGGCGGCCGCCTGCCGCGCCAGCAGCGGAGGCGCGTCGTCGCCCTCCGCCGCGGGGACCGGCGCGCTGGCCGTGTCGAGGACGGCGTAGCCGCGGTACGTGCTCTCCAGGAGCACGGCCTTCACCGCGTGCGCGCCCAGGTCGAGGCCGAGGATGTGCTGGGCCATGGCTCTACTCCTCGCGCCAGTGGATGAGGCGGCCGGACGAGATCCCGGCCTGGCCCTGGAGCGCGGTGGTGAGTGGGTTTCCGGCGTCGGGCGTCCCGGCCGCCGGCGGCGCCGCGCCAGCGGCGCCCGCGATGGGCGCCGTGCCGGCCGGCTGGTTCTGGTTCGGGTCGAAGGTGACCACCGCGTCGATGGTCTTGCTGACGGCGCCGGCGTTGCCGAACGCGCGGATGCGGAACGCCGCCGAGCGGTCGGTGAACGGCGACTTCGGGCTCTGCGCCAGGTAGTCGGCGCGCACCGGGACGCCCAGCGCCGCGACCACCGCGGCGAACTGCGGCGGGGTGAGCGCCATCAGCCCGCCCATGCGCACGTCCGAGAGCGCGCGCTGCAGCTTCTGCGGGAACGCCGGGTCGAGCAGGAGCGGCTGCGCCGCCGGCTCGGCCATCATCCAGGCGATGCGCATCTGATCGGAGGGCTCCGAGGTGTTGACGTTGATCTTCGCCTCGCGCGGCAGGTAGACCGTGAGCCGGTCGCCGAAGGCCGCCAGGAACGCGTCGCTCACCCCGGCGACCAGGCTCAGTTCGGCGAGCGAGTCGAAGCGCGCGTTCTTGGCGCGGTAGCGGTCGCGGCCGTGGTCGTAGGGGCGGTTCTCGTCGGAGAAGCCCTTCTCGAACGGGTTGGCGGGGACCACGAACGTGCACCCGTCGCCGCCGGGGTAGCTCACCGCGAGCGCGGAGCCCGCCTCGTCGTCGTCCACCCAGTCGCGCAGGTGCAGGAGGAGGTCGTTGCGCGTCCAGCGCTGCCCCTCCGCGTCCTCGCGGTCGAACAGCGGGTCCCAGCGTGCGTCGCAGACGAGGCGGAGGATCGCCTCCACCTGCGGGCCGAGCAGGCCGCTGGTCTGGAGCGCGTCGAGCTGCACGTTCACCTTGCGGCCCTCGTCCTCGATCTTCGAGGCGAACCCGCCCTCGAAGTCGCCGAAGCGGGCCTGCGGCGGCGCGCCCTCCGCGGCCGCCGCCCGCGCCGCCGGCCCGGCCTCGCCGAACAGCGCCTGCACCAGGCCCGAGCTGACCGGGACGAGCTCCCAGATCTGCGGGCGCGGACACGCCGCCGCGGCCTGGCCGCCCGCGCCGCCGGTCCCGGCCGTGCCGGCGGCGGTCGCCGAGCCCGCGGCCGCGGCGGTCCCGCCGGTGAGCGCGCCCATCACCTGGCAGGCAGCGCCGCTCGCCTGGTCGATCTGCTGCTGGAACGCGAGCACCAGGCGCGAGAAGGACACCGCGCTCTTCGCGAGGTAGGTGGCGCGGAGCTCGTCGCGGCCGTTCACGGCGATCTGCAGCCGGACGCGGGTCTCGTAGGCGAGGTCCACCGAGAGCGCCGTGAGGATGGCGAGCGACACCATGACCACCAGGAGCGCGGCGCCGCGGGGGCGCGGGCGAGCGGGTCGTGGGCCGGGGCGGAGGGCGCGCATCAGAAGTCCAGCGGCCGCGTCAACGCGACCCGCGCCTCGGTGGAGAACTTCTCGGTGCGCCCGTCGGCGAGCTTCACCTCGAGATCGAAGCGGACGCGCGCGGGCAGCTCGTTCGCGCGCTCCACCGACCGGGTGTTCCATTCGCGCACCCAGTCCTTCTTCTTCGCGTCCCAGTACTGGACCCGGAACCCGGTGACGTGGTCGGCGACGACGTCCTTGCGCCCCTCGCGCTCGGGCTCCTCGTCCACGCGCGCCTTCTCGCGCCGGAACAGCGCCTGCTCCCCGCCGCCGTCCGGGGCGGACTCCAGCGTGTACTCCACCACCGACGCGTCGGACTCGCGCGCGTCGCGGAGCAGCCGCCGGTGCGCCTGGGTGGTGAACAGCAGCCCCTCCTCGCGCCCGCGGAACAGCGTGGGGCGCTCGCGCAGCCGGTTCTTGTCGTAGTGCTCGGATAGGAACGCCATCGAGGTCTCGCGCGCCAGGCGGGTGAGCGCGAGGCGCGCCGCCGCGTAGCGATCCCCCTGCGCGCGGGCGATCTCCTGGGCGCGGTCCACCTGGTGGAACGCGCCGAGCGTCATCGCCCCCACCGCGGCGGTGATCGCCATGGCGATCAGCACCTCGAGGAGCGTGAACCCGCCCGCGGCGGCGCGGCGCGCGCTCACGTGCCCGGCTCCGTCGGCGCCAGCACCACCAGGTGCGTGACCACCGTGAAGGAGTCCTGCCGCGCGCCCTCGGGCCACGCGACGGTGAGGCGCACCTCGCGCACCGCCTTCTTGATCTGCTCGCCCATGGCGGTGAGCTGCGCGTTGAGCGTGCCCGCCACCGCGGCGGTGCCCGGCATGACGGTCTGCGGGCCGCCGCCCTGCGCGTCCTTCCCCCCGCTCGCCCCGCCGAGCAACGCCGAGAGATCGCCGCCCTCGGTGCCGGTGAGGAGCTGCAGGATGCGCTCCGGGCCGAGCTCCACGCGGGGGCGGAGCACCTCCAGCTTCCAGCGCACCTCCGGATGGCCCTCGCGCTCGAACGATCCCTCGTCCTCCTCGTCGAAGTCGCGGAACCCCTTGCGCTCGAACGCCTCCTCGAGCTCCACCATCTTCCCGCGCGCCAGCAGCGTGGCGACGTCCAGGCGGCCGGCGCGGGCGTGGTTGCGGAGCGCGCCGCCCACCACGTCGGAGAGCGCCATGAGCCCCATGGCGAGGATCGCGAGCGCGACCATCACCTCGAGCAGCGTGAAGCCGGCGGCGCGGCGGCCGCGGCACGTCCCCCCCCGGGCGGCGGCGGGCGTCACTCGCGCACCTCCACCTTGCCCGGCACCACCCGCGTGCGTCCCGTGAACGGCTCGGTGACCACGGTATAGACGTTCGAGCGGTCCACCACCGGGACCCAGGCGCGCTGGGCCTGGCCGCCCGGGAAGAAGTACACGTAGGCCAGCCCCTGCTCGATCGCGTCGCGCCGGCCCTCCACGTGGACCGGCCCGAACCCGGTCGAGCCGGGCAGCTTGCGCTCGCCGACGAGGCGGTCCTCGAACTTCCCGAACGTGCTCCGCGCGAGCAGCCGGCGGACCTCCTCGTCCTTCTCGTCCGGGAAGCGCTTCGCCAGCGCCGCGTCATCCTGCGGCCGCGCCGGGTCCGAGATGCCCACCGCCCCGGGCGCGCACTCCGCCCACCAGGTGCGCTGGCCGAGGTCGAGCGCGATCCGGCAGGTGGCGTTCCGCAGCGCGGCGGTGTCGTACAGGGAGCGCATCGCCCCGGACAGCTCGCCCGCCGCCTTGCGCGCGTTCGCGCCGGTGGCCGACTCCGCCGCGGGCACGACCATCGCCGCGAGCAGGCCGATCACGCCGATCACGATCAGCAGCTCGATGAGGGTGAACCCTCGCTGGCGGCGGCGGCGGTCCAAGCGCCCGGGCTCACGGGTTCACGACGTCGGCGTTCTCGCCCTCGCCGCCGGGCTGGCCGTCGGCGCCGTAGCTCTTCACGTCGTAGCCGTCCTGGTGCGTCTGGCCCGGGTACAGGTACACGTACTCCTTGTCCCACGGGTCCTTCAGCGTGCCGTCCTTGTTCGCCTTGAGGATGTTCTCCTTGATGAGGATCCCCAGGCCCTCCTCGGTGGTCGGGTAGCGGCCCTTCAGCACCTTGAACGTGTCCACGCCGTCCGCGATCTTGCGGACGTCGTTCTTGGCGGTGTCCACGCGGGCCTTGGACATCTGGCCGACCACGTTCACGGCCACCGCGGAGGCGATGAGGCCGAGGATCACGATCACCACCATGATCTCGATGAGGGTCATGCCGCGCTGTGCGCGGCGCCGGTTGCGGGCGTGCATCTCTAGCCTCCTGCGAGGTTGTTGATCTGGAGGATGGGAAGAAGGACGGAGAACACGATGAAGGCGACCACCACGCCCATGGCGACGATCATGAGCGGCTCGAGCAGCGAGGTGAGCGCGCTCACCGTCGTCTCGACCTGGTCCTCGTACGCCTTGGCGACGTTGCCGAGCATCTCCTCGAGCGCGCCGGAGCGCTCGCCGATCGCCACCATGTGGTAGACGAGCGGCGGGAACTCGCCCGAGCGCTTCAGCGGGGCGGCGATGGACTCGCCCTCCCGGATCGCGTCCCGGGCCTGGTCGATCACGTCGGCGAGGCGCGTGTTGCCGACGATGTTCTTCACGATCTCCATGGCGGTGAGCAGCGGGACGCCGCTGCGGAGCAGCGTGGAGAGCGTGCGGGCGAAGCGGCTGATGGCGATCTGCCGCGTCAGCGGCCCGAAGATCCAGAAGCGCAGCGCCGCGCGATCCCAGGCGGCGCGCCCCGCCGGCGTCCGCCGCCACCGCACGAAGCCCCAGATCGAGAGCACGACGAGCGCGAGCAGGAGCCACCAGTAGTCGGCGACGAAGTGCGAGGCGGCGATGAGCGCCCGGGTGTTCCAGGGGAGCTGCGCCTTCGTGTCCTCGAAGATCTTCGTGATCTTCGGGATCACCACGGTGAACAGCACCCCCAGGATGACCGAGCCGATCACCATCATCGCGGCCGGGTAGGCCATCGTGCCCATGATCTTCGAGCGCAGCCGGGCCTGGCTCTCGGTGAAGTCGGCCAGCCGGACCAGCACCACCTCGAGCGCGCCGGAGTGCTCGCCGGCGCGGATCATGTTCACGTACAGCGTCGAGAACACGCGCGGGTGGGCGGCGAGCGCGTCGGCCAGCGCCGCGCCCTCGTTCACGCGCTGCTTCACGTCGCCGAGCACGCGCTTCAGCCGCTCGTGCTCGACCTGGTCCACCAGCGCGGTGAGCGCCTCGACGAGCGGGATGCCCGCGCCCACCAGCACCGACAGCTGGCGGGTGGCGATGGCGAGGTTCACCGGGCCGACGCGGCCCACCATCCAGCGGCGCACGCTCACCTCGCGCGCCTGCTGGGCCTTCACCTGCTGCTCGCCCAGCACCTCGGTGAGGAACACGCCGTCGCGGCGGAGCACGCTGCGCAGCGCCTTCGGCGAGTCCGCCTCGCGCAGGCCCTGGATCGCCTTGCCCTGGGCGTCGTACGCCTTGTACTCGAAGACCGGCATCAGGGGGCTCCGTGGGCGCGCGGCGCGCCGCTCACCGGATGTCCTCCGCGGTGACCGACAGCACCTCGGCCGCGGTGGTGATGCCGCGCGCGACCTTGTACGCGCCGTGCTCCATGAGCGTCACCATCCCGCGCTCGACGGCGGCGCGCTTGATGGTGGTGGCGTCCACCGACTTGAGGATGAGCGGGCGGACGTCGTCGTCCACCATCATCAGCTCGTAGATGCCGGTCCGGCCCTGGTAGCCGGTGTGGTTGCAGGCCGGGCACCCCACCGCCTTGTAGAGGTGGGTCGGGTCGCCGGCCTGGCGCAGGATCTCGGGCGTGAGCCCGGCGAGGTCGCGCTCCTCGGCGGTGGGGACGTAGGGCTTCTTGCACGTCGGGCAGAGCACGCGCACCAGGCGCTGCGCCAGCACGCCCACCAGCGAGGACGCCACCAGGAACGGCTGCACGCCCATGTCCACCAGGCGCGTGATGGCCCCGGCGGCGTCGTTGGTGTGCACGGTGGAGAGCACCAGGTGGCCGGTGAGCGAGGCCTGGATCGCGATCTCGGCGGTCTCCAGGTCGCGGATCTCGCCGACCATGATGACGTCCGGGTCCTGCCGGAGGAACGAGCGCAGCCCGCTCGCGAAGGTCAGGTCGATCTTCGGGTTGATCTGCACCTGCCCCACGCCCTTCAGCGGGATCTCGACCGGATCCTCGATGGTGAGGATGTTCAGGTCGGGCGAGTTGATCTTCGCGAGCGCCGCGTAGAGCGTCGTGGTCTTGCCGGAGCCGGTCGGGCCGGTGACCAGCACGATGCCGTGCGAGCGGGTGATGAGCGTGTCCATCACCTTGAGCTGCCAGTCCTCGAAGCCGAGCTCGGCCAGGTCCAGCACCACGTTGGACTTGTCGAGGAGGCGCATCACGATGCGCTCGCCGTGCGCGGTGGGGACGGTGGACAGGCGGATGTCCACGTCCTTGCCGGCGATCTTGATGCGGATGCGGCCGTCCTGCGGGAGCCGCTTCTCGGCGATGTTCAGCCCGCCCATGATCTTGATGCGGCTGCCGATGGACGCCTGGAAGCGCTTGGGAGGGCGGATCACCTCGCGGAGCACGCCGTCGATCCGGTAGCGCACCGAGATGTCCTTCTCCTCCGGGAGGATGTGGATGTCGCTGGCGCGCTCCTTCACCGCGCGGAACAGGAGCGAGTTGACCAGGCGGATGATGGGCGCCTCGTCGTCCGCCTCGAGGAGGTCGGTCGGCTCCTGCAGCTCGTGCGCGACGCTCTCGAGGTCCTCGGTCTCGAGGTCCTCCATGAGCTTGTCGTGCTCGTCGGCGGCGCGGTCGTACACCGCGTTGATGGCGTCGAGCACCACCTGCGGCGGCGCCACCTCCGGCGCCACCGCGGCGCCGAGCAGCATGGACACCGAGTCCTGCGCGGCGGTGTCGAGCGGGTCGCCCACCGCCACCCGGACCGCGTCACCGGCGGTGCCGAGCGGCAGCACCTTCGACTGCTTGGCGAAGTGGATCGGCACCTTGGCCGCGAGGTCGCCCGGCACCGACTCCGGGTCGATGCGCTCGACGAACGGCAGGTCGAGCTGGGCCGCGAGCGCGCGCAGCACGTCCTCCTCGGTGACCGCCCTCAGGCGGACGAGGATCTCGCCGAGGCGCTGGCCGGCCTGCTCGCCCTGCTGCAGCGCGAGCGCCTCCTCGAGGCGCGCCGGGTCCAGCCCGGCCGTCTCCCGGAGGATCTCGCCGATGGGACGGCCGGCGAGCCCGGCCGCGGCGGCGAGCCCGGGGATGGCGCCCTGGACGGCGGCCCGGGCGTTGTCGATCTGTGCGTCGTTGGGCATGAGGATCCCGTGAAACGGACGGTCCGCCCCCGCTCATTCCTGCGGTGGGGTCCCTCCGGGCGCGGCCGGCTCCGCGGCGGGCGGCGGCTGCTGCGGCGAGAGCCGCTCCACCGGCTCGGGCGTGCCCTCGGGCGGCGGCGCCGCGTCCGGCGCGGCCTCCGGCTCGGGCGCGGGCGCGGGCGAGGTCGGGCGCGGCACCGGGACCACGGTGGTCGGCGGCGGGCCGCCGGCGGGGGGAGCGGACAGGTACTCGCCCGGCGCGCCGTCGCCGCCGTTCTCGATCCGCGAGGTCTCCTGGCTCACGCCCCGGCGCAGGCGCGAGTACGGGCCGGTCTTGCGGCTGAAGTCCACGTCCACGTCGTAGCGCGGCTGCCGCCCGTAGAACTGCTCGATGAACTGCTGCTGCTCCTCGCGCTTCTTCTCGTAGATGCGCCGGTAGTCCGCCTCGTCGCGGATGATGTACGGCGTGAGGAAGAGCAGCAGGTTCACCTTCTGCTTGGTCGTGGTGGTGTCGCGGAACAGCCAGCCGAGGATGGGCAGGCTGCCGAGGAACGGGATCTTGGACACGCTGCGGATGGCGCGGTCCTGGATGAGCCCGCCGATGACGATGGTGCTCTGGTCGCGCGCCACGATCTGCGTCTTCACGCTGCGCTTGGCGGTGGTCGGGCCGAGCTGCGGGTCCTTCTCCGCGATCTCCTCGGTCTGCTCCTCGATGGTGAGCCGGATGTTCCCGCCCTCGTTGATCTGCGGCTTGATCTTGAGCTTCAGCTCCACGTTCTGCCGCTGGATGGGCGCGTAGAGCGAGCCCAGGCCCTGGGTGCCGAGCGCGGAGCCGACGGTGCTGCTGGCGCCGGTGCCGGAGCCGGAGAGCAGGTTGGACAGCCCGGAGGGCGCGTAGCCGGACTGGAACGGCACGTTCTGGCCCACCGTGATCTCCGACTCCTCGTTGTCGGTGGCGAGCAGGTGCGGCGTGGAGAGCACGTTCACGTCGGAGTTGGACTGCAGCGCCTGGATGAGCAGGCCGAGGCTGGGGATGTTGCCGAAGCCGAGGTCCTTCAGCTCCGCGGAGATCGGGCCGGTGTAGCCGGTGAGGAACCCGCCCAGCGCGATCGCGCTCGACATGTCGAGCGAGTTGACGCGCCCGGTCTGCGACGAGAGCGGGATGACGCCGGTGTCCCCCTTGTACTTGTAGGGGATCGCGCCGTGCGCGCTGACGCCGAGCTCCATGGAGTTCTTGAGGTTCACCTCCATGATCACCGCCTCGACGAACACCTGGCGCCGCGGCCGGTCGAGCTTCTCGACCAGCCGCTGGACCGCGGAGAAGTCGGCCCCGCTCGCCTGCACGAGCAGCGCGTTCTGCGTCTTGTCGGCGGTGATCTTCACCTCGCCCGAGAACAGCTCGGCGGTGACGTCGCCGGCCGGGGCGGGCGCCGCCGCGGCGGCGGGGGGCGCCCCGGGCATGCCCACCGGTCGCGCGGCCGGCTGCGTCGGCGCGCCGGGCGTGGGGGTGCGCTTGGCCTGGCCCTGCGCCAGGTTCGACAGCGTGGTGGCGAGCTCCTCCGCGTTCGCGTTCTTGAGGAACAGGACGTGGACGCCGCCGTCGGCGCTGGTGGGCACGTCGAGCTGCTGCACCAGCTCCATGATCTGCTGGAAGCTCTTCTCGTCCGCGATGACGATGAGCTTGTTGGTGCGGTCGTCGGGGAGGACCTTGTAGACCGAGACCTCGACCGAGCCGCCCGCGGGCTGGGTGGTGGGGACGCCGGGCCGCGCCGGGCCGCTGGAGATCCGCGCCGGGCGCGGGCTCCGCCCGCCCTGCGCCTGGAAGATCTGGTTCACCTTGTCGGCGAGGTCCTTGGCGGACGCGTAGCGCACCTGGACGATGCGGACCAGGTCGCCGCCGCCGACCTTGTCGATCGCCTCGATCATCTTCTCGATGCGGCGGATGTTGAGGCCGGTGTCGGTGATGACCAGCGTCGAGGGGGGGATGGACTGGATGTCCGCGCCCTGCGGCGAGATGAAGTTGCCCATCACGCCGCGGAGCTGGTCGGCGTCGGCGTACTGCAGGCGGATCACCTTGGTGATGACCTGCTCGCTCGCCGGCGTGCCGCTCTCCGGGTCGGTGTACGTCGGGATGGGCATCTTCTTGCTGTCGGCGGCGCGGCCCAGGCGCCAGTACCGGCCCGTCGGATACACCGTGATGTTGTTCGCGTTCAGCGCGGCCAGGAACGCGGCGTACGCCTCCTCCGCGGTGACCGGCGTCTTGGAGAGCAGCGTGATCTTCCCGCGCGCCACGTCCTCCGTGTAGATGAAGTTCCGGCAGGTCCAGCGGCTCGCCTGCTCGAGCACGTCCACCACCTCGGCCCGGTTGAACGTCAGCATGAAGCGCCCCTGCATCGGGACGCACCTGCCGTTCGCCGGCTGCAGCGTGGTCTCGGCCTCGCCGCCGCCGCCCCGCGCGGGCGCGGGGGGGGGCGTGGCCGCGCCGCCGGGGCGCGGGGCCGGGGAGGTGGGCCGCGCCGCGGGCGGCCGCGCGCCGTTCTGCTGGATCGGGGCCACGCCGCCCGGACCGATGGAGGTCCCCGGGGGCGGCGGCGTGGTGGGGATGCCGGTCGGCGGCGAGGTGGGCCGGGTGGTGGGCGGGCGCTGCCGCGCCGGCGACTCGGGGTCGTCGGTCGGGCGCAGCGGGACCTGCGCGGCGGCGAGCACCGGGACGAGCAACGTCGTGGCAAGGAGCTTCTTCATGGCGTTCCCTCGGCCGGGATCACGGGCCGGTGATGTTGTACTCCTTGCGGATCGGCTGCCCCTGCCGCTCGAGCTCGATGGTCACGTGCCCGGAGTCGCGCAGCTTCTGGTACAGCTCGAGCGCCTTCTCGGGCGAGTTGAGCTCGTACCCGTTCACGCGCTGGATGACGTCGCCGTTCTCGATGCCGATCGAGGCGTAGAGCGAGCCCGGCTGGATCGAGAACAGCTTGAACCCGTTCGCCACGCCGTTCTTGAACGACGGGACGATCCGGGCCTGGGTGGAGATGGCGCTCAGGTTGTTGAGCGTGCCGTCGATGACCTTGCGGTCGATCTCGTACTTGTCCTTCGAGACCGCGCGGACGCCCTCCATCGGCCCGGGGGCGCCGGGGCGCGGGCTGGGCCGCGGGACCGACGCGTAGCCGAGGTTGGTGCCGGCGTCCGGCGCCTCGCTGCCGCCTCCCTCGAAGTCCAGGTACTCCTTCGTGCCGCGGTTGCACAGCACGGCGATCACCTTGAACGCGTTCCCGGTGACGTCGCCGCCGGCGCGGACGCGCTCGAGGCCGAGCAGCTGGGCGCCCTGGATCCGGTCGCCCACCCCGAGCACGACCGTCTCGCGCGTGGAGAGGTCCGAGATGGTCGCGAGCGAGAAGCGCGGCTGCTCGGCGACGACGCCGGCCACCAGCGCGAGCCGCAGGTCGGAGCGGGTCGGCTCCGCGCGGGGATCGGCGCAGTTCTGCGGGCGGGCGGGCGCCGCGGGCGTCCCCTCGGTGGACTGCTGCGGCGGCTCCCGTCCGATGAGGTGGTACAGCCGCGCCTCGTCGATGGAGGCGGGCAGCACGGGCCGCACGGGCGCGGGAGGCGGCAGCGCGAGCTCCGCCTGCGGGCGCGGCCGGATCACCGCGCCGACGAGCGTGTTGACGGTCTTCGCCGTGAGCCAGGCCGCCGCGAACAGCAGCGCGAGGTTCGCGGTCCAGGCGTACTTGCGGAAGAAGAGGTCGAGCATGGGAGCGGCCAGGGGCCGGGATGAGCAACCGTCGTGCCACGGAGACGGGCCCTGGCCGATGCACAACATGCCGTCACTACATGCAAATCCCGGCCGGTGCGCCCGCCCGAGGGGAGCGTGGGCCACCGCGCTGCCAATTTGGCAAGGCCGCCCCGGCGCGCCCCGCGTCGCCGCCAAATTGGCAGGCTACTCCGGGCCCTCGCCGCCGCCCTCCGGAGGGACGAGGAGGCGCCCCTCCTCGTCGCGATCGAGCTTCCGGTAGATGGTCCGGGCCGCGATGCCTAGCAGCTGGGCCGCCAGGTTCTTGTCACCCTGGGTGTGGCGAAGCGTCTCGCGGATCACCCGCCGCTCGATCTCCTCCATGGGCGTGCCGAGCGGCACGGTGAGCACCGGGGCCCCGGCCGCGCCGGCGGGCTCCGGGACGGCGGGTCCCGCGGCGCGGATCGCCTCCGGCAGGTCGCCCACCTCGACGACGTCGGCGCGGGTGAGCACTACCGCCCGCTCGATGGCGTGCTGCAGCTCGCGCACGTTGCCCGGCCAGGCGTACCGCTCCAGCGCCGCCATCGCACCCGAGGTGAAGCCCGCGAGCGGCTTCCCGTTGCGCTCGGCCATCCGCCGCAGGAAGGCCATGGCGAGCAGCGGCACGTCCTCGCGCCGCTCGCGCAGCGGCGGGAGGCGGACGCGCACCACGTCGAGCCGGTAGAACAGGTCCTCGCGGAAGCGGCCGGCCTTCACCTCGGCGGCGAGGTCCTTGTTGGTCGCGGCCACCACCCGCACGTCCACGCGCACCGGCTCGTTCCCGCCCACGCGCTCGAGGACCCCGTCCTGCAGGAACCGGAGCAGCTTCACCTGCACCGCGGGCGACATCTCGCCGATCTCGTCGAGGAACAGCGTGCCACCCTGTGCGCGCTCGAAGCGCCCGTCCTTGCGCGCCACCGCGCCGGTGAACGCGCCCTTCTCGTGCCCGAACAGCTCGGACTCGAGCAGCGTCTCCGGGATGGCGGCGCAGTGGATCGGCACGAACGGCCCGGCGGCGCGCGGGGACAGGTCGTGGACCAGCCGCGCGGCGAGCTCCTTCCCGGTGCCGCTCTCGCCCAGCAGCAGCACGGTGGCCTGCGTCGGCGCGGCCTGGCGCAGGATCTCCAGCGTCGCGCGGAACGCCGGCGCGTCGCCCAGGAGCGCGCCCGCGCCGCCGGGCGCGAGCTCCGCCAGGCGCGCCTTCAGCGCGCGGTTCTCGGCGACGAGCGACGCGCGCTCCAGCGCCTGTCGCACCGTCTTCACGATGGCGTGGCGCTTCACCGGCTTGGTGATGAAGTCGTAGGCGCCCTGCTTCATGGCGGCGACCGCCACCTCGACCGTGCCGTAGGCGGTCATCACCACCACCTCGGACTCGGGCGACACCGCCTTCACCGCGCGGAGCAGCTCGTCGCCGCTCATGCCCGGCATCATCAGGTCGGTGACCACCACCGCGGCGCGCTCGCGGCGGAGCAGCTCCAGCGCGGCGAGGCCGGAGGCGGCGAGCGCCACGCGCCAGCCCTCGCGCTCGAAGATCTTGCCGAGCGACTCGAGGTTCGGGCTCTCGTCGTCGACGACCAGGACCAGTGGGGACACGACCGGGAGGATATACCGTCCCGCGCCACCCGGGCGTCAGCCGCCGCCGGCGGGCGGCGGGGAAGGGGGCGTCGCGCCCGGCGCGGTGCGGGCCACCGGCGGGGTGCCGAGCGCAGCGCGGATCTCCGCGGCGAAGAGCGCCACCGCGCCGGCGGCCAGGATCGCGAGCGCGGCCACCAGCAGCAGGTACTCGGTGAGCCCCTGCCGCGACGGTCTGGAGCGGTGCGCCGGCTCGGCCATGGTCCGACCTGTAGATCGCGCGCGCCGCCCCGGCAAGCGCCCGCCCGCCGCGGGGGCGAGCGCCGCCAGGAGGAGGACGGCCCCGGATACGCGAAGAGCGGCGCCGGACGGCGCCGCTCCTCGGGACCTGAGGGATCGCTCGAGCGCTACTCGGGCTTCGCCTCGGCGGGCGCCTCGGCGGCCGGGGCGGCCTCGGGCTTCTTGCTGCTCTTGCCGGCCTTGGCGCGCTTGGCGGCGCGGTTCTCCTTGGCCTCGACCTTCTTCGCCGGCTCGGCGGCGGGCGCCTTCTTGGCGGGCTCGGCCTTGGCCGGGGTGGCGGCGTAGCGCGTCTTGAAGCGCTCGATGCGGCCCGCCGTGTCCATGATCTTCTGCTTGCCCGTGAAGAACGGGTGGCAGCTGGCGCAAATCTCGATGTGGAAGTCGCCGCGGACGGAGCGGGTCTCGATGACGTTCCCGCAGGCGCAGACGACCTTCGTCGCCTTGTAGTCGGGGTGGATGCCTTCCTTCATGCTCGCCTCTGGGCCGCTTGCATGCCGTCGATCGGCGATGGTCCGGGCCCGGTTGTGGAACGGCGGGATCTAGTCGGATCGCGGGGATAGGTCAAGCGGAGCGCGCCGCGGGCGGGGACTCCCCCCTGCGGGCGAGCCGCCGCTACTTGCCGCCGCCGACCATCATCTTGAAGAACTCGTCGTGGTTCTTCACCTGGCGGAACTTGTCCAGGATGAACTTCATCGCCTCGACGTTGTCGAGGCCGTTCAGGATGGTCTGGCGCAGGATGTAGATCTTGGAGAGCCAGTCGGCCGCGAGGAGCAGCTCCTCCTTGCGCGTGCCGCTCTTCCCGATGTCCATGCAGGGGAAGATGCGCTTCTCCATCAGCTTGCGGTCGAGCACGATCTCGGAGTTCCCGGTGCCCTTGAACTCCTCGAAGATCACCTCGTCCATGCGGCTGCCGGTGTCCACCAGCGCGGTGCCGATGATGGTGAGCGAGCCGCCCTCCTCGATGTTGCGGGCCGCGCCGAAGAAGCGCTTCGGCTTGTGCAGCGCGTTCGAGTCCACGCCGCCGGAGAGGATCTTCCCGGAGGGCGGCACGGTCGAGTTGTAGGCGCGCGCGAGGCGGGTGATCGAGTCGAGCAGGATCACCACGTCCTTCTTGTGCTCGACCAGCCGCCGGGCCTTCTCGATCACCATCTCCGCGACCTGCACGTGGCGGGTGGCGGGCTCGTCGAAGGTGGAGGCGACCACCTCGCCCCGCACCGTCCGCTCCATGTCGGTGACCTCCTCGGGCCGCTCGTCGATGAGCAGCACGATGAGGGTGCACTCGGGGTGGTTGGTGGTGACGGCGTGCGCGATGTTCTGCAGGAGCACCGTCTTGCCGGCGCGCGGCGGCGACACGATCAGGCAGCGCTGCCCCTTGCCGATGGGCGCGAACAGGTCCACCACCCGCGTGGTCATCTCGGCGGGATCGTGCTCGAGCGTCAGGCGCTGCGTCGGGTAGAGCGGGGTCAGGTTGTCGAAGAGGACCTTGGCCTGGTTCTCCTCGGGCGGCTCGCCGTTGATGGTGTCGACCTTGAGCAGCGCGAAGTAGCGCTCGCCTTCCTTGGGCTGGCGCACCGTGCCGCGCACCGTGTCGCCGGTGCGCAGGTTGAAGCGGCGGATCTGCGAGGGCGAGACGTAGATGTCGTCCGGGCCCGGCAGGTAGGAGAAGTCCGGGCTGCGCAGGAAGCCGAAGCCGTCGGGCAGCACCTCCAGCGTGCCCTCGCCGCCGACCTCCATCTCCTCCTTGGCCGCCTCCGCCGCCTTCGACTGCGCCTGGAGGATCGCGAAGATGAGGTCCTGCTTCTTGAGCGCGCCGGCGGCCTCGACGTTGAGGTCGCGCGCCAGCTTGGCGAGCTCCGCGACCTTCATGTGCTTGAGCTCGGTGAGGCTGGACGTGCTCGACGTGGAGGTCGGTGCGGCTGCGGGCATGTCGGTTCTCGGGGAGCTGGGCCGCGCGCTGCGGAGCGTGCGTGGCCGGCGGAGGCTGCGGGCGGTCTCTGGGCGAGGCCTAGGAGAGGCGGCAAACGTATGCGGTCGGTTTCAGGGTGTCAACGCCGCACACCCGCGCCTTCGTCGCACCTCCCGTGTGCCATGAACGCGGGGGCCAGCGCTCGATGAGGTGAGATGCCCCGGCGGGTTAACATCCCCCCGGTCCGCGCAGGGCCATCCGAGAAAGAGATCGATGCCGAGCAGCAGCCCAACCACCGAAGCGGTCGTCGCGGGGTCGAAGGCGTTCGCCGTCACGCTGCTGGCGCCCGTCACCGCCCGCCTCGGCCTGCGACCGCGCATCGCCGCGGATGCGGCGCAGGCGCTCTCGCTGTGCCGCGGGCCGGGCGGGCTCGTGGTGATCGAGTACCAGGGGGAGGGCTCGCTGGCCGCGATCGAGCGCCTCCTGCGCGAGCGCGACGGGCTCCGCGTGGTGGCGGCAGTCGCGCCGGAGCACGCCGCCGCCGAGGCGCCGCTGCGCGCGCTCGGCGTGGAGCTGGCGCGCTGGGACGGCCGGGCGGAGGGCGTGCTGGGCGCCGTCGAGCGGATGGTCCAGGGCGCCGCGCCGGCCGTCGCCCCCGCGCCTCCTCCCTCGGTGAAGCCTCCTCCGCTCGCGCCGCTGCCTGCGCCGGCCGCGGGACCGCCGCCGCTGGCGCGGAAGGCCATCGCCCCGCCGCCGGACCTCTCGTTCGACGTGAGCCTGGACGACGCGTTCCCCGCCGGGCCGCCGGTGCCCGCCGCGCCGCCGCCCGAGCCTCCGCGCGGGGGCGGCACCGTCTACGTCCCGCCGCCGCCGGCCGTGCGCGTCCTCTGGCCCGCGCAGGCTGCCTCCGCGGCGGACGCGCAGGCGTCGCTGGAGCGGGCCGCGTCCGGCGCCGCGCGCCCCGGCGACGCGCTCGACGGGCTCGCGGCCGGGATCGCCGGCGGGCTGTCCGAGCTCGAGCGCGCCGCGCTCGGGGACGGGCCGATGGCGCTCGACCCGGGCCCGATTCGGTCCGCTGCGGTGATGCGCCTCCGCGTCGCCTCGGCGCGCGCCTCGGCGCCGGCGGGCGGCTCCGAGGTGGACGGGGCCGCGGTGCAGGCGGTGCTCGCCGACATCGACGCGACGCTGGCCGGCGTGAACGGGCTCGTCGCCGGCGCGCCCCCGGACCTCCTCCCCGGCGTGGAGGCCGT
Organism: Anaeromyxobacter dehalogenans 2CP-1; assembly: GCF_000022145.1. Lineage (NCBI taxonomy): Bacteria > Pseudomonadati > Myxococcota > Myxococcia > Myxococcales > Anaeromyxobacteraceae > Anaeromyxobacter > Anaeromyxobacter dehalogenans. The sequence goes on from NC_011891.1 coordinate 818,872, forward strand.
CCGGAACGCGCTCGTGCGCGAGGCGATCGACTTCTCCGACCTGGCGCAGCGCATCGCCTCGGCCGGCGCCGTGGCCGCCACCGCGGCGCGGGCGCCCGCCCGGCCGGTGCAGGCCCGGGTGCTGGCGGTGTCGGCGGAGCCGACGCCGCGGCGGCCGTGGGGGCTCTGGGCGCTCCTCGTGCTCGCGCTCGCGGCCGCGGGCGGGTATCACGGCTGGTATCGGTGGCACGTCCGCCAGCAGGTGGTCGCCCGGCTCGGGACGCTGCCCGGCGCGCCGCGGGGAATGGTCCTGCTGCCAGGGGCGAGGAACGGGGCGCAGATCCTGCTCCCGCTCGGTGGCGTGACCGTCGATCCGGTCGAGGCGGAGCGCTTCAAGGCGGCGCAGCGCGCGCACGGGAACGAGGTGCGCGAGATCTCCGGTGGCGGACTCGAGATCCGGCGAATGGGCGGGGGAGCAGAGGAGAAGGTTCCATGAAGTGGCACACGCGACACGGTGCGCGCGGGTTCACGCTGATCGAGCTCATGGTCGTGGTGGCGATCATCGGCATCCTGGCCAGCATCGCGATCCCGATGAGCGTACGCGCTTCGCTCCGCGCGAAGGCCGCGGAGCGCAACGAGCTCATGATGCGGGTGAAGACCGGCGCCGTGGAGGTCTTCATCCAGAACGGGGCCTTTCCCGGCGGGCACATCCTCGCGGATTTCCAGCCGCCGCTACCGGCCTCCACCGGGAAGCGCGCCATCGACTTCCGGGCTACCGGGTGGAACGTCATCTTCCCCGCCGGCCAGGAGATCATGGGTAACGTGTATTACTCGTTTCGCGCAGAGGCCTGGGGTCAGCGCGGTGCGGAGCCCCCGACCATCGAGGTTCGGGCAGTCGGCGATCTCGACGGCGATGGCACCTTCAGCAACGCGCTCATGACCTTCAAGCTCATCGAGGGCGGGTTCCAGCTGATCGAGGCGGAGTCCTCGTACGCGGAGGCGTACGAGACCTTCTGATCCGTCCTCGCACCTCCGCCTCGCTCCTGGCGCCCACGCCGGGGGCCGCATTCCTCGTTGCCGGCGGCCCGCCGCCGCGCCATCCTTCGCGCCATGAAGAAGGCCGACGCTTCGGCGCGTGCCCGCGAGCTGCGCGACCGGATCCGCGCGGCGGACCACGCCTACTACGTCCTCGACCAGCCGCTCCTCGCCGACGCCGAGTACGACCGGCTCATGCACGAGCTGCAGGCGCTCGAGGCCGAGCACCCGGAGCTCGTCACCGCGGACTCGCCCACGCAGCGGGTCTCCGGCGCTCCCTCGGAGCGCTTCGAGCGGGTGGTGCACCGCGAGCCCATGCTCTCGCTCGGCAACGTGCAGAGCGACGACGAGCTCCACGAGTTCGACGCGCGGGTGCGCCGCCTGCTCGGGCTGCCCGACGGAGAGCCGGTCGGCTACGTGGTCGAGCCGAAGCTCGACGGGCTCGCGGTGGAGCTGGTGTACCGCGACGGTGCGTTCACGAGCGGTTCCACGCGAGGCGACGGCGTGAACGGCGAGGACGTCACCGCCAACCTGCGCGTGGTGGGCGGGCTGGGCGCGAACCGCGGCGTGCCGCACGCGCTCGAGGGGAGGCCGCCGCCGCGGGTCGAGGTCCGCGGCGAGGTGCTGCTGTTCAAGGAGCACTTCGAGGCGATGAACCGGCAGCTGGTCCGCGCCGGCGAGGAGCCGTTCGCGAACCCGCGCAACGCCGCCGCCGGGACGCTGCGCCAGCTCGACTGGCGCGTCACCGCCCGCCGCCCGCTCTCCTTCATCGCCTACGAGGCGCTGCTGCCGGGCGGCGATCCGTGGCGCACGCACTGGGAGAAGCTGGAGGAGCTCGCCGCCTGGGGCTTCGAGACGAACGCGGAGAACCGCCGCTGCCGCGGCCTCGCCGAGGTGCTCGCCTACCGCGATCGCATGGCCGAGCGCCGCTTCGAGCTCCCCTACGACACCGACGGCATCGTGGTGAAGGTGGACGACCTCGACTGGCGGCGGCGGCTCGGCGCGGCCTCGAAGTTCCCGCGGTGGGCCGTCGCCTTCAAGTACCCGCCGCAGGAGGAGGCGACGAGGATCCGCAGGATCTGGGCCTCGGTGGGCCGCACCGGCGTGCTCACGCCGGTGGTGGACTTCGACCCCGTCCGCCTCTCCGGCGCGATGGTCGCGCGCGCCACGCTGCACAACGAGGACGAGATGCGCCGCAAGGACATCCTCGAGGGCGACTGGGTGCTGGTGCGGCGCGCCGGCGAGGTGATCCCGGAGGTGGTGAAGCCGCTCCCCGAGCGCCGGACCGGCGCGGAGCAGCCGTTCCGGTTCCCGGCCGAGTGCCCGGTGTGCGGCGCGCGCGTGGTCCGCGAGGAGGGCGAGAAGGTCTACCGCTGCACGGGCGCCGCCTGCCCGGCGCAGCTCGTCGGTCGGCTCTGCCACTTCGCGCAGCGCCGTGCGCTCGACATCGAGGGGCTGGGCGAGAAGCTCGCCGCCGGCCTGGTGGAGCGCGGGCAGGTGAAGGACTTCGCCGACCTGTACGCGGTGCCGTTCGAGGTGTGGCAGCAGCTGTTCAGCCGCCCGCGCAAGGAGCAGGACGCGGGGGCGGCGCGCGAGCTGCCGGAGAAGAGCGCGCAGAACATGGTCGCGGCGCTGGAGCGGTCGCGCAAGACGACGCTCAGGCGCTTCCTGTTCGCGCTCGGGATCCCGCAGGTGGGCGAGGCGACCGCGGCCACGCTGGCGCGCCACTTCGGCGACCTCGCGCGCGTCATGGACGCGGACGAGGAGGCGCTGAAGGGCGTCCGCGACGTGGGCCCGGAGACCGCCGCGGAGATCCGCGCCTGGACGCAGGAGCCGCAGAACCGGCGGGTGGTCGAGCGGCTCCTCGCCGCCGGGGTGACGCCCGAGGCCGAGGTGGTGGAGGCGCGCGGCCCGTTTGCCGGCAAGACGGTGGTGCTCACCGGCGGGCTCTCGACGATGTCGCGCGACGACGCCAAGGCGGAGATCGAGCGGCGCGGGGGCAAGGTGTCGGGCAGCGTCTCGCGCAAGACCTACCTGGTGGTGGCCGGGGAGGACGCCGGCTCCAAGCTGGAGAAGGCGCGATCGCTGGGCGTTCGGATCGCCGGCGAGGAGGAGTTCGTGCGCCTGCTGAAGGAGTGAGGGCGATGGCCGATCGGGTCCGTGCGCGCATCGTGGTGTCCGGCCGCGTCCAGGGCGTGGCCTTCCGCCAGTCCACGGCGGACGAGGCGCGTCGCCTGGGGGTGGAGGGCTGGGTCCGCAACCTGCCCGACGGCCGGGTGGAGGCCGAGGCCGAAGGAGGGCGCACCGCGGTGGGCGCGCTCGTCCGCTGGTGCCACGCGGGCCCGCCCGCCGCGCGGGTGGATCGGGTCGAGGTGGAGTGGGTGGAGCCCGCCGGCGGCCTGGGCGCCTTCGAGATCCGCTTCTGAGGCCGGGCTCGGTCGGGGCGGGCGTGCCGCGGCCGCGCGCTGCGGGCTCGACCCGGGCCGCCGCCCGTGCTATTCAGGCCGGCTCCGCAGGAAACCGCCGTCAGATCCGGCGGTTCGCACCTCCAGCCGGCGGGCGACACGCGGTTCGAACCCGCGGCCCGAAGGGACATGAAGACCGACCTCGCGCTCTCCTCGTCCGCGCTCGACGAGCTCGTCCTCCAGGCGCAGAAGCCCTCCCGCTACGTCGGCGCCGAGTTCGGCGCGGTGGTGAAGGACCTCTCCGCCGCCCGCGTCCGCTTCGCCCTGGCGTTCCCCGACACCTACGAGGTCGGGATGTCGAACCTGGGCTTCCGGTTGCTGTACCACCTGCTCAACGACCGGCCGGAGATCGCGTGCGAGCGCGTGTTCCTGCCGTGGCCGGACATGGAGGGCATGCTCCGCGCGCGCGGCCTCCCGCTGTTCACGCTCGAGTCGCGGGCCGCGGTGCGCGGGTTCGACGTCCTCGGCATCACGCTCCAGTTCGAGCTCGCCTACACGAGCGCGCTCGCCATGCTGGACCTCGCCGGCATCCCGCTGCTCGCGCGGGAGCGCGGCGACGAGGATCCGCTGGTGCTGGGCGGCGGGCCGTGCGCGTTCAACCCGGAGCCGGTGGCGGACTTCTTCGACGCGTTCGCGGTGGGCGAGGGCGAGGAGGTCGCGCTGGAGATCGCCGACGCGGTCGCGGAGAGCGGCTTCCGCCGCGGCGGCGCCACGCGCCCGGAGCTGCTCCGGCGCCTGGCGCGCATCCCGGGGGTCTACGTGCCCTCGCTGTTCGCGCCGCGCTACGACCCGGTCTCGCGCACGCTCGCGGCGATCGAGCCGCTCCTGCCGGGCTACGAGAAGGTCGAGCGCCGCGTGATGCCCGACCTGAACGCGCTCCCGACCAGCGCGTACACCCGCCCGCTCGTCCCGTTCATGCAGACGGTGCACGACCGGCTCCCCATCGAGCTGCAGCGCGGCTGCACCCGCGGCTGCCGCTTCTGCCAGGTCGGCATGATCACGCGCCCGACCCGCCAGCGCGATCCGAAGCAGGTGCTGGCGCTCGCCGAGACCGGCCTGCGCGCCTCCGGCTACGAGGAGGTGGGGCTGCTGTCGCTCTCGTCGGGCGACTACGGCGCGCTGAACGGGCTGCTCGACGACTTCCTGGCGCGCTGGGAGGGCGAGCGGATCGCGATGAGCCTGCCCTCGCTCCGCACCGAGACGATGAACGAGGCGCTCGCCCAGAAGATCGCCCGCATCCGCAAGACCGGGTTCACGCTCGCGCCCGAGGCCGCCACCGAGCGCATGCGCGCGGTGATCAACAAGGGCAACCGCGAGGAGGACCTGCTCCGGGCGGTCGAGTCGATCTTCGGGAACGGCTGGTCGCTGCTGAAGCTCTACTTCATGATCGGGCTCCCGGAGGAGCGCGACGAGGACGTGGTGGCCATCGCCGAGCTGGCGAAGCGCTGCCTCGCCGCCGCCCGGCGCGTGCTGCCCAAGGGCGAGGGGTCGCCGGCCATCCACCTCGGCGCGTCGACCTTCGTGCCCAAGCCGTTCACGCCGTTCCAGTGGGAGCCGATGATCCCGCCGGAGGAGACGCGGCGCCGCCAGGCGCTCGTCACCGCGGCGCTGGGCGGCCGGAACGGCGCGATCCAGTTCAAGCCGCACGACTCGCGGCAGTCGTCCATCGAGGGCGCGCTCGCGCTCGGCGATCGTCGCGTGGGCACCGCGGTGCTCGCCGCCTACCGCCGCGGCCAGCGCCTCGACGGCTGGACCGAGTGGTTCGACGAGCGGAACTGGCTCGAGGCGTTCGCGGAGTGCGAGCGCGAGCACGGGGTGGGGCTGGACTGGTTCGCGCACCGCCGCCGCCGGCTCGACGAGGTGCTGCCCTGGGACCGGATCGACTGCGGCGTCACCAAGGCCTACCTCCAGAAGCAGCTCGCGGCCGCGCGCAACCTCGCCGAGGTGCCGGACTGCGTGCTCGAGCCGTGCACCGTCTGCGGCGCCTGCGACTACGACGTCGTGAAGAACCGCACGTACGAGGCGAAGGACTACGTCCCCGAGCCCCCGCGCCCGCCGCGCCCGACCGACCCGCCGGCGCGCACGGTGGTGCGCGTCCGCTACGCGAAGCTCGGGCGGCTCGTGGCGCTCTCCCACCTCGAGACCATGCACGCCCTGCTCCGCGCCATCCGGCGCGCCGGGCTGCCGGTCGCGTACTCGCAGGGCTACCACCCGAAGCCGCGGGTGTCGTTCGGCCCGGCGCTCCCGGTCGGCCTGGAGAGCCTGTGCGAGCACCTCGATCTCGATCTCCTCGGGGCGGTTGACCCGCAGGAGGTCCTGGCGCGGCTCGCCCCCGAGCTCCCGGAAGGGCTGAAGGTGCAGGAGGCGCACGTGCTCGATCCGCACGCTGCGTCGATCTCCGAGGCGCAGCGGGCCGTCCATTACCGCGCCGAGTTTCCTCGGGAAACCTGGGGAGAGGCGGTCCTCGAGGCGCGCGTCGCCGCCTTCCGCGAGGCGGATCAGTCGGTCGTCACCCGCGCGGCGCCGCCCCGGCCCCGCGGAAAGGGCCGGGGTCAGAAGGTCGCGGCACGGAAGCAAAGAGAGATAGACTTGAAGGACATCGTGACCCACCTCGCGGTCGAGGGGCCGGGGGCGGTCGCGTTCAGCTTGCGGGCGGATCCGTCGGGGAGTGCCAAGCCAGCCGAGGTGCTGGCGGCGATCTTCGGAGAAGACGGCACGCCGCCCCGGGGAGTGAAGGTTTTGAAGGAAGGCGTGAGCTTCGCGAGGAGCGGACCTGGCCGGCCGGAGCCGAGCCAGCCCCGCGCGCCTCGCTACCTCGACGCCTGAACGTACGACGCGCCCCGCCGGTGCCGCGCACGAAACGCGGCCGCCGGGCGCGAGGAGACGCGAAGCTTTGAGCGCCAGCTCGACAGCAGATCCGACCCTCCCGGCTCCACCGGGACGTTCGCGATCGTGGCCCGCCGGATGGGGCCTCGCTCTCCCCGCGTCTGAACGGGGCGAGAGAGGACCATCATGGCCGGCAACAGCATCCTCGTGATCAACGCGGCAGGCGCCGAGACGCGCGTCGCGCTGGTCGAGAACGGGACGATCCACGAGTACTACCTCGAGCGAAAGCGCGAGAAGGGGATCGTCGGGAACATCTACAAGGGCAGGGTGGTCCGCGTGCTCCCCGGCATGCAGGCCGCGTTCGTGGACATCGGCCTGGAGAAGGCGGCGTTCCTGTACGTCGGCGACGTGTACGGGGATCCGGACTTCTCGGAGGAGTTCGAGCTCACCGAGGGCGAGCACCGCGCCGAGGTGACCGACGTGCCGAGCGAGCAGGAGGCCGAGGAGGCGGAGGCCCGCGCGCGGTCCGCGCCGGCCCCCGAGCCCGGCGCGGCCGCGGCGGCGACTTCCGACGCTTCACCGTCCGTGGAGGCTCCGCCGGCCGTGGCCGCGGAGGCTGCGCACGGCGAGGCCGGGCCGATCGAGGCTGCTCCGACGGAGCCTGCTCCGGTCGCGGAGGCCGCCCCGGCCGAGAGCGCGCTGGCCGAGCCCGCGGCCGCGGAGCCGCCGCCCGCGCCGCTCACGCCCATCGCGCTCACCCAGGAGATCGGCATGGCGCCGGTGCCGGCGATCCCGGGACTCCCGGTGCCGCCGCTCGCCGACGCGCCCGCGGCCGAGCCCGCCGCGGCGGAGAGCTCCGCCGAGCCGTCCGAGCCCGCGTTGCCGTCCGTCGCGGCCGCGCCGGCGGAGGCCGCGCTCGCGACCGAGGCGACCCCGGCGACCGAGGCCGCCCCGGCCGCGCCGGCCCAGCCGGAGAAGGATCGCATCCAGGCGCCCGCGCGCGACGCCGCGCGCGAGGCCCGCGGGGACCGCGAGCGCGATCGCGGTGACCGCCGGCGCGACGAGCGCGGCCGGCGCGACGGCCGCGAGGGTCGCGATGGGCGCGAGGGCCGCGACGGGCGCGAGCGCAACGGCCGGAACGGCCGCGAGGAGAAGCGCACCAAGGAGCCGAAGAACATCCAGGACCTGCTGAAGGAGGGCCAGGAGGTCATCGTCCAGGTCGCGAAGGATCCCATCGGCACGAAGGGCGCCCGCATCACCAGCCACATCTCGCTGCCGGGCCGGCACCTCGTGTTCATGCCGACGGTGGACCACATCGGCATCTCGCGCCGGATCGAGAAGGACGGCGAGCGCCGCCGGCTGCGCGAGATCGTGGACCGCATGCGCCCCGAGGGCACCGGGTTCATCGTGCGGACCGTCGCCGAGAACGTCGAGGCGGCCAAGCTCGAGGCGGACATCCGCTTCCTCATCCAGGTGTGGAACGAGATCATCCGCACCAAGGACAAGGTCTCGGCGCCCGCGCTGCTGCACGGCGACCTCGATCTCATCCTGCGCGCCACCCGCGACCTGTTCACCGCCGAGGTGGGCAAGCTCGTCATCGACGATCGCGACGAGTACGAGCGCATCCTGCGCTTCGTGCACGATCAGGCGCCGCACCTCGAGTCGCAGATCGAGTCGTACCAGGGCCAGGAGCCCATCTTCGACGCGTACGGGATCGAGCAGGAGCTGAAGCGCGCGGCCCAGCGCAAGGTGTGGCTCAAGTCCGGCGGCTACATCATCATGGACCAGGCGGAGGCGCTCACCGCCATCGACGTCAACTCGGGCCGCTACGTCGGCAAGAAGAACCTCGAGGAGACGATCACCAAGATCAACGTCGAGGCCGCCAAGGAGATCGTCTACCAGCTGCGGCTGCGCAACATCGGCGGCATCATCATCATCGACTTCATCGACATGGACAAACCCCAGAACCGCGACAAGGTCTTCAAGGCCTTGCAGGACGCGCTGGGGCGGGACAAGGCCAAGACCAACGTCCTCAAGATTTCCGAGCTCGGCCTCGTCGAGATGACGCGCAAGCGCGTGCGCGAGTCGGTGACCCGGGTCATGAACGAGCCGTGCCCGTACTGCGACGGCCGCGGGCACGTGAAGTCCAAGATCACGATCGCCTACGAGATCTTCCGCGAGATCCGTCGCGAGGCGCCGCACTTCCCCGAGCCGGTGCTGGTGGTGAACTCGCACCCGGAGGTCGCGCGCATCCTGCAGGGCGCGGAGCGCGAGGAGCTCCGTTACCTGATGGATCGCTTCAACAAGACCATCCAGGTGAAGCCGCAGTCCGGCTACCACCAGGAGCAGTTCGACATCTACGGCCGCCAGGAACGCGCCGAGCAGGGCGGCGGTGGCGGTGGTGGAGGCTCCGGCGGGGGCTCCGGCGGTGGCGGTGGCGGCTCCGGAGGAGGCGGCGGCGGCGGACGGGATCGCGACCGCGGCCGAGGCCGCGACCGGCGCGGCGGGCGGGGCGGCGAGCGGGGCGGCGAGCGGAACGACCGCAACGAGCGCGGCGAGCGCGGTGAGCGCGGCGAGCGGAACGACCGCGGCGGCGAGCGCAGCGACCGAGGCGAGCGCGGCCAGCGCGAGGAGCGCGGCGACCGCGGCGGCGAGCGTCCCGAGGGCGGCGAGCCGCGCGCGGCGCCCGAGGCCCCGGCCCAGGGCGGCGAGAAGGCCTGAGGCGGGGCCGTGCCGGCGCGCCTCGACCAGGGCTCGGGGGTGGCGAAGGTGGAGCGCGAGCTCCGCTTCGCCAGCACCGCGCTCCGGCTGGCGCTGCGCGTGGTGGAGGGCGAGACCGTGCGCCTGCGCGCGATGGCCCTCACCTACATCTCGCTGTTCGCGCTGGTGCCGGCGCTGGTGGTGGCGTTCTCGGTGGTGCAGGCGTTCACCGGGATGGACGCCATCTCCAGCCGCGTCCACGACTTCCTCATCCAGAACCTGGCGGTGGGCGCCCGCTCGTCCATCGAGCCGTACCTGGACCGCTTCATCCGCAACGCGCACGCGACCAGCGCGGGCGTGGTGGGCGGCGCGCTCCTGGTCTGGTCGGCGGTGACGCTGTTCACCAACGTGGACCACGCGGTGAACGACGTCTGGGGCATCCGCCGCCGGCGCAGCATCACGCAGCAGGCGGTGACGTACTGGGTCGGGCTCACGCTCGGCCCGCTCCTGCTGGCGGCCTCGACCACGCTCGGCGCGTACACGCAGACGCTGCTCGCGAACACCGGCGTGCGCGCGCTGGTGATGCTGAGCGGCACGCTGCTCAACTGCGCGTTCTTCGCGACGCTCTACCAGATCGTCCCGAACACGCGCGTGAAGCTCCGCGCCGCGGTGGTGGGCGGCGTCGCGGCGGGCGTGGCCTGGGACGTCGCGAAGTGGGGCTACGCGTTCGTGGTCGCGCGCATCTTCAAGTACCACGCGATCTACGGCTCGGTGGCGGCGGTCCCGATCTTCCTGTTCTGGCTGTTCGTGTCCTGGACGATCGTGCTGTTCGGGGCCCGGCTCGCGTACGTGGTGCAGTACGCGCGGACGCTCATGTCCCCGGCGCCGCGCGCGGACTCCGCCATCGCGCGCGAGATCCTGGCCGGCCGGACCCTGCTCCTGGTCGCGCAGGCGTTCGACCGCGGAGAGGACGCGCCGGATCCCGGCGACGTGGCCGCCCGGCTCGGTGCGACCCCCGAGGAGGCGAGCGAGGCTCTGGCCGCCCTCCGGCAGAGGGCGATCGTGGTGTCGCTGGCCGATGGGGGCCTGGTGCCCGCCCGCCCGCTGGAGAAGATCACGCTCCTGGACGTGAGGCAGGCGGTGTCCGGGCGGGAGGTGCGTCCGGACCAGCGCGGCATCCTATCGGAAATATTGACGGATCTCGAAGCGAAGGCCGCCGGGCAGCTCGACGCGATCACGTTCCGGGAGCTGTGCGACCGGGAGCGCGCCCGCGAGGCCGGCCCTCGTGCCCCGGGAACGGGTGCCCCTGAAGAGGTGGATCCGACCGCCGCAGGCCCGGCACGCGCGTGAGCGTGCGCGGATCCCCAGGTCGGGGTCCCGCCCACCCAGACGCGCATGCCCGTGGAACCCTTGCTGATTTCGGAGCCTTCGGCTAGGCTCTCCCCATCCCGAGCGGCTTTCCAAGGGTGGGGGCCGTCAGCGAGCCGGAGTCCCGATGCTGAAGTCGGATCTCATCAACATCCTCGTCGTGAAGCGCGGTGTGACCCAGAAGCAGGCCGAGGCCACCATCGAGACGATCTTCGACTCGATGAAGGACGCGCTCTGCAAGGGAGAGAACATCGAGATCCGCGGGCTTGGCGCGTTCCACGTCAAGCACTACGACGGCTATCAGGGGCGCAACCCCAAGACCGGAGAGGTGATTCCGGTGAAGCCGAAGCGCGGGATCCTGTTCCGCACCGGCAAGGAGCTGCGCGACCGCGTGAACCGGCCGGAGCTGGTGGCGAAGCCGTCGCAGCCCGAAGGCGAGGGCCAGGGCACACCCCCGGTCGCCGCCGGCGCGTAACCGCGCGGCTTTGCTCGGTGGTGGCGGGGTCGGGCCGCGAGGCCGCGACCCCGCGCTGCGTTCCGGGCCTCAGGCCGCCAGCGCGACGCGCCCGAGCGGCCGGACCGTGAGCTCGGGAGGCAGCTCGTCGTAGGCGAGCACCGCGACGGCCGGGAGCCGGGGCGCGAGCAGGGTGCGGAGCGCCCGTCGGACGTCGGCGCTGGTCAGCACCACCGGCGGCGCTGCCTGAAGCTCCGCCTCGGCGCCGATGCGTCCGATCAGCTCCGCGGCCACCCGCGGGTCGATGGCGAGCGCGTCGCCTGCGAGCCCCTCGCGGAGCACCTGCTCCGCGGCCGGATCCAGCAGCAGCGCGGCGAGCGGGCCCTCGCCCGCGTGCGCGTGCGCGAGCTGGCGACGCAGCGCGCGCCGGGCGCACTCCGCCAGCGCGGCCGGCCCGCGCCCGGCGCCGCCCGCCTCGAGCAGCGCCTCCAGGATCGTGCGCAGCGGCCGGATGGAGACGCCCTCCTCGACCAGCCGCCGCAGCACCTCCGCGAGCAGCGCGGGCGGGAGCTGCCGGCTCGCCTCGCGAACCAGCGCGGGCGCCCCGGGCTCGAGCCCATCGAGGAGCGCCTGCACCTCCTGCACGCCGACGAGGTGCGACGCGTGGCGGAGCAGCGCCGCTGCGGTGGCCGCGAGCGCGCGATCGAGCGGGCCGCGCACCGCGCCCAGCGCGCGGGCGCGGTGCGCGTCCGCCTCCGCGATCACCGACACCGGCCTTCCGGAGAGGGGATCGCGCTCGACCGCGGCCTCGATGCGCGCGAGCGCGAGCTCGTCGGGCGCGGCGAGGACCACCACCTGACCGGCGGGGGCGGTGCCGCCGCCGGCCGGGATCTCGTCGATGAGAAGGCGGTGGCCGCCCGCCGGCAGCGGGGCCGCCCGGAGCGCGATGGCCGGCGTGCGGACGCCGAGCGCGCGCCACACCGTCTCGCGGAGCGCCGCGAGCCCCTCCTGCCCGGCCGGCGTGGCGGCCGCGGCGAGGAGATCTTCCGCGAGCTCCAGCGCGAGCGGCGCCGGGCCGTCCGCGTCCGCTCCGGACGGACCGGGCGCGCTCGCCACCGAGGCTCCGGTCGCCGGGGCCGGGGCGCGCGCCGCCCGCCGCGCGATCCACCAGGCCGCCGCGCCGCCGGCGCCGGCGAGCGCGAGGAACGGCGCGGCCGGCAGCCCCGGCGCGAGCGCGAGGGCGCCGAGCAGCGCCGCCACCGCCGCGAGCGGCGCGGGCTCGGCGAGGAGCTGACGCCCGATCTCGCCGCCGAGCGTCGCGCCCTCCTCCTCGCCCGCCACCCGCGTCACCGCGATCCCGGCCGCGACCGCGACGAGCAGCGACGGGATCTGCGAGGAGAGCCCGTCGCCGATGGCGAGCAGCGCGTACCGGCGCGCGGCGTCGCCCGCCGTCATGCCGCGCAGCATGCCGGCCACGAGGCCGCCCGCCACGTTGACGATCACGATCGCGACGCCCGCGATCGCGTCGCCCTTCACGAACTTGAGCGCGCCGTCCATCGCGCCGTAGAGCTGGCTCTCCCGCTCCAGCGCCCGGCGCCGCCGCCGCGCCTCGCCCGCGTCGAGCGTCCCGGCGCGCAGGTCGGCGTCGATGGCCATCTGCTTGCCCGGGAGCGCGTCGAGCGTGAAGCGGGCCGCCACCTCGGCGACGCGCTCGGCGCCCTTCGCCACCACCAGGAGCTGCACCAGCGTGAGGATCGCGAACACCACCGCGCCGACCACCGTGTTTCCCTGGACCACCACCCGGCCGAACGCCTCGATGACCCGGCCGGCCTCGCCGCGCGAGAGCACGAGCCGCGTCGAGCTCACGTTGAGCGCGAGGCGGAACAGGGTGGTGAGCAGGAGCAGGGTGGGGAAGCTCGCGAACCGGAGCGCGTCCCGGGCGAACAGCGTCACCACCAGCACCGTGGCGGCCGCCGCCAGGTTCGTGGCGAGCAGCAGGTCGAGCACGGCGGGCGCGAGCGGGGTGACGAGCAGCAGCACCAGCCCCAGCACGGCGAGCGCGAACAGGGCCTCGCCGGAGGAGCGCAGGCGCGAGAGCAGGGCGTGGACGGGGATCATGGCTGGGCCTCCAGGCCGTACAGGTGTGCGAGGACCGCGGCGGCGGCCTCGTAGAGCGCCTCGGGGATCTCGTCGCCGACCTCGGCGAGGCGGTGCAGGGCGCGGGCGAGCGCGACGTCCCGGACCACCGGGACGCCGGCCCGGCGCGCGGCGGACCGGATGCGCGCCGCCGCCTCGCCCGCGCCCTTCGCGACCACGCGCGGAGCGCCGCCGCCCCGGCGGTCGTGCTGCAGCGCCACCGCGAGGTGCGTCGGGTTCACCACCACCACCGTGGCGCGCGCCACCGCGGGCGCCTCGAGCAGGGCCCGGTGGCGCCGCTGCCGCGCGGCGCGGTGCAGCGGATCGCCCTCGTCCTCCCGGTGCTCGCGGCGCACCTCGTCGCGGGTCATCATGAGGGCGCGCCGGTGGCGGCGGCGCACCAGCGCGAGGTCGAGCGCGCCGAGCACCGCGAACGCCGCCGCGAGGCGCCAGGCCAGCCCGCCGAGGACCGCCGGGGCGCGCCAGAGCGCGGCCGGGCCGAGCCGCGGGAGCGCGGCGAGCGACGGCGCCGCGCCGGCGAGCCAGCCCCAGGCCAGCGCCGCCAGCACCGCGGACTTCGCGAGCCCCAGGGCCGCGGCGGCGAGCTGCGCGCCGGAGAGGAGGCGGCGCAGGCCGCGCGCCGGGTCGATCCGCTCGAGCCGGGGCGCGAGCGCGGCGAAGGAGAGTCCGGGCCCGGCCTGCAGCGCGGCCGCCGCGGCGCCGACCGCGAGCGCGGCGCCGCAGGCGGGGAGCGAGAGCCGCAGGACCGCCGCCGCCGCGCCCTGGAGCGCGGCCGCCGGGCTCGCCGGCGCGCCACCCGCCGCGGCGAGCGCAGCGCGGAGCATGGCGCCGAGCTCGGCCGCGGCGCCCGGCGCCGAGGCGGCCAGCGCCGCCAGCCCGCCGGCCAGCGCCGCGGCGCCGGTGAGCTCGCGGCTGACCGCCACCTCGCCGCGCCGGCGCGCCTCGCGCAGCCGTCGCGGGGTGGGCTGCTCGGTGCGGTTGCCGCTCACGGGCGGCCTCCGGAGAGCACGGCGACCAGCTGGCCGGGGAGCGCGGCCAGCGAGACCAGCCGCCCAGCGCCGGCGCTCGCGGCCGCCGCGAGCAGCGCCAGCCCCAACGCGGCGCGCGCCGGCTGCGCCACGTTCACCGGTCCGAGCTGCGGCGCGACGCGCGCCGCCAGCGACAGGGCCAGGTCGGCCGCGAGCACCCCCGCGGCGGCGGGCGCCGCGACCGCCACCGCGGCCGCGAGCAGCTCCGCAGACGCGTGCAGGACCACCTCGCGGGCCGCGCCCGCCGGGAACGGCGCCCCGGCGGGCAGCGTCGCGAAGCTCGCCAGCAGCCCCCGGAGCACCAGGCGATCGCCGCCGCCCCACGCGGCCAGGACCACCACCCAGTGCGCGAGCAGGTCGCCGGAGGCGCTCTCGCGCTGCCGGACCGGCGCCACGTGGAGCTCGCTGAGCGTGGCGCCGCGGAAGGTGTCGGCGAGGCGCCCCGCGGCGCGAGCGGCCTCCACCGGCGCCGCCGAGAGCAGGCCCAGCGCGAGGCCGAGCGCCGCCTCGCGGGCGGCCGCGACGGCGAAGGCGATCGCCTCTGCCGGCGCGGCGGGCGCGCCCGCGGCGAGCGCCGCCGCGCCGCCCAGCCCGAGCGCGAGCCCCACCCGCGCCACCGGCGGGGCCATCGGGCCGCCCAGCAGCGGCGAGAGCATCACCACCGGCGCGAGCCGCAGCGCGTGGAGCAGCGCGCCGGCGAGCCGCGGCAGGAGCTCCGGGGCGAGCTCGGTCACGGCGCGATCCGGGGCACGAGCGCGAAGCAATCGGCGGCGAACCGCACCGCGCGGGCGCCGATCCAGGGCGCCGCGATCGCGAGCGAGATCACCACCGCGACGAGGCGCGGGACCACGCCCAGCGTCTGCTCCTGGACCTGCGTGGCGGCCTGGAGCACGCCGGTGACGAGGCCGACCAGGAGCGCGGCGCCGAGCGGCGGGGCGGAGAGCACCAGCACGAGCAGGAGCGCCTCGCGGCCGAGGTGGAGGAGGGCGGGATCCATCGCGATCACCCTGCGTACGACAGCGCCAGGGCGCGGGCGAGGAGCTTCCACCCGTCGACGGCGACGAAGAGGAGGAGCTTGAACGGGAGCGCGACCGAGGTGGGCGAGAGCTGGGTGAGGCCGAGCGCGAGCAGCACGTTCGAGATCACCAGGTCCACCACCAGGAACGGCACGAACACCAGGAAGCCGATGGTGAAGGCCCGGCGCAGCTCGGACACCACGAACGCGGGCGCGAGCACCGCCAGGTCGTCGTCCGCCGGCGGGGCGGCGTCCGGCGCGCGGAGCCGCCGCGCCACGTCGAGGAACGCGGCCCGGTCGTCGGGCCGCGCGAAGCGCGCGAGGAACGCCTTCACCGGCCCGGCGCCGCGCTGGAGCGCCGCCAGCGAGGCCGCGAGGCCGCGCTCGCCGGGCGCGGGCCGCGCCAGGGCGGCCGCGCGCTCGGCCACCGGCGCCATGACCAGCATCGTCAGCACCAGCGCGAGGCCGGTGACGACCGTGTTCGGCGGCACCTGCGGCGCGCCCAGCGCCGAGCGCGCGATCGACAGGACCACCGAGATCTTCAGGAACGAGGTGAGCATCACCAGCGCCGCGGGCACGAGCGCGAGCAGCGCGAGCAGCACCAGCATCTCGGCGGGCCGGTCGGCCACCGGGCCGGCGGAGGCGGCGAGCGCGGCGGCGATCACGGCCGGTCTCCCGGGGCGGTCGCCGCCGGCGCGCCGTCGAGCAGCGCGACCCGGTCGGACCCGAACCCGACCAGCAGCCGGCGCCCATCCACCTCCACCAGCGCCAGGCCGGCGTCGCGCGAGAGCGGCGCGCGGGCCACGATCACCAGCGCCGGTGCGGGGCGCGCCCGGGCGCCGCGGCGGCGCGCCAGCGCGGCGAGCGCGCCGACCGCGCAGGCGGCCAGCCCGCCGCGCGCGGCGGCCGGGGCCAGGTCTCCGGGGGCGCGGGAGAGGAGCAGCAGCACGCCGGCGGCGGCGAGCCCGGCGGCGGCGGCGCGCGCGCCGGGCCGGGCGGGGAGCCCGCGGAGCCCGGCGGTCACGGCGCCACCTCCAGCGACAGGATGCGGACGCCCACCGCGCCCTCCACGTCCACCAGCTCGCCCCGCGCGATCGCGCGCTCGCCCAGGCGCAGGGTCACCAGCCCGCGGCGGTCGAGGTTCAGCGCGAGCACCGAGCCGGGCTCGAGCCGCGCCACCTCGGCGAGCGGGACGTCCACCCGGGCCAGCTCGACCTCGAGCGTCACCGGGAGCTGCGCATGCCGTTCGGCCATCTCCGTCTCCTCCACGTGGAAGCCTTCGCCATCGATCCGCCCGAGCGCCCGGAGCCCGCCCGGCAGGACCAGCGCGTCGCGCCCGTCCGCGGGCGGGTCCACCACCAGCACGTCGCCGGGCTCGAGCGCGTCCAGCTCGGCCGCGGTGAGCGCGGCGCGCCCGCGGCGCACCGAGCCCGGCATCGGGAGCTGCCGGTCGAGCTCCGCCGGCCCGCGCAGCGCGCGAACGGCCGCGGGCGGCAGCAGCAGGCGGGCGCGGCCCCGCGCCGGCCCCGCCGTGACCTCCAGCTCGACGGCGAGCGCGCCCGCGGGCTCGGCGTCGGCGCGGGCGAGGCGCGGCGACAGCCGCTCCTCCAGCTCGGCGACGCCGCACGCGCCGTCCAGCGCGGCGAGGGCGAGCAGCTCGAGCGCGGTCACCTCCACCGGCGTGAGCGACGCAGCCGGAGCGGGCGCGCCGTCTCCGCCGGCCATCCGGTCCACCACGCGTACGACCAGCGCCGGCTCGACCTCCAGGATCGCGGTCCCGGGCAGCGCCGGCAGGTCGAGCGCGATCCGGGCCACCGCGGGGCGGGGCCAGGCGCGGCCGGGCACCGCGCGGCCGGCCACCGACACCTCGGCGCCGACGAGGGCCGAGAGCGAGGCCGCCGCCGCCTCGGCGACCTCGGCCCCGAGCCGGCGGGCCGCGGACGTCAGCTCTGCGTGGCCGCGCGAGACCGCGGGGAGGACGAACGGAAGCGCCATGCGCGTCCGGATTTCCACCCCGCGTGCCAGGGCGCGATCAGCCGGGACGGCGCGGGGTTGCGCGCGGGGGACGGTCAGCCGGTGTCCGCCGGGAAGGCGGGGTGTCCGCGGCGCGGACGCCGTCAGCCGGAGAGCCGCTCCCGGCAGAGGCGCACCAGGGCGCCGGCCACGCCCGCCGGCGGAGCCCCACCCAGGGCGAGGTCGGCGAGCAGGCGGGCCACCCGCGGGCGCTCGGCGGCGGCCACGGCCCGTGTACGCGCGCGCCGCTCCGCCGGCGCGGTCTCGACCGCGGCCGTGAGCGCGTCCAGCCGCGCGCCGCCCGGGAGCCGGGCGAGGCGGGCGGCCTCCTCGGAGGCGGCGGGAGACGGGCCGCGGGCGAGGAGCGCCTGCGCGCGCCGGGGCGCGAGCGCGGCGGCGGCGGCGGCGAGCCGCCGGTCCGCACCGGTCACGACGGCTTCCCCCGGCGCCAGCGCACCCCCGCGCCGCCGCCCACCGCGATCGCCGCCGCGCCGGCCGCGGCCGCGAGCGCGAGCAGCACCGGCGAGCGCCCGCGGCGGGGTGGCGGAGGCGGCGCGGTGGTCTGCGGCGCCTCCGCGAAGACCACCGACACCGCCGCGGCGTCGAGCCCGTCCGCGGCCCCGGCCACCAGCGCCCGGAGCCCGGGCTCGAGCGCCCGCACCGCGGCGCACGCCGCCGCGCGGCACCGCACCAGCACCGCGGCGCGCGGCGCGGGCCGCTCGCCCGGCCGGAACGGATCCGCCTGCGGCAGGCCGAGGTGCACGCGCGCGCCCACCACGCCGTCGATGGCCTCGATGCTGCGCGCGAGCTCGCCCGAGAGCGCGTGGAGGTACAGCGCGTGCTCCTCCGTGGCCGTCGGGACCATCGAGCCCTTCGCGAGCACGGCGTCGAAGCCGGCCGGGCGCTGCCGGGGCAGATCGCGCTCGGCCAGCACGCGCCGCGCGCGGACGGCGTCGGCCGCGGCGACGCGCACCTCCCAGCCGGCGTCGGCGCCGTCCTCGCGCGCCTTCTCCGCGGCGATCCCGCCCTCGTCGAGCGCGACGAGGACGTCGTTCGCCTGCGGCTCGTCGAGGCCGTGCAGGAGCGCTTCGCCGGAGCAGCCGGCCAGCGCCAGGGTGAGCGGGAGCGCGAGGGGTGCGAGGCGCATGGCGGGTCCTCAGAGCTGCGTGTTCAGCGCCTGCTTCACGGCCTGGGCGCCCTGCTCGACCAGCCTGGCGGCGAGGTCCACGGTCTGGACGGTGCGGTACGCCTCGGCCTGGAGCCCGAGCAGCTCCTGGGCGGTGAACGTCCGGCCGGAGCGGGCGGCGGTGAGCACCGCATCGAGCCGGGCCTGGGCGCGCTCCACCGCGGCGAGCGCGGCGGCGCCCGCGGTCGGGCGCGGCGGCTCGCGCGCGGGCGGCGCGGCCGGGCCGGGGCCGGTGCGCGCCTCGAGCGCCTTCGCGAAGCTCTGCTGCGGCGCGACCGCGGCGGCCGGGAGGGCCGGGGCGGCCGCGCCCACCGGGGCGACGGGCATGGGGCGCTCGCTAGTGGATGTTCTGGATGGCGGCCCGGGCGCTGTCGTGCCGGACCTTCATCACGTTGGACACCGCGGTGAACTCGCGGCTCTCCCGCTGCATGTGCTCCTGCAGCTGGAGGTACTGGAGGTTGAACGTCTGGGCCTCGCGCTGCAGCGCGCGGGTGGCGTCGAGCACGTCGCCGCCGGCGCCGCCGCCGGGCGACCCGGTGAGCGCGCCGGCCAGCGGGGACCCGGCGAGCGGCGAGCCGCCGGCGGCCGCGGCGCCGGAGCGGATGGCGGCGGAGAGGATGGTGCCGCCCGGGACGATGGGCGCGGCGAGCTCGACGGTGGCGGCCACCCCGCGGACCAGCCCCTCGGCGGCGCCGCGCAGGGCGGCGTCGAAGCGGCTGGGCAGCGCGCGCTGCGTGCTGGTCGGTGCGACGTGGATCGACTCGATTCGGTTCATGGCGTGCGTCCTCCTCGGCGCGACGGACAGCAACGGCCGTGCCGCGGCGAAAGCGCCCGCCGGCGCGGGCGGCGGGCGCGGGGCGCCGGCCGGCGCGCGACCGGGGCGGGCGGCCGGCGGACCGTGGTAACGTCCGCGCGTGCCGCCCGACGTGTTCCGCCGCGTCAGCGATGAGATCCTGCGCGCGCAGCGGCCCATCCGCGTGCTGCGGTCCATCAACTGGGATCCCGCGGTGCACGAGCGCTTCTTCCGCGGCGGCGCGCGCGAGCTGCCCAGGCCGGAGTACCCGCCGCTCGGCTTCGAGCCGGAGAAGAAGATCAAGGAGCTGCGCGCCATCCGCCGGCAGGTGCGCGGCAAGAACCCGGTGGAGGACCTGCTCCGCCGCAAGTGCGACGAGTTCATCGCGCTCGCGCAGCTCCTCGCCGCGCGCGGGACGAAGCGCTTCTACGAGCTCTCCCGCCGCATCTACGGCGACCCGCGCGACCGCTTCCCCGACCACAACGTGGACAACCTCGCCATCGCGCGCATGTGGGCCTCGCGCCCGCGCGCGCGCGACGAGGAGCTGGTCCACGACGCCGAGCAGGCGGCGGCGCGCGTGGCGGAGATCTGCAACCCGCTGCTGGGCGGGCACGTGAAGGCCGTGGTCCGGACCCGGCTCACCGCCAACGCCGCCGCGGGGGGCACCAGCATCACGCTCCGCAAGGGCGCGCGCTTCTCCGAGCGGCAGGTGCGGGCGCTCGCGCACCACGAGGGGCTGTGGCACGTGCTCACCTCGCTGAACGGCTACCGGCAGCCGCACCTCCCGGTGCTGGGCGTGGGCCTCCCCCGCCACACCGAGTCGCAGGAGGGCGGCGGCATCGTGGCCGAGTTCCTCACCGGCCACATCACCGACGAGCGCTACATCGAGCTCGGCGAGCGGACCATCGCCATCGACATGGCGGCGCGGGGCGCCGACTTCCTCGAGGTGTACCGGTACCTGCTGGCGCGCTTCCCGCCGGAGAAGGCGGCGCTCATGAGCGAGCGCGTGTTCCGCGGCGGGCTGCTGGAGGGCGGCGCGCCGTTCACGAAGGACGCGGCCTACCAGCGCGGCTACTGCCGGACGTTCAACTTCCTGCGCGCGGCGCTGGAGCAGCGCGACGTGGAGCTGGTGCGCGCGTTCCTGGCCGGCAAGATGAGCGTGGACGACGCCGAGCTGGTGCGGGACCTGGTGGAGGAGGGGATCTGCGTCGGACCGGTCTACCTGCCGGAGTGGTTCATCGACATCGACCGGCTGAACGCGATCGCCACGCACAGCGTGACCATGAACCGCTTCTCGCTGCCCTCGGTGACCCGCTACTACGCGCGCCGCCGCGGTACGCGGCCGCCGGCCGAGGCGCCCGGGCGCGCGCGCGAGGCGGACACGGAGGAAGGGCCGGCACGGCTCGCCGGCGCGGACGAGGGCGATCTGGGCGAGTGACGGCGCGGTCCAGCGCCAGCGTCGCGACCGACGGCCGCGCGCCGTCAGGCGCGCCCGAGGTCACGGGCCCCGCGCAGCAGGTGGGGCCCCGACGAGCTTGGCTCGGCGGGGCGGGGCGCAGCCCCGCTAGCTGATGCTGGCCCCGAAGATCCGCCCCACCGCGTAGGTGACCCCGGCCGCCAGCGCCGCGAGCCCTGCCATCCGCAGCGCGGATCGCCACACGCTCGTGCCGGAGAGGAACCCGACCGCGCCGCCCACGCCGGCCAGGATCCCGCCCGCCAGGATCGCGCTCGAGATCACCGCCGGCGTGCCGGAGGTCACCAGGAACGGCACGATGGGCACGAGCGCGCCCACCGAGAACATCGCGAAGGACGAGCCCGCCGCGCCCATAGGCGAGCCGAGGTCCTCCGGGTCGAGCCCCAGCTCCTCTCGCACCAGCGTGTCGAGCGCGCTCTCCGGGTTCTTCAGGATCTCGGCGGCGGTGCGGCTCGCCTGCTCCGTCGAGAGCCCCTTCTGCTTGAAGATGAGCGCGAGTTCGGCGGCCTCCTCCTCCGGGGCCTCCTCGATCTCGCGCTTCTCGAGCGCGATCTGCCGGGCGAGGAGGTCGCGCTGGCTCGCGACGGAGGTGTACTCGCCCGCCGCCATCGAGAACGCGCCCGCCAGCAGCCCGGCGAACCCGGTGACGAGCACGGTGCCCGGCGCGACGCCCGCCCCGGCCACCCCGAGGATGAGCGACAGGTTGGACACGAGCCCGTCGTTCATCCCGAAGATCGCAGCGCGGATCGACCCGGCCCGCCCGCCGCCGCGGTGCCACCGCTCGCGGTCGCCGATGAGCGCCCGCGCGCCCTGCGGCGCGTCCGGCCCGTGCATGCCGGCCAGCACCTGCCGGTGCGCGCGCTCCTCCGCGGCGATCTCCGTCGCCTCGCCGCCCTGCTGGTCGTACTTGTCGGCGTCGCCGGCCTCGGTCTCGAGGACCATGGGCAGCACCGCCGCGCTGCCCAGGCGCCGCGCCAGCCACACCAGCGCGCGCACGCGCGAGCTGGGCCGGTCCGGCGGGACCGCCACGCCTTCCTTGAGGAGCTTGCGCTCCCAGACCTGCGCGTGGCGCCGCTCCGCCGCGGCCAGCTCCCGGAAGCTCGCCGCGCGGGCGGGGTCCTTCTCGTGCCGGGCGAGCCCCTCGTACAGCGCGGCGCCGTCGCGCTCGTCGAGCAGGTTCTGGAGCCACAGGTCGGTGCGCACGTTCATGCGCGGCGGACTGTAGCAGGGCCGGCGCCGGAGGCCGAGCCGGCCGGCGCGCCACCGGCGTCAGCGCAGGGCGGCCGCGGTCCGCGCCCCGTCGCAGGGGTCGGTCCAGAACGTCGCCACCAGGTGCGAGCGGCTGGTGCACCGGGTCTTCGCGAGCAGCGCCGACACGTGCAGCTCGATGGTCTTCTCGGAGCAGCCGAGCCGCGACGCCACGGTGCGGTTCGTGTCGCCCTGCGCCACGCGGGCCAGCACGGCGGCCTGCCGCGGCGTGAGCCCCCAGCGTCGCGAGATCACCTGCACGCGATGGCGCGCGTCGCCGTCCAGGTCCGGCAGGACCACCAGCGCGTGGCCGGGGTGGCCCTCGACCGCGAAGCGGGCGGGCGTGCGCGCGTCGGCGGCCGGGGGCGCGCGGAGCACCTCCATCACCCGCTCGCGGTCCGCGGCGAGGAGCGTCCGGGCGCGCGCGTTCGCGAGCAGGATCGAGGCGGGCGCGCGGACCACCACCGCGGGCGCGGGGATGGCCTCGAGCGCCGCGTCGAGGGCGGCCGTCGCGAGGGCGGAGATCTCCGGCCGGTCGGGCGGCGGCGGCATCGAAGCGGGTGGAGCGACTTCACGGGGAGAGAGCTCTCCCCCGTGCACGGTGGTCATCGTTCGCGGCCCCCCAAGGCTTCGCGCGAATTTTCGAGACCGGAGCCTATTCCATCCGCCGATCTTCGCTATCCGGGGAATCCCGTACACGCCGCGCGCCGATGCGGACGGTGCGTCCGTCTGGTGCGCCGCAGGTCGCGGCCGACCGGGGCAGGCGCGACCCTCGCCATCCAGGGCCTTTTCGTCTATACGAACGGGTTCCCCGAGGAGTTCCGCCGTGCTGAAGCTCGATTCCCGCGATCCTGGCTTCCAAGAAGCGTGGGCCCGCGTCTGCGCCCGTGGGTCGGACGAGGACGAGGCGCCGGTGCGCGAGGCCGCCGCCACCATCGTGGCCGACGTCCGCGCCCGCGGCGACCTGGCGCTGCTCGAGCACACCCGCCGCCACGACGCCTGGGACCCGGGCTCCGCCGCCGGCCTGGCGCTCGGCCCGGCCGACTTCGCCGCCGCGTACCGCGGCCTCCCCGCCGCGGCGCGTCGTGCGCTCTCGCTCGCCGCCCGGCGCATCGCCGACTTCCATCGCCGCGAGACCGACGCCCGGGTGCCGGCCCGTCGCGACGCCGCGGGTGCGACGCTGTCGCAGGTCGTCCGCCCGCTGGAGCGCGTCGGCCTGTACGTTCCGGGGGGGACGGCCCGCTATCCCTCCTCGGTGCTGATGACCGCCGTTCCGGCCCGCGTGGCCGGCGTCCGGGAGATCGTCGTGACGTCCCCCGGCGTGAAGGGCAGCGGCGAGATGGACCGCTGGACGCTCGCCGCCTGCCACGTGGCCGGGGTGGCGCGCCTGTTCAAGGTCGGCGGCGCGCAGGCGGTGGCGGCGCTGGCGTACGGCACCGCCACGGTGCCGGCGGTGGACAAGATCTGCGGGCCGGGCAACGCGTACGTGGCCGCCGCGAAGCGGCTGGTGTTCGGGCGCGTGGACATCGACATGATCGCCGGGCCGAGCGAGATCCTGGTGCTCGCGGACGCGGCGGCGGATCCGGCCGAGGTGGCGAGCGACCTGCTCGCGCAGGCCGAGCACGACGTGCGGGCCGTGTCGGTGCTGGTGACGCCGTCGGCCGCGCTGGCGCGGGCGGCGCTGGCGGCGGTGGAGCGCCAGCTCGCCGACCTGCCGCGCCGGGAGATCGCCGGGCG
The DNA here is from genome assembly GCF_000022145.1 of Anaeromyxobacter dehalogenans 2CP-1. Classification (NCBI taxonomy): domain Bacteria; kingdom Pseudomonadati; phylum Myxococcota; class Myxococcia; order Myxococcales; family Anaeromyxobacteraceae; genus Anaeromyxobacter; species Anaeromyxobacter dehalogenans. Next base: position 842,350 of record NC_011891.1, read on the forward strand.
GTCGATCGAGGAGCGCGGCGCGGTGGTGGTGACGCGCGGCCTCTCCGAGGCGGTGCGGCTCGCCGACGCGTTCGCGCCCGAGCACCTGGCGCTGCACGCCCGCGGCGCGGCCGGCCTCGTGAAGCGGATCTCGCGCGCCGGCGCGGTGTTCGTGGGCAGCTCCACCCCGGAGGCGGTCGGCGACTACCTGGCCGGCCCGAGCCACGTGCTCCCGACCGCCGGCACCGCCCGGTTCGCCTCGCCGCTGTCGGTGGCGACGTTCCGCCGCCGCATGAGCGTGCTCGACCTGACGCCCGCGGCGCTCGCCGCGCTGGCACCGTCGGTCGAGGCGCTGGCGCGGGCCGAGGGGCTGGAGGGGCACTGGCGCGCGGTGGAGGTGCGGGTGGCGAAGCGCGCGTCCGCGCGGGCCCGCCGGGTGGCGCCGGCGAAGGCGAAGGCGGCCGGCGCGTCGGGGGCGCCCCGCGCGCGCGCCGCGGCCGGGGGGGCGCGTCGATGAGCCGGCGGGCGGCGGTGAAGACCCCGCGCGCGGGGGCGGCCGCGCGCCGCGGGGCGGTGGCGCGGCGGACCAAGGAGACCGACGTCGCGGTGGAGCTCCGGCTCGAGCCGGGCGAGGCGGCGATCTCGACCGGGCTCCCGTTCTTCGACCACATGCTCGACCAGATCTCGCGCCACGGCGGCATGGCGCTCACGGTGCGGGCGAAGGGCGACCTGCAGGTGGACGCGCACCACACCGTCGAGGACGTGGGCATCGGCCTGGGCGAGGCGCTGCGGCAGGCGCTCGAGGACAAGGCCGGGCTGGCGCGCTACGGGCACGCGGTGGTGCCGCTCGACGAGGCGCTGGTGGAGGCGGTGGTGGACCTCTCCGGCCGCCCGCACCTCACGTTCAACGCGAAGCTGCCGAGCGGCAAGAAGTTCATCGGCGGCTACGACGTGGACCTGACGCAGGACTTCCTGCAGGCGCTCGTGAACCACGCGCGCATCTGCGTGCACGTGAACGTCCGCTACGGCCGCAACCTGCACCACGTGGTCGAGGCGATCTTCAAGGCGACCGCGCGCGCGCTCCGCGCCGCGACCGCGCGCGAGGGGACCGCGCTGCCCAGCACCAAGGGAACGCTGTGAGCCGCCCGGCCGGCACCGTCGCGCTGGTGGACTACGGCGCCGGCAACCTGCGCTCGGTGGAGAACGCGCTGCGCGAGGTGGGCGCGGCGGTGGTGGTCACGCGCGATCCCGACGCGGTCCGCCGCGCCGACCGGGTGGTGGTGCCGGGGCAGGGCGCGATGCCCGCCTGCGCCGAGGCGATGCGCCGGAGCGGCGTGGCCGGCGCGCTCCTGGAGGCGGTCGAGCGCGGGACGCCGGTGCTGGGCATCTGCGTCGGGCTGCAGATCCTGTTCGCCGAGGGCGAGGAGGCGGGCGGGGCCCGCGGACTCGGCCTGGTGGACGGCCGCATCGCGCGGCTGCCCGGCGGCGTGAAGCTGCCGCACATCGGCTGGTCGAAGGTGCGGCTGGTGGCCCCCGGGTCGGCGCTGTTCGCGCCCATGGACGGCGCCTACGTCTACTACGCGCACTCCTACGCCGCGCCCGCGGAGGCGCCCGGCGCGGCCCTGCTCACGCACCACGGCCGCGACTTCTGCGCGGCGCTGGAGCGCGGCAACCTGTTCGCGGTGCAGTTCCACCCTGAGAAGAGCCAGCGCGTGGGCCTGGCCCTGCTCGAGCGGTTCGTCTCCACCTAGGCGGGGGCCATGCTCGTCATCCCAGCGATCGATCTCATCGGCGGCGAGGTGGTCCGGCTGGAGAAGGGCGACTTCGCCCGCAAGACCGTGTACGCGCGCGACCCGGCCGAGAAGGCCGCCGAGCTGGTGCGCGACGGCGCGAGCCTCATCCACGTGGTGGACCTCGACGGCGCGAAGGCCGGCTGGCCGGTGAACCTCGACGCGGTCCGCGCCATCTGCGCGGTGCCGGGGGCGGAGGTGGAGCTGGGCGGCGGGCTGCGCTCGCTGCCGGACATCGAGAAGGTGCTCGAGCTGGGCGTGCGGTACGTGGTGCTCGGCACCGCGGCGGTGGAGCGGCTCGACCTGGTCCGCCAGGCCTGCGCCCGCTTCCCCGGGCGCGTGCGCAGCGGCATCGACGCGCGCAACGGCGAGGTGAAGATCGCCGGCTGGCTGGAGGGCACCGGGCTCGGCGCGGCCGAGGTGGCGCGCCGGGTGAAGGAGGCCGGGGTCGGGCTGGTGGAGTACACCGACGTCGGCCGCGACGGCATGTTCACCGGGGTGGACGCCGAGGGCGCGGCGCGGCTGCAGGCCGAGGCCGGCGTGCAGGTGGTCGCCTCGGGCGGCGTGGCCGGCCTCGACGACGTGCGCGCCTGCCGCGCCGCCGGGCTGGCCGGCGTGATCGTCGGCAAGGCGCTGTACGAGGGCCGGATCGCGCTCGCCGAGGCGGTGCGCGCCGCGGCGGAGTAGGAGAGGGAAGGGCACCGCATGCCGGCGAAGCGCATCATCCCCTGCCTCGACGTGAAGGCCGGACGCGTGGTCAAGGGGGTCAAGTTCCAGAACCTGCGCGACGCGGGCGATCCGGTGGAGGCGGCCGCGCGCTACGACGCGCAGGGCGCCGACGAGGTCACCTACCTCGACATCGCCGCGACGCAGGAGAACCGCGGCACGCTCCTCGACCTCGTCACCCGCACCGCCGCGCGCGTGTTCGCGCCGCTCACGGTGGGCGGTGGCGTGCGCGGCGAGGAGGACTTCGTGGCGCTGCTGCACGCCGGCGCCGACAAGGTCTCGGTGAACTCCTCGGCGGTGAAGGACCCGGACCTGGTGGACCGGCTCTCGCGCCTCGCCGGCGCGCAGGCGCTGGTGGTGGCCATCGACGTGAAGCGCCGGCCCCGCGGCGCCGGCCGCCAGGAGTGGGAGGTCTACGTGGCGGGCGGGTCGAAGCCCACCGGCGTGGAGGGCATCGCCTGGGCGCGCGAGGTGGCGGCGCGCGGCGCGGGCGAGCTGCTCCTCACCTCGATGGATCGCGACGGCACGCAGGCGGGCTACGACCTCGAGCTGCTGGAGCAGGTCTGCTCGGCCGTGACCGTCCCGGTGATCGCCTCGGGCGGCGTCGGCACGCTCGAGCACCTCGCCGAGGGGCTCCAGATCGCCGACGCGGCGCTGGCCGCCTCGATCTTCCACGACGGCAAGCACACCGTGCAGGAGGCGAAGGCCTTCCTCCTGGCGCGCGGGATCGAGGTGCGGCCGTGAGCCGCCCCACCCGCTCGCTCGCCCGCCTGCTCGGCCGGGTCGCGTTCGACGATCGCGGCCTGGTCCCGGTGATCGCCCAGGAGGAGGACGGCACGGTCCTGATGCTGGCCTGGGCGAACCGCGAGGCGCTCGTCGCCACCGCCGAGGGCGGGCGCGCCACCTACTGGTCCCGCAGCCGGCGGTCGCTCTGGCGCAAGGGCGACACGAGCGGCCACGTGCAGGAGATCCGCGCGATCGCGCTGGACTGCGACGGAGACGCCGTGCTCTACGTCGTGCGCCAGACCGGCCCGGCGTGTCACACCGGGACGCGCAGCTGCTTCTCGGAGAGAGAGGAGATCCCATGGCAGACGAACGCTTCCTCGCGAAGCTCTGGGCCACCATCGAGTCGCGCCGCGCGGACGCCGCGCCGGCCGAGAGCTACACCAAGAAGCTCCTCGCCGCGCCGGCCAGGATCCGCAGGAAGATCATCGAGGAAGCCTACGAGGTGAACGAGGCGCACCAGGCGCTCCTCGACGGCAAGGACACGAAGGACCACCTGGCGCACGAGGCCGCCGATCTGCTGTACCACCTGTACGTGCTGCTCGCGTCGGCCGACGTGACCCCGACCGAGGTCTACGGCGTGCTGGAGCGGCGGCACCTGCAGCCCCCGGCGCCCAAGACCGGAAACCCTTGACAGTCGCGGGGTTTTCCACTATTAGCCGCGATTCAGCCGCGTGGAGAGCCGGGCATCCGCGATGTCCGGCTCCTCATGTTTCAGGGCGAGCAAAAGCTCCTACCTCATCAGCGAGACCGAGGAACGAATGACCGGAGTGCGTGTCAAGGATGGCGAGTCCTTCGAGAACGCCATGAAGCGCTTCAAGAAGCAGTGCGAGAAGGCGGGCATCCTCTCGGAGATCCGCAAGCGCGAGCACTACGAGAAGCCCAGCGTGAAGCGCAAGAAGAAGGCCCTCGCCGCCAAGAAGCGCGCGCTCAAGAAGATGCGCAAGGGCTTCTAGCCGGGGCCATCGCCATGGCGCTCAAGGAACGGCTCGACGCGGACCTCAAGTCCGCGATGCGCGAGAAGGACACGCTCAAGCTGAGCGTGGTCCGCATGCTGAAGAGCGCCGTGAAGTACCGCGAGATCGAGCTGATGAAGCCGCTCGACGACGCGGGCGTGCAGGGCGTGATCGCCTCCGAGATCAAGCGCCGGCGCGACTCGGTCGAGCAGTACCGGGCCGGGAACCGCCAGGACCTGGTCGACAAGGAGGAGGCGGAGATCCGGATCCTCCAGGCCTGGCTCCCCGCCCAGCTCACCGAGGACGAGCTCCGCGCGAAGGTGGACGCGGCCGTCCAGGCGACCGGGGCGCAGGGGCCGAAGGACATGGGCGCCGTCATGAAGGCGCTCCTGCCCGAGGTGCAGGGCCGGGCCGAGGGGAAGGCCGTCAGCGACATGGTGAAGGCGCGCCTCGCCGGAAAGTAGGCCGGGCGGTGAGGCGGCCGCGGCCGCCCGGCGGTGGCCGGGCGCCGTGCGTGCCGCGAGCGGTAGCGGAGGCGCAACCTGATCCCCGACGCGGTCATCGACCAGATCCGCGAGCGCGTCGACGTGGTGGCCGTGATCGGCCGCCACATGGAGCTGAAGCGATCGGGCAGGACGTGGAAGGGCAACTGCATCTTCCACGGGGAGCGGACGCCGAGCTTTCACGTCTACCCCGAGGACAAGCACTTCAAGTGCTACGGCTGCGGGGCGTACGGCGACGTCTTCACGTTCCTGCAGCGGCTCGAGGGGAAGGAGTTTCCCGAGGTGGTCAGGGCGCTCGCGCAGGAGGTCGGCGTCGAGATCCCGGAGGCGGCCGAGGAGGACTCGGCCGAGGCGAGGGCGAAGCGCAAGGAGCGCAACGAGGTCCTCGCCGCGAGCGACGCCGCCGCGCGCTACTGGGCGGCGCGGCTCGCCAGCCGCTTCGGCGCGCCGGCGCGGGCGTACCTCGAGCGGCGCGGCGTCACCGAGGAGTCGGTCCGGCGCTTCCGGCTGGGGGTGGCGGCCGACGCGTGGAACGACCTCGCGCCGCGGCTGAAGGAGAAGGGCATCGGGGTCGCGGCGCTGCAGCGCGCCGGGCTGGTCATCGAGAGGGAGAGGGACGGCGGCGGCACGTACGACCGCTTCCGCAACCGCCTGATGTTTCCCATCGCCGGCATGGACGGGCAGGTCATCGGCTTCGGCGGGCGCGCGCTCGGCGAGGAGCAGGGCGCGAAGTACATCAACACGCCCGAGACCCCGCTCTACAAGAAGTCGAAGGTGCTCTACGGCCTCGACCTGGCCCGCGAGACCATCCGCAAGACGCGCAGCGCGGTCCTGGTCGAGGGCTACTTCGACGTGATCGGGCTGCACCAGGTGGGCGTGACCGGCGCGGTGGCGGTGTGCGGCACCGCCCTCACCCCCGAGCACGTGGAGCTGCTCTCCCGCTGCGACTGCCGCGAGGTCGCCGTGCTGTTCGACGGCGACGTGGCCGGCCTGGCCGCGCCGGCCAAGGCCGCGCAGGCGCTGTTCCCGGCGGGCATGGCCGGCAAGGTGGCGGTGCTCCCGTCCGCCGCGGGCAAGAGCGATCCCGACGAGTACGCCCGCGCGAACGGGCGCGCCGGGGTCGACGCGCTGCTGGCGGCCGCCGTCCCCCTCTCGGAGTTCCTGGTGGACCGGGCGGTCGAGCGGGCGTGCGGCGACCGGCCGCGGGAGGCCGCGCTCGAGCGGAAGCTCGCCGCGGTTCGCGAGCTCGAGCCGTTCGTGCGGATGATGCCGGAGGGTCTCGCGCGTTCCGTCTTCGAGGACATGATCGCGCGCCGGCTCGACCTCGACCCGGGTGCGCTCAGGACCGAGCTGTCCGCCGAGCGGCGGCGGCCGGGCGTCCCGGCGCCCGCCCCGACGGGTCACCCGGAGCGGCCCTCGGGCGCCCCATCCCGCCCCGCCCCGTCCGCGGGGCCGGCGCGCGGTGGGCCGTCCGCCCACGCCAGGGTGCGGGTGCTGCTGCCCGGCCCGGCCGCGGACGCGCTGGCGCTGCTGGCCGCCTTCCCCGATCTGGGGCCGGTGGCGGAGGAGGAGCGCCTTCCGCAGCTCCTGCCGCCCGGGCCGCTGGCGGACCTGGCCCGCGACCTGGTGCGCGGGCCGGTCGCGCTCGACGACGCGCTGGCGCGGCTGTCCTCCGGCGCCGACGAGGCCACGGCCCGGCGGTTCCGCACGCTGGTGGGGCCCGGCCGGCCGAGGCCGGAGGAGGCGGAGCGCGAGCTCCGGAAGGCGGCGGTCAAGGCGACGCTGGAGCGCCTCGACCAGGAGTACGGGGAGGCGCTGCGGCGGGTCACCAAGGCCGGCAGCGCCGCGGCGGACGGGCTGGACGTGACCGCCCAGCGCCTCATCAACCAGCGCCGCGACCTGCAGAGACGCTTGCGTTCCCTGGAACGTCCCGGATGAAAGGCAAGCTCCGAAGCATTCTGGATACATTGGCCGGGCTCACCCGGCCGAAAAACGTTACGAAAGAGCACCACCGGGCCGCCGAGCCGTCGAAGGAGCCGAAGCCGATGACCACGAAGGGCCACGCCGCGAAGAAGCACGTGAAGAAGGCAGCGCCGAAGCAGAAGGCGAAGGCCGGCGGCCGCAAGGAAGAGCGCCAGGCCAAGCCCGCGCCCAGGGCGCCTGCGCGCGCGGTGGCGAAGCCGCCGGTCAAGCGCGCCAAGGCCGAGCGCGAGAAGCCGGAGAAGGTCGAGAAGCCCGAGAAGGCCGAGCGGCACGAGAAGGCCGGCGAGAAGCCCGAGAAGGCCCGCAAGAAGGCGCCCGAGGCTGCGGCCGCCGAGCCCGCCCGCCCGGCGGGTCGCCCCGGCAAGCACCGTCGCCCCACCGACGAGGCCGAGCCCGAGACCGAGCGCGCCGAGGCGGACGCCGACGACGACGACGACGACGAGCTCGACGAGCTCCCGCAGGACGACATGAGCGACATCACCGAGCGGTCCGAGGTGAAGGAGCTCATGGCGCGCGGGCGCGAGAAGGGCTTCCTCACCTACGACGAGGTGAACGACGCGCTGCCCTCGGACATCGGCTCGGACCAGATCGACGACGTCATGTCGATGTTCGGCGAGCACGACATCGAGGTCGTGGACGGCGCCGAGAAGAAGATGAAGCTCCCGGACAAGCCGCCCGAGCCCGAGGCCAAGGCGGACGCCGAGGAGGAGAAGGAGGAGGAGGACGACGCCGGCTACGGCAAGTCCAACGACCCGGTGCGCATGTACCTGCGCAAGATGGGGTCCGTCTCCCTCCTCACGCGCGAGGGCGAGGTGGAGATCGCGAAGCGCATCGAGGAGGGCGAGAAGGAGATCCTCGGCGCGGTGCTCTCGTCGTCGATCGCCATCCGCGAGATCCTCGAGCTGGGCGAGCGGCTCCGCAAGGGCAAGATCCGCGTCCGCGAGATCATCAAGGACGCCGGCGACGAGCAGCAGGCCGAGGCGGAGGAGCCCGAGGAGGAGCTGGACGAGGCCGCCGAGGCGCCGGAGGGTCAGGGCGACGCCGAGGCCGAGGCCGGCGACGGCGCCGCGCCGGCCGAGGGCGCCGAGCCGGAGAAGCCCCGCATCCCGAAGGAGGAGGAGCGCAAGGTCGAGCACGTGCTGAAGCACATCGACCGGATCCGCAAGCTGGAGCGCGACGTCGCGAAGGTCCGCGAGACGCTCCAGGGCGGCAAGAAGCTCTCCGAGGTGAAGCGCAAAGAGCTGAAGGGCGAGATCCGCGCCATCGAGGCGGAGATGATGGAGAACCTCGAGGCGATCCAGCTCAACAAGAAGCAGATCGACCGGATCGTCCTGCGCCTGAAGAGCTTCATCAAGCGCGTGGAGGAGGCGGAGCGCGAGTTCTTCGACTGCGAGCGCCGCACCGGCGTGCCGGTGAAGGACCTGCGGCGCCTGCTCCGCGAGACGCGCGAGGACGAGGCCGAGCGGAAGAAGCTCGCGAAGAAGCTCCGCTGCGCGCTCGACGAGGTGGAGGAGCTGGACCGCACGCTGCGCTCGGCCGGCCGCAAGATCCTGCGCGTGCAGGAGGAGGCGGAGGTGCCGGTGGAGGAGCTGCGCCGGACCTACCGCATGATCGGCGACGGCGAGCGGAAGGCGGAGCGCGCCAAGACCGAGCTGGTCGAGGCGAACCTGCGCCTGGTGGTCTCGATCGCGAAGAAGTACACGAACCGCGGCCTGCAGTTCCTCGACCTGATCCAGGAGGGGAACATCGGCCTGATGAAGGCGGTCGACAAGTTCGAGTACAAGCGCGGCTACAAGTTCTCGACCTACGCCACCTGGTGGATCCGCCAGGCGATCACGCGCGCCATCGCGGACCAGGCGCGGACCATCCGCATCCCGGTCCACATGATCGAGACCATCAACAAGCTCATCCGCACCAGCCGCTACCTGGTGCAGGAGCTGGGGCGCGAGCCGACGCCGGAGGAGATCGCCGAGAAGATGGAGCTCCCGCTCGACAAGGTCCGCAAGGTCCTGAAGATCGCGAAGGAGCCCATCTCGCTCGAGACGCCCATCGGCGAGGAGGAGGACAGCCACCTCGGGGACTTCATCGAGGACAAGTCGCTGGTCTCCCCGTCGGACGCGGTCATCAACATGAACCTGGCCGAGCAGACCAGGAAGGTGCTCGCCACGCTGACCCCGCGCGAGGAGAAGGTGCTCCGCATGCGGTTCGGCATCGGCGAGAAGAGCGATCACACGCTCGAGGAGGTCGGCCAGGACTTCGAGGTCACACGCGAGCGCATCCGCCAGATCGAGGCGAAGGCGCTGCGGAAGCTGCGCCACCCGTCGCGGTCGAAGCGGCTCAAGAGCTTCGTGGAGAGCTGATCGACCCCGTCTCGGGCGACGCGAATATGATAGAGGGTGCCTGCCGGGGCCTCGGGCCCATAGCTCAACGGTCAGAGCGCTCGGCTCATAACCGATGCGATCCAGGTTCGAATCCTGGTGGGCCCACTCGTCGCAACCAGCAGGGAGAACGGGAGAACGGCATTGTCGTCGCTGCGTGAGAAGCTGAAGACGCTGGAGGAGTTGCAGCAGATCGACCTCGACTCGAACGAGGTCAGGGCTGAGCTGGAGACCCTCCCGGCGAAGCGCGCCGAGATCGACCAGCGGGTCGCCGAGGCCCGGAGGGCCTACGACGAGGAGAAGTCCCGCGTCGAGGGGAACGAGCGCGAGCGCCGGCAGCTCGAGTCGCTCCTCGCGATGGAGCGGGACAAGGTCAAGAAGTGGGAGGGCCGCCTGGGCGAGATCCGGACGCCCCGCGAGTACGCCGCGCTCTCCCGCGAGATCGACATCGCGAAGAAGACGAACGACGGCCAGTCCGAGCAGATCAAGGCGCTGGTCGCGAGCGCCGGCGAGCTCCAGAAGACGCTCGAGGGCAAGGCCGACGCGCTGGCCGAGCGCGAGGAGGCGAACGAGGCGGAGCTGAAGGGCCTCGAGGAGCGGCAGGCGGCCGCCCAGCAGCGCCTGGCCGAGCTCGACGCCCGGCGCGCCGAGGCGGTGAAGCGCGTGGACCCCGGGCTGCTCTCGAAGTACGAGAACATCAAGCGGCGCCGGGCCGGCGTGGCGGTCGCGCAGGTGATCGGCATGACCTGCGACGGCTGCCACCGGCACATCCCGCCCCAGCTCGCCATCACCTTGCAGCGGGCGAACTCGATCGAGACCTGCCCGAACTGCCACCGCATCATCTACGCGGCCGAGGCGGTCAACCCGCCGGCGCCGCCGCCGGCCTAGCCGTGGCCAAGGCCGTCCTCGCGGAGCTGCTCCGCTTCATCGCCGCCAACGAGGAGCTCCCGCGGACGCGCGCCCGGTACCCGGGCTACGACCGCGACGCGCTCGGGCGGCTGCTCGCCGCCGCCGCCGACCGGGTGGAGGAGGCCGAGAAGGCGCGCGAGCCGGCCCCGGGCGCGGGCTCGAAGGGCATCAAGGTCCGCAAGGTGTCCGACGTCGAGAAGGCGGCGCAGCGCGCGGCCGCCGAGCTCGACGAGGCGATGGACCTCTCCAAGGCGGAGCGCGACCGGCGCAAGAAGGAGCGCGCCGAGCGCGAGGCCGCCGAGCGCGCCGCCGCCGACGCCGCGGCCGCCGCCGAGGCGGCCCGGTGCACCCGCCTGTTCACCGACGGCGCGGCGCGCGGCAACCCCGGCCCGGCCGGCGCCGGCGCGGTCATCGTGAACGCCGACGGCCACATCGTGGCGAAGATCGGCAAGTTCCTGGGCGACTCCACCAACAACGTCGCCGAGTACATGGGGCTCATCCTCGGGCTGAAGCGCGCCAAGGCCATGGGCATCAAGGAGCTCGAGGTGCTGTCCGACTCCGAGCTGATGGTGAAGCAGCTCGCCGGCGACTACGCGGTGAAGGCGGATCACCTCCGCCCGCTCCACGACGAGGCGCGCGCGCTCATCGCCGGCTTCGACCGCATCCAGGTCCGGCACGTGCCGCGCGAGGAGAACACGCTCGCGGACGCGATGTCGAACCGCGCCATCGACGAGCGGCTGTAGCGTCGTCGACGCGGCGCCCGCCGCGCGCGGGCGCCGCCCTCCGTTCACCCACCGTTCACGTTCGCGCCCCGCGGCGCCGCCCGCGGCGCGCGGTCGCGCGCGCGCACCCCGTCGCGCCCGCGGCGCACCGGCTGCGCGAAACCCGCGCCGCGCCGGGGCGCGTCCGCAGCCCGTGCGCGCATCCCGTGCGCTGCGGCGAGACGTCGACCGCAGCCTTCCATTTCATTTGACGCATGTCAGGTGGATTGCGCATAAAAGTGCGTCCGCCGTTCAAATCATTGCGCAACACGTGCTATGGGCTCCGGAACCCACCCGATCCCGGAGGCGACGGAATGAAGGACGTGCAGACGGCGAAGGCGATCCCCCAGATCCCCAGCATCGATCTTGGCCAGGCGGCGGCGCTGGCGGAGACGGTCATCAAGGACACCACCGCGAACCCCGCGCCGCTGGGGCTGATGGGCTTCGGGCTCACCACCGTGCTGCTCAACCTGCACAACGCCGGCATCATCGGCATCGGCAGCATGATCCTGGCGATGGGCCTGTTCTACGGCGGCCTCGCCCAGATCATCGCCGGCGTGATGGAGTGGAAGAAGAAGAACACGTTCGGCATGGTGGCGTTCACGTCGTACGGCTTCTTCTGGATCTCGCTGGTGGCGCTCATCGTCATGCCGCGCTTCGGGATCGCCGACGCCTCGGACAAGAACGCCATGGCCGCCTACCTGTTCATCTGGGGCCTGTTCTCGATCGTGCTCTTCATCGCGACGCTCAAGATGAACCGCACCATCATGCTGGTCTTCTTCGCGCTGGTGGTGCTGTTCATCCTGCTCGGCCTGGGCGACGCGACCGGCAACGCCACCATCACCCGCATCGCCGGGTACGAGGGCATCGCCTGCGGCCTGGGCGCCATCTACCTGGGCGCGGCGCAGATCCTGAACGAGGTCTACGGGCGGAAGGTGCTGCCCATCGGCGAGCTGTAGCCAGGGCCACGCCCCCGAGACGCGAGAACGGCAGGTCCCGCGCGCGGGGCCTGCCGTCTCTCGTTCCGGCGCGGGCCGCCGGACGCGCTACAGCGCCGACTCGTGCCGCGCCGCGGTCTTCACCTCGGCGGCGGGCTCGGCGGCGCGCTGCGCCTTCAGCTTCTTCATCCGCTTGCGGATGAGCTCGCGCTTGAGGCTGGAGAGGTGGTCCACGAACACGGTGCCGTTCAGGTGGTCGGTCTCGTGCTGCAGCGCCACCGCGAGCAGCCCCTCCGCCTCCAGCTCGAACGGCTTGCCGTGGTAGTCGAGCGCCCGCACCCACACGCGCGCGAAGCGGTCCACGTCCTCGGCCTCGCCGGGGATCGACAGGCAGCCCTCGGTGTAGGTGAGCTCGCCCTCGCCGCGGACGATCTCCGGGTTCACCAGGTGGATGAGCGTCTGCCCCTCCTGGCGGGGGGACGTGTCGATCACGATGACGCGCTTCTTCACCGCGATCTGGGGGGCGGCGAGGCCGACGCCGTCCGCGGCGTACATGGTCTCGGCCATGTCGTCGAGGAGGCGGCGGATGCCGTCGTCCACCCGGTCCACGGGATGGGCGACTTCCTTCAGGATGGGGTCGGGCCAGATGACGATTTCACGAACCATTCGAGCACCTTCTACCGGATCCCACATCTAACGGGGAAGGGGCCGCCGCGCATCCCCGCGGAATCGGGCGCCCGGAGGCGCTCGCCCGGCCGATCAGCGGGCGTCGCCGAGCCCGCGCAGGTACTCCTGGCGCAGGCGATCGTCGGCCAGCACGTCGCGCGCGTCGAGCACCACCTGCTGGATCTCCTGCAGCGCCTCGGTGACCGCGGGATCGCGCAGCGCCGCGAAGCGCTCCGGGTGGAGCTCGGCGGCCAGCCGGTCCGCCGCGTCCCGCACCTCGTGCGGCGTGCAGAGCCGGCCCACGCCCAGGACCGTGAAGTAGTCGGCGCGCCGGACCTGATCGAGCTTCTCCCGGACGCGGGCGAGATCGATGGCGTCGGAGGCCGGCGCCGGCCGGCCGGTCTGCAACAGCCGCACGGACAGGGCGCCCACCGCCACCAGCGCGGCGAGCGCCTGGCGGGTGGAGAGGCCGTCGAGCGGGCTCTCCTGGACGATCTCGTCGAGCGTGCGCAGGCCGTCGGCGAGCGCCACCACGCGCCGCTCCTCGGCCGAGAGCCCGAGCTCCGTCTCGTCCGGCGCGTCCTCGGCCGGCCCGAGCAGCGTGCCCGGCCCTCCCAGCAGCGCCTCCACCTCCGCGGCGCGCCAGCGGCGGCGCACCCCCTCGACCGCGAGCGCCAGCGGGCCCCGCTCCAGCGCGGTGCGCTCGTCCGCCGGGACCGCCTGCGCGACCCAGCGGAACCGGGCGGCGCCGTCGGCGAAGACGCCGGAGACCACCTCCTCGGTGCGGCGCCGGGCGAGGCCGGTGAGCTCGGTCGGCTTCAGGAAGCCGCGCTCGAGCAGCAGCAGCGCGGCGCGGCGGGTGGGCAGCGCCGCGGCGGCCGCCGCCACCAGCCGGTGCTGGTCGCGGGTGACGAGGCCGAAGCGCAGCGCCAGCTCCTCGACGCGCTCCGCGGGATCCGCGCTGGAGGCGCCCACCACGCGGCCGTCCTCGAACCACAGCGAGCGCGCCAGCTCGCCCTGGAAGTCGAGCCGGCCCGCGAGCCGAACGCGGGCGGCGAGCGCGAGGAGGCGCGGCGCGGGGAGGTCGGCGAGCGTGCCGGCGCGCAGCTCGGCCGGCGGCGGCGCGGGCGCCGCGTCGTCGTCGGCTGCGGGCGCGGCGGCGGGCCGGGGCGCGGGGGAAGCGGGGGCGGCGCCGCGGAGCGCGGCCACGCGGCGGCGGGCGGCGTCCTCGGCCGGGTCGGCAGGGGCGGGGGCCGCCGCCGCGGGCGGCTCGAAGCTCGGCAGGAACGGCTCCGGCGCGGGCACGGGCGGCGCGGGTGGGAACGGGAACCCGGCGGGCGCCCGCGGCGGCACGGCGGCCGGGGGGCGGGACAGCTCGGCGAGGCGGCGCAGCTCGGCCTCCGCCTCGGCGCGGCGGCGCGCCTCCTCCTCGCCGCGGCGGCGCAGCGCCTCCATCTCGGCGCGCGCGCTCGCGATGGCGGCCCGGAGCTTCTCCTCCTCCTCCTCGGCCCGGCGCCGGGCGTCCTCCTCCGCGACGCGGCGCAGCTCCTCCGCCGCGGACTCCTCGGCGGCGGCGCGCTCCATCACCGTGGCGAGGCGCTGCTCCGCGCTGCGCCGCTCGTCCTCGAGCTGCGCGCGCACGCGCTGCAGCTCCTCCTCGGCGCGGCGGCGGGCCTCGGCCTCGGCGGCGGCCTTCTCCTCCGCCCCGCGGGCGCGGAGCGCCTCCTGGTCGGCCTCGGCGCGGGCCCGGGCGTCGGGCTCCGCGGCGCGAGCGGCCGCGGCGTCCGCTGCCGCGCGGAGCTCGGCGCCCGGTCGCGCGGGCGACCCGGCGCGTGCCGCGGCGGTGGGGGCGGGAGCGACGTCGGGCGCGCGCGCGGCCGCGGCGGCAGGGGTGACGGCGGGTGCACGGGAGGCCGCGGCGGCGGGGGCGCGGGGTGGCGCGGCGTCGGCGCGCCGCGCCTCGCGGTGACGGGGGGCCTCGGCGGACTGCGGCGCGCGCACCGGCACCGGCGCGGGCAGGGGGGCGTCGTCGAACAGATCGGCCAGCGCCTGGACGGCGCGGTCGGCCGCGTCCGGCGGCGACGCCTCTTCCGGCCCCGAGACGTCGTCGCCTGCCTCGAGCCGGCGCAGCAGCGCGTCCAGCCCGTCCTCGTCGGCGAGGCCGAGGTCGCCCCCGGTCGCCGGCCCGGCGGCGAGCGCGCCGGCGAGCGCGTCGGCCGGGGCGAGCGCATCGAGCCGGTCCGTGGGGCCGGGCGCCGCCCGCGCGCCGGCGGTCGGGGTCGCGCCGGGGCGCCCGGAGCGGGCCGGCGCGCGCGGGCCCGCGGGGGCGGCGGAGGCGGCCCGCTTCGGCGCGGGCTCCGGCGCGCCACGCCCGGCCGGCGACGCGGCCGGCACCGCGGGGCGCGCGGCCGGTCCCGGCACGGCCGGCTTCGGTGCGGCGGTCGCCGCGGCGCGGGGCGGTGGCGCCGGCACGGCGGAGCCGCCGCCGCTCCGGCGCAGCTCCTCGGCCCGCGCGCGCAGCGCCTCGGCGGCGGCGCGCCGCGCGGCGCCGGGATCCGTCCCGGCGCCGCTCGCCGGGCCGGGGCGCGCGGGCGCCGCCGGGGCAGAGGACCGCGGCGCGGGGGCGGCGGCCGAAGGTCCGAGCCGGGCCGCGACCTCCTCCTGCAGCTGCGCCGGGTCGATGGGGCGCGGCAGGCGCCGGGCGCCGCGCGGGAGCGGGTCGGCCTCGCCCACGATGATCATCGGGACGTGGGCGGTCGCCGCGTCCTCCGCCACGCGCCGCGCCAGCGCCAGCGCCTCGCCGCCGTCGCACGCGGCCGCGAGCACGACGAGGTCGGGCGCGGCACCCTCCAGCGCGGCGAGGGCGTCGGCGGCGCTGGTGGCGAGCGCCGGCGCGTGCCCCGCGCGCAGGAGCACGCGCTTCACGGCCGATATCTCGGCGATGTCGTCGTCGACCAGGAGGATCCGGGGCAAGCGCGGGGATTATGGATCGGGCTCGCCGGGCGACCAAGCCGCCGCCGCGCCGCCGGCGGGCGTGCGTGCCGGACCTACAACATCGAGTACGGGTCCATGTCGAAGCGGATCGCGGCGCCGCCGGGCGGCCGCTGCGCCACCCGCGCCAGCGCGGCGTGGACCCGGAACAGCGACGGCGGCGAGGGGGCGCGGAACAGCAGGTGCCAGCGGCTCTTCCCGCGGATCCGCTCGATGGCGGCCGGCGCCGGGCCGAGCATGGCCACCTCGCCGGCCAGCGCCGGCCGGGCCGCCCGCGCCAGCGCCTCGGCGGTGCGGCGCGCGCCGTCCTCGGTCCCCTCCACCCGCGCCGCCATCATCCGCCCGTAGGGCGGGTAACCGAACGCGCGGCGCCGCTCCAGCTCACCCTCCGCGAACGCGGCGTAGTCGTGGGTGGCGGCGAGCGCGACCGCCGGGGTGGCGGGGTTGAACGTCTGCACGATCACCCGCCCGGCCTCGGCCCCGCGCCCGGCGCGCCCGGCCACCTGGGTGAGGAGCTGGAAGGTGCGCTCGGCGGCGCGGAAGTCCGGCAGCGCCAGCGCGGTGTCGGCGAGCACCACGCCGACCAGGGTGACGCCGGGGAAGTCGTGACCCTTCGTCACCATCTGCGTGCCCACCAGCACGTCGGCGTCCCGGCGCGCGAACCGCGCCAGCACCGCGGCGGTGTCGTCGGCGCTCGAGACCACGTCGCGATCGAGCCGCGCCACCCGCGCGCGCGGCAGCAGCGAGCGCACCGCCTCCTCCACCTGCTCGGTGCCGACGCCCACGCCGAAGCGCACCCCGCCGCACGCGGCGCAGCGCGCGCTCATCGGCTCTGTCCGGCCGCAGTAGTGGCACATGAGGACGCCACGGCGCGCGTGGTGGGTGAGCGACACCGAGCAGTCCGGGCAGCGGGCCTCGGCGCCGCAGACCTCGCAGACCACCAGCGTCTCGTACCCGCGGCGGTTGAGGAACACGATGGCCTGCTGGCCGGCCGCGAGGGTGTCCTCCAGGGCGGCGCAAAGCCGCGGCGAGAGCAGGCCGGGCAGCCCGGTCACGCCGGCGCGCCGCAGCTTCGACAGGTCCACCAGCTCCACGTCGGGCATGGGGCGGTCGTCGATGCGGGCGGGCAGGTCGAGCTTGCGGTACCGGCCGCGGCGCGCGTTCTCCAGCGTCTCCAGCGAGGGGGTGGCGGAGCCCAGGATCAGCACCGCGTCCTCGCGCTTCGCGCGCACCACCGCGAGGTCGCGGGCGTGGTAGGCCGGGCCGTCCTCCTGCTTGAAGCTCCCGTCGTGCTCCTCGTCCACCACCAGCACCGCCAGGTCCTGCACCGGCGCGAAGATGGCGCTGCGCACGCCGACGCAGATCCGCGCCTCGCCGCGGCGGAGGCGCAGCCACTCGGCGTGGCGCTCGGCGTCGGACAGCCCGGAGTGGAGCAGCGCCACGTCGTCGCCGAAGCGCGCGCGGAAGCGGCCGGAGAGCTGCGGGGTGAGCGCGATCTCCGGGACGAGCACCAGCGCGCCGCGCCCGGCGGCGCGCGCGCGGGCGATGGCCTGCAGGTAGACCTCGGTCTTGCCCGAGCCGGTGACGCCGTGGAGCAGGAAGGCCTGGAACGTGCCGGCGGCCGCGTCGATCTCCGCCAGCGCCGCCGCCTGGGCCGCGGTGAGCGCCGCCGGCGCGGCCGCGCTCGCGGGGAGCACGCCCGCGGTCGCGACCGGCGTCTCGGTCTCGAGCGTCACCAGCCCGCGCTTCGCGAGCGCGGAGAGGGCGGGGCGCCCGCGCGGGAACGCGGCGCGCAGCTCCTCCACCGGGATCCGTCCGCGGGCGAGCAGGTACTCGAGGATCGCGCGCTGCGCGGCGGCGCGGCCCAGCGCGCCGAGCGACGCGGCGGCGTCGGCCGCCGGGGCGGCGTACTCCACCCCGCGCCGCGTCGGGGCCGGCGCCCCGCGGCGCGCGTTCAGGCCGGGCGGCAGCGCGGCCCGCAGGAGCTCGCCGGGCGGCACGAGGTAGTACTCCTCGGCCCAACGCAGCAGCTCCACCAGCTTCGGCGTGAACGGCGGGAACCGATCGAGGACCTCGACCACGTCGCGCAGCTCGAACCCCTCGGGCGGCGCGGCGGGGAAGCCGACCACGTAGCCCGTGGCCCGCCGGCTCCTCCCGAACGGCACCGCGACGCGCTGCCCGAGCGCCACCTCCGCCGCGAGCGACGACGGCACGCGGTAGGTGAAGGTGCCGCGGACCGCGGCGGCGACGGCGACCTCGACGAGCACGCGCGGAGTCTAGCAGCCACTCCCCCCTCTCCGCCGTGCATCGGCTACACTCCCCCGCTCACGGAGGAACACATGGCCCGCATCGATCTGCGCATCGCCGTCGCGGTGATGGGCGTCCTCACCGTCCTCGCCTGCTCCGACAAGAAGGAGGCGCCCGCGCCGGCGTATCCGAGCGCCCCCGCGCCCTCCGCCGTGCCGCCGGCGCCCGCGCCGGAGGTGACGCCGCCCGCGCCCGCGCCCGCCGAGCAGCCCGCGCCGCAGGCCCAGCCTGCGCCCGCCCCGCGACCGGCGGAGCTGCCGGCCGCGCCGACCGTGACGCCGCCGCCGCGGCCCGCGCCGCGCCCGGCCGAGACCGCGAAGCCGTCCGACACCGCCAAGCCCGCGCCGGCCCCGGCGCCGTCCCCGGCGCCCGCGCCGGTGCAGGCCGCGCCCGCCCCCGCGCCGGCGCCCGCCCCCGCGGCGGCCGCGCACGCCAAGGTCGGCCCGCAGAAGTGCAAGATGTGCCACCGGGTGCAGTTCGAGTCGTGGTCCGCGTCACCGCACGCGCAGAAGGGGCTCGACTGCGAGGGCTGCCACGGGAACGGCGGCGACTACTGGACCGCGAGCGTGATGCGCGACCGGGCGAAGGCGGTGGCGGCCGGGCTGGTGCTCCCGGACCTCGCCTCGTGTCGCAAGTGCCACGCGACGGACGAGGCCCGCTTCGCCCGGGTCCACGCGCACAAGTAGGACGGGCACTGCGTCCCCGCCCCGCCGGCAGAGCCGTCGGGGCCCCATCCCTGGCTCCGCGGGCCCGTGACCGCTCGCGCCTGCCTGCGCGGGCGCGCGAGCGGTCCCCGCGTGGAGGGGCTACACCCCTCCCCAGCCTGCGGCTGGGGCCCCTCCCTGCTCCCGCCGCTACCGTCCGGTCACCGGCCGCAGGAACGCCCGCGCCTCCTCGAAGATGAGGTCGAGCGAGCCCGTCAGCTCGTGCCCGTCGTCCACCTCGACGAGGCGCGCGCCCGGCGTGCGCGCGACGAACGCGGCCACGTCCTCGAGCGGGATGGTCTCGTCGCGCCGGCCGGCGATGCAGAGCGTGGGCACCCGCACCTCGGGGAACGCCGGCCAGCCCTGGGCGTCCTCGAAGAACTGCCACCCGAGGCGCCGCCTCCGGCCGGAGGCGAAGTGGTCCACCTCGAGCCCCCGCGCGCGCCAGCCCTCGAGGTCGGCCGGCCCGAGGCGGCGCGACCAGCGCTCGAACAGCCGGAACGCCGGGGCCATCAGCACCAGCCGCTCGATGGACGGATCGCGCGAGGCCGCCACCGCCGCGAGGTAGCCGCCCAGCGAGCTGCCGATGATCGCGTGCGGCGGCGCCGCCTCGTCGAGCAGCCGCTCCGCGATCGCCAGCATGGAGGACGGCGAGGAGCGCTCGAAGCCGTCGTCACCGGGGGTGAGATCCGGCGTCTCCAGGTGGACGCCCGCGTCCGCGAAGCGCGAGGCCAGCGCGCGGGCCTTGGTCGAGGAGGGCCCGGAGGCGAAGCCGTGCAGGTACAGGAGCATCGGGGCAGCCTAGCCGAGGACGGGCCGCGCCGCCCTACTTCCCGGCCTTCTCCCGCAGCGCCCGGAGCCGCTCGCCCAGCGCCTTCTCCAGGCCATTCTCGGAGAGCTGGACCACCTGCTCGCCACGGAGCGCGTCGGGCAGGTACTCCTCGGCCACGTAGTGGCCCTCGAAGTTGTGCGGGTATCGGTAGCCGCCGCCGTAGCCGAGCCCCTCCATCAGCTTGGTGGGCGCGTTGCGGAGCTTGAGCGGCACCGGCAGCGGCCCGCGCTCGCGCACCAGGCGCCGCGCGTTGCCGTAGGCGGCGATGGCGGTGTTCGACTTGGGCGCGAGCGCCAGGTAGATGGCGGCCTGGCTCATGGGCAGCACGCCCTCCGGCAGCCCCACCAGCTCGACCGCCTGCAGCGCCGACACCGCCACCTGCAGCGCCTGCGGGTCGGCGTTGCCCACGTCCTCGGACGCGAAGATCACCATCCGCCGGAGCACGAAGCGCGGGTCCTCGCCCGCCTCCAGCATCCGGACCATGTAGTAGACGGCGGCGTCCGGGTCCGAGCCACGGAGCGACTTGATGAACGCGGAGACGACGTTGTAGTGCTCCTCGCCCTGCTTGTCGTAGTTGACGGTGCGTGCCTGCAGCGCCTCTTCCGCGTCGGCCTTCTCCACCGCGGGGCGGCCGGCGAGCCGCACCGCCGCGGCCGACACCTCGAGCGCGTTCAGCGCCTTGCGCGCGTCGCCGTAGCTGAGGCGGGCGATGGTGTCGCGGGCCTCGGGCGTGAGCGCGACCGCGCCCGCCAGCCCCTCCGGCGCCGCCACGGCGCGATCGAGCAGCGCCGCCACCTCGTCCTCGGTGAGCGCCCGCAGCGTCGCGACGCGGCAGCGCGACAGGAGCGCGGCGTTCACCTCGAACGACGGGTTCTCGGTGGTGGCGCCGATGAGCGTGATGGTCCCGTCCTCCACGTGCGGCAGGAACGCGTCCTGCTGCGCGCGGGTGAAGCGGTGGATCTCGTCGACGAACAGGATGGTGCGCTTGCGGTGCATGCGGCGCCGGTCGCGCGCCGCGGCCACGATCTCGCGAATCTCCTTCACCCCGCCCAGCACCGCGCTGAACGGCACGAAGTCCGCGCCGGTGCGCTGCGCCACGATGCGCGCCAGCGTGGTCTTCCCGGTGCCCGGCGGGCCCCACAGGATGAGCGACGGCACCTGGTCCGCCTCGATCGAGCGCCGCAGCGCGGTGCCGGGGCCCAGGACGTGCTCCTGGCCGGCGAAATCCTCCAGGCGGCGGGGGCGCATCCGCTCGGCGAGCGGCTTGCCGCTCGGGTCGTCCGCGACGGCGCGATCGAAGAGGTCCATGAAACCGCTTATATAATGCTCCGCATGGACGGCCATCCGTGTCCCGTGCCGAAGCGCGTGGGGATCGTGCACAAGGTCTCGAGCGCCGAGGCGTCGGAGACGGCGGTGTACGTGGGGCAGTTCCTCGAGGGGAAGGGCGTCGAGGTGCTCCGCGACGAGGCGGAGGTGGCGCGCTCCGCCGACCTGGTGGTGGTGCTCGGCGGCGACGGCACGCTCATCCACGCCGCCGGCCTGCTCGACGGCCGCCCGGTGCCCATCCTCGGCGTGAACATGGGGAGCCTCGGCTTCATGACCGAGGTCCCGCAGAGCGGCATGTACGCGGCGATGGACGACGTGCTGGCCGGGCGCGCCACGCTGTCCGAGCGCATGAAGCTGCGCGTGCACCTGCACCGCGGCGGCAGCTCCGAGCGCGCGCTCGACGCCGAGGTGCTGAACGACGTGGTGATCGCGAAGGGCGCGCTGTCGCGCATGGTCGAGCTCGACACCCGCTGCTCCGGCGAGTACGTCACGACCTACAAGGCGGACGGCATCATCGTCGCGACGCCCACCGGCTCGACCGCCTACGCGCTCGCCGCGAACGGGCCCATCATGTACCCGACCATGCGCGGCGTGATCATCGCGCCGATCTGCCCGCACATGCTCACGCAGCGGCCGCTGGTGGTGCCGGACGAGGAGAAGATCGAGATCCTGCTGGTGAACGACAGCGAGGTCTTCATGACGCTGGACGGCCAGAGCGGCGTGAAGCTCGAGCGCGGCGACCGGATCCAGGTGAAGCAGTCGTACAACCGCGTGCTGCTGGTGCGGAACAAGTCGCTCGACTTCTTCGGGATCCTGCGCGCGAAGCTGCGCTGGGGCGAGCGCTGAGCGACGCGCCCTGAACGGGCCGACCACTGAAAATTTGCGCAGCGTCAGGGGCCCGTGGATCATGGGCCCATGCTCACGACGCTGCGCATCTCCGGCCTCGCCGTCGTCGACGCGGTGGAGGTCCGGTTCGGCCCCGGGCTGAACGTGCTCACCGGCGAGACGGGCGCCGGCAAGTCGATCCTGGTGAACGCGCTCCACCTCGTGCTGGGCGGCCGCATGACCGCGGACGTGCTGCGCGAGGGCGCCGACGAGGCGGTGGTCGAGGCGCTGTTCGAGCTCCCCGCCGCGCACCCGGTGTTCGGCCGCCTCGACGCCGCCGGGCTCCCGATCCGGCCCGAGCCGGGCGCGGTGAGCTGCGAGCTCCTGGTGCGGCGCGTGGCGGCGCGCGGCGGCCGCGGGCGCGCCTTCGTGAACGGGGCCCTGTGCACCGTCTCGATGCTGGAGACGGCGCTGCGGGGCGTGGTGGACATCTCCGGCCAGCACGAGCACGTGTCGCTGCTCGATCCCTCGGTGCACCTCGAGCTGCTCGACGCGTTCGCCGGCCTGGACGCGATCTCGGAAAACGGCGCGGAGCCGACCCTCCTCCGGTACCGCGCCGCGCACGCGGCGCTCGCCGCCCTCGTCCGCGAGCGGGAAGCGCTCGCCGCGGACGAGGGCGAGCGGGCGCGGCGGGCGGACTACCTCGCGTTCCAGCTCCGCGAGCTGGAGTCGGCCGATCCCAGGCCGGGCGAGCTGGAGTCCCTCGAGGACGAGCGGCGCGTGCTCGCCTCGGCCGAGAAGCTGCGCGAGGCCGCGCGGGCTGCCGAGGCGCTGGCGTACGGCGAGGAGGGGAGCGCCTCGGAGCGGGTGGGACAGGCGGCGCGCGCGCTCGCCGAGGCGTCGCTGCTCGACCGCCGCCTGGAGGCGCCGCTCGGGCTGCTGCGCTCGGCGGCGGTGGAGCTGGAGGAGGCCGGGCGCGAGCTGGGGCGCTACGCCGAGGCGGTGGGTGGCGACCCGGAGCGGCTCGCGTCGGTGGAGGACCGGCACGAGCTGCTGCGGGCGCTCGCGCGCAAGCACGGCGGCACGCTGGAGGGCGCCATCGCGCGCCGCGACCAGATGCGCGGGGAGCTGGCACGGCTGCAGGGTGGCGGCGAGCGGCTCGCGGTGGTGCAGGCGGAGATCGAGCAGCGCGGCCGCGAGGCGGCGCGCCTCGCCGCGGCGCTCTCCCGGGCGCGTGCGGAGGCGGCCCAGGCGTTCGCGGAGGCGGTGCGGCGCGAGCTCGCCGGGCTCGCCATGGGGCGCTGCCGGCTCGAGGTGGCGCTGCTGCCGCCCGAGGCCGGGGTCGAGGTGGGCGGCAAGCTGCTCGGGCCGGCCGGCGCGGAGCGCGCCGAGATCCTCATCGCTCCGAACCCGGGCGAGCCGCCGCGCGGGCTCGGCCGGATCGCCTCCGGCGGCGAGCTCTCGCGCCTGCTCCTCGCGGTGAAGCGCACCATCTCGCGCCGCGATCCGGTGGCGACGTACGTCTTCGACGAGGTGGACGCCGGCATCGGCGGCGCGGTGGCCGAGGCCATGGGCCGCGTGCTCTCCGACGTCTCGAAGGGCCGGCAGGTGATCTGCATCACGCACCTGCCGCAGGTGGCCGCGTTCGCCGATCGGCACCATCGCGTCGAGAAGCGCGTCGCGGGCGGGCGGACGCACACCGGCGTCGAGCTGCTCGGCGACGACGCGGGGCGGCGCCAGGAGGTCGCCCGCATGATGGCGGGCGTGACCGTGACCGCCTCGGCGCTCGAGCACGCGGCCGCCCTCATGGCGGCCGCACGCCAGCCCGCCGCGCCGCCGGTGGCCGCCGAGCGCGGGCGGCGCGCGGTGCCCGCCCGGGCCGCGGCGCGACGGGTGGCGCGGGCCGGCTGAGCCGCCCGCGCGGCCGACCGGGGGATCCTGGGACGCCGCGGGGTCGCACCGGGCCGTCGAGGGGTCACGAACGCGGACCGCGGCGTTCGGCGAGACGATGGCAACCGCGTTGACCCCTCAGTCTGCGGAAAGGTACGCTCCGCGCGTGGCGGCCACGCCTGTCCTGACGATCGCTGCCCACGGCGTCACGGACGTCGGCCAGCGGCGCGATCACAACGAGGACGCGTTCCTGGTCGATCCCGCGCTGGGGCTGTACGTGGTCGCCGACGGCATGGGCGGCCACGCGGGCGGCGGCACGGCATCCCGGCTCGCGGTCGAGACCATCCAGGAGTCGATCCGCGCGGCGCGCGACGGCGCGCCGGAGGTGTTCGAGGGGGCGAACGGGGTCGAGGACAGCCGCCTCCCGGACCTGCTCCGCGACGCGGTCGAGGCGGCCTGCGCGCGGATCTTCCAGACGGCCCAGGACGCTCCCGAGCTCGCCGGGATGGGGACCACCGTCACCGCGGCGCTCATCGACGGCCGGGTGGCGTTCGTGGCGCACGTGGGCGACAGCCGCTGCTACCTGCTGCGCGAGGGGCGCATCTACCAGGTCTCCGAGGACCACTCGCTCGTCAACGAGCAGCTCAAGGCCGGCACCATCAGCGCCGACGAGGCGAAGCACAGCCGCTTCAAGAACATCATCACTCGATCGGTGGGGTTCGAGGCGCAGGTCCAGGTCGATCTCATGGGCCTCGAGCTCGAGGACGGCGACGGGCTCGTGATCTGCTGCGACGGCCTGTCCAACCTGGTGGACGACGACGAGATCCTCCAGATCGTGGACGAATGCCCCATCGACGCGTCGCCGGCGCGCCTGGTCGAGCTCGCGAACGATCGCGGCGGCGACGACAACATCACCGTGATCGTGATCCGGGCGGGCCGCGAGCCGATCCTGGCCGGCTGACGCCTGCCCGCCCGCTCGCGCAGTGCGGGTCCGGGCTGGGGTAAGGTGGGCAAAACCCTTTCTTGACAGGCAACTTCGGGCTCTGTTACCGGTCTGCCTCGGGGTCCCGTACCTCCGGGACTGGCGTTCATCCTGCGGCGTCGCGTCGCTAGCTTCTCGGGCGCATGCCTGGGGACCAACGGAGCGTGGATCGGATGGCGGTACCGCCCAAGACCCAGGTGTTCACGGTCATCGTGGTCTCCGACCACTCGCAGGCGATCCGCAAGTTCCGCGTCCCCCAGAAGTGGCTGAAGAAGGCGGCTTACGGCGGCGGTGCCGTCGTGCTGGTCGGGCTGCTCGCCCTCGGTCACTACCTCTCCCTGCTCGGGTCGTCCTCGGAGAACGGCGTCCTCAAGGAGGAGAACGCCCAGCTCCGATCGCAGATCCTGCTGGTCCAGGAGAAGGTCGCCCACATCTCGGCGACCCTCGACCGCGTCGAGCGCTTCGACGCGAAGCTCCGCACCGCGGTGACGCAGCTCCAGGATCCGGAGCGGAACCTCGCCATCGGGCCGGTCGGCAACGCCGACGGCGAGCCGTCGATCCCCGGGCCCGCCCCCGCCGCCGAGGCGAGCATCGCCGCGCTGCCCGGGAAGCTGGGCTCGCTCGAGACCGAGGCCTCGCGCCAGGAGCAGAGCCTGCGCGAGCTGCAGGAGTACTTCGACGACCAGCGCTCGCTGCTCGCCTCCACGCCGTCGATCTGGCCGGCGCGCGGCTGGGTGACCTCCGACTTCGGTACCCGCATCGACCCGTACACGGCCGAGCGGAAGATGCACCAGGGCCTCGACATCGCCACCCCGCACGGCCAGCCCATCTACACGCCGTCGGACGGCACGGTGGTGTTCGCCGGCACCGAGGGCGCGTACGGCAAGGTGCTGGTCCTCGACCACGGCTACGGCGTGAAGACCCGCTACGCCCACCTCTCCGAGGTCTTCGTCCGCCTGGGCGACCGCGTGAAGCGCGGCGACAAGGTGGCCGCCGTCGGCAACACCGGCCGCTCCACCGGCCCGCACCTGCACTACGAGGTGCGCGTGAACGGCATCCCGGAGAACCCGAGGAAGTTCATCCTGGAGTGATCCCGGCGGCCGGCGCTCGCGCGCCGCCGTGGTGAGCCCCGGGATGGCGCCGATGGCGAGCGCGTCGAGCCGCGAGCGGGCCGCCGCCCGTGTCTCAGCGCCCGGCGGCGCGCGCGAGGTCCCGCGGCACGCGCGCGGGGTCGATGCGTCCGTAGCCCGCGAACAGCTGGCCGGTGAGCGTCGCGCCGTCGCGCAGGGGCGGGCGCCGATCGCGGATCGGGCTGTTGAGGCGGGTGCCGTCGGGCGCGAGCGTCGCGTCCGGCCGGCCCGGGGTGAGCGCGGCCCGCACCACCGCGCGCCCGCCGCGGTGCAGGAACACCACCGTCCCGCCGCGCACGCGCTCCACCACGCCCACGTGCGTGAACGGGTCGTCGGCGCGCCCGTCGCGATCGCGGTCGTACGTGTCGTGGAAGAAGACCAGGTCGCCGGGCGCGGGCCACTGGCCGCCGCCACCGAAGGCGACGCCGTACGCGCGCACCGCCTGGTATGCGGCCGCGGCCCCGGACGTCTCGCGCGGCGAGGCGAGCGCCATGAGCCGGCGCAGCGGGATCCCCTCGGCCTGGTAGACGGCCTGGACGAAGCCGGAGCAGTCGGGGTTGAAGCGCTCGCCGCCGGCCCGGAACGCGCCGCGCTCGCCCACGAGCGCTGCGGCCCGCTCGGCCAGGCGCTCGCCGAGGTCGCCGTCACCGCCGCGGGCCGGATCGGGCCGGCCGACCCGGGCCGGTCCGGCGCAGGCGGCGAGCGCGAGCGCCGCGAGCGCGAGCGGGGCGAGGCGGGACACGCTGCCACTGTAGAGGGCCCCCTCCGGCTGTCAAAACGACGGCCAACCATGCGTGGGGCCTCCCATTTGATTTCGTCTGGCGCGGCGTTACCTAAGCAGGTAGCCTCGGCGGCCCCTGGAGCCCGGGTCCGGCGTGACCTCGCGCCAGGGAAGAGGCGCCCGCTCGACGGAACGCGTCGGAGCGGGCGCCTGTTTCGTCAGGGGGACAGGTGCGCGCCCCCGCACGCGGGGACCGGGCCAACCGGAGATTCGAGCAGATCATGTTCAACTACGTCCTGAAGAAGGTCCTCGGCACCAAGAACGAGCGCGAGCTGAAGCGCCTCCGGCCGCTCGTGGCGCGGGTCGCCGAGCTGGAGCCGCGCATGAAGGCGCTCCGGGACGAGGACTTCCCCCGGCTGATCGCCGAGTGGAAGCAGCAGGTCCGCGAGAAGGGGCGCACGCTCGACGACCTCATGCCGGAGGCGTTCGCGCTGGTGCGCGAGGCGGGGGTCCGCGCGCTGGGCATGCGCCACTTCGACGTGCAGCTCATCGGCGGCGCGGTGCTCCACTCCGGGAAGATCGCCGAGATGAAGACCGGCGAGGGCAAGACGCTGGTCGCGACGCTGCCGTGCGTGCTGAACGCGCTCTCCGGCCGCGGCGTGCACGTCGTCACCGTGAACGACTACCTGGCCCGGCGCGACGCCGAGTGGATGGGCCGCCTGTATCGCTTCTGCGGGCTCCGCACCGGCGTCATCGTCCACGGCCTCACCGACCGCGAGCGCCAGGAGGCCTACGGCTCGGACATCACCTACGGCCAGAACAACGAGTTCGGCTTCGACTACCTGCGCGACAACATGAAGTTCAGGCTCCAGGACTACGTCCAGGGCGAGCTGAACTTCGCCATCGTGGACGAGGTGGACTCGATCCTCATCGACGAGGCGCGCACCCCGCTCATCATCTCGGGCCCGTCGGACGAGTCGTCCGAGCTCTACGCGCGGGTGAACGGGGTCATCCCGTCGATGATCCGCGACCAGGACTTCACGGTGGACGAGAAGAGCCGCACCATCGTGATGACCGACGCGGGCGTGGAGAAGATGGAGAAGAAGCTCTCCGTCCAGAACCTCTACGCGCCCGAGGAGATCGAGACCCTCCACCACGTCGAGCAGGCGCTCCGCGCCCACCACATCTACCGGAACGAGGTGGACTACGTGGTGAAGGACGGCGAGGTCCTCATCGTCGACGAGTTCACCGGCCGCCTCATGCCCGGCCGGCGCTGGTCGGACGGCCTGCACCAGGCCGTCGAGGCGAAGGAGGGCGTGAAGATCGAGGCGGAGAACCAGACGCTCGCCACCATCTCCTTCCAGAACTACTTCCGCATGTACTCGAAGCTCGCGGGCATGACCGGCACCGCGGACACCGAGGCGGAGGAGTTCGCCAAGACCTACAACATCGACGTCGTCGTCATCCCGACGAACAAGAAGAACGTCCGCAAGGACTCCGAGGACGTCGTCTACAAGACCGAGGGCGAGAAGTTCGACGCGCTCTGCACCGAGATCGAGCAGCGCCACGGCACCGGGCAGCCGGTGCTGGTCGGCACCGTCTCGGTGGCGAAGAGCGAGGTGGTCTCGACCCTGCTGAAGCGGCGCGGCGTCCCCCACGCCGTCCTGAACGCCAAGCACCACCAGCGCGAGGCGGAGATCGTCGCGCAGGCCGGTCGCAAGGGCGCGGTGACCATCTCCACCAACATGGCCGGCCGCGGCACCGACATCATCCTGGGCGGCAACGCCGAGATGATGGCGAAGCACGAGGTGGGCCCGGAGCCGGACGCGCCCATGGAGGGCGAGGAGGAGCAGGCGTTCCTCGACCGCAAGGCCGACTGGGGGCGGCGCCTCGAGGCCGCGCTGGAGAAGCTGAAGGCGCAGACCACCGCGGAGCACGAGGAGGTCGTGAAGCTGGGCGGCCTGCACATCGTCGGCACCGAGCGCCACGAGTCGCGGCGCATCGACAACCAGCTCCGCGGCCGCGCCGGCCGCCAGGGCGACCCCGGCTCGTCGATCTTCTACCTGTCCCTCGAGGACGAGCTCATGCGCATCTTCGGGTCCGACCGGATCCAGGGGCTCATGGGCCGCATGGGCATGAAGGACGGCGAGCAGATCGAGCACCCCTGGCTCACCAAGGCCATCGAGGGCGCGCAGAAGAAGGTCGAGGCGCACAACTTCGACATCCGCAAGAACCTGCTCGAGTACGACGACGTCATGAACCAGCAGCGCCGGTCGATCTACCGGCTGCGGCGCATGGTGCTGGGCTTCGGCGCGGGCGTGCCGGTGGTCGAGTACGAGGAGGATCCCAAGACCAAGAAGAAGACCCGGCACGAGCAGGTGTTCACCTGGGCCGACGCGGGCGAGCACATGCTCGACCTCGTGGAGGACCTGGTGGTCGAGATGGTCGGCGCGAGCTGCCCGAGCCGCGTCGCCGACTGGGATCTCGACGGCCTGTCGGCGAACATCCGCGAGCAGTTCGGCGTGGAGATGAAGTTCACGCCGCCGGTCGGCCGCGCCCAGGAGGCGCGCCGCGCGCTCGAGGAGCAGGTCTTCAACGTGGTGGAGAAGCTGTACCGGGCCAAGGAGGAGGAGCTCGGGAAGGACCCCGAGGGCACCCCGGTGCTGCGGCGCTGGGAGCAGTACCTGTACCTCCAGGCCATCGACCAGCAGTGGAAGGACCACCTGCTCTCGATGGACCACCTGCGCCAGGGCATCGGCCTGCGCGGCTACGGCCAGAAGGACCCGAAGCAGGAGTACAAGAAGGAGGGCTACGAGATGTTCGTGCAGATGACCTGGCGCGTGAAGAGCGCGGTCATCGGCAACCTCCTCCGCCTGCAGCTCGTCCGCCAGGAGACCGCCGAGGAGCTCGAGGCGAAGCGCCTGGCCATGCAGCGCAAGGCGCTCCAGCGGATCACCGCCAGCCACGCCGAGTCCGCCGGCGACGGCGACGCGAAGCCCGCGCCCAAGCAGGAGACGGTGGTGCGCCAGCACCCCAAGGTCGGCCGCAACGACCCCTGCCCGTGCGGCTCGGGCAAGAAGTACAAGAAGTGCCACGGCGCGACCGAGGCCGCGGTCTAGCGGCCTTCGACTCCGGCCGGGGCCGCGGCCCGGCCTCCGCTCGGCGTGAGCGGATCGTCCGCGACGCCCTCGGGGGCCGGCGGCTTCCCTGCGTGTGCCGTGGAGGCGCCGCTCGCGGGAAGCGCGCCGCTCGCGGTGAGCTCCGTCGCAGCACCAGCGGATGAGAGCGGGGCTAGAACGCCTCCAGCACGAGCACGTACAGCTCCACGCCGAACCGGCTCGCCGCGAGATCGACGCGGATGTTCGCGCCGTCGTCGGTGAGCTTCCAGCGCAGGCCGAGCCCCCCGGACGCCTTCACCGACTGCAGCGTGAGCGCCCGCAGCGACGGCGCCACGTCGCCGACGGCGGCGAACGCCGCCGCGCCCAGGCGGCCCACCACCGGCGTGCGGAGCTCCGCCTGCGTGACCCAGTCCACGCGGTCGCGGTAGCGCCCCTCGCGGATCCCGCGCAGGAACCGCGTGCTGCCCAGCTTCGGCAGCAGCGTGAACGGCGGCTCGCCGTGCGCCCCCTCGGCGTAGGCGTGCAGGCCCAGCACGCGCCGGTGGCCGAGCGGCACGAAGTGGCGCGCCTCCGCCACGCCGCGGCCGAAGGTGGCGTGCCGCCGCCCCAGCGCCGCCGGCGCGTACACGTACCAGGCCTGCAGCACCGTCCCGCGCATCGGCCAGAACGTGCTGTCGCGCGTGTCGTAGGTGGCGCTCGCGCCCGCGGCGGCCGCGGTGTAGCCGTCCCAGCCCGCGACCGTGCCGCGCGCCAGCAGTCCGCCCGGCTCGCGCTCCTGGACCTCCTCGGCGCGCAGGTCCACCCGCGGCCCGACGCGGAGGTTCGGGACCACCGGCAGCTCGGCGGTGACCACCGCCTCCGCGCCGCGGCGGGTGAACTTCTCGCGGTCGTCGCTCGTGGTGTGTGGGCCGATCCCGTAGAAGACGTCCGGGAAGTGGACCACGCGCGTGCGGCCGCTCAGCAACGTGCCGTTCGGCAGGTAGATCTCGCCGGCGACGTCCACCGAGCCCTGCCGCTCCAGCGTGTAGACCGCGCCCACGAACACGCTCGAGGGGCGGGGCGCGCCGCGCAGGTCGAGGTGCAGGCCGCCGGTGGCGCCGAAGCCGAGCCGCGTCTCGGGGAGCCAGAACAGCACCGGCAGCGCGAACCAGCGGTTGCCGTGGCGCTGGGCCTCGGCGGCCGCCACGTGGCCCTCCGGGTGCGCGGCGGTCTCGGCGGTGCGCTCCCCCGGCTCGGCGGCGGGCGGCGGGTTGTCGGACGCGCTCGCGCCGGCGGCCTCGGCGGACGCCGCGGTCCCGGGGGAGGGCCCGGGGGCAGGGGCGGGGGACGGGGCCGCGGCGGCGCGGGCGGCGGCGAGCAGCAGCAGGGCGAGCGAGGAGCGGGCGGCGAGGCGCATCGGCCGCGAGAGGCTACCACCGGCGCCGGCCCGGCGCCGCGATCTCCGCCGCGGACGCCGCGTTCGACGTGGCGCCTCGGCGGTCCCTCCGATGGTAGAAGCTGCACCGCTGGTCGGTTCCACGATGCGGGCCCGGATGGGCCCCCGCAGGGTGAGCGATGCAAGTGCCCGAGCCGTTCGACCTCGTCCTCACCGTCCGGAGCCACGGCTGGTACGACCTGCCGCCGTGGCGCTGGGACGAGGCCCGCCGCGTGCTCGGGCGCCCCCTGCGGCTCTCCGGCGCACGCGTCGCGTACGCGGAGGTGGCCGAGGGCGAGCCCGGCCGGCTCGCGTTCCGCGCGTTCGCGCAGGGGCGGCTCGGCGCCGCCGAGGCGCGGGAGGCGCGCGCGCTGCTCGGCGCCTGCCTCGCGCTCGACGAGGACCTCGCGCCGTTCCAGGCGCTCGCGGCGGAGCTCGAGCGCCGGCGCGCCGCGGGGAAGGGGCGCGACCTGCCCGACCTGCGCTGGGCGCTGGCGCGCGGCGCGGGCCGGCTGCTCCGGTCACCCACCGTGTACGAGGACGCGGTGAAGACGCTCTGCACCACCAACTGCTCCTGGGCGCTCACCCGCTCCATGGTGACGCGCCTGTGCGAGACGCTCGGCGAGCCCGGGCCGCTCGCCACCCGCGCCTTCCCCACCGCCGAGGCCATGGCCGCGCGGACCGAGCGCTTCTACCGCGACGAGATCCGCGCCGGGTACCGGGCGCCGTTCCTGCTCGCGCTCGCGCGCGGCGCCGCGGACGGGACGCTCGACCTCGAGGCGCTGCGCCGCTCCCCGCTCGACACCGACGCGCTCGGCCGCCGGATCTCGGGGCTGAAGGGCTTCGGCCCCTACGCGACCGAGCACCTGCTCCGCCTGCTCGGCCGCCACGATCACCTGGCGCTGGACTCGTGGACGCGCCCCAAGCTCGCACGCCTCCGGGGGAAACGCCGGCCCCCGGCGGATCGCACGCTGCGGCGCTGGTTCGCGCCCTACGGGCGGTGGGCCGGGCTGGCCATGTGGCTGGAGGTGACCGCCGACTGGCACGGGGACGCGCCGAGCTGGCCCTGACCCGCGCCCGCGCGGGATGCCGCCGGCGCGGCGCCGCCCGGCCGGGGAAATGGTAGAAGATCGGTCTCGACCGGAGGCGACATGAAGGCAGCGTTCGTGCTGGTGAAGTGCGAGCTGGGCCGCATCGAGGAGGTGGCGAACGCGCTCATGGAGATCGAGGGCGTGTCCGAGGTCCACTCCGTCACCGGCACCTGGGACCTGCTCGTGAAGCTCTACGCCCCCGAGTACGACGCCTTCGGAGATCTCATCCCTGACCAGGTCCAGAAGGTGGCCGGCGTCCGCGACACGGAGACGCTGCTCGCCTTCCGCGCGTTCAAGCCGCTCGCCTGACCCCGCCACCCGCAGCGTCCAGATCGCCCGCATCGCCGACACGAGGAGACGAGGAGCCATGGCCTTCCGCATCCGCCAGCCGGTCCGCCACCCCGACGTCGATCGCGCCGGGATCGTGTACTTCCCGCGCTTCTACGACTTCTTCCACCGCGCGCTGGAGGACTTCTTCACCGCCGAGGTCGGGATCCCGTTCTGGGATCTCGGCGACCAGCTCAAGGTCGCGCTGCCGGTGGTGCGCATCGAGACCGACTTCGAGAAGCCGCTGCAGCACGGCGACGCGGTGACGATCCAGCTCACCACGCTGCACATCGGCGCGCACTCGATCTCGATCCGCTACGACGTCTTCCGGCCGAACGAGGCCGAGACCGCCGCGAGCTCGACGATCGTGCTCTGCTGCATCGAGGTGCCCGCCTGGAAGAAGGCGCCCATCCCGCCGGAGATCCGGGCGGCGTTCGAGAAGCATCGGGTGTAGGGGCGCGCGGCGCCAGTTGTCGCGGGGCGGAGCTGACCCGGGCGCGGTTCTCACTTCCCGTCACATCGGGGAAACCGCACGTTCCACGCTCACCGGGAGGTGAGGCGTGGACGGAGCGCCGTCCGGTTTCTGGGGAAAGCTGCGACGTCCGCCGGGCGGACCGGTGGAGCGCTGGCATCCGCTCGTCGCGCACTGCGCCGATGTCGCGGCTTGCCTCGAGGCGCTTCTCGCCGATGACGTCATTCGCTCGAGGCTGGCGCGCCTCGCCGGCCTTGGCGACCTCACGCCGCCCCAGCGGGCGCGGCTCTGCGTCCTCGGTGCGCTCCACGACGCCGGCAAGTTCAACCACGGCTTCCAGCGGAAGGGAGATCCGGCTCCGTCCGACGTGGCGGGGCACGTGGGCGAGCTGTTCGCGCTGCTCGCAGCGCCCGGTCCGGAGCGCTCCGCGCTCGCCGAGGCGCTCTCGCTTCGCGAGATCGACGGCTGGGGTGCCTCCCGGCTGCTCGTGGCCGCCCTCGCGCACCACGGCGCCCCGGAGAACGTGCGCAGCCCGAGCCGGCCGCCCCGTGCTGCCCTGTGGCGTCCGGCCGACGGTCGGGACCCGATCGGTGGCATCGCCTGCCTGGCGGACGCCGCACGATCGTGGTTCCCGGCGTGGCGCGAGCCGGCCGACCCGTTTCTCGACCGACCGGCGTTCCAGCACGCATTCAGCGGGCTCGTCACTCTCGCCGACTGGGTCGGCTCGGACGAAGCGTCCTTCCCGTACGCCTCGACGAAGGACGGCCGCATGTCCTTCGCGCGGGAGCGCGCGCCCGAGGGGCTCCGGCGCCTGTGGATCGACCCGAGCGCGGCCAGGACGGCGCTGGGAGGGCGTGCGCCGGCCTTCACCCGCCTCTTCGATGTGCCGAGCCCCCGTCCAGCGCAGCAGGCCGTTCTCGACCTGCCGGTGGCCCCGGAGGGCGGGCTCACCGTGCTGGAGGCCGAGACAGGGTCCGGAAAGACGGAAGCAGCCGTGGCGCGCTTCGCCCGTCTCTTCGCCGACGGGCTGGTGAACGGAATGTACTTCGCGCTCCCGACCCGCACCTCTGCCACGCAGATCCACCGGCGCCTGGTGGACGCGATGCGGCGCTGCTTCCCCGACGAGAACTCGCGCCCGCCGGTGGTGCTGGCCGTGCCCGGCTATCTGCGAGTCGACGACGCAGAAGGCAAGCGCGACCCGCGACTGCCACCGTTCTCGGTCTCGTGGCCCGACGACGAGCAGGAGCGCATGCGCTGGCGCGGATGGGCGGTCGAGCACGGCAAGCGATACCTAGCGGGCACCGTGGTCGTCGGCACCATCGACCAGGTCCTCCTCTCCGCGCTCCCGCTGAAGCACGCGCACCTGCGCGCCGCGTCGCTCCTGCGCCACCTCCTCGTGGTGGACGAGGTGCACGCCTCGGACGCGTACATGAACCGCTTGCTCGCGACGGTGCTGGATCGCCACCTCGCCGCCGGCGGGCACGCGCTCCTCATGTCGGCGACGCTGGGCGCCGCCGCGCGCGAGCGGTTCACCCGGGCGCGCGACGACGCGACCCCACCGCCGCTCTCTACGTGCGCGGAGATGCGCTACCCCGGCATCACCTGTCGGAGCGCCGGGTCGCGGGTTGCGGATTCCAGGCCTCGGCCCGCGGGCGCAGCAGGCAACCCGAAGCCGATCACCGTCGAGTCGGTGGCGATCCTCGAGGATCCGTCCGCCGTGGCGCGGCGGGCGCTCGACGCTGCACGCGCGGGC
The DNA here is from genome assembly GCF_000022145.1 of Anaeromyxobacter dehalogenans 2CP-1. Lineage (NCBI taxonomy): Bacteria > Pseudomonadati > Myxococcota > Myxococcia > Myxococcales > Anaeromyxobacteraceae > Anaeromyxobacter > Anaeromyxobacter dehalogenans. The sequence continues at coordinate 876,606 of NC_011891.1, forward strand.
GCCCGGGTGCTGGTGATCCGCAACACGGTGAACGGCGCGCTCGCCGTGCAGCGAGCGCTCGAGGTGCTCGCGGCGCCGGCAGACGGCGCACGCCTCTTCACGTGCGAAGGGCAGGCCGCACCGCACCACTCGAGGTACGCAGGCCCGGATCGCGAGCGGCTGGATCGGGCCATCGAGTCCGCGCTTGGGAAGGGAACGGACCCGGGCGGCCACGTGGTCGTCGCGACGCAGACCGTCCAGCAGAGCTTGGACCTCGACGCGGACTTTCTCCTTACGGATCTCTGCCCGGCCGACGTGCTGCTGCAGCGCGCCGGGCGCCTGCATCGGCACGCGGATCGCGTTCGTCCGGCCGGGTTCGAGCGCGCGCGCGTCATGCTGCTGGTGCCCAGCACGCCGGACCTCGGCAGGTACATCGACGGCCGCGGCGCGGCCCGCGGACCCCACGGCATCGGCACCGTCTACCGCGATCTCCGGATCCTCGAAGCGACTTGGGCGTTCATCCGCCACCGCCCGGAGATCGACATCCCAGCGATGAACAGGGCCTTCGTCGAGGCGGCCACCCACCCCGAGGCGCTCGCAGGAGTGGTCGCCCGCGGGGCGGGCCGGTGGGGCCTGCACGCTCGCGCGGTCACCGGCGCGCTCCTCGGAGAGCAGGTGCTTGCGGCGACAAACGCCTTCGACTGGGACCGACCGTTCGGCGACGCCGGGTTCCCCACCGGCTTCGACGCGGTGGTGAAGACCCGGCTCGGCGCTGGCGATCGGATCGCCAGGTTCGAGCCGGCGGTCCCGTCGCCCTTCGCCGGGAGCGTCGAATTCTTGAGCATCCCCGCATGGTTTGCGCAGGGTGCGGGATCGGAAGAGGTGCCGCGAAGCGTGAACGTGTCTGGCCGCTTCGTACGGTTCCAGTTCGGAGCACGACGCTTCGTCTACGACCGGCTCGGCCTTCGTCCTGAGGACGCCAGCGGACCACCGCACGAGGAGGATGCTGCAGATGCCTAGTCGGAAGAGCGCGGGGACCGTCAAAGCGGGGAAGCGAGCTTCGCTGAAGAAGGCGCCGGTCGAGCGGAAGCCGCCGGCGACGCCTGCGCACGACCTGCTCGCCGATCCTTTGCTCGGCGTTGCGCTGCAGGGAGGCGCGCGAGAGTGGCTCGACCTTCCCGGTGTGCTGGAGGCGCTCGGGAAGGATGAGATCGAGGGCTTCTCGGCGCTCCAGGCGCATCAGCAGCACGCCTGGCACGCGTTCCTGGTCCAGCTCGCAGCGATCGCGCTCCATCGCGCAGAAGAGCGTTCGCCCAGGCTCAAGGCCGCCCGGTGGCGAGAGCTGCTCGCGGCGCTCACCAAGGGGCGCCACGAGCCGTGGACGCTGGTCGTGCCAGATCTGCCCCGTCCCGCCTTCCTGCAGCCGCCGGTGCTCGATGGGACGCTCGATGGCTTCAAGGCGCGGCTCGCTCGTTCCGACGAGCTCGACCTGCTCGTCACCTCGAAGAACCATGATGTGAAGGCGGCGAGGGCTGCGAATGCTCGTCCGGAGCACTGGGTGTATGCGCTCGTGTCGCTCCAGACGATGCAGGGGTTCTCCGGTAGGTCGAACTACGGAATCGCGCGGATGAACGGCGGGGCCGGCAGCAGGCCGGGACTGGGCCTGGCGCCGGGCCACGCGCTCGGCGCGCGGTTCCGTCGCGACACCGCGGCTGCGCTCGAAGCCCGCGATGCGATCCGTGGGCCCCGTGGATACAAGGCGCGCGGCGGCATCGCGCTCCTGTGGCTCGAGCCCTGGGACGGGAAGTCGGCGCTCACGCCCGGCGACCTGGATCCACTGTTCATCGAGATCTGCCGCCGCGTCCGGCTCGACCTCGTCGACGGGATGATCGGCGCACACACCGTCGGGAGCGCAAATGCGCGGATCGACGCTGGCGATCTCAGGGGCAACACGGGCGATCCGTGGACGCCGGTCCAGAAGGCGGAGAGCAAGCCCTACACGGCAACGGAGGCCGGGTTCTCGTACCGCGTGCTGCACCGGCTCCTAGGCGACGACTACCAGCCGGGAGTTGCGCAGGTCCCCCGCCGGGGCGACAGCGAGGTCGAGATTGTCGCGACCGTGCTGGCGCGAGGCATGGGCAAGACGGCGGGCTTCCACGAGCGGCGGGTTCCGGTTCCCGGTGACCTCTTGCCCTGGCTCGCGGACGCTGGACGGCGCGCGCTCCTCGGCGCCTTTGCCGGCCAGCGCGTCCAGCTCGCGGCTGACGTGCAGCGGCACGTGCTGAAGCCTGCCGTGCTGGCGTACCTGCAGGGCGCGCCCGACGAGCTCAACTTCAAGGATCGCCGCGCCGGCGCGTGGCTCGAGGCTCACGACGCCGAGGTCGATCGGATCTTCTTCGAGCGCCTCTGGGCGGACCTCTCGCGCGACGCGGAGCGCGCCCTCGCGGAGTGGGCGAGGACGGTGCTGGACCTGGCCCGCGCCCAGCTCCAGTCCGCTTTCGAGGACGCGCCCGTTCCCATCGCGCGTCGCTACCGCGCCATCGCGGCCGCCGAGCGGGTCTTCGAGGGCGCGGCGCGGAAGCACGTGAAGCTCGCATTCGACCCGGAGAAGGAGCAACGACATGAAGCCTGAGGAGCACTCGACCCTTCAGCGCTCCGACGAGCGGTCGCTCTCGAGCCGCGTGAACGCGTTGGCCCGGGCGATCGCGTCCGGCTCGCCCGGAGACGTGGCGGCGCTGCGGCGCCTCACCCCGGACGATCCGGCCTCGCCGGCTTTCTGGCGCCTGGCGGCGGCGCACCTCGACGGCGCGCTCCCCGCGGGAGGCGGCGAAGCGCGAGAAGAGGCCGAGCGGAGCTGGGCCGCGGTCATGAGCGGCATGGCGCTGACGGCGGGCCTGCACGTGCCACGTCGCCGGGCCGGGGCCGCGCTGGCGCAGGCTGGGTACTCCGAGCTCCGCTTCGAACGGCTGCTGCGCGCATCGGGGCCGCAGCTCTTCCGCGAGGTCAGGGCCGCCGCGGCGTTCCTCGCCTCCAAGGCGGTGGAGTTCGACTGGACCGATCTCGCCGCGCTCGTGCTCGGCGACGGTGGCCCTTCCGCAGAGCGAACCCGCCGCGCGCTCGCGCGCAGCTTCTATCAGCAGCTCCCCACGCAGGACTGACCGAGGACACTCATGAGCCGATTCGTTCAGATTCACACGCTGACCTCGTACCCTGCCTCGCTCCTGAACCGCGACGATGCGGGGTTCGCGAAGCGCATCCCGTTCGGTGGCGTCACGCGGACCCGGATCTCGTCCCAGTGCCTGAAGCGCCACTGGCGCACGTTCGAGGGGGAGGAGGCGCTGTCCGGCCTGGGGCAGCCGATGTCGGTCCGCTCGCGCTACACGTTCGAGGAGTTCGTGGTGCAGCCGCTGGTGGACGAGGGTGTCCCCGCAGCGCTCGCGCGCGAGGTCACCCGGGCGCTCATGAACGAGGTGCTCGGGAAGAGCGCCAAGGCGGCGAAGGAGGACGCCAAGAACGGTGAGGAGAAGGAGGCGCAGAAGGACGCCGAGCCCGACCCGTCGCTGCAGACCGGGCAGATCACCGTGCTCGGTCGGCCGGAGGTGGCCTACATGCTCGACGTCGCTCGCGCGATTTGCAGCAAGAAGCCCGACGCCGCCAAGATCGCAAAGGCAGTCGCGGACCACCTCGGGGCGTCGGGGCGCGGCAACCTCCGAGAGCTGCGCCTCGGCGCCGGCCTCGATGCGGCCATGTTCGGACGGATGGTGACGAGCGACATCCTCGCGCGGGGGGACGCCGCCTTGCACGTCGCCCACGCGTTCACCGTCCACGCGGAGGCGACCGAGACCGACTACTTCTCCGCCGTCGATGACCTGCCGATGGCGCGGGCCGAGAACGGTCAGGGCAGCGGCCACATCGGCAACGCCGAGCTCACCTCGGGCCTATTCTACGGCTACGTCGTCATCGACGTGCCGCTGCTCGTCTCGAACCTCGAAGGCGTGGACCGCAAGGCGTGGGAGAAGGCGGACCGCGGGCTCGCGGGGCAGGTCGTCGAACGCATGGTCAGGCTGATCGCGACGGTCTCGCCGGGGGCGAAGCTCGGCTCCACCGCGCCACACGCGTATGCGCACCTGGTGCTCGCCGAGGCCGGCAACGCCCAGCCCAGGACGCTCGCGAACGCGTTCCTGAACCCGATCACGACCAGTCCGCGTCAGCCGGACCCGGTCGCGGCAGCGTACCGCGCTCTCGCGCAGCACGCCGCGGACCTCGATCGCATGTACGGCCCGGCGTTCCAGCGCCGGCTCGCGGCGATCGGACCGGCGGATGGCCTGGCTGACGCGCTGCGTGCCACGGCGAGCGCGAGCCTCGCCGAGGTGGCGGGGTGGGCCGCCGACCAGGTGCGAGGCGGGCGATGATCGAAACGCTCATCCTCCGCTTCGACGCGCCCCTGCTCGCCTTCGGCGGCGTCGCGGTGGACAACCAGGGCGTGGTCCAGGACTTCCCCGGCCTCTCCATGGTCGCAGGCCTGTTGGGGAACGCGCTGGGCTTCGACCACCGCGAGTTCGATCGGCTCGAAGCGCTGCAGCGCAGGCTGCGCGTGGCCGCGCGGCGCGACCGGAAGGGCCAGCGGCTGGTGGACTTCCAGACGGTCGCGCTCGGCCAGGCGTTCCTGGAGCAGGGCTGGACCACCCGTGGCGTGATCGAGGGGCGCGATGGCGCCTTCTCCGATGCGACGCACATCCGCTACCGCGCGTACTGGGCGGATGCCGTGTACACGCTCGCCATGACGCTCGAACCCGCCGCCGAAACGCCCGATCTCGACGCAGTAGAGCGCGCGCTGCGCGAGCCGGAGCGGCCGCTGTTCCTGGGGCGCAAGGCGTGCCTGCCGTCCGTGCCCATCCTCGCAGGGCGCCGTCGGTGTCCGGCGCTCCTTGCCGCGCTCGCAGGCTTCGAGCGGATCCCGCGGGAGCGATGGGAGGGCGGCGAGCCGGCGCCGCTCGCGGCCTGGATGCCGGGGAGCGAGGCCGCCGAGCCGCTGGTGCGGGAGTTCCCCGTCACCGACGAGCGAGACTGGGCCAACCAGCTCGTGGTGGGGCGTCGCATCGTCCGGCAGACGTCGATCATGCCCCCGGAGGCATCCAATGTCCGCTGACCTTCGCATGCTGCGCATGCGCTTCGACGCCGGTCGTCTGTACGAGCTCGGCCGTCGCAGGCGGCTGCCGCCTCGAACCGACCTCGGCTACCTGCTCCACTGCGAGCTGCGCGAGCTGTTCGGGGCCGATTCGCCGGCACCGTTCGCGGTTCGCGACGCCGCCGGCCGTGGGGTGACGGTGCTCGGCTACTCGAGCCGCCCGGCCGCGGCGCTCCAGCGCCACGCCCAGCAGTACGCGGACCCCGACGTGTACGCCGTCTGCGACTGGACCTCGCTCGACGAGAAACCGTTGCCGCAGCGGTGGGCGGCGGGCGAGCGGCTCGGGTTCGAGGTGCGCGCGTGTCCGGTGGTGCGGATGTCGAGCGACGGGCCGCGCTGGCGCGCGGGCGCGGAGGTCGATGCATACCTCGCCCGCTGCTGGCGAGCGGAGGGGCCGGTCGACCGCGAGGCCGTGTACCGCGAGTGGCTGCTGGAGGAGCTCCGGCGCCGCGGCGGCGCGCGGCTCATCTCCGCGCGCGTGATGGGTCACCAGCGCGGGCACGTCGTCCGGCGGGATCACCGGCCGGAGCGCAAGGCCGTCGGCGGCGAGCGGCCGGAGGCGGTGTTCTCGGGCGAGCTCGAGGTGGCGGACCCGGCGGCGTTCGGCGCGCTGCTCGCGCGGGGGGTGGGCCGGCATCGGGGGTTCGGCTTCGGGATGCTGCTGCTTCGGCCGCCGGGGTGACCGGGTGCTGAAGGGCAGGCTCGGCCTCGAGACGGCGCGGATCCCGCAAGGCGACCGCCACGGCCTGCTCTGGCTGTCGCGCGGCAGCCTGTACGTCGAGGATGGGACGCTCCGCTTCCGCACCGCCGGCTGGGCCGAGCTCCCAGCCGGCGACTATGCCATACCGTTTCAGATGGTCACCGCCGTGCTCCTCGAGCCGGGGACCACCGTCAGCCACGACGCGCTCAGGCTGCTCGCGCGCCACGGGACGGGCCTCGTCGCCATCGGCGAGGAGGGCACGCGCTTCTACGCGAGCATGCCGTTCGGCCCGGACGCCTCGGCGCTCGCCCGCCGGCAGGTGATGGCGTGGGCGAGCGCCGCGGACGGTCGGTTGCGCGTCGCGCGTCGCATGTACGCCTGGCGCTTCGGCGAGGTTCTGCCCGACGAGGACATCACCGTCCTACGCGGTATCGAGGGTGCCCGGATGCGCGAGATCTACCGGCGCCTCGCAGAGCAGTACGGCGTTCCATGGTCCGGTCGGCGCTACGACCGGCAGCGCCCGGACCAGAACGATCCCGTGAACCAGGCGATCAACCACGCCGCGAGCGCGGTCGAGGCCGCGGCGCTCGTGGCCGTCGCCGTGACGGGGACGATCCCCCAACTCGGCTTCATCCACGAGGACTCGGGGAACGCGTTCGCCCTCGACGTCGCCGACCTGTTTCGCTCGGCGATAGCCCTCCCGGCCGCCTTCTCGGCCGTGCGGGAGTGTGCCAAGGATCCCCGCAAGCCACTCGAGCGCACGGCAAGGCGCGCCGCGGGTCGTCTCCTGCAGCAGAAGGACGTCATCCCCGAGATGATCGACCGCATCAAGGAGATGTTCGATGCCGATGACGGTCATCGTGACCCGTGACGTTCCGGATCGTTTTCGAGGCTTCCTCGCGTCGGTCGCGCTGGAGATCGCGCCCGGCGTCTATACGGCGCCGGACATGACTGCATCGGTGCGAGAGCGCGCGTGGACCGTTCTTGAGGACTGGCACCAGCATGCGCGCCAGGGCGCCGTCGTGATGACTTGGCCCGACGGCGCGGCGCCAGGCGGGCAGCGCGTGCTCGTTCTAGGGGACGCGCCGAGGGAGTTGTGGGTTGCAGACGGCCTGGTTCTGGCGCGCCGCGACGTTCCGACCGACTCCGGTGCGCCGTCGATCGCTCCGTGACAACTGAATAGGCGACCCAGGCTCGCAGGGAGCGGGCCTGGCTGCTATACCCAACTGTGTAAGAGGCTTCCCCGCGTGCGCGGGGATCGACCCCTGGACCGCGACATGCGCGAGGGGCTCGAGCGGGCTTCCCCGCGTGCGCGGGGATCGACCCCATGCCGAGTGCCGCTCGCCGGAGCGCCGGTCGGCTTCCCCGCGTGCGCGGGGATCGACCTCCGGGTTTGGGGGCTAAGTGAGGCCGGGCCTTGGCTTCCCCGCGTGCGCGGGGATCGACCCCCGTACCAGGCCCTGGTGGAGCCGCTCGACGTGGCTTCCCCGCGTGCGCGGGGATCGACCCGGGCGGGCCGGGCCGACAAAGGATGACGAGGCGGCTTCCCCGCGTGCGCGGGGATCGACCCCCTCGGCCCCACGCGGATCGCTGCTGGTGCGGGGCTTCCCCGCGTGCGCGGGGATCGACCCCTCAGGATTGCCAGGAAGCGTGCCGGACTAAGGGCTTCCCCGCGTGCGCGGGGATCGACCCGAGCGAATCACGGGGTGGCGCCCGGCACGACGGGCTTCCCCGCGTGCGCGGGGATCGACCCCCAGCCGACGTGCCGGGGATGCCGAACATTCCGGCTTCCCCGCGTGCGCGGGGATCGACCCCGCCCGGTCGCCGTGGTAGACGCGGATGAGGAGGCTTCCCCGCGTGCGCGGGGATCGACCCGGTCGTCGGTTCGCACGCCGCTCTCCATGTCGGGCTTCCCCGCGTGCGCGGGGATCGACCCTCTGCAACGTCCAGCCCGCTGCCGCCGGGGCTGGCTTCCCCGCGTGCGCGGGGATCGACCCTTCACGGGCGGGATCGACGTGACCGGGGACATGGCTTCCCCGCGTGCGCGGGGATCGACCCGTCGGCGAGCCGCCGCCGCCGGTGAACGCTCCGGCTTCCCCGCGTGCGCGGGGATCGACCGCGGAGCGCGCGGAGGCGGCCGAGCCGGCCCTGGGCTTCCCCGCGTGCGCGGGGATCGACCCGGGACCGAGTCGCGCGCCAAGTCCGTTGTCATGGCTTCCCCGCGTGCGCGGGGATCGACCTGCGGCCGCAAAACTGACAGGGCGCGGCGGTCAGGCTTCCCCGCGTGCGCGGGGATCGACCCGTGATCGCGCCGGTCGGGAAGAAGCGCCCGACGGCTTCCCCGCGTGCGCGGGGATCGACCCCCGGCCTCGTCCACGATCGCGAGGTCGGTCCCGGCTTCCCCGCGTGCGCGGGGATCGACCCTGGCAGATCGATAACGCCCGCTCCGCCGACTGGGCTTCCCCGCGTGCGCGGGGATCGACCCGGAAGATCGCGGCGACCGCGTAACAGAGAGAGGGCTTCCCCGCGTGCGCGGGGATCGACCCTCCTTCGCCAGCTCGGTGAGGTCGGCGCCGGCGGCTTCCCCGCGTGCGCGGGGATCGACCCGCGTACCTGGGCGTGCTCGGGCGGCTCTACTCGGCTTCCCCGCGTGCGCGGGGATCGACCCGGTGGACGGATCATCACTGATGGGGCGGGCGGGGCTTCCCCGCGTGCGCGGGGATCGACCCGCTCGCCTTGTTCGGGAACCGCAGGTCGAGCCGGCTTCCCCGCGTGCGCGGGGATCGACCCCGGAATCAGCTTCCGGGAGTCCTCGTGCTTCCGGCTTCCCCGCGTGCGCGGGGATCGACCCGCGGAGAGGCCGCCCTCTACGACCTGCAGGGCGGCTTCCCCGCGTGCGCGGGGATCGACCCTTGGGCGGCCCGCGCGCGCACCGACTCGTCCAGGCTTCCCCGCGTGCGCGGGGATCGACCCCGGAGCGCGACCCGGGCCTCGCTCGGCTGGTAGGCTTCCCCGCGTGCGCGGGGATCGACCCGAGGAGCCGCTCGGCGCGGAAGGCGACAGAGCGGCTTCCCCGCGTGCGCGGGGATCGACCCGCTCGGTAGAGCGCAGAGGCCTGCTTCGCGCTGGCTTCCCCGCGTGCGCGGGGATCGACCCCCGTCCGCCACCGGCAAGGTCGTCCTGAGCGGGGCTTCCCCGCGTGCGCGGGGATCGACCCAGCGCCGGGGTTTTCAAGCGGCCACCCCCTGCGGCTTCCCCGCGTGCGCGGGGATCGACCCGCCGTCTGGAACGGGAGGTACGGGATCGCCGTGGCTTCCCCGCGTGCGCGGGGATCGACCCGGGCAGAGCCACGGCACCTTGCGCAGCCCGCCGGCTTCCCCGCGTGCGCGGGGATCGACCCGCCTGGAACGTCTCGGCCGGCTCGACGTGGAAGGCTTCCCCGCGTGCGCGGGGATCGACCCTGAACTGGGGTCCCGAGCAGAAGCACGGGGTCGGCTTCCCCGCGTGCGCGGGGATCGACCCTCCCAGACGATCTGGCGCATCGCGGTGGCACCGGCTTCCCCGCGTGCGCGGGGATCGACCCGGCCCGTACACGTCCGGCCCGGCCAGCGCCGCGGCTTCCCCGCGTGCGCGGGGATCGACCCGGTGAGCCCGGCCGCGAGTATCACCGTGGGCGGGCTTCCCCGCGTGCGCGGGGATCGACCCGGCGTCTTCCCGCACCCCGGCATGCCCCACACGGCTTCCCCGCGTGCGCGGGGATCGACCCTTCGACTCCGCCACCGGCTGGACGCTGAACGCGGCTTCCCCGCGTGCGCGGGGATCGACCCGGGAACCAGGCCACCAGCCCGGGTGGCACGGTGGCTTCCCCGCGTGCGCGGGGATCGACCCGATCCGTGGCGTGCTTCGGGCGCTGCGCCGGGGGCTTCCCCGCGTGCGCGGGGATCGACCCCCCGGAAAGGTTCCAACCATGTCCGATTGCGGGGCTTCCCCGCGTGCGCGGGGATCGACCCCGTCGCTTCATCCCCACCGACCGCCAGGCGCTGGCTTCCCCGCGTGCGCGGGGATCGACCCGCGCGTCAGCCGTAGGAACGTCCGCAGTGACCGGCTTCCCCGCGTGCGCGGGGATCGACCCCGGGTCCTCCACGTCGATCTTCGTGGCCGCGAGGTGTCAAACGACAGGAGGAATTGACCCCCAAACGACAGAACTTCTGACCCCCTCCGCCTCGGGGTTCAGTTCGCCTTCTCGGCCCTGCCGAGCAGGCCCGCCTTGCGCTTCTGCTTCAGCCTGTAGCTCTCGCCCTGGATCATCAGCGTGAAGCTGTGGTGCAGGAGCCGGTCGAGGATCGCGGCGGCGATGAGCTGGAAGAACAGGTGCGCACTGCGCTTCTCGAACGGCAGGTACCCCAGCTCGTCCACGACGAGCAGCTTGGGCTTCGCGTAGAACGCGAGCCGCTCCGCGAGCTGGCCCTCGGTCTCGGCCTTCGAGAGCGCGCCCAGCAACGCCGTCGCGCTCGTGAAGAGCACGGTGTAGCCGGCTTCGACTGCGGCGCGCCCGAGCCCGATGGCGAGGTGCGTCTTGCCGACGCCGGGCGGGCCGAACACGAGCACGTTCTCCGCGTTCGCGACGTACCGGCTGACGGCGAGCTCGCGGACGAGCTTCTGGTCGACGCTCGGCTGGAACTTGAAGTCGAAGTCGTCGAGGGTCTTCACCGCGGGGAAGTGCGCGATCTGGATGCCCATCGCGACGCGCTTCCGCTGCTTCGCCCCGACCTCCTCGCGCAGGATCGTGTCGAGGAAGTCGAGGTACGTCGGCTCGCCCCGTGCCGCGGTCGAGAGCAACGCGTCGAGCTGCTCGCCGATGCGCCCGAGGCGGAGCCGGCCGAGGCTCTCGAGGACGCGAGCCCGCGTGATCTCGGTGCTCACGCGGCACCGCCGATCACGGCCGCGTAGTCGTCGAGCGTCCGTCCGAGCGCGGCGAGCGGCTGCGCGATGGGAACGAGGTTCTCAGCCGCAGGCCGGCGCCAGAGGCCGTCGAGGTGGGCCGGGTCGATCACCCGCGCGTGCGGCTCGAACGAGCGCGCGTGAACCGCTACGACGTCGCGGCCGTGGAAGATGCGAACCTCGTCGGCGGTGACGAGCGCCTCGACGCGGTCGCGCACGAGGCGGTGCGGAACGCTGTAGCGGACCGTGTCGATGTCGATGAGCGAGTCGTTCGCGACGCGCCGCTTCAGGCGACGGCCGTGCGTCGGGAGCGGCCGCGCGGGCAGCGACCTCAGTGCCTCGCGCTCGTCGCGCTCGAAGCGTTTCGCAGGGGCCTCGTGCGTCGTCCCGTGCACGCGGCCGTCCACGAGGAGCTGCCACGCGGATAGGTGGTCCTGCAGGTGCGCGAACGAGTTTAACCGCCGACCGGCGATCGCGTTTCGCTTCACGTACTTCACGCCGGACTCGGTCTTACCCTGGGTTCTGGCGCGGTATGGCTGGCAGGCGCGCGGCTGAACATCCCAGTCGCGGCAGAACGCGACATACGCCGGGTGGAAGATCACGGTCTGCGCCTCTCGGTTGCGGCCGGCGACGAGGCAGCGCGTGTTGTCGCCGAGAACCTCGAGCGGCACGCCGCCGAAGTGGCGGAACGCCGACGCGATCCCGTCGAGCCACTCGCCCTGACGCTCGTGCAGGAACGCCTTCACGAAGATCCGCCGCGAGTAGCTCAACACCGCGGCCAGGAAGTGCACCGTCACGCGCTCGTCGGCGATCCAGACCTGGCGCTCGCCGAAGTCGATCTGCATCTGCCGGCCCGGCGCGGTCTCGAACCGGACCGTCGCACCGTCGGCGGCGCGCTGCTCGCGCCGGGGTCCGCCACGGCACGCTGCACGGTCCTCACGCTCGCCTCAACGCCGCGCTCACCGAGCATCTGCGCGCCGACCACGGCGTTGCCCTCGGCCTCGCCCTCAAATAGCGCGACTGCTGCTGCTCGCCGGACGTCGGCGAGCCGCTGCTGTGAAGGGTGCCGTTGGAGATCGGCCACCGCGCCGCGCAGGTACCGACGCACCGTGTTGCGAGCCACGCCGAGTTCGCGCGCGATCCGCTTCGCGCCCCAGCCCTTACCCGCGAGGTCACGCATCTGCCTGACCGCCTCCGCCTCGACCATCGGCACCTCCGTCGTCGGGGGTGCCACGAATCCCATCTCGCTGCCCATCTCCGCCTCCTTGCTGAGGGCAGAGGGGGTCAGAAGTTGTGTCGCAAGGGGGTCAGTTATCCTGTCGCTCTACACGAGGCTTCCCCGCGTGCGCGGGGATCGACCCTTGTACGGGCCGTCGATGTCCGTCCCCAACGTGGCTTCCCCGCGTGCGCGGGGATCGACCCCTCCCGGTGATGAGCGTCGCGGCGCGGAACAGGGCTTCCCCGCGTGCGCGGGGATCGACCCGGATCGCCGAAGTTCCAGGCGGTGATCCGTAGGGCTTCCCCGCGTGCGCGGGGATCGACCGCGGGTGCCGGGCCGCGAGAACGCCCTGCACGTGGCTTCCCCGCGTGCGCGGGGATCGACCCGGAAGGAGAGAGAGATGGCGACGGATCGTGAAGGCTTCCCCGCGTGCGCGGGGATCGACCCCGCTTCCGGATCGAGCACACGCTTCGCCGCCTGGCTTCCCCGCGTGCGCGGGGATCGACCCCGCGAGTCCGGCAGCATCCTCGGCATCTACCGGGCTTCCCCGCGTGCGCGGGGATCGACCCTGCGGGGCGGCCACCTCGATCGCAACGTCTGGGGCTTCCCCGCGTGCGCGGGGATCGACCCTCGCTCGACCTCGACGGCGTGGTCACGCTGAAGGCTTCCCCGCGTGCGCGGGGATCGACCCCCCGGGCTCTTCGGCATGTCGCCGATCTGGGGGGCTTCCCCGCGTGCGCGGGGATCGACCCTTGGCATCAGCAGTCGGTGGACATCGACGCTGGGCTTCCCCGCGTGCGCGGGGATCGACCCTGGCGTCCGAGGCGCTTCGTCCCACCGGCCCGGGCTTCCCCGCGTGCGCGGGGATCGACCGGAGAGGGAGACCTTCACGGCGGCGCCGCGCCGGGCTTCCCCGCGTGCGCGGGGATCGACCCGCGCAGGAAGGCCAGCGGTGGGCGCAGGCGAAGGCTTCCCCGCGTGCGCGGGGATCGACCCCGGTGGACGAGCCGCCGGTCGCGGGTCCAGAGGGCTTCCCCGCGTGCGCGGGGATCGACCCGGGCTCGAGGACCTCGAGCAGCTCGCGCGAGAGGCTTCCCCGCGTGCGCGGGGATCGACCCGCGGGCAGGTAGGCCCACCCGCACTCGGCGCCGGCTTCCCCGCGTGCGCGGGGATCGACCCAAGCGGGTTCGGAACACACGGTCAGCGCTGATGGCTTCCCCGCGTGCGCGGGGATCGACCCGAAGAGGCGCTCTCTCCCGCGCAGGCGCGCGAGGCTTCCCCGCGTGCGCGGGGATCGACCCGTCGCCCACGAGAAGCGCCAGGAGGAGCTCAAGGCTTCCCCGCGTGCGCGGGGATCGACCGTTGTCCGCAGCCGGTCTGCTCCGCTACGTCGGGGCTTCCCCGCGTGCGCGGGGATCGACCCGATCTGGAGGGCCACGCGATCACGATCCGGCTGGCTTCCCCGCGTGCGCGGGGATCGACCCTCCTCCCGGTCGCCAGCGAACAGGTACGGACCGGCTTCCCCGCGTGCGCGGGGATCGACCCGAGTAGACGCGCGATGCGGTGGAGCGGCAGCGGGCTTCCCCGCGTGCGCGGGGATCGACCCGTGTCGATGATGGAGGCCCGGCGAACGCTGGGGGCTTCCCCGCGTGCGCGGGGATCGACCCACCTACTCCGTGATCAAGGCGCTGTTCCGCGAGGCTTCCCCGCGTGCGCGGGGATCGACCCTCGTCGGGGCTCCGGCCGGCCGGCAGCGGGCGGGCTTCCCCGCGTGCGCGGGGATCGACCCGCTCGGTAGAGCGCAGAGGCCTGCTTCGCGCTGGCTTCCCCGCGTGCGCGGGGATCGACCCGGCGCACGTCCCCCACCACCACCGAGAAGGAGGGCTTCCCCGCGTGCGCGGGGATCGACCCGAAGGCGCATCCCGCGATCTCGGTCGTCAGAGGGCTTCCCCGCGTGCGCGGGGATCGACCCGTGCACACCACCGCGGCGGCCGCCCACGCGCCGGCTTCCCCGCGTGCGCGGGGATCGACCCCGTGGAGGCCACCGTCGCCGCCGTCACGTCCCGGCTTCCCCGCGTGCGCGGGGATCGACCCCGCGCCGAGCCCGGGTCATTCCCCGACCACTGGGCTTCCCCGCGTGCGCGGGGATCGACCCGGGGTGAACCTGCTCACCGCGATGACGCACATGGCTTCCCCGCGTGCGCGGGGATCGACCCTCCGCGGAGCCAGGGCCCTGGACGACGCTGCCGGCTTCCCCGCGTGCGCGGGGATCGACCCGGGTCCCACATCCGGAAGGCGCTGTCCGACGCGGCTTCCCCGCGTGCGCGGGGATCGACCCCCGTCGAGCAGGTTGCGGAGGTCGGCGGTCGTGGCTTCCCCGCGTGCGCGGGGATCGACCCCGCCTCGACCACACCAGGCCGAAGACGCCGGCGGCTTCCCCGCGTGCGCGGGGATCGACCCGTCGTGGACGGGCGTGACCGGGAGCGGATACCGGCTTCCCCGCGTGCGCGGGGATCGACCCGGCCGGGCCGGGTCCTCCGCGCCGAAGTAGGCGGCTTCCCCGCGTGCGCGGGGATCGACCCAGCAGCCCGCGGCCGCCCGTCGCGAGGTGGTGGGCTTCCCCGCGTGCGCGGGGATCGACCCTGGCGCAGGTAGGACGGCAGCGTGGCGCTCGGGGCTTCCCCGCGTGCGCGGGGATCGACCCTCGACAAGGCGCTGCTCGCGATCTTCGCCGAGGGCTTCCCCGCGTGCGCGGGGATCGACCCAGCGCGCCTCCACCCGGCGGCGTCCACCGGGGGGCTTCCCCGCGTGCGCGGGGATCGACCCGGCGTGGACCCGAGCCGGCGCGGCTTCCTGTCGGCTTCCCCGCGTGCGCGGGGATCGGCCCGAGTACGAGGACGCCAACCTCGTCGCAGCCAAGGCTTCCCCGCGTGCGCGGGGATCGACCCCCGTCCGCCACCGGCAAGGTCGTCCTGAGCGGGGCTTCCCCGCGTGCGCGGGGATCGACCCTTCCTGACGGCGACGCTGGACGTCGTGGACGAGGCTTCCCCGCGTGCGCGGGGATCGACCCTCAGCGTCTCGCCGACGACGCCCGCCGCGTCGGGCTTCCCCGCGTGCGCGGGGATCGACCGTCGGCCGTGAAGCGCTTCCGCTCGCCCTGGCGGGCTTCCCCGCGTGCGCGGGGATCGACCCTTGTACGGGCCGTCGATGTCCGTCCCCAACGAGGCTTCCCCGCGTGCGCGGGGATCGACCCTCCTCGTGGCGTTCGGCCCGGACCCGGACGGTGGCTTCCCCGCGTGCGCGGGGATCGACCCCCGAGGTCAATCGTCTCGTCGCTGAACATCTTGGCTTCCCCGCGTGCGCGGGGATCGACCCATCAGCGCCACGTTCGCGAGGACCTGGACGGCGGCTTCCCCGCGTGCGCGGGGATCGACCCATGCGCGAGAGGAGCGAGCCGCGGATGAGCGTGGCTTCCCCGCGTGCGCGGGGATCGACCCGAGGTCCAGCGTGTCCTGGGCCGGCGCGGAACGGATTCCCCGCGTGCGCGGGGATCGGCCCTTCTTCGCCCCGGTGGTCGAGCACGGCTTCACGGCTTCCCCGCGTGCGCGGGGATCGACCCGGGAGGACGTTCATCAGCACGACCCGGAGCCCGGCTTCCCCGCGTGCGCGGGGATCGACCGTGGCGCGCGACGCCGGCGCTCGCGCGCGCGTTGGCTTCCCCGCGTGCGCGGGGATCGACCCACGCGCGACTTGCCGGTGCCCGGCCGGCCGCAGGCTTCCCCGCGTGCGCGGGGACCCGGCGCGACGGCGCTCATCGTCGACGCGGACGTGGCTTCCCCGCGTGCGCGGGGATCGACCCCGCCCCACGTCGAGCCGTTAGCCGGTCCAGCCGGCTTGTCGAGCGACACGTAAACTGACCCCCTGCGAGAGCTCGCGGCGAAGGGCTGGGGAGCGATGCGCATCGCCCGCGATCTGGGACTGGCCCGCAAGACGGTCAGGCGTTACCTGCGAGGCGGCCCTGCCGCCGACGTCCAGGAGCGGCCGACGGCGCGTCGCCTCGACGACTCTGCTCGGGAGGAGGCGCTGGCGCTCTTCGACGGCGAGGCCGACCGCAACGCGGTCGTCGTGGCCGACATGCTCGCGCAACGAGGCGTAGATGCGAGCATCCGGACGGTGCAGCGGGCGTTGGCGCGGCGGACCTCGCCACGGTGCGGTTCGAGACCGCGCCGGGTCGGCAGATGCAGATGTACCTCGGCGAGCGCAAGGTCTGGTCGCCGGCGCGCAGGTCACGGGTGCACTTCCTCGTCGCACTGCTGAGCTACTCGCGGCGGATGTTCGTGAAGGCGTTCCTGCACGAGCGCAGGGCGAGTGGCTAGACGGGATCCCGTCGCCGTTCCAGCACTTCGGGGGCGTGCCCGCCGAGGTCCTGGCGACAACGCTCGGTGCCTCGGGGCGCGACCGCGACCGCGCCGCGCAGACGGTGACCTTCCACCCGACCTACGTCGCGTTCTTGCGCGACTGGGACGTCCAGCCTCGGGCCTGTCGGCCGTATCGGGCCCGCACCAAGGGCAAGACCGAGTCCAGCGTGAAGTTCGTGAAGCGCAATGCCATCGCCGGTCGACGGTTCGACTCGACGGCGCATCTCGAGGCGCACCGCGCGCTCGTATGGGGGGCAGAGCTTCCTGTCGTTTGACAGGTCTCCCCGTCTGCGGCGGGGAGTCCCGCTGTTGTCGTCCTTTTGCAGCTCATTGCGCGGGGCTTCGACGTGTGCGCGTGAACCGGACGCGACGTGTACCGACCGAGTAGGAGGCCAACGGCAGATGCGTGCGTGCGCGCCTGTAACGTCGCTCTCCCGCTCGCCCTTGACGACGAGCCGCAACCAGCGGCCGGCCCCAGCCCACCGCAACGGCGACGCCGGTCCCTTCTCCCAGTCCCGCAGCGCCAGAGCAACCCCCCGCGCCCTCGCCCTGCTGCCCACCAGCATGCCGGCGACCAGACAGCCCAACCGGGCCACATCTGCAGCGCTCGACCTTGTCACACCGCGCGCTCCCCGCTCGTCTTGCCGGTAAATCGACGGAACGGGAGACGACACATGCTGAAGTGGCTGATCCGGAGGCAACTCACCGCATTCGAGCAGAAGTACGGCTACGACGCGGGCTACGTCCACGAGCTGCTGGACACCGACTTCAAGGCGTTCCGTATGTACATCCGGGCGGCGAAGCTCGCGTACTACACGCGCGACGTCCCGGAGGCGGTGCACTTCTGCGTCGGGATCGTCGTCACGGCGAGCGAGGACTGCGGGCCGTGCACGCAGCTCGGGGTCACGAAGGCGCTCGAGCGCGGCGTGCCGGCGGACGTGCTCCAGGCGGTGCTCTCGAACGACCTGGCGCGGATGCCGGAGGACGTGCGGCTGGGCGTCCGCTACGCGCGCGCGGTGCTCGCGCACGCGCCGGAGGCGGACGGGCTGCGCGAGGAGATCGTGGCGCGCTGGGGCCCGCGCGCGCTCATCGCGCTGGCGTTCGCGGTCAACGCGGGCCGGCTCTACCCGACGTTGAAGTACGCGATGGGCCACGGCAAGTCGTGCCAGCGCGTGCACGTCGGCGACCTGCCGGTCGCGGTGGTGCGGGGGGCGGCGGCGTGACCGGCGCGGCCAGGGATTTCGAGCCGCACCGGCCGGATCTGGTGCAGGTCGCCTACCGGATGCTGGGCTCGGTGGCCGAGGCGGAGGACGTGGTGCAGGACGCGTTCCTGCGCTGGAACGCCGCGCCGCGCGACGGGGTCGAGTCGCCGCGCGCGTTCCTCATCTGCACGGTCACGCGGCTCTGCCTCGACCGCCTGAAGTCCGCGCGCACGCAGCGGGAGGAGTATGTCGGGACCTGGCTGCCGGAGCCGCTGGTGGAGGCGGAGGGCACGGGGCTGGCGCACGACCTCTCGATCGCGCTGCTCGTCACCCTGCAGCGCCTCTCGCCGCTCGAGCGCGCCGCGTTCCTGCTCCACGACGTGTTCGACATGGAGTTCGCGGACGTCGCGGGCGTGCTGGCGCGCTCCGAGGCCGCGGTCCGCCAGCTCGCGGCGCGCGCGCGGGGGCACGTGCGCGAGGCGAGGCCGCGCTTCCGCGCGTCCGACGAGGAGGCGCGGCGACTCGCCGACGCCTTCCAGGCGGCGCTGACGAGCGGCGACCTCGGGACGCTCTCGAGGCTGCTCGCGGAGGACGCGGTGTTCTACGCGGACGGCGGCGGCAAGCGCGCGGCGGTGCTCCAGCCGATCGAGGGCCGGGCCGCCATCGTGGAGTTCCTCTCGAAGATCGTGAAGCACCCCTCGTTCCCGGGCGCGAAGGCCTACCAGCGCGCCTGGATCAACGGCATGCCCGGATTCGTGGTGCACGGTCCCGAGGGCGTCGAGACCCTGGCGATCGAGATCGGCGACGGGCGCGTGGTGGGGATCTACGCCGTCCGCAACCCGGACAAGCTCCGCCACCTCTCGTAGGCGTGCCTGCGGGCTCGCACGAGTCTCACGACCTGCCCGCGTTGGCTCGGGCGGGGCGGCGCGGCGGGCTGCGCGCGCACCCCGCCGGATCACGAGACGGCGCCGGCGTCCTCGGCGTGCGTGCGGGGCGCGTCGAACAGGGCGACGCAGGATTGGCACGTCACCTGGCGCGGATGCTTGGTGGATCGGCGATCGGGACCGCTCTCCCCGCAGGCGATGGCGTGCGTGCGCGTGTCGTAGAAGTGGACGAGCGAGGCTGGGGTCTGCGACTGGGCGTTCATGGGCTCCCTCCGGGCCGGCTTGTCGGGAGCGGCGTGCTCCGGCGCAGGCTGCGGTCGCCCTTCAATCTGGACACGGACCGGCCGGCGTGCCGAGGCGGGCGCCGCCGCGCGGGTCCTCGGCGCGGCACGACGGGGCGTCCACGTATTCGTCAGGCGCGGCACGACCTCGCCGACGAACGGCGGTTCGCGCCGGCGGAGGCGGGCGTCAATCGCGTTCGCGAGCGCTCGGCCGGTCCGCCCAGCGCGTGTGAGGGGAACGGCCGTACCGGGCGCCCGCTCCGCGCCGGCACGCCTCGCGCGCGCTCCTCCGTGGTTCACGAAGAGTGTCAGAGGCGCGTGCGACGATTCGCGCATGGACGCCGCTCCTCTCGCCGGCCTCGGGGCCGCGGACCTGCCGGGCACCGCCGCGGCGGAGCACGCGTTCCTGCCGCTTCGCGAGCTGGTTCCGTACAGTCGCGCGGACCTGGACCGCTGGTTCCGGGGTGGCGAGCCGGAGGCGGACGAGCTCGAGCGAATGCTGGCGTGGGCGTCGCGGGGGCGCGGCGCGATCGACCTCGCCGTCGCCGAGGGGCTGGCGGCGCTCTGCCGGGGCGAGCGGCTCGCGTCCCTCGGCTTCCACCTCGACGACTACGCGCGCGAGGTCCTCGAGATCGGGAAGCGCGCGGCGGAGGGCCTGGCGCGGCTGGGCGCGGGGCTGCGCACGCGTCCGCGCCTGCGCGAGGCGCTGCGGTCGGGGCGGGTGGGGCTCCGCGCGGCGGAGACGGTGCTCGCGGTGGCGTCCGGCGACGCGGAGGCGTTCTGGGTGGAGCGCGCGGCCCGGCAGACGGTCCGCGAGCTGGAAGACGCGGTGCGGCGGGCGGGGGGCGCCGGACCGGACGACGCGGACGAGGCGTGGGTGACGCTGCGCACGCAGCTGCCCGAGGCCGAGCGGATCGTGGTGGACGCCGCCCTGGAGGCGGCGGGGCGGATCATGGCGGGCTCGACCCGGTCCGAGCGGCTGGAGGCGCTGGCGCAGGAGTACCTGGCGGAGTTCTCGACGGACGGCGACCGCGACGGCGCGCGCCTGCTGGGGCCGGAGCTCCGGACTTCGGCGGCGGGCGAGCGGTCGCGCCGCGCGGCGCTCGAGGCCGAGCCGGAGCGCTGGCCGCTGCTCCCGCCGGTGGAGGACTGGCCGGCGCCGGACGTCCGCTTCGACGAGAGCGCGACCGCGCAGGAGATCGACCGGGCCCTCCGCGCGCTCGCGGCGGCGCGCTCCACGCTGGAGGACGTCATCGGCGACTGCGCGTACGCGGTCCGCCGGAGCGGCATGCACCTGCGCCTCGGCTTCGCCAGCTTCCGCCATTACGTGGAGGAGCGGCTGCGCCTCCCGCCGCGCGCGGTGGAGCAGCGCGCCGAGCACGAGGAGCGGCTGGCGCGGTCGGCCGGGCTCCGCGAGGCGCGCCGGCAGGGGGTCTCCTACGAGCGGCGGCGGATCCTCGCCCGGCTGCCGGAAGACGAGATCGCGTCCTGGATCCCGCGGGCGAAGGCGATGACCTGCGTGGCGCTCCGGCGCGCGGTGGAGGGCGAGCGGGAGCGGCAGCTGCGTGCGCACCGCAAGGTCTCGGTCCCGCTGCCCCGCCGGGTGGCGGTGCTCCTCGCCGCGGCCTTCGAGACCGTCCGGAAGCGCGTGGGACGCCTCGTGCCGGCCGGATCGTGCCTCGCCATCCTGGGCGCGCACTTCCTGGGGCAGTGGGGGGACGTGCTGAAGGGCTCGCCGAGCCGCTCACAGCGCGTGCGGGAGCGAGACCTGGGCTGGTGCCAGGTCCCGGGCTGCAGCCACCGCGCGGCCCACGCGCACCACGTGCTGTTCCGCTCGCAGGGCGGCGGGGACGAGGCGGAGAACCAGGTGGCGCTCTGCGCCTTCCACCACCTCCGCTGCGTCCACGGCGGCCACCTGACCGTCTTCGGGCGCGCGCCGGACGCCCTCATCTGGCTGCTGAATGGCGCGCCGTTCACGGGGACGGGCGCGTAGGGGCGCGCCCGCGAGCGGCGGCGCTCACGGGCGCCCGGCGCCGCTCACCGCTGCCAGTCGCCGTCGCGGTCGTGGCCGTGGCGGTCGTCGTCGCCCTCGCCGATCCGGATCTCCTTCGCGTGGATCTCCGCGGCGTCGATCCAGTCGGCGTTGAGCTCCTTCACGTAGATCACGTCGGCCTCGAGCTCCTCGGCCTCGATGCGCCCGCCGCCGTGCTTGCGCATGCCGCGCTTCCACTGGTCGTCGCGCACCATGCGGCCGATGCGCCCCTCGTACGCGCGGACCTCCTTCGCGTAGATGACGCGGGCGCGCACGTACCCGGCGTTCAGCTCCTTCGCGCGCACCACGTTCGCGGGGGCGTAGCGCGGCGGCGGCGGGGGCGGCGCGGGCCGGTACTCGGGCGGTGGAGGCGGCGGGCCGGGGCGGTACTGCGGGGGCGGCGGAGGGGGAGGCGGGGCGGCCTCCACCGGCTGCCAGTTCCGGTAGCGGCCGGGCGCGAGCGTCACCAGCACCCGCGGCACGATGCGCGGCTCGACCATCACGAACGCGGCGCGCGGAGACTGCGCGCGGTACCAGCGGTCCTCGCGGCGCAGCCAGTACCACCCGCCCTGGTGGAACACCTCGTCCTGGTACTCGGGCACCACCTGGACGCCGGGCTGGATCACCACCAGGCGCGGGGAGATGGGCAGGTCGATGCGGAGCTGGGCGCGGACCTGCGCGCGGGCCGGCTGCGGGAGCAGGGGCAGCGCCAGGGCGAGCGCCAGGACGAGGCGGGTGGGGGTCATGGCGGCGCACTCTAGCCGCGTCCCGCGTTCACGGGAACGGGGCGGGGCGGGGCCGAGGTTCACGATAGGTGCCGAGAGGTGCGTGCGTGGCGGCGCGGGTGCGAGCGCGGCCGCCGCCGCGGTCGGCTCGCAGGCGCCGGTCTACGCCGCGGCGCCCTCGACCACGAGCTTGCCGACGTACGTCGCCGGTCCGCAGCGCGGCGATGGCCTCGTTCGCGCGCTCGAAGGGATAGGTCCGCGCGATGGCGGGGCGGAGCCGGTGCAGCGCCACCAGCCGGTTGAGCGCCTCGAACGTCTCGCGGCTGCCCACGCTGATCGCCTGGATGCGCGCGCCGCCGTTCCCGGTGCACGCGCTGTACGCGCCGAACCGCCACCTGCTGCCGAAGGTCCGCACGCTCCTCGATCACCTCTCCGAGGTGCTCGAGCGCAGGCGCCCGCGCGTCGGCCGGCGCCCGGCCGCGGGCTGACGGCCGCGCGCCGCGCTCCGCCGCGTTCAGAGCGCGTGAATCCATCCCCGGACCGAGCCAGGCAGTCGAGCCGCGAGCAGCGCGAGGCGCGACGACCGAGCATGCCCGTCGGCATGTGAGGGAGGAGCAACGAAGCGATGCGACGCGGATCGGCCGCCGCGGCGACGGGAGGGGATGGGTTCACCTGCTCTCAGCCCCGCGTGTCCTGGCGGGGAGCTCCGACCGCGTCCTCGGCGTCCCCGGGCCCGGCTGCCGGGGCGGGCGCGGGCGTCGGGGCGGCGGGCCTCTTGCCGAGCTCGCGCCGGTACATGTTCAGCACCGTCACCAGGAACGTCACCACGAGCGGGCCGAGGATGAGGCCGATGCCGCCGAACGCGGCCAGGCCGCCGAGCAGCGCGAAGAACACCACGCCGCCGTGCAGCGCCATCCCGCCCTTCAGCAGGTAGGGGCGCGCCACGTTGTCCACGAGCGACACCACCGCCGCGCCCCAGATCGCGAGGAAGATCCCGGACACGGTGTGGCCGGTGGCGAGCTGCAGCGCCGCGACCGCCAGCACCATGGCGGTCGCGCCCACCGCGGGGATGAGCGCCACCACCAGGGTGAGGACCGCCAGGAAGATCGGGTTGGGCGCGCGCGCGATGAGGTACCCGGCGAGCGCGGTCACGGTCTGGATCCCGGCGGTGGCGGCGGTCGCGGCCACGACCGACAGCGTGGTGCGCCGGAAGTCCTCCACCAGCGTCCGGAACTGACCCGCCCGCAGCGGCACGCGCGCGTCCACCCAGGCGATGAGCCGCTGCCCGTCCACCAGGAAGAAGAACAGCGCGATGAGCATCAACACCGTCTGCAGCACGAACGTGCCGGTGGCGGCGAGCACCCCGCCCACCGCGGCGGCGGCCTGCCCGCCCTGCCCGGCGAGCTGCTGGAGCTGGCGCTCCGGATCGCCGAGCGCGGTGACGGCGCGGTGGGCGAGCTCCTCGATCGGCCCGGGCAGGCGGCTCACCAGCCCCCAGACCCCCTCGCTCTGGAGCGCGCTGCGCAGCCACTGGATCCCGTCCACCGCCTCGCGGATCAGCACCGCGCCGAGCGCGGCGACCGGGACGACCCCCGCGAGCAGCACGCCCGCCGTGAGCAGCCCGGCGGCGAGCGCGCGGCGCCCGCGCAGGCGCGCCGACAGCCACTCCATCCAGCGCCGGAGCGCCGCGGTCAGCACCGCGGCCAGGAAGAACGCCACCCAGAACGGCTTCACCATCCAGCCGGCGAGGAACAGCGCCAGCACCAGCAGGGCGAGGAGCAGCCGGCGGGCGTGCAGGTCGCTGTCGGGCGTGGCGGTCACCGGCTCTCCTGGGCGTTCAGAAGTTCGCGAACACACGCTGCGGGGGGATGCCGGCGCCGGCGAGGACCCGGCGCACGTCGTCCACCATGGCGGTCATCCCGCTCACGAACGCGACCGTCTCCTCCGGCGGCGTGCCGCCGAACGCGAGCACCCGGGCCACCTCCTGCACGCGGCCGCGCACGCCGGGCCAGGCGTCGTCCTCGCCGGAGGGACAGAGCACCACCCGGACCCCGCCGCGCTCCCAGGCCACGTGCTCGGCGCGGTACGCGAACTCGGCGCCGTGGCGCTGGCCGTAGAACAGCGTCGCGCGCCGGAACGCGTCGCGGTGCGCGAGCACGTGCTGCACCACCGCGCGGATGGGGGCGATGCCGGAGCCGGCGGCGAACAGGAGCACGTCGCGTCCGGCGGCCTCCTCGACCGGGAACCCCTTCCCGAACGGCTCGGTGAGGGCGAGCGTCGCGCCGGGCGCGGCCGCCGCGATGGCGGCGTCGGCCACCTTGCCGCCGCGCTTCAGGAGCAGGTCCACCACCGCGTCGGGCGACGGCGCGCTCGCCAGCGCGAAGAAGCCCTCACCGGCCGGCGTCCGGACCTTCACCACCTGTCCGGGCGCGCGGTGGGCGCGCGCCAGCGCGGGGGGCAGCGCCAGGCGGATGCCGCGGAACGGCGCCGTCTCGTCCCAGGCGGCGAGGACGGGCACCTCGGTGTAGAGGGTCGGGCCGAGCATTCGCGCGAAACCTATCACCGAAGCGGCGTCAGGGCGCGCTCCGCCGCGCCCGCTCGGCCGGGGCGTGCGGCCAGCCGGCCGCGCCCGCCGCAGGGAGGTCCGCGCGCCGCAGGCAGCCCTTCCGCAGCGCCGGGAGCGGGTAGAACGTGCCGCGCCACACCACGCCGCCGCGCCACGCGGCCGCGGCGGCGCTGGCGAGCAGCACGACCCCGAGCAGCACGGTGCAGGGCGGCATGAGCAGCCCCTCGGCGCCGCCCCCGCCCGCCACCCGGCGGGCGGTGACGCCGAGCACGCCCACCGACACGGCGAGCGCGAGCCCGCCGAGCGCCCGGGCCGCGCCGCCCTGCGCGGCGAGCGCGAGGGCGAGGGGCGCCGCGCCCAGGAACAGGGCCCAGAGCGCCACGCCCAGCGCTCGGGCCACCCGGTACTCCGCGCCGGCGAACGCGTTCTTCACCAGCCCGAGCACCGACGGGACGAAGCCGTGCTGCCAGCGGACCGACACGAGCGGGCCGCCGTTCACCAGCCCCTGCGGCACGCCGCTGCGGCGCAGCAGGAGCCCGAGCTTCACGTCGTCCACCACCTCGAGCCGCAGCCGCGCGTGCCCGCCCACCGCCTCGTACGCGTCGCGGCGGACCAGGTTGAACGCGCCCACCCCGGCGAACCCGCGCGTCCCGGCGCGCGGCAGCTCCCAGGCGCGGAACGCCCCGGCCGCGAACGCGGCGAACGCCGCCACGAACGCGCGCTCCAGCGCCCCGGGGGCGACGAAGCGCGGCACCGCGGCGAGGTGGCCGAGCCCGAGCGCCTCGGCGTGGCCGACGGCCCGGCGCAGCGCCCCCGGTCCGAGCACCACGTCGCCGTCGGTGAACAGCAGCCACTCGCCCCGCGCGCGCCGCGCCCCGGCGGCGCAGGCGTGGTTCTTCCCCAGCCAGCCGGCGGGCAGCTCGCCCACGTGCACGACCGCGAGGCGGGGCTCGGCGGCGGCGAGCCGGTCGAGGATGGCGCCGGTCTCGTCGCGGGAGCGGTCGTCCACCGCCACCACCTCGAGGCCGGCCAGGTCCTGCGCCAGCAGCGAGCGCACCGCCCGCTCGACGTGCGGGGCCTCGTCGCGGCACGGCACGACCACCGAGACGCGCGGCACCACGCGCGGCGCGGGGAGGTCCTCGAGCCGGGCCAGCGCGCGATCGCTGCGGAGACCGCTCCACGCCACCCGCGCCCACCCCGCGAGCGCCAGCGCCACGAGCGCGAGCACGAGCGCGCTCACGCGGCGGGCCCGCCCTCCGGGGCCGGCCCGGCATCCGCCGCCGGCGCGCGGGACCCGGCGCGCGCGGCGGCGGCAGGGAGGTCGTCGAGGTCGAGCAGCCAGCCGTCCCGCGCCGCGAGGGTGGGCACCCCGGTGCGCCGCGAGATCTCGAGCGCGGCGGCGTCCGCCTTCCGCGGCGGGAGCTGCATCCCGAGGTGCGTGAGCACCGCCAGGCGCGGCCGCACCGCCGCCACCAGCCGCTCCGCGTCGTCCGCGCCGAGGTGCAGGTAGCGGCGGTCGCCCCCGCGCAGGCGGGTGGTGTTCACCAGCAGGAGATCCACCCCGGCGTACGCCTCCGGCAGCGCGTCCATCCAGAACGTGTCCACCACGTGGCCGGCGCGGAGGCCGGGCGCGGAGAGCAGGTATCCGTACGTCTCGACCCCGTGGTCGTGCGCGACCGGCGTCTCGAGCGTCACCCCGGGCGCGAGCGCGTGCCGCACGCCGGGCGCGAGCACGCCGACGCGCGCCGGGAACGCCTGCGCGTAGCGGAACACCACCGGCTCGGTCTCGAGCGCGTCGCGCGGCGCGAGCAAGGTGCCCCGCGGCGAGAACCCGCCCCGCGTCATGGCCTCCACGACGGCGGTCGCGTCGCCGGCGTGATCGAGGTGCCGGTGCGTGATCACCAGCGCGTCCACCTTGGCGGGATCGACCTTCGGTCGCGAGGAGAGCGCGCGCACCAGCGCGCCGGGGCCGGGGTCGACCCAGATCGTGGCGCCGTCGAGCGACCAGACCAGCCCGCCGGAGTGGCGGAGCTGGGTGGACACGGCGAAGCGCGCGCCGGCGGTGCCGAGGAACTTGAGCGTGCGGTGCGCGGGCGGGATCACGCCGCGATCATAAGCGCGCGGCCGCGGGCGGGCACGCGCCGCCCGCGTCGCGATCAGAACGTCAGGAGGGAGTGGACCTTGGCGTGCCCGAGCTGGCGCGCGCCGTTCAGGAAGGAGAGCTCGGCCAGGAACGCGTAGCCGAGCAGCTCCGCGCCCTGCCGGACCACCAGCCGGCCCGCCGCGCCGGCGGTGCCGCCGGTGGCGAGCACGTCGTCCACCACCAGCACCCGGTCGCCGGGCCCGATGGCGTCGATGTGCAGCTCCAGCGCGCCCTCGCCGTACTCCAGCGCGTAGACCTCGCGGATGGTCTCCCAGGGCAGCTTCCCCGGCTTGCGCACGATGGTGAAGCCGGCGCCGAGCGCGTAGGCGATGGGCGCCGCGAAGATGAAGCCGCGCGACTCGATCCCGATCACCTTGTCGACGCGCTCGCCCTTCCAGCGCTCGACGAACGCGTCGATCACCTCGCGGAAGGTGTGCGGATCCGAGAGGACCGGGGTGATGTCCTTGAAGACGATCCCCTTCTTCGGGAAGTCGGGAACGTCGCGGATCCTGGCGCGGACGGCGTCCATCATGGGGGCGCACCTTACCACGGGATCCGCGCCGACCTCAGGGGAGGAAGAGCAGCGGGTTGCGCGGCCGCGTGCCTTCGCGCACCTCGAAGTGCAGGTGCGGGCCGGTGGTGCGGCCGGTCTGGCCCACGCGCGCGATGGGCTGCCCGCGGTCGACCCGCGCGCCCTCCTTCACCAGCACCTCGGAGTTGTGCGCGTACAGCGTCACCAGCCCGCCGTCGTGGCGCAGGATCACCACCGCGCCGTAGCCGGCCTGCTCGCCGGCGTAGATGACGCTGCCGTCCGCCGCGGCCAGCACCGGGGTCCCCTCCGGCGCCGCGACGTCGATGCCGTCGTGCCGCTGGCCGGCGCGGACGCCGTAGCGCCCGTACAGCACGCCCTTGAGCGGCCAGCCGAGGCGCGACGGGGCGCCCTGGCGGACGACCGGCGGCCCGTCGTCGGCGTCGCGCGGCGGGGCCGCCACGATCTCGGCGCGGCCGGGGGCGGGGCCCCGCGCCGCGGCGGGCGCGGGCGCGGCGGACGCGACCGCCGGGGAGGGCCTCGCCGTGGTGGGCGCCGCGGGAGCGGGGCCGGCGGGCATGGGGCCGGGGTAGGGCGTCACCTCGGCGGGCGCGCTCGCGCCGGGCACGAACAGCTCCGTCCCGACGGCCACGTTGCGCGGATCGGCGATGCCGTTCGTCTCCATCAGGTCGGCCGGGTCGATCCCGTACGCGCGGGCGATCCGGTACAGCGTCTCGCCCCGCCGCACCACGTGGACGATCCCGGCCAGCGCCGGCTCGTCGTGGCGGGCCGGCGCCTGGAGCGGGATGGGCAGTGGCCGGGCCGCGGGCGGCGAGGGGCGGATCACCGGCGGCTTCGCGGGGCAGCCGGTGAGGAGCGCGAGCGCCGCGGCGGCGAGTGCCGCCCGGCGGATCACGGGGCCGGCTCCTTCTCGTAGCCGGGCACGGTCCAGCTGCGGAGCTCCTGGAACATCGGATCGTGCGTGCCGTCGAGGTGGAGCGGCGTCACCGCCGCGAGCCGCTCCAGCAGCACCGTGTTGCAGTCGGAGCCGGGGATGTCCTCGTTGTGGACGCGCCCCTCGCCGCCGATCCAGTAGTACTTGCGGCCGCGAGGATCGGTCTTCTCCACCACCTCGTTGCCATAGGTGCGCCGGCCGAGCCGCGCGAAGCGGTAGCCGCGCACCGGGCCGGGCGGGACGTTCACGTTGAGGAGCACGGGCGCGGGCGGCGGCCGGGCCACCACCTGCCGCGCGAGCGCCGCGGCGAACCGGGCCGCCTCGCCGAAGTCGTGCGGGGGCGGCGCGGCGAGCGACACCGCGATCGCGTTCACGCCCAGCAGCGCGCCCTCCATCGCCGCCGCCACCGTGCCGGAGTACAGCACGTCGTTGCCGAGGTTCGGGCCGTGGTTGACGCCGGAGACCACCACGTCCGGGCGGGCGTCGCGCAGCACCAGGTTGAGCCCCATGTACACCGCGTCGGTGGGCGTCCCGTCCACGGCGTACCAGCGCGGCGCGACCTCGAGCAGCCGGAGCGGCCGGTGCAGCGAGATGGCGTGCGACGAGGCGGACTGCTCGCGGTCCGGCGCCACCACCCAGACCTCGTCACCGTGGAACGCCTCGGCGAGGGCCTTCAGGCCGGCCGCGTGGACGCCGTCGTCGTTCGAGAGCAGGACCCGCACGCGCGAGAATCTACCACCATCGCCGCGGGCCGCCAGGCGACGCGTTCCGCGATCTCGTCGGAGCGCGTCGCCGCCGCCGGCGCCGCGATCAGCCCAGGCGATCGAGCTCCGCCGCGATGGCGCCGGCGAGCGCCCGCGCGGCGCTCACGGTGCGAGGCTCGACCTGCGCGAGCGCACGGCGCACCGCGTGCTCGACGGTGCCGCCCTTCAGCGCGTTCACCTCGCGCCCGCGCCGCGTGAGCCGGAGGAGCACGCGCCGCGCGTCGCAGGGGTCCGCCACGCGCTCGAGCAGCCCGCGCCCGGCGAGCCGCTTCAGCACGCCGGTGAGCGTGCTCGGGTGCAGGTGGAGGATCGCGGCAAGCTCGCCTGCCGAGATGCCCGGGTAGCGGCCGACGATCCGGATCACCAGCCGCTGCGGGCCGGTCACCCCGTGGCGCGCCTCCATCCGCTTCGACGCGGACTGCAGCGCGTGGTCCATGCTCCACAGCGCGCCCATGAACTCGAGCACCGGTCCGAGGTCGGCCCCGTCCGGCCGATCGCGCTGCTCGGCGCCGCGTGCCTCGGCGCCGTTCTTCTGCGGCTTCCCACCCATGGCGTCAGTCTGTCCCGTCTGGGGCGTTCGTCCAAGCCGAAAGTCGCACCTGAATCACCCGTTTGGCGCATCCGCACCGGGCTCCATGTCGCCTTGTGGTCCTCGGAAGGGTGGTGTCGAATGCGGCGACTGGGTGCTCGTCGGGGGACCGCACCAATGGATCGTCGGGAGTCACCGCAGGCGGCCGCGCCGGAGGCGTGGGAGTCCGAGCGCGCCGCCCGCCAGACCGCGGAGGCGGCGGCGGCGCGGATCGCGCGCCTGCAGGCCGCGACCGCGGCCCTGTCCGGCGCGCGCACGCCCGACGAGGTGGCCGAGGTGGCGCTGCGGGAGGGCATCGCGGCGCTCGGCGGAGCCCACGGCTTCCTGCTCGTGCCGGGGCGGGGTGGACTGCTGGACGTGCTCCGGTCCGCCGGCGTGCCGGACCCGGTGGCGCACGCCGCGGGCAGGCTCGACCACACGCCGGCCACCGACGCGTGGCGGAGCGGGGAGCCGGTCCTGGTGACGAGCGACGCCGAGCTCGCCGCGCGCTACCCGGTGGTCGCCGAGCTGCGCCGGCAGGTGGGCGTGCTCGGTGGCCTCGCCGCGCTGCCGCTCCGGGTCCGCGACCGCGTCATCGGCGTCCTCGCGGTCTCGTTCCAGGGCGACCAGGCGTTCGCGCCGGAGGCGCGCGCCTTCGCCGAGGCGCTCGCCGCCCAGGCGGCGCAGGCGCTCGACCGGGCCCGGCTGCTGATCGCGGAGCGGGTGGCGCGCGCCGCGGCGGTGGCGGCGCAGCAGCGGCTCGCGTTCCTGGATGCGCTCGCGGCGCTGCTCGCGGATCGGCTCGACGAGGCGGAGCTGCTGGACGGCGTGGTCCGGACCGCCGTGCCGACGATGTGCGAGTTCGCGGCGGTGCTGCTCCCGGACGCCGGGGGCGCGCTCGTGCCGGTGGCGCAGGCCGACGCGGCCGGGCTGGGACCGCGCGCGCTGGCGCTCGTCGCGGAGCGGCAGGCCGGGCTCGAGGCGGTGGTGTCCGGCGGTGCGCCGCTCGTGGTCGGGCCACGCGAGGGGGACTCCCGGCCGATGACGGTGGCGGCGGCGGGCCTGTCGGTGCAGGGCCGGAGCCTGGGCGCGCTCGTCGCGGCGAGCGCCGATCCCTCCCGCTGCCGCGGCCCCGCCGACCTGGCGCTGCTCGCCGACGTGGCGCGGCGCACGGCGCTGGCGCTCGCGCACGCGCGCCTGTTCCGGGAGGTGCAGCGCGGCGCCGAGGCGCGCGAGGAGTTCCTGCACGTCGCCTCGCACGAGCTGCGCGGCCCGCTCGGCAACCTGCGCCTGGCGGTGGACCTGCTGGCGCGCGACGTGCGCGCCGAGCGGGGCAGCGCGCTCGACGGCCGCCTGCGCAAGGTGGCGCGACAGGCCGAGCGGCTGGCGCGCCTGTCCGACCTGCTCCTCGACGTCTCGCGCATCTCGGCGGGCCGCATCCAGCTCCAGCCCGAGCCGGCCGACCTCGCCCAGCTCGCGCGCGACGCGGTGGCGCGCGCGGGCGACGAGGCGGAGGAGGCGGACTGTCCGCTCGTGCTGGACGCGCCGGCGCCGGTGCCGTGCACGGTCGACGTCCAGCGCCTGGACCAGGTGATCACGAACCTGCTCTCGAACGCCATGAAGTACGGGCGGGGCGGCGAGGTGCGGGTGGCG
The DNA here is from genome assembly GCF_000022145.1 of Anaeromyxobacter dehalogenans 2CP-1. Lineage (NCBI taxonomy): Bacteria > Pseudomonadati > Myxococcota > Myxococcia > Myxococcales > Anaeromyxobacteraceae > Anaeromyxobacter > Anaeromyxobacter dehalogenans. Next base: position 907,353 of record NC_011891.1, read on the forward strand.
GTGCGGGCCGACGAGGGGCGGGCCGTGCTGGAGATCGCCGACCAGGGGATCGGCATCGCGCCCGAGCACCAGGCCCGCATCTTCGAGCGCTTCGAGCGCGCCGCCCCGGCCCGGCAGTACCCGGGGCTCGGGCTCGGGCTCTGGATCGTGCGCAAGCTGGTGGACGCGCACGGCGGGACGGTGCGCCTGGACAGCGCCCCGTCCCGGGGCGCCACCTTCACGGTCGAGCTGCCCCTCGACCGCGGCTGACGGCCCCGCCGCCGGCAGGAGGAGGCCGCGTGCCGCTCGCCATCGACTCGACCGCGTTCGCCGCCGGGGCCGAGATCCCCGCGCGCCACACCTGCGAGGGCGAGGACCTCTCGCCGACGCTCCGCTTCTCCGGCGTGCCCGCCGCCGCGCGCGCGCTGGCGCTGGTGGTGGACGATCCCGACGCGCCGGATCCGGCTGCGCCGCGCACGGTGTGGTCGCACTGGATCCTCTACGACCTGCCGCCGGCCACCCCCGGCCTGCCGGAGGGCGTCCCGCCCGACGCGCTGCCGCCCGGGACGCGCGAGGGGCTGAACGACTCGAAGCGCACCGGCTACGGCGGGCCCTGCCCGCCCATCGGCCGGCACCGCTACTTCTTCACGCTCTACGCGCTCGACGCGCCGCTCGGCGACCTGGGCCGCCCCACCCGCGCGCGCGTGCTCGAGGCGATCCGCGGGCACGTGCTCGAGCAGGCCCAGCTCATGGGCACGTACCAGAAGCGCGGGCGCTGACCCGCCGACGCTACATCCGGACCCGGCCCAGCTCGTCCACCACCGTGGCGTGCTCCTCGCGCAGCCACTCGTCGGTGCGCAGGCGGACCGCGTCCTCGTGCGTGCCCCCGCGCATCACGATCCAGGGCTGCTGCGCCAGCGCCGCGTCCACGTAGATGGGCAGCCCGAACACGCCGAGCGGCGGCTCGGCGCCGGCCTCGCACGGCTCGAAGCGGTTCGCGAAGGCCGTCTCCGGCACGAACCCGGCGTGCGCAGCGCCGCTCACGCTCCGCAGCACGTCGAGGTCGACCACGCGATCCGCGCCCACCACCGCGAGCGCCATGGCGCCGTCGAGGCTCACCACCACCGTCTTCGCCACCCGCGTCCCGCTCACGTGCTCCGCGGCGGCGAGGCGCTGCGCCGCCACCGCGCGCAGGTGGATGGTGTGCGCGCAGCCGGGGTGGTGCGCGCGCAGGTACCGGTCGATGCGCTCGGGGATCATGGCGCCCTCCTGTCCGTACGCGTTGACCCATATCCAGCCCGCCGCCCGGGCGGGAGGCGCCCAGGTGGAACCCCACCGGCGGGCCAGGCGCCCGGCCGCGCTGCGACATCCTGCCGCGGCGCGGCGCCGGGATGGGCTACAGTCCGCCGGTGCCCCCGCCCGCCGATGAAGCCGGCGCGTTCGCGCCCGTGCTGCTGGTCCTCGCCGCCGCCGTCGCGGCGGCGGTGCTCGCCGGCGTCCGCACGGCAGGCGGGCGCGCGTTCGCCCAGCGCGCCGCCGGCGGGGCGGCGGGGGCGGCGGCCGCGATCGCCCTCGCGCTGGCGGCGCAGGCGCTCGTGCCGCGCACCTCGGGCGAGGCGCTCGTCGGGCTGTACCTGCTGCTCATCGGCCCCGGCTTGTCGGCGCTGGTCGCGGGCGGCGTGCTCGCGGTGGAGGTGCTGGCCCGGCGCGGCGTCTCGGTGTTCGGGCTGGCGCGCACCGCGGCGGCGTCCTCGCTCTCGGCGCTCGCCTGGCTGGTCGGGTTCCCGATGCTGTTCGGGCGGCCGGCGTGGGTGGTGGCGGTCGGCTGGGCGCTCGCCCTGGCGGCGGTGGTGGCGGTCTCCGCGGCCGCGCACGGGCTGGGCAGCCGGCGGCGCGCGGCCGCGCCCCGCGCGCCGGGCTCGCGCGGCTAGCCGATCCCCATCACCCGGTACGCCCAGCGGAACGCCTCGGGCGGCACGATCGTCTGCCAGAACCCGGTCGCCGCGGCGATCGCCCAGAACCCGATCATCACCCCGAGCGTCAGCGCGGGCACGAGCCACGGCGAGAGCGTCCGCGCGCCCTTGCGCGTCACGCCCAGGCAGTCGCGCGTGGTGCACGCCGCGACGCACGACATGCAGCCGGTGCACTCGGTGGAGAGCACGCGGAGCTTGGTGTGGACCTGGATCTCGTTCGGGCAGGCGCGGGTGCAGGCGCGGCAGTCGTTGCAGGCCTCGGGGTCCCGGCGCACCGACACCGGCGAGAACCAGCTCACCACGCCGAGCAGGGCGCCGTACGGGCACAGGTACCGGCACCAGAAGTGCTTCACCACCAGCGACAGGAGCGCGAGGACCCCGACGACGGCGAGGAAGGTCGTCGAGGGGTGGAGGAGCAGCTCCAGCATCTTCGCGTCGGCGACCACGTTGTAGGGCGCCTGCATGAAGCCCTCGATGGCGGCGAGCGGCATCTGGACGAACACCGTCCAGACGAAGAAGCCGAGCAGGAGGTACTTCAGCGACGCGAGCGGAAGGTCCAGCCAGCGGGGTACGCTCGGCCAGCCGCGGCGCCACAGGAGCTTGCGCCCCAGCCACTCGAACGCGCGCGAGATCGTTCCCACCGGGCACACCCACGAGCAGAACGCCTTGCGCGCCACGAACGCCGTCGCGAGCGCCGCGAGCAGGATGGTGAGGCCGGCCGGGTGGATCTCGTCCCAGTAGCGCGTGAGCACGAAGCGCTTCAGCGACACGAGCGCGGCGATGGGCAGGAACGCCTCGACCGACGGTGGGCGCGCCACGTCGATGGGCCCGCCGCCGCGGACCGCGTCGTAGAAGCGCAGGAACTGCCAGCCGACCAGCAGGAGGAACGCGAGGTAGGCGAGCTGCACCGCCCACCGGACCCGGGGGAGGCTGCGCCACGGGTTGGTCCAGCGCTCGCCGCGCTCGGCGGCGGGCGGGGGCGGGGTGGGGAGCGCGGTGGGGAGGACGTCGAGCTTCGGGTTCACGGGGAGCCTTGCGGTGCGGGGGCGGCGCGAACCTACCTCGCGGGCCCCGGCAGCACCATCGGGCGGGGGCTCGGCCGGTGCAACGCCCGGCGCCCCGGCGGGATTCCCGCGCCCGGATCGCGGCCTCAGGCGGCCCGGGCGGCTCCGGAGGCCGCTGCCTCCACCCGCCGGACGCGCGCGAGCGCGTCCCAGGTGTACGCCGCCAGCGAGACCCAGATGCACCCGAAGGCGATCGCGTGCGTGCGCGTGAACGGCTCCCGGAACAGCGCCACGGCCATCAGGAACTGGATCGTCGGCGTGATGTACTGGACCAGCCCCATGGTCGAGAGGCGCAGGCTCCGGACGCCGATCGCGAACCAGACCAGCGGGACGGTGGTGACCGGCCCCGCCGCCACCAGGAGCGCGGTGCGCCATGCGCCGTGGCCGAACGCGCCCTCGCCGCCGGTCCCGCGCAGCACCAGGTAGGCGAGCGCCACCGGGGCGAGCAGCGCGGTCTCGGCCAGCAGGCCGCCGATGGGATCGATGCCGGCGCGCTTGCGGAGCAGGCCGTAGAGGCCGAACGAGAGCGCGAGGCTGAGCGGCAGCCAGGGCACGGTCCCGAGCCGCACCACCAGCACCGCCACGCCCGCGCCGGCCAGCGCCACCGCGAGCGCCTGCACGCGCGAGAGGCGCTCGCGCAGGAACGCCATGCCGAGCAGCACGTTGACGAGCGGGTTCACGAAGTACCCGAGGCTCGCCTCCAGCACGCGGCCGGCGTTCACCGCCCAGATGTAGATGAGCCAGTTCGCCGCGATGAGCACCGCCGTCACGGCGAGCACGCCGCGCCGGCCGGGCCGGAGCGCATCGCGGAGCTGGCCGGACCGCCCGCCCAGCAGGACGATCCCGGCGAGCAGGACCACCGACCACAGCACCCGGTGGGCCAGGATCTCGGGGGCCGGGACGCCGTGCAGCGCCTTGAAGTACAGGGGAAAGGCGCCCCACAGCAGGTAGGCGGCGAGCGCGTAGGCGAGGCCTCGGGACCGGGATTCCACGGGGCGGCATCCTAAGGCCCTGCGCGCCGAGGCGCACCCGATTCCCCCCTCCGGCCTGTCCGCAAGGCGGCGCCGAGGTTAGGATCCCCTCCGGACCTCCGGGAAAGAGGGGACGCGATGCCGAACGCCGACTGGAAGCGGATCTGCTGCCCCATCGACTTCTCCGACGCCTCGCGCGCGGCGATGGAGGTCGCCGCCGACCTGGCCCGCCGGAACGCGGGCTCGCTCACGCTCCTCCACGCCTACCCGGTGCCCGGCTACACGTTCCCCGACGGCTCGGTGGTGGCCAGCCCGAAGATGATGCAGGACCTGGCGGAGCAGGCGAAGCGGCACCTCGACGAGTGGCGCCGGGAGGCCGAGGCGCTGGGCGCGCCGGCGGTGGACACCGCCACCGCGGTGGGCGAGCCGGCCGCCGAGATCGTGGCCTGGGCGGCGGACCAGCGCGCCGACGTGCTGGTGCTCGGGACGCACGGGCGCACCGGCCTGGAGCACGCGCTGATGGGCTCGGTCGCGGAGCGCGTGGTGCGCCGCGCGCGCTGCCCGGTGGTCACGGTGCACCCGCACGGCCCGGCGAAGTAGGGGAGGGCGGCGGACGGCGCCGCCGGGGGAGACGCATGGCCGACCTCGTCACCGAGTACATGGGGCTCGCCCTGCCGAGCCCGGTCGTGCTCGCCGCGTCCGCCCTGTCGAACCGGCTGGAGAACCTCCAGGCCGCGGAGGCGCACGGCGCGGGCGCGGTGGTGCTCCGCTCGCTGTTCGAGGAGCAGCTCGAGGGGGCCGGCGCGACCATCGCGGCCGCGCTGGACGGCGCCGCCTGGGCGAGCCCCGACGTGCGCGCGCACTTCCCGCCGCAGCGGGTCGGGCCGCACGAGTACCTCTCGCTCGTCGAGCGGGCCAAGCGCGCGCTGGAGATCCCGGTCATCGCCAGCCTGAACGGCTCGGCCGCGGGCGGCTGGACCGAGTTTGCCCGGGACATCGAGCAGGCGGGGGCGGACGCGCTGGAGCTGAACCTGTACGCGGTGGAGGCGGATCCGGCGGTGAGCGCGGCCGAGGTGGAGGCGCGCTACCTCGAGGCGGTCTCGGCGGTGCGCGACGCGGTGACGATCCCGGTGGCGGTGAAGCTCTCGCCCTACTTCACCGCGCTCGCCCACTTCTGCGCGCGGCTCGACGCGCTCGGCGTGAACGGGATCGTCCTGTTCAACCGCTTCCTCCAGCCCGACCTCTCGCTGGAGCGCATGGCCGCGGTGCCCACCATGTCGCTCTCCACGCCGGCCGAGGCGCTGGTCCCGCTGCGCTGGATCGGCATCCTGCACGGCCGCGTCCGCGCGCACCTCGCCGCCACCACCGGCGTGCACGACGGGCTCGGCGCGGTGAAGCAGCTCCTCGCCGGCGCGCAGGTGGTGCAGGTCGCCTCGACGCTGGTGCGGCACGGGATCCCGCAGCTCGGCAAGATCGTGGCGGGCGTCGACGACTGGCTGGACCGCCGCGGCACCGGCACCGTGGACGAGATCCGGGGGCTGCTCTCGCAGCGCGCGGCGCAGGACCCGGGCGCCTACGAGCGCGCCCAGTACGTGCACCTCATCCTCTCCCAGAACATCTAGCCGCGCTCGCGCCCGGCCCCGCGTCCGTGGCACCATGCGCGCGACCATGCGCGCCCGCGAGCCCCACCCCGCGCCCCCGCCGCCCGCCGCGCGCGGCCACCACGGGCTCGCCGCCAGCTTCGGCTTCGCCTGGACCGGCCTCGCCGAGACCGCGCTGCGCGACCGCAACCTCCGCATCCACCTCGCGCTCGGCGTGCTCGCCGCCGCCTTCGCGGCCGCCGCGCCCCTCTCGCCGGCCGAGCGGGCCCTGCTGCTGGTGCTGGTGGCGCTCGTCCCGGCGGCGGAGGCGGCCAACTCGGCGCTGGAGGCGGCGGTGGACCTCGCCTCGCCGGGCCGGAGCGAGGGGGCGCGGATCGCGAAGGACGCCGCCGCCGGCGCGGTGCTGGCGCTCGCGGCGGGGAGCGTGCTCGCGTTCCTCGCCATCCTCCCGCCCGCCTGGCCGGCGCTGTGGGCCCGCGCCGGCGCGCTCGCGCCCGCGGCCGCCGGCGCGCTCGGCACCGCCGCCGCCGCCGGCCTGCTCCCCGGGCCGCTGCCGGGCGGCCGCGGCGTCCGGGCCGCGCTCGCGCTGGGCGGCCTCGCCGGGCTCGTGCCGCTCGCGCGCGCGGCCGAGGCGCAGGCCGGCACGGCGGCCGCCGCGCTGCTCCTCGCGCTCGCCGCCGACGCCGCCCGCCGGCGCGCCGCCCGCTGAGAGCACGTGAACCCATCCCCTCCCGTCGCCGCGGCGGCCGATCCGCGTCGCATCGCTTCGTTGCTCCTCCCTCACATGCCGACGGGCATGCTCGGTCGTCGCGCCTCGCGCTGCTCGCGGCTCGACCGCCTGGCTCGGTCCGGGGATGGATTCACGCGCTCTGAGGCGGCGTTCAGCTCGGGTCCGGCTCCTCGCGATCCGCCTGCGGCGGGTCCGTCCGCGCCGGCAGCCGGCGATCGTCGGGCGCAGGCGGGATCTGCGCCAGCGACCGGGCCTGCGCCTCCGGCTCGTCGTCGCCGTGCACCCGCTCGGCCTCGCGGTCGTCCTGGTCCTGCGTCCACGTGGTGGGCGCGGACGACAGCCCCTCGAGCGGCCGCTCGCCGTGGGTGTTCTCGGTCTCGAGGTCCTTCAGCTCCTGCTCGCGGCGCAGGCGCAGCTCGCGGTCGCGCTGGCGCTCGTCGGGATCCGCCATGGTGCCCTCCGCACCGACGGTGCTCACCGGCGAGCCTCCCCGCAGCGCACGGGCGGGCCGGGGCCCGTGCCCCGCGCGCGGCGACGTTCACGTACCGTGAATGGCGCGACGCGCCGCACGGCCCCCACAGGGTCTATGAATTCGGCGCCGTCGTCGCTACCACTCCCCCACCGCAACGAGCGACGGCCCGAGCGCCGGTGCTCCCGGCGGGCACGACGCGTGCCCGCCGGGGGATCGCGGCTCCGCCCGAGCGCGGATCGATCACCCTCACCCGAAAAAGGAGAAGTGACATGGCCCAGCTGAAGGGAAGCAAGACCGAGCAGAACCTGAAGGACGCGTTCGCGGGTGAGTCGCAGGCCAACCGCCGCTACCTGTACTTCGCGAAGATCGCCGACGTGGAGGGCTACCCCGAGGTCGCCGCCAACTTCCGCGACACCGCCGAGGGCGAGACCGGCCACGCGCACGGCCACATGGACTTCCTGAAGCCGGTCGGCGATCCCGCCACCGGCCTCCCGATCGGCGACAGCGTCGCGAACCTGAAGGCCGCCATCGCCGGCGAGACCCACGAGTACACCGACATGTACCCGGGCATGGCGAAGACGGCGCGCGAGGAGGGCTTCGCGGAGGTCGCCGACTGGTTCGAGACGCTGGCGAAGGCGGAGAAGTCGCACGCCGGCCGCTTCGACAAGATGCTGAAGACGATCGCCTAGGCGGTGCCCGATCCGCCGGCCTCGCCGGCGATCCTGCTGCGACGACCCGATGCGCCCCCATTGGGGAGTGCATCGGGTCGTTTCGTCCCCACCGATCCCGCGGGAGACTCCGCTCCATGAGCACCCCGACGCACGAAAAGACCGTCTCCTTCAAGCCCACCCCGGGCCTCTCCTACGATCCCACCGAGGAGCGCTACTGGGACCGCGCCGCGCTCGACGGCGAGGTGCTGCGGGCGTTCGAGATCTGCAACGGCTGCCGCATGTGCTTCAAGTACTGCGACAGCTTCCCGAAGCTGTTCTCCTTCGTGGACGACCGGCACGACGGCGACGTCACCCGCGTCACCGAGGCCGAGACCCGCGAGGTGATGGACGCGTGCTTCCAGTGCAAGCTGTGCGAGGTGCAGTGCCCGTACACCCCGCGTGACGGGCACGAGTTCCAGCTCGACTTCCCGAAGCTGGTCCACCGCTACCGCGGCGTGAACCGGCGCGGGAAGGCGCCCACCCTGCGCCAGCGCGTGCTGAACGACCCGGACGCCGCCGGCAAGCTGGCGCGCCTGTCGCTCGGCATGGCGAACGTCGCGAACCGCGCCCGGCCGCTCCGCGTGCTGATGGAGAAGGTGGTCGGCGTGCACCGCGACAAGCTCCTGCCGGAGTTCGCCGCCGAGCCGTTCGACGCCTGGGCGGAGAAGCACGGGCACGTCCAGGCCGAGCCGGGCGGCGACGCGGTGCTGTTCCAGACCTGCTTCGTGCAGCACAACGAGCCGGACCTCGGCAAGGACGCGCTCTACGTGCTGAAGCGCAACGGCGTGGACGTGCGGGTCGTGAAGGGGCTGCGGTGCTGCGGCATGCCGGCCTGGGAGACGGGAGACCTCGAGTCGCTCCGCCGCTGGGCGCACCGCGACCTCGAGCTCCTCCTGCCGTACGTCGAGAGGGGCGCGAAGGTGCTGGTGGTGAACCCCACCTGCTCGATGATGATGCGCCGCGAGTGGCCGCACCTGCTCGAGGGCGAGGACCGGGCCCGCGCCGAGAAGCTCGCGCCGGCCGTGATGGACGTGTCGGAGTACCTCTGGTCGATCCGCAACGAGCCGCGCTTCGACGCGACCTTCGCGTCGGTGCCGCCCGGCGGCAAGGTGGCGTACCACGCGCCCTGCCACCTGCGCGCGCAGGGGATCGGCTTCAAGGGGCGCGACCTGCTGCGGAAGATCCCCGGCGTCACGGTGGCGTCCACCGTGATGGAGTGCTGCGGGCACGACGGCACGTTCGCGATGACGGTGGAGGGGTTCGAGCCCTCGCAGCGCGTCGGCAAGAAGGCGTTCGACGGGATGAAGGCCGCCGAGGCCGAGGTGTGGGCCACCGATTGCCCGCTCGCGGCCGTGCAGTTCCAGCAGCACGCGGGCAAGAAGCCCCTGCACCCCATCACCCTGCTGGCGCGGGCGTACCGCGGCGAGGGGTTCGGGCCGAAGCGCGAGGGAGGCGAGCGATGAGCAGCGAGGGAGGCGAGCGATGAGGAAGGTCCGGCGCGACGAGATCCTCGACCCGTCCACCTACGAGCGGTCGCGCGAGGAGGTCCGCGCCGCGGTGCTGCAGGCCAAGGCCCGGCGCCGCGTGCACGTGGGCGGCGTGCTCACGTTCCTGTTCGAGAACACCGCCACCGTCCGCTACCAGATCCAGGAGATGGTGCGCGCCGAGCGGATCACGCGCGACGAGGACGTCCGGCACGAGCTCGACACGTACAACGAGCTGCTGGGCGGCCCGGGCGAGCTGGGCGTGTCGCTGCTCATCGAGATCGCCGAGCCGGAGGAGCGCGACCGGCGGCTGCGCGAGTGGCTGCAGCTCCCGGAGCACCTCTACCTGCTGCTCCCCTCCGGCGAGAAGGTGCGCGCCGCCTACGACCCGCGGCAGGTCGGCACCGACCGGCTCTCCTCCGTCCAGTACCTGAAGTTCGACGTGCGGGGCGAGGCGCCGGTCGCGATCGGGTGCGACCTGCCGGCGTTCACCGTGGAGACCCGCCTCGACGAGGCGCAGCGCGAGGCGCTCGCGGCCGACCTGAAGGCCGGCGGCTAGGCGGGGGTTCACCGGTCGTGCGTGGCCGCGGGCCGCACCCTCGCGGCTGTCCCCCCGTCGTGCGAGTTCCACCTACCCTGTGGGCGACGCACCATGGCTGGGTTCGCGCCGGATCGCCGGCGTAGGGGGCGCGAACGGGGGGAGCCGATGCGCACGCACCATCCGTCGTCGCGGGCATTCCGGCGGGCCGCGCCCGAGGGGCCGCGCTGGCTTCCCGGGAGCGTCCCGGTGCCCCGGCTGCGGCCGGCCCTCGAGGCCGGTCGCGCCCCCACCGCGTTGCCGAGGGGCCAGGGGACCGTTACGAGGATCCGGAGCGGCGCGCTCCGCGTCGCCCGGAGGACTCCGATGCCCCGCGCTCCCCGCATCGCCCGCGCCCAGGCCGTCGCGCTCGCCCGCACCGAGGCGCTCGACCACCGCTGGACCGGGTGGCTCACGGCCGCCGTCGCCGTGGCGCTCCTGGCGGCGGGGCTCCTCGGCCTGTAGCCGCCCCGGGCGTCTCGCCCGGTCAGCGCAGGTCGCGCAGGGTCCGCGCGGCGACCTGGCGCCGGAGCACCAGGAACAGCTCCGCGGTGGCGACCGCGTCGGTCAGCGCGTCGTGCTGGCCGTAGTCGGGCAGCCCGCGCTGCCGCCGCGCCGCGAGCAGGTTCAGGTCCGGCTCCATCGACGGCGCGTCCGGGTTCACGAACCGCTGCCGCTTCGCGGCCTTGATGAGCAGCGCCACCGTGTCCACCACCGGCGGCTCCGGCCAGCGGCGGCCGCACCGGCGGTAGGCGCGCTTCAGGAACGCCACGTCGAGCGACGCCTGGTGCACGAGCAGCGCACCCTCCCGCGCCCGCAGGTCCACGTCCGCCAGCACCGAGTCGAGCGACGGCGCCGTGGCCACGTCGTGCGGGACGAGCTGGTGGGCGAGGATCGAACCCGGGTCGATGGCGGCGGCCGCCGCCTCCGGCCGGATCAGGGTCGAGAACGACTCCCCCAGACGGACGCTGCCCTGGCGCACGGGGACCATGCCCACGGCCAGGATCGCGTCCCGGCGGGGGTCCAGACCGCCGGTTTCCAGGTCGAGGGCCCAGTAGACGACGCTGTCCCACGAAGGGGAGGGCCAGAACACGTGGTCGTTTCCTAGCATGAGGCGCTATCGGGTGGCAGCATGTAGGCGCTTGCACGACGTCACCTACCACACCCTAGCTTCGCACACCTTCCTGGCCGTCCCGGGCCGGGACATCGCGCCGGGGTCCCGCCGATGAGCGCCGTCGCCTGGCAGTACGGTCCCGAGGGCGTCGAGGCAGAGCTCCACGGTCTCGTCCCGCCGGAGGTGGACCCCACCCCCGCCGCGCCCATCCCGTTCGACCTGCACACCGTCGAGACGCGCCCGCGCATGCCGCGGCCGCTCGACCTGGACGAGATCCGCCGCGTGCTCGACGACGGGCGCTTCTGGACCGAGTACCAGGCCATCGTGCACTGCCGCACCGGGCGCACGGTCGCGTTCGAGGCGCTGGCCCGCTTCCGCCACCGCAGCGGCCGGCCCATCCCGCCGGATCGCGTGTTCCCGCTGCTGCGCGACGAGCCGGCGCTCCTGCTCCGCGCCGAGCTGACGCTGAAGCTGCACCAGGTCGAGCACGCGCCCCGGGCGCCAGTGTTCGTGAACCTCGACCCCGACTCGTGGACCCGCGCCGGCGATCGCCACCAGAACCCGTTCCTGGCGCTGTTCGGCTCGGCGCAGAACAAGGTGGTGGTGGAGGTGACCGAGGCGCTGGCCCGCACCGAGGCGCTCGCCGCGCGCGACATGCTCGCGTCGCTCCGCTCGCGGCACGTCACCGTCGCGCTCGACGACGTCGGCGCGGTGGACGGCCTGCTCTCCTTCGAGGCGATGACCGAGGCCGAGGTGCTGAAGTTCGACCGCTCGCTCATCCCGCGCTTCGAGAACCCGCGCTACCGCGCGCTGGTGCAGGCGCTCACGCGGATGGCGCGCGAGGTCGGCGCGCACACCGTGCTCGAGGGCGTCGAGACCACCGCCGAGTTCGTGCTGGCGCGCGACCTCGGCTTCGACCTGGTGCAGGGCTTCCTGTTCAAGGACCGCGCGCGCGTCGCCGGGCGGTAGGAGCGCGTCGGTCCGCGAGCGAAGCGAGCCGCCGGGGCGACCGGCGCGGAAGCGGCGAAGCCGCTCGCGCCGGCGCACGGGACCCGGCGAGCAGGGCGGGGCCCCATGGAGCTCTGCTCCATGGGGCGGGGCGCAGCCCCGTCAGAAAAGGTCGGTCCGGTAGTGGTAGGACGCCCGCTCCTGCCAGACCTCGATGGCGCGGAACGCGTCGCGGAGCCGGCTCCGCTCGATCGAGGACAGGTCGGACATCGAGACCACGTTCGACGGGATCTTCCCGTCCGAGATGGTCCGGAGCTGCTCGCGCAGGCGCAGGCGCAGGATGTAGCGGTACGCCTCGGAGAGCGTGTCGCAGGTGTCCTGCTCGATGAGCCCGGCCTTCACCGCGGCGGCGAGGCGCTCCAGCGTGTTCGAGGAGCGCGCGCCGGCCTCCAGACCGTAGACGCGCGCCAGGAACACGATCGGGCTCACGCCCTTCAGCTTCAGGTCGAACTTGGAGGACTCGCTGCGCAGCCGCAGCATCAGGCCGCCCGGCGCGTGGAAGGTGAGCGCGCTCTTCGCCATCGCGGCGAGGAAGGTGCGGGCGTTCCGCGCCCGGCGCACGATCGCCTCCAGCGGCTCGGGGTCGAGCGAGCCCTGCGCCACCCGGAAGTCGAAGAAGATCGACGCCTCGAGGAGCGCCTGCGGCGTCGGCCGGTCGAGCCAGGCGCGGAAGCGCTCCTCCCACTCGGCCAGCGAGCCCTGCCACCGCGTCGCCATGTAGCCGCCCGGACAGCGCGGGAACCCCGCCGCCACCAGGTCCGCGTTGGCCCGCTCCGCCATGGCCGCGAAGTAGGCCCGCGCCTCCGGCGTGTCGTCGCGCCAGGCGAGCGCGTTGTCCTGGTCGGTGAGGATCATCTGCTCCTTGCGCCCCTCGGAGCCGAACACCAGCCAGCCGTACGGGCACGGCGGCGGACCGAGGTCGTCCTCGGCCCAGCGCAGGATCCGGCCGGCCAGCGTCTCGTTCAGCCGCGCCACGAACCCGCCGATCACGGTCGGCTCGAGCCCGCCCGCGAACAACGCCGAGACCATCTCGCTCACCTTGGTCCCGTAGCCGGGCAGCGCGTCGCGGCCGCCCAGCCGCTCCAGCCGCTTCATCACCGCCACCGGCCCGGACGCGGTGCACTTCAGCAGGTCGGTCGCGGTGAGCACGCCGGCGATCTCGCCGCCGTTCCGGGTGATGGGCAGGTGGTGCACGCCCGAGTCGAGCAGGATGCGCCAGGCCTCGTACACCGGCACGTCGCCGCCCACCGTCCGGAGCGGCGCGGTGTACACGTCGAGGACCGGCGTCTCCGGCCCGCGCCCCTGCGCCAGCACCCGCGCGCGGAAGTCACGGTCGGTCACGATCCCGGGCGGCTCCGAGTCCACGATGAGCGAGCCCACCCCGCGCTCCGCCATCACCCGCGCCGCCTCGCCCACCGTCGCCGCCGGCGCGATCCGGACCGCCGGCCCGCGCAGCAGGGTCGAGACCGGGACGGCCAGGTCGGGCTGGAAGCTCGCCACCTGCGAGCGCTCCAGGCTGTTCCGGAGCCGCTCGGCCAGCCCGGACGCGAAGTGCCCGGCGAACGGCCCGTAGGCGAGGAGCGCCTGGAACTCCTGGCGCGGCAGCCGGTACGCGAGCAGGTCCTCCTCGACGGTCACGTCCAGCGTCGCCTTGCCGGAGATGAGCGAGGTGAACCCGAACACCTCGCCCTCCTCGAGGAGCTGGAGCGTCTGGCCCTCGCGCTCGAGCCGCACCGCGCCCTTGCGGATGACGTACAGGTGCTCGGACGGCGTGCCGCCGCGCTCCAGGACGCGCGTGCCGGTCGGGAAGAACACGATCTCGAGCGCGCGCGCGGCGTCGCGGAACGCGTCCGCCGGCAGCGCGTCGAACGGCGGGGTCCCGCGGACGAACGCGACCGGATCGAGGGCGGCCATCCCGCGAGGATAGCAGAGCGGCGCGCCCGCCCCGCGCGCCCGCCGGCGCTGCAGCTTCCGGGGGACTCACCCGTCCTCGAGCAGCGCCGCCGCGGCGGCGAGCGCCTCCCGGTCCTCCCCGCCGCCCCGCGCCACCACCTCCGGCGCGCGCGGCGGCTCGTAGGGCGCGCCGCCGCCCGGCAGCTCCGGCGCGCCGCCCGCGCGCGCCCGTGCCCAGAGCCCCTTGGGATCCCGGGCCGCGCAGGCCTCCGGCGTCGCGTCGATCCAGACCTCCACGAACCGCGGCGCCCGGACCCGGACGCGGTCGCGGAACACGCGCCGGGCGGCGGTCGCGGCCACCACCACCACCAGCCCCTCGCCCGCGAGCAGCAGCGCCAGGTTGCCCAGCGTCTCGTAGAACGCCGCGCGCGCGGCCGGGTCGTAGCCCGGCGCCGGCGAGAGGGCGGCCCGCACCGCGTCGCCGTCGAGCAGCACCGCCGGCCGATCCGCCGCGCGCACGCGCGCCACCAGCGCCCGGCCGAAGGTGCTCTTGCCGGAGGCGGGGAGCCCGGTCACCCACACCACCGCGCCGCTCATGCGCCCTCCCCGGCGAACAGGGCGTCCGCGTCGCCGGGCTCGAGCCGCCCGGCGTCGAGCGTCCGCTCCGCCAGCCCGAGGAGCCGGTCGCGCGCGGGCGCCGCGAGGTGCGGGTAGAAGCGCGGGCAGGCGAGGACCAGCGCGCGCCACGCCAGGTACGCCGGCGCGGTCTCCAGCACGCCGCGGTCGCCGGTGCCGGCGAGGTAGCGATCCCAGGCGCGCCGCCAGAGGGCGCGCAGCCCGCCCGCCCAGGCGCCGAGGTGGCCCAGCGCGAAGAACGGGTAGTTCACGGTGAGCGCGACCACGTCGTCGGCCGGGTCGCCGGCCCCGCCGCGGGAGGCGTCGAGCAGCGTGAAGCCGGTGCCGTCCTCGCCCGGGCCGGGGGGGCGGAACACCACGTTGAACGGGTGGAAGTCGCCGTGCGTGCGCGCGAGCCGGCCGGCCCGCGCGCGGAGCGCCCAGCGCGCGGCGAGGCACCGCTCCTCGAGCGCCCGGAGCCGCGCCGGCGGGGCGGCCGGCACGTCCGGCGGGTACGCGTCCACCAGGCCGAAGATCCCCTCGCCGTGGCCGAGCAGGTCGCGCACCGCGCGCCGCCACGCGGCCGGGTCGTCGAGGCGCTCCGCGTGCAGGCGCACCAGGTAGTCCACCAGCGCGTCGGCCCGGGCGCGGTCGAGCGGCCCCGCGCCGTGCACGGCCACGCGCCGGAGGTCGTCGGCGTAGAGCGTCCCGTCGGCCCAGTCGGTGGCGAGCCAGAACTCGCCGGCGCCGCCCAGCGACACCAGCCGGCCGTCGCCGGCGATCGCCCCCACGTCGAGCGCGCGCACGTGGCGCGGGAAGCGGTCGAACAGGTCGTACGCGAGCAGCGCGCCCTCGGCGCGGTCGGCGCGCCGGTCGTGGCCGAACTCGTTCGGCGCCTGCGTGCGGAACACGAAGCGCCGCTCGCCGCCACCGGGCAGCCGCACCGTCACGCGCAGCGGCCGGCCGTAGCCGACCGCCTTGTCGCCGCCCGCGTCGGGGCCGAGCGGCTCGATCCGCGAGACCGCGCCGCCCGGGAACAGCGCGGCGGCGAGCGCGCCCAGCGCCTCCGCGCCCGGGATGGTCGGAGCCATGGCCCACCTCCTCCTCCGCGAGGATAGGCCCGCGCGGGCGGGCCGGGGCCGGCGACCTCCGGGTCGCGGCGGGGTGCCGCGGAGGGCTGGCTTTCGCGTGGACCGCCGGCCGTCCGGGAGGTAAAGCTGCGCCGATGCCCCTCGCGATCATCCCCTGGTTCGAGCTCCCCAGCGCCTCGCTCGGCCCGTTCACCCTCCAGTCCTTCGGCGTGCTCTCCGCGCTCGGGATCCTCGCCGCCGTCCAGCTCTCCGCGCGCGGCGCGAAGCAGCTCGGCAAGGACCCGCAGGTCATCCTCGACTTCGCGGTGGTGGGGGTGCTGGCCGGCGTGGTGGTCGGGCACCTCGCGCACCTGTTCTTCTACCACCCGGAGGAGCTGCAGGACCCGCTGCGCATCTTCAAGTTCTGGGAGGGCCTCTCGTCGATGGGCGGCCTCGCCGGCGGCATGATCGCCGCGGCGGTCTACTTCCGGCGCAAGCGCGTGCGCTTCACCGCCTACGCCGACGCGTTCGCGCTGGGCGTGGCGCCGGGCTGGGGGATCGCGCGGGTGGGCTGCTTCACGGTGCACGATCACCCGGGCCGGCTCACCGACTTCTTCCTCGCGGTCCGGTTCCCGGACGGCCCCCGCCACGACCTCGGGCTCTACGAGGCCATCCTGCTGCTGGCGCTCGGGGCGGTGCTGTGGGCGCTGCACCGCCGCGACGTGCTGCGCGGCCGGCTGCTCCCGCTGCTCGCGCTCGTCTACGGGATCGGGCGGTTCCTCCTCGACTTCCTGCGCGCGACCGACGTGTCCTACGCCGACGCGCGCCACCTCGGCCTCACGTTCGCTCAGTACTTCGCGGTGGCGCTCGTCGCGTACGCGGCGTGGGGCTTCACGCGGCGGACGTCCGACGAGGAGCGGGTCCGGGTCTCCACCGGCGTCGGCCGCCGGTGATAGAACCGGGGGCGCATGTCCCCTCGCGAGCGAGCGCTCGGGCTCGCCCGGCTCCCCGCCCCGCCCCCCGGACCGGCCGATGCGGCCGAGGCCCGGCTGCGGGCGCTGCTCGACGACATCGGCGCGCTGGATCGCGAGCTGGAGGCGTGCTCGGCGGAGCTGGCGGCGTTCGCGCACCGCTGGGAGCGCGCGCTGGGCGACGCGTTCGCGGAGCTGGCGGCCGCGGAGCGGCTGGTGCGGACGCTCCAGGCGCTGGAGGACGGGCTCGCCGCGCTCGCCGAGCGGCTCCGCTCGGGCGCGCCGCCGGAGCGGCCGCGGCGCGATCGCCGGCGGGCCGCGCCGCCGCCCCCGGACGGCGACCCGTCGGACGCCGGCGGGCGCGCGCCGGCCGGCGCGGGCGAGGGCGGCGAGCTCGAGCCGCTCGAGGACGAGGCCGCCGCGCTGAAGCGGCTCTACCGGCGGCTGGCGCGGCTCCTCCACCCCGACCTCGCCCGCGACGCCGGCGAGGAGGCGCGGCGCTCCGGGCTCATGGCCCACGTGAACGCGGCCTACGCGCGGGGCGACCTCGCCGGCCTGCAGGTGATCGCGGAGCGGCTCGGCGCCGGCGAGGTGGTGGAGGGGATCGACGAGGCCGAGCGGCTCGCGCGCATCGAGCGGCGCATCGAGACGCTCCGGCGCATCGCCGCGTCCCTCGCGCGCGAGCGCGACCGGCTGCGCGCCAGCGACACCGAGCGGCTCCGCGCCGAGGCGGAGCGCCGGCGCGCCGCGGGCGGCGACCTGGTGGAGGAGACGCGCGCCGAGCTGGCCGCCGACGCGGAGGCGGCGCGGGCCGACGCGCGGGCGCGCCTGTCGCGGGCGGCGGCCGCGGCGGCGGAGCTGTCGCGCGCGAGGAGGAAGGCCATGGACGGCATCGAGCGGCGGGGGCCCACCGGCGCGCGCCGCGCGTTCGACCCGCTGGGCGAGAGCGCGCTGGTGCGCCAGGGCGCGGCGCGGCTGGAGCGGCGGAGCGCGAGCGCGGAGGCGCGCGCGCTGGCGCGGGCGCTCGAGGACGCGGCGCGCGCGGCGCCGTGGGAGGTCGCCCTCACCTGCCTCGCGTTCTTCGCGGAGGAGGGCGGCCGGCGCGTGCCGGAGGCGATGGCCACGGCCGCGGCGCTGGAGGCGCGCTGGGACGCGCTGCGCGCCGGGTGGCCCGGGGCGCCGGACCTGGGGCGGATGCTCGCGCGGCTCCCGAGGCACCTCGTGGTCGGCGCGCGAGAGGGCGGGGGCGAGGTCCACGCCGGCGTGCAGCTCGCCGCGGCCGACCTCGCGGCGGGCGTCCGCATCGCGCTCGACCGGCCGGCGGTGGCGGAGGTGGCGCGGGCGGTGCTCGCCGCGCTCGGGCCGGAGGAGGCCTGCCCGCGCTGCCGGGCGCGCGGGCCGGCGCGCCACCTGTACCGCACCCGCGGTCTCGACGCGCTGCACGGCATCGCCTGCGCCGCGTGCGGGGCGGTGCTGCGCAGCTACTGGCGGTACGGCGAGGTGGACGGGCTCGAGGCGCTCGCCCCGCACGCGCTCCGGCTCGGCCTGGTGGCGGAGGTCACCGCCGCGCTCGCCGGCACCGCCATCGGCTTCCAGCTCCTGCCCGCCGAGGCGGAGGCGCTCACCGCCGAGCGGCTGCGGCGTCGCTTCGCCGAGCTGTACCTGGGGCCGTGCGAGGTGGACCTCGCGCCAGCGGCGGTGCAGGTGCTGGGCGACGGCGGGCCGCTCGGCAAGGGCGCGCGGGTCCGCGGGCGCGGTCCGCTCCGCCTCGCGGTCGCCGCGGGGGCGGGCACCACCGCGGAGGAGCTGCTCGAGCTGCTGCGCTCGCGGATCGAGCGCCGCTTCCGGCGCTGACGGCGGAGGCGCGGCGCGGGCCTGCCGGCGCCGGGCTGCTGCCCCCAACGGACGCAGGGGCGGGTGGGCGGGTGCGGCCGGCAATTGCCCGACGGGGGGGCGGGCGGCCACGGCAGCGGCGGCGGGCATTGCTTACATCGGAGGGAGCGGGTGCGACCGCCCGCCGCGGAGGCTCCGATGAAGACCTGCACCCTGTGCGCCTCGACCCTCGACGTCGGCGCGAGCGCCTGCCCGAACTGCGGGATCGCCGTGCCGCAGGCCCGGCGGCCGTCCCGGCTCGCGCGGACCGCGCGGGCGAGCGTGGTCGCGTTCGCCGGGCTGGCGGTGCTCGGGGCCCTCGCGCTGCCGGTGCTGGGGCGGGTGCGCGGCGGCGACTGCGAGCCGCACAGCTGGGCGGACTGGCACGTCGCCATGGCGCGGGCGTGCCTCACGCCCGACTACGTCTGCGAGAACATGACCTCGGCGAAGATGCTCGAGGACCCGCAGCTCGCGGCCGAGCTGCGCCACGCGCTGCGCGGTGGGCGCGGCGGAGCGATCGCGCACCTCGACGCGCTGGTGGCCCACGTGCGCGAGGCCTACGGCTGCGCCTCGGCCGACTCCTCCCGCCCGGCGCCGGCGCTGGATCCGCCGGACCGGCGCCTCCCGCCGGGCCACCCGCCCGTCCCGGCGACGCCCGCGCCGCCCATCTTCCAGGCGCCCTCGTCGCTCACCATCTAGCCCCCCACCGCCAGGACCTCCGCCCGGGCACAGGCGGGGCGGAGCAGGCCAGGCGACTGCCGCGCCGGCGGCCGGGATGCTAGAACGGCCGGTGTGGGGGATCCCGTGAACGGTCGCAGCATCCTGCTCGTCGAGGACGACGACGCCATCCGCGAGAGCGTGGCCGAGTGCCTCGACGCGGAGGGCTACGCCGTCGCGACGGTGGAGAACGGCGTGGCGGGCCTGGAGTGGCTGCGCCGGTCCGGGCGGCCGGACCTCGTCGTGCTCGACCTCGTCATGCCGGTGATGAACGGCGCCCAGTTCCTGGAGGCCGTCCGCGGCGACCCTTCGCTGCGCGACCTGCCGGTGGTGCTCATGACCGCCGCGCTGCCCTCGGCGCAGCTCCCGGTGCCGGTGGCGGACGGCTACCTCACGAAGCCGTTCGAGCTGGACCAGCTCCTCGAGACGGTGGCCCGGCACGCGCGGCGCCGGTGACCGGGTCCTTGTCGTGGCCGCAGGGCCGGGGTAGACCGGCCCGGTGAACGTCCTCGTGACCGGCGGTACGGGCCTGGTGGGCGGCGCGGTGGCGCGCGCCCTGCTCGCGCGCGGGCACTCGGTGCGGCTGTACGCCCGCGCCTCCAGCGACGCCGCCGCGCTGGAGGCGGCCGGCGCGGAGGTGGCGCGCGGCGAGCTGGACGACCGGCCGGCGCTGCGCGCGGCGCTGGCGGGCCGCGACGCGGTGGTCCACTCGGCGGGCGTGGTGGGCTTCGGGCCGGGGCTGGAGGCGGCGCTCGAGGCGGTCAACGTGCGCGCCGTCGAGGCGGTGCTGGGCGCCGCGCTGGACGCGGGGGTGTCGCGCGCCGTGCTCACCTCGTCCACGGCGGTCATGGGCGGCACCGCCGCGCCGGAGGTGGCCGACGAGGCCAGCGCCGGCAACGCCGAGGCGCTCGGGATGCCCTACTTCGTCTCGAAGCTCCGGGGTGAGCGGGCCGCGCGGGCGCTCGCCGCGCGCGGCCTGGCGCTGGTGGTGGTCCGCCCGGCGTACGTGCTCGGGCCGGGCGACGTCCACGGCTCGTCGGCGTCGATCCTGCTCGCGTTCGCGCAGCGCCGCATCCCCGCGTACGTGGAGGGCGGCGCGTCCTTCTGCGACGTGCGCGACGTGGCGGAGGGGCACGTGGCCGCCCTGGAGCGCGGGCGCCCCGGCGAGGCGTACGTGCTCGCCGGCCACAACCTGGCCATGTCGGAGATGATCCGGCGCGCCTGCGCCATCGCCGGCGTCCCGCCCCCGCCGCGCGTGCCGGTGCCGCTGGCGCTCGGGTTCGCCGCGGTGCAGGAGCTGGCGGCGCGCGCGGCCGGCCGGCGGCCGCGGACGAGCCGCGGCCTGGTCCGCGCCAGCGCGCTGTACACGTTCGCGTCCTCGGCGAAGGCGGAGCGCGAGCTCGGCTACCGCGTCCGACCGTTCGAGGAGATGGTCCGCGACACCTACCGCTGGGCCATCGCCACCGGCCGCCTGCGGCCGGACACGCCCGAGCTGAAGGCGCTGAACGACGGCCCGTGAGCCGCGAACACCTTCGGGTCGCGGGTCACGTCCTCCGCTGCTCCGCTGGCGCGGGTCACGCCTCCGGCCCGGCCGCGCCGTTCTCCTCGCTCGCGCCCGCGCCGGCCTCGCCGGGCGGCGGCGGCACGAGCCGCACCCGCCGCACCACCCGCGGCGTGGCCTCCACCACCTCGGCCTCGGTGCCGTCCGCGAGCCGGAGGCGCGCGCCGCGCTCCGGCATCGCCCCGGCCACCGCGATGACCAGGCCGGCCACCGTGGTGTACCCCTCGCCCTCGGGCAGGTCGATGTGGAGGGCGCGGTTCACCTCGCGGATGGGCGCGTCGCCGCGCACCACCGCGGCGCCGCCGGGCTCGACCTCGAACAGCGGCTGCGGCTCCTCGGCCTCGCCCAGGATGTCGCCGACCAGCTCCTCGACCAGGTCCTCCAGCGTGAGGATCCCGGCCATGCCGCCGTGCTCGTCCACCACCACCGCGATCTGCGAGCGCCGCCGCTGCATGTCGCGGAGCACGTGCACCGCCTTGGCGCCCTCGGGCACGAAGTGCACCGGCCGCACCAGGTCGGCGAGCACGATGAGCTCGCGCTCCCAGGCCATGGCGGCGAGGTCCTTCGCCATCACGTAGCCGATCACGTCGTCGAGCGTGCCGTCGTACACCGGCATGCGCGCGCGGCCCTCCTCGAGCAGCAGCCGCTTCAGCTCCTGCTGGTCCGCGTCGGCGGGCAGCGCCTTCACCCGGCTGCGCGGGACCATCACGTCGCCGGCGGTGAGGTCGCGGAACGCGAGCGCGCGCGAGGCGATCTCCGCGGTGGGCGCATCGAGCGCGCCGGCGCGGCCGGCCTCGTCCACGAGCTGCTCCAGCTCCTCCGCGGACAGCCGCGCCTCGGCGAACGTGGTGCGGTCGCCGAACGGGCGCAGCAGCAGGTTGGACGAGGCCGTCAGCAGCCACACGACCGGGCGGACCAGGTGGGAGAGACCGAGCAGCGGCCGGCCCACCAGGAGCGCGTAGCGCTCGGGGGCGCGGAGCGCGAGCGACTTCGGCACCAGCTCGCCCAGCACCAGCGACAGGAAGGACACGAGCGCGACCACGAGCGCCAGCGAGAGCTGGTGCGCGTACGGCGCGAGCGGCGGGATCCGCTCGAGGACCGGGGCGAGGCGGCCGGCGATCGACGCGCCGCCGAACGCCGCGGCGCTGGCGCCGATGACGGTGATGCCGACCTGGACCGTGGCGAGGAAGCGCTCGGGGGCGTCGCGCAGCCGGAGCACCGCGCCGGCGGCGGCGCGCCCCTGCTCGACCAGCTGGGCGAGCCGCGTCTTGCGCATCGCGATGACCGCGATCTCCGCGCCGGCGAACACGCCGTTCGCGACCACCAGGGCCAGGACGATCAGGAGCTCGACGGCCGTGTCGTACAGGTGGCGCTCCCTCCCCGGATGGCCGCGGCCCCGGGGACGCCGCCGCTCGCGTGCGTGGCCGCGCCTGCGCGCAGCCGCGCACGCGGCAGGGGTCCGCCCGGGCGGGGACTCCCGGCGTGCGAAGGAGAGGTTTACCTGAAACGCTCCCGCAGCGCCGCTGCCCCGTGTGCCCGAGGCTCGGGAGGGACCCATGTTCGTCGATGCGCAGGCGCTCCCCGCGCCGGATCCGCGGGCCTTCCCGTCATGGGGCGGTCCCGCCGAGCGGCTCCGCTTCCTCCTCGCGTACGCCGTGCTCGCGCCGTCGCGCCACAACACGCAGCCGTGGTGGTTCGAGGTGCGCGGCGGCGAGGTCGGCATCCACGCCGACGGCGCGCGCGCGCTGCCGGAGGTGGATCCGGACGGCCGCGAGCTGGTGATGGCCTGCGGCGCGGCGCTCGCGAACCTGCGGCTCGCCGCGGCGCACTTCGGCCACGCCACCTCGGCGGAGATCATCGGCACGCACCGGCGCGACGGGCTGGTGGCCCGCGTGCGCCTGGAGGAGCAGCGGGCGCTGTCGCCGGAGGACGAGGAGCTGTTCCAGGCCATCCCGCGCCGCCGCACCAACCGGCTGCCGCTCGACGGGCGCGAGCCGCCGGAGGGGCTGGTCACGCGGCTGCTGCGCGAGGCGCGCGGGGAGGGGGCCTGGCTGCGGCCGGTGGAGGCGCACCAGCGCCGCGCGGTGGCCGAGCTGGTGGCGGAGGGGGATCGCCGCCAGTGGACCAACCCGCGCTTCCGCGCCGAGCTGGCCGGCTGGATCCACCCGAGCGGCAACGGCCGCCGCGACGGGATGCCGGCGTACGCGGTGGGCATGAGCGACGCCGCCGCCCGCCTGCAGCCGCTGGTGGCCCGGCTCTCCAACCCGGCCCGCGCCGAGGCCGAGCGCGACCGGCGCCGCGCGCTCGCCTCGAAGTCGCTGCTCGTGCTCTCCACCGCGCACGACGGCCTCGCCGAGTGGATGGTCGCCGGGATCGCGCTCCAGCGCATCCTGCTGCGCGCCACCGCGGCGGGCCTCACCGCCGCCTTCTTCAACCAGCCGATCGAGCAGGACGCGCTGCGCGGGCCGCTCCGCGAGGCGGTGGGCGATCCGGGCATGCCGCAGCTCCTGCTGCGGCTCGGCTACGGGCCGGAGGTGCGGCCCACGCCGCGCCGGAGCGTGGACGAGGTGCTGCGGCGCCTCGACGCCGCCGCGCGCCCGGCGCCGCTCGTGCTCCGTCGCGCGCCGCCCATGTCACCGATGGTGGATCCGGCGGCGGCCGCGATCGCTCCGGGGCCTCCGGCGTAGCAGGGCTGGCGGCGGGCGGGCCGCGCGGGTGCGTCCGCCGCTCCCCCTCCTCCCGCACCAGGGAGCGGGAGGAGGGGGTCTTTCCTCTTCAGTCCCGGCCTCGGCCCCGGCGCAGCCGGTGGAGCCGCGTCACCTCGGCGGCGCGCGCCGCGTGCAGCGGGTCGGCGCGGTCGCGCGAGCGCGGGTGTGCCGGGCGCGCCTCGCGGACGTCCACCCCCTCGAGCCCGGCCGCGCGCGCCAGCCGCTCGACCTCGCCCGGCGGGCGGAGCCCGAGCCGCTCGGCCAGGTCGGAGAGGACGATCCACGCCTCGCCGCCGGGGGCGAGGTGCGCCGGGAGCCCGCGCACCAGCCGCTCGAGGAACGCGCCGCCCGGATCGTAGACCGCCCGCTCGAGCGGGCCGCGCGCCGGGCCCGGGATCCAGGGCGGGTTGCACACGATCACGTCCGCCAGGCCCTCCGGGAACAGGTCCGCCTCCACCACCTCGACCTGTCCGGCCAGCCCGAGCCGGGCCGCGTTCTCCCGGGCGCAGGCCACCGCGCGCGGCTCGAGGTCGGTGGCGATCACCCGGGCGCCCGCCCGGGCCAGCACCAGCGCGAGCACCCCGGTGCCGGTCCCGACGTCGAAGGCGCGCTTGCCGTCCAGCGGCCGCTCCTTGGCCGCGGCGCCGACCAGGTCCACGTACTCGCCCCGGATGGGTGCGTACACTCCGTGAAACGGGTGCACCCGCGCCCCGAGCGCCGGGACCTCCACCCCGCGCCGCCGCCACTCGTGCGCGGCGACCAGCCCGAGCAGCTCCCGCAGCGGCAGCAGCGCGGGCCCGTCCGGCGGCGGCCCCAGTCCCTCGGCGCAGGCCGCCGCCACGTCCGGCGCGCGCCGCAGGGCGATCCGCCACCCGGGCTCGACCGGCACGAGCAGCCGGGCCAGCACCTCGTGCTCGAGCCGCATCCGCTCCCGCTCCGCGCGGAAGGCCGCCCCCAGGCCTGCGCCCCTGGGCGCAGGGTGCTCGAGGCGCCGGCCCATGGCCGCGAGGAGCTGGCGGGCGTTGTGGTAGTCGCCGGCGTAGACCAGCCCCTCGCCGCGCCGCGCCCGGGCCAGCGCCTCGCCGGCGCGGGTGGCGTCGCCGGCCGGGCCGAGGCGGGCCGGCGGGGGCGCCGAGCCGGACGCCCAGCGCGCCCTGTGCTCCCCGGTGGCATCCCGCCA
Source organism: Anaeromyxobacter dehalogenans 2CP-1 (assembly GCF_000022145.1). Lineage (NCBI taxonomy): Bacteria > Pseudomonadati > Myxococcota > Myxococcia > Myxococcales > Anaeromyxobacteraceae > Anaeromyxobacter > Anaeromyxobacter dehalogenans. The sequence goes on from NC_011891.1 coordinate 931,623, forward strand.
CACCAGCTCCCGGGGCGGCGTCCCGGCGGTCGGTTCGGTGCGCGTCATCGGATCGCGTGCGGTTGAGCGGCCAGGCGGGGGGTGTCTGGATTAAGAAGAGCGCGCCATGTCATCGCCGCCGGAACCCCAGGCGCTGCCCAGCGCGCCCAGCCTCTCCTTCGCCGAAGACCTCTACTACGCGTGGCTCGCCGATCCCAGGTCGGTGGACGGATCCTGGCGCACGTATTTCGAGGGCTTGCCCGCCGCGCCGGGCGCCGCCCCCGCGCCCGCGTCCTTCCCCCGGCGCCGGCCGGATGGCGCCGCCGGCCCGCAGCCCTCGGCGGGCGCGGGCGGCGACGCGGCCTTCCAGGCGAAGGTGGACCGGCTGGTGCAGGCGTACCGGGAGTACGGGCACCTCCGCGCCAACCTCGACCCGCTCGGCCTGGTCCGCCCCGCCGAGCCGTTCGCGCTCGACGCGTTCGGCCTCGGGCCGGCGGACCTCGACCGGCCCTGCGCCGACGCGGACGGCCGCGGCGATCGCACGCTGCGCGACCTGGTGGCGAGGCTGGAGGAGACCTACTGCCGGACGCTGGGCGTCGAGCTCGCCCACATGCACGACCAGGACCTGCGCGGCTGGCTCGAGCAGCGGATGGAGCGCACCCGGAACCGGCTCTCGCTCGCGCCGGACGTGAAGAAGCTGCTGCTCCGCAAGATCGTCGAGGCGGAGAGCCTGGAGCAGTTCCTGGGGACGAAGTTCCTGGGCGCGAAGCGCTTCAGCGTGGAGGGCGCCGAGGGCTTCGTGGCGCTGCTCGAGTTCCTGGTCGACCGGGCCGTCGGCCACGGCGTCCGCAACGTGGTGATCGGCATGGCGCACCGCGGGCGCCTCAACGTGCTCGCGAACGTGGTCGGCAAGCCGCTGCGCCAGATCTTCGCCGAGTTCCGCGACAACGCCATCGTCAACGCGACCGGCGGCGACGTGAAGTACCACCTCGGCCACTCGACCGACCGCGAGACGCCGGACGGCGTGCTGGTGCACCTGTCGCTCGCGTTCAACCCGAGCCACCTGGAGTGGATCGACACGGTGGTGCAGGGGCGCGTGCGCGCCAAGCAGGACCGCTACCACGACTTCGAGCGCGTCCGCTCCCTGCCGGTGCTGGTGCACGGGGACGCGGCGTTCGCCGGCCAGGGCATCGTGGCCGAGGCGCTCAACATGTCGCAGCTCGAGGCCTACGGCGTGGGCGGCACCATCCACGTCATCGTGAACAACCAGGTGGGCTTCACCACCTCGCCCCGCGACGCGCGCTCCACCACCTACTGCACCGGCCCGGCCCGGATGCTCCAGATCCCCATCATCCACGTGAACGGGGAGGACCTGGAGGCGGTGGCGCAGGCGGTGCTGCTCGCCGCCGACTTCCGCCAGCGCTTCCACCGCGACGTGGTCATCGACCTGTGGGCCTACCGCCGCCACGGGCACAACGAGGGCGACGAGCCGTCGTTCACGCAGCCGGTGATGTACCGCGCCATCTCGAAGCGCCCCACGCTCCGGCAGCTCTACGCCGAGGCGCTGGAGCGCGAGGGCTCGGTCACGCGGGCCGAGGTGGACGCGATGGCGGCCGAGTACCGCGCCCGCCTCGACGCGGCCTACCAGGCGTCGGCGCAGATCGCGGTGCAGCCGGGCGCGCAGGAGGCGGGCGGCTTCTGGGCCGGCATCAAGGGCGGCGCGATCACCGGCCCGGAGCCGGAGACCGCGGTGGCCGAGGCGGTGCTCGCCCAGGCCGCGGCCGGGCTCACCCAGGTGCCGCAGGGCTTCCACGTGCACCCGAAGCTCGCGAAGGTCCTCGAGGCGCGCGCCGAGATGGGCCGGGGCGCGCGGCCGCTGGACTGGGCCACCGCCGAGGCGCTCGCGTTCGCCACGCTGGCGCTGGAGGGCCGCCGCGTGCGCCTGGTCGGCCAGGACAGCCGCCGCGGCACGTTCAGCCACCGCCACGCGGTGCTGTACGACCACCAGACCGGCACGCCCTACTCGCCGCTCGCGCACCTGCGCGAGGGGCAGGGCGCGGTGGAGATCCGCGACAGCCTCCTCTCCGAGGCCGCCGCGCTCGGCTACGAGTACGGCTACAGCCTGGAGATGCCGGACGCGCTGACGCTGTGGGAGGCGCAGTTCGGCGACTTCGTGAACGCGGCGCAGGTGATCATCGACCAGTTCCTCTCGTCGGGCGAGGCGAAGTGGAACCGGCTCTCCGGCCTCGCGCTGCTCCTGCCCCACGGCATGGAGGGGCAGGGGCCGGAGCACTCCTCGGCGCGGCTGGAGCGCTTCCTCGAGCTGTCGGTGGACGACAACTGGTACGTGGTGAACGTCACCACGCCCGCGCAGTACTTCCACGCGCTGCGACGCCAGGTGTACTCGCCCTGGCGCAAGCCGCTGGTGGTCATGTCGCCGAAGAGCCTGCTGCGGCACCCGAAGGCCGTGTCGCCGCTCGGCGAGCTCGCCGAGGCGCGCTTCCGCCCGGTGATCGCGGATCCCGTCGCAGACCCGAGCGAGATCACCCGCGTGGTGCTGTGCTCGGGCAAGCTCTACTTCGACCTCGCGGCCGCCCGCGAGGCGCAGGGCGCGCGGCACGTGGCGCTGATCCGGCTGGAGCAGCTCTACCCGCTGCACGCGGACGACATCCTCGACGCCATCGCCGCGTTCCAGCCCGGCGCCGAGATGGTCTGGGCGCAGGAGGAGCCGTCCAACATGGGCGCCTGGGACTACGTGGACCTGCACCTCTCGCCGCGGCTGCCGTCGCGGCTCGACCTCGTCTCCCGCCCGCCGTCGGCCAGCCCGGCGTCCGGCTCCGCCACGCGCCACAAGCTGGAGCAGCAGCAGCTCGTGGCCGAGGCGCTCGGGGACCCCGTCCCCCGCATCCACCGCACCGACACGCGCGCCGCCGCGCACGAGCACTGATCCACCCGGAAGAACACCATGTCCATCCAGCTCAAGGTCCCGAACATCGGCGAATCCGTGCAGACGGCCACCATCGGCACGTGGCTCAAGAAGGAGGGCGAGCCGGTCCAGGCCGACGAGCCCGTGGTGGAGGTGGAGAGCGAGAAGGCCACCGTGGCGGTCCCGGCGCCCGCCGCCGGCGTGCTGCGGAAGGTGCTCCGGCAGTCGGGCGAGACCGTCGCCATCGGCGAGGTGATCGCCGAGCTGGACGAGGGCGGCGCCGCCCAGGCCGCGGGGGCCTCGCCGTTCGGCTCCGGCCCGGTGCCCGGCGGCACCGTCCCCGCCGCCCGCGGCGACGGCGCCCCGGCGCCGGCCCCGGCTCCCGCCATCGCACCTGTCGCTTCCGCACCGGCCCGGGCCGCCGCCGCGGCGCCCGCGCCCGCCGCGCCGCCGGCGGCCCCGCCCGCGCCTGCCGCCGCCGCCGGGTTCCGAGCGTCGCCCTCGGCGCGCCGCAGGATGGCCGAGCTGGGCGTGACGGCCGGGCAGGTGGAGGCGATCGCCACCGGCGGCCAGATCCGCAGGGACGACGTGGCCCGCGCGCTCGAGGCGCGCCCGGCCGCCCCCGCACCCGCGGCCCCGGCCGTGGCTGGCCCGCGCGAGCGCGTGGTCGCGATGACCCCCCTGCGCCGCACCGTGGCGCGCCGGCTGGTCGAGGCGCAGCACACCGCGGCGCTGCTCACCACCTTCAACGAGGTGGACATGTCGCGCGTGCTCGCGCTCCGCGAGCAGCACGGCGAGGCGTTCCTGAAGCGCCACGGCGTGAAGCTCGGCTTCATGTCGTTCTTCGTGAAGGCGTCCATCGAGGCGCTGCGCGCCTACCCGGGCGTGAACGGCGAGATCCGCGGCGACAGCATCGTCTACAAGGACCACTACGACGTCGGCGTGGCGGTGGGCGGCGGCAAGGGCCTGGTGGTCCCGGTGATCCGCGACGCGGACGCGCTCTCCTTCGCCGAGGTCGAGGCGACCATCGGCGAGCTGGCGAAGAAGGCGAAGGAGAACCGCATCACCATGGAGGACCTCGCCGGCGGCACGTTCACCATCTCGAACGGCGGCATCTACGGTTCGATGCTCTCGACGCCCATCATCAACCCGCCGCAGTCGGGCATCCTCGGCCTGCACAAGATCCAGAAGCGCGCGGTGGTGGACGCCGACGACCAGGTGGTGGTCCGCCCGATGATGTACCTGGCGCTCTCGTACGATCACCGGCTGGTGGACGGCCGCGAGGCGGTCTCCTTCCTCGTGAAGGTGAAGGAGTGCATCGAGGATCCGGAGCGGATGCTGCTGGAGGTCTGACGCGGCGCGCCGGGCTTCACCCACCGTAGAGCCCGGCCTCCGGCGCGGGGCGGCCCTGGCCGACGAGGTCGAGCAGCGCGAGCGCGTCGCGCACGGCGTCGCCGCGCAGGTCGTTGTTGAAGTAGACCCACGCGGCGCGCCCGCGCGCCGACCAGCCGAGCAGGTCGCGCGCCACCGGCGCCAGGGCCTCGCGCCCGTAGCGGCCGTGGTACCTGCCGGTGGTGCCGTGGAAGCGCAGGTACCGCCAGCCGCCGGTCGGGCGCGGGGGTGGGCGCGGGAGGAGGTCGTGCTCGCAGAACGCGGCGCCGTGCGCGTCCAGCACCGCGCAGGCCTCGTCCACGTACCAGCGCGCGTCCCGCACCTCCAGCGCGTGCCGCCCGGGCGGCAGGCGCGAGAGGAAGCGGTCCAGGCGCTCCAGGTCCGGCTTCATGCCGGGCGGGAGCTGCCACAGGACCGGCCCGAGCTTCGGCCCGAGCGGCGCGAGCGGCACGAAGAAGCGGTCCAGGCCGCGCTCGGTGTCGAGCAGCCGCTTCATGTGCGTGAGGTAGCGCGAGCCCTTCACGGCGAAGCGGAACCGGGCCGGCACCACCGCCCGCCAGCGCGCCGCCGCCTCGGCGGTGGGGAGCCGGTAGAACGTGGCGTTCAGCTCGACCGTGTCGAACAGGGCGGCGTAGCGCGGGAGCCAGGCGCGGGCGGGGAGGTCGTCCGGGTAGAGCACGCCGCGCCAGTGGCGGTACTGGAAGCCGCTCGTCCCGACCCGGATCACCGCCGCCCCCCGCCCCGCGCCGGCTGGTCCACCGGCGCGGCGCCCACCGCGGCGAGGTGCGCGTCGCCGAGCGGCCGGGCGGCGCGCGCCCAGCCGGCCCACGGATCCGCGCCGAGCCGCGCCAGCCGCCGCGGGACGGTGCGCGCGTCCAGCCGCTCCGGCCGCAGCCGCGGGCCCAGCTCGTCCCAGGCCACCGGCACCGAGGCCGGCGCGCCCGGCCGCGCGCGCAGCGAGAACGCGGCCACCGAGGTGTTGGTCCGGTTGTTCCGCAGGTAGTCGAGGAGGATCTTCCGCTCGCGCCCGGCGCGCGCGAGCGCCACGGTGAACGCGCGCGGCTCGTGGCGCGCCACCGTGGCGGCGAGCCCGCGCGCGAACGCGAGGCAGTCCTCCCAGCGCCGGCGCGGCACCAGCGGCGTCACCACGTGCAGCCCCGCGCCGCCGGTGGTCTTCACGAACGCGGCGAGGCCCAGCGCCTCCAGCGCCGAGCGCAGCAGCCGCGCCGCGCGCACCACCTCGCGCCACGGGACCTCCGGCCCCGGGTCGAGGTCGAGCACGATCCGGTCCGGCTGCTCCAGCGCCTCCACGGTCGAGTTCCAGGTGTGCAGCTCGAGGACGTCCATCTGCACCAGCGCGAGCAGCGCGGCGCGGTCGTCGGCGATCAGGTACTCGCCCAGCTTGGTCTTCTCCTGGATGCGCACCCGCCGCACGGCGGGCGGCGCCCAGGTCTTCGAGTGCTTCATGAAGCGGCACTCGCCGGCGATGCCCTCCGGGCAGTGGAACAGGGTCAGCGGGCGGCCGCGCAGGTGCGGCACCATCGCGCCGGCCACCGCGTCGTAGTACCGGGCCACGTCGGCCTTGGTGAGCGCGGCCCGCCCGTCGCCCGGGAACACGGTGCGCTCCGGGTGCGAGAGCCGGACGCCGCCGATCACCACCTCGCCGGCTGCGCCCGCCGCCGCGCGGCGCCTGGCGCGACCCGCGGCCGCCGGCGCAGGCGCAGGCGCCGGTGGGACCGGCGGGGCCGGTGGCGCGCCGCCGGGGACCTCGCGCACCACGTCCGCGGCGCGCTTGTCCTCGCGCAGCCCCTGGAACGACGGATGCCGCACCTTCCCGTCGTCGGTCCACTCGGTGAACGCCACCTCGGCCACCAGCTCCGGCCGCACCCAGTGCGCGATCCGCCCGAGCGCGCCCGGCGGCCGGGGCGTGAACGGCGGGTCGGCGCGGCCCAGGCGATCGAGGCGCGCGCGCAGCGCCCGCGCCGACGCCTGCGTGAAGCCGGTGCCGACCTTCCCGGCGAAGCGCAGCGCGCCGCCCTCGTGGAAGCCCACCAGCAGCGCCCCGATGCCCTGGCGGCTGCCCTCGGGATCGGTGAACCCGCCGATCACCAGCTCCTGGCGGGCGAGGCACTTCGCCTTCGTCCAGGTGGTGTTCCGCCCGGGGCGGTACGGCGCGTCGGCGCGCTTCGAGACGATCCCCTCCAGGCCGAGGCGGCACGCCTCGCGGAGCACCTCGGCGCCCGGCGCCTCCACGTGCGGCGCGTACCGGAGCACGGCGCCGCGCGCGCCGAGGAGCCGGCGCAGCGCGTCCTTGCGCTCGAGCAGCGGCCGCCCGGACAGGTCCTCGCCGTCCAGCCAGAGCAGGTCGAACACGAAGTAGGCGAGCGAGCGGCGGCCCCCGGAGAACGCCTGCTGGAGCGCCTGGAAGCTGGTCCGGCCGCCGGGCAGCACCGCCGCCACCTCGCCGTCGAGGAGCGCGCTCCGCGCCGCCAGCGCCTCGGCGGCCTGCGCCACCTCGGGGAACTGCGCGGTCCAGTCGTTGCCCCGCCGGCTCCACAGCGTGGCGCGCCCGCCCTCCAGCGAACAGCCGATCCGGTAGCCGTCGTACTTCGTCTCGTGGACCCAGCCGTCCCCCGCCGGCGGGGTCGCGACGAGCGTCGCGAGCTGGGCGCGGTAGATCGGGACGGGCGCGCGGGCCACGCGGGAAAGCTCACCACCCCCGGCGTGGCGGGGCAAGCGGCGCCCCCGGCGGGCGCCGGCGGGGCAGGCCGGCATCCAGGGGCGCGCCGCCGCGGCGGAGCGTCAGCCGTCGACCGGGCTGAGGTAGGTGATGGCGATGAGCGCCAGCCCGAGCTGAGGCATGACCGGCTGGTCGAGGTCGGCCGCCTCGCCGCGCAGCCGCACGCCGGGCTGGGCCCGGGCCTCCTCCACGCGGCAGTCGATCAGGTTGCCGTTGAACCGGCAGACCTTGCCGCCGGGGTTGGGAAGGCCGGGGCCGGGCCGGAAGCGCAGGCGGATCTTGAGGTCGCCGAGGTTCCCGAGCACCGCCAGCTCCTTGCCCCAGCGGAGAAAGTGCAGGTCCGCGCCGGGAGCGGTCAGACGGCCGTCGGCCCCCGGCTTCAGGATGTAGTTGCGGCCGACCAGCGTGCCGGCCCAGGTGCCGTCCGGCCGCCGCGTCATGTTCACCCGCGGTCCCACCACGCGCCAGGCGTTGAACGAGGTGCTCTCTCCCCGGGTCTGGATCTCGCCGGTGGGCACGTACTCCTCCGGCGGCTCGCCGGGCGGCGTCGCGGAGAGCGAGAGCGGCTGGGTGGACGCGCCGGCGCAGGAGAGCGCGAGCGCGGCGGCGGCGGCTGCGACGGGTGGGCGCATGCCCCCGAGCTTACCTCGCCGGTTTCACTCCGCGGAAGCCCGCCCGCCGGATCGGCGGCGGCGTGGCGCAGCCGCCGCCGCGCGGACGTGCGCTACGGGTTCGGGTCGCGGACCTGGAGGTGCTCCGACGGCGCGCTGACGCCCTCGATGTACATGATCGAGAGCAGCGCCAGGCCGAGCTGCGGCATCACCGGCGCGTCCAGGTTCGCGGCCTCGCCGTGCAGCCGGATGCCGGGCATCTCGCGCGACTCCTTCTCGCGGCAGTCCACCAGGTTCCCGCGGAACTGGCACGTCTTGCCGCGCACCGTGGGGACCCCGGGGCCCGGGTGGAAGCGCACGCGCACGCGCAGGTCGCCGAGGTTCCCGAGCACGGCGAGCTCCTCGCCCCACCGCACGAAGTGCAGGTCCGCGCCCGGCGCGGTCAGGCTGCCGTCGGCGCCCGGCTTCAGGATGTAGTTGCGGCCGACCAGCGTCCCGGCCCAGCTCCCGTCGGCGCGGCGGCTCATCTGCACCCGCGGGCCCACCACCTGCCAGGCGTTGAACGAGGTGCTCTCGCCCCGGGTCAGCACCTCGCCGGTGGGCGCGTAGTCCGCCGGGATGGTGCCCGCGGGGAGCGGCGAGAGGGGGAGCGGCTTCGTGCCCATGCCCGCGCAGGAGAGCGCGAGGAGGGCGGCGGCGGGCAGGTAGGTGCGCATGCGGCGGAGCTTACCGCGGCGTTTTCACCGAGGGGAAGGGGCCCGCCCGGTCGGACCGGGCCCCTGGCCGCGAGCTCAGCGCCGCCGCGGGGCCGGCGGCGCGGCGGTCCGCGGGTCCTCGGGCCAGGCGTGGCGCGGGTAGCGCCGCGAGAGCTCGCGCCGGAGCGCCGGGTAGTGGCGATCCCAGAAGCCGGCCAGATCGGTGGTGACCTGCACGGCGCGCTGGTTCGGCGCGAGCAGGTGCAGGACCAGCGGGACGCGTCCCCCCGCCGCGGCGGGCCCCTGCGCGAGGCCGAAGAAGTCCTGCAGGCGGCTCTCGATCCAGGGCGGCTTGCCGGCCTCGTAGTGGATCCGGACGGTCCGCCCGCCCGGCAGCGTCACCCGCTCCGGCGCCAGCCGCTCCAGCGTCGCGCGCGCCCGCGGCTCGAGCCGGCCGAGCAGCGCGCCGGGGAGATCCGCCTCGCGCAGCTCCGCGAAGCTCCGCCGGCCGCGCGCCGCCTCGCGCAGCGCGGCGGCCAGCTCCGCCTCGCCCGGCGCGGCCAGGCCCGCCTCCGGCGCGTGCTCCGCCGCGAACGCCATCCGCGCCACCAGCGCGTCGAGCGCCCCCTCCGGCGCGAACGCCCGCGCCCCGCGCGCCAGCGCCTGCGCGGCGAGCGCGTCCGCGATCGCGTCGGGATCCGGCCGCGCCGCGCGCGCCTCCTCCAGCACGAGCTCGCGGTAGAGCAGCCGCTCCGCCACCTCGACGCGCTCGGCCTGGGCGTTCCACTGGACCGCCTCGTCGTAGCGGAGCGCCTCCGGGAACAGGTCGAGCAGCAGCTCCTGCGTCACCGCGCTGGCGAGCCGCACCCGCGCCTCGGCCGCCCGCGCGCCCGGCGCGCGCCGGTCGCCCCGCCGCGCCTCCGCGTCCACCGCCACGAGCAGCGGTGCCTCGCGCACCACGCTGGCCGGGTCGAGCCGGGCGCTCCCGCCGCCGACCAGCACCACCTCGTCCGAGCCCGGCGCGCGCCGGCGCGCCACGCGGTCCGGGTAGGCGGCCAGCGTGGCGCGCAGCAGCGCCGCCTCGCGGGCCGGCGCGTCGCCGGGGGCGGGCGCTGGGACGGCGCGCGGCAGCGACCGGGCCAGCCGCTGGAGCTGGCGGCGGCTCCGCTCCACCGCCTGCGCCGCGCCCGGGCTCACGCCCATGCGCCGCAGCCGGTCGGGATCGAAGCGCGCCCGGGCCGCCTCCTCGAACGCCTGCGCCAGCTCGAGGAGGTCGGACGGGCCGGTGGGCGGGAGCGCCGACCCCTCCAGCGCGCGGCGCTCGCGCAGGTCGCGCTCGCCGAGCAGCGCCGCGAGCAGGGCGCCGTCGTCCGGCACGCCGCGCGCGGCCGCCTCCACCAGCAGCCGCCCGAGCCGCGGGTGGAGCGGGAAGCGGAGCATGGCGCGGCCGGCCGCGGTGGGCGCGCCGGCGGCGTCCACCGCGCCGAGGTCCGCGAGCAGCGCGCGCGCCGCCTCGAGCGCGGGCGCGGGCGGCGGCTCCAGCCACTCGAGGTCCGCGGCCGCCCCGAGGCCGGCCAGCGCCAGCAGCGTCTCCGACAGGTCCTCGCGCAGGACCTCCGGGACCTCGAACTCCGGCCGGGCGTCGTGGTCGTGCCGCGTGTAGAGCCGCACCGCGCGCCCGGGCCGCGTGCGGCCGGCGCGCCCGGCCCGCTGCGCCGCCGACGCGCGGCTGATCTTCTTCACCTCCAGCGTGGGCAGGCCGGACCAGGGCGAGTGCGAGGCGATGCGGGCCAGGCCCGAGTCCACCACCGCCACCACGCCGTCGATGGTGATCGAGGTCTCGGCCACGTTGGTGGAGAGGATCACCTTCGGGCGCGGCCCGGGCCGGACGGCGCGATCCTGCTCGTCCGGCGGCAGGTCGCCGTGCAGCGGCAGCACGTCCACGCCGGCGGTCGCGGCCCAGGCGGCGAGCGCCTCGCGCGCGCGCCGGATCTCGGCCGCGCCGGGCAGGAACACGAGCACGTCCCCGTCGATCCCCTCGCGGTGCAGCCGTCGCACCGCCCGCGCCACCCGCTCCTCCAGCCGCAGGTCCGGCGCGGCCGCCTCCTCGGGCGAGAGGTGCTCCACCGCGACCTCGAAGCGCCGACCCTCGGAGCGGAGCGCCGGCGCGCCCAGGAACGCCGCCACCGGGCCAGCGTCGAGCGTCGCCGACATGGCCACCAGCTTCAGGTCGGGGCGGGAGGTGCGCTGCAGCCGCCGCAGGAACGCGAGCGCCAGGTCGCCCTGCAGGTGCCGCTCGTGCAGCTCGTCGAGGACCACCGCGCCCACGCCGGGGAGCGCGGGCTCGGAGAGGAGCCGCCGGGTGAGCAGCCCCTCGGTCACGTAGCGGATGCGGGTGCGGGGGCCGGCCACCTCGTCGAAGCGCACCTGGTAGCCGACCGTCTCGCCCGGCCGCTCGCCCAGCTCCTCTGCCACCCGCCGGGCGGCCATGCGGGCCGCGAGCCGGCGGGGCTCGAGCACCACCACCTCGCCCGCGCCGGCCAGCCCGGCCTCGTGCACCGCGCGCGGCACGCGGGTGGTCTTCCCCGCGCCGGGAGGCGCCTCGATCACGAGCGACGGCCCGGCGCGGAGCGCCGCGATCACCTCGGGGAGGAGCGGGTCGATGGGGAGCGGCTGCACCGGCCCCTTCTAACCCGGCGCGGGGAGGAGGAGAACCGTTCCGGGGGCGCAGGGGGCGCGCTTGACAGCTCCCGGCGCGGACCTACGTGGATGGGCGAGGGCGCGAGGCGGCGCACCGAGTTCCGAGCCCCGCCGCCGCACGCCCGGGCCATCCCGACCACCCCGTACCAGCGCGCGGCCGCGATCCGTCCGCGCGAGGAGGACACGACCATGCTGACCCTGCTCAGGAACACCGATCCCGGCTTCGCCGCGCTCTCTGCCGAGGTGAGCCGGCTCATGAACGACATCACCCAGCCGGGCGCCCGGGGCTACGGCCTGGCGCCCAGCGCGGACATCGTCGAGACCGAGGCCGGCTTCCAGGTGGTGCTCGATCTGCCGGGCCTCGACCCGGCGGCCATCAAGCTCGACATCGAGAACGACACGCTCACCGTGCAGGCCGACCGCAAGCAGCCCGCGCTCGCCGACGGCGCGAACCTGCACCGGAGCGAGCGCCGCTTCGGCACCTCTTCCGGGCGTTCACGCTCCCGAAGACGGTGGACGGCGCGCGCGTCGAGGCACGCTACGACGCCGGCGTCCTGGCCGTCACGCTGCCGAAGCGCGACGAGGCGAAGCCGCGGACCATCGCGGTCCAGGTGAAGTAGCGCCGCGTCATCTCGATCGGATGATGCACGAAGCCCCTGCCGTCGCGACGACGGCAGGGGCTTCCTTCTGACGGGGCGGCGCCCCGCCTCACGGAGCGGAGCTCCGCGGGGCCCCACCCTGCTCGCCGGGTCCCCTGCGCAGCCGCGGGCGGCTTCGCCGCGCGCGCGGCGGCGCCCCGGCGGCTCGCTTCGCTCGCGTGCGATCCACGGATCGCGAGCTGCGCTACGCCGGCTCGGGCACCGGCTTCGGCGCCGGGGCGGCGACCGTCAGCACCAGCTTCGCGCCCTCCGCGTCCACGTCCACGCGGACCGTGCCGCCGGCGGCGAGGTCGCCGAACAGGATCCGCTCGGCGAGCGGCTTCTTCAGCTCGTTCTGGATGAGCCGCGCCATGGGGCGGGCGCCCATCTTGCGGTCGAAGCCGTGCTCGGCGAGCCAGGCCCGGCCCTCGGCGGTCAGCTCGATGCGGACCTTCTTCTCCGCGAGCTGCCCCTCCAGCTCCTTCACCATCTTGTCCACCACCCGCAGGATCACCTCGGGGGCGAGCGAGTCGAACGCCACCCACGCGTCGAGCCGGTTGCGGAACTCGGGCGTGAAGGTGCGCTCGATGGCGTTGCGCGCGTTGCCCGGATCCGACTGGTCGGTCCCGAAGCCGACGCGGCGGGCGGCCAGCTCGTGCGCGCCGGCGTTAGTGGTCATCACCAGCACCACGTGGCGGAAGTCGGCCTTGCGCCCGTTGTTGTCGGTGAGCGTGGCGTGATCCATCACCTGGAGCAGCAGGTTGTAGATGTCCGGGTGGGCCTTCTCGATCTCGTCGAGCAGCAGCACCGCGTACGGCGTCTTGCGGATCGCGTCGGTGAGCAGGCCGCCCTGGTCGAAGCCCACGTAGCCCGGGGGCGCGCCGATGAGCCGGGAGACCGTGTGCTTCTCCTGGTACTCGGTCATGTCGAAGCGCAGGAACTCGACCCCGAGGATGCGGGCGAGCTGCTTCGCCAGCTCGGTCTTGCCCACTCCGGTGGGCCCGGAGAACAGGAAGCTGCCGATGGGCTTCTCGGGCGACGCCAGGCCCGAGCGCGAGAGCTTGATGGCGCTGGCGATGGCGTCGATGGCCTGGTCCTGCCCGTAGATGACCTTCCGCAGCTCGGGCACGAGGCTGCGGAGCTGCGCCTGGTCGTCCGCCGAGACGGTGCGCTCGGGGATCTTGGCGATCTTCGCGACCACCCGCTCCACGTCGCGGCCGGTGATGCGGCGGTGCCGCCGGGCCTCCGGGCGCATCCGGTCGCGCGCGCCGGCCTCGTCGAGCACGTCGATGGCTTTGTCCGGCAGCTGCCGGTCGTTGATGTGCTTCGCCGACAGCTCGGCGGCGGCCCGGAGCGCGCGCGGCGTGTACTCCACGCCGTGGTGCTCCTCGTAGACCTTCTTCAGGCCGCGCAGGATCTTGACCGTGTCCTCGACCGAGGGCTCGTGGACCTCGATCTTCTGGAAGCGGCGGGCGAGCGCGTGGTCGCGCTCGAACGTCTGCTTGTAGTCGTGGAACGTGGTCGAGCCGATGCAGCGCAGCTCGCCCGAGGCGAGCGCCGGCTTGAGGAGGTTCGACGCGTCCATCGAGGAGCCGGTGGTGGCGCCGGCGCCGACGATGGTGTGGATCTCGTCGATGAACAGGATGGCGTTGGGGGTCTTCTTCACCCCGGCGATGACGCCCTTCAGCCGCTGCTCGAACTCGCCGCGGAACTTGGTGCCGGCGAGCAGCGCGCCCATGTCGAGCGAGTAGATCGCCGCCTTCTCCAGGACCGCCGGGACCTGCTTCTCGTGGATGCGGAGCGCCAGGCCCTCGACGATGGCGGTCTTGCCCACGCCCGGCTCGCCCACGAACACCGGGTTGTTCTTGCGGCGGCGGCAGAGCACCTGGATGGTCCGCTCGATCTCGGCGTCGCGGCCGATGAGCGGGTCGATCTGACCCTGCGCGGCGCGCTCGACCAGGTTCACCGTGAACGTGCGGAACGGATCCTTCACCGGGCGCGGGGCGCCCTCGTCGCCGTCGCCCTCGCCCTCGGCGCCGCCCGGCGAGTCCTCGCCGTCCTTGCTCACGCCGTGGGAGATGTACTGGAGGATGTCGAGGCGGCGGACGCCCTGCTTCTCGAGCAGGTAGACCGCGTGCGAGCCGCGCTCGCGCGTGATGGCGACGAGCACGTCGCCGGCGTTCAGCTCGGTGCGGCCCGACCCCTGCACGTGCCAGGCGGCGCGCTGCAGCACCCGCTGGAACGCGGCGGTCTGCTCGGGATCCTGGCCGGCGGCCACCGACTCGAGCGTCCGGTCGAGGTACTCCTCCAGCTCGCGCTCGAGCAGCTTCAGGTCGGCGCCGCAGGCGAGCAGCACCTCGGACGCGACCTTGTCCTTGGTCATGGCGTGGAGCAGGTGCTCCAGCGTCACGTACTCGTGGCGCCGGCGGCGGGCCTCGCCCACCGCGGCCTGGAGGGTCTGCTGCAGCTCCTTGGACACCGTCACCATCGCTACTCCGGCTCGATCGTCACGAGCAGCGGGTATTCCGCCTCGCGCGCCAGGTCCATCGTCTTCCGCGCCTTCGTCTCGGCGATCTCGTAGGGATAGATACCGGCGACCCCCACCCCGTGCATGTGAACGTGGAGCATGATCCGGTGGGCGGACTCCGGGTCGTGGTTGAAGACCGTCATGAGGACGAAATCCACGAACTCCTGCGTCGTGTAATGGTCGTTGTGCAGCAGTACCCTGTACAGCGGCGGGCGCTTCGTCTCCCGCTCCGCGCGCGTCTTGGGGACGACGACCTCCGTATCGCCCCCGGGACGGGTTCGTTCAGCCATGGCCGTCCATTCTAATGCGTCCGGCGGACCCGGCGCGCACCCGCAGGCCCCCTGCGCGCGGACCCGGGGCTCCCCCGCAGGACCGAGCCGGCTGCTCGCCTTCTTCCCCGGCCTCGCCTAGAGGTGGGGAATGCACGCCTTCCTCCTCGCATGCCTCGTCGCGGCCGGCGCCGTGGCCGCCCCGCTCGACCTCGCCCCGGTCCCGGGCCGCCCCAACCTGCTCCAGCTCGGCGTCCCCGAGGTCCCCCCGGAGGTGTCCGCCCGCCTCGAGCAGTACGAGAACGCGCGCGCCGCGGTCCTCCGCGACGTGTCGCCGGACGGCCGGGCCATGCTGGTGACCACGCGGTTCGGCAGCACCGCCCAGCTCCACCTCGTGCTGGCGCCGCTGGGCATGCGCGAGCAGCTCACGTTCGGCGACGAGCCGGTGTCCGACGCCGCGTTCCTGCCGGGCCGGCCGGAGCGACTGCTCTACCTGCAGGACAAGGGCGGCGGCGAGTTCTTCCAGCTCTACGGCCTGGACCGGCGCACCGGCCGCTCGGAGCTGCTCACCGACGGCCGGAGCCGCCACTCGGACCTGGTGGTCTCGCCGGACGGCCGGCGCCTCGCGTACTCGGGGACGGGCCGCAACGGCAAGGACGCGGACGTGTACGTGGCCGAGGCCGACCGGCCCGGCGCCGCGCGGCGCGTGGTGGAGGCGGAGGGGAGCTGGTCGGCGCTCGACTTCTCGCGCGACGGGCGCCGGCTGCTGGTCCGCCGGTACCGCGCCGCCTCCGACGCCGACCTCGAGCTGGTGGACCTCGCGACCGGCGCGCGGACGCCGCTGCTCGCCGGCAAGGGCTCGGTGGGCGGGGCCGCGTTCTCCGCGGACGGGAGGTACGCGTACGCCATCACCGACCGCGGCGCCGGGCACGCGGCGCTGGTCCGCGTGGACCTCGCGCAGCCGGAGGCCGCGCCGCGTCCGGTCGCGCCCGGGGTGGCCTGGGACGTCGAGCAGGTGGTGGTGGCGCGCGACGGCACCGTGGCCTTCACCGCCGACGCGGACGGCGTCTCGCTGCTCCACGTGGTGGACCCGCGCACCGGCCGGCTGCGCGGCGTGGCGCTCCCGGGCCGGGGCGTCGCGACGCTCCGGTTCCCCTCCGGGCGGAGCGACCTCCTCGCGGTCGGGCTGGTGAGCGCCACCTCGCCCTGGGACGCCTGGACGGTCGAGCTCCGCGGCGGGAAGGCGGTGCGCTGGACGCGCTCGGAGGTGGGCGGGCTCGATCCGGCCGGGTTCGTGGAGCCGGAGCGGGTCCGCTACCCGAGCGCCGGCGGCGCGGAGGTGCCGGCGCTCCTGTACCGGCCGCGCGGCGGCGGACGGGTCCCGGTGGTCGTGAACTGGCATGGCGGCCCCGAGAGCCAGCACCGGCCGGCGTTCAGCCCCATGGTGCAGTTCCTGGTGGCGGAGCTGGGCGTGGCGGTGCTCCAGCCGAACGTGCGCGGCTCCGCCGGCTACGGGAAGGACTGGCTCGCGCTCGACGACGGGGTGCGCCGCGAGGAGGCGCTGAAGGACGTCCCGGCCACGTTCCAGTTCATCGCCTCGAGGCCCGACCTCGACGCCTCGCGCGCGGTGGTGTGGGGCGGCTCCTACGGCGGCTATATGGTGCTCGCGACGCTCACGCTGTTCCCGGGCCTGGCGAGCGCCGGCGTGGACGTGGTGGGCATCTCCTCGCTGCCGAGCTTCCTCGAGAGCACCCAGGCGTACCGGCGCGACCTGCGCCGCGCCGAGTACGGCGACGAGCGCGTGCCGGAGGTGCGCGCGGTCCAGGAGCGGATCTCGCCGCTGGGCCGGGCCGGGGCCATCCGCGTGCCGCTGCTCGTCATCCAGGGCGCGAACGACCCGCGCGTCCCGCGCTCCGAGGCCGAGCAGATCGTCCGGGCGGTCCGCGCGAACGGGCAGGAGGTCTGGTACCTCGTCGCGCTCGACGAGGGGCACGGCTTCAAGAAGAAGGAGAACCGCGACCACGCCGACGCGGTCACGGTGGCGTTCCTGCAGCGGATGCTGGCCGGCGCGCCCCCCGCCGCGCAGCAGCGCGGCGCCGCCTCGGCACGCTGAGGCCAACGTCCGGCGCGCCGACTAGCTCGGCGGGCCCGCTCCGCCGAGCTGCCACCGCCCGCGCAGCGTGGGCTGCTCCAGCGCGCGGGCGAGCCGGGCCAGGAACTCGGCGCGCGGGATCTCGCGCGCGCCGAAGCGGACCAGGTGCTCGGTGCGGACCTGGCAGTCCACCAGCTCGACGCCCGCCGACCGGAGCCACTCGACGGAGCGCACGAACGCGACCTTGGACGCGTCCGGCGCGTCGGCGAACATGGACTCGCCGAAGAACGCCGCGCCCAGCGAGACGCCGTACAGCCCGCCGGCGAGCGCGTCGCCCTCCCACGCCTCGAAGGAGTGGGCGACGCCCAGGCGGTGCAGGCGCACGTACGCGTCCACCATCTCGCCGGTGATCCAGGTGCCCTGCTGGCCGGGGCGGTCCCGCTCGGCGCAGCGGCGGATGACCCGCTCGAACGCCTCGTCGGCGCTGACGCGGTAGGCGCCGCGCCGCAGCGTCCGCTGCAGCGAGCGGGGCACGTGCAGCGCGGCGGGGTCGAGCACCAGCCGCGGATCCGGCGACCACCAGAGGATGGGGCTCTCCGCGTCGAACCAGGGGAAGATCCCCTCGGCATAGGCGGTGAGGAGCCGCTCCGGCTCGAGGTCGCCGCCCACCGCCAGCAGCCCGTCGGGCTCGGCGAGCGCGGGGTCCGGGAACGCGGGCTCGCGGGGCAGGCGGAAGATGGGCACGCCGGGATTGTAAGCGAGCCGCGGCCCCGCGTGCGCCGGGGCCGCGGCGCCGGCGCGCCGCGCGCCGTCAGAACCGGCCGGAGAACGCGACCGTGGGCGCCGTCCTGATCACCGGATCGCGCGCCGGGCTCCCAAGCCCGTCGAACGCCACCGGGCGGCGCACCTCGCTGTCCTCGCGCGCGTCCAGGGTGGCGTGGACCGCGCCGAACGCGGCGCCGACGATGATGCCGATCCCGGCCCCCATCGACAGGTCCCGCTCCCAGTGGTCCCAGTCGTTCACGAGCGCCACGCCGGTGCCGACCAGGAGTCCGCCCACGCCGCCGTACGCGGCGTCGGTGACGATGGTGGCGAGCGGATTCCGGCGCTCGCGGGTGTACCGGTCCACCACCACCGGGCTGCCGTACGCGGGCGGCGGGTTCACCACGGTGGTGCTGGGCGGCTGGTCGCCGGAGCCGGTCCCCTGCGGCGGGTTCACGACCACCTGCTGCGACGCCGCCCCGCCGGGCGTGTTGTTGCCCGAGGTCGCGGAAGAAGACGACGACGGGGCCGCGCCAGAGCTCGCCGAGGATGGCGCGGACGACGGCGCCGACGACGGCGCCGACGACGAGGGCGCCACCCCGGTC
The DNA here is from genome assembly GCF_000022145.1 of Anaeromyxobacter dehalogenans 2CP-1. Classification (NCBI taxonomy): domain Bacteria; kingdom Pseudomonadati; phylum Myxococcota; class Myxococcia; order Myxococcales; family Anaeromyxobacteraceae; genus Anaeromyxobacter; species Anaeromyxobacter dehalogenans. The sequence continues at coordinate 949,559 of NC_011891.1, forward strand.
CCGCTCGCCGCCGGCGGCGGGGCGGGCTGCGCCTGCGCCGGTGGCGGGCTCGCCTGCTGCGGCGGTGGGTAGGCCGGCTGGGACGGTGGGTAGGTCTGCTGCGGCGGCGGCGGCGGGTAGTACGGCGGCGGCTGCTGCTGCGGCGCCTGCGCGCCGGCCGCGCCGGACGCCAGCACCGCGACGACGATCGCCGATCCCCTGTCGAGCCTCATACATCCCCCTCGGGCGCTCGGAGCGCCGCGTACCCCAAAGCTGGGGCCTGGCCCCGCCGAGGCGCAAACCGGAAGGGGCGGTCGGGGGAGGGCAACCTGAGCCGGGCGCCTCCCGGTCGGCGAGCGGAGCGCGCCGCCGGGGCGGCGCGTGCTTCAGGAGTGCAGCTCGACGAACTTCTTGATCGCCTGGCGCACGGACGCCTGCACCTTCGCCGGCACCTCGGGCATCGGCGCGGCCTTGCAGAGCGCCAGGGTGCGCTGGAGGGAGTCGCAGCGCGACTGGCACGCCGGGCAGCCTGCCAGGTGCTTCTCCATGTCGGCGCACACGTTCGCGCTGATCTCGCCCTCGAGGTGGCGGGAGAAGAGCTGGACGATGTCCGGGCAGGTGACGTCGGGACCGGACGGCGCGGCCGGTCGCGCCGCGGGCGCGGCCTCAGGCGCGGCCGCGGCCGGGGCCTCCGGGATCCCGAGGAGCGGCACCAGCGCCTCGCGCACGGCCACGCGGGCCCGGTGGAGCCGGCTCTTCACCGCCTCCACGCTCAGGCCCATCACCTCGGCGACCTCGGGGGCGGAGAGCCCCTCGACGTCCCGCAGCACCAGCACCTCGCGGTACATGGGGTCGAGGCGCCCGATGGCGGTCTCCAGGGCCTGCTCGATCTGGCGCCCGGCGAGCGACTCGTCCGGCGTGCGCCCGGGGTCCGCGACCTGCCGCGCCTCGGCCCCCGGCTCGCGCTGGTCGAGGGAGGTCTCCTCGGCCGGCGCGAACTTCGAGCGGCGGCGCTTCTTGATGCAGAAGCTCCGGGCGATCGTGTACATCCACGTCGAGACCGACGACGCGCCGCGGAAGTCCTTCACCGTGCGTGCGGCCGCGAGCAGCGTCTCCTGGAGGATGTCCTTCGCGTCCTCCGGATCCCGGCACATCTTCAGGCCGAAGCGGTAGACGCGCCGCTGGTGGCGCGTGAGCAGCTCGTCGAGCGCACGGCGGTCGCCGGTCCGGGCGCGGTCGATCAGGGTGGCGTCGCTGGTTTCCATGGTGTCTCCCGTCCTTCCTAGTCCACCCGCGATCCCCTCACAAGCGCGCGGTCGTCGCGGGTCCGGTCCGGCCTCCATTCACTGAGCGTGATGCGCACCCGGCGTGCTCGACCGGCGGGGGCGCCGGGCACCGAGGGCGGAGCGGGTTTAGGGGGCAGGCAAGCGACTCGCCCCTTCAGAGACCTTCCGCCAGTGGGTGGCGCCGAACAGTTTACGCCCCGGCGCGGGCCCCGGAACGTGGTGCAGCAGGACACGTCTGCCTCGGGGTGCGCGACCCACTCGATGAGCGCACTGTTCACGCCGAGATCCAACGCTCTCTTCCGCCTCGTCCTCGTCCTCCTGATCGCCGGCGCCGGCGGGACGGTCGCCGCGTTCATGGTGTACTGGCGCGTGCCGTACGGCACCGGCCAGCAGGAACAGGTGGCGCAGCCGGTCCAGTTCGACCACCGGCACCACGTCCAGGACGACCTGATCGACTGCCGGTACTGCCACAGCACGGTGGACCGCGCGGCGAGCGCGGGCATCCCCTCCACCGAGCTCTGCCTGAACTGCCACGCGCAGGTCTGGAACAAGAGCCCGCTGCTCGACGTGGTCCGCGCGAGCTGGTTCGCGAACGAGCCCATCCGCTGGATGCGCGTCCACAAGCTGCCGGACTTCGTCTACTTCAACCACTCCATCCACGTGAACAAGGGCGTCGGCTGCGTCGAGTGCCACGGCCGCGTGGACCAGATGGCCGCCATCGAGCAGGTGCAGCCGCTGACGATGGGCTGGTGCCTCGACTGCCACCGCAACCCGTATCCCCGCCTCCGCCCGCCGGAGGAGGTCACCAACATGGCCTGGAAGCCGGACGGTGACCCCGCCGCGATCGGGAGGGAGATCGCGAAGAAGTACGACGTCAAACCGCGCACGAGCTGCTACACATGCCATCGCTAGGGCTTCCCATCTACGGACAGAAGCAGGGTGCGGGTCTCGACGCGCGCCGCTGGCGCAGCGTCGAGGAGGCCGCCGAGGCCAGGGAGGTGCCGCCGGGCGAGTTCCCGGACGACGCCGCCGCGGTCCCGGAGGGCTTCACGCGCCGCGGGTTCCTCCAGGTGCTCGGCGCCTCGGTGGCGCTGGCGGGCCTGGAGGCCTGCAAGCCGCCGCGCGAGAACGTGGTCTCGTACGTACGGCCGCCGGCCGGCGTGACCCCGAGCCTCCCGAGCGCCTACGCCACCGTCGCGTCGCGCGGCGGGTACGCGGTGGGCGTGGTGGTCACCAGCCACGAGGGCCGGCCCACCAAGATCGAGGGCAACCGCGAGCACCCGTCGAGCCGCGGCGGGAGCGACGCCATGCTGCAGGCGTCGATCCTCGACCTCTACGACCCGCGCCGGCTGAAGGGCTTCACCCGCGCCGGCCGCCCGCTCGGGTTCGCCACGCTGCTGCGCGAGGTCTCGGCGCTGGCCCGGTCGCACGCGCAGGACGGCGGGGCGCGGCTGCGCTTCCTGGTCGAGCCGACCAGCTCGCCGGCGGTCGCCGACCTCCGCCGGCGGATCCTGGAGCGCTTCCCGCGCGCCCGCTTCGACGCGTGGGCGCCGGTGGGCGCCGACGCGGGGCGCGCCGGCGCGGCGATCGCGTTCGGCAAGCCGCTCGACGCCGCGGCCTCCCTCGCCGACGCGGACGTGATCCTCTCGCTCGAGTCGGACTTCCTCGCGCTCGAGGGCGACAGCCTGCGCCTGGCGCGCGAGTTCGGCGCGCGGCGCACCGCCGAGCGGATGAACCGGCTCTACGTGGCCGAGTCGGCCTACACCGTGACCGGCGGCGCCGCCGACCACCGCTTCCGGATGCGCTCCGCCGACGTGCTCGGGTTCGGGCGCGCGGTCGCCGCGGAGCTCGCCGCGAAGCACGGCCTCGCCCAGCTCGCGCCGCTCGGCGCGCCGGCCGGGGGCGAGCGCGCGAAGGCGGCCGCGGCGGTCGCGGCCGACCTGGCCCGGGCGCGGGGCCGCTCGGCGGTGCTCGCCGGCGACCGGCAGCCCGCGGCGGTGCACGCGCTCGCGGCGGCGCTGAACGGCGCGCTCGGCAACGCCGGCAAGACGGTCGCGTACCGCCCCACCGCGCTGCTCGATCCGGCCGCCGGGCCGGACCGGCTCCGCGCGCTCGCCGGCGAGCTCGAGGCGGGCAAGGTGGACGCGCTGGTGGTGACGGCCTGGAACCCGGCGCACACCGCGCCGGCCGACGTGCCGCTCCGCAAGCTGCTCCCGAAGGCGAAGGACACGATCGCGCTCGCGCTCCGCGAGGACGACACGGTCCGGCTCGCGACCTGGAAGATCGCGGCCACCCACCCGCTGGAGGCCTGGGGCGACCTGCGCGCCGCGGACGGCACCGCCTCCATCCAGCAGCCGCTCATCGCGCCGCTGCACGAGTCGCTGAGCGAGCTCGAGCTGCTCGCGGCGTTCCTCGACGAGGGGGACCACGGCACCTGGCGCATCGTGCGCGAGGGCTGGCGGCGCCGCGCCGGCGAGGCCGGGTTCGACGGCCGCTGGGACGGCTGGCTCGCCGCGGGCGTGGTCGCGGGCAGCGCGGTGCCGCCCGAGCCCGCGCAGGCGGACCTGGCCCGGGTCGCGGAGGCGGTGCGCGCGGTGGCCGCGCCGGGCGCCTCGCTCGAGCTCGGCTTCGCCGCCGACTACAAGGTGCTCGACGGGCGCTTCCTCGAGAACGCCTGGCTGCAGGAGTACCCGCACCCGATCACCAAGCTGACCTGGGACAACGCGGCGCAGCTCTCGGCCGCGACCGCGAAGCAGCTCGGCGTCGAGTCGGGTGACCTCGTCGAGCTGTCGTGGCGGGGCCGCACGCTCACCGCGCCGGCTCTGGTGGTCCCGGGCCACGCCGACGGCTCGGTGCTGCTCACGCTCGGCTACGGGCAGGCGCTGTCCGGGCCGGTGGGGAAGGGCGTGGGCCACGACGCCTACGCGCTCCGCACCTCCGACGCGCCCTGGTTCGGCGCCGGCGTGGAGGTCCGCAAGACCGGGAAGCGGCACCCGCTCGCGACGACGCAGGAGCACTTCTCGATGCAGGGCCGGGCCATCGCGCTCGCGCTCGACGCGCCGGAGCTCGCCCACGCGAAGCACGAGCTGGACGAGCACCGCGGCCCGCAGGCCACCATCCACGAGCCGGTGGACTACTCGAAGAACGAGTACCGCTGGGGCATGGCCATCGACCTCTCGCGCTGCATCGGCTGCGGCGCGTGCACGGTCGCCTGCCAGGCCGAGAACAACATCCCGGTGGTCGGCAAGGAGCAGGTGCTCCGCAGCCGCGAGATGCACTGGCTGCGGGTGGACCGCTACTTCGAGGGCCCGGTCGAGGATCCCGCCTCCGTCTCCCAGCCGCTCGCGTGCGTGCACTGCGAGGCGGCGCCCTGCGAGTACGTGTGCCCGGTGAACGCCACCGTGCACTCGGAGGAGGGCCTGAACGAGATGGTCTACAACCGGTGCGTCGGGACCCGGTACTGCTCCAACAACTGCCCGTACAAGGTGCGCCGCTTCAACTGGCTCGACTGGCACGGGACGCTCGAGCCGACCGAGAAGATGGTGCACAACCCCGACGTCACGGTCCGCGCGCGCGGCGTGATGGAGAAGTGCACCTACTGCACGCAGCGCATCGAGCACGCGCGCATCGACGCGCGCTCGAGCGGCCGGAAGATCGGCGGCGACGAGGTGGTCTCCGCCTGCCAGCAGGCCTGCCCCACCGAGGCGATCGTCTTCGGCAACCTGAACGACCCCGGCTCGGCCGTGTCGAAGCGGCACGCGGACGCCCGCCGCTACGACCTGCTGCACGAGCTCGGCACCCGGCCGCGCACCGCCTACCTCGTCAAGCTCCGCAACCCGAACCCCGACCTCGCATGACCACCGCGACCAAGACGATCGAGCGCGTCGATCCGCTCGAGACCTCGCCCGTGCTGGTCGGCCGCCCCGACGACCGGGCGCTGACCGAGAGCCTGCTCGAGCCGGTGCTGGGGCCCACGAAGAAGGGCTGGCTGGTGATGCTCGTCCTGTTCGGCGGCGGGATGGCCTTCTGGCTCCTGTCGCTCTACATGACCCTGTTCGTCGGCATCGGGGTGTGGGGCAACAACATCCCGGTCGCCTGGGCCTACGACATCACCAACTTCGTCTGGTGGATCGGCATCGGCCACGCCGGCACGCTGATCAGCGCGATCCTGCTGCTGTTCCAGCAGAAGTGGCGCACCTCCATCAACCGCTTCGCGGAGGCGATGACGCTGTTCGCGGTGGCGATGGCCGGCGCGTACCCGGTCATCCACCTCGGGCGCCCCTGGCTGTTCTGGTGGCTCATCCCGTACCCCGCCACCACCCAGATCTGGCCGAACTTCAAGAGCGCGCTCCCCTGGGACGTGTTCGCGATCTCGACCTACGCGACCGTCTCCTTCCTGTTCTGGTACCTCGGGCTCATCCCCGACCTCGCCACCCTGCGCGACGCGGCGAAGACCCGGGCGCAGCGCGTCGTCTACGGGATCATGTCCTTCGGCTGGCGGGGCTCGGCGCGGCACTGGCAGCACTGGCGCATCGGCTACCTGCTCATGGCCGGCCTGTCCACGCCGCTGGTGGTGTCGGTGCACACCATCGTGTCGTTCGACTTCGCCATCTCGCAGCTGCCGGGCTGGCACACCACCATCTTCCCGCCGTACTTCGTGGCCGGCGCCATCTTCAGCGGCTTCGCGATGGTGATGACGCTGATGATCCCGGCGCGGAAGGTGTTCAAGTTCGAGCACGTCGTCACCGCGCGCCACCTCGACAACATGGCGAAGGTGATCCTCGCGACCGGCCTGATGGTCACCTACGGCTACGTGATGGAGTGGTTCATCGCGTGGTACTCGGGCAACGACGCCGAGTGGTTCGCCTTCTACAACCGCGTCGTCGGCGACTACAAGCTGGTGTACGCGATGCAGATCTTCTGCAACGTGGTGGCGCCCCAGGTGTTCTGGGTGCCGGCGCTGCGGCGGAACGTGATGGTGCTGTTCCTCGTCTCCGTGCTGGTGAACTTCGGCATGTGGGCGGAGCGCTTCGTCATCATCGCGGTGACGCTCACCCGCGACTTCGTCCCCGGCTCCTGGGCGAACTACACGCCGACGTGGGTCGACTGGGGCCTGCTGTTCGGGTCGATCTCCACCTTCTCCGTCCTGTTCCTCCTGTTCCTGCGCTTCCTGCCGGCCATCCCCATCTCCGAGGTGAAGGAGCTCCGCCGCGAGCTGGAGCACCAGGATCACCACGCCGCGCAGGGCGGGCAGGCCGTGGCGCAGGGCGCGCACGCGGAGCGGGCATGAAGACGTACGTCCTGGGAGAGTTCGGCGCGGAGGCCGCGCTCCTCGACGCGGCGCGCACGCTGCGCGCGCGCGGCGGGGCCACCCTCGACCTCCACTCACCGTACCCGCTGCACGGCGCCGAGGAGGCGCTGGGCCTTCGCAGGTCCACCGTGCCGCTCGTGGCGCTGGTGGCCGGGATCACCGGCGCCGTCTCCGGGTACCTGCTGCAGTGGTACACGGTCGGCTACGACTGGCCGCTCAACGTGGGCAACCGGCCGCCGCACAGCGCGCCGGCGTTCATCCCGGTCACGTTCGAGCTCGGCGTGCTGTTCTCCGCGCTGAGCATCTTCGTCGGCCTGCTCGCCGTCTACTTCGGCTTCCCGCGCGTCCACCACCCGGTGTTCGAGGTGGAGGCGTTCCGCTCCGCCAGCATCGACGGCCTGTGGCTCTCGGCCGAGGTGGAGGCCGGCGACGCCGACGCGGTCGCGGCGGAGCTGCGCCGGCTCGGCGCGCGCCTGGTCTCGGTCGTCCCGGAGGGGAAGTGAGATGACCCGCCGCCTCGCCCTCTTCCTGCCGCTCCTCGCGCTGACCGCCTGCCCGCGGCTCGACCCGATGCAGCGCCAGCAGAAGTACAAGGCCTACCAGTCCAGCGAGTACTACGCGAACGGCCTCGCCATGCGGCACCCGCCCGCCGGCACGGTGCCGTACGGCCCCCGGCTCGACCCGGCGGTCGCGACCGGCCGCGGTCCCGACGGCCGCCCGGTGCAGCTCATGCCGGTGCCGGTGGACGCGAAGCTGCTCGCGCGCGGGCGCCAGCGGTTCGACGTGAGCTGCGCGGTGTGCCACGGCGTGCTCGGCGACGGCGAGAGCCAGGTCGCGATGAACATGTCGCTGCGCCGGCCGCCCTCGCTGCACCTCTACCGCGATCGCCCGGACGGCTACATCTACCAGGTGATCACCGAGGGCTTCGGGCTCATGCCCTCGTACGCCGCCGAGATCCCGGTGCAGGACCGCTGGGCGATCGTGGCGTACGTGCGCGCCCTCCAGCTCAGCCAGAACGCATCGCTCGACCAGGTGCCCCCCGACGCCCGCGAGCAGCTCCAGAAGGAGGGGCGATGACCCTCACCCCGTACCTGGGCGGCCGGCGCCTCATGACGATCGCCGCCGCCGCCGGCGCCGCGGGCCTCGCCGTCACCGCGCTCGGCGCGGCGGTCGGCGATCCGCGCCGCGCGCTCTACGCCTACCTCGTCGCGTTCGTCTACTGGCTGGGCCTGGCGCTCGGCGCGCTCATCCTGCTCGGCGCGCTGCACGCGTCGAACGCGCGCTGGCCGGTGGTCCTGCGCCGCTTCCTCGAGCACCTCCCGGCGGTGATCCCGCTGTTCGTGGTGCTGTTCATCCCCATCCTGCTCGGCCGCGGCCACCTGTTCCCGTGGGTGGACCCGCACGGCCTGCAGGGCGAGGTCCTCCACGCGGTCGAGCACAAGAAGCCCTACCTCAACGTGCCGTTCTTCGTGATCCGGGCCGCGATCTACTTCGCCTGCTGGATCGGGGTCGCGCACCTGCTCCGGGCCTGGTCGCTCCGCCAGGACGAGGTCGGCGGGCACGACCTGACCCGGCGCCAGCGCGCGCTCGGGGCGGGCTCGCTGCCGTTCGTGGCGCTCACGCTCACGTTCGCGGCGTTCGACTGGATGATGTCGCTCGACCCGCGCTTCTTCTCGACCATCTTCGGCGTGTACTGGTTCGCCGGCAGCTTCGTCGGCGCGTTCGCGGTGGTCATCATCGCCGCCAACGCCACGCGGCTCGATCCGAACCAGTTCGGCGCGCACATGAACACCGAGCACTTCCACTCGCTCGGCAAGTTCCTGCTCGCGTTCACCGCGTTCTGGGCCTACGTCGCGTTCTCGCAGTTCATGCTGATCTGGATCGCGAACGTGCCGGAGGAGGTGCCCTGGTACATCCTCCGCATCGAGGGCGGGTGGAAGGCGGTGGGCGTCTTCCTCGCGCTGTTCCACTTCCTGGTGCCGTTCTTCCTGCTGATGAACCGCGCCATCACCCGCAACCCGGGCCGGCTGGCGAAGGTCGCGGTCTGGATCCTGTTCGTCCACTGGATCGACCTCTACTGGCTGCTGATGCCCCACCTCGACCCGGGCGGCCCGCGGCCGTCGCTGTGGGACCTCTCCGCCTTCGTGGGCGTGGGCGGCGTCACCGTGGCGTTCGCGCTGGCCCGCATGCGCGGCACGGTGGCGGTCCCGGTCCGCGATCCCTACCTCGAGGACTCGCTGAGGTACCTGCCGCAATGAGCGACCACGTCGAACACGCCCACGGGGTCCGGTCCGAGGAGGACCGGATCGACACCGGCAAGATCATCGCGGTCGGCGTGGCCGCGCTGGTGCTCTTCTTCATCGGCTCCTACGCCGCCATCGCCTACCTGCGGGACGTCCGCGCCTCGCGCGAGGCGCCGCCCATCCCGGCGGAGATCGGCCAGAACAAGATCGGCATGGTGGAGCAGCAGCTGTTCGAGCTCTCCGTGCGCGGCGAGCGCGATCGCGCCGCGCGCCGCGAGCGGCTCGCGTCGTACGGCTGGGTGGACCGGGGCGCCGGCGTGGTGCACCTGCCCATCGACCGCGCCATGGACCTGGTGGTCCAGGGGATCCGCCCCATGCCCGCGCCGCCGGTGGAGCCGGTGCCGTCGCAGGCGCCCGACCTCGGGCCGGGCCCGGGAGGCCAGCCGTGACGCGCGCGATGCTCCGGCGCGCCGGGGCCGGCCTGGCGCTCGCGGCCGCCGCGGCGCTCGCCGCGCCTGCGCCGGCGGCCGCCCAGTTCTGGCGCCAGCGCGAGGGGGGCGCGGGCCCGTCGCCGGACGTGCCGCCGGTCGCCCTCGAGGACGTCCGCGTCGAGGAGAAGCTCGGCGCGGCGGTCCCGCTCGACGTGTCCTTCACCGACTGGAAGGGCCAGCCCTTCTCGCTGCGCCAGGCGTTCGACGGCAAGAAGCCGGTGGTGGTCGCGCTCGTCTACTACGACTGCCCCATGCTGTGCGGGCTCATCCTCTCGGGCATGGGCAAGGCCATGCGCGAGAACGGGCTCGAGCTGGGCCGGGACTACCAGGCGGTCACCATCTCCTTCGATCCGGAGGAGGGGCCGGCGCTCGCCGCCGAGCGGCGCCGCGGCTACCTGCAGTCGATGGGCCGCTCCGACGCGGGGACCGACTGGCCGTTCCTGGTCGGCACGGCGGAGGCGTCGCGCCAGATCTCCGACGCGGTCGGCTTCTACTACAAGAAGGACCCGGCCTCCGGCGAGTGGGCCCACCAGGCGGCGATCTTCGTCATCACGCCCGACGGGAAGGTCTCTCGCTACCTGTACGGCATCGACTACCCGCCCAAGGACTTCCGGCTGTCGGTCGTCGAGGCCGCCAGCGGCAAGGTCGGCACCAGCTTCGATCGACTCCTCCTCACCTGCTACCGGTACGACCCCGCCTCGCGGAAGTACGAGCCGTACGCGTTCGGCATCGTGCGCGCCGGCGCGGCCGTGGTGCTGGTGGCCCTCACCGGCCTGATCGCCGCGCTGGTCTGGCGCGAGCGGCGGGCCAAGGCGAGGCAGACGGCATGAACGACCTCCTGCGAAGAATGCTGTTCCTCCCGGACCAGGCGAGCGACTACGCGCGCCAGGTGGACGGGCTCCACTACTTCGTCATCATCACCACCATGCTCGCGGCGGCGGGCGTGTTCGCCACCGCGATCTACTTCTTCGTGCGGTACCGGCGCCGGGCGGACACCGACGTCACCCCGCGCGTCGAGCCGAAGGCCATCCACGAGGTCATCTTCGTGGGGCTGCCGCTGGCGTTCTTCCTGGTGTGGTTCGCGATCGGCTTCCCGCAGTTCGCGAAGCTGCAGACGCCGCCCAAGGACGCGATGGACGTCTACGTCCAGGGCAAGAAGTGGATGTGGAAGTTCGCGTACCCGGGCGGCCCGAACTCGGTGGACGTGCTGCGCGTCCCCGCCGGCCGGCCGGTGCGGCTGCTCATCACCTCGCGCGACGTGATCCACTCGTTCTACGTGCCGGCGCTCCGGGTGAAGCAGGACGCGCTCCCGGGCCGCTACACGCAGACGTGGTTCAACGCCGACCGGCCGGGCCGCTACGAGATCTTCTGCGCCGAGTACTGCGGCCTCGCGCACTCCGGGATGATCGGCGAGCTGGTGGTGATGCCGGCGGAGGAGTTCGATCAGTGGCTCGCCACGCAGGGGCGCGGGGTGGCGGGGTCGCAGGACGGCACGCCCGTCCCCGGCGAGCCGGTGCGCCCGGCCTCCAACGTCATCGAGGAGGGGCGGCGGCTGGCCAGCGAGCAGGGCTGCCTGAAGTGCCACTCGGTGGACGGCACGCGGCACATCGGGCCGACCTGGGTGGACCTCTACGAGCGGAACGAGAAGCTCCAGAGCGGGAAGAGCGTGCAGGCCGACGAGGGGTATCTCACCAAGTCGATGATGGATCCCGCCGCGGACATCGTGGCGGGCTACCAGAACGTGATGCCGACCTACCAGGGCAAGCTCGCACCGCCCGAGGCGGCGGCCATCGTCGAGTTCATCAAGTCCTTGAAGACCCCGGCGGTCCAGAGCGGTCCGTCGGAGGGCCCGGTCTATGAGTCCATCCCACGCAAGTGACGTTCCCGTGTACAACCCGCGGAACTACCTCAACTCGCCCGCGACCGGCCTGAAGTCCTGGATGCTGACCCAGGACCACAAGCGGATCGGGGTGATGTTCCTGGTCGCGGCCACGGTGTTCTTCGCCGTCGGCGGCCTGTTCGCCATGCTCATCCGGATCGAGCTGCTCACGCCCGGTCCGACGATCATGGACGCGATGACGTACAACCGGATGTTCACGCTCCACGGCGTGGTCATGATCTTCCTGTTCATGATCCCCGCCATCCCGAGCGGCTTCGGCAACTTCCTGGTGCCGCTCATGCTCGGGGCCAAGGACGTGGCGTTCCCGAAGCTGAACCTCCTCAGCTTCTACCTCTACCTGCTGGGCGCCGCGATCGCGCTGTACGGGATGATCCACGGCGGCGCGGACACCGGCTGGACGTTCTACACGCCGTACTCGACCACCACCGCCACCAAGGTGGTGCCGATCCTGCTCGGCGCGTTCGTCCTGGGGTTCTCGTCGATCCTCACCGGCCTGAACTTCATCGTCACCACGCACACCATGCGCGCCCCCGGGATCGGCTGGAACCGGGTGCCGCTGTTCGTGTGGTCGATCTACGCGACCAGCATCATCCAGATCCTCGCCACGCCGGTGCTGGGCATGACGCTGCTGCTCGTCGCGGTGGAGCACGCGTTCGGCTGGGGCATCTTCGATCCGGCGCGCGGCGGCGACCCGGTGCTGTTCCAGCACTTCTTCTGGTTCTACTCGCACCCCGCCGTCTACATCATGGTGCTGCCCGCGATGGCGGTGATCTCCGAGGTGGTCTGCGCGTTCTCGCGCAAGAACATCTTCGGCTACAAGGCGGTCGCCTACTCCTCGCTCGGCATCGCCTTCGTCGGCTTCTTCACCTGGGGCCACCACCTGTTCGTCTCGGGCCAGTCGGCCTTCGACGCCGGCGTGTTCGGGATCCTCTCGATGTTCGTGGGCATCTTCACGGCCATCAAGGTCTTCAACTGGACCGCCACGCTGTACCAGGGCTCGATCGCGTTCAAGACGCCGTTCGCCTACTTCGTCGGCTTCCTGTTCTTCCTGGTGTTCGGCGGGATGACCGGCGTGGCGGTCGCCACCGTGTCGCTCGACGTCCACTGGCACGACACGTACTTCGTGGTGGCGCACTTCCACTTCATCATGGTGGGCGCGACCGTGATGGCGTTCCTCGCCGCGCTCCACTACTGGTTCCCGAAGATCACCGGCCGCATGTACCCGGAGGGCTGGGGGCTGGTGGGCGCGGTGATGGTGATCCTGGGCTTCAACTTCACCTTCATCCCGCAGTTCCTGCTCGGGAACGAGGGCATGCCGCGCCGGTACTTCTCCTACCCGGAGCGGTTCTGGGCGCTCAACGTCGCCTCCACCGCCGGCGCCTCGGTGCTGGCGATGGGCCTCGTCATCATCCTCGTCTACCTGCTGGTGGCGCTGAAGTGGGGCCCGATCGCCGGCTCGAACCCGTGGCACTCGCGCGGATACGAGTGGGACACGGCCTCGCCGCCGCTCCCCGAGAACTTCGAGGAGACCCCGGTCTACACGCGCGGACCGCACGAGTACGACGAGGACTCCTACGCCAACCCTCCCCCGGTCGCCCCCGAGCCGAAGCATGCAAGCTAGCCCGCTCGCACACCATTTCGAGAACATCGAGAAGCAGTCGCACGCCGAGCGGCTCGGCATGTGGCTGTTCCTCGCCTCCGAGGTGCTGCTGTTCACCGCGCTGTTCGCGGCCTACGCGGTGTACCGGTACCTGTACTCGGACGCGTTCGCCGAGGCGAGCCGCGCCATCGAGACCTGGCTCGGCCTGGTCAACACCATCATCCTGGTGACCAGCTCGTTCACGGTCGCGCTCGGGCTGAACGAGGCGGTGAAGGGGAACGGCAAGAAGACCGGGCTGTGGTTCGCCGTGTCGGTCGCCTTCGCCGTCGCGTTCCTCGCGCTCAAGGCGGTCGAGTACAGCCACCACTTCCACGAGGGGCAGCTCCCGGGCCGCTACTACTCGTTCCAGGAGCTGCAGGCGCCGGGCGCGTCGCTGTTCTTCGCGCTCTACTTCCTCATCACCGGCCTGCACGGCGTCCACGTGATCGTCGGCATGACGATCCTGGCGGTGGTGGGCGTGAAGGCGGCGCGCGGGAAGTACACGGCGGCGTACCACACGCCGGTCGAGCTGGCCGGCCTGTACTGGCACCTCGTCGACCTCATCTGGATCTTCGTCTTCCCCCTCATCTACCTCGTGTAGGGAGCGACATCTCCATGGCCGACACCCGACCGATCGCGCACGAGGAGCACCAGGCGACCCACCACGCGCACGGCATGCGCTACGTGGTGGTGTGGATCGCCCTGCTCGTGCTCACCGTCGTCACCTACGCCGCCTCGCGCGTCCACCTGCCCGGCGGCTGGCACGTGGCGGTGGCGCTGCTCATCGCCATCGCCAAGGGCGCGCTGGTGGCGCTGTTCTTCATGCACCTGTGGGATCAGCGGGGCGCGAACCGCCTCGTCTTCGTCACCTCGCTCGCGTTCGTGGCGCTGCTCATCGGGCTCACCATCCTCGACAACGCCACCCGCTTCCCGCTCGCGAACCCGCCCGGCAGCGCCGGCGCGCTGCCCTGGGGCGGCGCGGATCGCGATCCGCCGAAGCTGCCGTAGCCCGGGCCGCCGGCCCGCCCGACCCTCCCGCTCCCCGGTGGCCCCGCGCCGCCGGGGAGCTTCCGTCCCGGGGCCCGCCCGGCCGCCGGCGCGCCCGGCCCGCGCCCGGCGTCCGCCGCGCCCCCGGTCCGCATCCCGGGCGCTCCGCCCCGCGCCGCTCGCGATCCGGCCCGCGCGTTCGCATCTCTGATGCGGCGCCCCGCGGCGCGCCGGCCGCGGGGCCGCGCGACGGGGCGCGGGAGCCGCACCTTGCGAGCCATCGGTCACCGCACCTGGGCCATCCCGGAGGGCTACCTGCCGCCCCGTGGGCGGCCGGAGGACCGCGCGCTGGAGAGCCACGAGGCCGCCTGCGTGCTGAACGCCGGCGACGAGGACGCGCACCTCGAGCTCCGCGTGTTCTTCGCCGACCGCGAGCCGGCCGGACCGTACCGGCTCACCGTGGGCGCCCGCCGCACGCTGCACCTGCGGCTCGACGACCTGCGCGACCCGGAGCCCATCCCGCGCGGCACCGACTACGCGACGGTGATCCGGTCCGACGTGCCGGTGGTGGTGCAGCACACCCGGCTCGACGCCCGCCGCGCGGAGAGCGCGCTCATGACGACGCTCGCGTGGGCGGCGGCGGAGGAGGGGGCATGAACGTCGGCGAGTTCCTGCTGCGCCGGCTGGTGGAGTGGGGCGTCCGCCGGGTGTTCGGCTATCCGGGCGACGGGATCAACGGGATCCTGGGCGCGTTCCGGACCGTGGACGCGCTGCGCTTCACCCAGGTCCGCCACGAGGAGATGGCGGCGTTCATGGCCTGCGCGCACGCGAAGTTCACCGGCGAGGTGGGCGTGTGCCTGGCCACCTCGGGCCCCGGCGCCATCCACCTCCTGAACGGCCTGTACGACGCGCGCATGGACCACCAGCCGGTGGTCGCGATCGTGGGCCAGACCGCGCGCGCCGCCATGGGCGGCTCCTACCAGCAGGAGGTGGACCTGCCCTCGCTGTTCAAGGACGTGGCGCACGAGTACGTGCAGACGCTGATGGTGCCGTCGCAGGCCCGTCACCTGGTCGACCGGGCCGTGCGCATCGCGCGGGCGGAGCGGACCGTGACCGCGATCGTGGTGCCGAACGACGTGCAGGGCCTCGAGTACACGTCGCCCCCGCACGCCCACGCCACCGTCCACAGCGGGGTGGGCTGGGAGGCGCCGCGGGTGGTCCCGGCCGCCCGCGACCTGCGCCGCGCGGCGGAGGTGCTGAACGCGGGGCGGCGCGTGGCGATGCTGGTGGGCGCCGGCGCGCTCGGCGCGGCGCGCGAGGTCGCCGAGGTGGCCGACGTGCTCGGCGCCGGCGTCGCGAAGGCGCTGCTCGGCAAGGCGGTGCTGCCCGACGACCTGCCCTGGGTGACCGGCGCCATCGGCCTGCTCGGCACCAAGCCCTCCTGGAACCTGATGAGCGGCTGCGACACGCTGCTGATGGTGGGCTCCTCGTTCCCGTACCCCGAGTTCCTGCCGAAGGAGGGGCAGGCGCGCGGCGTCCAGGTCGACCTCGACGGCCGGATGCTCTCCATCCGCTATCCCATGGAGGTGAACCTGGTGGGCGACGCCGCCGAGACGCTCCAGGCGCTGCGGCCGCTGCTGCGGCGCAAGGAGCACGGGTCCTGGCGCGAGAAGATCGAGTCCGACGTGCGCCGCTGGTGGAAGGTGCTGGAGGCGCGCGCCATGAACCCGGCCACGCCGGTGAACCCGCAGCGCGTCTTCTGGGAGCTGTCCCGGCGCCTGCCCGATCGCGCCATCCTCTCGGCCGACTCCGGCTCGTCCGCGAACTGGTACGCGCGCGACGTGCGCGTGCGCGAGGGGATGCTGGCGTCGCTCTCCGGCAACCTCGCGACCATGGGACCGGCCGTCCCGTACGCGATCGCCGCCAAGTTCGCCTACCCGGACCGCGTGGCGGTGGCGCTGGCGGGCGACGGCGCCATGCAGATGAACGGGCTCGCCGAGCTGGCCACCATCGCCCGCTACTGGCGCGAGTGGTCCGACCCGCGCCTGGTGGTCTTGGTGCTCGACAACGGCGACCTCAACCAGGTGACCTGGGAGCAGCGGGTGATGGAGGGCGACCCGAAGCTCGAGGCGTCGCAGACGCTGCCGCCGGTGGACTACGCGGGCTTCGCTGCCTCGCTCGGCCTCGCGGCGGTGAAGGTCGAGCGGCCGGAGGAGATCGGGCCGGCCTGGGACCGGGCGTTCGCCGCCGACCGCCCGTGCCTGGTGCAGGCGCGGACGGATCCCAACGTGCCGCCGCTGCCGCCGCACATCACGCTGGAGCAGGCGAAGGGCTACCTCGAGGCGATCCTGAAGGGCGACCCGGAGCGCGGCGCCATGGTCGTGCGCTCGTGGCGCGACGCGCTGGAGGGCGTGCTGCCCCACCGGAAGGGCTGACGTGGCGCGCGGCGAGGCCACCGTGGAGCGGGTGCACGCGGCCGCGTACCGCGTGCCCACCGACGCGCCCGAGTCGGACGGCACGCTGGCCTGGGACGCGACCACGCTGGTGGTGGCCGAGGTGGAGGGCGGCGGCGCGCGCGGGCTCGGCTACACCTACGCGGACGCGTCCGCCGCCGCGGTGGTGAACGGCCTGCTCTCCGAGGCGGTGCGGGGGGTGGACGCGCTCGACGCGCCCGCCGCGAGCCGCGCCATGCGCCGGGCGCTGCGCAACGCCGGGCCGGCCGGCGTCGGCGGCATGGCGCTCTCGGCGGTGGACGCGGCGCTCTGGGACCTCCACGCGCGGCTGCTGGGGGTGCCGCTCCTCGCGCTGCTGGGCCGTGCGCGGCCGGCCGTCCCGGCCTACGGGAGCGGCGGCTTCTGCTCGTACGCGCCGGAGCGCCTGCGCGAGCAGCTCGGCGGCTGGGCGGCGGCGGGCTTCCCGGCGGTGAAGATGAAGGTCGGGCGCGACCCGCGCGCCGACCGGGAGCGCGTGCGCGCGGCGCGGGAGGCGATCGGCGCGGCGGGGCTGTTCGTGGACGCGAACGGCGCCTACGGGCGCAAGCAGGCGCTGGCGCTCGCCGCGGCGTTCGCCGACGAGGGCGTCACCTGGCTCGAGGAGCCGGTGCCGTCCGACGACCTGGCCGGCCTGCGCCTCGTCCGCGAGCGCGCGCCCGCCGGGATGGACGTGGCCGCGGGCGAGTACGGGCACGACCCGGCCTACTTCCGCCGCATGCTCGAGGCGGGCGCCGTGGACGTGCTGCAGGCGGACGCGACCCGCTGCGGCGGGGTGACCGGCTTCCTGGCCGCGGCGGCGGTGGCGGCGGCGTTCGGTGTCCCGCTGTCGTCGCACTGCGCGCCCTCGCTCCACGCGACCCTGATGTGCGCGGTGGAGCGGGCCGCCCATGCGGAGTGGTTCCACGATCACGAGCGCATCGAGGCGCTGCTGCTCGAGGGCGCGCCGCGCCCGTCCGGTGGCGCGCTCGCGCCGGACCTCTCGCGCCCCGGCCTCGGCCTCGAGCTCCGCGCGCGCGACGCGGAGCGCTGGGCGGTGGCCTGAGGGGAGGGGCGATGGAGCAGCCGGAGGCGGGCGGGCGGTATCTCATCCCTGGGCTGGGCCGGTCGGCGGATCCGGCCGCGCGCCTGCGCGCCGAGCGCGAGCCGTACCGGCGCGGCGGGCCGTTCCCGGCGGAGGCGGCGCGGGCGCTGGCGAGCGATCTCGCGCGGGCGGTCGAGGGCGAGGTGCGCTTCGACGACGGCGCGCGCGCGCTGTACGCGACCGACGGGTCCAACTACCGGCAGGTGCCCATCGGCGTGGTGGTGCCGCGCAGCGTGGACGACGTCGTCGCCACGGTGGCCACCTGCCGCGCGCACGGGGCCCCGGTGCTCTCGCGCGGCGGCGGGACCAGCCTGGCGGGCCAGTGCTGCAACGTGGCGGTGGTGATGGACTTCTCGAAGTACGTGTCGCGCGTGCTGGAGGTCGACCCGGGGAATCGCCTGGCGCGCGTCGAGCCGGGGTGCGTGCTCGACGTGCTCCGCGCCGCGGCGGAGCGCCACCACCTCACGTTCGGCCCCGATCCGTCCACGCACGATCACTGCACGCTGGGCGGGATGATCGGGAACGACTCCTGCGGCGTGCACTCCATGATGGCGGGCCGGACCGCCGACAACGTGCGCCGGCTCGAGGTGCTCACCTCCGACGGCCTGCGCACCTGGGTGGGCGAGACCTCCGACGCGGAGCGCGCGGCGGTGGTGCGGGCCGGCGGCCGGAAGGGGGCGCTCTACGCCGGCCTCGCGGCGCTGCGCGACCGGGTCGGGGACGAGGTGCGGGCGCGCTTCCCGCGCATCCCCCGGCGCGTGTCCGGCTACAACCTCGACGAGCTGCTGCCCGAGCGCGGCTTCCACCTGGCGCGCGCGCTCACCGGCAGCGAGGGCACGCTCGTCACCATCCTGCAGGCGGAGGTCCGGCTGGTGAACAGCCCGCCCGCGCGCGCGCTGCTCGTGCTCGGCTTCCCCGACGTGTTCGCCGCCGCCGACCGCGTCCCCGAGGTGGCGGCGCTCGGGCCCATCGGCCTGGAGGGGATCGACGAGCGGCTGGTGGAGGACATGCGCCGCAAGCGTCTCCACCCGGAGCGGCTGCGGCTGCTCCCGGACGGCCGCGGGTGGCTGCTGGTGGAGTTCGGCGGGGCCGACCGCGCCGAGGCCGAGGCGCGCGCGCGGCGCTGCATGGACGCGCTCGGCGGCGGCCCGCGCGCCCCCGCGATGAAGCTCTACGACGACCCGGCGGAGGAGGCCATCGTCTGGAAGGTGAGGGAGTCCGGGCTGGGCGCCACCGCGCGCGTGCCGGGGAGGCCGGACGCGTGGGAGGGGTGGGAGGACTCGGCCGTGGCGCCGGAGCGGCTCGGGGAGTACCTGCGGGCGCTGGACGGCCTGCTGCACGGGTTCGGCTACCACGGCGCGCTGTACGGCCACTTCGGCCAGGGCTGCGTCCACACCCGCATCGACTTCGACCTCACCACCGCGTCGGGCATCGCGCGCTACCGCGCCTTCGTGGAGGCCGCCGCCGACCTGGTGGTCTCGCTGGGCGGCTCGCTCTCGGGCGAGCACGGCGACGGCCAGTCGCGCGGCGAGCTGCTGGTGAAGATGTTCGGGCCGCGCCTGGTGGACGCGTTCCGCGACTTCAAGCGGCTCTGGGATCCCGGCTGGCGGATGAACCCGGGCAAGAAGATCGACGCGTACCGGCTCGACGAGAACCTGCGGCTCGGGGCCGGGTACGTGGAGCTCCGGCCCCGCACCGCGTTCGCCTACCCGGAGGACCAGGGCAGCTTCGGCCGGGTGGCGGCGCGCTGCGTCGGGGTGGGCGAGTGCCGGCGGGACGAGGGCGGCGTGATGTGCCCGAGCTACCGGGTGACGCGCGAGGAGAAGCACTCCACCCGCGGCCGGGCGCACCTGCTGCACGAGCTGATGCTGGGCGATCCGCTCCGCGGCGGCTGGCGCTCGCCCGAGGTCGCCGACGCGCTGCACCTGTGCCTCGCCTGCAAGGGGTGCAAGAGCGACTGCCCGATGAACGTGGACATGGCCACCTACAAGGCCGAGTTCCTGTCGCACCACTACCGCGGCCGGCTGCGGCCGCGCGCGGCCTACGCCATGGGCCTGGTGGCCTGGTGGGCCCGGGCGGCCTCGCTCGCGCCGGGCGTGGCGAACGCGCTCGCGCGCGCGCCGGGGCTCTCCGCGCTGGCGCGGCGCGCGGGCGGGATCGCCCCGGAGCGCGCGCTGCCCGCGTTCGCGCCGGTGACGTTCCGGCGCTGGTTCGCCCGCCGGCGGGCGGCGGCGCCGGGCGCGGCCGCCGGGCGCGGGCGCTCGGTGGTGCTGTTCCCGGACACGTTCACCGACTTCTTCCACCCGGAGATCGGCATCGCGGCGGTGGAGGTCCTGGAGGCCGCCGGCTGGCAGGTGCGCCTCCCGCGCCGGCGCCTCTGCTGCGGCCGCCCGCTCTACGACCACGGCATGCTCGACCTGGCGCGGCGGCTGCTCCGGCAGGATCTGGACGCGCTGGCGCCCGCCGCCGAGGCCGGGACGCCGGTGGTGGTGCTCGAGCCGAGCTGCGCGGCGGTGTTCCGCGACGAGCTGCCCAACCTGCTCCACGGGGACCGGCGCGCCGACGCGCTCGCCGGCCGGACGCGGCTCCTCTCCGAGCTGGTGGACGAGGCGGGCGACGCGTTCCCGGTGCCGCGGCTCGACCGCCGCGCGCTCGTGCAGGTGCACTGCCACCACCACGCGGTGATGGGCGAGGGGGCCGCGCGGCGGGTGCTCGCGCGCATGGGGCTCGACGCCGAGGTGCTCGACGCGGGCTGCTGCGGGATGGCGGGCTCGTTCGGCTTCGAGGCGGGCGACCGGTACCGCGTGTCGATGGCGGTGGGCGAGCGCGGGGTCCTGCCGGCGGTGCGGCGCGCCCCGGCGCAGGACCTGGTGCTCGCCGATGGGTTCTCCTGCCGGACGCAGATCGAGCAGGGCACCGGCCGCCGCGGGCTCCACCTGGCCGAGGCGCTGCGGCTCGCCGCGGAGCCCGGCGCCGCCGCGCTCGACGCGGAGGCGTGGGCGCGCGGCCGGCGGCCGCGGAGGGCGGCCCGCGACGTCCTGCGCGAGGCGGCGCTGCTCGGCGCCGGCGCGGCCGCGCTCGCCGCGCTCGCCTACGCGGGCAGGACCGCGAGGACGCGCTCGTAGGCGGCGGCGTCCTCCGGCGAGAAGCAGCAGAACACCGCCCGGCGGACCGGGCCGCCCGCCTCGAGCGCGCGCCGCACCTCGTCCACCGCGATGGGCGTGGCCCGCTTGATGGGGAAGCCGTACGCGCCGGTGGAGATGGCCGGGAAGGCGATGGAGCGCAGCCCGTGCTCCGCGGCGAGCCGCATCGAGGCGCGGTAGCAGGAGGCGAGCGCGGCGTCCTCGCCCGCGCCGCCGCCCTGCCACACCGGGCCGACGGCGTGGATCACGTGGCGCGCCGGGAGGCGGAAGCCGGGCGTGATCTTCGCTTCGCCGGTGTGCGCGCCCCCCAGCGCCCGGCACGCCTCGCGCAGCTCCGGGCCGGCGGCGCGGTGGATGGCGCCGTCCACGCCGCCGCCCCCGAGCAGCGAGGCGTTCGCCGCGTTGACGATGGCGTCCACCTGCAGGCGCGTGAGGTCCCCCTGCACGAGCGCGATGCGGCCGTCGAGCCAGGTCCGTTCCATGCTGCCGTCGTAGCCACGTGCCGCGCCCGCGGCAAGCGGGCGGGGGAGAACCCTGCGCCGCGCGGCCGCAGGTGCGCACCGGAGCACGGCCGCACGGAATGCGCGCCGGCCCGGGCCGGCCCCCGCGCCTGGCCCGGCGCGGGCCTGCCCGCGGAAAAGCACCGCCGGGCCGCGAAGGTGCGGGCGGATGCGACGCTGCGCACGCAGCGTGCGGGCGGGCGGCGCGCAATTCGTGCACGCAAAGGCGGTTGATTCCCGGGTACGGGAGTTGCTATCCCCCGCCCCGGCAAGATGAAGCGCGACCGCATCCTCGTCATCGATGGCAACCCGCTCGACGGGGCCGGCCTCAGGGCCGCCCTGTGCGAGCGCGGCTTCGACGCGGTCGAGGCCGCCAGCGCGGAGCGCGCGCTCGGGCTCGTCCCGAGCTTCCAGCCCGCCGCGGTGCTGGCCGACGTGACGCTCCCCGGCTGCGAGGCCGGCGAGCTGGTCGGCCGCCTGCGCGAGCTCGGGTCCGACGCGGCGGTGGTGGTCGCGGCGCCGCACGACCGGCTGGAGGCGGCGGTCCAGGCGCTGCGCGCCGGGGCCGAGAGCTTCCTGGTCCGCCCGGTGGACGCCGGCCAGGCGCTGGTGGTGCTCCAGAAGGCGCTCGAGAAGCGCGGGCTGCGCCGCGATCGCGCCGAGCTGCGCGAGCGCGTCCGCGCGCGCGCCGCGCTGGTGGGCACCGCGCCGGAGATGCAGGGTGTGGTCGAGCTGGTGCGCCGCGTGGCGCCCACCAAGGCGACGGTCCTGGTGCTGGGCGAGTCTGGCACCGGCAAGGAGCACGTCGCCCAGGCGCTGCACGAGGCCTCGCCCCGGCGCGACCGGCCGTTCGTGCGGGTCAACTGCGCGGCGCTCTCGGAGGCGCTGCTCGAGTCCGACCTCTTCGGCCACGAGCCGGGGGCGTTCGCCGACTCCGAGGAGCGCCACGTCGGCAAGCTGGAGCTCGCCGACGGCGGGACCCTGTACCTGCACGAGGTGGGGAGCCTGCCGCCGCCGGTCCAGGTGAAGCTGCTCCGGGTGCTCCAGCAGGGCGAGATGGAGCGGATGGGCGGCCGCGAGACGCTGCGGGTGGACGTGCGCGTGGTGGCGGGCGCGCAGCACGACCTCGCCGAGGAGGTCCGCGCCGGCCGGTTCCGCGACGACCTGTACTACCGGCTCAACGTGGTGGCGGTGGCGCTGCCCCCGCTGCGCGAGCGCAAGGGCGACATCCCCGCGCTGGTGAACCACTTCCTCGATGTGGCGGCCCGCACGCAGGGGAGCGAGGTCGTCGGCGTGACCCCGGGGACGCTCTCGGCGCTGTTCGCCTACGACTGGCCGGGCAACGTGCGCGAGCTGGCGAGCGTGGTCGAGCACGCGGTGTCGGTGGCGCGCGGGCGCGAGATCACCGCGGAGGACCTCTCGCCGGTGCTGCACGGCGCCCGCCCGGAGGAGAGCGGCGCCTCCGCCCTCATCCCCGGCGCCACGCTGTTCGAGATCGAGCGCGAGGCGATCCTGCGCACGCTCGAGCAGTGCGGCGGCTCGACCGCCCGCGCGGCGGAGGTGCTGGGCGTCTCGGTGCGGAAGATCCAGTACCGCCTGAAGGAGTACCGGAGCGGCGTCCCCGGACGCCGGCCCCCCGAGCTCGAGGACGCCTACGCCGAGGCGCACAAGTAGCGCGCCGCCGGCCCGAGCCCCGCTCCCTTCCCGCCCGCGGGCCCGAAAAAAAGACCGCCCGGCAGTGGTGTGCCGGGCGGCCCCGAGCGCGCGGGGGCGCGCGCTCTCCCTGGAGATCGGTGCTACCCGGTGTAGACGTGCGCGCTCTCCTCGGCGGTGGGCAGCATGCTCATCCCGAGGTACGTGAACATCACCACCGCGAAGCCGAGGAGCACCAGCCACGCGGCGCGGTCGCCTCGCCAGCCGCGCACCTTGCGCAGGTGCAGGTAGGCCCCGTAGACGAGCCAGGTCACGAGCGACCAGTTCTCCTTCGGATCCCACACCCAGAAGTCGCCCCAGGCGCTCTTCGCCCACACCGAGCCGACCAGCAGGCCGACCGTGAGCAGCACGAACCCGAAGCGGATGAGCTCGTAGGTCATCTGCTCGAGGTCGAGCGCCTTGCCGGTGAGGATGGTCCCGGCGCGCAGGGTGGTGAGCCGCTGCAGGAGCGGCACGCGCGGGGCGAGGAGCTGCACCGCGGCGAGCAGCGCCGCGAGCGCCACCGCCGCATAGCCCACGAAGTAGACCACCACGTGCGGCACGAACCAGGCGGACTGGAGCGCCGGCGGCAGCTTCACGATCTCGGCGTCCCACTTGCCGAGCGCGTAGCCGAGCAGCGCCAGCGTGAGGAGCGCCGCGAGCGCGCCGAACACGCGGGTGCGGTAGAGCCGCTCGAACGCGAGGTACACCACGCCGGTGGTGAACGCGAAGAACACCAGCGACTCGAACAGCGACTTGAACGGCGCGCGGCCCGCCTCGATCCAGCGCTCCACGATCAGGCCGGCGTTGAACGCCAGCGCGGCGCAGAGCAGCGCGGTCGCGGCGCGCCCGACCAGCGCGCGGGTGGAGCGCCAGGCGGCGGCGTAGAAGCCGGCCGCGGCCGCGTACAGCGCGCCGGTGGCCACGAAGAAGGGGTGCTCGGCGAGGATGTACTGGAGCATCGCGTTCTCCTCAGGCGGCCTGCGCGGGGGAGGTGGGGACGCCGGGCTGGGCGCGGCGGCGCGCCTTCAGGCGCGGCTCGACGTAGAACATGTACGCCACGCCCAGGCTGATGAGCGCGAACCCGGCGAACACCCAGGCCACCCCGGGGTCGTGCACCGCCTCCAGGCCGGAGTAGCTGGGATCCTGCGGGTTGTAGTTCACCTGGTAGAGCGTCCAGCCCGCGAACGTGACCGGCTCGTTCACCGCCACCACGGTGCGCAGCGACTCGTCGCCGCGCGTGGCGGTGACCGTCGAGAGGAACGCCTTCACCTCGCCGTCGCGGCGCTCGAAGACCAGCGCGTGATCGGCGTCGAGGAACAGCGCCTCGGGCCGGTCCGCGGCCATCACCTTCTCGGCCGCCGTGCCGTCGCGCACCGCCTCGAGCCGGACCACCGGGCGCTTCCACTCGGCCGACGCCGTGGCGGGCACCTGCGTCCGCTGCGCCTGCGGGACGAGCGCGCCGAGCCTCACCGCGCCCCCCGCGAGCGCGAGCCCCTCGGCGAGCGGGACCTCCGACTCGCCGTCGGCGGTGTGGACGACCACCTTCCGCTCCGCGCCGGAGACGAGGAACGCGGTGAGCGCGCCCGGCGGGGCGGCGGGGCGCTCCCAGCCGAACACCACCGCGGCGCGGCCGTCGGGGGTGGCGAGCCGCTCGCCCGGCAGCAGCCAGCGCGTCTGCCCCTCCAGCGTCGCCTGCAGCGCGGGCTGCCCGCCCGCCGCGACCGGCGCCACCTGGTCCTGCAGCGTGAAGTCGGGCCAGATCTCCTTCAGGCGGAACGTGTCGCCGCCGGGCAGGAGGTGGCGCTCGAGGTCCGGGTCGAAGCTCGCGGCGAGCTTCCACTGACGGTGCGTGCCGTGCTCGTCCCGGACCAGCTCCTGGCGGTAGTAGCCGACGCGGTACTCGGTCTCGTAGTTCACGAGGTCGAACCGATCGAGGCGCAGGTCGAAGCCGAGCGGCGCCGCGCCGCCGGTGCCCATCCCCGCCTTGGTGACGCGCACGTGGGTGGCCGTCTCGCCGCCCGCGTGCAGGTCGATGCGGCCGCGGATGGAGAGCGCGGCCGACGCGGCCGCACCGCCCAGCGAGGTGACGAGGCCGAGGTGGCACAGGAAGAAGCCGGCGTTGCGCGCGCGGAGCGGCCAGCGCTGCGCCGCGGACGCGATCACCGCCGCGCCGAACAGCGCCATGAGCCCCGCGAACGGCAGGCCGTGGAAGACGTCGTCGAGGTGCAGGCCGAGGATCACCGGCGCGGCCGCGCCGTAGCGGAGCCGGTAGAACTCGGCCGGCTTGCCCTGCAGCACCAGCGTGCCGACGATGGCGAACACCGCCAGCGCCACCAGCAGCGTGGAGGTGAAGCGGAAGCCGGCGATGGTGGCGCGCAGCCGCCCGGGCGTGAGCAGGGCCACCGCGAGCACCACCGCGCCCGCGATGCCGCTCGCCACCACCAGCGTGAGCGCGCCCGGCGGGACCCAGACCTGGAGCAGCGCGCCGGCGAGCAGCGCGCCGGTGACGAGCAGCGCGGTGAGGCGCGCTTCCATCACGGCGGGCGCCTCGGCGGCGCCGGCGGGCCTGGGCGTGGGGCGGGTCGGGCTGTCGGTCACTGGCACCTCCGATGCGGCCGTTCGACGCGCACCCTGAGCAATCGCCGTGCCCCGTCCGAAGCGGCCAACACCGCGGGATCGCGGGCAGACCCGGCCGTCCCGGCGGGTACGCACCGCAGGAAAAGCGACCTCGGCGTGGATCGGCGCAAACGGTGCGTGAGGGCGGGGGAGGCCGTCGCCCCGCCCTCGAGGACCGAACCGGCGAGGGCTCGTGGCTCTTCCCGGCGGGCGGCGGGCGGCCGGCCCGGCTGCCGGATCGACCCGCACGGACGGTGCGAGGCCGCCTCCCGCCCGCGCCGGCACGCTCCTTACCTTTGGAGCATGCCAAGCGACCGCATCGAGTTCGGGAGCGTCCTCGCGAAGGAGGGCTCCGACAAGAAGGTCTGGCTCATCGTGATCCCGCTCATCGTCCTCGTGGCGGCGGGCGTGGTCTGGGCCGCCGCCACGGTGTCGAAGGCGGACACGTACCGCACCGAGGCCGAGCGCAGCCAGGCGCAGGTCTCGGAGCTGCAGAAGACCATCGAGGAGCGCGACAAGCTCCTCACCCAGGCGCGGGCCGACGAGGGGCTGCTCACCAGCTCGGGCCAGGCCGCCGCGCTCCTGTTCGCCGATCCCAAGGCCAAGGAGCCGACCGAGAGCGGCATCGTGGTGGCCATGCCCGACCAGAAGGCGGTGCGGGTCATCCTGTACGGGCTGGTCGCGCCGCCGCAGGGCGAGGAGTACGTGGTGGCGGCGCGGGCGAAGGACGGGACCCGCAAGCCGCTCGGCCGCGTGGTGCCGAGCGCGGACGGCAACGGCTTCCTGCTGGCGAAGGACGTCCCCGAGGGGACGGTGCGCGTGGACCTCGTGCTCGCGCAGGCGGGCGCGAAGGAGCTCGCCGAGGCGACGCCGCGGGTCTCGGCGCGCCACCCGACCTCCGCGAGCGAGCGCGGCATCCTGGTCGAGCAGCCGGCGGCGGCGGTGCAGGCGCGGCGCGGCCGGAGATGACCCCGCGGGCGGCCCCCGGCGGCCGCCCCGCGATCAGCCGAAGCGGGCCTCGCCGCCGGGCAGGTCGCGCATCACGCACTGCGCGGGCGCCTTGTCCGGGCGGACGCGCAGCAGGCGCGCGCCGTGGCGCAGGCGGCCGCCGGCCGCGTGCCGGTAGGCCACCTCCACCACCAGCTCCGGCCGGACCGGGATCCATTCGGTGGAGCGCCCGCGCGCCCAGCGCGACGGGCCGCCCGGCGCCTCGCCGGTGAACCCCGGCGCGCCCGGCGCCGCCAGCGGCTCGAGCAGCGCGGCGAACCGCTCGCGCTGCCGCGGCGCGAGCGTGACGTGCCCCACGTGGTGGAGGCGGCCGTCGGGGCCGTGCAGGCCGAGCAGCAGCGAGGCCGGTGGCCCGCCGCGCTGCCCGCGCCGGAACCCGCCCACCACCGCGTCCAGCGTCACCACCCGCTTCACCTTCACCATCGCGTCCCGCTCGCCGGACGCGTACGGCACGCCGAGGCGCTTCGCGATCACGCCGTCGGTGCCGGACGGCGTCGCCAGCCAGGCCTCCGCGTCCGCGCGCCGCAGCGTCGCCGGCGACACGGAGAGCTCCGGCGGGAACCCGGGCGCCTCGCGCAGCAGCGCGGCGCGGCGCACCTCCAGCCGTGACTCCACCAGCCGCCGGCCGTCGCCGTCCACCAGGAGGTCGAAGGCCACGAGCCGCGCCGGGGTCTCCCGGGCGAGGCGCTGCACGCGGGACTCGGCCGGGTGGATCCGCTGCAGGAGCGCGTCGAAGGAGAGGGCCAGCCCGGAGGGCACCACGATCTCGCCGTCGAGCACGAGCCGCGGCGCGCGGAGCGAGCGCCCGGCGGCGACCAGCTCGGGGAAGTAGCGACCGAGCGGCTGGCCTGCCTTGGACTGCAGCACCACCTCGGCATCCTGCTTGAATAGAAGGCAGCGAAAGCCATCCCACTTCGGCTCGAACTGCCAGCCGTCGTCCGCCGGGAGCACGTCCGCGAGGCGCGCTTCCATGGGCGGAAACGGCGGCAGCACGGGGAGATCGAGGGGTGGCCAGGCCACGGGAGCGCTCCCATCGACGTTGCAGCCCACAGCCTCCACGCGCAATCCGCTGCCCGCCGCGGCGGCACGCTGCACGATTACCGGGCGACCGCGTGCACGCTTTCCGTGCACCGCTGCCCGCGCGTCGCGCGCATCCCGAGTTTCACGCCCGCTGCCTTGACGCGCTCGTCCCGGCTCGGGGACACTCGCCGGTCCATGTCAGAGACGCGGTGCGCGCGCCGGCGGCTGCGGCGCGGCGCCAGGGGATCCCGGCGGGAAGGATCGCTCCCTGGCGCGTGGTCGATGCATCCCGAACATCCATCGAACGGCTCGACCGGCCACGGGCGCGTGCCGGGCTGGTGACGATTTTCCCGTACGACTGAAGGTGAAGATGACCGAGACCGGCTATCCCCCGAGGCAGGGGCTGTACGATCCGCAGAACGAGAAGGACGCCTGCGGCTTCGGGTTCGTGGTGGACATCAAGGGGCGCGCGTCCCACGACATCCTCGAGAACGCGCTCACCGTGCTCGTGAACCTCGAGCACCGCGGCGCCGCGGGCGCCGAGGCGAACACCGGCGACGGCGCCGGCATCCTGTTCCAGACCCCGCACGCGTTCCTCCGCGCCGAGGCGGAGCGGCTCGGCTTCGCGCTGCCCGCCCCGGGGGCCTACGCCGCCGGCATGGTCTTCCTGCCGCCGCACGAGGGCGGCCGCGCCGCCTGCGTCCGCATCTTCGAGGAGGGGGTCCGCGCCGAGGGGCTCGACGTGCTCGGCTGGCGCGACGTCCCCACCGACCCCGCCACGCTCGGCCCCACCGCCCGGTCCAGCCAGCCGGTGATCCGGCAGATCCTGGTCGGCCGCGGCGCGGGCTGCGCCGACGAGGCGGCCTTCGAGCGCAAGCTCTACGTGGTCCGCCGCCTGGTGGAGAAGCGGGTGAGCCGCTCCGCCATCCCCGGCCGCACGCACTTCTACGTCCCGTCGCTCTCCTGGAAGACCGTCGTCTACAAGGGGATGCTGAACGCCGGGCAGCTCCGCGAGTTCTACCTGGACCTGTCGCGGCCCGAGGTCGTCACCGGCCTCGCCATGGTGCACTCGCGCTTCTCCACCAACACCTTCCCGTCCTGGTCGCGCGCGCACCCGTACCGCTACATCTCGCACAACGGCGAGATCAACACGCTGCGCGGCAACATCAACTGGATGCACGCGCGCCAGTCGATGATGCGCTCGTCGCTGTTCGGCGAGGACCTGCAGAAGATCCTCACCGTCATCGACACCGAGGGCTCCGACTCGGCCATGTTCGACAACGTGCTCGAGCTGCTCACGCTGTCCGGGCGCGAGCTGCCGCACGCCATGATGATGATGGTGCCGGAGCCGTGGGCGCGGCACGAGGCGATGAGCCCGGAGAAGCGGGCGTTCTACGAGTTCCACTCCTGCCTGATGGAGCCGTGGGACGGCCCCGCCTCGATCGCGTTCACCGACGGTGTCCGGGTGGGCGCGGTGCTCGACCGGAACGGCCTGCGCCCGAGCCGCTACTACGTCACCAAGGACGACCTGGTGGTGATGGCCTCCGAGGTGGGCGTGCTCGACCTGCCCGCCGACCGGATCCTGAAGAAGGGCCGGCTGCAGCCGGGCCGCCTGTTCCTGGTGGACACCCGCGAGCAGCGCATCGTCGGCGACGACGAGCTGAAGGAGCGCATCGCCCGCGAGAAGCCGTACGCGTCCTGGCTGGAGCAGTACACCGTCCGGCTCGACCAGCTCCCGAAGCCCGCGCGCGTCATCGAGCCCGACCACGAGACCGTGCTCCGGCGCCAGGAGGTGTTCGGCTACACCGCCGAGGACGTGAAGATGATCGTCACGCCCATGGCGACCGACGGCACCGAGCCCATCGGCTCGATGGGCACCGACACGCCGCTGGCGGTGCTGTCGGAGAAGCCGCAGCCGCTCTTCAACTACTTCAAGCAGCTCTTCGCGCAGGTGACCAACCCGCCGGTGGACGCCATCCGCGAGGAGATCATCATGGCGGTGGAGACCTCCGTCGGGCCGGAGGGGAACCTCCTCGAGCCCGGTCCGGAGTGCGCCCGCCAGCTCGCGCTGCCCGCGCCGGTGATCCGCAACGAGGACCTGGAGCGGATCCGGGCCCTCGACGGCGGCCCGGCCTCGAAGGGCCTGAAGGCCATCACGCTGCCCATCCTGTTCCGCGCCGCCGACGGTGGCAACGGGCTGCGCAAGGCGCTCGAGGACCTGCGCTGGAAGGCGTCGGAGGCGATCGCCGAGGGGCACAACCTGCTCGTGCTCTCCGACCGCGGCCACGACGCCGAGGACGCGCCCATCCCGTCGCTCCTGGCGGTGGCGGCGGTGCAGCACCACCTCATCCGCGAGGGCACCCGCACCCGCTGCGGCATCGTGCTGGAGTCCGGCGAGCCGCGCGAGGTGCACCACTTCGCGCTGCTCATCGGCTACGGCGCGTCGGCGGTGAACCCGTACCTCGCGTTCGAGACCATCCACGACCAGGTCCAGCTCGGGCTCATCCCCGGGCCGGCCGCCGACGCCGAGAAGAAGTACGTGAAGGCGGTGGCGAAGGGCATCGTGAAGGTGATCTCGAAGATGGGCATCTCGACCATCCAGAGCTACCACGGCGCCCAGGTGTTCGAGGCCATCGGCCTGAACCAGGACTTCATCGACGAGTACTTCACCTGGACCGCCACGCGCGTGGGCGGCGTGGGCATCGACGTGGTGGCGCGCGAGGCGCGGCTGCGCAACGAGCGCGGCTTCCCGCCCAAGCGCCCCATCGTGCACACCAGCCTCCCGGCCGGCGGCCAGTACAAGTGGCGCAACGGCGGCGAGCACCACCTGTTCAACCCGGAGACGGTCCACAAGCTCCAGTACGCCTGCCGCACCGGGAACTACGCGCTCTTCAAGGAGTACAGCGCGCTGGTGGACAACCAGGCCCGGAACCTGTGCACGCTCCGCGGCCTGATGGACCTCGTCCCGGGCCCGCGCCCGGTGCCCATCGACGAGGTCGAGCCGGTCGAGTCGATCCTGCGCCGCTTCAAGACCGGCGCGATGAGCTACGGGTCGATCTCCAAGGAGGCGCACGAGTCGCTCGCCGTCGCCATGAACCGGATCGGCGGCAAGTCGAACACCGGCGAGGGCGGCGAGGACCCGGCGCGCTACGAGAAGCTGCCGGGCGGCGACTCCAAGAGCTCCGCCATCAAGCAGGTGGCCTCCGGCCGCTTCGGCGTCACCAGCCAGTACCTGGTGAACGCGCGCGAGCTGCAGATCAAGATGGCGCAGGGCGCGAAGCCGGGCGAGGGCGGGCAGCTCCCCGGCACCAAGGTGTACCCCTGGATCGCGAAGGTGCGGCACTCCACGCCGGGCGTGGGCCTCATCTCGCCGCCGCCGCACCACGACATCTACTCGATCGAGGACCTGGCGCAGCTCATCCACGACCTGAAGAACGCGAACCACCGCGCGCGCGTCTCGGTGAAGCTGGTGGCCGAGGTGGGCGTGGGCACCATCGCCGCCGGCGTGGCCAAGGCGCACGCCGACGTGGTGCTGGTCTCCGGCCACGACGGCGGCACCGGCGCCTCGCCGCTCACCTCCATCAAGCACGCCGGCATCCCCTGGGAGCTCGGCCTGGCCGAGACGCACCAGGTGCTGGTGATGAACGACCTGCGCTCGCGCATCGCGGTGGAGGTGGACGGGCAGCTCAAGACCGGGCGCGACGTCGTGATCGGCGCGCTGCTCGGGGCCGAGGAGTTCGGCTTCGCGACCGCGCCGCTGGTGGTGCTCGGCTGCGTGATGATGCGCGCCTGCCACCTCAACACCTGCCCGGTGGGCGTCGCCACCCAGGACCCGCGGCTCCGCGCCAAGTTCACCGGCGACCCGGCGCACGTGGTGACGTTCATGCGGTTCATCGCGCAGGAGGTGCGCGAGTACATGGCCGACCTGGGCTACCGGACCATCGAGGAGATGGTGGGGCGCTCGGAGCGGCTGGAGATGCGCCGCGCGGTCGACCACTGGAAGGCGCGCAACCTCGACTTCAGCCGGATCCTGTTCAAGCCCACCGTGCCCAAGCACTACGGGCGGACCTGCCAGATCCCGCAGGACCACGGCATCGACAAGACGCTCGACGCCACCGTGCTGCTCGACCTGGCCAGGCCGGCCATCGAGTCGCGCCAGCCGGTCCGCGCCACGCTCGCCATCCGCAACACCAACCGGGTGGTGGGCACCATGGTCGGCTCCGAGATCACCCGGCGCCACGGCCCGGCCGGCCTGCCGGACGACACGATCCGGCTGCACTTCCAGGGCTCGGCGGGCCAGTCCTTCGGCGCGTTCGTCCCGCCCGGCATGACGCTGCTGCTGGAGGGCGACGCGAACGACTACGTGGGCAAGGGGCTGTCGGGCGGCCGCGTGGTGGTGTTCCCGCCGCGCCAGGCCGGCTTCGTGCCGGAGGAGAACGTCATCATCGGGAACGTCGCGTTCTACGGCGCCACCGCCGGCGAGGCGTTCGTGCGCGGGATCGCCGGCGAGCGCTTCTGCGTGCGCAACTCGGGCGTGTCGGCGGTGGTGGAGGGCGTGGGCGACCACGGCTGCGAGTACATGACCGGCGGCAAGGTGGTGGTGCTCGGCCCGACCGGCCGCAACTTCGCGGCCGGCATGTCGGGCGGGGTCGCGTACGTGCTCGACGCCGACGGCGCGTTCGCGCGCCGCTGCAACCGCGACATGGTGACGCTCGGGCCGGTGGCGGACCCGCAGGAGGCGGCGCAGGTGAGGGCGCTGGTGGAGAAGCACGCCGCCCTCACCGAGAGCGGGCACGCCCGCCGGCTGCTCGACGACTGGGCCGGCACGCTGAAGCGGCTGGTGCGGGTCATGCCGAACGACTACCGGCGCGTGGTGGAGGCGCAGGCGCGGATGCGCGAGAAGGGCCTCACGCCGGAGCAGGCGGAGCTGGCCGCCTTCGAGGAGAACACCCAGGACGCCGCGCGCGTGAGCGGGAACTAGACATGGGCAAGCCGACCGGATTCATGGAGTTCCCGCGCGAGCCGAAGCACGAGCGGCCGCCGCTGGAGCGCATCGCGGACTGGAGCGAGGCGCACCCCGCCTACCCGGAGCAGACGCTCCGGCAGCAGGGCGCGCGGTGCATGGACTGCGGCATCCCGTTCTGCCACACCGGCAAGATCATCGCCGGCATGGCGGCCGGGTGCCCGGTGCAGAACCTCATCCCGGAGTGGAACGACCTCGTCTACCGCGGGCAGTGGGAGGAGGCGTACATCCGCCTCGCCAAGACCAACAACTTCCCCGAGTTCACCGGGCGCGTCTGCCCGGCGCCGTGCGAGGGGAGCTGCACGCTCGGCATCCACGAGCCGCCCGTCACCATCAAGACCATCGAGGCGGAGATCGTGGACCGGGCGTTCGCGGCCGGGCTGGTGCGCCCGCAGCCGCCGCCGGAGCGCACCGGCAAGCGGGTGGCGATCGTCGGCTCCGGGCCGGCGGGCCTCGCCGCCGCGCAGCAGCTCAACAAGGCCGGGCACGCGGTGACGGTGTTCGAGCGCGCCGACCGGGTGGGCGGGCTGCTCATGTACGGCATCCCGAACATGAAGCTCGACAAGGCGCTGGTGGAGCGGCGGGTGAAGCTGCTCGCGGACGAGGGGGTGCGCTTCGTCACCGAGACCGAGATCGGCCGGCACATCACCGCCGACCGGCTGGTGAAGGACTACGACGCGGTGGTGCTGGCCGGCGGCGCCACGCACGCGCGCGACCTGCCCATCGAGGGCCGCAGCCTCCAGGGCATCCACCTCGCCATGGAGTTCCTGCACGCGAACACGAAGTCGCTGCTCGACTCGAACCACGAGGACGGCCGGTACATCTCGGCGAAGGGCAAGCACGTGGTCGTCATCGGCGGCGGCGACACCGGCACCGACTGCGTCGGGACCGCCATCCGGCACGGCGCCCGCAGCGTGACCCAGCTCGAGATCATGGCGCGCCCGCCCGACCAGCGGCCGCGCGACAACCCCTGGCCGCAGTGGCCCAGGGTCCTCAAGACCGACTACGGCCAGGAGGAGGCGAAGGCGGTCTTCGGGCACGACCCGCGCCGGTTCTGCGCGCTCACCAAGCGCTTCATCGGCGACGCGCAGGGCAAGGTGAAGGAGCTGCACCTGGTGGAGGTGGAGTGGGTGAAGGGCCCCGACGGCCGCTCCGGCCCGAAGGAGATCCCGCACACCGACCGGATCATCCCCGGCGAGCTGGTGCTGCTCGCGCTCGGCTTCGTCGGCCCCGAGAAGCCCGTGCTGCAGCAGTTCGGCGTGAAGCTGGACGACCGCGGCAACGTGTGGACGGACGAGCACCGGATGACGAGCGTGCCCGGCGTGTTCGCCGCGGGCGACATGGCCCGCGGCCAGTCGCTGGTGGTGTGGGCCATCCGCGAGGGGCGCCAGGCGGCGCAGGCGGTGGACCAGTTCCTCTCGCACGGCGAGACGGTCCTGCCCCCCTGACCCGGAGACGCGAGGTCCCGCCCGCCCCGGGAACGCGCCCGGGGTGGGCGGGGCCACGCTCGCCGGCGGCGGCTACCGCGTCCCGGTCGATCCGCCCTGCACCTCGATGCGGATGGCCTGCGGCTGCCCACCCTGCTCCGAGTAGGACGCCCGGACCTGCGCGCCCTCCTTCACGTCGGAGATGGAGGCCCGCTTCCCGTCCTTCATCACCGGCGTGTCGGCGCCGACCTTCAGCTTCAGCTCCTGGCCGCCGGCCTGGTCGCGCAGCACCAGCTCCTGGCTGCTCGCGCTGACCACCTGCCCGGTGGCGGTCTTCTGCTCGCCCGCCTGGGCGGTCGCGCCCGCGGTGCCCGCGGCGCTGCCGGTGCCCGCCGCCTGCGCGGACTCGCGCCGCGCCTGCTCGGACTCGGCCGTCGCGGTCTGCGACTGCTGCTGCGCCGCCTGCTCGTGCTGCTGCGCCTCGCCGGTCTTCTGGCCGGCCTTCTGCTGCGCCTCCGCGAGCTTCTCCTGCGACTCGCGCACGTCCTTCTGCGCGTCGGCCGCCTCGTCGTGCCGCTTCGCGGCCTTCTTCGACTCGTCCGCCGCCTGCTCCTGGCTGCGCTCGGCCTGCCGCGACGCCGTGGCGCCCGGGGCGGAGCCCTGCTGCGTGCGATCACCCTTGTCCTGGCAGCCCGCGGTGACGAGCAGCGCCGCAGCCCCGAGGGCCAGGCCCAATCCGCGACTCACGTCCATGTCGTACCCCTCCCGGCGCCGTTGCTGGCACCGGCGCTCAAGAGCGGGACGCGAGTGCGGAGGGCCCGGGCGGGCGCCCGCGCACGCGCGCACCGTGCGCCGCGCGCGCGGGCCGGAGGGGCAGGGCTCCCTCGACTGCGCGCCGCCTGGCCTCGCGGCGCTGCGCTCGGGATGGGCGCGTCCGATCCGCTCACCCCGAGCGCCGGCAGGCCGGAGGCTCGCCGGAGGCGAGGGCTCAGGCGTGCACGCGCCGCGGCGGCATCAGGTGACGCCAGCGGCTGCCCTCGTCGCGCGCCGCCCCCGGTCGCCGCGTGACGATCGGCAGGATGGCCGCGACGAGCAGCATGACCGCGATCACCGGCAGC
The DNA here is from genome assembly GCF_000022145.1 of Anaeromyxobacter dehalogenans 2CP-1. Taxonomy (NCBI): domain Bacteria; kingdom Pseudomonadati; phylum Myxococcota; class Myxococcia; order Myxococcales; family Anaeromyxobacteraceae; genus Anaeromyxobacter; species Anaeromyxobacter dehalogenans. Next base: position 984,518 of record NC_011891.1, read on the forward strand.
GCGCCGGAGAACGAGCCGGTGAGGTCCTTCACCCGCGCCACGAAGATGGGGCCGACGATGCCGCCCACGCCCCAGGCCAGGAGGATCCACCCGTAGTTCACGCCCATGTACTTCGTGCCAAAGTAGTCGGCGGTGAACGAGGGCATGGTGCCGAACCCGCCGCCGTAGTCGAGCAGGACGATCGCGAACAGGAGCGCGACCAGCGGCAGCGAGTGGACGCCGCCCACGGCGAAGAAGATGACGACCTGCGAGCCGTAGATGAGCAGGTAGGCGAGGTTGCGGCCGATGCGATCCGAGATCGCGCCCCAGAAGAAGCGGCCCAGGCCGTTGAACAGCGCGATGAAGCCGTAGACGGCCAGCGCGCTCTCGGGCGAGGCGCCGGTGAGCTCGCGCATGATGGGCACCGCGTTCGAGATGAACAGGATGCCGGCGGTGACGTTCAGGAACAGCATCGCCCAGAGCGCCCAGAACTGCGGCGTGCGCAGCGCCTCCGAGGGCGGGTAGTCGCGCGCCACGCGGACCGCGGGCGCGGCGGCGGGCGCGGGCGACGCCGCGGCGCCTGCGGCGGGCGCGGGCACCACCGCGGTCGGGTTGCGCATGGCCAGCGCGCAGATGCCGCCGACCACGGCGAACACCACCCCGGACCAGAGGAACGTCTGCATCACGGTCGAGATCGCGCCCGGCGACATGGCCGCGGCCGCGTCGCCCGCGTGCCGCGCCGCGAGGACCCGGCCGGCCTCGCGCGACGCCTCGGCGAAGGCGGCGACGTTCTTCAGCAGGTTGTTGTAGATGAACGCGCCCAGGCCGAAGCCCATCACCACCATGCCGGTCCCGAGACCGCGCTTGTCCGGGAACCACTTCGTCACCGCCGCGACCGGGGTCACGTACCCGAGCCCCAGCCCCAGGCCGCCGATCACGCCGTACGTGGCGTAGATCCAGGGCGCCCCGAAGCGCGCCGTCCCCAGCCCGGCGAGCACGTTCCCGAGGCCCCACAGCACGATGCCCGTGACCGCCACCGGCCGCGGCCCGGAGCGGTCCTGCCAGCGGCCGCCCAGGATCGCGCCCACGCCCAGGAAGAAGATCGAGAGCGCGAACGCCCATGTGGTGGTGGTGCTGGACCAGCCGAACGCCGCGATGAGCGGCTGGGTGAACAGGCTCCACGAGTAGACGGTGCCGAGGCACGCCATGGTGATGGTGCCGGCCACCGCGATGAACCAGCGGTTCGACGTCATGTCCCTCCCCCTTCCCCTCACCGGCGGCACGTCCTGCGCCGCCGGCCCCGATCACCCGCCGAGGCCGCGCATGGGCAGGAGCACCAGCCCGGACCCCGCGTCCTCCATGTGGTGGCGGGGCGCCTTGCGCCAGAGCGCGCCGCGCACCGCCTCCGCCAGCCCCTCGTCCTGCGCGCCGCCGCGCATCAGGTCGCGCAGGTTCACCCGGTCCTGGCCCCCCAGGCACGCCTGGAACCCGCCGTCCGCCGCCACCCGCGCGCGGTTGCAGTCCTCGCAGAAGTTCTCGGTCATGGCGCCGATGAAGCCGACGAGGCCGGTGCGCCCGGCCGCGTCGCGCGCGCGCATGTGCCGGGCCGGCCCCCAGCCCTTCCAGCCGTCCGGCTCGAGCGCGAAGCCCTGCGCCTCGAGCCCGGCGCGGACCTCCGCGAGCGGCACCGGCACGCCCCCGCCGAACGGCATCTGCTCGATGAAGCGCGGGAGCGCGCCGCGGTCCCAGGCGTACCGCACCAGCGCGCCCAGCTCGTCCTCGTTCACGCCGCGCATCACCACCGTGTTGAGCTTCAGCGACCGGAAGCGGCCCGCCGCCGCGTCGATGCCGGCCAGGATCCGGTCCAGGCGCGCGCCCTTCCCGGACACGCCGCCCAGCCGCTCCGGCACCAGCGTGTCGAGCGAGACGTTCACCGCGCCCAGCCCGGCGGCGCGGAGCGGCGCCACCAGCTCGTCGAGGCGGTGGCCGTTCGTGGTCAGCGCGACCTCCTCGATGCCCGGGGTGGCGGCGGCGTCGGCGACGATCTCCACCAGATCCTTGCGGAGCGTGGGCTCGCCGCCGGTGAGCCGCACGCGCCGGACGCCCAGCCCGGCGAAGACGCGCACCAGCCGCGCGATCTCGGGGCGCTGCAGGAGCGCGTCGGGGGCCTCGTGCTCGGCCGGGGAGCAGTAGGTGCACCGGAAGTTGCAGCGGTCGGTGAGCGACACGCGCAGGTAGCGGATGAGGCGCCCCTGGGCGTCGGCCAGGGCCGGCCCCTTGCGCGGCGCGGCGGGCGTGGGTTCACGGAGCTGCTCCATGCTCGGCGGTCTCCTTGCCCGTGGGATCGATGCCGGGAGGGGACGGCATGCGAGGGCGGGCCCCTTCCTTCCTAGCCAGCTCCGCCGCCCCGCGCCCGGCGCGCTGCATCTCGAAGGTCGCGTGTGGGTCACGGGCGGACGTCCGGCCCGCGGCCACCACCCCGAAGCGCAGCGCCAGGGTGCCCAGCAGGGCCAGCGCGCCCGACGCGGCGTGTCGTCGCCGCCACGCCCGCTCCGGCAGGAGGTCCACGATCGCCGAGGCGACGAGCAGGCTGCGGGCGGTGCGCAGCAGGAGCCCGCCCCGGCCGCGCCGGAGCGCCCGCTCGACCCGCGGCACGGCCCCGGCCTCGCGGTGCAGCGCGTGCGACAGGGCCAGCTCCGCCCCCTTCGCCACCAGCCCGAACCGGTGGGCCATCTCCCCGCCCGGCCCCGGCGTGCGCCACAGGTCGAACAGGCCGCCCGCGCTCACCGCCCCGGAGAACGCGAACAGCACCGGCAGCGTGTTGCGGGTGGCCTGCCAGACCGGCACCGCCGTGTTGGCGAGGAGGACGCCGGTGTAGCCCACGAGCGGCAGCCCGAGCACCGCCGCGCCCGCGGCGGCGACGCCGGCGGAGCGCTCGAGCGCGCGCGGCGCCGCGACGAGCGCGGGCAGGGCGGCCGCGCCGGAGAGCGCGCCGAACCCGGTCAGCACCCAGGTGCCCATGTTCATGGGGGAGGTGGGCCGGAACACGCGCAGCATGTTGAGGAAGCGCGAGGGGCGGCCCAGGTCGCGGACGAGGAGCACCGCGCTCGCGGCGGCCCCGCCGGCCGCCACCAGCCGGCAGCGGCGCACCAGCGCGGCGGTGCCCTCGCCGCCCGCGATCGACGCCGCCGCGCCCAGCACCGCCGACGCGCCCGCCAGCCCGCCCACGAAGAAGTACGCCGGGATCTCCCAGCGCCACACCGGCTCCCTGAGCACCGGCTGGCCGTAGTAGCTCGGGCCCTCCGCCGCCGCGAGCGCCTCGGCGGGCAACTCCCCCCAGGCGCGCTCCCCCGGCCGGTCGTGGCCGGTGGCCGCCCCCTCCAGCTCGCGCACCTGCTGGCCCGAGCCCTCTCCCAGCAGCTCGCCCAGCCGCGGGTCCACGTTGCGCCCGTCGCGCGGGCGGGCCGACTCGCGGGCGGGATCCGTGCGGGTGCCCATCATCACGCCCTCCTCGCCGAGAGCACCGCCCCGAGCGCCAGCGCCGCGAGCGACACCACCCCCGTGGCCATGGCGCGCCAGCTCGCCACGATCTTCGCGGTCGGCACCACCGGATCCGGCGGGAGCCCGTACACCTCGGGCCGGTCGCAGAGCAGGAAGAACGCGTGCAGCCCCTCGGTCCCGGGCTGGCTCTCCGCGGTCTCGCCGTAGAGGCGGGCGTCGGCGACGCCGCGCGCGCGGAGCTGCTCGACCCGGTTCCGGGCCCGCTCGCGCAGGTCCGCGAGCGAGCCGAACTGGATCGAGGCGGTGGGGCAGGCCTTGGCGCAGGCCGGCACCATGCCGCCCTCGAGCCGGTCGTAGCAGAGCGTGCACTTCCAGGCGCGCCCGTCGTCCTCGCGCCGGTCCACCACGCCGAACGGGCAGGCCGACACGCAGTAGCCGCAGCCGTTGCAGACGTCCGGCTGGATGTACACCGAGCCGAACTCGGTGCGGAGGATCGCGCCGGTGGGGCAGGCCTCCAGGCAGCCGGCGCGCTCGCAGTGCTTGCAGACGTCGCTCATCATCAGCCAGGAGAACTTCCCGAGCGCCTGCTGCGAGGGGCCGAGCGCGACCGGCACGTCGGCGAGGTGGGTGGGGGCGACGTCGTGGAGCAGCGACGTCGGCGCGGGCTGGCCGAGCGGCCGGAGCTCCGCGAACGCGCCCGCGCCCGCCTCGATCCCGTCGCGCGGGCTGCCCTGGCCGGGCAGCGGCTCGGTCCGCTCGACGAACGCGACGTGCCGCCAGGTGGACGCGCCCAGCGTGCCGGTGTTGTCGTAGCTCATCCCGGTCAGCGAGAAGCCGTCGTCGGGGAGCTGGTTCCACTGCTTGCACGCGACCTCGCAGGCCTTGCAGCCGATGCAGAGCGTCGTGTCGGTGAAGAACCCCATCTCCTGCACGGGACGCCTCCTTGCGGCGATCAGCGGGGTTCGGGCGGCTCCACCGGCGGGCTGCGCTGCTTCGCGTGCAGGCCGGGGAGGTCGCGCGGTGCGTGGATCCGCGGCTCGGGCTCGCGCAGCGCCACGCCGTCGGTGACCGAGCGGCGGCCCTGCGAGTGGCGGCCGGGCCGGATGGCGCCGGTGAGCGCCTTCGACTCCTGGATGCTGACGTTGGGATCCGCCACGAAGCCGATGAGCTCGTTCGCCGGATCGCCGGTCACCCGGCCCACGTAGCTCCAGTGGTAGGGCAGGCCGATGGTGTGCACCGTCCGGCCGCCCTTCACCCGGAGCGGGCGCACGCGGTCGGTGACCAGCACCCGGCACTCGATCTCGCCGCGCGCGGTGGTGATGGTGGCCCAGCCGCCGTTGCGCAGGCCGCGCTCGGCGGCGAGCTCGCGCGACACCTCGCAGAACATCTCCGGCTGCAGCTCGGACAGCCAGGACAGCCAGCGGCTCATCCCGCCGGCGGTGTGGTGCTCGGTGAGGCGGTAGGTGGTGAGGACGAACGGGAAGCGCGGGTCGCCCCAGGCGGCGTGGTACGGGTTGTCGCGGCGGTGCCACTCCATGCGCGCGGGGTTGCACTGCTGCGGGTAGAGCGGGTTCTCGAGGACCGACTCCTCCGGCTCGTAGTGCGTCGGGAACGGACCGTCGAGGAGGCCGGACGGCGCGAACAGCCAGCCCTTGCCGTCCGCCTGCATGATGAACGCGTCGTCGCCGGAGATGGCGGCGGTGCCGCGGGCCCCGGGCGGCGGGCGGTAGGAGGGCGGCCGGTCCTTGACGAAGTCCGGCACGTCGTAGCCGGTCCACTGCCGCTTGTCCTCGTCCCACCAGACGTAGCGCTTCCGCTCGGACCAGGGCCGGCCCTCGGGATCCGCGGAGGTGCGGTTGTAGAGGATGCGGCGGTTGGCGGGCCAGGCCCAGCCCCAGTCCGGCGCCACCCAGTGCTGCTCGCGCTCGGGCCGGCGGCGCGCGGTCTGGTTCACCCCGTCCTTGAAGCACCCGGAGTAGATCCAGCAGCCGCACGCGGTGGAGCCGTCGTCCTTCAGCTCGGCGAACCCGGGCACCGGCTTGCCGTCCGCCACCGTGAACCCGTTCACCTCCTTCAGCACCGCCGCGGCGTCGGGGTCCTCCTGCGGGCCGCGGGTCGGGTAGTCCCAGGTCAGCGCCTGGATCGCCCGATCCTTCGGATCGCCCGACCCGGCGTAGAGCGCCTTGAGGCGCTTGCCGAGGTGGTAGGTGAAGTGCAGCTCGCTGCGGCAGTCGCCGCGCGGCTCCACCGCCCGGTGGTGCCACTGCAGCATGCGCTGCGTGTTCGTGAAGGAGCCGTCCTTCTCGGTGTGGGTGGCGGCCGGGAAGAAGAACACCTCGGTGCGGATCTCCTCCGGCCGCACCTCGCCGCGCGCGATCTCGGGGGCGGTGCGCCAGAACTCCGCCGTCTCGGTGAGCGTGAAGTCGCGCACCACCAGCCAGTCGAGCTCGCGCAGGCCCTTGCGGTGCAGGGCGCCGTGCATCGATCCGACGGTCGGGTTCTCGCCCATCACGAAGTAGCCCTTCAGCTTCCCGTCGGCCATCTCGGACACGGTCACCATGTGCGAGTGGTTGCCGGTGAGGCGCGGCAGGAGGTCGAACAGGAAGTCGTTCTCCGCGGTGGCGGCGGTGCCGAACCAGGCCTTGCACAGCGAGACCACGTACTTGCGGAACTCGCTCCACCAGTGCGTCGCGGAGGCGTTGTTGTTGACGTACTGGTCGAGGCCGCGGTCGGGCAGCGAGGCGTGCGGCATGGGCAGGTAGCCGGGCAGGATGTCGAACAGGGTCGGGATGTCGGTGGAGCCCTGGATGGACGCGTGGCCGCGCAGCGCCATGATCCCGCCGCCCGGCCGCCCGATGTTGCCGAGCAGCAGCTGCAGGATCGCCGCGGTGCGGATGTACTGCACGCCCACGGTGTGCTGGGTCCAGCCCACCGCGTAGCAGAACGCGCCGGTGCGCTCGCGCCCGGAGTTCCGGCCCAGCGTCTCGGCGACCTTCAGGAAGAGCGCCTGCGGGATCCCGCAGGTCTCCTCGACCCGCTCCGGCGTGTAGCGGGCGAAGTGCTTCTTGAGGAGCTGGAACACGCAGCGCGGGTGCTGCAGCGTCGGGTCGGTCTCGCGCTCGAGCATCTTCGTGCCGCGCAGGTCGCTGCGGCCGGCGCCCTTCTCGCCGTACACGAGCTTGTGGCCTGCGGCCGGCACGACGCCGTCCACGCCCTGGTACTTCCAGGTCTCCCACGAGTAGCTGTTCGACTGCGCGTCGAAGCCGCTGAAGAAGCCCTCCAGCTCCTCGGTGTCGCGGAAGTTCTCGTCGATGATCGTCGAGGCGTTGGTGTACGCGAGCACGTACTCCTTGAACCAGAGGTCGTGCTCGAGCACGTGGTGGATGATCCCGCCCAGGAACGCGATGTCGCTGCCCGGTCGGATGGGGACGTGCAGGTCGGCCACCGCGCTGGTGCGGGTGAAGCGGGGATCCACGTGGATGACGGTGGCGCCCCGGTTCTTCGCCTCCATCACCCAGCGGAAGGCCACCGGGTGGCACTCGGCCATGTTCGACCCCTGCACGACGATCCAGTCGGAGTTCTGGAGGTCGCCGGGGAACGTGGTGGCGCCGCCGCGGCCGAACGAGATCCCCAGACCGGGGACCGTGGAGCTGTGTCAGATCCGCGCCTGGTTCTCCACCTGCACCACGCCGAGCGCGGTGAAGAGCTTCTTGAGCAGGTAGTTCTCCTCGTTGTCGAGCGTGGCGCCGCCGAGGTGGGCGATGCCGAGCGTGCGCCGCACCTGGTCGCCGTGGTGCTCGGCCCCCTCCTCCTCGATCCGCTCCTGCCACGTCTCGTCGCGCGCCTTCTTCACCCGCCGGGCGACCATCTCCATGGCCTGCTCGAGCGGCAGGGTCTCCCACGACGTGCCGCCGGGCCGGCGGTAGAGCACCTGCTCGAGGCGGTGCGCGCCGGTCACGAGCTGGAACGTCGCCGCGCCCTTGGGGCAGAGGCAGCCCTGCGAGACCGGGGAGTCGGGGTCGCCCTCGATGTCGATGATCTTCTCGTCCTTCACGTAGACGAGCTGCCCGCAGCCGACCGCGCAGTACGGGCAGACGGACCGCGCCACGCGATCCGCCGACGCGGTGCGTGGCGCGAGCGAGCGCGTGCGCGGCGAGGCGGCCGTCGAGCCCAGGCCCGACGGATCGCGGTCGTGGAGCTGGCGGAGCACCGGCCAGTCCGAGAGGACGGGAAGCTTCGGCATCGCAGGGATCTCCTGCGCTGAAGCTCCGTCTCGGCCGGTGCAGCGGCAACCGGCCCCGCGCCGCCAGGGCGCGTGCGCTCAGAGCGCGTGAATCCATCCCCGGACCGAGCCAGGCGGTCGAGACGCGAGCAGCGCGAGGCGCGACGACCGAGCATGCCCGTCGGCATGTGAGGGAGGAGCAACGACGCGATGCGACGCGGATCGGCCGCCGCGGCGACGGGAGGGGATGGGTTCACGTGCTCTCAGAGCGCGTGCTCTCAGGGCCCGGTCAGCCCGAGGCGCTCGCCGTTCGCGTAGACGTTCATGCGCTCGCCGCGCACGAAGCCGCAGAGCGTCACGCCGGCGGCGCGGGCCAGGTCCACGGCCAGGCTGGACGGCGCCGACACGCTCGCGATCACCGGCACGCCGGCCGCCGCGGCCTTCTGCACGATCTCGAAGCCGGCGCGCCCGCTCACCGCGAGCAGCGCCGGCGCGGGGCCGGCCGCGGCGCGCGGGCCGACGCGCCCCGCCCGCAGCGCGGCGCCGACCACCTTGTCCACCGCGTTGTGCCGCCCCACGTCCTCCGCGGACGCGATCGGCGCGCCGTCGCGGCCCACCAGCACCGCCGCGTGCAGCCCGCCGGTGCGCTCGAACACGGGCTGGCTGCGCGCCAGGATCTCCATGCCGGCCGCGACGAGCGCCGGCGCGACCGGCTCGCCCGCCGGCAGCGGGTGGATCCGCTCCATGAGGTGGTCGATGCTCAGCCGGCCGCAGACGCCGCAGGCGGCGCTCACCGGGACGAACCGGCGGCCTTCCAGGATCCGCTCGGGGTCGATGCGCATGCCGGCCGCGGACCGGACGTCCATCACGTTGCCGTACCCCTCCTCGCCGGGCCGGCCGCAGTGGATGACCGTTCCCACGTCCTCGACGCCGGCGATGATGCCCTCGGCGAACAGGAAGCCGAGCGCCAGGTCGGCGTCGGCGCCGGGCGTCCGCATGGTCGTCGCGAGCCGGTCGCCGTCCACGCGGATCTCGAGCGGCTCCTCGACGGCGACGGCGTCGCGCACGGCGCCGCCGTTTCGCAGCACCGTCCGCTCCGCCACGGCGCCCGCCGGCGCGGCGGCGCGCCTGAGGGAGGTTTCCATGGCGGGAAGGTAACGGAGCGGCCGCCCGCGCGGGCGGAAAAGAGCGGAGGTGGGGCGCGCGCCGGGCGGTCCGGTCGCGCGCCCCGGGAGCTGCCGCCGTGACCCGGCAGCTCGCGAGCGAAGCTAATCGACCCGCGCCGCGGACGCAGCGGTCCGGGCGGGACGTTTCGGGTCCGTCACATCCGTCCTCCTGCCCGCTCCGTGAGCGGTGCTGCTCCGGTGGGCAGGCGGCGCCGCGCGGCCGCGCAAGCGCTGCGCGCGGGCGCGTCGTGCGCCCGTCGGAGAGCCCGCTTAAGCTAGACCGCTTGCGAGCGATCCCTGCCAGCCCGGCGCCCGTTCTCGAGGGCGACACGCTCACCGCGGCGGCGCGCGCCATCGTGGCCGAGGAGGAGGCGCTCCTCGCCACCGTGCAGCGGGCGCTCGCGGCCCGGCTCGCGCCGGCGCGCGGGGAGGGCGATCTGGTCGGGCGCCTGAGGGACCTGCGCGACGAGGCGCTGGAGGCGACGCCCAAGGACCTGCCCACGGTCTTCCAGGAGATGGGCCTCCTGCGCGCGGTGATGGAGCGCGTCCGCCCCGACCAGCTCCCGGACCCCGCCGCGCCGTACTTCGCGCACCTGCGCGTGCACGAGGGCGGCGAGCGGCGCGACTACTTCCTCGGCCGCCACACGTTCGTGGACCGGCCCGCCGGCGTGCGCGTGGTGGACTGGCGGTTCGCGCCGGTGGCCGGGATCTTCTATCGCTACCGGGAGGGCGAGGAGTTCGAGGAGGCGTTCCCGGGCCGGGTCGCCACCGGCACGGTGGAGGCGCGGCGGGTGGTGGTGGTGGAGCGCGGGGTGCTGACCCGGATCGCGGCCGGCCCGCTGACGCTGGTGCGCGAGGGCGGGCGGTGGCGGGCGCTGGCCGCCGAGGCGGCGGCGCTGGGCGGCGGGGCGGGGTCGGCGGCGCGCGCCGGCGCGCTCGGGACCGGCGCCGGCGCGGCCGGCCGCGCGGGTCCGGCCGACATCACCGCGCTGCTCGATCCGGACCAGTACGAGGCGGTCGCCGCGCCCGCGGACCGCCCGCTGCTCGTGCTCGGCTCCGCCGGCAGCGGCAAGACCACCGTCGCGCTGCACCGGCTCGCCCGGATCGCCTTCGAGGACCCGCGGCGCTTCCCGCCGGCGCGGCTGCAGGTGGTGGTGCCGGAGCTCGGCCTGGCCCGGCTCGCGGCGCGGCTGCTCGAGCCGCTCGGCCTGGAGCGGTCGCCGGTCCGGACGCTCGAGTCCTGGTCGCGCGGCGCGTTCCAGAGCGTGTTCGGCGCCCCGCCGCCGCGCCTGTTCCCGGAGACGCCGCCGCTCGTCGCCCGGCTGAAGCGCCACCCGGCGCTCTACGAGCTGCTCCGCCGCCGGCCGCACGTCGCCCGGGAGCGGCCGGCCCTGGCGCGGCTGCGCCGCGAGCTCGGCGACCTGTTCGTCGATCGCGGGTTCCTGGAGGCGGTGGTGAAGGCGGCCGCGGGGACGCTGCCGGCGACCGCCGTCGACGAGACGCTCCGCCACACGCGGCTGCAGCTCTCCTCCTCGACCGAGGACCTGCTGGCGGGCGTGGACCCGGAGCGGCTCCAGACGCTGGACGGGAAGGCGGTGGACGAGGACACGCCCGAGGCCGCCGCCGGCACGCTCGACGTCGAGGACCTGCCCATCCTGCTGTTCCTCGCGGCGCTCCGGGCGGGCGCGCCGGCGCGGAAGGCGGCGCACCTGGTGGTGGACGAGGCGGAGGACGTGACGCTGTTCGAGCTGCACGTGCTCGGGCGGCACCTCGCCGGCACCAGCGTCACGCTCGCGGGCGACGAGAGCCAGCAGACCTTCGCGTCCTACGCCGGCTGGCCGCAGGCGCTCGCCGCGCTCGGCGCGCCGGCGGCGGCCACGGTGCGCCTCGCGACGACCTACCGCTGCCCGGAGCCGGTCGCGGCGCTGGCCCACGCCGTGCTCGGGCCGATCGCCCCGCCGGAGCGGCCGCGCGCCGGCCGGCGCGGCGCCCCCGTGTCGCGCTTCGACTTCCCCACCGAGGCGCACGCCCACCTGTTCCTGGCGGGCGCGCTGCGCGACCTGGTGGAGCGGGAGCCGGGCGCGTCCGCCGCGGTGGTGTGCAGCGGGCCCGAGGTCGCGCGCAGCCTGCACCGGCTGCTGGCCGACATGCCGGAGGCGAGGCTCTCGCTCGACGGCGCGTTCACGTTCCGTCCAGGGGTGGACCTCACCGACGTCGACGGCGTGAAGGGGCTCGAGTTCGACTACGTGGTGGTGCCGGACGCCACCGCCCGCGCCTACCCCGAGACCGACGAGGCGCGCCGCCGGCTCCACGTGGCCGTGACCCGGGCCGCCCACCAGCTCTGGATCGCGGCGCCGGGCACGCCCTCGCCGCTGCTGCGCGGCCTGCCGCGCGGCTGACCGTGCGCGCCGCGGTCCCGGAAGGGGCTGCGGGCGTCGAACGGGTAAGCGAGCGTTCAGCAGCCGGACTAGATTCGGGGCACCGAGCATCCGAATCCGGCTGGCGCGGCGGGCCGAGGCCCCGGCGCTCATGACCGGCAGTGAACCGTCCACGCGGGCGCGGCGCGTCCGCCATCACGAGGAGACCGACATGGCCCAGGTGACGCTGAAGGGGAACCCGATCCACACGAACGGCGAGCTGCCCGCCGTCGGCGCCAAGGCGCCGGACTTCACCCTCACCACCGGCGAGCTGAAGGACGTCACGCTGGCCGAGTGGAAGGGCAAGCGGAAGATCCTGAACATCGTCCCCAGCCTCGACACCGCGGTGTGCGCGACCTCCACCCGCAAGTTCAACGAGAACGCGGGCAAGCTCCCCAACACCGTGGTGCTGGTCGTCTCCGCCGACCTGCCGTTCGCGCAGAAGCGCTTCTGCACCACGGAGGGCCTGCAGAACGTGGTCCCGCTCTCGCTCGTCCGCGGGAAGCACATGGCGAAGGACTACGGCGTGCTGCTCCAGGACGGCCCGCTGGCCGGCCTCACCGCCCGCGCGGTGGTGGTGCTCGACGAGTCCGACAAGGTCGTCTACCGGCAGCTCGTCCCGGAGATCGGGCAGGAGCCCGACTACGACGCCGCGCTCGCCGCGGCGAAGCAGTAGCCCGACGGATCACGGGGTTCCCTGCGCCCCGCTCGCCCGCGCGCCCGCGGGCGGGCGGGGTTTCGCCGTCTCCGGCTCAGCCCTCCTGCATCGCCTGGAGCCGCTCCTGGGCGGCTTCCCACTCGGCGTAGCGCGTCTCCAGCTCGGACCGGGCGGCGGCCTGCCGCTCGATGAGCGGCTTCGCCTGCGCGAAGTCCTGGTACAGCGCCGGATCGGCGAGCCGGGCGGTGGTCTCCTTCTCGTCCTGCTCCAGCTCGGCGATGCGCGCCTCGAGGCGGGCGATCTCGTCGCGGACCGGCTTCTCGCGGCGGGCGCGCGCGTTGCGCGCCTCCGCCTCGGCGCGGCGCCGCTCCTTCTCGCTGGCCGGCGCGGCCCGCGCGGCCCCGTCGCCGCCCTTGCCGCCCGCCGCCCCGGGGGCGCCGTCGGCGGCGCCGGCCGCCTCGAGCTGGCGCTGGTGGTACAGCCAGTCGTCGAGGTTGCCCGGGCAGGGGACGATCCCGCCGTCCTTCACCTCCCAGATCACCGTGGCGAGCTGGTTCAGGAAGCTCCGGTTGTGCGAGACGAACAGGAGCGTCCCGTCGTAGCCCTTCAGCGCGTCGATGAGCGCCTCGGAGGAGTCGAGGTCGAGGTGGTTGGTGGGCTCGTCGAGGACCAGCAGGTTCGCCGGCACGAGCAGGAGCTTCGCGAGCGCCACCCGCGCGCGCTCCCCGCCGGAGAGCACGCCCACCCGCTTCTCCACGTCGTCGCCGGAGAACAGGAACGACCCGGCCACGCTGCGCACGTAGGCCTCGCCGCGGTCCGGCACGAGGTCCCAGAGCGTGTCGAGCACGGTGCGGTCCGGGTCGAGCGTGCCGAACGTGCGCATGGCGCCGGCGGCGTCCTCCGGGTGCTCGGGCCGCTCGAAGTGGTGCTGGGCGTAGTAGCCGGCGAGCACGCCGTGGCCGAGCTTCACCTCGCCGCCGTCCGGCGCGAGCTCGCCCGCCACCAGCTTCAGCAGCGTGGACTTGCCCGCGCCGTTCGGCCCGATCACGCCCACCCGCTCGCCGCGCTGGATGGCCGCGTCGAGCGAGCGGTAGACCACCCGCGGCCCGAACGCCTTGCGCACGCCCTCGAGCCGCAGCACCTCGCGCCCGGAGCGCGGCGCCTCGGCGAACCGGAAGCGCAGCGTGGCGCGGTGCTCGAGGACCTGCACCTCCTCCATCTTCTCGAGCAGCTTCTCCTTCGACTTCGCCTGCCGCGCCTTGGTGGCCTTCGCGCCGAACCGCTCGATGAAGGCCTCGAGCTGGGCGCGCTTCGCCTCCTGCCGCTCCGCCTGCGCGAGCAGCCGCTCCTCCTCCTCGGCCCGCTGGCGGCGGTAGTCGTCGTGGTTCCCGGCGTACGCGCGCAGCCCCTCCGGCTCGAGCGCCAGCACCCGGTCGATCTGCCGGTTCAGGAAGTCGCGGTCGTGCGAGATGAGCACCACCGCCTTGCGCGTGCCGCGCAGGAACGCGTCGAACCAGGTGAGCGTCGGCACGTCGAGGTGGTTGGTGGGCTCGTCGAGCAGCAGCAGGTCGGGGGCCTGCAGCAGGAGCCCGGCCAGCGCCGCGCGCATCTTCCAGCCGCCGGAGAAGGTGCGGGCGGGGCGGTCCAGGTCGCCGGGCCGGAAGCCCAGGCCCGAGAGGATCCGCTCGGCCCGGCGCCGGCCGTAGTGCTCCTCGAAGTGGTCCAGCTCCTCGTGCAGCTCGGCGAGCGCCTGCGACTGCTCGAGCTGCTCCTCGGCCGTGGCCGCCGCGGCGAGCGCGGCCTCGGCGCCGGCCAGCCGGTCCTCGAGCGCGGCGCGCCCGGGCACGGTGGCGAGCACCGCGTCGACCAGCGGCAGGTCCGCCAGCTCCGACACGTCCTGCGGCAGGTAGCCCACCCGCGCGCCGCGGCGGAACACCAGGTCCCCCTCGTCCGCCGCGATCTGGCCGGCCAGGATGCGCAGCAGCGAGGACTTGCCGGTGCCGTTCGCGCCCACCAGCCCGATGCGATCGTGCGGCCCGATGGAGAAGGCGGCGCGGTCGAACAGGACCTTGGGGCCGTACGCGAGCGACAGCCGGCTGGCGGAGACGAGGCTCACGGGGGCGAGGAAGTAGCCCGAAGCCGGCGCCGGGACAAGCCCGGCCGGTCCGCGCCGCGCTACCTCTCGCGCATGTACGGGTACTCGAAGCGGACCGCCGGGTCGAACGTCTCCTTGATCGAGCGAATCGAGACCCAGCGGTACAGGTTCGCGATGCTGCCGGCCTTGTCGTTGGTGCCGGAGGCGCGCGCGCCGCCGAACGGCTGCTGGCCGACCACCGCGCCGGTCGGCTTGTCGTTCACGTAGAAGTTGCCGGCCGTGTCGGCGAGGCGCCGGGTGAGGTCGGCCACCGCGTCGCGATCGCGGGCGAAGATCGCGCCGGTGAGCCCGTACGGCGACGTGGTGGAGCAGAGCTCGAGCGCCTCGTCGAGGCGGATGTCCGCGTAGACGTACACGGTCAGCACCGGCCCGAAGATCTCCTCCTCCATGAGCTTGAAGTGCGGGTTCACCGTCTCGATGACGGTGGGCTCGACGAAGAAGCCCTTCGAGTCGTCGCAGCCGCCGCCCGCCAGGATCTTGGCCTGGGACGACGCGCGCGCCACGCCGATGTGCTTGCGGATCGAGTCGAACGCACCGCGGTCGATGACCGCGCCCATGAACGTGGTGAAGTCCTCCACCTCGCCCATCTTGATCTCGGCCACCATGCCGAGCAGCCGCTCGCGGAGCTGCGGCCAGAGGCTCTCCGGCACGTAGGCGCGCGAGGCGGCCGAGCACTTCTGGCCCTGGTACTCGAACGCGCCGCGGACGAGCGCGGTGGCGGACGCGTCCACGTCGGCGGAGGGGTGCACGAACACGAAGTCCTTGCCGCCGGTCTCGCCCACGATGCGCGGGTACCCGTGGTAGCGCGGCAGGTTCTCGCCGATGGTGCGCCACATCTGCTGGAACACGCCGGTCGAGCCGGTGAAGTGCAGCCCGGCGAGGTCGGCGCTGCCGAGCGCGGGATCGCCCACCGCGCGGCCGGGGCCGGGCACGAAGTTGATGACGCCGGGGGGCAGGCCGGCCGCCTCCAGCACCTTCATCACGTGCCAGGCCGAGTAGATCGCGCTCGAGGCCGGCTTCCACACCACCGTGTTGCCCATGAGCGCCGGCGCGGTGGGCAGGTTCGCCGCGATGGAGGTGAAGTTGAAGGGCGTGACCGCGAAGACGAAGCCCTCCAGCGCGCGGTACTCGGTGCGGTTCCACTGGCCGGGCGGCGAGACCGGCTGGTCGTGGTGCATCCGCTCCATGAAGTGCGGGTTCCAGCGCCAGAAGTCGATGATCTCGCAGGCGGAGTCGATCTCCGCCTGGTAGGGCGTCTTCGACTGGCCCAGCATGGTGGCGGCGTTCAGCGTCTGGCGCCACGGGCCGGCCAGCAGGTCGGCGGCCTTGAGCAGCACGGCGGCGCGATCGTGCGGCGGCATGGCGGACCAGGTCTTGCGCGCCTCGAGCGCCGCCTCGATGGCGGCCTGGACCTCGGCGGGCCCGGCCTGGTGGAAGCGCGCCAGGCGCTGGCCGTGGCGGTGCGGCACGCGCACCTCGGCGATGCGCCCCGTGCGCACCTCGCGCCCGCCGATGACCAGCGGGATCTCGATCTCCCGCGAGGACAGCTCGGCGAGGCGCGCCTTCAGCGCGGCGCGCTCGGGGGTGCCGGGCGCGTAGGAGAGGACCGGCTCGTTGCGGGGATCGGGGATGCGGAAAGCGCCGTTCGACATCGGTGCCACCCTCCAAGGGCCGTTTCGGGCGCGCGCAACATAACCCCTCTCGGTGAATCCTGCCCAGGTCGCGGCAGGGGCGCGTGCCGGGCGAACCGCCGACGGCGGGCGGGCGCCGGAGGTCAGGCGCCGGGGTCGGGGCAGACCGGCGGGCCGCGGAACGCCACCGGCGCCGCCGCCACGGCCTGGTCGCCGCCGCCCGGCCGCGGCGCGTCGCGCGCGTCGAGCGTCCGCGCCCGGGGGCCCCAGTGCAGCCCCACCGAGGTCCCGGTGGTCATGGTGGCGAGCTGGACCGGCAGCACCGCCCAGTAGGCCGGCGCGGCGAGGTAGCCCACCAGGAGCGCCGCGGCGTGCCCCACCAGCGAGAGCGCGAACGCCTTCCACGCGCTCCCCGCCGACGGCCCGTTGCGCCCGAGCATCCCGCCCAGCACCGCGCCGAGCGGCGGCACGAACAGCGTGACCGCCGCGAGCCCGAACGCGGCCCGCCGGAAGTTGCCCACCGACGCCGAGACGGTGCCGGTGGTGAAGAGCTTGAACGTGGCGTAGGTGGCCGCGATCACCGCCGCGTCGCCCAGCAGCAGCCCGGCGCCCGAGCCGGCCAGCTCCCCGGTGCCGAACGGGCCGCGATCGAGGACGCGCACGCCGCCCGGGAGCGTCTCGGGCGCGGGCGGCCGGAGGTCGGGGACGCGCAGCTCGCCGGCCGGCTGGGCGGCGAGGAGCACGGCGGCGAGGGTGAGGGCAGGCGCCATCACCGGCACGATGCGGCGCGCGCGCGCCCGGCGGCGCCTCCGGCGGGGAGGGAAGTTGGGGCACGCGCGCGCGCCCGCGAGGTGGGCGCCACCAGCGCTAGCGCTCGCCCGCCTCCTCGTCGCCCCCGGCGAGCCCGTACTTGCGGAGCTTGTCGTGCAGCGTGACGCGCGACATGCCCAGCCGGCGCGCCGCCTCGCTCCGGTTCCCGCGCGCGGCGCGCAGCGCGTCCACGATGAGCCCGCGCTCGTACGCCTCGACGCGCTGCTTGAGCGGGAGCGGCGTGCTCTCCTCCGCCGGCGCCTCGGGCGAGCCGGCGGCGGGCTCGCCCGGCAGGAGCGACAGGTCGAGGCCGTCCGGCGGCGAGAGCGCCACCAGCCCCTCGATGGCGTTCTCCAGCTCGCGCACGTTGCCCGGCCAGCGGTGCGCCGCCAGGCGGTCGAACAGCGCCGGCGGCACGTGCAGCGGCGACGCGCCGAAGCGATCGGCGAAGCGCTCCAGGAAGTGGCGCGCCAGCACCGGGATGTCCTCGGGGCGGTCGCGGAGCGGCGGGATGGAGAGGTGGACCACGTCGAGCCGGTAGTAGAGGTCCTCGCGGAAACGGCCGGCGCGCACCAGCTCCTGCAGGTCGCGGTGCGTGGCGGCGATGACCCGCACGTCCACGGTGCGCGCCTTCTCGTCGCCCACCGGCCGGACCTCGCCCTCCTGCAGCACGCGCAGGAGCTTCCCCTGCGCCGGCGCCGCCAGCTCGCCCACCTCGTCGAGCAGGATGGTCCCGCCATCGGCCTCGCCGAACAGGCCGGGCCGCGACCGCACCGCCCCGGTGAACGCGCCCTTCACGTGGCCGAACAGCTCGGCCTCGGCCAGCTCCGGCGAGAGCGCGGCGCAGTTGAACCGGACGAACGGCCCGCCGGCCCGGCGCGACGCGCGCACGATGGCCTCGGCGACGCGCTCCTTGCCGGTGCCGCTCTCGCCGGTGATGAGCACGGTGACGTCGCGCGGCGCCACCCGGCCCACCAGCACCGCCAGCCGGCGCATGGCCTCCGAGGAGAACACCATCGACCGCGACAGGGCCAGCTCGCCGGCCAGCCGCTCGTTCTCGTCGGCGAGCCGCAGCGCCTCGACCGCGCGGCGCACCACGGCCAGCAGCTCCTCGGTCTCGAACGGCTTCTTGAAGTAGTCGTAGGCGCCGGCCTTCACCGCCTCGACCGCCTGCCGCTCCGAGCCGTGCGCGGTGATCACCACCACGCGCGTGGCCGGGTGGCCGGCGGTGATCTTGCGGAGCAGCGCCATGCCGTCCAGGCGCGGCATGCGCAGGTCGGTGAGCACGAGCGGGCACGGCTGCGCGCCGAGCTTCTCCAGCGCCGCCTCGCCGTCGGTCGCCTCCTCCACCTCCAGCCCCTCCGACGCGAGGATCTCGCGCAGCGTGTAGCGGACGCCCGGATCGTCGTCCACCACCAGCACCCGCGCCCCGCCGCGCCGCTCCGGCTGCTCGCTCATGCCAGCGCTCCCGTCCCCGCGCCGGCGGGGGTCGCGGGCAGGGTGAGCTCGGCCACCATCCCGCCGCCCGTGCGCGGGGAGAGGACCAGGTCGCCGCCGTGCTGCCGCGCCAGCGACCGGGCGATGGTGAGGCCCAGCCCGGAGCCGCTCGCCTTGGTGGTGAAGCCGGGCGAGAACGCGGCGTCGCGCACCGCGGGGTCGAGCCCCGGGCCGCGGTCCTGCACGAGGATGCGCGCCCCGCCGCCGCGCACCGGCGTCGCCACCAGCTCCACCGCGGCGTCCGCCGGGCTCGCGTCGAGCGCGTTCTGCACCAGGTTCACCAGGATCTGCTTCACCTTGCGTGGATCGCAGCGCGCGCGGACCCCGGCGCCGCGCGCCTCGAGCGCCACGCCGCGCTCGCGCGCCAGCCCCTCGTGCAGCGCCGCGACCTCGCGCGCCAGCGCGGCCACGTCGCAGTCGTCGAGCACGAGCGGCACGAGCGGCCGGGAGAAGTTGAGGAAGCCGTCCAGGATGGTCTGCATCCGGTCCACCTCCTGGCGGAGCACCGCGAGCCGCTCGGTGGGCTTGCCCGGGCCGACCCCCTGCGCGAGCAGGCCGGCCAGCCCCTTCACGCTGGCGAGCGGGTTCTTCAGCTCGTGCGCGATCTCGCCGGAGAGGGCGGTCAGCTCTTCGGCGCGCTCGGCGTAGGCGCGGAGCGAGTCCTGCTGCGCGGCGAGCGCGCGCCGGATGATGGCCTCGAACACCTTGCGGCCGGCCCGTCCGGCGAAGGCGATCGCCACCAGCACGACGGTGAGGAGCGCCGCGTGCAGCCACAGCCCCACCGGCACCGCCCGCCGCGCCGCCCCGCCGAGGAGCTCGATCTCGAGCGGTGCCGCGCCGGCGGCGCCGACCCCGGCGAGCGCCCAGACGGCCACCACCTGGAACGCGGTGAGCCAGGAGGACACCGGCGGGCGGACGAACACGTTCACGATCACCGCCAGGAGCACCGACACGTAGACGAACGGGCTCTGGAGGCCGCCCGTCGCCGCGGTGAGCAGCATCTGCGCGATCACCGCCACCGAGAGGTTGAGCCGGACCTGGCCGGGCGCGAGGCCGCCGCGCCGCCGGAAGCGGGCGTACTCGACGATGAAGAACGCCGAGACCGGCACCAGCAGGCCGCCGAGCAGCGCGCGCCGCCACCCCGCCGGCTCCTCCCAGGCGATCCAGGCGCCCGTGCCGACCAGCAGCGGCACCAGCAGCAGGCGCGCGCCGACGAGCTGCCCGAACAGCCGGGACAGCTCCTCGCGCTGGATCTGGTCGTGGCCGGGCGGTGGCATCTGCTCGATCCGTCGGGGGGCGGGGCGGCTCGCCGCGACCACCATACGACGGGCGGCGTTCCTGCGCACGGGCGGCGCACGGACGCGCATGCAGGAAGTCGAGCGGACGCCCGCGGGTCACGCTAGATTCGCGCGACCCATGGAACCCGTCGTGGAGATCCGCGGGGTCCGCAAGCAGTTCGGCGGGCTGACCGCGCTGGAGCGCGTGGACCTCGAGATCCGCGCCGGCGAGATCTTCGCCCTGCTCGGCCCGAACGGCGCCGGCAAGACCACCCTCATCTCGATCATCTCCGGCCTGCTCCGGGCCACCGAGGGCGAGGTGCGCGTGCTGGGCAAGGACGTGGTGCGCGACTACCGCGACACCCGCCGCGCCATCGGCCTCGTCCCGCAGGAGATCAACTTCGACCCGTTCTTCACGGTGGAGGAGACGCTCCGCATCCAGGCCGGCTACTTCGGCGTGCCGCTCGCCGAGGAGCGGCTGGTGGAGATCCTCCGCGCGCTCGACCTGCTCGGGAAGCGCAGCGTGAACAGCCGCGCGCTCTCCGGCGGCATGAAGCGCCGCCTCCTCATCGGCAAGGCGCTGGTGCACGACCCGAAGGTCCTGTTCCTGGACGAGCCCACCGCCGGGGTGGACGTCGAGCTGCGCCGTTCGCTCTGGGAGTACGTGCGCACGCTGCGCGCCCGCGGGACCACGGTGGTCCTCACCACGCACTACCTCGAGGAGGCGGAGGAGCTGGCCGACCGCGTGGGCGTGATCGACCGCGGCCGCCTCCTGGCGCTGGAGGGCAAGGCCGAGCTGCTCCGCCAGCACGGCGCGAAGACGCTGCGGCTGGTGCTGGACGTGCCGCGCGCGGTGGTCCCGCCCTCGCTGGCGGCGCTGGGCGGCAAGCTGGAGGAGGGCGGCGCGGCGGTGGCGGTGGAGGTACCGGCCGGCGAGGGGTTCGGCCCGGCGCTGCGCGCCGCGGCCGCGGCAGGCCTGGGGGTGAAGGACGTGGAGACCCGGCGCACCACGCTCGAGGACGTGTTCGTCCGGCTCCTGGCCGGTGGACAGGCGCGGGGGGACCGATGATCTCCCTGGGACTGCGGACGCTGTTCGCGAAGGAGGTGCGCCGGTTCCTGCGCGTACCGGGGCAGACCCTGCTCTCGCCGCTCGTGACCACCACGCTCTACTTCGTGGTGTTCGGCTACTCGCTGGGCGCCCGCCTCGCCGACGTCGAGGGCGTGCCCTACGCGCGCTTCATCGTGCCCGGCCTGGTGACGCTGGGCGTGGTCACGAACGCCTACCTCAACAGCGCCTCGTCGCTGTTCGTGATGAAGCTGCAGGGCACCATGGTGGACCTGCTCGTCTCGCCGCTCTCCTACGGCGAGGTGCTGGCCGGCTTCATGGGCGCGGCGGTGGTGCGCGGCATCCTGGTGGGCGGGGTGATGTGGGTGGTGGCCGGCCTGTTCGGTGGGTTCCAGCTCGCGCACCCGCTCACGGCGGTGGCGCTGCTGGTGCTCGTCGCGGTCGTGTTCGCCGCGCTCGGCGTCGTCACGGCCATCTGGGCCAGCACGTTCGAGCAGGTGAACTTCTTCCCGACGTTCTTCATCACGCCGCTCACGTTCCTGGGCGGCGTCTTCTACTCGATCGAGATGCTCCCGCCGGCGCTCCGGCGGCTCACCGCGCTCAACCCGATCTTCTACATGGTGGACGGGGTGCGGTTCGGGATGCTCGGGATCTCCGACGCCGCTCCATGGGTGGGGGCGGCGATGCTGGCGCTGCTGGCCGCGATCTCGGTGGGCGGCGCGTACGCGCTCCTCCGGTCCGGCTACAAGCTGAGGGGCTGAGCGGGCGGGCCCCCGCCTCCCACCTCCGGTGGACGCCCCATCCGGAGCTTTTCGGGATCGAATTCGGCCCGGCTTGGGTTTATGCTACGGCGCCCTCAGACCGGGGGAACGCGAAATCTCGATTCACGGAGGTCACTTCACATGCGTCGTCTGTCGGTCGTCCTGCTCTCCGCGCTCGCCGTGGCGGGATGCAAGAAGCAGCAGCCCCCGCCCCCGCAGCAGCCCGCCGCCGCCCAGCCGGCCGGCGCGCCCGCGGCCGCGCCCGTGGCGGGCAAGGTCCTCGAGCGCCTCGACGCGCCTCCGTACGTCTACCTCAAGCTGCAGACCGCCAGCGGCGAGGCCTGGGCCGCCGTCCCGCAGTCGGACGTGAAGGTCGGCGCCGAGGTCTCGATCGTCGGCGCCATGCCGATGAACGGCTTCGAGTCGAAGACGCTGCAGCGCAAGTTCGACGTGGTCTACTTCGGCACGCTCGGCGGCGGCGAGGCCGCGGCCGCGCCCGCCGGCATGCCCGGCATGGGCGGCGCGGCGCCGGCCGGCATGCCCCCGGGCATGGGCGGCGGCATGGGCGGCGGCGCCCAGCCCGACATGGCGGCGCAGCACGCGGCCGCCGCGGCGGGCCCGACCGAGGTCGGCGAGGTGAAGGTCCCGAAGGCCAGCGGCACCGACGCGCGCACCGTGGCCGAGGTGCACGCGCAGAAGGTCACGCTCAAGGAGAAGCCCGTCACCATCCGCGGCAAGGTGGTGAAGTACAACGAGGGCATCATGGGCAAGAACTGGCTGCACCTGCGCGACGGGTCGGGCACCGCCGGCAAGGACAACGACCTCACCGTCACGACCACCGACCGCACCTCGGTCGGCGAGGTGGTGACCGTGAAGGGCACCGTCCGCGTCGACAAGGACTTCGGCGCCGGCTACGCGTACCCGGTCATCGTCGAGGACGCCAAGGTCGCGAAGTAGTCCGCGACTCGTCGTCGAAGCGCTTCGCGGGCGCGGTCCTCCGGGGCCGCGCCCGTCGTCGTTCGTGGGCGGGTTGCCGACCTGTTCGGACGCAGGGCTACGTCCAGCGGGCCCTGTCCTGGAGACGGGCCGCCAGGTCGGCGGTTCCGGGCGCTCGCGGCGGTGCTCGCTCCGCAAGGCCAGTGACGTTGGATGGATCGCCGGAACCGGGCCCGTGGGATCGTGCAAGCCGACGCACCGGACGGGCCAGCCGCGCGTGCGGCGCCGCGACGGCGGATCCGGTGGGCAGCGCAGCGGCTGTCCACGGCGGTGCAGGTCTCGGATCCTGGGGACGTGCCGTGGGCTTGCTTCGCTGCGCGCCGGCGCGACCGCCCGGACCGACTCCGGTGGCGGCCTGACGTGGATGGGAGGCGTGGTGAGGACCCGCGCGCCCGGCCCCTTCGACCGGTGCCCCTCGAAGCCGCCAGTACGCTTCCCGTCCGCAGCGCGTACGCCCTCGCCCGCGACCGCGACTGTCAGCGCAGGCGCAGCCCGCGACGCCCCCTCTCGCGCGCGTATCCAGCCGGCGTGCGCGGCGAGCGTGTCTGAGGCCGCGCGTCGCGCCAGCGATACGCGCGGCCGAGTTCGCGAGCGCGCCCAGGTGTATCGGACGCGATCCGCGCGCGTCCTACGACCGAAGCCCCGCGCCGAGCATTCCTTCTCCACGTCGCGGGAGCGGGCGAGGGCGGGAGCGCACACGAGGACCCGCACCCACGGCCCCCCGGCTTCGAGCGAACGCAGGGCCCCCGGAAACACCGGAGCGGACGTCTCCGTGACCCGCCCCGCTGGAGTCGGTCCCGCGCGAGATTCGCCTCGCGGCCCGTTCCACAAACGGCCGGGCTCGTCTAGATTCCGCCGGACTTGGCCAGCGACGCCGACAGCCGCGCCCCCGCGCTCCGGGAGGTGGAGGACGAGGTCCGGGATCTCGCCCGCGCGGCCGAGGTGGACGCGCCGGCGGATCCGGCGGCGCGACGGCGCTGCGCGGAGCGGCTCGAGGCGCTGCGGGAGCGGTGGCGCGAGGCGCCGGCGCTGTTCGGGCCGGACACGGTGGAGCGGCTGCGCGCGGTGGCCGTCGCGCTGGCCCGCGCCCCGGCGGCCGCGCCGCCCGCGCCCGGCGCGGCCCGGGCCCTGCTGCAGGAGGTGTTCGGCCACGCCGCCTTCCGCCCCGGCCAGCAGGAGATCGTGGACGCGGTGGTGGCCGGGCGCGACTGCATCGGCGTCATGCCCACCGGCGCCGGCAAGTCGCTCACCTACCAGATCCCGGCGCGGCTGCTGGGCGGGACCACGCTCGTCGTCTCGCCGCTCATCGCGCTCATGAAGGACCAGGTGGACGCCATGGCGCGGGTGGGCCTGCGCTCCGCGTTCCTCAACTCGACGCTCTCGCCGGAGGAGCGGCGCGAGCGGGTCCGGGCGCTCCGGCGCGGCGAGCTGGAGCTGCTCTACGCGGCGCCCGAGGGGCTGGAGGCGTCCGTCGGCGACGCGCTGGAGGGCACCGCGCTCTCGCTCATCGCGGTGGACGAGGCCCACTGCATCAGCCACTGGGGCCACGACTTCCGCCCCGCCTACCGCAACCTGGCCGGGCTGAAGGCCCGCTTCCGCGCGCCGGTGCTGGCGCTCACCGCCACCGCCACCCGCGAGGTGGTGCGCGACATCGCCGGCCAGCTCGGCATGGCCGACCCGCTGGTCGTCCGCGGCTCGTTCCTCCGCCGCAACCTGCGCATCTCCGCGGTGAAGAAGGGCGAGGGGGTGCGCACCCGCGACGCGCTGCTGCGCCTGGTGCGCGCGCGCCGCGGGCAGAGCGGCATCGTGTACGCGCTCTCCCGGCGGTCGGTGGAGGAGACCGCCGAGCTGCTCCGCGACCACGGGGTGCGCGCCGGCGCGTACCACGCCGGCCTCGAGCCGGACGTGCGCGCGCGGGTGCAGGACGAGTTCCAGTCCGGCGCGCTCGAGGTGGTCGTGGCGACGGTGGCGTTCGGCATGGGGATCGACAAGCCGGACATCCGCTTCGTCATCCACCGCGACCTGCCGCGCTCCGTCGAGGCGTACTACCAGGAGATCGGCCGCGCCGGCCGCGACGGCGCGCAGAGCGACTGCGTGCTCTTCTACTCGTGGGCCGACGTGATGAGCTGGGACCGGCTCCTCGACGACGCCGAGCCGGAGGTCGCCGAGGTGCAGCGGCGCATGGCGCGCTCCATGTTCCGCCTGGCCGACGAGGACGGCTGCCGGCACGAGCGGCTGGTGGGCTGGTTCGGGGAGCGGATCGACCCCTGCGGCGACGCCTGCGACCGGTGCACCGGCGAGGACGTGCTCGCCTCGGCGCCGGCGCTGCCGCGCGGCGCCCGCGAGCGGCGGGGCGGCGAGCGCGCGCGCCGCGAGGGGGCGGGCCGGGGGCGGACGCGCGCCGAGCCGGTCGAGACCGCCGAGGCGGACGTGGAGCTGTTCGAGGCGCTCCGCGCCTGGCGCGCCGGCGAGGCGAAGGAGCGCGGCGTCCCGGCCTACGTGGTGTTCTCCGACGCGACGCTGGCGGAGATCGCGCTCCAGCGCCCCGCCGCCGAGGACGCGCTGCTGGACGTGAAGGGCGTCGGGCCGCGCAAGCTGGAGGAGTTCGGCGCCGCGCTGCTCGCGCTGGTGCGCGCGCACCGCTCATAGCAGCTGGGAGGCGTCGAGCTCCATCTCCAGGCGGAACCGGGCGGACACGTCGGCGTCGAACGCCGGGGTGGGCGCGTCGTAGGTGAGCTCCGCCCGCACCCGCAGCACGCCGGCGTCCAGGTAGCGCGCCAGGTCCACGCCCGGCGCCCCCGTCACCGCGATGGCGGTGGGCACGGCGATGGCGGTGGGCACGGCGCCCGACGGGCGGTCGTAGCGGGCGATCGGCACCGGCGCGCCGCCCGCCGGCGGGTAGACCGAGAGGACCACCGCCGCGAGGCCGCGCAGGTCGGTGCCCGACCCGGCCGCGAGCGCGAGGTCGACCTGCTCCAGCCAGAGCCGGGAGTCGACCGCCGGATCCGAGAGGCGGTCCACCTCGGCCCCGAGATCGTAGCCGAGGTCGGTCGAGAGGCAGCCCGGGCCGCAGTTCCCCACGCCGCCCCCGCGGTACGCGGGGAACCGCTGCGAGGGGAGCGTGAGCCGGAGCTCGGGCACCTCGATGGTGGCCTTGCCGAGCGGGCCGCACGCGGCGAGGAGCAGGAGCAGGGCGGGGAGGGTGCGGAGGCGGGCGGGGCGCATGGGACGTCCTAGAAGAAGTACTGGAGCCCGAGCTTCACCGACGGGATGAGCGCCGTGACGCGGGGGTCGCGGTAGGTGACCTGCGTGCCGCCCGGATCGCCGCTGACCGCGGTGCCGGACGCCTGCGCGCGGACCCAGGCCACCCCGCCGCGCACCGAGAACGCGAGGCCGCGCTGCGAGCCGAGCTCGAGCCCGAGGTGCGCCGCGGCCCAGGCGTACCCGACCTTCTTCAGCAGCGGCTTCATGCCGTCCGGCACGCCATCGTTCACGTAGCGTGACACGTCGCCGTCGAAGAAGCGCCCGCCCTCCACCGAGAGCGCCGGCGAGACCGCCCACTGCCAGGGGACGAGCGCGAGGCCGGCGTGGAGCCCCGGCGCCGCGGTGTTCCAGGCCGGGCCCGCGAACGCGCGCAGCGCCGGCACCGGCCGCCACGCCAGCGAGAGCGTGAGCCCCTCCGGCGCGCCGGCGTCGATCGACACCCCGAGCCACGGCGTGCGGGCCGGGGTCGCCCGGGCCGCGAGGCGCGGAGGCGGGGGGAGCGGCACGTCGTCCGCGGCGGCGGCGGCCGCCGGCCGGGCCGGCGCGGGCGGAGGCGGCAGCGGGACCTCGTCCGAGGCGCGCGCGGCGGGCGCGCCGGCGAGCGCGAGCGCGAGCAGGAGGGAACGCGAGGGCGGGAGCATGGGGTGCGGCAGGATAGCGCCGCGCATGCCGGCCGCGGAACGTGGGCGACCCTCCCACCCCGCGCCCGGGCGATCCGCCTCCGTGGCGTCCCGGCTGGCGTTCCGGCGCGCTTTCCGCCATCACTGCGGCCCATGGCGCTCCCCTCCACCCTCCACCAGCTCGACCTCCAGCTCGCGCACGTCGATCGTGGCGTGGAGCGCGCCCTGTCCCTGCGCATCGCGCGCCACCCCTCGGAGACGATGGAGCGGGTCTGGCTGCGGGCGCTGGCGCTCGCCTGGCAGTGGGAGGAGGGCATCGCGCTCGGGCCCGGGCTGTGCGAGCCGGACGCGGCCGACGTGCTGGCGCTCCAGCCGGACGGGCGCGCCGCGCTCCTGGTGCGCGTCGGACGGCCGTCGCCGGAGCGGGTGGTGCGCGACGTGTCCCAGAACGCGGGCGCGCGCGTGGCGGTCCTGTTCGAGGGACCGCGCACGATGGAGGCCTTCCTCCAGGAAGCCCGGAAGCTCCGGCTCGATCGCCTGGCGCGTGCGGAGCTGGCCGCAGTAGATCCCGACTTGCTCGGGGCGCTCGGGGCGCACGAGGACCGCCGGCTGAAGGCCGCCCTCACCATCGTCTCCGACCACCTGTACCTCGACGTGGCCGGCCGCTCGGTGGACGGGCCGCTGCACCGCGGCACCTACCCGGAACCCTAGTTCCGTCGGCCGGTTACCTCGTCGGGGCTTTCCCTGGCCCGATAGGCATGCATCCGCGGCCCCGCCCGTTAAATGAATGGGTATCTGGACTGTTTCGGTCCATGATGGCTCTCACCGGGTGCGCGCACGTGGCGCGCACGCCGTGAGCGCCCGCTCCGGCCCGCGGAGGCCGATCGATGATCAGGCTGTCGAAGCTCACCGACTACGCGATCGTGATCCTCGCGAACCTGGCGAGGGCGGGGGAGGGCACCCTCACCGCCCAGGATCTCGCCGAGCGCTCCAAGGTCCCGCTCCCGACGGTCTCCAAGCTCTGCAAGGAGCTGTCGAAGGCGGGGCTCGTGCTCTCGCACCGCGGGCGGCACGGCGGCTACGGGCTCGCCCGGCCGGCCGACGCCATCTCCATCGCGGAGATCGTCGAGGCGCTGGAGGGCCCCATCGCGCTCACCTCGTGCGTGGAGCCCGGCGCGCAGCCCGACGCGTGCGGCCTCGAGGCGACCTGCCCGGCCAAGGCGAGCTGGGACCCCGTCTCCCGCGCCATCCAGGGCGCGCTGCGAGGGCTGCCGCTCTCGTCCATCGTCCTGCAGCACTCCAACGACCCGAAGAACGCCGACACCGTGGACGTCGTCACCCTGGGAGCCCACGTCTCATGAGCACCGCGGAGCAGCTGAAGGAGCTGACCGAGCAGAAGTACCGGTACGGCTTCGTCACCGACATCGAGGAGGACAAGGTCCCGAAGGGCCTGTCCGAGGACGTCATCCGCCTCATCTCGGCGAAGAAGGGCGAGCCGAGGTTCATGCTCGAGTGGCGCCTGGAGGCGTACCGTCGCTGGCTCGCGATGGAGGAGCCGACCTGGGCGAACGTCCACTACCCGAAGATCGACTACCAGGACATCGTCTACTACTCCGCGCCCAAGCAGAAGAAGGCGCTCGGCTCCATGGACGAGGTCGATCCCGAGCTGAAGCGCGCGTTCGCGAAGCTGGGCATCCCGCTCGAGGAGCAGATGCGCCTCGCCGGCGTGGCGGTGGACGCGGTGTTCGACTCGGTCTCGGTCGCCACCACCTACAAGAAGAAGCTCGCCGACCTCGGCATCGTGTTCTGCTCGTTCTCCGAGGCGGTGCGCGAGCACCCGGAGCTGGTCGAGAGGTACCTCGGCTCGGTGGTCCCCTCGACCGACAACTACTTCGCGGCGCTGAACAGCGCGGTGTTCTCCGACGGCTCGTTCGTCTACGTGCCGAAGGGCGTGCGCTGCCCGATGGAGCTGTCCACCTACTTCCGCATCAACGCGAAGGACACCGGCCAGTTCGAGCGCACGCTCATCGTCGCCGACGAGGGCGGGTACGTGTCGTACCTGGAAGGCTGCACCGCGCCCATGCGCGACGAGAACCAGCTCCACGCCGCGGTGGTCGAGCTGGTCGCGCTCGACGGCGCGCACGTCAAGTACTCGACCGTGCAGAACTGGTACCCCGGCGACGCCGAGGGGCGCGGCGGCATCTTCAACTTCGTCACCAAGCGCGGCAAGGCCATGCGCAAGGCGAAGATCAGCTGGACGCAGGTGGAGACCGGCTCGGCCATCACCTGGAAGTACCCGTCGTGCATCCTGCAGGGCGACGAGTCGGTGGGCGAGTTCTACTCGGTGGCGCTCACCAACCACCGCCAGCAGGCGGACACCGGCACCAAGATGATCCACATCGGGCGCGACACCCGCTCGACCATCATCTCGAAGGGCATCAGCGCCGGGCGCGGGCAGAACACCTACCGCGGCCTGGTGAAGATGATGAAGGGCGCCACCGGCGCGCGGAACTACTCGCAGTGCGACTCGCTGCTCATCGGCGACCGCTGCGGCGCCCACACGTTCCCGTACATCGAGGTGCGCAACCCGACCGCCAAGGTCGAGCACGAGGCCACCACCTCGAAGATCAGCGACGACCAGCTCTTCTACTGCCGGCAGCGCGGCATCTCCGACGAGGACGCGGTCTCGATGATCGTGAACGGCTTCGCGAAGCAGGTGCTGAAGGAGCTGCCCATGGAGTTCGCCGTGGAAGCGCAGAAGCTCCTGGGCATGTCGCTCGAGGGGAGCGTCGGATGATGCCCAGGAGCTTCGGAGCGTTCCGATCACCGCGCAGAAGCGCCGTGGGCATGTCGCTGGAAGGGAGCGTCGGGTAGGCCATGGCCGTGAAGGACCACATCATGCTGAGCATCCAGGGGCTGCGCGCGAAGGTCGCCGACCGCGACATCCTGAAGGGCGTGGACCTCGAGATCCGCGCGGGCGAGATCCACGCGATCATGGGGCCGAACGGCTCGGGCAAGTCCACGCTGGCGGGCGTGCTGGCCGGCCGCGAGGCGTACGAGGTCACCGGCGGCACCGCCACGTACCTGGGGCAGGACCTGCTCGCGCTCGCGCCCGAGGCGCGCGCCGCGGCGGGCGTGTTCCTCGGGTTCCAGTACCCGGTGGAGATCCCCGGGGTCGGCAACCTCTACTTCCTGCGCACCGCGCTGAACGCGATCCGCCGGGCGCGCGGCGAGGACGAGCTGGACGCGATGGACTTCCTCGCGCTGGCCCGCGAGAAGATGAAGCTGGTGGACCTCGACCCGGCGTTCGGCAGCCGCTCGGTGAACGAGGGCTTCTCCGGCGGCGAGAAGAAGCGCAACGAGATCTTCCAGATGGCGGTGCTGGAGCCGCGCCTCGCCATCCTCGACGAGATCGACTCCGGCCTCGACATCGACGCGCTGCGGGTGGTGTCGCGCGGCGTGAACGCGCTGCGCCGGGCCGACCGCGCCGTGCTGCTCGTGACGCACTACAAGCGCCTGCTCGAGCACGTGGCGCCGGACCGCATCCACGTCATGGCCGGCGGGCGCATCGTGCGCTCCGGCGGGCCGGAGCTGGCCGACGAGCTGGAGCGCACCGGCTACGCCTGGGTGGACGGCGCGCGGCCGGAGGTGGAGCGCGCCGCCAGCGCGGGGGCGCTGTCGTGACCCCGGCGGAGCAGAGCCTGGCGGCCGCGTTCCGCGGCGGCGCGGGCGAGCCGGCCTGGCTGGCGGACGCGCGCGCGGGTGCGCTCGCGGCCTTCCGCGCGGCCGGCCTGCCCACCCCCCGCCACGAGGACTGGCGCTTCACCAGCCTGGCCGCGCTCTCGACGCTGTCGCTCGCGCCCGCGCCGGACGACGGCGAGGGCCCCGCGCGCGCGCTGCTCGCCGGCCGGCCCGCGCCCGAGGGCGCGCGCCTGGTGTTCGAGAACGGCCGCTTCCGCCGCGAGCTGTCGAGCGGGGCGCCGCTCCCGGCCGGCGCGGTCCTGGGGAGCCTGGCGGACGCGCTCCGCCACGCGCCCGAGGCGGTGCGGCCGCACCTCGGCCGCCTGGCCCGCGTGGACGGGCTCGCGTTCACCGCGCTGAACGGCGCCCTGCTGGAGGACGGCGCGTTCCTGCTGCTGCCCCCGGGCGCGCGCGTGGAGGCGCCCATCGAGCTCGTCTTCGCGACCGGCGCGGCCGGGCGCGCGGTGGCGGTGCACCCGCGGGTGCTGGTGGTGGCCGGCGAGGGCGCCCGGGCCACGCTCGCGGAGGTGCACCTCGGAACGAGCGACACGTACCTCGCCAACTCGGTGACGGAGCTGGTGCTGGGCGAGGGCGCCGAGATCGAGCACCTCCGGCTCCAGGACGAGGGCGCGCGCGCGTTCCACGTGAGCGCGCTGTTCGCCGAGCAGGCGGCCCGCTCGCGCCTCACCGCGCACGGCCTGGCGCTGGGGGGGCAGCTCGCGCGCAGCGAGGTGCGGGCGCGGCTGGCCGGCGAGGGCGCGGAGCTGGCCGTTTCGGGGCTCTACATGGCCGACGGCGCGCGCACCACCGACGCGTTCACCTGGGTGGAGCACGCGGTCCCGCGCTGCACCACCACCGAGACGTACAAGGGCATCCTGGACGGCCGCGCGCGCGGCGTGTTCGCCGGGCGGATCGTGGTCCAGCCGGGCGCGCAGAAGACCAGCGCGCGCCAGATGAACTCGAACCTGCTCCTCTCCGACGACGCCATCGTGGACACGAAGCCCCAGCTCGAGATCTTCGCGGACGACGTGAAGTGCGGCCACGGCGGCACCGTGGGCCAGCTCGACGAGGCGGCGCTGTTCTACCTGCGCTCGCGCGGGGTGGAGGAGGCCGAGGCCCGCAGCCTGCTCATCTGGGCGTTCGCGGCGGAGATGGTGGACCTGGTGCGGCCGGCCGGCCTGCACGCGCGCGCGCGGGAGCTCGTCGCGGCGCGGCTGCCGGCGGGGCGGAAGGTGCTGGAGGCGGCGGCATGAGCACGGCGGAGGCACAGGCGGCCGGCGGGCGGGCGGCGCGGCCGGAGGCGCGCGAGGGCGCGCGCGGCGCGTTCGACGTCGAGCGGGTGCGGGCCGAGTTCCCCATCCTGGCGCGGCCGGTGCGGGGCAAGCCGCTCGCGTACCTGGACAGCGCCGCCACCGCGCAGAAGCCGCGCGCGGTGATCGACGCGGTCCGCCGCTACTACGAGGAGGACAACGCGAACGTGCACCGCGGGGTCCACCTGCTCTCCGAGCGCGCCACCCGCCTCTACGACGGGGCGCGCGTGAAGGTGGCCCGGTTCCTGGGGGCGAGCGATCCGCACGAGGTGGTGTTCGTGCGCGGCACGACCGAGGCGGTGAACCTGGTGGCGCAGACGTTCGGGCGCCAGCGGGTCGGGCCCGGCGACGAGATCCTCGTCACCGAGCTCGAGCACCACTCGAACATCGTGCCGTGGCAGCTCCTCTGCCAGGAGAAGGGCGCCACGCTGCGCGCCGCGCCGGTGTCGGACGCGGGCGACCTCGACGTGGAGGCGCTCGACCGGATGATCGGGCCGCGCACGCGCCTCGTGGCGGTGGCCCACGTCTCGAACGCGCTCGGCACGGTGAACCCGGTGGCCGAGATCGTGGCGCGCGCGCACGCGAAGGGCGTGCCGGTGCTGGTGGACGGCGCCCAGGCGGTGCCGCACCTCGCGGTGGACCTGCCCGCGCTCGGCGCCGACTTCTACGCGTTCAGCGGCCACAAGCTGTACGGGCCGACCGGCATCGGGGTGCTGTGGGGGCGCAAGGCGCTCCTCGACGCGCTGCCGCCGTGGCAGGGCGGCGGCGACATGATCCTCTCGGTCTCCTTCGAGAAGACCACGTTCAACGCGGTCCCGCACCGGTTCGAGGCCGGCACGCCGAACATCGCGGGCGCGGTCGGGCTCGCGGCCGCCATCGACTGGCTCTCCGCGGTCGGGCTGGAGGCGGCGGCGGCGCACGAGGACGCGCTCATCGCCCACGCGCTGGACGCGCTCCGCGAGGTCCCCGGGATCCGCCTGATCGGCACGCCGCGGCGGCGGGCCGGCGTCATCTCGTTCCTCCCGGGCGACGTCCACCCGCACGACGCCGGCACCATCCTCGATCGCCACGGGGTGGCGGTCCGCGCCGGGCACCACTGCGCCCAGCCGCTCATGCGGCGCATGGGCGTGGCGGCCACGGTGCGCGCCTCCTTCGCCGCGTACAGCACGCGGGCCGACGTGGACGCGCTCGTCCGCGGCCTGCACGCGGTCCGGGAGGTGTTCGCGTGACCGCGTCCCGTCGCCGCCGACCGTCCCAGGGAGCCTGCCCGTGTCGGAGCTGAGCGATCTGTACCAGGAGGTGGTCCTCGACCACGGCAAGCGGCCGCGCAACTTCGGTCCGCTGCCAGGGGAGACCCACCACGCCGAGGGGCTGAACCCGCTCTGCGGGGATCACTTCGTGGTCCACGCCAGGGTGGACGGTGGCCGGCTGGCCGAGGTGCGCTTCGAGGGGAGCGGCTGCGCCATCTCGAAGGCGTCCGCCTCGGTGATGACCGGGGTGGTGAAGGGCAAGACCGCCGAGGAGGTGGACCGGATCTTCGAGCGCTTCCACCGGCTGGTGACCGAGGGCCCGGCGCCGGAGGACGAGGAGGCGCTGGGCAAGCTGGCGGTGTTCGGCGGGGTGCACGAGTACCCCACGCGCGTGAAGTGCGCGAGCCTCGCGTGGCACGCGCTCCGCCAGGCGCTGCGCGGCGAGGACGCGCCGGTCAGCACCGAGTAGCGAGCACCCCCGAGGCAGCGCGCCGAGGCACGCAGGAGCGGACATGGATCGCACACCCACCCATACCTATCGTGACGTCGAGGCCGTGCAGGTGCCCAGCGGCCACCTGGTGCTGCTGCCGCAGGGCACCTGGCTGGTGGTGCAGCAGGCGCTGGGCGGGCAGTTCACCGCCATGACCGAGATGGGCGGGCTGGTGCGCATCGACGGCAAGGACGCCGACGCGCTCGGCGACGCGTTCGTCGAGGAGGCGCGGCGGTTCGAGCAGCAGCGCAGCGCCGCCGCCGAGGGGCCGTTCGAGGAGCAGAAGGTGTGGGACGCGCTCGGCACCGTCTACGACCCGGAGATCCCGGCCAGCATCGTGGAGCTGGGGCTGGTGTACGCGGTCGCGGCCGAGCCGGTCGAGGGCGGCCACAAGGTGCGGGTCGTCATGACGCTGACCGCGCCGGCCTGCGGCATCGGGCCGGTGCTGGTGGACGACGTCCGCCGCAAGGTGGTGGGCGTGCCCGGGGTGAAGGACGCCGAGGTGGACCTGGTGTTCGACCCGCCCTGGGATCCGTCGCGGATGAGCGAGGCGGCCAAGCTCCAGCTCGGCTTCATGTAGGCGCGGGCCGGCGCGCGGCTACGCGTCCACCGCGTACTTCAGCACGGTGGAGGCGATGCGGAGCACGTCGCCGTGCCGGAGCGTCTGCTCCTTCACCTGCTTCGAGTTCAGGAACGTGCCGTTGGTGGAGTCGAGGTCCACCAGCACGTGCACGCCGCCCGACACGAAGATGCGGGCGTGCCGGCGCGAGGCCTGGTCGGACCCGATCACCACCGTGTTCCCGTCGTCGCGGCCGAGGGTGACGTCCTCGTCGCCGAGCGGGTAGCGCGTCCCCTGCCGGCCGGCGTCGCCGGAGTGGACCACGACGAGCGCGGCCCGGACGGTCTCGGCGCGGCCGGCCTGCTGCGGGGCACCGCTCGCGCGGGTTTCGTCGAAGTTCATGTCCATGGCGTTAGCACGGGCCGGGTCTCGCGGTGAAGGGGCTGCCCGGGGCCGCCGTCGCGCGAACGTCGCCATCGCTCCTCCCTCCCGAGCGGCCCACCGACACCTCGCCGGGTCGGCCGTCCCGCCGCCGCCGGGCCCCGGCAACGGCGGGCCGGCGCGGGGTGGCCGGGCGTGGCAGACGGGCGCGGCACGGGCCCCGGGGCCGCTGCTCGCGGGGAGGACGCTCGGGCGGAGCGTGCGGATCGCTCGGTCCCTCTCCACCTTGTTCGCCGACGCATTCGGGAACCCAAAGGAGAGCGATCGATGATGCAATGGAATCGTTGGGGGATCGCCGCGGGTCTCGCGGCGGCGCTCGCGTTCGCCGGCCAGGCGGTCGCGCAGGGCGCAGGCGGATCGGGCGGGAGCACGGGGAGCGGGCAGTCGGGGGGCAGCACCGCGGGTGACCGCGGCAGCGCGGGCAGCTCGGGATCGATGGGGAGCGGCTCCGGCAGCATGGGCGCCGGTTCCGCGGGCGGCAGCGCCGGCGCGAGCGACGCCGGATCGAGCGCCACCGGCGCGACGCCGGGCGCGACCGGCAGCACCGGGACGGGCTCGGCGGCGCACGGGTCCTCGAAGAAGATGTCGAAGACCCTCGAGGATGGGCTCCAGAAGCTGCACGCGGCCAACCTGTCCGAGGTGCAGATGGGCGAGATGGGCGTGCAGCACGCGCAGAACGAGCAGGTGAAGCAGTTCGCGCAGCAGATGGTGGACGACCACCGGAAGGCGGACGAGCAGCTCACCCAGACCGCGCAGCAGATGGGCGTGGACCTGAACGGCAGCGCCTTCCAGAAGGAGCAGACGAAGGCCCAGAAGCAGACGGACAAGCTGACCTCGAAGACCGGGGCCGCCTTCGACAAGGCCTACATGGCCGTGATGGTCGAGGACCACCGGAAGGACACGCGCGAGGTCGCCACGCTTGCGAAGCAGGCGCGCCAGGGCCAGCACCAGGAGCTCGCCTCGTTCCTCGAGCAGACGCACGGCACGCTCCAGGGGCACCTCAAGGCGGCGCAGCAGACGCAGAAGGCGCTCGGCGCGGGTCGCCAGGCGCGGAAGGCGCACGGGAGCTCGGGCGCCGGCTCGATGGGGACCGGCTCCGGCTCCGGCGGCAGCTCGGGCTCGACCGGCGGGAACCCGGGCTCGTCCGACACCGGCTCCGGCGGCGCTGCGGGCTCCGGCTCGCCCAGCGGCGGCGCGGGCTCGGGCTCCGGCACCGGCGGCGGCGGGACGCACTGACGTCGAGCGCGCGTCCGGCGCGCGGATGCGAACGGGCCGGGGGCGTCGCGCTCCCGGCCCGTCGTGCTATCCGCGCACCAGCCGCCGGGGCACGCGCACGTCGAACGTGGACGTGCCGCGCCGCACCTTCAGCAGCACCGACGTGCCCTCCGGGCCGCGGATCGCGTCGATCGCGCCGGCCATGCCCAGCTCGGCCACCTGGCGCCCATCCACCTCCACGACCAGGTCGCCGCGGCCCAGCCCCACCTCGGCGGCCCCGCCGCCGGCGATGACCTGCGCCACCGCCAGGCCGTCGCCCGACGGCGCCAGCACCGCGCCGATGCCGGCCAGATCCACCCGCGGCTCCTCGCCGTCCGCCGTGGGACGGAGCCGCACCTCCACCGGCCCGGCCGTCCCGCCCGGCTCGACCTGCACGCCGCCCAGCACGCGCGCGTGGTGGCCGGCCGCGGCCACGAAGATCGAGGAGCGCGCCGGCAGCCCCGCGAGCGCGAACGTCCCGTCCGTCCCGCTCACCGCCTCCGACAGCACCGGGAACGTGGACGCCGCGGCGCTCGGCAGCGCGCCCTCCACCGAGAGCCGTGCGCCGGCGATGGGCGCGCCGGTGGCGTCGTCGCGCACCACCCCGGTCAGCCGCCCCCCGGACTCCAGCGCCGCGTCCACCACCGCCTCGCCGCCGTCGCCCGGGATCTCCACCGCGCGCTCGCCGGACGGCGCGTAGCCCGGCGCGGTGATCACCACCGTCGCAGGGCCGGGGGCGAGGTCGTCGAGCGCGTAGCAGCCCGAGGGATCGATGACGGACCGCGTCCGCTGCGGCACCAGCCGGAGCGGGCCGCGCCGCTCCAGCACCAGCACCGTGAACGGCGCCACCGGCGCGCCGGCGGCCGCGGATCGCACGCACCCGCGCAGTCGTCCCCCGGCGGCCAGCTCGAGCACGAGGTCCTTCGCGCCCGGCGCGACCCGGCGGAGCGCGGCCGGCGCGCGGCCCTCGGCGCGCGCCCGCACGCGGTAGGCGCCGGGGTCGAGCGGCGGAAGCTCGAAGCGGCCGTCGGCCGAGGTGACCACCTGGGCCGTGGGGGCGTCGTCCAGCCCGAGGACGCGCTCCGGCGACGCGGTCACCAGCGCGCCGGCGATGGGGGAACCACCCTTCGCGATCACGCGCCCCGCCACCGGGGCGCGCTCCCCCAGCGGACGGTGCGCCGGGCCGAGCTCCACCGTGACGCGCCCGTTGACGCGCTCGAGCGGGCCGATGTCGGCGCGCCCGGGGAGGAAGCCGTCCTTGCGCGCCTCCAGCACCGCGCCCTCCGGCGCCGCGAACCGGAACGCGCCCCGCGCGTCGCTGGTGAAGTGGTCGGGGATGGGCACCAGCGCCGCCTCGCCCGCGGCGCCGAGCAGGCGGACGTCGGCGCCCGCCACCGGCGCGCCGTCCCGGTCGACGACGTGGCCCTCGAGCTCCGCCGCCTGGGCGAGGTGGATCTCGATGCCGCGCACGTGGCGGCCCGCCGCGGCGTCGAGCTGGACCGGGCTGTGGCCCCACTCCGGCGCGAACGGCAGGAACCCGGGAGCGGTGACCGCCGCGAGCAGCCAGCGCCCGGTCTCCGGCGGCTCGAAGCGGAACGCGCCGTCGGGCCCCGCCCGCACCGACGCGGCCGCGCCCGCGCGCGAGAACGTCAGCTCCGCGCCGGGCACGCCGGCGCCGGACCCCGCCGCGACCACCTTCCCCTCGAAGCTGGCCGGCGCGGCGTCGGGCGGGGCCGGCGCGGCGGGGGGCACGCGGATGGGCAGGGCGGTCGGGGGAGG
The DNA here is from genome assembly GCF_000022145.1 of Anaeromyxobacter dehalogenans 2CP-1. Classification (NCBI taxonomy): domain Bacteria; kingdom Pseudomonadati; phylum Myxococcota; class Myxococcia; order Myxococcales; family Anaeromyxobacteraceae; genus Anaeromyxobacter; species Anaeromyxobacter dehalogenans. The sequence continues at coordinate 1,021,362 of NC_011891.1, forward strand.
GGCCTCGGGCGCTCGCGCCGCGGGCGCGGGCCGGACCCCGGCGGTGGGCGCCGGCGCGCCCTGGGGGCCGGGCTCGTCCGGTGCGGTCCGCCGCAGCAGCGCGGCCGCGAGCAGCAGCGCGAGGAGGGCCAGGCCGAGGGCGAGGAACGCGGTGCGGCGGGGGCTCTGCATGCCGGGTCTGTATACCGCGACCTGGCCTCCGGAGCAGGTGGCACGCCGGGTGCGGGCGTGGTACCGATGCGCCTTTACGTTGCGTGACGGGCGGCGGCCCCGGAGGCCGCCCCGGCTGCGGCGCGGTGGCGCGCCACGGGGTGAGGGCGGGTGCGGGACGGCGGGAGGGCGCGAGGGGGCTGGGGGCTGGCGTCGCTCGCCGCGCACGCGGCGCTGCTCGCCGCGCTGGCGTGGCGTCCATCGCGCCCGCGGCCTCCGCCGGCGCCGGTGATGGTGCTCCTGCCGGGCGCACCCGCGCTGCGCGCCCCGCACCGGGCCGCGCCCGCCAGCGCTCCCGCGAGGCCCGCGCCCCGCGCCGCCCGCTCGGGCGGGGGCCACCGCGGCATGCCCGTGCCCCGCGCGCTGCCCGACGCGCTGCCGGCGGCGGAGCTCGCGCCGGTGGCGCTGGAGACGGAGGAGGCCCTCGCGCCGGGCGCCGGGCCGAGCTTCACCGGGGATGGCGCCGGCGACGGTCCGTTCGTCCCCGGCGGCGGGTTCGGCGCCAGCCGCGGCGGCGGTGCGGGCGAGGAGGCGGCAGACGGCGAGGGCGAGGAGGGCCCGCCCTGGCTCCGCTCGGCGGTGCTGCGCCAGCTGCAGCGGCAGATCGAGCGCGACCCGTACCCGCCGGCCGCCGAGCTGATGGGCTGGTCCGGGACGGTGCGGGTCGGCTTCACCGTCCTCACCGACGGGAGCGTGGCCGACCTCCGCGTCGTGGTGTCGAGCGGCCACGGGGTGCTCGACCGCGCCGCGCTGGCGGTGATCCGCAAGGCCGCACCGTACCCGCGCCCGCCGGTGGACCAGCCCGTCATCGTGGCCGTGGTCTGGTACCTGCCCCCCTGAGCCGGAGCCCGGACCGCGGGGCGCGCGCTACTCCGCCCGCATCGCCTCGACCGGATCGAGCCGGGAGGCGCGCGCCGCGGGGTAGATCCCGAACACCAGCCCCGCCGCGGCGGCGGAGCCGAGCGACAGCAGCACCGACCAGAGCGGCACGCGCGCCGGCACGACGTCCAGCTCCCGCGCCACCAGCGCCACCCCGCCGCCGAGCGCGACGCCGATCGCGCCGCCCACCAGCGCGAGCACCAGCGACTCGACCAGGAACTGCGCCAGGATCCGCTCGCGCCGCGCCCCGAGCGCCATGCGCACGCCGATCTCGCGGGTCCGCTCGGTCACCGAGACCAGCATGATGTTCATCACGCCGATGCCGCCCACCAGCAGCGAGAGCGCGCACAGGCCGAACGTGGCCGCGCCCACCACCCGCGCCAGCCCGTCGAACAGCTCCGCGGCGGTGTCGTTCGAGAACACCTCGAAGTCGTTCTCCTCGAGCGGGCCGAGCCCGCGGACCCGGCGGAGCGTCGCGACCACCTCGGCCATGGCCTGCGGCACGTCCTCCACGCGCGTGGCGCGGACGGCGAGGTTCGTGCCGCGGGCCCGGCCCAGGACCGCGTCGTAGGCGGTCCACGGGACCGCCACGAACCCGTCGCGCGACTCGAGCCCGAGCACGGTCCCCATCCGCTCCGCCACGCCAGCCACCTCGAACGGCACGCCGCGGATCCGGATCTCGGCGCCGACCGCGTCGGCCCCCGGGAACAGCACGTCGGCGACGCCCGCGCCCACGAAGGCCACGCGGCGCGCCAGCGCCACGTCGGCGTGCGAGAGGAACCGCCCGCTCGAGACCGTCACCGCGTTGGTGAACTCGTAGTCCGGCAGCACGCCGAGGACGTCGATCTCGTTGCGCGTCGCGCGCGTCCGCGTGGCGACGGCCTCGGGCCGGCGCCCCTGCTCCTCGATCGACACGAACGCGACGTGGGGGAGGCCGCGGAGCGCCTCGCCCTGGGCGCGGGTGATGTCCTTGCGGCTCGCGTACCGGTGCCACGCCTCGTGGCCGACCGTGACCATCGGGAACTTCTCCACCCGGAACGCGCCCGCCTCCAGCATGGAGAGCTGGCCGGTCATCTCCAGCCGCAGCCCCTCGGTGAGCGCCATCATCGCCACCACCGTGGCGGTGCCGATGACGATGCCGAGCGCGGTGAGCAGCGAGCGGAGCGGGCTCGCTCGCAGCGTGGCCGCGGCCATTCCGACGTCGTCGAGCCAGGAGCGCATCGCCTCCCAGTTCACCACGCCACGCCGCCAGCGTCACGCCCCGATCGCCGGTGGGGCGCGACGTCGGTGTCGCCACGGACCCTCAGGCCGCGGCGGCGCGCGGCGGGTCGGGCCGGATGGCGAGCCGGAGCGGGCGGCCGGCGCGCAGGACCGCCAGGTCGATCTCGCCCGCCCGGGCCAGCACCAGCACGCGCTGCAGGTCGTCCAGCGTCTGCACCGGGCTGCCGCTCGCCGCGACGAGCAGGTCGCCCGGCCGGAGGGCGGCGCGGCCGGCCGGCGATCCCTCGACCACCTCGAGCACCCGCACGCCGCGCCCGTGGCCGGCGAGCGCCGCGTCGCGCGCGTCGAGGTCCTCGCCGCGCGCCGCGATCCCGAGGAACGGGCGGCGCACCTCGCCCTCGCGCATCAGCACCGAGGCCACCCACGCCGCCGTGTGCGCCGGCACCGCGAAGCCGATCCCGTGCGCCCAGGGGAGCATGGCGGTGCTGAGCCCGACCACCGCGCCGCCGGCGTCGAGCAGCGGTCCGCCCGAGTTGCCCGGGTTGATCGAGGCGTCGGTCTGGACCAGCCCCTCCAGCACCGCCCCGCGCGGCGCCGCCAGGTTGCGGTGCAGCGCCGAGACCACGCCCAGGGTGACCGAGCGCTCGAAGCCGAGCGGGTTGCCGATGGCCACCACCAGCTCTCCGACCGAGAGTCGCCGCTCGGAGAGCGCCAGGGAGGGGAGGTCGCGCGCGTCCACCCGCAGCACCGCCACGTCGGTGCGGTCGTCGCCGCCGGCGCGCTCCGCCGCCACCACCCGCGCGCCGGAGAGCCGGACGCGGACCGGGCCGCGTCCGCGCGCGACGTGCGCGTTGGTGAGCACCCAGCCGTCCGGCGCGATCACGACGCCGGAGCCCTGGCCGCCGCCCTGCTCCACGCCCACCACCGCCGGGGCGGCGCGGGCCACGAGGTCGGCGACGTCGCGCGAGAGCGCCTGCAGCCCGGTCACGCCCGCCTCCCGCGCGCGCCCACGGTGACCGCGACGTCGCGCACCTCGCCCGCGCGCAGCACGCGCAGCGTCACCGCCTGGCCGATCCGGTCCTCCGAGAGCAGGGCCAGCAGCTCCCCCGGATCCTGCAGCGCCTCGCCGCCCACCGAGAGGATGGCGTCGCCGAGCAGCACGCCCGCGCGGTCCGCCGGGCTGCCCGGCTCGACGCGCGCGACGAGCAGCGCCAGCTCCTCGCCGGTGCGCGCGCGCAGCGCCGGCGGGAGCGGGACCGGCTGCGTGGCGAGGCCGAGGTAGCCGCGGCGCACCTCGCCGTGCGAGAGGAGCGAGGTCACCACCCGCGCGAGCGTGGCGGCGGGCACCGCCAGCGCCGCGCCCCGCACCAGCCCCGCCGCCGCGAGGCCGAGCGCGAGGCCATCCGCGCCGAGCACCAGGCCGCCGGAGAGCCCCGGGTGCCGGGGGATCCCCAGCTCCAGGTAGCGGTCGACGCGCCCACCCATGGGCGCGCGGAACGCGTCGCCGGCGCGCGCCAGCAGGCCCAGCTCCGCGCGCGGCCCTCGCCCCGGCCGCGTGACGACCAGCGTGAGCTGCCCCCCGGCGGCGCCGGCCGCGTCCGCCCAGTCCGGCGGCGCGAGCCCCGGCGCGCGCACCCGCAGCGCGGCGAGGTCGGTGCTGGGGTCGCGGCCGATCACCTCCGCCGCGACCTCGTCGCCCGAGGGCAGGCCGACCGTCACGCCCTCGTCGCGCTCGAGCGCGTGGTGCGCGGTCACGATCACGCCGTCGGCCGACCACACCACGCCCGACGCGGGCGCGTGGCGCCGTCCCTCGACCCGCACGACGTGCGCGGCGGCGGACGCGGTGAGGGCGGCGAGGCGCGCGGAGAGCTGGGCGAGCAGGTCGGACGGCAGGGCAGGGCTGACGGGAGGCGCGGAGGTCATGGCGGGAAGCTAGGCGGTCCGCTCGCCGCGCACATCGGCGGGAGGGCCAGGGCGCGGCCTGGTCGGATGGGCAGGTCGCGCCCGGCGCGCGGGGAGGTGCGCGCGCCGCAGGGGGCGCCGGTTGCGGGACCGGGCCGGTCCGGTCGAGGGCGGTTAGATCCGCGGGATGGAGCCGCTCCGGGTGCTGGTGGTCTCGGCCGATCCGCTGGCGCGGGCCGGCCTCGCCGCGCTGCTCGGCCTGAGCCCGGAGCTCCGGCTCGCGGGCGAGGCGGAGCCGGCGCGCGCGCCGGCCGCGGCGCGCGAGGTGGACGCGGCGCTCTGGGACCTGGGCGCGCCCGCCGCCGCCCGCGGCGCGGCGGACGCGGGCGGGGCCGAGGCGCTCGCGGCGCTCGCGGCGGGGCTGCCCGCGGTCGCGCTGGTGGCCGGGGAGGCGCAGGCGGGCGAGGCGCTCCGGGCCGGCGCGCGGGGCGTGCTCCAGCGCGGCGCCGGGGCGGAGGCGATCGCCGCGGCGCTGCGCGCGGCGGTCAGCGGGCTGACCGCGCTCGATCCCGAGCTCGCGGCGACGCTGCTCCGGGCGCCCGCCGCCGAGGCGGGCGGCCCGCTCACGCCGCGCGAGCGCGAGGTGCTGGCGCTCGTGGCGGAGGGGCTCGGCAACAAGGCCATCGCCGGGCGACTCGGCATCTCCGAGCACACCGCCAAGTTCCACGTGAACGCGATCCTCGGGAAGCTCGGCGCCGGCTCGCGCGCCGAGGCCATCGTGCGCGCGGCGCGGCTCGGGCTGGTGGTGCTGTGACGTCGCCTGGGCGCGGTGGCGTCGGGGCGGCGCGGCAGGGCGCCGCTGCCCCGCGCGGGCGTGGCGCGCGTCCGGGCGGCGGGCGATCGGCAGGTGCGGGCGCGACGGCGTCGCGGCGCCCGGGGAGGACGGAGATGGCGGGGCACGAGGCGGAGGAGCGGGCGCAGGCGGGCGCGGAGCCCGCCGGCGGCATCGAGGCGGTCCGGACGCTGCTGGAGCGGGAGCGGGCCGGGGTCCTGTCCACGATCTCGTTGCGGCACGCGGGGTGGCCGTACGGGACGCTGGTGCCGTTCGCGGTGGCCGCGAACGGGGAGCCGCTGCTGCTGCTGTCGGCGCTGGCGCAGCACACGCAGAACCTGGCGGCCGATCCGCGCTGCACGCTGCTGGTGTTCGACGGCGAGGCGGCGCGAGGGGATCCGCGGACGGCGGCGCGCGCCACGCTGGTCGGCCGGGCCGTGCGGGTGGGCGCGGCGGAGGAGGAGGACGCGCGCGAGCGGTACGCCGCGCGCGTGCCGGGCGCGAAGGGGCTGCTCGCGCTCGACTTCTCGCTGTGGCGGCTCGAGGTGGAGGAGGTGCAGCTGGTGGGCGGGTTCGCGGCGGCGGGGTTCTTCTCGGGGGAGGCGCTGCGCAGCGGGGGCGCGTGAAGGGGGGGCTTTTGAACGGGGGCGGGGGTTTTGACGGGGGTGGCGGCTTTTGAACGGGGCGGCGGCTTTTGACGGGGGCGGGGGTTTTTGACGGGGATGAGGCTCTTGAAGGGGGCGAGGCTTTTTGACGGGGCGGGCGGCTTTTGACGGGGGCGGGGCTTTTGACGGGGATGAGGCTGTTGAAGGGGGCGAGGCTTTTTGACGGGGCGGGCGGCTTTTGACGGGGGCGGGGCTTTTGACGGGAACGGAGGCTTTTGACGAGGGCAGCGGGCGGCCGAGGGCGGGTGCGCGTGGTCCGGAACCGGGGCGGCGCGGATCGGCTCGCGAGAGGCCCGAGGGCGGGGCGCGGGACGCGGGGCGCGTGCGGTCGAGCGTTCGCGGCGAAGCGGCGAAGCGGCGGGGCGGCGGGGCGGCGGGGCGGCGGGGCGGCGGGGCGGCGGAGGATGATGGTCACCGTGAGTGGATGTTTGCGGCCCAACGGGAACGCCCTGCGGGCTTGACGGGGGTCGCGCGGGGAGCGGCTTGCGCGGGCGGAACCGCAGGGGCGCAGCGTTCTGAGGCGTCGGCGGGGCTCGGCTGAGACGCTGGACGATGAGGCGAGGGGTCGCGGGGCCCTGGGTGCGTTCGCGCGTCTGCGGCGATCCTCGTGCGTTTCACGGAGGGCGAAGATCGCGTGCGATGCTTCGTGCATGGACGACGCAAACGAGTTCACGAAGCGTCTGGTCGCGCTGCTCCGGTCCGAGCGGCATGCCATGGCGGAGTTCCTGGTCGCGCTGGCGGAGTTCGACCGGCGAGGGCTATGGCGGGAGCGGGGGCACACCTCGCTCTTTTCGTTCCTGCGGCGTGAGCTGGGGCTGTCCGCCGGCGCGGCGCAGTACCGCAAGACGGCGGCGGAGCTCGTCCAGCGGTTCCCGGCGGTCGAGGGCGCGCTGCGGGACGGGAAGCTATGCCTGTCGTCCGTCTGCGAGCTCGCGAAGGTGGTGACCACCGGGAACTGCGCGGAGATCCTGCCGCGGTTCTACGGGCTCTCGAGCCGGGACGCGGCGGAGGTGGCTGCTTCCATCCGGCCGGTGGCGAATCCGCCCCGGCGCGAGGTGGTCGTGCCGGTGCGGGCGACCTCCGCGCCGGCGTCGGTGACGGCGCCTGTCGCGGAGCCGATTCTATTTCGGGCGCCCGAACTGATTGCACCCAGTCGGGCCGAGCCCACGGGTCAATCAGGGTCCGCTCACAGTGCAGAGTCCGCTCGCAGTGAGCCCGTCGAACTGCGAGTGGCGAGCCCCGTCGCCAAGCCCAGCTCCGTCGACTGGCTCGAGGGCGACCAGGCTCGCATGCATCTCACCGTCTCCAAGGCCTTCCTGAAGAAGCTCGAGGCGGCTCGGGACGCGCTGTCGCATTCGATGCCGTGTGCGTCTCGCGAGAACGTTCTCGAGGCGGCGCTCGACCTGCTCATCGCAGAGCGGGGCCGCCGCAAGGGGCTCACGGCTCGGCCGCAGAAGGAGCCTCGCCCCTCCACGCGGCCGGACCACGTCCCCGCCCACGTCCGCCGGGAGGTCTGGGAGCGCGATGGCGGGCGGTGCACCTTCGTCCTCGCGTCGGGGGAGCGCTGCGGGTCCACGCATCGGCTCGAGCTCGACCACGTCGTCCCGCGAGCGCGCGGCGGGGGCTCGACGGCGGGCAACCTTCGGATCCGCTGCCGCGGGCACAACCTCGCGGAGGCGCGGCGGGTCTTCGGGGACGCGGTGATGGACGGGTACGCGGCGAGACGGCGGGGCGGGGCGCGCGATCCGGCGGGCTCACCCTGAGTAAACATTCCCTCAACCGCGGATCACCTTCCGGACTCCGCGGCGCTCCAGCCATGCGACGGCGCGGTCGCGCTGGTCGCCCTGCAGCACGATGGCGTCGCCCTCCACGCCGCCGCCGCAGCCGAGGGCGCGCTTCAGCGAGTCGGCCCACTCGGCGAGCGGCCGGGGCGCGAGGGCGAGCTTCTCCACCACGGTGGCTTCCTTGCCGCCGCGGCCCTTGCGCTCCAGGCGCACCACGGCGCGCGCGGGAGCGGACGCGGGGGTGGGGGCGGCCGCAGGCGGCGGCGCGGGTTCGGGTGCGGGGACGTGGTCCGGGGGGAGCTGCGCACGCAGCTTCTCGAACGCGGCGTTGAACGGGCCGGCGGGCGCGTCCACGGGCGGCGCCTTCTTCTTGCTCACGGGGACCTCCTCCTCGTCCTCGCGCGGCGGCGCGGGCGCTCGTGCGGCGTGGCGAGCCGCTGCGCCTCCTCCAGCCACGCTCCACCGAGCCGCGCGGCGAGCGCCAGGCCCTCCTCCCAGGACGGTCCGTCGGGCACGGCGCGCTCGGCCATCCCGAGGAGCCGCGCCTCCAGCGCGAGGTCCTCGCAGAGCCGGCGCGCGGCGCCGTCGTCGAGGCCGCAGGCGGCGAGGAACGCGGCGCGCCCGGACGGCCGCACGCCGGCGCGGCGCAGCCAGGTGCGCTCGGCCTCCGCGGTCTCGGCCTCGCCGGCGGCGAGCCCCATCGACCGGGCCAGCGCGGCGAGCGCGGCGCGGCGCAGCCCGTCGGCGGCGAGCCGGCGGGCGTCGGGCCGGCGCGCGAGCGCGGCCAGCACCTCGCCGGAGGGGACCTCGGCGCCGCCAGGCAGCAGCGTCGCGGCGCGCGCGAGGCGCGCCCGGCGCAGGTGCGCGGGCGGCGAACCGGCGGCGGGACGGGGCGGGGGCGGCGCCCCCTGGCGGCGCGCGCGGGCGAAGTCCGCGGCTGCAACGAGGCACGCCTGGGCGTCGGCGCGCTTCACGTCGGGCGCGCGGGGAAGGCGCTCCCCGAGCCGCGCCCGCTCGGCGGGCGCGAGCCGGGTCCGCGTCAGCACGGCGGGCCAGGTGCGCGCGGTGTAGGGGATGCCGGCCGCGGCGGCGAGCACGGCCCGCGCGGCGGCCGGGCCGACCTCTCCCGAGGCGCGCGCGTCCTCGAGCGCGGCGCGCACCTGCACGAGGGGGAGCGTGAACGGGCGGAACCCGTCCTCGGCGCGCCCGTGCAGCAGCGCCACCTCGCCGTCGTCGTCGATGACGCCGTCGCGGTACCAGCCGAAGACGCGGCCCACGCCGACCACCCCGTGCGCGGCCAGCTCCGCGGCCCGGAGCGCGCCCATGCTCCCGCCGCCGAACACCGCCACGCCGGCGTCGAGCGCGGCGAGCACCTCGCGCGGCCACACCGACGGGACCGTGTCGAACAGCCCGTCCACGAGCGCGATCGCGAGCGGGCGCGCCGGCAGCACGGCCAGCAGGTCGCCGGCGCGGGCGGGCGGGAGCACGCGGCAGGGCGCGAGCCGGCGCGCCTCGTCGGCGCCGAGCGAGGGGCCGAGGAAGGCGACGACGTCGCCGGGGCGGAGGCGGCCGGAGGCGGGCTTCACAGGAGCTCCGAGCGCAGGAGGCCGGGGGCGACGATCTTCACCACGTGCAGGCCGGGCGGGCCCTCGAGCGCGACGCGCACCGCGGGCCCCAGGCCGGCCGCGCGCAGCCGGCCGGCGATCCGCCGGAGCGCGGCCGAGGGCGACGGCGCGGCGAGCGAGGGCAGCGCGGCGGCCCTGCGCGACGGCCGCAGCGCGGCGCAGCGCGCGGCGAGCGGCGCGGCGGACGCGCGGTCGCCGTGCAGCACGTCCTCGCGCGCGCCGTGGATCTCCGTGGCGCGCGACTGGGCGGCCTCGAGGAGCGCGGCGAGGAGCGCCTCGTCGCGGCCGGGCCGGCAGGCGTAGCCGGCGGCGAGCGGCACCGGCCCTCCCGGATCCCCGAGGAGCGCGCCGGCCACGGGCAGCCCGAGGCCACCGGCGCGGCGCCCGGCGGGCACGAGATCGAGCAGGTGCACGCGCAGCCCGCGCGCCTCCAGCGACGCCGCCAGGGCGGCGGTGCGCGGCGCGGCCGCCGCCAGCCCGCCGGGATCGAGCAGGCGCCGGGCCAGCTCACGCTCGGTGAAGCCGTCCGGGAGCGCCCGCGCGAGCTGGTCGCGCTCCACCGCCTCGAGCAACGCGTGCAGGGCGGCGCGGTCGGGGTCCGGGTGCGCGCCCATGCCGTTCGAGGTCCAGGTCAGCACCGCGGGGCCGAGGAGCGGGCCGCCGGGCGGCGGGCAGAACACGGCCTGCGCCGGCACGGCGATCGGCGCGCCGCCCTCGAGCGGCACGCCCTGGCACCAGGCGACGCGCAGCGCCTCCCAGGCCGGATCCGCGCCGCCGCCGGCCAGGGCGCCGGGCCCGATGACCGCGCCCTCGCCCAGGCGGGCGCGGAGCTCCGCCGCAGAGGCCAGGGGCATCGGGCCGGGGCGCTCCGCCGCCCACAGCTCGGCCGCCTCGGCCAGCGCCCCCAGCGCGGCGTCCTCGAACCGCGCACCCTTGCCGTTCGTGACCTGGAGCACGTGGCCGTCCGGGCGCACCGCGCTCGCCACCTCCACGCCGGTCCGGTCGAGGCCGGTCAGGCGGGCGACGCGCGTCACTCCGAGTGCATGCGTCAGCGTGCCGCGCCGTCCGTCCCGAAGGGGTCGAGGGATCCCGGCCATGCGCCCTTATATCCCGGGCCGCCCCTCGCCCGCCCGCGGCGCGGGAACCCTTCTGCCCGAGGTGACATCCATGCCCGAGACGCCGGTCGACCTGGCCCTGGCCCACTACGAGAAGAACGCCGCGAACTACCTGGACGAGCTGAAGCGGCTGGTCCGCATCCCCAGCGTCTCGTTCCCGGGCTTCCCGGAGAACGAGGTGCGGCGCAGCGCCGAGGCGACCGCCGAGCTCCTGCGGCGGCGCGGCTTCGAGAAGGTCGAGGTCCTCGAGGTCGAGGGCGCGCACCCGTACGTCTTCGGGGAGCGCGTCGAGGATCCCGCCGCGCCCACCCTGCTGCTGTACGCGCACCACGACGTGCAGCCCGCCGGCGAGGCGGAGGCCTGGAAGACCCCGCCGTTCGAGCCCACCGAGCGCGACGGCCGCCTGTGGGGCCGCGGCGCCGCCGACGACAAGGCCGGCATCATCGTGCACGCGGCGGCGGTGGACTCCTGGGTGCGCGGCGCCCGGCGCATGCCGCTCAACGTGAAGATCGTGGTCGAGGGCGAGGAGGAGATCGGCTCCGATCACCTGACGGCGTTCCTCACCCGCTACCGCTCGCGCCTCGACGCCGACGCGATGGTGCTCACCGACACCGGCAACGTGGATTCGGGCGTGCCGTCGATCACGGTGGCGCTCCGCGGCCTGGTGGTCCTCGAGGTGGAGGTGCGCGCGCTCGAGCAGAGCGTCCACTCCGGCATGTGGGGCGGCCCGGTGCCGGATCCCACCATGGCGCTCGCCAAGATGCTCGCCGCGCTGGTGGACGACGACGGGGCCATCGCCATCCCCGGGATCCACGACCGCGTCCGCCCGCTCACCCGCGAGCAGCGCGAGGCCATCGCCGCGCTGCCGGTCACCGAGGAGGACATCCGGCGGCAGGCCCGGCTGCGGCCCGGCGTGCGGCTGCTGGGCGGGCGCCATCCGCTGGAGACGAACTGGTGGCAGCCGTCGCTCGCGGTGAACGCCATCCAGGCGTCCTCGCGCAAGGACGCGCGCAACATCATCAACGACGTGGCCTGGGCGCGCCTCGGCGTGCGGCTGGTCCCGGACATGGACCCGGTGGACGTGCGCGAGAAGCTCGTCGCGGCGCTGCACGCCGCAGCGCCCTGGGGCGTGGAGGTGACCGTGAAGCCGGACACCGCCGGCGCGCCCTGGATCACCGACCTCGGGCACCCGGCGTTCGACGCCGCGTTCCGGGCCCTGGAGAAGGGGTTCGGGCGCCCCGCCCTCGCGATCGGGTGCGGCGGGTCGATCGGGTTCGTGGAGCCGTTCGCCAAGGCGCTCGGCGGCGTCCCGGCCCTGCTCATCGGCGTCGAGGATCCGTCGTCGAACGCGCACTCGGAGAACGAGAGCCTGCTGCTCTCCGACTTCCAGAAGGCCATCCGGAGCGCGATCCACCTCTACGAGGAGCTGGCCGGCGCGCTGCGCCGGTAGCGCCCGGCCGCGCGCTCCGCCGGTGCGACGCGGGGTCCGCCCCGCCGCGCCGCGGCGGGGATGCGGCTATGATGTCCCGCCGCCCGCCGTGGCCGCCGCCCGCGCCCGGTGCGCACCCTGAGGAGAAGCATGCCCCCACCGAGGAAAGCCGCCGTCGCCCGCACGGAGGAGGCGCGCGCGCTCGAGCGCGCCCGCGACCTGCCCAACGCCCGCACCGCGCTGGACGTGGACGCGCTCCGCCGCGCGTTCGCCGACCACCTCCAGTACTCGCAGGGCAAGGACGAGCACACCGCCACCCCGCTCGATCGGTACTTCGCGGTCGCCTATGCGGTGCGCGACCGGATGATGCGGCGGTGGATCCAGACGCAGCAGACCTACTACAAGGCCGACGCGAAGCGGGTCTACTACCTCTCGCTCGAGTTCCTGATGGGCAAGGCGCTCGAGAACAACCTGCTGAACCTCGGCATCTACGACAACATGCGGTCGGCCCTGAGCGACCTCGGGCTCGACCTGAACGCGCTGCTGGAGCAGGAGCCCGACGCCGGGCTGGGCAACGGCGGCCTGGGGCGGCTCGCCGCCTGCTTCCTGGACTCGCTCGCCACGCTCTCGATCCCCGCGTACGGCTACGGGATCCGCTACGAGTTCGGCATCTTCGACCAGGAGATCCGCAACGGCTACCAGGTGGAGCGCCCGGAGGAGTGGCTGCGCTTCGGCAGCGCCTGGGAGATCCCGCGCGGCGACGCCTGCGTGCCGGTCTCGTTCTACGGGCGGACCGAGCACGGCGTGGACGAGAAGGGCCGGCTGCAGGTGCGCTGGGCGGACGCGCGCCACGTGCTGGGCATGCCCTACGACGTGCCCATCACCGGCCACGGCAACCAGACCGTCAACACGCTGCGGCTCTGGCGCGCCCGCGCGTCGCAGGAGCTGGACCTCGCCGACTTCAACGCCGGCGATTACCTGTCGGCGGTCGAGGAGAAGGACCTCTCGGAGAACATCTCCAAGGTCCTCTACCCGAACGACCTCACCGTGATGGGCAAGGAGCTGCGGCTCCAGCAGCAGTACTTCTTCGTCTGCTGCTCCATCCACGACATCGTGAACCGCCACCTCAAGATGCACGAGGGCTTCTCCGACTTCCCGGACAAGGTGGCGATCCAGATGAACGACACGCACCCGGCCATCGCGGTGGCCGAGCTGATGCGGGTCCTGGTGGACGAGCACGGGCTGGAGTGGGGGAAGGCCTGGGAGATCTGCGGCGGCACGTTCGGCTACACCAACCACACGCTGATGCCCGAGGCGCTGGAGAAGTGGTCGGTGGACCTGTTCGGCCGGGTGCTGCCGCGCCACCTCGAGATCGTCTTCGAGGTGAACCGGCGGTTCCTGGACGGCGTGCGCGCCGCGCGCAAGGCGGACGAGCCGGCGCTGCAGCGCATGAGCCTCATCGAGGAGGGGCCGGTCAAGCAGGTGCGCATGGCGAACCTGGCGGTGATCGGCTCGCACTCGGTGAACGGCGTGGCCGCGCTCCACACCGAGCTGCTGAAGCGCGAGCTGTTCCACGACTTCCACGCGCTCTGGCCGGAGCGGTTCAACAACAAGACGAACGGCGTGACGCCGCGGCGCTGGCTCCTGCAGGCGAACCCCGCGCTGGCGCGGTCGATCAGCGAGGTCATCGGGCCGGGCTGGGTGACGGACGCGGCCCAGCTCCGCAACCTCGAGCCGCTCGCCGAGGACGCGGGCTTCCGCCGCCTGTTCCGCGACGTGAAGCGCGACAACAAGGAGCGGCTCGCCGGGATCGTCCGCGTCGAGAACGGGATCTCGCTCGACCTCGACTCGATCTTCGACGTCCAGGTGAAGCGCATCCACGAGTACAAGCGGCAGCTGCTCGCGATCCTGCGGGTGGCGAGCGAGTACCTCCGGCTCAAGGAGGAGCGGGGCTACGACCCGTACCCGCGCAGCTACCTGTTCGGCGGCAAGGCGGCGCCGGGCTACGCGATGGCGAAGTGGATCATCAAGCTCGTCGGCTCGGTGGCCGACGTGGTGAACCGGGACGTGGACGTCCGCGGCCGCATCGCGGTGGCGTTCCTGCGCAACTACCGGGTGTCGCTCGCCGAGCGGATCTTCCCGGCGGCCGAGGTGTCCGAGCAGATCTCCACCGCCGGGAAGGAGGCCTCGGGCACCGGCAACATGAAGTTCGCGCTGAACGGCGCGCTCACCGTCGGGACGCTCGACGGCGCGAACGTGGAGATCCGCGAGGAGGTGGGCGCGGAGAACTTCTTCCTGTTCGGGCTCACCGTGGAGGAGGTCGCGGCGCTGCGGAAGGGCGGCTACGACCCGTGGGAGTGGTACCGCAAGGACCGCCGCATCAAGCAGGTGCTCGACGCGCTGTCCTCGGGCGTGTTCTCGCCGGGCGAGCCGGGGCTGTTCCGGCCGGTGGTCGAGTCGCTCCTCAACGGCGGGGATCCGTACCTGGTGCTGGCGGACTTCGCCGCCTACTGCTCCTGCCAGGAGCGGGTGGAGCAGGCCTACCGCGATCCGGACGGCTGGACCCGCAAGGCGATCCTCAACGTGGCGCGCGCCGGGAAGTTCTCGTCCGACCGGACGATCCACGAGTACGCGACCGAGATCTGGAACGTGCCGCCGGTGCGGGTGGTGGAGTAGGGCGGGCCGCCCGCGGGCCGCGCCAGCCGAACCCGTCCAGCTCCACGCGCCCCTGCGCGTCGAAGCGGACGCCCTCCGCCTCGAGCAGCGCGCGCTGCACCGCCGCGCCCATCGGATCGAGCATGCTGATCCCGGCCCGCCCGCGGGGGCGCGCGCCCAGCACCCGCTGCCACGGGACCGTGTGCCGGCTCCCGTGCAGCGCCGCCAGGGCGTAGCCGACCTGACGGGCGGCGCCGGGCCTGCCGGCGGCGAGCGCCACCTGCCCGTAGGTCGCGACGCGGCCCCGCGGGATCCGCTTCACGACGCGATAGAACAGCGCCCACCCTGCCGGCTCCGCCATGCGCGGAGCCTACCACCGCGCCGGCGGGCGGCCGGGTCCCGCGCGCGGCGTGCCGGCGCGGGCGTCCGATGCTAGGCTCGGGGCCGCGGCGGCGCCGCGGGAGGTCACATGCACGGGGCGAGGTGGGGGGTCATCGCGGCGGTGCTGGCAGCGTCGGGCTGCTTCGACACCGAGCCCTGCCCGGCGCCGCTCGAGGCGTGCGGCGGCATCTGCTACGACCTGCGCACCGACCGGCTCCACTGCGGCGACTGCGGCAACGCCTGCGGCGGCGGCGAGGTGTGCCTGAGCGGCGCCTGCGTGTCGGATCCCAACGCGGCCTGCGTGAGCCGCTCCGGCGGCGCGTTCGTGACCCTGGGCGTGTGCGGGGACACGGTGAAGGCCTGGATCGTCGCGCCCGACTTCATCAGCCGCGCCGAGGCGCTGGTCGCCGATCCGTCCTCGCCCGGCGCCTCGGTGCCCACGTTCGACCTCCGGGACGGGAGCGACTGCGACGCACAGTGGAGCTGGAGCCCGTCGCCCGCGACCGCCCGCTTCGCGGACGCCGCCGCGGCCTCGTGCAGCGCCTGCCCCAGCTCGGTCCAGGCGGATCCCGCCGGATGGATCGCCCAGGTGGGCGTGTGGTGCCCGCCGGCGCGGGTCCTCGCCGTCCACAGGCAGTGAAGCGGGCCCCCGGCCGCATCCCCAGGCCCGACCTGGGTGTGGCTGCGTTAATTCGTCCTTCTCGCGCCGGTCGCCGCGCGCTAGCCTCCGGCGCATGACTCACGCGCGATCCGTCCTCGTCGCCGCCGCCGCGCTGCTGCTCGCCGGCTGCGGCTTCCAGTCCATCCCCCAGGCGGAGAACGCCGTCTCCGGCGCCTGGGCAGAGGTGGAGAACCAGTACCAGCGCCGCGCCGACCTCGTGCCCAACCTGGTCGAGACGGTGAAGGGCTACGCCTCGCACGAGCGCCAGACGCTCGAGGCGGTGATGGCGGCCCGGGCCCAGGCCACCCAGGTGCGCATCCCGGTGGACCAGCTCACGCCGGAGAACATGAAGAAGTTCGAGGGCGCGCAGGGCGCGCTGTCCTCGGCGCTGGGGCGGCTGCTGGCGGTCTCGGAGAACTACCCGCAGCTGAAGGCGAACGAGAACTTCCGCGACCTGCAGGCGCAGCTCGAGGGCACCGAGAACCGCATCGCCATCGCGCGCCGCCGCTACATCCAGGAGGTGCAGCGGTTCAACGACCTCGTGACCGTGCCGCCGACCAGCTGGACGAACTCGATGATGTACCACAAGCAGCCGAAGGCGCAGTTCACCGCCACCACGCAGGGGGCGGAGAAGGCGCCCGCGGTGAAGTTCTGATGGCGGTCGCCGCCCCGGCCGCCGGCCCGCGCGCGCTCGCGGTCGCCGCCCTCCTGCTCGCCGCGGCGCTCGGCGCCGCGCCGTCCCGTTCCGCGGCCCAGGCGGCCATCCCGCCGCTCACCGGCCCGGTGGTGGACGCGGCCGGCGTGCTCTCGCGCGGCGACGAGGAGCGGCTGGCCGCGCTCGCGCGGGCGGCCCGCGGCGGCGAGGGCGGGCAGGGCGTGCAGCTCCAGTACCTGCTGGTGCGCACGCTGGAGGGCGAGCCGATCGAGGACTACTCGATCCGGGTCGCCGAGGCCTGGAAGATCGGCACGCGCGGCAAGGACAACGGCGTGCTGGTGACGGTCGCGGTCGACGACCGCCAGGTGCGCATCGAGGTGGGCGGCGGGCTGGAGGGCGGCCTCACCGACGTGCAGTCCTCGCGCATCATCCGCGGCGCGATCGCGCCCGCCTTCCGGCAGCAGCGCTACGCCGACGGGCTCTACGACGCGGGCGTGCAGATCCTGGGCGCGCTCGGCGCCCTCCCGCAGGGCGTGGACGCGCGCCGGGCGGTCCGGCCGCAGGTGCGCGTGCCCTCGCTGTTCGTGCTGCTCCTGTTCGTGGTCGCGTTCGTGATCCGCGTCCTGACCGGCTTCGGCCCGCGGCGGCGCCGCTCGCTCTGGTGGGGCGGCGGCGGGCCCTGGGGCGGCGGCGGCCCGTGGGGCGGGGGCGGGTTCGGCGGAGGCGGCGGCGGCGGCTGGTCCGGCGGCGGGGGCGGGTTCTCGGGCGGCGGCGCCTCGGGGCGCTGGTGAGGAGGCGCGCGTGAAGTTCGAGGCGCAGTTCGACGAGGCGGCCCGCCGCCGCATCGCGGAGGCGGTCGGGCGCGCCGAGGCGCTCTCGCGCGGGCAGATCGTTCCCGTGGTGGTGGAGAAGAGCGATCCGTACCCGGAGGTCCGCTACCGCGGCGCGCTCCTCGCCGCCGCGATCGCCACCGCGGCGGTCCTGGCGCTGCACCTGCCGGTCACGCTCGCGGAGCTGCCGCTCGTCCAGCTCGCGGCCGGCCTGCTCGGCGCGTGGCTCTCGATGTGGAACCCGGTGGAGCGCCGGCTCGCCGGCGCGCGCGCGCTCGACCAGGCGGTGCGCGCGCGGGCGGTCCGCGCCTTCCACGAGAACGGGCTGCACCGGACCACCGAGGGCACCGGCGTCCTGGTGTTCGCGTCGCTGTTCGAGCACGAGGCGGTGATCCTGGGCGACCGCGGCATCCACGAGAAGATGGGCGACGCGGGCTGGGACCGCGCGGTCGCGGCGCTGGTGGCCGGGATGCGCGACGACGACCCGGGGCGCGGCTTCGTCGAGGCCATCGCCCAGTGCGGCGCCCGGCTCGCCGAGCACTTCCCGCGCGACCCCTCCGCCCGCCCGCCGCCGAACGAGCTCGAGGACGCCATCCGGGCCTCGCGGACCTGACGGCGCCCGGCGCGGCTCATCCCTCCTCCTCGCGCCCGAACAGGAGCTGCACGAACGCCTTCTCGTCCGGCGGGGCGAACACGTAGACGTGGTCGCCGGGCTGGAGCACGGTGCGCCCGCGCGCCGCCACCAGCTCGCGGCCGCGGACCACCAGCATCACGGTCGAGCCCTCCGGGAACGGCAGCTCCGAGATGCGCGAGCCGGCCACGGCGCTCGCCGGCTCGACGTAGTACGAGGCGACCTCGCCGCCGAGCTGCTGGGTGGACACGATCTCGAGCACGGCGCGCGGCGGGGGCGGCCCCGCGGTCTCGAGGCCGAGCTTGCGCGCGAGCCAGGCGATGGTCGAGCCCTGCACCACCGTGCTCACCACCACCACGAAGAAGACCAGGTCGAACACGTGCTCGGCGAACGGGAGGCCGGCCAGCACCGGCGTGGTGGCGAGCATGATGGGGACCGCGCCGCGCAGCCCGACCCAGGAGATGAAGATCACCTCCCGTGCCGGCATGCGGAACGGCAGCAGCATGAGCCCCACCACCAGCGGCCGCGCCACGAACGCGAGGAGCAGGCCGATCGCCAGCCCGGGGCCCGCGACCGCCGCCACGCGCGACGGGAACACCAGCAGCCCGAGGAGCAGGAACATCGCCACCTGGCTGAACCACGCCATGGCGTCGTGCACGCGGCGCAGGCCGGCCAGGTAGGGGAGCTGGCCCGCGCCGAGCGTGAGCCCGGCCGCGTAGACCGCCACGAAGCCGCTGCCCCACAGCAGCGTGGGCGCGCCGAACGCGAACAGGGCGATGGAGAGGGTCAGCACCGGGTAGAGGCCGCTCGCGGCGAGGTGCGCGCGGCGGAGGAGCCAGCGCCCGCCCAGGCCGATGCCCACGCCGGCGGCCAGCCCGACCGCGAGCTGGATCGCGATCTCCGCCAGGATGGTCCAGCGGACCGGCTCGCCGGACGCGAGGACCTGGGTCACGGCGAGGGTGAGGATCACCGCCATCGGGTCGTTGCCGCCCGACTCGACCTCGAGCAGGTGCGCCACGCGCGGGCGCACCCGCACCCCGGCGTTGCGCAGCGCCGAGAACACCGCCGCGGCGTCGGTGGAGGAGACGATGGCGCCGAGCAGCAGCGCCTCCGGCCAGGGCAGGCCGAACGCGCGCGCGCCCAGCGCGGTCAGCGCGGCGGTGCCGGCCACGCCGGCGGTGGCGAGCAGCGCGGCGGGCGCGATGATCCGGCGGAGCCCGCGCACGTCGGTGCTGAGGCCGCCCTCGAACAGGATCAGCACCAGCGCCACCGTGCCCACGCGGAACGTGAGGTGGTAGTCGGCGAACGCGATCCCGCCGATGCCCTCGGAGCCCGCCAGGATGCCCACCGCGAGGAACAGCAGCGCGAACGGGACGCCCAGCCGCCCGGAGGTGCGGGACGAGAGGACGCTCAGGCCGAGCAGGAGCGCGGTGGCGGTGAGCGCGATCGCGGTGGGGAGTGGCTCGGTCACCTGCCGACCTTAACCGAGGCGGCGCCGCCGTGGGGCCGCGAGCGTACGCCCCGGGCGCGTCCTGCGCGCGGCGCGCGCGCTCAGGCGCCGCCGGGGCCCCGGAACGCGCAGCGGTCGCACAGCGGGTGAACGGGGTGCCCCCCCGGGCCGGGCGCGACGAACGCCCGGAACGCCGGGGCCGCCCACAGCGCGCCGAGCGGCGCGTCGGCCACCGAGCCGAACTCGCCCAGCGCGCCCGTGGCGGCGGCCGGGTGCGGGCACGGCGCCAGTCGGCCGTCGGGGTGGACCCAGGCCTCCCGTCCCGCGAACGGGCAGGGGCCGCGCGGCGCCGGGGCGGCCGGATCCGGCGCGAGCTCGACGGCGTTCTCGAGCGCCGGCGCGCGTCCGGAGCGCGCGAGCGCCTCCGCGGCCGCCGCGCGCACCGCCCGCGCCGCGGCGTTCCAGCGCGCGATGGCCTCGGGGCTGCGGCGCAGCGACAGCGGCGCCAGGTCGGGGCTGCGCACCTGGAGCTGGTTCAGCTTCACCCGATCCACGCCGAGGCGCGCCGCGAGCCGCACGATCCCGGGCAGCTCCGCCACGTTGTCCTCGCGCGCGGTCACCTGGAACGAGACGCTGCAGCGGGCGCCGCCGCCGGCCGCGTGCCGGTCGCGTGCGGCGACCAGGACCCGGACCCCCTCCACCGCGGCGTCGAGATCGAGGCCGGGCATCACCGCCGCGGCGGTCGCAGGGGTGGCGCCGTTCCAGGAGATCTTGACGTCGCGGCACGCCGGCACCAGGACCTCGGCCCAGCCGGCGGCGCCGCGGCCGGGGAAGGTGCCGTTGGTGGTGACGTTGCCCCGGAGCCCGAGCGCCGCCGCGCGCGCCAGCAGGTCCGGCAGCGCCGGCCAGAGCAGCGGCTCCCCCATGGTGGAGGGGATGAGCTCCCGGAGCGGGCTGCCGCGCCGCTCCTCCAGCACGCCGGCCGCGAGCGCCGGCGCCATGCGCCGCGGCGGCGAGCGCGGCCCGCCCCGCGCCCGCGCCGCACCGCACGGGCACATGGCGCAGGCGAGGTTGCAGTCGTCCGGGTCGGTGACGAGCGTGAGCCGCCACGGGCCGGCGGCGCTGGCGGAGCGCGTTGACAACGCCTCCGTTGTAACGGAAAACCATCGGTTCATGAAGACCGCCCGCGACACGCAGAAGCGACCCCGGCGTCCGGCCGCGGCACCGCCCGAGGCCCGCTCCGCCCCCGAGCCGGGCGAGGTGGCGCCCGCCGGCAAGGACCTCACGCCGGTCGTCGGGACCAACCTCCGCCGGCTGCGCACCCAGCGCGACCTGTCGCTGGAGAAGCTCTCGAAGCTGTCCGGGGTCTCTCGCGCGATGCTCGGCCAGATCGAGCTCGGGCAGAGCGCCCCGACCATCAACGTGCTCTGGAAGATCTCGTCCGCCTTGAGCGTGCCGTTCTCGGCGCTCATCACCGCGCGCAGCACCGGCGGCCTGCACGTGCTCCGGGCCGAGCACGCGAAGGTGCTGAGCAGCCACGACGGCAGCTACTCCTCCCGGGCCCTGTTTCCGTTCGACGAGCCGCGCCGGGTGGAGTTCTACGAGCTGCGCATGGCGCCGGGGAGCGTGGAGCGCGCCGACGCGCACAACCCCGGGACCATCGAGAACCTGGTGGTCGCCGCGGGCGCGGTGGAGATCGAGGTCCCCGGCCGCAAGGAGCAGCTCGGCACCGGGGACGCCATCGTGTTCCAGGCCGACGCGCCGCACGTGTACCGGAGCCGGGCCGACGTCGAGACGGTCATGTACCTCGTGATGACCTACGCCGACACGGTGGGCTGAAGCGATTCTCTCTGGGTGAAGCCCCCGGCGACCACCTCCCCCGCGGGCACGACGGGGTGTCGAGGGTCGCGGCGTCGTGGGACGCCGCCGCTCGCCGCCGCCGCCTAGAATCCGGCTCGACCCGCCCTGCGGGTCGGGGGGAGGGGGCGTGGTTCCGCACATCGGGGAGCTGCTGGTCCGGCGCGGCGTGGCGACCGCCGCGCAGGTGGAGTCCGCGCTGCACGACCCGCGCGATCGGCCGCTGCCGCTCGCGTCGAGGCTGCTGGAGGCGGGCGTGGACGAGGGCGCGCTGGCCGCCGCGCTGGCGGAGCGCTTCGGCATGCCCGGGGTGGACCTGTCGCGCACCACCATCGATCTCGACGCGCTGGAGGCCGTTCCGCGGACGGTGGCCGAGCAGGACCTGATCCTGCCGCTCTCGCTGGAGGGCGGGCGCATCCACCTCGCCATGGCGCGCCCGCTCGACGACCGCGTCGTCGCCGAGCTGCGCTTCGTGACCGGGCGCGAGGTGTCGGTGTACGCGGCGATCCGCTCGGCGCTCGATCGCGCCATCGAGGGCGCCTACGAGGCGCGCGCGCGGGGCGAGCGGTCCTGGCGCGGCGCGAACGCCGGGCCGCTGCCGGAGCTGGGCGCGGCGTTCCCGGAGGGCGAGGCCGCCGACGAGCCGCTGGACGTGGTGGAGGTGCTCGAGGCCGACCTCCTGCCCGACGAGCCGGACGTGGGCGTGCGGATCGAGGTGGGCGCGCCGGAGCCGCTGCCGGTGCGCGCGGACGCCCGGCCGCTGGCGCTGGTGGTGGACGACGAGCCGGAGATCCGGCAGCTGGTGCAGCGCACGCTCGAGTCCAGGGGCTGGGCCGTGGAGCTGGCCACCGACGGGGAGGAGGCGCTGGCCCGTGCCGACGCGCTGCTCCCGGACGTCGTGCTCCTCGACGCGATGCTGCCCCGGCTGCACGGGTTCGAGGCGTGCCGCCGGCTCCGCTCATCGCCGCGCACCCGCAACGTGCCGGTGGTGATGATGACCGCCATCTACCGCGGCTGGCGCTTCGCCGAGGACGCGCGCGAGAACTACGGCGCGGTGGACTACGTGGAGAAGCCGTTCCGGCTCGACGACCTGGCCCGGCGCGTGGCGGCCGCGCGCGAGGCGAGCGCGTCCCGGCCGCTCGCGCCCGCGCCCGAGGCGGACGCGCGCGTGGCCCGCGGGCGCGCGCTCCTCGACGAGGGCCGCGCGGTCGAGGCCGCAGCGCTCCTCGCCGACGCGGCCCACGCCGACCCGCTCGGCGCCGAGGCGCACCTCCAGCTCGGGCGGGCGCTCGCCGCGACCGGCGACGCCTTCGGCGCGATGACCGCCCTCGAGCGCGCCGTCGAGCTGCGTCCGGGCAACCTGCCGGGGCTGCGCGCCCTGGCGCGGCTGTACGAGGAGAAGGGCTTCCGCCGCAACGCGGCCGGGACGCTGGAGCGCGCCGTCGCCGCGGCGCCGGAGGGGGCGGAGCGCGCCGCCATCCGCGAGGACCTGCTGCGCCTGCTCGCCTGAGCGCCCGGCCGCCGCGCCGCCCCGCGCGCGAGGCGATCACCCGCCGGCCGTCCCAGGCGTCTTCCAGCTCCGGATCAGGAACTCCTCCTCGAGCGGCGTCAGGTCGAAGCGCCGCGCCGCCTCGCCGATGGCGCCGGCGCGATCGACGTTCGGCGCCTCGCGCGCGCGCTCGTCCAGCCAGCGCAGCGCCCGGCGCAGGGATTCACCCTCCGGAAGGAATCCACCCGAGCCCTCGCGCGCCATCCTCGACCTCCGTGCGAAATCGCGCGGCCATCATGGCAGCGGCGGCTCGCCGCGGCGCGTGCCGGGCGGGGCTGCTGCGTCCTGCCGCGCCGCGCGCGGCGGTCACCGCTGCCGGTGCTCGGGGTCCTTCTGCGCCGACGACTCGGGCTGCGACCAGCCCTCGTCCTCGCGCGCGTCGGACGCCTCGCGCTCGCGCTCGACGCCGGGCGGCTTCCCCGCGCGCGCTGCGCGGCCGGCCTCGCCGGACACGCCACGCTCCCGCTCCGGATCCGCCGCCTCCCGCGGCGCCTGCTCGCCCTTCTGCTTCACCCGTCGGTCCGCCATGGTCCCCTCCCGTTCGCTCGCGCCGGAGAGCATGCGCACCCGTTCGCGGCCGCGCCGCAGCCGGCGCCCGGGCGGCGGCGCGGTCGTGGGGCCGGTGGTGGGCGGTGTGGGTCCGCCCTAGCTTTCCGGCTGAGGGCCCGCAGCGCGGGGGCGGAGAGGGGACTCCAGGGCGTGCGCTTCGTCGTCTTCGGGCTGACCGTCAGCTCCTCGTGGGGGAACGGGCACGCCACGCTGTGGCGCGCGCTGGCGGGGGCGCTCGCGCGCGAGGGGCATCGGCTCGACTTCTTCGAGCGCGATCAGCCCTGGTACGCGGCGCACCGGGACCTGTGGACGCTCCCCTCCGGCGATCTCGTGATCTATCGCGACCTCTCCGAGGTGCGGGCGCGCGTCGACGAGGCGATCGCCTCCGCCGACGTGGCCATGGTGACGTCGTACTGCCCGGACGGCGTGGAGGCGGGCGATCGGGTGCTCTCCGCCCGCTCGGCGCTCCGCGCCTTCTACGACATGGACACCGGGGTCACCCTGGAGCGGGCGCGGCGCGGGCAGCCGGTCGAGTGGCTGGGGCCCCGCGGGCTGCGCCATTACGACCTGGTGCTCTCGTTCACCGGCGGCCGGGCGCTCGGCGCGCTGGCGGGGCTGCTGGGGGCCCGCCGCGTCGCGCCGCTCTACGGCTCGGTCGATCCGCAGGTGCACCGCCCCTCGCGCCCGGTCCGCCCGTTCCTGGGCGACCTCTCGTACCTGGGCACCTACGCGCCGTCGCGGCAGGCGCTGCTGGAGGCGCTGTTCCTCGGCCCGGCGGAGCGGCTCCCGGATCGCACGTTCGTCCTCGCCGGCTCGATGTACGACGATCGCTTCCCCTGGCGCCCGAACGTCCGCTACGCGCGGCACCTCGAGCCCTCGCTCCACCCCGCGTTCTTCTGCTCCTCGCCGCTCACGCTCAGCGTCACCCGCGCCGAGATGGCGGCGCTCGGCCACTGTCCGTCGGGGCGGCTGTTCGAGGCGGCCGCGTGCGGCGTGCCGGTGCTGTCCGACTGGTTCGACGGCCTGGACGCGTTCTTCACGCCCGGCGAGGAGATCCTGGTGGCCCGCTCGACGCGCGAGGCGGTGGCCGCGGTGGAGCTGCCGCGCGAGCGGCTCGCCCGCATGGGCGCGCGCGCCCGGGAGCGCGCGCTCGACGAGCACTCCGCCGCCGCGCGCGCGCGGGAGCTGGTCCGCCTGTGCGAGGCGGCCCGGCGCAGCGAGCGGCTCGCGCTGCCCCCGTTGCCGGGAACGGAGGCGCGCGCGGGGATCGACGCCGGCGGGACGCGGGGGGCCACCGCGGCGCTCGACGCGGCGGCGGAGGGGCTGGCCGGATGACATGGGGCATCGTGCCGGCCGCGGGCGTGGGGAGCCGGATCCAGCCGCTGGCGTTCTCGAAGGAGCTGCTGCCGGTGGGGAGCCGCCTGGTGGACGGCAGCGAGCGCCCGCGCGCCGTGTCGGAGTACCTGGTCGAGCGGATGCTCCGCGGCGGCGCCGACCGGCTGTGCTTCGTCATCTCGCCGGGCAAGTCGGACATCGTCGAGTACTTCGGCGGCGCCGTCGGCGGCGCCCGCATCTGCTACGTGGTCCAGCCGCGGCCGGCCGGGCTGTGCGACGCGCTGTTCCGTGCGCTGCCGTTCGTGGCCCCCGGGGACGAGGTGCTGGTCGGGCTGCCGGACACGGTCTGGTTCCCCGCGGACGGCTACCGCGCGCTCCCGGGCGGCGGCCTCGCGTTCCTGTGCTTCCCGGTGGAGCGGCCGGAGCTGTTCGACGCGGTGGTGAGCGGGCCGGACGGCGCCGTGCGCGAGATCGAGGTGAAGGCCGCGGCGCCGTCCACCGGCTGGGTGTGGGGCGGCTTCAAGCTGACCGGCGCGGTCCTCGCCGAGCTGCACGCGCTGTTCGTGGAGCGCGGCGAGGTCGACGCGTACGTCGGGACGCTGGTGAACGCCTGGCTCGAGCGCGGCGGCGCGGCGAAGGCCGTGCGCAGGGGCCGGGCCTACGTGGACGTCGGGACGCTGGACGGGTACCGGCAGGCGCTGCGGCTGCTCCGCGAGGGGCCGCAGCCCGAGCCGGAGGACGCCGGCGCGGCGCCGGGGATCGGGTGAGCGGATGACGCGAGCGGAGCTCGAGGCGCGCGTGCGCGCGCTCTCGCCGTGGTTCCACAACCTCGAGCTGAACGGCGTGCGCACCGCGCCGGACCACTTCCTCGGCGACTACCCGGGCCTGGTCTGGAGGGCGATCGCGCCGGCGCTCCCGCAGGACCTCTCGGGCAAGAGCGTGCTCGACGTGGGCTGCAACGCCGGCTTCTTCTCGCTCGAGATGAAGCGGCGGGGCGCCGACCGCGTGCTGGGCGTGGACTTCGATCCGCGCTACCTGGCCCAGGCACGCCTCGCCGCCGAGGTGTCCGGGCTCGAGATCGAGTTCCGCGAGCTGTCGGTCTACGACGTCGCGGGGCTCGGCGAGCGCTTCGACGTGGTGCTGTTCATGGGCGTGCTCTACCACCTGCGGCACCCGCTGCTCGCGCTCGACCTCCTGCGGGCCCACGCGGTCGGCGACCTGCTCGTGTTCCAGAGCATGCTGCGCGGGTCGAACGGCCGGTTCCCGGCGGAGGCCGACTATCCGTTCGAGGAGCGCGAGGTGTTCGATCACCCCGCCTGGCCCAAGCTGCACTTCGTGGAGCGGCGCTACGCGCACGACGAGACCAACTGGTGGATCCCGAACCGCGCCTGCGCCGAGGCGATGCTCCGCTCGGCCGGCTTCGCGCCCGAGCCCGTGCCGGGCACCGAGGTGTACCTGTGCCGCCTGGCGGAGCCGGAGGCCTTCGGCGGCCCGGTGTACCCGGCGCGGCCGCGCGACGGAGGTGCGCCGTGATCGAGGCGGTGATGCTCTGGAACGAGCCGAACAACCTGTCGCACTGGGACTTCGACGCGGACCCGGGCTGGCGCCGCTTCTCGGAGATGGTGCGCCTCGCCGGCGCGGCGGTGCGGGCCGAGCGCCCCGGCCTGACGCGCGTGCTGGGCGGCACCTCGCCCATCGACGCCGGGTTCCTGCGCCTGGTGGAGTCCCAGGGCGCGCTCGCCGAGGTGGACGCGGTCGCCGTCCACGGCTTCCCGCTCGACTGGAACCACTGGCAGATCCAGGAGTGGCCGGCCCGCCTCGCCGAGATCACCGCGGCGGTGCGGCTGCCGGTGTGGGTCTCGGAGGTGGGCGTCTCGTCCTTCGGCGCGGAGGAGGTGCAGGAGTGGGGGCTCCGCCGCACCGCCGAGCTGCTGCTCGGCAGGGCGCCGCGCATCCACTGGTACAGCCTGTTCGACCTGCCGCGCGCCTGGCCCGCCACGACCCGCCACCGCGAGGCGGAGGGCTCGTCGTACTACCGGCACTTCTACATGGGGCTCATCCGCGAGGACGGCACGCCCAAGCCGGCGCTGGCCGCGTTCCCCGCGCTCGCGCCCGGCCTGGGCATCTGCCAGTGGTTCCACTTCGAGGACCCGCGGCTCGACGCCGGCGTGCGCTGGCTGAAGGACCTCGGCGTGCGCCACCTGCGCACCGGCCTGTCCTGGGCGGACAGCTTCCGCCCGGGCTGGGAGGCCTGGTTCGACCGGCAGATGCGCGCGCTCGAGCCGTTCGAGGTGACGGTCACGTTCTGCTTCACGCCGGAGCACCGCGGGCTGAAGCCGCATCACACCAGCCCGCCGCGCGAGCCCGAGGAGTACGCGGACTTCTGCGCGCGGATGGTGCGGCGCTACGCCTGACCGCGGCCGCGGCCGCGCGCGCGGCCCCGGCGCGAGCCCCCGGACCGCGACCCGCCGCGCGAGGTCCCGCGCGAGCTGCCGCGCGCCGTGCTCCGCGACTTGCCGCGGGCGGTGCCCGACCGCGAGGTCCCGCTGCGCCGCGTGGTGGTGCGGGCCGCCTCGGCGCGGGAGGCCTGGCGGCGCCCCTGCGTCTCGCCCGTGCGGCGCCCGCCCGTCCGGCCGCGCGTGCTGCCCTGCGCGCCGCCCCGCCTGCCGCCCGACGTCCGCGCCGCGCCCGCGCGCGCCGCCTTGCGCGTGCGTCCCGTGCCCCCGCGCCCGGACCGCGCCCCGGCCCGCCCCGCCGCCGTGCGGCTCCGCGCCCGCGCGCTCGTCCGGGCGCCGCCGCGGCGCGCGCCACCGGCGCGGCTGGCGCGGCGCGACGTCCGCTGCCCACGCGCCCGTGCCGCGGCCGTCTCGCGCCCGATGAGCTTGTTGAAGTTGGAGCGCTGCCCGCCGGCGGTGGTCTCCTCGTAGGTGAACGCGAGGTCCGCCTCGTCGAACTTCTCGAACCAGTCGTCCCAGGAGATCCGCTCCAGCTTCCCCTCGCCGCTGTAGCCGGGGAAGTCGATGCGGATGATGCCGGTCTCGTCGCCGCGCTCGGTGCCGCTGACCGACGCCGGCCAGCCGCCGCGCTCCTCCACCCACCTGCGGATCGTGTCGTGATCCGTCGTCGTGTTCGAAACCCGTCGCGCCATGGCCCACCTCCGTGACGCGTACATCCTGCGCACGGCGCCTGGCCGGCGGGAGCCCGCCCGGCCTCCACCACGCGCGTGCATCCGCGCTCGCCGCCGCGGGTGCAGGTGGGTCCGGGGCCCACCGCGTCGCCCTCGGAACGCGCTCGGCGCTTGCGGTGCCCCCGTCCGGCGGAGAAGATCCGCGCCTCGCGCAAAGGAGCCCGACATGACCCGCCTCGCACTCGCCGCCGTGATCACCCTCGCCCTCGCCGCCCCTGCGGCCGCACAGGTGCCCTGGGACGCCGCCAAGAAGGCGGCGGGCCAGGCCACCGTCGGGAAGCTCGAGAAGGAGATCAACCGCCGCCTGCTGGAGGAGGGCCGCAAGAACCAGTGCTCCTTCAAGACCGACACCGATCAGCTCGAGCCCGGCTGCGACCAGAAGATGAAGCGGCTCTCGAACGCGCTGGTGGACGCGAAGAAGCGCCTGAACGGCGCGGGCGTGAAGAACTTCAAGTTCGTGGTCTCCGGCCACACCGACACGTCCGGCTCGGCCGCGCACAACCAGGAGCTGTCCGCCCGGCGCGCCGCCGTGATCGAGAAGGAGCTGGTGGCGCGGGGGATCCCGCAGGCGGAGATCGAGTCGGTGGGCATGGGCTCGAAGAAGCCGCTGGTGAAGCCCGACGACACGCCGGCGAAGAAGGCGAAGAACCGGCGCTACGAGCTGCAGGTGAAGCTCTAGCCTCCGCCGGACGGCAGCCGAGCCCGGCCCGCGCCGCCGCGCGCCGGCGGCCCGCCTCTGCTAGCATCCGGGCGGTCGGAGGGGCGCATGGACTGGTGGATGTGGGTGCTGGCCGGGATCGGCCTGCTGGTGGTGGAGCTGGTCACGCCGGGCGGGCTGTTCGCGCTGTTCTTCGGCGTGGGCGCGCTGGTGGTGGCGCCCGCCGCGGCGGCGGGCCTGGGTCGTGTCGGGCAGTGGCTGCTGTTCACCGCCGTCTCGCTGGCGCTGCTCGCGACGCTGCGCCGCCGGCTGCAGGACCGCCTGTCGCGGCGCCCGGGGGGCGCGGTGGACTCGCTCGTCGGCGAGGAGGTCGTGCTGATCGGCGACGTGCCCGCCGGCGGCGAGGGGCCCGCCGAGCTGCGCGGTGTGCCCTGGCGCGCGCGGGCGGTGGGCGGCGACGCGCTCCGGGCCGGCCAGCGCTGCCGGGTGGAGCGGGTCGAGGGCGTGCTGCTGTGGGTCCGCGCCGCCTGACGGCGCGCACGAGGTCCAGGAGGACGGGATGGAGCCGATGAGCGCCGGGCTGATGATCGCGATCGTGGTCGCGGCCTTCGCCGTGTTCGTGGTGGTGAAGACCGCGGTGGTGGTGCCGCAGCAGAACGCGTTCGTGGTGGAGCGGCTGGGCCGGTTCCACAGCGTGCTCGACGCCGGCTTCCACGTGCTGCTGCCGTTCGCGGACGTCATCCGCTACCGGCACACGCTGAAGGAGCAGGCGGTCGACATCCCCGAGCAGATCTGCATCACCAAGGACAACGTGCAGGTGGCGGTGGACGGCATCCTCTACCTGAAGGTGCTCGACGCCCAGCGCGCGTCCTATGGCATCGCGGACTACTACTACGCCATCAGCCAGCTGGCGCAGACCGCGCTCCGCTCCGAGATCGGCAAGATCGACCTCGACCGGACGTTCGAGGAGCGCTCGCACATCAACGCCATGGTCGTCACGGAGCTCGACAAGGCCACCGGGCCCTGGGGCGTGAAGGTGCTGCGCTACGAGATCAAGAACATCACCCCGCCGCAGGACGTGCTCGCCGCCATGGAGAAGCAGATGCGCGCCGAGCGCGAGAAGCGCGCGGTGGTGCTCACCTCCGAGGGCGAGCGCGACGCCGCCATCAACAACGCGGAGGGCAAGAAGCAGCAGGTCATCAAGGAGTCCGAGGCCTCGCGCCAGCAGCAGATCAACGAGGCCGAGGGTCAGGCCCAGGCCATCCTCGCGGTCGCGCACGCCACCGCCGAGGGCCTGCGCAAGGTGGCGGAGGCGATCTCCGGGCCGGGCGGCGTGGAGGCGGTCCAGCTCCGCGTGGCCGAGCAGTACGTGGAGCAGTTCGGCCAGCTCGCGAAGGTGAACAACACGGTGATCCTGCCGGCCACGCTCTCCGACGTGGGTTCGATGGTGGCGGCGGCCATGAACGTGCTGAAGACCGCGCGCGCCGAGGAGCCGGTGCGCAGCGCCGCCATGGCCCCGCCGCGCATGGGGGCCGCCGTGCCGCCGCGCCCCCCGCTGCCGCGGCCCTGAGAAGCCGCCCGCCCCGCCGCCGGCGGGGTGGGCGCCGCGACGGAGCGTGCCGGGGCTCGCCGGCGTCCCCATCCTCTCCAGCGAGGAGGGACACGCATGATCGTACGAATCTCGAAGCTCGCGCTCGGCGCGGCGCTGGCGATCGCCGCCGGCTCCGCCGGCGCCCAGACGCCGGGCACGCCGCGGCCGATCCCGCGGCAACCGCCCGCCACCACGCCGCCGATCACCGCGGCGCCCGGGCAGCCGGCGGCAGGCCAGCCGGCGCTGACCGAGGACGCCCGCAACACGCTCGCCACCCTGCACCTGCGCAACGCGTTCGAGGTGGACGCCGGACAGCTCGCGCAGCAGCAGGGCGGGTCGCAGCCGGTGAAGGACTTCGGCCGCACGCTCGAGCAGGACGCCCGCCGGGTCGACGGGGAGCTGGCGTCCCTGGTGCGCGAGCGCGGGCAGGACGTGGCCACGCTGCCCCTGCCGGAGCACGAGCGGGCCGGGCACCAGCAGATGATGGACCGGTTGCGCGCGGTGCAGGGCGACGCGTTCGACCGCGAGCTGGTCCGCGCCGCCATCGACGTCGAGCAGCGCTACGTCCAGGACCTGAAGACGATGCGCAACCGGACGCCGGGCCAGGACGCGCGCCTGAAGAAGTGGCTGGACGACACCGAGAACGTGGCCGAGGCGCACCTCGCCGCGGCGCGCGCGCTCAAGCGCAGCCAGGACGGGCAGCGCGCGGCGCGCCGTCCGCCCGGGGCGCCCTGAGAGCACGTGAACCACTCCCCTCCCGTCGCCGCGGCGCCTCGGGGCATGCTCGGTCGTCGCGCCTCGCGCTGCTCGCGTCTCGACCGCCTGGCTCGGTCCGGGGATGGATTCACGCGCTCTGAGCGGCGGTTCGTGATCCGCCACCGCCCCGTGGCGCGGGGCTAGTCGCCATCGCGGGCCGCGTCGAGGTGCCGCCGGGCGTCCTCGGCGCGGCCCAGCCGCTCCAGCAGCCGCGCCGCGGCGCGATGCGCGTCCGGGAGCGCCGGGTCGGCCTCGATGGCGCGGGCGCACGCGAGCAGCGCCTCGTCGAGGAGCCCCTGGGCCTCCAGCGCCGCGGAGAGCGCCACCCCCGCGCCGGCGCGCAGCGCCGGATCCTCGAGCGCGCGCCGGAGGTGCAGCTCCGCCGCGCGCGCGTCGCCCTCGTCGCGCAGCAGCAGCCGGCCGAGGTGCAGGTGGGCGCCGGCGTGGTCCGGCGCGACCCCGAGCGCCTGCCGGTAGGCGGTGCGCGCCTCGGCGGGCGCCACGTCGTGCAGGTCGCGGCCCCAGTGGAACCACGCCTCGCCGTCGAGCGGCCGCATCCCCCGCCCGCGCCGGGCCGCCGCCCGCACCAGCGGCGCCACGCGCCGGGCCAGCTCGCCGATCTCGAAGTCGAGCAGCACCTGCCCGGTGTCCGGGTGCCACCGCGCGCCGCCGTCGCGCACGACCACCCGCCCGCCCTCGGCGGCCACCTGGACCGACGCGAGCGAGCGGCCCTCGGGAAGCTGCGCCGCCAGCCGGCGCAGCGCGCGCCGCACCCGGGCCGGCCGGAGCCGCGCCTGGACCAGCCCGGCCGCCGCCCGCAGGAGGACGAGGTCCTGGAACGAGAAGCGCAGCGCGTTGCCCGGACCGCGCCGCGCCGCCACGAAGCCCGCGCGCGCGAAGCGCCGGACCTCCGCCGGTGGGAGGCCGAGCATGCGGGCGACGTCGCGGGTGCGGTAACCCCACATACGTCCGCGGAGGTTCGCACGCCGCGGCGGATCTGGGAAGCGCGGGCCCCGGGAGCGTCCGAGGGCTAGATCAGCTGCGGTGCCCGACCGGCTGGAGCGATACCGCGCCATGCGCGACCCGGGCCGGACGCCGGAGCCGTTCGGCGGCGGTGCGCCCGGCGAGGACGGATCCGGCTCGGCGCGGGCGTTCGTCGTCCAGAAGCACGCGGCCCGGCGCCTCCACTGGGACTTCCGGCTCGAGCTGGGCGGGACGCTGCGGAGCTGGGCGGTGCCGAAGGGCCCCTCCGCCGATCCCTCCGACCGGCGCATGGCCATCGAGGTGGAGGATCACCCGGTCGAGTACGCGGACTTCGAGGGGATCATCCCCGCCGGCAACTACGGCGCAGGGGCGGTGATCGTGTGGGATCGCGGCGCGTGGTGGCCGGTGGGCGATCCCGAGGACGGCCTGGCCCGCGGCAAGCTCGTGTTCCGCCTGAGGGGCCACAAGCTGCGCGGAGAGTGGACGCTGGTCCGGACCCGCGCCGGGGACGGCGGGAAGCGCCAGTGGCTGCTCCTGAAGCACCGCGGCGATCCGTTCGCCGGGCCGGGGCGGCCGTTCCCGGAGGCGTCCGTGCTCTCGGGGCGCACCGTGGAGGAGCTCGCGGCCGGCACGAGCCGGGCCGAGGCCGCCGCCCGCGAGGCCGCGCGCCTCGGCGCGCCGGCGCGTCCGCTCCCGCGGCGGGGGCCCGCGCCGATGGCGCCGGGCGCGCGCCGGGCGCCGTTCGACCGCGCGGGCTGGCTGTTCGAGGTGGCGCAGGGCGGCCAGCGCGTGTCGGCGCGCCGCGAGGGCACCGGGGCGGTGCTGCGCTCGCCGCAGGGTGAGGACCTCGGGCCGCGCTTCCCGGAGGTGGCGCTCGCCGTGGCGCTCCTGCCCGGCGATCCGGTGCTCGACGGCGAGCTGGTGGTGCTCGACGACGAGGGGCGGGCGTCGGCCGAGGCGCTCGAGGCTCGCGCCCGCACCGGCGCGAGCGCGGCCGCCGGCGCCGCGCTGCAGCGGCCGGCGACGCTGTTCGCGTTCGACCTCCTGGCCCTGGGTGGGCGCGACCTGCGCGCGCTGGCGCTCGCCGACCGCAAGCGGCTGCTCGCCGAGGTGGCGCCCGCGGTCGGCTCGGTGCGCTTCGCCGGCCACGTCGAGCGCGAGGGGAAGGCGCTCCACCGCGAGGCGGCGGACCGGGGCCTCCCCGGCGTGCTCGCCCGGCGGGCCGCGGCGCCCTACCGGTCCGGCCGATCCGCCGACTGGGTGCTCGTGCCCGCCGCCCGGAGCGCGGCCCCGCGCCCGCCGGCGCCGCGCCCCCGGGGCGACGCGCCGGCCGCGACCGGCGCCGTCCCGGTGGAACGCACCGTGAACGTGGTCCATCCGGAGAAGGTCTGGTTCCCGGAGGACGGGATCACGAAGGGCGAGCTCGTCGCGTACCACCGGGCCATCGCACCGTTCATGCTGCCGTACCTGGCCGATCGTCCGCTGGTGCTCACCCGGTTCCCGGAAGGCATCCACGGTCGCAGCTTCCTGCAGGAGGACGCGCCGGCGTGGCGGCCGCGCTGGTTGCGCGCGGCGACGGTGCACGCAGGGGAGGGGGGCCGCACCCTCGATCACCTCCTGGTGGACGACGCCGACGGCCTCGCCTGGCTGGTGGATCAGGGCGCGATCCCGCTCGACGTGCTGGCGGGCCGCGCCGGCGCGCTGGAGCGGCCGGACTGGTGCGTGCTGGAGCTCGACGCGGGCGACGCGCCGTTCGCGCAGGGGGTGCGGGTGGCGCGCGCGCTCCACGCGCTGTGCGACGCCGCCGGGCTGCCGAGCCACGTCAAGACCACCGGCGAGCGGGGGCTGCACGTGCTCGTCCCGCTCGGCGGCCAGCTCACGCACGCGCAGGCCCGCACGCTCGCCGAGCTGCTGGCGCGGACGGTGGAGGCCGAGCTGCCGGACCTGGCCACCACCGCCCGCACGGCCGCGGCGCGCGGCGGCCGCGTGCACGTCGACGCGCTGCGGAACGGCCACGGCACCGCCATCGCGGCGCCGTACACGGTGCGCCCGAGGCCGGGGGCGCCGGTGTCCACGCCGCTGCGCTGGAGCGAGGTGAATGCCCGCCTGGACCCGGCGCGGTTCACCGTGCGCACGGTGCCTGCGCGCGTGGCCCGGCTCGGACGCGATCCGCTCGGGCCGGTCCTGACCGAGCGCCCGGATCTGCTGCGCGCGCTCGCGCGCCTGCGGGCGCGGCCGGGTGCGGTCGGGTGCGGTCGGCCGGCGCGCAGCGCGCCGTTCGTGACGCGCCGCACGCCTGGGGATGCGACCCGCCGCCGCGCGCGCCGCCTCGTGGTGCCGGCGCGCATGTGGGGACAGGTGGCCGAACCCCGCCCGGGGGGCGACTTTGCGGCAATGTGCCGGCCGACGCGCAATCGTTCGCGCCAATGAAGGGCGACGGGAGCGTGGACAATCAATGCGGATGGACTATGTTTCGTCCACACCCGAGGGAAACGCCCATGCCGAGACCCACCCGCGAGACCTCCATCGACGCCATCATCCGCGAGACCGCCGACCGGGTGGTCGAGCGGATCTCCGCCGCCATCGCCCGGCAGGTCGGCGAGCTCGTGCAGGACGGGATCCAGCGCGAGATGGCGGCCGGACGCGCCGGGCGGCCGGCGCGCTCCAGCCGGCGCCGCGTCGAGATCACCCGCTGGGTGGCCGACGCCCGCGCGCGCCGCGTGCCGAACTTCGTCATCGAGGCGACCGGCCTCGACACCAAGAAGAAGATCGTGGCCCGCTTCGGCGAGAACGCGGCGTTCGAGAAGGGCAAGCCGCTGCCGCGCGCCCGCGCCTGACGCCCAGCGTCGATCCGCTCAGCGTCGGACGAGGCCCTGCACCAGCCCGGCGCGCTCGAGCGCCTCGACGCCGCGGTCGGCGTCGGGCGCGTCCACCCAGAACCCGACCCCCTGGCGGCGCGCGCGGAACGCGCTCGGCGGCGCCAGGTCCTCGGTCTCGGCGCCGTACTCCAGCCCCGCGCCGTCGAGCGCACGCTCCACCTCCTGCGCCTCCTCGAGCCGCGCGGCCAGGTAGACGCGCACGATCTCGGTGCCCTCCTCGAAAGCCTCCATCGGGATGCGTGCCATCCGGTTCCTCCGGCGCCAATGTAACCCGCCGCGCCGGGCGCGCCCGCGCTATCCTCCCCCGCCATGACGCGATCCTCCCTCGCCCTCGCCCGCGCCGCCGCGCTGGCGCTCGCGGCCGCGCTCGCCGCGCCCGCCGCCGCGCAGCCGGGCGCCGCCGCCGGCGCCCCGCCCGCCGCGGCGTCCCCCCGGGACGCGGCCGCGCCACCGGCGCGCGCGCCGCGCGTGGAGGTGCGCGTCGAGCCCGAGCCGGAGGCCCGTCCGTTCTTCGAGGCGCACCTGCCGGCGCCGCTCCGGGAGCGCGGGCCGCGCGGCCTGCTCTGGTGGCAGTGGCTGGCCATGCCGGGCGTGGTCCTGGTCGCCGTGACGCTCGGCTCCGTGCTCGGGTGGCTCACGCGCAAGGGGCTCGGCCACCTCGCCGCGCGCACCCGCACCACCTGGGACGACCTGCTGCTGCAGCGCATCGCCAGCCCGCTCACCGCGCTGTGGGCGGTCGGCCTGGTCACCGCGATGCTCCCGTGGCTGGTCCTGCCGGACGGCGCCGCCACGGTGGTGCACCACCTGCTGCGCGCCGTCGCGTTCCTGGTGGTGTTCTGGGGCGCCTATCGCTCGGTGGGCGTCGCGTTCCAGGCCATGGCGCTGGCGCCGCGCACCGCCACGAACCCGGGGCTGGCCGCGTTCCTGCCGGTCGGTCGCAAGATCGCGAAGGCGGCGGTGGTCGCCATCGGCCTCATCTCGGTCCTGAACGAGCTCGGGTTCCAGGTCGCGAGCCTCCTCGCCGGCCTCGGCATCGGCGGCATCGCGGTGGCGTTCGGCGCCCAGAAGACCGTCGAGAACCTGTTCGGCTCGGTGTCGATCGGCGTGGACCAGCCGTTCCGGCAGGGCGACTACGTCAACGTGGAGGGGGTCACCGGCACGGTGGAGTCGATCGGCATGCGCTCCACGCGCATCCGCACGCTGGACCGGACGCTCGTCACCATCCCGAACGGGAAGCTCTCCGAGATGCGGAGCGAGACCTTCGGCGCCCGCGACCGCATCCGGCTCTCGCTCAACCTCGGGCTGTCCTACTCGACCTCGGCCGCGCAGATGCGCGAGGTGATCCGCCGGGTGGACGCGCTGCTCCGCGCGCATCCCAGGGTCCACCCCGACGGCATCGGCGTGCGCTTCACCGCGCTGCTCGACTCGACGCTCAACGTGGAGGTGCTGGCCTGGTTCCAGACCACCGACTGGAACGAGTTCTGCGAGATCCGCACCGAGGTGCTGCTGCAGATCATGGAGGCGGTGGAGGGGGCGGGGTCGTCGTTCGCGTTCCCGACCCGCACCGTCCAGCTCGTGTCGGAGGGCGGCGCCGATCCGGCGCGCCGGTAGGAGGGGCGCGCAGGCGGCCCTCCCCGAAAAGACGAAGGGCCCGGCGTCGCCGCCGGGCCCTTCGAGATTGGTGGAGCTGATCGGGATCGAACCGACGACCTCTAGAGTGCGATTCTAGCGCTCTCCCAGCTGAGCTACAGCCCCACGAAGACTTCCCCGAGGTCAGGGGACGCCTTCTCTAGCGGTTCCGGCGGGGGGGTGTCAAGCACCGTCTGCCCCGCCGGCCTCGATGCTATCTTGGTCTCCCCCATGCGCACGCCTGGAAAGCCCCTCACGCCCGCCGAGCTGTCGGCGCTCGAGCACGCCTTCGCCTCCGACCCCGGCTCGGACGCCTATCGTCCCTTGACCGAGGCATACCTCGCCGCCGGTCGCTTCATGGAGGCGATGGTCGTCTGCAAGAAGGGCGTGAAGGCGCACCCGGACGATCCCGCCGCCAAGGTGCTGCTGGCGCGCGTCTACGCCGAGCAGGGGAAGGACCGGAAGGCGCTCGAGGAGCTCGGCGCGGTCCTCGCGGCGTTCCCGACCTTCGCGGCGGCGAACCAGCTCGCCGGCGTGCTCCACCTGCGGCTCGGTGAGCGCGAGGCGGGCGAGGCGGCGCTGCGCCGCGCCGCCGACGCCGCGCCGAACGATCCGGAGATCCGTGCGCTGCTGGAGAAGCACGGGATCGGCCCCGCGTCGCCCGCCGCGCCCGCGACGCCTCCGCGGCCGGCCGCGCCGGCGGCGTCCGCAGGGGGGCCGCCCGTCGCCCCGCGCGTCGCCACGCCGGGCCAGCGCCCGCCTGCTCCCCCGCCGGTCACGGCGCAGGCGCCGGCGGCTCCGCGCGAGCGGTCGGAGGAGGTGCCGCTGCCCACGCCGCCGCCCGCGCGCGCGAGCGGCGCCGCGTACGCGCAGCAGCTCGCGGAGAAGTACGGCACCCAGACGTTCCAGATCCCGCACGCGCGGCAGCAGCCGAAGCGCGCCGGCCGCGGGCCCATCGTCGCCACGGTGGCGCTCGCCGCCGCGCTGGCCGTGGCGCTGGGCGGCTGGGCGCTCTACAGCAAGGCGCGCAAGGAGCGCATCGAGGCCATCGACCGGCTGCTCCGCGAGACGCGCGAGCTGGTGGATCGCGACGCCTACGCCGCCTACGGCGAGGCCGCGGCGAAGCTCCAGGAGATCCTGAAGCGCGACCGCGACGCGCTCGCGGGCCACGCGTTCCTCGCGTACGTGGACGCGATCCGCTGGGCGGAGCACGGCGACGGCGACGCGGTGCGCGACGAGGCGATGCGCCACGTGGACGCGGCGCGAAAGCTCGGGCGCCACTCGCACCTGGTCGCGGCGGAGGCGTACCTGCGCGCGAGCTCGGGCGACGCGGCCGGCGCGAAGCAGGCGCTCGACGCGGTGCTGGGCGGCGAGGACGGCTCGCAGAGCCCGTTCCTGCTCGCGGTGCTCGGCGCGGTGCAGCTGCGCGCCGGCGATCTCGACGCCGCGCGCGACGCGCTCACCCGCGCGCAGAAGGCGAACCCCGGCGACGCGCGCACCGCCTGGCTGCTGGCCGAGCAGTTCCGGCGGCGCGGCGAGGGCTACGAGCTGCAGGCGTCGGGCTACTACGACTACGCGCTGCGGATCCAGAAGGAGCACCTCCCGTCGATCCTGGGCAAGGCGCTGGTGGTGCTCGGCCGCGGCCAGCTCGACGAGGCGGCCCGCGCCGCCGCGCTGGTCCTCGCGCCGCAGGCCGGCGCGTCGAAGCCGCAGCAGGCGCTGGCGCACGCGGTGCGTGCCGGCGTGCTCGCCGCGCACGGCAAGGCCGCCGAGGCGGCCTCGGAGGAGCAGGCCGCGGCGAAGCTCGACCCGGCCAGCCCGGAGATCCCGTGGCTGGTGGGGCAGCGCAAGCAGCGGGCCGGCGACGCCGCCGGCGCGGTGGAGGCGTTCCAGCGCGCCGTGTCGCTCGACGACCGCCGCGTCTCGCTCTACGCCGACCTGGTGCGGGCGCAGCTCGCGCAGGAGGGCGGCGCGCAGCGCGCCCTGGAGACGCTGAAGCGGGCCGTGGCGCGCGTGGGCGAGAGCCCGCGCCTCGCGCTGCTGCTCGGCGACGCGTACCGTGCCGCGGGCGACGCCGACCTGGCGCGGGGCCAGTACGAGAAGGCCATCGCGCTCGGCAAGCCGTTCCCCGACGCGCGGGTGGCGCTGGCGCGGCTGCACCGCGATCGGAACAACGTGCCCGGCGCGCTGGTGGAGCTGACGCAGGCCATCGACGAGTACGGCCAGGGCGGCGCCGGCGGCGCGGCCGCCGCCTACGTCGAGATGGCGGACGTGGAGCGCGCGCGCGGCGCGCGCGCCGAGGTCGTGGCCGACCTGTACCGCAAGGCGCTCGACAAGGACCCCGCGAGCTGCGAGGCGCTCTGGGGCGCCGGCAAGCTCGAGCACGACGCGAACAAGCTGGCGGACGCGAAGACCAAGCTGGGCACCTACGCAAAGCTCTGCCCGCGCGGGCCGCACGCGGCCGAGGCCGCGCGCCTGGCGGGCGGGAACTGATCGGGTCGTCCCCCGCAGGCGCAAGCGATCGCGCGGCTTTCCCCGGGTGTGATCCGGGGCCGCGCCCCTGCGCACACCCGTACGGTGGGTGACACGCCGGGAATGCTCCGGGGCGCGCAGCCCCACCCACTGTCGCTCGCGTTCGGGATTGTGCCGGTGACGTGCGGGATCCAGACTCCCCGTACTGGCGCCACCGTGGGCGCTCGGGGGATTCAGACATGCGGTTCTCGTTCGTTCCGCTGGGAGCGTCCGCAGTCGCTGCGCTGCTGCTCTGGTCCGGGGATGCGACGGCGCGGGAGAAGTTCCGGCCGGACGGCGCCAGCCGTTCGGATCCGGTGGCCGACCGCGCCGGGCGTGCGGCGCCGGCCGATCCCGGGGTGCCGTCCGTGCGCGAGCCGCTCGCCGGCGACGCGCAGGGCGAGGCGCCCGCCGACGACCGCGCCGGCGAGCAGGGAGAGCAGAACGGCGTCGGCCACCACAACGGCGGCGACCACGGCAGCGGCGTCGGCCAGGGCAACGACGGCACCCAGGGGACCGGCGGTGGATGGGGCTCCGGCGGGGTCGGCGGCGTCGACGTGGGCGGCGGCAACGCGGGCGCCGGCCACGGCGGCGGCGGGGAGTCGGGCGGCATCGGCGTCCCCGAGCTCGATCCGTCCGCGGCGGGCGTGATCGCCGCCCTGGTCGCCGGCGGCGGCATCCTGCTGGCGCGCCGCCGTCGCCGCTGAGCACGGCCGCATGAGCGCGGGCGCGGGCGTCGCCGCCAGGTCCTGCGGCCGCGGCCTGCGCGTCGCGCGGCTGCGGGGGGGCGTCCGATGGACGGTCCCGGCGGTGATCGTGGCCGCGGAGTACCTCGGCCTGTCGCTGCTCGTCGACCTGCCCATGGCCGGCCCGGCCATGACGCTGGTCCGGCCCCTGCGCATGCTCGGGCCGGTGCTGTTCGGCGCCGCCGCCGCCGGCTGGCTCATCGCCCGCGGCGAGTCGCGCGGCGGAACGGGTGCGGCCCCGCTCCCGCCGCTGCCGGCCTGGCGGCCCTGGCCCACGCTCGCGCTCCAGGCCGGCGCCTACGCGGTCACCGCCGCGACGGCGGTGGCGCTCCTCCGCCCCGGCGCGCCCCCGCCGTCCCCCGCGGCCATGGCGGTGTTCATCGCCTGCGCGGCCGCCACGGGCCTGCTCGCCCTGCGCGCCGCCGCGCCGCTCGGGTGGCTGCTCGCCGCGCTGGCGCGGCGCTGGCTGGCGCCGCTGGTGGCGCTCTCGGTGGGGCTGCTCGCCTGGCGCGCGGCGTCGGCGGCGGAGGGGCTGTGGGGAGCGCTCACGGCGGTGACGCTGCACGCGGCCGGCGCGCTGGCGTCGGCGGCGGGCGCCGAGATCCAGGTGGACCCGGCCCGCAGCGTGATCCGGGCGAGCGGGGTGCGCATCGAGATCGCGCCCATCTGCTCCGGCGTGGACGGCATCGGCCTGGTGGTCCTGTTCCAGGCGGTCTGGATCGCGCTCGCGCGCGAGCGCATCCGGTGGGAGCGGGCCCTCGTCCTCCTGCCGCTCGGCGCCGCGGCCGCGCTCGCCGGCAACGTGCTGCGCGTCGCGGCCCTGACGCTGCTCGCGGCCGCGGGGCGCCCGGACCTCGCGTTCGGAGGCTTCCACTCCAAGCTCGGCTGGGCGTTCTTCATCGCCATCGCGCTCGGCAGCGTGGCCATCGCCGAGCGGTCGCGGTGGCTGGCTCGCCCCGCCGACGCGGAGGGCAGCGCGGCCGCCGGCGTCCCGCCCGGCGCGGGCGCGTACGCGGCGCCGTTCGTGGCCATGCTCGCGACCGCGCTCGTCACCTCGATGCTCGCGGGCGACGGCCTCGACCGGCTCTACGGGCTCCGCGTCGCCGCGGGCGCCGGCGTCCTGCTCGCGGTCCGCCGGCGGCTGCCGGTGGCGGTGCTCGCCCCGGCGCTGCTGCCGATCGCGGCCGGGCTC
Source organism: Anaeromyxobacter dehalogenans 2CP-1 (assembly GCF_000022145.1). NCBI lineage: Bacteria > Pseudomonadati > Myxococcota > Myxococcia > Myxococcales > Anaeromyxobacteraceae > Anaeromyxobacter > Anaeromyxobacter dehalogenans. The sequence continues at coordinate 1,061,710 of NC_011891.1, forward strand.
GCGGTGGGCGCCGCGTGGGTCGCGCTCGCCGGCGGCGACGGGACCGCCGTCTCCGAGGGGCTGGCGCGGATGGGCCCGGCGGAGCGCGCCGCGTGGATCTCGGCGCGGGTGGCCGGCGCTTGCCTGCTGGTGCCGGTGGTGGAGGAGCTCGCGTTCCGCGGGTTCCTGCTGCCCTGGCTGGTGTCGCCCGGCTTCCGGGACGTCCCGCCGCGCGCCTGGAGCTGGCCGGCGGCGCTCGGGTCCTCGCTCGCGTTCGGCGCCATCCACTCACAGTGGTTGCTCGGCGCGGCGGCCGGCCTGGCCTTCGCCGGCGTGCGCCGCTGGCGCGGCCGCCTCGGCGACGCCGTGCTGGCGCACGCGGTCGCGAACGCCGCCATCGCCGCCGCGGTGCTGGGCGCCGGACGCTGGGGGCTGTGGGGCGGCTGAGCCGGCCTCGCGTCCGTCAGTCGACGCGGTCGCGCAGGCGGTACCCGACGCCGGGCTCGGTCATCAGCAGCCGCGGCCGCGCCGGCTCGTCCTCGAGCTTCTTGCGCAGCTCGGCCACCTGGACGCGGACGTAGTGCGCCTCGGTCGCGTTCGGGCCCCACACCTCGCGGAGGATCTGGCGGTGGGTCAGCACCTTGCCCGCGTTGCGCGCGAGCATCGCGAGGACCCGGTACTCGGTGGGCGTGAGCCGCACCTCGGCGCCGCTCCGCGTGATCTCGCGGCGGGCGAGGTCGATGCGGAGCGGCCCGACCTCGACCACCGGAGGCCCATCCGGCGGCGCCTGGGCGTGCCGGAGCGCCACCCGGACGCGCGCCAGGAGCTCGTTCACTCCGAACGGCTTCGTCAGGTAGTCGTCGGCCCCGGCGTCGAGGGCGGTCACCTTGTCCTCCTCGCGGCCGCGCGCCGACAGCACGATGATCGGCGCGCGCGTCCACTCGCGGAGCCGCCGGGCGAGGTCGATCCCGTCGCCGTCCGGGAGCCCGAGGTCGAGGAGGAAGACGTCCGGGTTGTGGCCGGGCGCGAGCTGCTCCGCCTCGGCGACCGTGCCGGCCTCCTCGATCCGGTAGCCGTGCGCGGCCAGCGCGGCGCGCAGGAAGCGGCGTACCGGCGCCTCGTCCTCGACGACGAGCACGAGCGGGCCGCCGCCGGTCACGGCCCGCCCCCTCGCTCCGGCAGGCGCTCGCCGGGGGGCTCCGGCGGTGCGGCAGGAGGCGCCCCGACGGGCAGGGTCAGGCGGAACACCGCCCCGCCGCCGGCCCGGTTCGCCGCCGTGAGGCGGCCTCCGTGCGCCTGGGCGATCGCCCGCGCGATGGGGAGCCCCAGCCCGACGCCTCGCACGCCGGGACGGGCGGCCCGCTGGAACCGGTCGAAGATGCGCTCCTCCTCGCCCTCGGGGAGGCCGGGGCCGCGATCGGCCACCTCGATCGCGACCATCCCGCCCTCGCGGGCGGCGCGGACCGCGATCTCGGAACCCGGCGGCGTGTGCTTGGTCGCGTTCTCGAGCAGGTTCACGAACAGCTGCTGGACCAGGATCGGGTCGACGGAGAGCAGCGGGAGCTCGTCCGGGATGGCGACGGCGACCGGGCGTGCCGCGAGCGGCCGCTCCAGGCGGTTCATGGCGGCGCCGACCACCTCGGTCAGCGGGACCCACTCCCGCTTCGGCTCGACCGCGCCCCCCTCGAGGCGCGTCATGTCGAGGAGGTTCGAGACGAGCCGCTCGAGCCGCTCCGCCTCGTCGACCACCGTGGCGGCCAGGTCCCTCCGGATCGCCGGATCGTTCACGCCGTCGTCGAGGAGGAGCGTGCCGGCGCCGGTGATGGCGGCGAGCGGGGTCCGGAGATCGTGCGAGACGGAGGACAGCAGGCCGCTGCGCAGCTCCTCCGTCCTGGCCCGGAGCGCGGCCCGCCGCGCCTCGTCGGCGAGGCGTACCCGATCCAGCGCGACGGCGGCGTGCCGCGCCAGCGCCTCGACGAGCTCCTGCTGCTCGCCGCCGAGGCTGCGCTCGTTCACGGGCCGCAGCGCGATCACCGCCAGGACGTCGCCCCAGGTCCGGAGCGGGATGCAGAGCACGGACTCGCCCGGGAGCGCGTCGGTGCCGCAGCCGGCGGGACGTCCGTGCTCGGACGCCCACCGGGCGACGGCGAGCTCGCCGGTCCCGAGCGACTGGTCGGCGGGCGCGGAAGCCACCGCGTCGAGCGTGTCGCGATCCCGCGCCAGGAAGAACAGCGCCGCGCAGTCGAAGGCCTCCGCGACCGCGCGCACACACGCGGCGCCCACCCCGGTCGAGTCCATCGCCGCCGCCAGCTCCTTGCCGAGCGCGTACACCGCGGCGGTGCGCCGTTCCCGGACGATCGCCTCCCGCCGCTGCTCGCGGAGCCGCAGCGTGAGCGTCCCGATGACCACGCCGATGCCGAGCATCATCGCGAACGTCAGGACGTAGCGGGCGTCGGCGACGTCGAGGGTGAACGGGGGCGGGACGAAGAAGAAGTCGTAGCAGACGACCGCGAGCGCGGCGGCGAGGGTGGAGGCCCGGCGGCCGCTGGTGAGCGCCACCACCATCACGCCCAGCAGGAACAGCATCTCGACATCGGGGACGTGGAGGAGCGCGCGCGCCGCCGCGGCCAGCGCGGTGGTGGCGCCGATGACGCCGGCCGCGCGCAGGTACTCGCGCGCGGGCGTCCCGAGGTCGGGCGTCCGCGCTGGGCGGCGGTCCGGGTCTGCTCGCTCGGGCGCTGACGTCATGTCGGGGGCCCCCGGCTCGATCCTCCGTTCATCAAGGCTCGCGGCGCCAGGCCCGTCAAGCGCGACCCGGGCGGCGGTGGATTCACGCAACGTGCTCGGAGCGGTCCCTGCGGTGGCGCCGCTTCCCTGCGCGGATCGACGAGCCGGCCGATGCCCACAGGTGGCGTCCGGTGAACAGGGTCCCGGCCGCCGCCAACCCCAGCTCGCCCTGCGTCCACTGGCCGAAGTGGGCGGCTGCGCCGACGAGGGGCAGGCACGCGATCGCGAAGAGGGTCCCGATGAGGAGCAGGTCTTCGAGCGTCCCCTCGTCACCGGGGACGGGCACGTCGACCCGAGGCCTGCCGTGGGCCGCGACGGCGTGGAGTCGGGGGGTGACGGTGGCCATGGCCGGTCCCTTCGGCACGAGAGCCTAGCCCGGCCGGGATCAAGAAGGTGTCAAGGTGACGGGGCCCCTTCTTGACGTTCCGTTGACGTCCGCCGATCCAGTCTTGATGTCGCGGTGACACGCGCGGGCGGCAAGCTGCCGGCATGCCAGCCACCCCGGGAACGACGCCGGAGGAGGGGGCGCGCGCGCAGGGATCCCTCGGCCCGCCGCGGCGTCCGCTCGCGCGGCTCCGGACGCTCGTCTTCGGCGCGCCGAGGGACGTCCAGGATCCGCGCACCCACCACTCCATCTCGCTCGTCGCGCTGCTCGCCTGGGTCGGCCTCGGCGCCGACGGGCTGTCCTCGTCGGCCTACGGTCCCGACGAGGCGTTCCGCGCGCTGGGAGACCACCGGTACCTCGCGGTCGCGCTCGCGCTCGCCACCGCGACGACGGTGCTCGTCATCGCGGTCGCATACTCGCAGATCATCAAGCGCTTCCCGTTCGGCGGCGGAGGGTACGTCGTGGCGACGGAGCTGCTCGGCCCGCGCGTGGGCGTCGTCTCCGGCTCCGCCCTGCTGGTGGACTACGTGCTCACGATCTCGGTGTCGGTGGCCTCCAGCGGCGACGCCATCTTCAGCTTCCTCCCGCCGGGGCTCGACCGATGGAAGCTGCCGGTCGAGGCGCTCGCGATCGGCCTGCTCGTCGTGCTCAACCTGCGCGGCGTGAAGGAGTCCGTCACGATCCTCGCGCCCATCTTCGGCGTCTTCCTGGTCACGCACCTCGTCCTGATCGTGGGCGGCGTCGGCGCGCACCTGCCGGACGTGCCGCGGGTGGCCGGCGAGGTGGGCCACGGGTTCCGCTCGGGCCTGGCCGAGCTCGGCGCGCTCGGGCTGCTCGCCGTCTTCGTCCGCGCCTACTCGATGGGGGCCGGGACGTACACCGGGATCGAGGCGGTCTCGAACGGCATCCAGATCATGCGCGAGCCGAAGGTGCACACCGCCAAGCGGACCATGGCGTACATGGCGGTCTCGCTCGCGTTCACCGCGGGCGGCATCCTGGTCTGCTACCTCCTGTTTCGCGCCGCGCCCGAGGAGGGGAAGACGATGAACGCGGTGCTGCTCGAGCGGTTCGCGGGCGGCTGGAGCCTGGGCGGCGTGCCGGTCGGCCGGGGCTTCGTGATCGTGACGCTGCTCGCCGAGGCGGCGCTGCTCGTGGTCGCCGCGCAGGCCGGGTTCATCGACGGGCCGCGGGTCATGGCCAACATGGCCCACGACTCCTGGCTGCCGCACCGCTTCGGCCAGCTCTCCGACCGGCTCACCATCCAGGACGGCGTCCTGCTCATGGGCGGCGCCTCCCTCGCGACGCTGCTCTGGACCCGCGGCGACATCCTGCACCTCGTCACGATGTACTCGATCAACGTGTTCGTGACGTTCTCGCTCTCGCAGCTCGCGATGCTCCGCTACTGGCGCCGGACCCGCACGGGCGGGCGCCGCCGCGGCCTCGCGATCCACGGGATCGCGCTCGTGCTCTGCCTCGCCATCCTGACGGGCACCGTCTACGAGAAGGGCGCGCAGGGGGGCTGGATCACCATCCTGGTCACGAGCCTGGTGGTGGGCCTGTGCCTCGCCATCCGGCGCCATTACCGCAGCGTGCAGGCGAACCTGAGGCGCCTCGACGACATCCTCGAGGTGCTGCCGCCGCAGCAGCCCGGCCCGCACCCCGTCCTCGACCCGCGGGCTCCGACCGCCGTGCTGCTCGTCGGCGGCTACGGGGGCCTCGGCGTGCACGCGCTGCTCACCATCCAGCGGACGTTCCCGGGGCACTTCCGGAACTTCGTGTTCGTGTCGGTCGGCGTCATCGACGCCGCGTCCATGAAGGGGGTCGAGGAGGTGGACCGGGTCCGGCTCCAGACGCAGGCCGCGCTCGAGCAGTACGTCGCGCTCGCGCACCGCCTGAAGCTCGCGGCGGACCTCCGGATGGAGATCGGCACCGAGGCGGTCAGCGTGGCCGAGAAGCTGTGCCTCGAGCTCTCCCGCGAGTACCCGCGGAGCGTCGTGTTCGCGGGCAAGCTCGTGTTCCAGCAGGAGCGCTGGTACCAGCGGCTGCTGCACAACGAGACGGCCTACCAGCTTCAGCGCCGCCTCCAGCTCGGCGGGCTGAACGCGATGGTGCTCCCCGTGCGCGTGCTGGCCCCGGCGTTCGGCTGACCGGCCACGGCCGTCCGGCGGCCGCGACACCCCGGCCGATCGCGAACCGTCACCCCGCCGCCCCGCGCGCGACACGCGCGCGCGCCATCCTGCGCGTGCGCCGGGGCGCGGAGGTGGCCTGCATGGAGTGGCTCTCGAACGTCCTCCTGGTCGGCGCCGCGGTGGGGATCGCGGCGGTCGCGACGCAGCACCTCGTGCTGTGGCGGCACGTGCGGCAGGCTCCGCGCGTGCCGCTCGGCACCCCGGGGGTCTCGGTCCTGAAGCCGCTGTGCGGGCTCGAGGACGGGCTCGCCGGAGGGCCACAGCGCCATGCGCCCGAGCACGTAGTCCTCGGCGAGCACGTCCTTCACCGGCTCGAAGCCGCCCAGCGCGAGGAGGTCGGCTCGCCTCAGCGCCATCGACTTGCCCACCTGCGGCGCACGCCCTGGGGGGCCACGGCGTCATCCTCGACGTGACCGGCTGGCGCTAGCGGGTCGCCGCGCGCCCCGGATCCGCGCGGGGTCCGGGGCCGCGCGGCGGCCACCGTCGCTCAGTGCCGGGCGGACATCTGGCGGCACGCCTCTGCGCAGGACCGGCACGCGTCCGCGCACGCCTTCATCTGCGCGTCGCCGCCGAACTCCTCGCACGCCTCCTCGCACGCCTTGCAGATGTCCGCGCACAGCTCGCAGTGCCGGGCGTGGAACGCCGACTCCCGCGACATCATCGCCGCGCTCATCCGGCAGCTCTCGGCGCAGTCCACCATCACCTTGACGAGGTCGGCCGCCGCGTGGCGGCCGCCCTTTCGCAGGCAGTGCGCCAGCGTCTGCTCGCACACGCTGAAGCAGGAGAGGCACTCCTGGATGCAGCGCTGCATCTGCTCGGCCATGTGCCCGAAGTGCGGCGTCCCCTGGTACGCCGCCTGGAAGCCCTGCGTGCCCGTCGTCGTGGCCATCGTCGTCGCTCCCTGGAAAGAGAGACGAACGATGGGCACGCGACGGGGGGCGTTCAACGACGCCGGCGGACGGGCGGGCGCCGCGGCTGCGGGCGTGCATCGGGGCGTGCGCCACCGCCTTGGCGTGACCCCGCGGCGGCGCGGAATTCGGCCCGAGGGCGTGCGTTCCCTGGCTGCGGCGGGTGCGCGGATCGCGCACCCGTTCCGTGAGCCCGGCCCCCCACCCGCCGGGCGGGAGGATCCTCGTGAAGACCTCTGCTCCGGCCGCGACCGTGCTCCTCATCGCCTCGTCCGTGCTGCTCGCCGCCTGCGGGGGTGGCGGCGGAGGCTCCACGTCGCCGGGAGGCGCCTCGGCGGGCACGCTCAGCGGCGCCGTGGTGCTCGGGCCGGTGGCGGGCGCGACGGTCCGGGCGTACGCGCTGAGCGGGGGCACGCAGGGTGCGCTGCTCGGCGAGGCCACCGCCGACGCCGCCGGCCGGTTCGACGTCTCCATCGGCCACCACGCGGGGCCGGTGATGGTGGTGGCCACCGGCGGCAGCTTCGTGGACGAGGCCACCGGCGCGTCGATGGCGCTCGGCACGGGAGACGCGCTGGCCTGTGCGATCCCCTCGGTCGCCGCCGATGCCGCCACCGCCGGCATCCACGTGACGCCGCTCACCTCCATGGCGCGCGCCCGGGCCGCCGCGATGCCCGGCGGGATGACCGAGGCGAACGTGGCGGCCGCGAACGCGGCGGTGGGTGCGTACTTCCAGGCCGGCGACGTGCTGCGCGTCGCGCCCATGGATCCGACGGCCGCGGGCGCGGGCGCCGGCGCGACGCAGGACGAGCGCGCCTACGGGATGGCGCTCGCCGCCATGTCCCAAGAGGCGATGGCGCTCGGGATGACCTCGTCCGCGGGGATGGCGACCGCGCTCGCCGCCGACGCTTCGGACGGCGTGATGGACGGGATGATGGGCGCGACGCCCGTCTCCATGGGCGGCATGGGCGGGATGAGCGGCGGGACGATGGAGGCGAACGCGGGGACCGCTGGCCTCGCCGACGCGATGCACGCCTTCCTCGGATCCGCGCGGAACCGGTCCGGCCTGACCGCGGACGACCTGCTGGCGTGCCTCGCGCAGCTCTCGGGCTCGGGCGGGCAGCTGCCCGGCGCGGGCGGCTCGGGTCCGGGGCAGGGCGCCGGGCAGGGGACGATGACCGGGACCGCGTTCATGGGCGCGATGTCCGGCGGCACCGTGACGGCGTACGCGGTGAGCGGCGGCGCCCGCGGGCAGGCGCTCGCGGCCGCCCCGCTCGGCGCCACGGGCGCGTTCAGCGTGGGCCTGGGCGCGTACGCCGGGCCGGTCATGCTCGAGGTGGCCGGCGCGACCTACGAGGACGAGGCCACCGGGATCTCGATGCCGATGGCGTCGGGCGACGTGCTCACCGCGTGCGTCCCGTCGGTGGCGGCGGGCGCGACCACCTCCGGCGTGCAGGTGACGCCGCTCACCACCATGGCCCAGGCGAGGGCGCAGGCCATGCTGGGCGGCATGACGACCGCGAACGCAGCGGCGGCCAACGCCGGGATCGGCAGCTACTTCATGGCGGGCGACGTCCTCGGGACCATGCCGATGGATCCGGCGGTCGCGGGATCGGGCACCGGCGCGACCCAGGACCAGCGAGACCACGGGATGGCCATCGCCGCCATGTCCGAGTACGCGCACGGCCTCGGGATGACCGGCTCCACGTCGGCGATGGCGACCGCCATGGCCGAGGACGCGAGCGACGGCGTCATGAACGGGATGATGGGCGGCACCGCCATCCCCATGGGCGGCATGGGCGGCGGCGGGATGATGGGCGGCGGCGCGGGCATGATGGCGGCGAACGCGGGCACGACCGGGCTCTCCGGCGCGATGACGACGTTCGCCGGCTCCGCCATGAACCGGTCGGGCGTGGCGCTCGCAGCCGTCCAGCCGCTGGTGAACCAGCTCGCGGGCTCGAACGGCACCATCCCCTGACGACCGGGGGGCGGCGGCGGCGCGGCGACCGCGCTACGGCGCCGGCGCCAGGTGATACAGCATCACGTACACGACCACCCCGGTCACGGAGACGTACATCCAGACCGGCAGCGCGGCGCGGGCGATGCGGCGGTGATCCGGAAAGCGGGCGCGGAACGCCAGGAACAGCGTCCGGAGGATGAGCGGCGCCGCCAGGGCGGCCAGCAGGGTGTGCGAGCCGAGCACGGCCAGGTACGCCGCGCGGAGCGCGCCGCCGCCGGGGAAGCGGTGCGTGCCGGTCAGCGCGATGCGCGTGAAGTAGCCGGCCAGGAACAGCACCGAGCTCGCGCAGGCGGCGAGCATGAACGCGCGGTGGACGTCGCGGGCGCCGCGGCGGATGGCCACGAAGCCGGCCAGGAGCAGCACGGCGCTGGTGCCGTTCAGGACGGCGTTCACGGTGGGGAGGATCTCGGCCAGGGTCATGCGCGCGGGGCCCGTCGGGTGGAGAGGACGGCGGCCGCGAGGGCGATCGCCGCGAAGGCGGCCAGCACGGCCAGGTCGCGCGCGGCGGAGCCGGGCAGCGCGCCCGGAGCGTCGGGGCCGGCCAGGGCCCGGCGCGCGGCCGACACCGCGTAGGACACCGGGTTCCAGCGCATGGCGGTGGCGAACCCGGGCCGGTCGGCCGGCACCGGGAACATCGCGCCGGAGATCACCCACAGCGGCACGAGCAGCGTCATCTGCACCGCGTGGTAGCCCTGCACGTTGTCGATGAACCAGGCCACCGCGAAGCCGAGCGCGGCCAGCCCCACCGCGGCGAGCGCCAGCGCAGCCACCAGCAGCGGCCAGTCGATCGATCCGTACGGGAAGCCCGCCGCGGGGGCGAGGAGCAGGAACAGCGCCGCCTGGCTGAGCGCCACCGAGGCGGAGCCGAGCGTCTTGCCCGCGACGAGCGCCGCGCGCGAGCCGGGCCCCGCCAGGACGCCCTGGAGGAAGCCGCGGTGCCGGTCCTCGATGACGGACAGCGTGGTGAAGATCGACGCGAACAGCACCACCATCAGCACGACGCCCGGGAAGAAGTAGGCGAGGTAGCCGGTGCCGCTGCCGGCCATCCGGAACGTGCCGGACATGCCGGAGCCGATGACGAACCAGAAGATCAGCGGCTGCCCCAGCGCGCCGGCGAGCCGCGACGGCTGCCGGAAGAAGCGGACCAGGTCGCGGCGCCACAGCACCAGCGCGGTGGCGACGTCGCAGGCGAGGGCCGGGCCGGGCGCGGGCAGCGGCGCGGCGGGGGCGGCGCCGGCCGGCGGCGCGGCGCGGGCGGTGGACCCGGGGACGGCCGGGCTCACGCGGCCACCTCCGCGGCGTCCTCGAGCGACGCGCCGGTGAGCGCCAGGTAGGCGTCGGCGAGCGTGGGGCGCCGCAGGGAGACGGCGCGCAGCCGCCCGGCCGGGAACGCCTCGACCATGCGCGGCACCAGGGTGTGGCCGGCCTCGCGCTCGACGTGCACCGCGCCGTCGCGCACGCGGGCGGGGAGGCCCAGCCGCGCGCGGATGTCCGCGGCGAGCGCTTCCGGCGCGTCCGCCTCGACCACCACCACGTCGCCCGGCACCCGCGCCCGCAGCGCGTCGGGCGACTCGCACGCGACCACCGCGCCGCCCGAGAGCACCGCGAGGCGATCGCAGCGCTCCGCCTCGTCGGGCCGGTGCGTGGTGAGCACCACGGTGAGCCCCTGCTCGCGCCGGAGCGCCAGGACCTCGTCCCAGAACGCCTGGAACGCGCCGGCGTCCAGCCCGGTGGTGGGCTCGTCCATGACCAGCAGCGCGGGCCGGTGCACCAGCGCGCGCGCCAGCTCGACCCGCCGCCGCATGCCGCCGGAGAAGCGGTCCACCGGCTCGCGGGCGCGGTCGGCCAGCCCCGCGCCGGCGAGCAGCGCGGCGATGCGGCGGCGGGCCTCCGCGCGCGGCACCCGGTGCATCGCGGCGGCGAGGCGCAGGTTCTCCTCGGCGGAGAGCTTCCCGTCCAGGCCCGGCGACTGGAAGACGATCCCGGAGGCGGCCCGGAGCGCGCGGGCGCCCGCGCGGATCTCGCGGCCGTCCAGCCAGAAGCGTCCGGCCGCCGGCGGCAGCAGGCCGGCCAGGATCGAGAACAGCGTGGACTTGCCCGCGCCGTTCGGCCCGAGCAGCCCGAACACCTCGCCGGCGCGGACCTCCAGCGAGACGCCGCGCAGCACCTCGCGCGCGCCGTGGCGGAACGCGACGTCCTTCAGCGCGAGGCGCGCGGGAGCGGCCTGCATGGCGGCGGGGGCGGGCACGTCAGCGCGAGAGGAAGAGGGCCACGAACAGCACCGTGAGGTGGACGAGGGTGCCGAGGAAGAACGTGCGCGCCCAGCGCCCGCCCTCGCGGCCGATGCCGGAGATGGCGTAGGCGGACAGCGCGATCCCCAGCACCGCCGCGGTCACCGCGTAGCCGGTGCCGGCCAGGCCCAGCGGGACGAGCGCCAGCGAGGCGGGCAGGAGCAGGATCGTGGTCAGCGCCATCCACAGCCGGGTGGCGCGCTCGCCGTGCACCGAGGCGAACATGCGCAGCCCGCCGCGCTGGTAGTCCTCGCGGAGATAGAGCGAGATGGCGAGGAAGTGCGGGAGCTGCCACGCGAACAGGAGCCCGAACAGCGCCAGCCCGCCGGCGTCCACCCCGCCGGTCACCGACGTCCAGCCCATGAGCGGCGGGATGGCGCCCGGGACCGCGCCCACGAACAGCGCGGCCGCGGAGCGCTGCTTCATGGGCGTGTACACGAGCACGTAGGTCAGGAGCGCGACCAGCGCGAGCAGGGCGGTGAGCCCGTTGGCGGCGAGCGACAGGATCGGGATCGCGAAGGCGGGGGCGGCGATGCCGAGCCCGAGCGCCACGAACGGATCGACGCGGCCGGCGGGCAGCGGGCGATCGCGGGTCCGCCGCATGCGCGCGTCGATGTCGCGCTCGAGGTAGCAGTTGAGCGCGTTCGCGGCGCCGACCACCACCGCGGTGGCGAGGACGGTCAGCACGGCGCGGGCGGTGCCGATGTGGCCGGGCGCGAGCCACATGCCTCCGGCGCTGGTGATCATCACCAGGCCCGAGAGCCGCGGCTTCGAGAGGAGGACCAGGTCCTTGAGGTAGGCGAGCGGCTGCGGAGCGGTGCGGGCCTGCGCGGTGGCGACGGTCACCGCGAGCACTTAGTCAGGGCTCGGCAGGGGGTCAACGTCGCGTTAGGGGCCTCGCCCGGGTGTCGAGCGCGGCAGCGGGCGGTCCCCATGGCCCCGACGGGCGACGGCGCGCCTCGAATTTACGAAGGGTGAATGGGTCGGACGCCCGCGGCGGGGCGTGGCCGCGGATCAGGGCTCGTCGTCCTCTGCGGCCTCGTCCACGTCCTCCGCGTCGTCCTCGAGGTCGTCGGTGTCGACCTCGACCTCCTCCGCCTCCGGCTCGACCGGGCGAGCGGCCGCCCGCACCCTGCGCTCGGGCGCCGGAGGCTTCAGGGCCGGGCTCTCGCGCTGGTCCGCGCCGCACTTCGGGCAGAGCGGGACCGGCTTCTTCATGTCGTAGAACTTGGTGCCGCACTTGAAGCAGCTGTGCTTGGTCCCGAGGTCCTTGGCAGCCATGTTTCCTCGTCCTGGCGGAGAAGCCGGGCCTTTATCCCAACGAAAGCGGCGGCGTCAAACGGAAATGGCGCCGCACCCTCGACCGCCGGGGCTGGGCCGCGCTAGAACCCCGCCATGCAGCAGATCCACCGGCTGGAGCGGAAGCTCCTCCGCGCGACGGCAGAGGCCATCCGCGACTTCGACCTCGTCTCCCAGGGCGACCGGATCATGGTCGCCGTCTCGGGGGGCAAGGACAGCTACACCCTGCTCCACCTGCTCATGCGGCTGCGCGAGCGGGCCCCCATCGACTTCGACCTGGTGGCGGTGAACCTCGACCAGGGGCAGCCCGGCTTCCCCGCGCAGGTGGTGGAGGATCACCTCCGGTCGGTGGGCGTCCCCTACCGCATGCTCCAGCGCGACACGTACTCCGTGGTGCGGCGGCTCGTGCCGGAGGGGAAGACCACCTGCCCGGTCTGCTCGCGCCTGCGGCGCGGGGTCCTCTACAACGCCGCCGTCGAGATGGGCTGCACGAAGATCGCGCTCGGCCACCACCGCGACGACCTCGTCGAGACGCTGCTCCTCTCGGCGCTCTACTCCGGCGCGCTGAAGAGCATGCCGCCCAAGCTCCGCTCGCGCGACGGCCGGAACGTGGTCGTGCGGCCGCTCTGCTACGCGGCCGAGGAGGACGTGGCCGCGTTCGCCGAGGCCATGCGCTTCCCCATCGTCCCCTGCGACCTGTGCGGCTCGCAGCCCAACCTGCGCCGCAAGCGCGTGAAGCGGCTGCTGGCGGAGCTGTCCGCCGAGCACCCGGCGGTGAAGGGCAACCTGCTCCACGCGCTCGCGCACGTCGTCCCCTCGCACCTGCTCGACCGCGACCTCCACCGCCAGCTCGCCGACGCGACGGGCCGCGATCCCTGGCTCGACGCCGAGGACGAGGAGGCGGAGGACTGCGGCGAGCCGCCCGCCGGCGACGGCGTGGTGTCGCTGGGCGGCGCCCGCGGCGGGCGGTAGCATCCGCGCATGCGCTCCGTTCCCCCCGAGGCGATCCGCACCCCGCGCGATCTCGCGCCGTACCTCGACCACACCGTGCTCGCGCCGGAGGCGACGCTCGAGGACGTGCGCCGCGCCTGCGCCGAGGCCCGCGCGCACCGGTTCGCGGGGGTGTGCGTGCGCGCCGACGCGGTGGCGGAGGTCCGGCGCGCGCTGGAGGGCAGCGGCGTGCGGGCGGTCGCGGTGGTGGACTTCCCGCGCGGCGAGGCGGACACCGGCGCGCGGGTGGCGGAGGCGCGCGAGGCGGCGCGGCTGGGCGCGGAGGAGCTGGACCTCGTCATCCGCCTCCCGGCGCTGCTCGCCGGCCGGCACGAGGACGTGCTCCAGGACCTGCGCGCGGTGATCGGGGCGGTGGGGGTGCCGGTGAAGGTGATCCTCGAGACCTCGCGCCTCACCCGCGACCAGAGGGTCGTCGCGGCGGCGCTGGCACGCTGCGCCGGCGCCGCGTACGTGAAGACCTCCACCGGGTTCGCCGGCGGCGGCGCCACGGTGGAGGACGTGGCCCTGCTGCGCGCGGTCGTGGGCGAGCAGGTGGGGGTCAAGGCGTCGGGCGGGATCCGCACCGCGGCGGCGGCGCGGGCGATGCTCGCGGCCGGGGCGAGCCGCATCGGCGCCTCCGGCTCGGTGGCGCTGGTGTCCGGCGCCTTCCCGTGACCGCGCCGCGCGGCGCCCCTGCGGTTAGGATCCGGGCATGAACCGCCGCCTCGTCATCCTGGTCGCCGACAGCGCCGGCTGCGGCGCGCTCCCCGACGCCGCCGCCTACGGCGACGCCGGCTCCGACACGCTGGGCAACACCAGCCGCGCCGTGGGCGGGCTCTCGCTGCCGGTGCTGGGCGCGATGGGCCTCGGCCACGTGACCGCCATCCAGGGCGTGCCGCCCGATCCCGCCCCCACCGCGTTCCACGGGCGCATGGCGGAGCGCTCGGAGGGCAAGGACACCACCACCGGCCACTGGGAGATGATGGGCGTCGTGCTGCGCCAGGGGCTGCGCACGTTCCCGGGCGGCTTCCCGCCGGAGATCGTCGAGGCGTTCGTGCGGGAGACCGGCGCGCCGGGCGTCCTCGGGAACACCGTCGCGAGCGGCACCGTCATCATCCAGGAGCTCGGCGAGGAGCACCAGCGCACCGGCAAGCCGATCGTCTACACCTCGGCCGACTCGGTGTTCCAGGTGGCGGCCCACACCGACACGGTGCCCCTCGAGACGCTGTACGCCTGGTGCCGGACGGCGCGGCGCATCCTCGACCCGTGGCGCGTGGCGCGGGTGATCGCGCGGCCGTTCGTGGGGACGCCGGGGAAGTACGCGCGCACGTACGACCGGAAGGACTTCTCCATGCCGCCGCCGGCGACGACGGTGCTGGAGCGGCTGGTCGAGGCGGGCGTGCCGGTGGTCGGCGTCGGGAAGATCCCCGACATCTTCGACCGCCGGGGCATCACCGAGGAGATCCACACGGCCGGCAACGCCGACGGGCTGGCCCGCACCGCGGCGCTCCTCGACCGGGTGGACCGCGGGCTCGTCTTCGTGAACCTGGTGGACTTCGACATGCTCTACGGGCACCGCAACGATCCGGCGGGCTACGCGCGGGCGCTGGAGGAGCTGGACCGCGCGCTGCCGGCCATCCTCGACCGGCTCGGGCCGGGCGACCTCCTCGCGCTCACCGCCGATCACGGCTGCGATCCGACCACCCCGTCCACCGATCACTCGCGCGAGCACGTGCCGCTGCTCGTGCACGCGCCCGGGCGCGGCGGCGGGGACCTCGGCACGCGCACGACGTTCGCCGATCTCGGGGCCACGGTGGCCGAGTACTTCGGCGTCCGGTCCGACGTCGGCACGAGCTTCCTCGCCGAGGTGACGCGTTGAGCGAGGCGGGGGTGGCGGGCGCGGGCGCGGCGGAGCGCGGGGCGGCGCAGGCGCCGGCGCCGGACGCGGGCCGGCTGGAGCGCGCCCGGTGGGCGGCGGGCGAGGTGCTGCGGGCGGCCCGGCTCCTGGCGGAGGACGCGGCGCTGCGCCGGGCGGCGCTCCTCCCCACCGCGCTCACCGCGGCGGGGTGCGCGGTGTTCGCCGCGCTCACGGTGGCGGGCGACGCCGCCGACGGCGAGGTCACCGGGCCGGGCGCGCTCCACGTGTTCACCGTCACCTTCGTCGGGCTCGCCTCGATGCCCCCCACGCTGCTGCAGCGGCAGTGGATGCGCGTGGCGCTGGAGGCGCGCCGGGCCCTCGGCGTCCCGGCGGGCGAGGATCCCTTCGCCGGCCAGCGCTGGCCGCGGATGGTGCTGCGCGAGTGGGTGAAGGCGCTGCGGCAGGCGGTGGTGGTCTCCGCGGGGCTGTTCCCCGTGGCGATGGTGCTCGCGATGCTGCCGGGGAAGCTCGCCACCGCCGCCATGGGCGCGGCGTGGGCGTTCTACTGGGTGCTGGTGGACGCGTTCGAGCTGCCGCTGGAGGCGATCCCCGGGCCGCGGCGGGGCGGGGGCGCGCCCTGGTACGCGCGGGCGCTGCAGCGGCTCGGCGCCGCGCTGTGGCTGCTGCGGCCGTTCCGCTGGGCGGGCCGGCTGCTCGCGCGCCTGACGCGGCCGTGGGCCGAGGAGGTCGAGTTCACCGAGCGTCATCCCTGGGAGACGGCCGGCTTCGGGGTGGCGGTGGGCGCGGTGCTGGCGATCCCGGCCGTCGGCTTCTTCTTCCGCTCCATCGCGATCGTGGCCGCGACGGCGCTGAACGCGCGGCTCGAGGGCGACGGCGCCGGGGAAGCGGCGGCGCGGCGGGAGCCGTTCGGGCCCTGACGGCAGCGGGGGAGCGCGCGTCCGGCTCAGGCGCGCCGGGCGAGCGCCATGCCGTGCACCGCGAGCCTGGGATCGGCGCGGAGCGGCCGGCCGCGAAGGCGGCGCACCACGTTCCGCACCTGGCGCTCGACGCCGAACGGCGGGATGCGCCACGGGAATGGGCCGGTGTCGGAGACGAGGAGATCGAGGGGGTGGACCGGGATCTCCGGTAGGAGCGGCTCGAACCGCTCGTGGACGGCGGCGAAGAAGTCGCGCAGCTGCGCCACGCCGAGGGTCGGGCCTCCCATGAGATCCACGTCCACCGTCACCACGAACAGGCCGCCGGGCCGGAGCGCGCGCGCGACCTCCGCGACCATCCCCGCGAAGTCGGGGACGTGCTCGATGACGCTCACGCAGTACACGGCGTCCGCCTCGCCGTCGGCGAGCGGCAGCGCGCGCCCGCTCACCTGCCGGAACCCGACCCGGCCCGGCGCAGCGTCGGTCACCGCCGCGGCGCGCCCGAGGTCGCGGCCCGCCACCGGATCGATGTCCAGGCACGCGACGTCGCACCCGAGCCGCGCCACCTCGAACGGGAAGAACGTGACGCCGCTGCCGAGGTCGACGACGAGCGGGGTAGAGGACGTGGCCCGCGCCCGCCACGCGCGCAGGTGGTGCATCGCGTACGGGTATTCCCACACGCGGCTCCACCACCGCAGCGCGTCGCGCGGCCACCGGTAGTCGGCGCTCCGGAACTCGGCCTCGTTCGCCAGGAACCGGTCCTGCGCCGCCTCCAGGGCCGAGTACGCCTCCCGCCACCCGGCCGTGTGCAGGTCCGACAGCGCGCCGAAGCCGCAGCGTTCGAAGGGGTGAGGGCGAGTCGGCGTCATGCGCGTGGCTCCGGGGGCGGTGGCTCGAAGGTGGGTGGCGCGCCACGCTACTCGACGGCCGGCTGCGGCGCCACTCCCACCGTCGCTGCGCCAGGCGAGGCCGCCGGCGCGATCCGGAGCGACGCTGCGCCGCCGGACCGGCCGCTCCCGAGCGCACGTCGGGAGCGGCCGGCGATCCTTCGGCTGGCCTAGGGCTTCGGCTTCGGCGCGGGGGTCGGGCTGGGCCGCGGCTTCGCGGCGGCGGCCTTGCCCGCGGGCTTCCTCGCCACCCGCCGCATGTCCTCGGCCAGGGCGCGGATCTCCACCAGGTCGCGCTGCAGCTCGCTCCAGCCGTACCAGTTCGCGTAGTCCGGGTTCGCGTGGAACGCGCCCTGGAACGCGCGCATCCGGTGCTCGAGGAACATGACGAACAGCGTCTGCTCGACGGGCGTGGGCGCGTCGTGGAACGTGAGCAGGTCCGGGAACGCGGAGGCGTAGCCCTTCGGCTTCTGCAGCACGCCGTCCTGGTACAGCGCGGCCACCTCGCGGATGCCCTCCGCCATCAGGTGGTCGGCGTCGCGCAGGAGTCCCTCCGACTGCCGGAGCTGCTCCTTCGCGAAGTTGGCCGAGTGGCACGCGTTGCAGGTGCGCAGCGTCTTCGCGCGCTCGGCGTCGAACGCCTCCTGGGTGAGGCGCGCCATGTCCGCGCCCTTCACCGCGTCGAGGCGCGCGGTCGGGTTGCCCTTCGGATCGAGCACGCCCAGGCCCTGCAGGATCGTGATGCGGTCGGCCTTCCACTGCGGGTCGTCCTCGGGGAACGGCAGGCGCAGGGCGAGGAACCCCCAGGCCGTCCGGACCTCGTGGTTCCCCTCCTGCATGTGGCAGGTCTGGCAGGTGGGGGCGGCCGCGTCCTCCGGGATCGCCTTCTGCTGCTTGAGCGCGTTGCGCACGCCGTGCTTCGACCCGGAGTACATCTCCCACTGCGGGTGGTCGAAGCCCATGTGGCAGGTCTGGCAGGCCTCGGGCCGCCGCGCCTCGGCCTTCGAGAACAGGTGGCGGGTGTGGCAGGCGTCGCAGGAGGCCACGCCGAAGCCGCCCGAGGCCTCCTTCAGCTCCTTCAGCTCGGCGGGCGACTTCAGGCCCAGCTTGTGGCAGCCGCCGCAGCCCTTCAGGCCCTCGCGGATGGCGAGCGGCTGGTAGTGGAACGTGGGCATCGCCTTCACCGAGGCCCACGCGAGCGCGTGCTTGCCCTTCTTGAACTGCGCCACCTGGGCCTCGTGGCACTGCGCGCAGGTGTCGGGAGTGGGGATGAGCGCCTTCGCCACGTCGTCGTTGCCGCGGTGGGCGTCGCCGTGGCAGGTGGCGCAGTCCACCTGCACCGCGGCGTGCCGCGAGGCCCTCCAGTCCGCGACGATGGCGGGGGTGCGCTGCTGGTGGCAGTCCACGCAGCCCTGGCCGGCGGCCGGCGCCGGGGCCGGCTTCCTCGCCTGGGCGGCGGCGGCGCCCGCGGCGAGCCACAGGCCCAGCGCGAGCGCGGTGCGAAGCATGGTCATGCGTCCCTCCTCCTGGTCTCGGTGGGTGCGAGCACGGCCGCGGCCGCGTCGCGGCCGGACCGGTCGGAGATGCTCGCAGCCCGGCGCCCGCGGGTCCCTGCGCCGCGCGGGGCGCCCCCATCGGCGCCCGGCGCCGCAGGACGCGCCCGCCGCCGCTCACGCCTCGCCGTGCCCCGGCTCGTCCGCGACGTAGGTCGGGTACACGCCCAGCACCTCGTCGTCGTCGGCGAGCAGGCGGTCGGCGAGCGCCTCGAGCGCCGCGCCGTCGGGCCCGGCGAACACCGCCGCCAGCCGGCGATCGCCGTCGCCGCCCTCCAGCTCCAGCGCGGGCTCGGAGAGCAGCCGCGCGGCGACCCGGGGTGCCGCCCCCGGCACGGTCTCGATCACCACCCCAGCGACCAGCATGTCGACCTCCGTCCGGCTCAGGCCTTGCGGATCGGCTCGATCTTCACCGCGCAGATCTTGAACTCGGGCTGCTTCGAGACCGGGTCCACCGCGTCGATGGTGAGCCGGTTGCACATGCGCTGCGGGTCGTGCATGTGCACGAACACCGTGCCCGGGCGCGCCCCGTCCACCAGCTTCGCCTTGAACGTCTCCGCGCCGCGGCGCGAGCTGACGCGCACCTCGTCGCCGGTCCGGATCCCGAGCGGCTTGCCGTCGTCCGGGTGCAGCTCCACCACCGACTCGGCGTTCGCGTGGCGCAGCTCCTTGCAGTTCCGGGTCATGGTCCCGGTGTGCCAGTGCTCGATGACGCGGCCGGTGGTGAGGACCAGCGGGTACGCGGCGTCGGTCACCTCGGCGGGCGGCTGCTGCGGCCGGAGCCAGATCACCGCGCGGGCGTCGGGCCGGCCGTAGAAGCGGATCCGGTCGGGCGCGTCGGCCGGGACGAGCGGGTCCTCGCCCTTCACGAAGCGGCGCTTCGTGCCCGGATGGCCCTCGGCCGGCAGCGGCCAGAGCAGCCCGTGCGACGCGGCCAGGCGGGCCCGGGTCATGCCGGTGAAGTCGTACGCGGTGCCCTTGCTCAGCGTCAGGATCTCGTCCCACGCCTCCGCCGGCCCCTTCCACGGCAGGAGCGCGCCGTGCCCGAGCCGCGCCGCCAGGTCGCACAGGATGGCGAAGTCCGGCCGGGCCTCGCCGGCGGGGCGGACCGCCTGCTCGAGCAGCTGGTAGCGCCGCTCGGTGCAGCCGTACACGCCCTCCTTCTCGGCCCACAGCGCCGCCGGCAGCACGACGTCTGCGAGCTCGGAGGTGCGCGTCGGGTGGAACGCCTCGGTGACCACCAGGAACGCCTTGCGCGCCTCGAGCGCCTTCCGGTACCGGTCCACGTTCGGCAGCGACTGCGCCGGGTTCGTGGTCATCACGTACAGCGCCTTCAGGTCGCCCTGCTCCAGCGCCTGGAACAGGTCCATGGTGGGCTTGCCGTTCTCGGGCTGGATCGTGCCGGGCGGCACGTTCCAGAGCTTCTCCATCTCGGCGCGGTGCTTCTCGTTCGCGATCAGCCGGCCGTAGGGCAGCAGGTGCGAGAGCGCCCCGCCGTCCCGGACGCCGCCGCAGGCATTGGGCTGGCCGGTGAGCGACAGCGGGGTCGAGCCGGGGAGGCCGATCTTGCCGGTCAGCAGGTGCAGGTTGTGGACGAGGTTGTTCGCCCACACGCCGCGGGTCCGCTGGTTGAGTCCCATGCACCACATGGACGTGGCGGTGCGTCCCTTCTCGCCGAACCAGCGCGCGGCGGTGACGATGTCCCCGGCGCGCGCGCCGGAGAGCTCGGCGGCGCGCACCGGGGTGTACGGGGCGAGGAAGGCCCGGTAGTCCTCCCAGGCCCTGTTCACGTCCTTGCCCTCGCCGAACGCGACGTGCGCCTTCACGAACGCCTCGTCCACCAGCCCCTCGGCGACGAGCACGTTCGCCATCGCGTTCAGGATGGCGAGGTCGGTGCCCGGGGTGAACGAGAGGTGCAGGTCGGCGATGCGCGCGGTCGGGGTGCGCCGCGGATCGAGCACGACCACCTTCACGTCCTTGCCGGTCTGCTTCCGGCGCGCCATCCGCTCGAACAGGATCGGGTGGGCCTCCGCGGCGTTCGAGCCGACCAGCAGCATGACGTCGGCGTGGTCGAGGTCCTCGTAGCAGCCCATCGGCTCGTCCTTGCCGTAGGTGCTCAGGTATCCGCCCACCGCCGAGGCCATGCACAGGCGCGGGTTGCCCTCGACGTGGTTGGTGCGCAGGCCCGCCTTGAACAGCTTGTTGGCCGCGTAGGTCTCCTCGGTGAGCCCCTGGCCGGACCCGTAGAAGCCCACCGCGCCCGGCCCGTGCGCGTCGACGGCCTCGCGGAACCGCCGCGCGACGAGCGACATCGCCTCGTCCCAGCTCGCGCGCACCAGCTTGCCGCCTTTGCGCACCAGCGGGTGCAGGCAGCGGTCCGGCGCCGACATGATCTGCGGCAGCAGGAACCCCTTGAGGCAGAGCAGGCCGCGGTTGTGGTTGTCCCGGTCGCCCTTGACGGCGAACACCTTGCCGTCGCGGACGCCGACGTACAGGCCGCAGCCGGTGCCGCAGTAGCGGCAGACCGACTTCACCCAGCGCTCACCGCCCTCGGCGGCGAGCGCGTCCACGGGGAGCCCCAGCCCGGCCAGGGCGGAGGCGGCGGCGGAGGCCTTCAGGAAGTCACGGCGCGTGAGAGGCATGATGTTCTCCTCGGGCTGCGCGGGTCACTTGGAATGCGGGGGCTCGCCCGTCGCGGTGAGGGCGTGCGGCTCGTGGCAGGTGAAGCAGCCGCCGGGCCCGGCGCGCGCTGGGCCCTGCGAGGCGGCCTGGGCCGCGTGGCAGCCCGCGCAGCGCGCCTCGGCGACGGTGCGGGTGAAGTCCTTCCCGGTCGAGCCGTGGCAGACGACGCACTTCACCAGCGCGAGGCCGTGCGGCGAGCCCTCCCACGCCCGGACCACCGCGGGCGAGCGCGCGGCGTGGCACTCGGCGCAGTCCTGCACCGCGAGCTGCGCGGTGACGTCGGGGTGGCGCGGCGGCGCCTTGGCGCGGGCGGGGACGCCCGGGGCAGCGGCGGCGAGCGCAGGGGCGAGGAGGGAAGCGAGCAGGAGCGTGCGCATTCTCGACTCCTTCGGGACGACGGGTGGAACGGCGTCCAGGTCCCCGCGCGCCGGCCGCCCCGGGGGAGTGGGGGACGGGGCGGCCGGCGGCGGGGCCCGGCTGCTACTTCAGCACCGCGGGGACCACCGCCGGGCCGGCGGGCGCGGCGGGCGCAGGCGCGGTGGAGACGTTCACCACCGCCACGGTCGGCTTGAAGGACGGGTCGCGCAGCGCGAGCTGGCCCTGGCGCGAGGCGTCGATGGACTCGAACAGCACGCGGGCGGCCTCCTGCGGCGCGTGGAAGCCGGTGGAGTTCTCGGCCTCGACGAAGTCGAACAGGAACTGCGCGCGGCGCTGCAGGTACCGGGCGGTGACCAGCTGCTCGTCGGCCTTGCCCGCCTCGCGCGCGGCCTTGATCTCGCCGATGAGCGCGACCAGCGCGTCGAAGGCCTGCTCGCGGAGCTCCATGTGCTTGTCCTGGATCGCCTCGACGCGGCCCTTCAGCTCCGCCTCCGGCCACTTGTGGCAGCCCTGGCAGGCGCGGTTCAGGTTCAGCACCGGGCTGCGCACCTGGTGGTCCGACACCTTGGTGCCGCCCACCCGCATGTACGGCATGTGGCAGTCGGCGCAGGCCACGCCGGAGCGGGCGTGGATGCCCTGGTTCCACATCTCGAACTCGGGGTGCTGCGCCTTGAGCGCCGGCGCGCCGCTCTCCTTGTGCACCCAGTCCTTGAACCCGACCTCGTCGTAGTAGGAGACGATCTGGTCGGCCTTCAGCCCCTTCGACCAGGGGAAGGTGAGCCGCTTCTCGGGCCCCTTGAAGTAGTACTCGACGTGGCACTGGCCGCAGACGTACGCGCGCATCTCTTGCCGCGTGGCCATGGTGTTCGGGTCGTAGTCCTTCACGCCGAGCGACGCCTTGTACGCGCGGATGCCCTCCAGGAACCCGGGGCGCGTGACGCGCAGGTCCATGGTGGTCGGGTCGTGGCAGTCGATGCAGGACACCGGGTGCTTGAAGTGCTGCTTCGCCTCGGAGTACGGCATCTTGTTCAGGGCCTCGAAGCCCTTGAACAGGTCGCCGTTCCCGAGCTTCTTCATCGGGACGTACACCGACGCGTGGCACTGGCCGCAGGTGCCGGGCTGCTTCGCGACCACCTGGCGCTGGGTGAAGAACTGGTCGTCGAGCATGTACGCGTGGCCGCGCTCCTCGCGGAAGTCGGCGGCGAACGCGTAGCCGGCCCACATGGTCTTCAGGCGCGGGTCCGCGTCGGTCTTGGACTGGGCGGTGACGGTGCGCGGGTCGCCGTCGCCGGGCGCGTGCGGCATCGCCTCCGAGCCGCCGTGCTTGGTCCGGACCATGTCGGTGGTCTTCCGGTAGAGGTCGTACTCGATGGGGAAGTTCCTCCCCCACACGGCGGGGTCCTCGGTCTCGTCGGTGAGCTCGACGACGCGCACCACGGGGTTGCGCGCCTCGGCCTTCTTCTGGGCGACGTCCACCAGGACCACGGCGGCGAGGACGGCGGCGAGCGCGAAGACGGCGGCGATCGCGCCGACGACGAGCGCGCGCTTCCTCGGGGACTGGGTCTCGACGGTCATTGCGGGTTCTCCTTGGAGTGCGGCGTGAGGCGGTGGGTCAGCGGAGGTGTCCGACGGAGGCGTGGCAGCGGATGCACGAGACGCCGTCCCGGCCGCCGGTCATGGCGTCGACGATCTGGGCGTGGCAGTGGCGGCACTGGCCCTCGATCACCGCGCTGCTCTCGGCGCGCGCCCGGATCACGTCCGGGAAGCCGCCCACGGTGAACGCCATCGAGTGGTGCCAGCCGTTCTCCGCCTTGACCGCGTACTTCGAGACGGTGGCGGCGGGCGTGTGGCAGTCGTTGCAGGTGGCCACCGCGTGGTGGGCCGAGGCCTGCCAGCCCGCGTAGTGGCCGCTCATGACGTGGCAGTTGGAGCAGGTGGCGGGGTCGTTGCCGAGATAGGACGTGCCCTTCGCGTAGGCGAAGGCGTATCCGCCGACGCCGACCGCGGCGCCGGCGGCGGCCGCGAGGAGGACGACCGGCAGGGAGAGGAGGGAGCTTCCTTTGCGCATGGAGGGGAGCCTCGCGTTCGGGGACGGCCCTCCCTCCTCGCAAGCGCCCTGCCACCACCGCGGGAAGCCCCGCCGCCGCGCAACCCCGCGCGTTCACTGCGGGAGATCCCCCGGCGGCGGGATGCCGCGCCCCGCCCGGTCGGATCGGGCCCGCCGGAGCGTCGGATGCGCGCGTCCGATCGTGCGCCGTGCCGGGATCAAATGGCTCCCGGTGAAGCCGCCTGGGGAGCGGCGAGCCGGATTGCAATCCGGATCGAAGGGCCTCCCGCAGCGCAGGGCGCGCGGCGCCGCGGGCGCGGTCGCGCCGGGGGTTCCCCGGTCCCCGGTCGAGGCCGAGCGCGCCGGACCTGCGGGCGAGGCGCCTCGCAGACTTCACGGATCGTGATCAGGTCGCCCGGCTCCGTTGGGTCGTCAATGAGATCTTTCTCACCGTGTTCTCGCGAAGCCAGCGGATCGAACGCGGAGCCGCGGCCGCGGCGGGGCGGGCCTGCAGCGCGCTCCGCACGCGCCACGCCAGATCAAGGGGGCCGACCCAAGTCCCTGCCGCCCGGACGCTTTGTCCCCGCAGGAGCATCCACCCACCGTGCGCCGCGACCCGCCGGCTGCGCGCGCGAGGCCGCCGACCCCGAGCAATCCCGAGCATCGTCGGGACTACGCCAGTTCAATCATTGATCAATGTGTCCCCGTTGTTCGGGATGGTCGCCTGCCGCCCCCTGGATAGCTTCGGCGGAGACCACGTACCGACGGAGCGAGGGTGGCCGCGGGCGGCGTGGCGCGGACGGTGCGCAGCACCGACGGTGCACGGGAGGACACGGCGATGACGACGAGGATGCTTCGGCACGGGGCACGGCTGGCGCTGGCCCTGATGTCGGTCGGGTGGGCGGCGGACGCGCCGCGGGCGGCGCCCGGCGCGGGCGGGTCGCTCCAGCAGACGCGGGTCACGCAGGCGCAGCGGGACGCGGCCGCCGCCGGGTCCGGCCTGGTGGTCCAGAGCCTCGACGCGGCCATGGCCACGGCGACCATGGCCGCGCCGGGGTCGGCGCCGCACTACTTCGGCCCGTATGCGAACTACGCGAACAGCCCGCTCCGGCTGGCCGACGCCACCGTGGACATCACCGGCGCGGGCACCGGGGCGGCCGCCACCGCCACCGTGGACCTCGCCACCGGCGCCGTCACCGCCATCGCCGTCACCGCCCCCGGGACCGGCTACCTCGCCGACGGGAGCACCCTCGTCACCATCTCCAGCACCGCCACCACCGCCACCGGCGCGGCCGCGACCGCGGTGGTGGATCCCCTCACCGGGGAGGTGACCGCGATCGTGCTGGACGCCCCGGGCACGGGCTACGTCAGCCCCGGCATCCGCAAGTTCGTGAACCGGCTGCCCGGGCTCGGGCCCAGCGCCGCCAACGACCTCGGCCAGTACATCCCGGTCGCGGTGCCGGACACGACCACGTACCCGGGCTCCGACTACTACGAGATCGCGGTGGTGCAGTACCGCGAGCAGCTCCACTCCGACCTGCCGCCCACGCTGCTGCGCGGCTACGTGCAGCTCGCCACCGCGGTGGTCCCCGGGGCCGGCGCGCCCACCGTCCCGCTCACCGGGACCGACGGCCTGCCCATCCTGCTCCCCAGCGGCCAGCAGGCGGTCGGGGTGGACCGTGCGCACTCCCTCGGGCCGGCGATCGTCGCCACCCGGGACCGCCCGGTCCGGATCCTGTTCCGCAACCTGCTCCCGTCCGGCCAGGGCGGTGACCTGTTCCTGCCGGTGGACACGACGGTGATGGGCGCGGGCATGGGCCCGGACATGGGCGGCATGGCCGACCCGGACCCGCGCAACCCGATGTGCGGCATGACCCCGAAGCCGATGGGCTGCTTCGCGGAGAACCGGGCCACGCTCCACCTCCACGGCGGCATCACCCCGTGGATCAGCGACGGCACCCCGCACCAGTGGATCACGCCGGCGGGCGACTCGACCTCGTATCCGAAGGGCGTCAGCGTGACGAGCGTGCCCGACATGCCGGATCCCGGCCCGGGCGCGATGACGTTCTTCTACACGAACCAGCAGAGCGCGCGGCTCATGTTCTACCACGACCACGCGTGGGGCATCACCCGCCTCAACGTCTACGCCGGCGAGGCCGCGGCGTACGTGATCTCCGACGCCGCCGAGGGCTCGCTGGTGGCGAACGGGATCATCCCCGGCCCGGCCGACACGCTGCCGCTCATCGTGCAGGACAAGACGTTCGTGCCGCCGGAGCCGCAGCTCGCGGCGCAGGATCCGACCTGGGACATGGCGCGCTGGGGCGGCCTGGGGAGCCTCTGGGTCCCGCACGTCTACATGCCCGCGCAGAACCCGGGTGACGCGAGCGGCGTGAACCAGTTCGGCCGCTGGGCGTACGGCCCGTGGTTCTGGCCGCCCACGTCCAACATCGACTACCCGCCCATCGCGAACCCCTACTACGACCCGGCGTGCGACCCGAGCGCCGGCTGGTGCGAGCCGCCGCTGGTCCCGGGCACCCCGTGGCTGTCCATGGGCATGGAGGCGTTCAACGACACGCCCACGGTGAACGGCACCGTCTATCCCACCGTGACGCTCGAGCCGAAGACCTACCGCTTCCGCATCCTGAACGCGGCCAACGACCGCTTCTTCAACCTCCAGCTCTACGTCGCCGACGCGAGCGGCACCGAGGTGGCGCTGAACGCCGCCGAGGTCCAGGCGGCGCTGGCCGATCCCGCCGGCGTGTTCCCCACGCCCGACACCGCGCTCAGCCCGCCCGGCCCGAGCTTCGTGCAGATCGGCACCGAGGGCGGCTTCCTGCCGTCGCCGGTGGTGGTGCCGCCGCAGCCCATCACCTGGATCACCGATCCCACCGTGTTCAACGCGGGCAACGTGGACAAGCACGCCCTGCTGCTCGGCCCCGCCGAGCGCGCCGACGTGATCGTGGACCTGTCGGCGTTCGCCGGGCAGACGCTCATCCTCTACAACGACGGGCCCGCCGCGTTCCCCGCGCGCGACCCCCGCTACGACTACTACACCGGCAACGCCGACCTGACCTCGACCGGCGGCGCGCCCTCCACGCCGCCCGGGTTCGGCCCGAACACCCGCACCGTCATGCAGATCAAGGTGAGCGGGAGCACCCCGGCCGCGCCGTTCGACCTGGCGGCGCTGCAGGCGGCGTTCGCGCACAAGCCCGACGGGACCGGCGTGTTCGAGGCCTCGCAGCACCCCATCGTCGTCGGCCAGGAGCCGTACAACGCCGCGCTCGGCACCGCCTTCCAGGCGAACGGCCCGCGCGCCGGCCTGGTGCAGATCTACGACGAGCTGTTCGCGTTCGACACCGTCTCCGGCGTGCCGCTCACCATGCCGCTGCAGCGCAAGGCCATCCAGGACGAGATGGGCGAGGCGTTCGAGAAGGAGTACGGGCGCATGAGCGGCAACCTCGGCCTGGAGGCGCCCAACGCGCAGGCGGGCCAGCAGCAGAACCTGATCCTGTACCCGTACGTCAACCCCGCCAGCGAGGTCCTCGCCGGGATCGTGCTGCCGCCCGGCGTGGACGTGACCCCGATCAGCACCACCGACGACGGCACGCAGCTCTGGAAGATCACGCACAACGGCGTGGACACGCACCCCATCCACTTCCACCTGTTCGACATCCAGCTCATCAACCGCGTCGGCTGGGACGGCATCGTCCGCCGGCCGGACGCGAACGAGCTCGGCTGGAAGGACACGGTGCGGATCAGCCCGCTCGAGGACACCATCGTGGCGATGCGGCCGGTCGTCCCGAAGCTCCCGTTCGGCCTGCCGCACAGCGTCCGCCCGCTGAACCCGATGATGCCGCTCGGCTCGCCGGACGGCTTCAACAGCGTGGACGCGAACGGCAACCCGATCAGCCCGGCGCTCACGAACGTCATGACCGACTTCGGCTGGGAGTACGTCTGGCACTGCCACATCCTCAGCCACGAGGAGATGGACATGATGCGGCCCATGGCCGTGTCGGTCGCGACGTCGCTGCCGTACCCGCCGACCGGCGTCACCGTCGCGCCGGGCGCCGGAGGGGTGGACCTCGCCTGGACCGATGCGACGCCGGTGGACTACGCCGGCACGGCGACCTGGGGTGATCCGTCGAACGAGATCGGCTTCCGCGTGGAGCGGGCGCCCATCGGCAACAACGGGAAGGCGGGCGCGTACCTCTCGCTGGGTACCACGCTCGCGAACCAGGCGCGGTTCCGCGACACCACCGCCGATCCGGCGCTGACCTACAGCTACCGGATCGTGGCGGTGAACTCGGCCGGCGAGTCCGTCTCGGCGCCGGTGGGCGGGCCGCTGCCGGCCCCGCCGCAGGCGCCCACGAACGCCGTCGCCAACCTGGCGGCCGGTCCCTCGGTCGCGCTCACCTGGCGCGACAACGCGAACAACGAGGCGTACTTCGTCCTGGAGCGCGCGGTGGACGGCGGCGCGTTCGCGTACCTGTCGGCGCCGCCGGCCCGCAGCAACACCGGCACGGTGACGTTCACCGATCCCGCCGTGTCGAGCGGGCACACCTACCAGTACCGGGTGAGCGCGGTGAACGCGGGCGGCTCGTCGGCCCCGGCGGTCTCGAACGCCGTGACCGTGGTCAGCCCGCCGCTCGCGCCCTCCGGCCTGGCCGGCACCGCGGTGCGCTCCGGCAAGAAGGCGAACGTCACGCTCACCTGGGTGGACGGCTCGACCGACGAGACCGGGTTCGAGCTCCAGCGCGCGACGAACGCGTCGTTCACGGTGGGGTTCAGCACCAGCACCCTGGCGGCCAACACCGTCACGGTGACGCAGACCGGCCTGTACCGCGGCGTCACGTACTACTACCGGATCCGCGCCGTGAACGGCGGCGGGGCATCCGCCTGGTCGAACGTGGCGACCGTGATCACGCCGTAGCGGTCGCGGGCGTCGCCGGCGCCGGCCTCCGGGCCGCGCCGGCGGCGCCCCTCGCTTTCCCAGCAACCGTCCCGGCCCATCACGGGCCGGCCCGCCGGAGGTCGCCGTGAGCCGCTCCCAGCGCACCCTGCTCGCCGTCCTCGCCACCGCGTTCGCCGCCGGGCTCGCGCTCCTGGCCCTGTTCGCCGACCGCGATCCGCGCGGCCTCGCGTCCGGCGCGGAGGCCGCGGCCGCGGCACCGCTCGCGCTGGCGGTGCCGCCCCCGGCGCCGGCGGGGCCCGCCGCGCCGGCGACCGCGGCCCCTTCGCCCGCTCCCGCGACCGGCGCCGCGCCGCTGCGCCCCGGCGGCGTGGACCGGTCCCCGCAGCGCGCCATGCCCCCCGCGCGCCGCCACGCGCTGGCGACGTTCCGTCGCGAGCTCGCCGGCGGGATGGTGGCGCTGCAGCAGCGCGCGCAGCGCTGCGCGCCGCGCGACGGCCAGGCCGCCGCGGTGCTGGTGGCGCTCGAGACGGTGGAGGGCGGCATCCGGGTGATCGACGCGCGCCCGCAGGCGCCCGGCAGCGCGACCGATGCCGAGGTGTCCTGCGCCCGCGCCGCGCTCGCCGGGCAGGTGCTCCCCGCCCCGAACGCCGAGCCCGGGCGGCGCTGGCAGCTGCCGCTCGCGCTGCGTCCGGGCGCCTGACGGCCGGCTCCCGTCCTCGTCGGGCCGGTCGCGAGGTACGGATGGGCGAGCGTCGCCGAGCGGGGCGCGAGGACCGAGCGGCGTCTGTCGGCGTGAGGCCGTCGCGAGCACGCAAGGTCGTCGAGCGGGCGCGCGAGGATCGAGCGGCGCCGGACGAGCCTGCCCTGCGAAGGCAGCGAGCGGGCGCGCAGCAGGGCTCCACGCGAGCGGGCGGTCTGCGGCGGCGTGCCTCGGCCCGGGCGGTGCGCCGCCGGGCGCGCCGCGGCGGCGTAGGCTGATCGCCGGAGCACCGGCCCGGAGGCGATCATGATCGGCATCACGCGCTCGATCGCGATCCGGGCTCCGGCGGAGCGGGTGTTCGCGCACCTGTCGGAGCCCGGGAACCTGCTGGAGATCTGGCCCAGCCTGGTGGCCGTCCGGAACGCGGAGGTCGGCGACGACGGTCGGCACGCGTTCGGCTGGACGTACCGCATGGCCGGGCTGCCGTTCCGCGGGCACTGCGACACCACCGCGGTCGTGCCCGGCCGCAGCCGCGAGGACCACAACAGCGGCGGCATTCCCAGCACGTTCCGGTGGCGCTTCGATCCCGCCGTCGACGGGACGACGGTCGAGCTCGCCATCGAGTACGAGGTGCCCGGGATCGTGCAGATCGTCGCCGGGGCGGCGCTGCGCGCCATGAACGAGCGCGAGGCGGACACGCTGCTCGCGAACCTGAAGGCGAGGATGGAGGTCGGCGCGGTGGCGGTCCGGCGGGGTGGGTAGGGGCGTCTCCGGGGGACGCCGGGCGTGGGTGTGGCGTCGACGCGCGTGGGCGGCGTGGGCGGGCGTGGGCGCTGGGGGCGCTGGGGCGGGGAGGGGGCTTTGGAGGTGCGGGGGCGGCCAGGGGCGGGGCTGCGTGCCGGAACCGCGGGCGCGGGATCGGCTTACGAGAGGCCTGAGGGGGCGGCGGGCACGCGGGGGCGCGCGGCCGGGAGCGGTCAAGACATCGCTGACAGGTGGGGTTGCGGGCGGAACGCTCTGCGCGACCGGACGCGATGCACGCCAGGTGTGAGTCGGCGAGATCACCTGCCCAATCAAGATCCGTCCTCGGGAGCGCGGTGACTCCTCGCTTGGGGTTCGCCGCGTCCGGGCAGGCGCGAGTCCGCGCGCGAGCGAACCCGCTCTGCGCGACCGGAGGCGATGCACGCCAGGTGTGAGTCGGCGAGATCACCTGCCCAATCAAGATCCGAGCGGGATGACCGGGGAAGTCCTCGGGAGCGCGGTGACTCCTCGCTTGTGGCTCGGCGCGTCCGGGAAGGCGCGTCCGGGCGCGAGCGAACGCTTGCGACCCGCACGGTCAGTGAGTCGATGAGGCGCCGCGCGTTAATATTTGCCCAATCATGTTCACGGCTCGTCAGCTCGGGTTCCGGCTCCCGGCTCCTCGAAGGCACGGGGGGCGCCGGCCGGGGGCGGGGCGGAAGCCGAAGGGGGCTCGGGCGGGCGTCTCGCACCACGGGCGGCCGGAGGTCACCGCCTCCACGCCGGTCCACGTCACGCTGCGGGTGCTGCCGCACGTCTGGAACCTCCGCAGCGGGCGCTCGCTGCGCGTCGTCGAGGCGGTGCTCTCGGCGATCCGGGACCGCTCCGGGTTTCGCGTGGTCCACTTCTCCCTGCAAGGCAACCACCTCCACCTCCTCGTCGAGGCGGACGGGGCGGGGGCGCTCTCCGCGGGCATGCAGGGGCTGACCATCCGCCTGGCGAAGGGGCTGAACGGCCTGATGGCCCGGCGCGGCCGGGTGTTCGCAGATCGGTACCACGCGCACGTGCTCCGCACGCCCGCCGAGGTCCGCAACGCGCTCGCCTACGTTCTGCTGAACCACCGCAGCCACCGCGCTCGTGCGGGCGGGCGGGCGGGGCAGGGTTCGGTGGATCGGTATTCGTCGGGCGCGTGCTTCGACGGGTGGCGCGACGTGGCGGGACGGGCGGACGCGCCGCGCGTCACCGCGCGGCCTCGGACGTGGCTGCTGGCGACGGGGTGGCGACGAAGAGGGCTGCTCTCCGTCGACGACGTCCCGGCGGTCGCGGCTCGCGGCGATCCGCCCGGATCGCCCGGATGCGGCTCGCGCTGAGCAGGCGAGCCGCCACGGCAGTGGGATCGTCGCAGGCGGCCGGGAGTCTCAGTCGATCGCCACCGTGTTCACCGCATAGCAGGACAGGGCGAGCAGGCTGGTCTTCTGCCACTTGCGGGCGGGGTTCGACAGGAACCGCAGCCCGTAGCGCTGCGCCTCGGGCAGCGCCTGGATCCGCTGGATCCAGTGGATGAACGCCTTGAAGCCGGAGGAGTTGCAGAACTCGAGCTCGCGCAGGTCCACCCGCACGGCGCGCTCGCCCTTCTTCACCACCTCCTCGTGCACGGCGTCGAGGAAGGGGTTCAGGACGGTCGCGGGGTTGACGGTGCTGATGGTTCCGCGGAACAGCACCCGGGTCCCGAGCGGCTCGCTGGCCACGCTGGCGGAGTACTTCTCCTCGGACACCTGGAACGGCGTGGCGCGGCCGCCGGGCTGGAACGGTACGGTCATCGGGAACCTCCGGAGGTCTGGAGCGGGGCGGGGCGGAGCCGCCCCGACGCGTGGACGGTCATGCGCCCGCCGGCGCGGCTCACGGACAGCTCGAGCTGCGCCTCGAAGCGGACGCGGGCGAGGCCGAGCCCTCCGCGCTGCGCCGTGGGCGTGTCGTGCATCGCCTGCAGGTAGTGGCGGAGGGCGTCGGGCTCGCCGTTCATGCGCGCGACCCGCTCCTCGAGCGCGTGGTACTCGGCCTCGGTGCAGCGGTTGGTCACCGCCACGGCCACGCGGTCGGCCTCGGGCTCGACCTCGAGCGTGAGCTCGACGTCGTCGTCGTGCGAGTTGGGCACGGCGTTCTGCATCAGCTCGTGCACCGCCAGGGCGAGCTGCGCCTCGCGGTTGTCGGTGGTCCCGGCGCACGCGCAGAACGACTCGACGAACCGGCGGATCTCGTCGATGAAGACCCAGGGCGGCTTCATTCGCAGCGTGAGATAGACGGGCGTCCCTCCGCGTCGGACATCAGCGGTCGTCATTCTTGCGCCTCAGCACCACGGTTGTCATGTCGTCTTCCTGCGAGGCGGCGAACGCCTCGACCGCCGAGAACACGGTCCCGAGCGCCTGCGGCGCGGATGCACCGTGCAGGTCCCCGAGCACCTGGGCCAGCCGGTCCTCGCCGAACAGCTCCCCGCCGGCGGCGGGCGCCTCCAGCATGCCGTCGGTCACCAGGCAGAGCAGCTCGCCGGGCCCGACCTGGAACTCGTACTCGGTCACGCCGGGCGGCACGCCGGCGGTGAGGCCCACCCACGGCCCGGGCGAGTCCACCACCTCGACGGCCCCGGGCCCGCGGACCACGAAGATGGGCTGGTGCGCCCCGGCGGCGACGAAGCGGCCGTCGCCGACGTGGCGGGCCGCCATGAGCGTGAGGTAGTCGTCCCGGCCCATCCGGCGGCGGACGTTCTCGTGGACCACGCGGTTCACCGCGGCGATCACGTGGCGCGGCGAGCAGCGCGGGTCCTCGGCGATGGCGCCGTACGCGGCCGCCTGCGCCATCATCATGACCAGGCCGGAGTTGATGCCGTGCCCGGAGACGTCGCCGACCAGCACCCAGAAGCCGTCCTCGAACGCCAGGATGTCGTACAGGTCGCCGCCGACGTCGTCGGCGGGCTTCATCCGCGCGGCCACCTCGTAGCCGGGGACGGCCGGGCTGACCGGGAGGATGGCCGTCTGGATCTGGTGCGCGATCTGCACCTCGCGGCGCAGCGCCTCGGTCCGCTGCAGCTCGTCCCGGGAGCGCGCCACCTCCTCCACCATTACGTTGAACGAGTGGACCAGGTCGCCGAGCTCGTCGCGGTACTCCGCGTGCACGCGCGCGGTGAGGTCGCCGCGCGACACCCGCGCCATCGACGCGGAGACGTCCACCAGCGGGCGCGAGGCCTGCCGCACCGCCGCGACGCCGGCGCCCGCGGCGGCGAGCAGCACGCCCGCGTAGAGGAGGCCGAGCACGACGCGCAGCCAGGTGAGCTTCCCGTACGCCACCCGCTCCGGCACCAGCATCAGCGTCGCCCAGCGCGGCGCCGCGGCGGCGGCCTGCGTGCGCACGGCCAGCGCGGGCTCGCCGCCGGCCGGCTCGAGCCGCTCCAGCGTGCCCGGCGCGCCCGCGGGCGCGGCCAGCACCGGCGCGAGCGCGGCCGCGTCGATCCCCGGCGTCGAGAACGTGAGCGCGGCGGTCGCGTCCGCCACGACCGGCCGGTAGTCGCCGTCGCGCCCGCTCACCTCGCCGAGCAGGCGCGCCAGCGCGTCGCGCGTCACCGCCCCGACGACGTAGCCGCAGAGGTCGCCGGCGAAGTCCTTCACCGGGGCGGTGAGGACGAGCGCGTTCCCCTCCGGCGCGCCGCGCAGGAGGCTCGAGAGCGGCACCACGTCGGTCGCCACCGCGGCGTCCTGGCCGGTGCGCGCCAGCCCGGGCAGCTCCACCACGATGCCGCGCATCTCGCCGAGCGCGATCCCGCGAGGCGCCGCGCCGGGCGCCGCGCGCACGGCCGCCCGGATCTCGCCGTCCGGCGCGAGCAGCGCGGCCGCGCCGATGGCGCCACCCTGGTCCTGGATGGTGCGGCGCAGGTAGTCCTCGGCGAACTTCGGGTCGCCGGAGTCGAGGCTCATCTGCATGGCCTCGGCCTCGGCCCAGTTGCGCACGGTCAGCGCGCGCTCGCCCTGGAACCGCACCACCGCCTCGTGCACCTCCTTGGCGCGCGCGGCGAGGTGCGAGTGCACCGCGTCCACCACCACCGAGCGCGCCACGCGCTCGAAGGCCATCGCCGCGGCGGCGAGCGCCAGCGCGAGCAGCGCCACCGTCGCCACCAGGAGGCGGAGGCGCAGGGAGGTGCGCGTGCGCTGGGCCACGAACGCGAACACCCGCTAGCTCCCGTAGCCCTGCTGCACGGCGTGGAACTTCAGGAAGTCGTAGATGAGCTGGGCCTGCTCCTCGTTGATGGCGGAGTTGGGCCGGCGCAGCATCCGCTTCATGTAGCGCTTCCACTCGGTGGGGCTGAAGCGCGCGTTCACCGAGCGCGCCAGCGGGTGGCACTTGGCGCACTTCACCGAGAACACCTGGTACTTGCGCTGCTGGTCCTGCGGGTACTGCGTGACGTCGATGCGATCGGGGCCGCCGTCGCGCGGATCCGGCGGGGCCTGCGGGGGCTCCGCCGCGGCGATCAGCGCGGCGAGCGCGGCGGCGATCGGGAGCGCGGGCATCAGAACGCACCTCCCATCCCGACGTGGTACGAGTGGAAGTCCTCGAAGTCGGTGGTGTCCCAGTACTCGTAGGAGAGCTTCACGAACACGCCCTGCGCAGGCGTGACGACCAGGCCGCCGGTGTAGCGCTGGATGCGGCTGTCGACCGAGAGCTCGGCGGAGGCGCCCGGCAGCGGCGCGCCCTTGCGGCGCAGCTCGTCGAAGCGGTAGACGGCGGCGAGGTACCGGCCGAGCGGGTGCTCCAGCTCGCCGTACCAGCCCTCCTTCTCGAACCAGTCGTCCACCAGGCCGTAGCGGTAGCCGGTCGCGTCGGGATCGAGGTCGGTGCGGCGCGCGGCGTACTCGCCGCGGGCGGTGAACGGGCCGACCCGGAACGACGCGTCCACCCCCCACATCAGGTACTTCAGCTTCGCGTCCTTGTCGTAGCGCCCCCCGGTGAAGGAGCCGCCCAGCGTGGCGTCGCCGATGAACGCGTTCGCGTCGGCGGAGTAGGTCAGCGCGAGGCGCGCCCCGCCCGCCAGCTCGCGGTTGTTGTCGGAGTAGGAGCTGGTGCGGAGCGCCATCCAGTCGACGTCGTTCGAGCCCTTGAGGCCCGCCACGCCGTACAGCCCGTACCAGACCTGCAGGCGCTCACCCAGCCACGCCACGCCGTAGGCGAGCGCGCCGGTGTCGCTGTAGGGCATGGGGACGATGCCCAGGTTCATGACGGTGCGGGCGCCGTAGGCCATGCGCCCCATGTCGTAGATGAGCGGGGCCGAGGCCGGCTTGTGGCCGGAGGGATCGGCGCGCTGCGAGTACTCGCCGAACGGCACCAGGATCCGTCCGGCCTGGACGTTGAACCAGGTCTTCGGCGTGTACTCGAGCGCCACGTGCTCCATCTCGAACCCGTGGCAGCTCGCGCAGGCCTTGGCGGTGAACGAGAGGTCGTCGTGGATGTCCACGCCGACCTTGAGCGAGGCGTCCAGCGTCAGCCCCTGCGGCGCGCCCCGGCCCACGCTGCGGTCCGGGATGCCCCAGGAGTCCACGTAGGCGGAGCCGGAGACGATGACGCCGTCGCCGGCTCGGGCGGCCGCGGCGGCCGCGAGGAGGCCGGCCGCGAGCGCGAGGCGGGCGGCGAGGCGGAGGGCGCGAGGGCGGGCGAGGAGGTCAGTCATTGGGCGCTCCGACGGCGATCCACGCCTCGATGGCCTGGAGGTCGGCCTCGTCGAGGAGGGTGTCGCCGGTGGGCATGGGGGTGGGCACGCCGCCGGCATCGCCGGCGGTGCCGCGGAGCTTCAGGACGAGGTAGCTGCGCTCGGGCGCGCCGGGCTCCACCAGCAGGAGCGCGGGGGACTGCATCGACGGCACGCCGACGAGCTGCCCGTAGGCGAGCTCGCGGTCGAGGGAGGTGGGCGCGGTCGGCGGCGGGTTGCCGGAGTGGCAGGCGGTGGTGGCGCAGCGCGGCACCAGCACGTTCTCGGCGATCGACGAGAACGTCCCGGGGACGGCGCCGCCGCCCGGCAGCCGCTCGCCCACGCGCGGATCGGGCGCGCAGGCGGCGAGCACCGAGGCGAGCGCGAACGCGAGCGCGAGCGGGGACGTGCGGCTCATGGCCGGAGCGGGAACTGCGCGTCGTTGGGATCGTCGGTGACGAGCGTGCGGCGCAGCTCCACCGTCCACGTGCCGCCGGCCCAGCGGGCCGCCGCGATCACGTCGTCGCGATGCAACCCGGGAGGCTGCAGCGCCACCGCCGGGATGCGGGTGCCCTCGGCGGGCACGGTGAGCGGGTCGAGGGGCACGGCCAGCGGCGCGCCGCCGCTCACGAACAGCGTCGCCGGGTTGGAGGCGAGCCCCCCCTCGCCCATCCACTTCGGCGAGGCCGGCGTGAGGCCGTCGGAGTTGGTCTGCGTGAGCGCCACGCTGCACGGCGGCGCGCGGCCGGTGAGGCAGGCCTGCGCGCAGGCCGGCGGGTCGGGGCAGTCGCCGTAGATGCGGGTCTCGTTCCAGAACTGGTCGTCGGCGAGGCCGAGCGGGCCGGTGCGCGCCGCGCGCCAGGTCCAGCCGTCCACGAGCTGGCCGGCGCCGTTCGTGTGCATGCTGAAGCGCTGCGACCGGACCGGATCGGTGAAGACGCCCAGGTTCTCCTTGACGTGGCAGCCGGCCGCGCAGCCCACCGCGTCGTGCGGCTTGAAGTTCGCGGCGTCGAACGAGAGGAAGAGCTTGTCCTCGTCGAGCGTGGCGTCCTGCGCCCACGCGCCGGCGGACCACACCCAGGGGCGCCAGGCGCGGCTCTCGGTCGGATCGCTCCAGCGGAACAGGAACCAGACGTAGCGGTCGTCGTAGGCGACCCGCACCCGGATGCGGTCGATGCCGTAGTCGTAGCGCGGCACGCGGGTGCACGGCTCGCCCGCCACGCACACGCCGCGGGAGACGAAGTAGCCGGTGTACTCCTCGGTCCACTGCGCCTCGGTCATGCCCATGATGGCGCCGGGCGAGACGAGCGGGATCTCGCTCTCCGGGAGGCCGGCCCAGTCCGAGGCGTCGCCGTCCACGGTGGGCGGCGAGGCGACGCGGCGCGCGGCCACCGTGCTGGCGCCGGGCTTGCCCGACAGGAACGCGATCTTCACCGAGCTCGAGGATTGCGGGATGCTGCCGCCCGAGTTCACCACGCCCACGCTGAACCAGGCGTCGGCGGGCGCGTGCGTGAGCTCCGGCGCCTCGAGGCAGCCTCCGAGCAGCACGAGCGCGGCGAGTCCCCCTGCGCGACCGAGGCGCATGCCCCCTCCATGGCCGCGAGGATTCCCCGTCCCCGCGCGCCAATCCGATGCAATGAGCGCGCATGCTAGGGGCGCAATCCATGTGGGTGTCAATTTCTCGAAGTGCGCAATACGGTGGGTGATTTCACCCACCGCCCCGCGAACTTTGCGCGGGCGGGCAGAGGCGCCCGGACTCGCGGGGGAAATGCCTGCGGCCGGGGCCGGCGCATGCACGGACCGTGAATGCGAGCTTTCGGCACCCGCGCGCCCCCGCTACCGGTAGTCGTCCCGGCTCAGCCCGTACGCCTTCATCTTCTCGTACAGGTTCCGCTCGGCGATACCGGCCGCGCGGGCCACCTCGCCGATGCGCCCGCGCCGCTCCTTGAGCAGGCGCGTGAGGTACTCGCGCTCGAAGCGCTCCACCAGGCGCTGCCTGGCCTCGAGCAGCGGGAGCGAGGTGTCCACCGGGACGCCGGCGCCCGCGTCCGGCCGCGGCGTCACCCCCGCCCCCGCTCCGAAGATGGGCGCGACCGCCGCCCAGCCCATCAGCACCGCGCGCTCGCAGAGGTTGCGCAGCTCGCGCACGTTGCCCGGCCACGGGTACGCGCGGGCCGCGGCGAGCAGGTCGGGCGGCGGCACCGGCGAGGTGCGGCCATAGCGCTGCGCGAAGGACCTCAGGAAGTGCTCGAGCAGCGCGGGCAGGTCCTGCGGCCGCTCGCGCAGCGGCGGGAGGCGCAGCGGGATCACGTTCAGCCGGTAGAACAGGTCGTCGCGGAAGCGGCCCTCGTGCACCAGCGCCTCCAGGTCGCGGTTCGTGGCGGCCACGATGCGGACGTCCACCTTGAGGGGATCGCGCGCGCCGACCCGGGTGATCTCCTGCTCCTGCAGCACGCGCAGCAGCTTCGCCTGGATGGCGAGGTCGAGATCGCCCACCTCGTCGAGGAACAGCGTGGACCCGTCGGCCTGCTCGAAGCGCCCCACCCGCCGGGCCACGGCACCGGTGAACGCGCCCTTCTCGTGGCCGAAGAACTCGCTCTCCATCAGGTCCTTCGGGATGGCGGTGCAGTTCACCGCCACGAACGGCCGGTCGCGCCGCGGGGAGCGCCGGTGGATGGCGCGCGCCACCAGCTCCTTGCCGGTGCCGGTCTCGCCGCGGAGCAGCACGGTCGCGTCCGCCGGCGCCACCTGCTCCACCATCGCGAACACCTCGCGCATCGCCGGCGCGGTGCCCACGATCTCCTCGAACCCGGCGGCCCGCTCCAGCTCGCCGCGCAGGCGCAGGACGTCGCGCCTGGCCCGCTCGTGCGCCACCGCGTGGCGCAGCACCAGCGCCAGCTCGTCGAAGCGGAGCGGCTTCGTCAGGTAGTGGAGCGCGCCCTTGCGCATCGCCTCCACGGCCGTCTCGACCGTGGCGTGGGCGGTGACCAGCACCACCGGGAGCGACGGGCGCAGCGCGTGCACCCGCTCCATGAGCGCGATGCCGTCCAGGTCCGGCATCTTCAGGTCCGACACCATGGCGAGCGGGTCGGACTCGGCCAGGCGCGCCAGCGCCTCCGCGCCCGACGAGGCGACGAGCACCTCGAACCCCTCCAGCGTCAGGTTCGCGCGCGCGACCTTCCGCGTCCCGGGATCGTCGTCCACCACCAGCACCAGCCCCTCGCCGCCCGCGCTCACGCCGGCACCTCCGCCGTCACGATCCGCCGCACCGGGAAGCGGATCGCCGCCACCGTCCCGCGGGCGCAGCGCGAACCGCGCCCGGTGCTGCTCCACCGCGCGCGTGACCACCACCAGGCCGAGGCCGGTGCCGGTCGCCTTGGTGGTCACGAACGGCCGCAGCACCTCGTCGAGCTGGTCCGGCGGGATCCCGCCGCCGCGGTCCTTCACCTCCACCACGATCGTCCCCTCGCCGCCGGACGCCTCGAAGCGGCTCGCCAGCGTGGGCGGCTCGTCGCCGCCCGCGTCGAACGCGTTCGCGAGCAGGTTCACGAGCGCGTCGGTGACCATGGGGGCGTCCACGTCCAGCACCGGCAGGTCGGGCGCCAGCTCCAGCCGCACCGCGTCCGCCGGCCGACCCCGGGCCAGCGCCGCCTTCTGCGCGGCCTCGCGGAGCAGGCGGTTCACCGACACCGCCGCGAAGCGCGGCTCGGCAGGGCGCGAGATCTCCAGCAGCTCCGAGATGAAGCGGTTCACGCGCTGGACCTCGTCGCCGATGAGCTCCGAGTACTCGGCCACCTCCGCGTCCCCGTCGAAGCGACGGCGCAGGTACTGGGCGGCCCCGGCGATGGCGTTCAGGGGGTTGCGCAGCTCGTGCGCGACCTGGGCGGACATCTGGCCCAGGCCGGAGAGCCGCTCGGCGTCGAGCAGCCGCCGCTCCAGCGTGCGCCGCTCGGTGATGTCGCGGATCACCATGACCGTGCCGAGGTAGCGCCCGTCCGCGCCCGCCACCGGCGCGTAGGTCGTCTCGAAGCGGCCCTCGCGCTCCTTGATGATCGAGTGGGCCGGGCCGGCGTCGTCGCCCCGGCGCAGGTAGCCGAGCACGCGATCCAGCATGCCGTGGCTGGCCTTCGGGTGGCAGTCCTTGATCGGCCGCCCGGGGCCGCCGGTGAGGTTGCGGAGCGCGCGCCCGGCCTGGTTCACCAGGGCCACCCGGTCCTCCGCGTCGATGAAGATGACGCCGTCCACCATCGAGTCGAGGATCGCCTGCAGGCGCTGCAGGTCGGCGGCGCGGGCCTCGCGCGCGGCGGTGGCCTCCTCCAGCGCCTCGGCCAGCTTCGCGGTGCGCTCCTGCACCCGCGACTCCAGCTCGGCGTGCGTGCGCTGCACCTCCTCGGCCATGCGCCGCAGCGCGCCGGCCAGCGCGCCCGCCTCGCCGGGCGCGTCCGGCGGCCGCGCCGCCAGGTCGCCCCGGCCGAGCGCCTCGGCGAAGCCGGAGAGCCGGCGGAGCGGCGCGACCAGGGTGGTGCGGAGCACCAGCACCACCGCCAGCGACACCGCGGCGAGCGCGAGGCCCACCAGCGCCGCCATGCGCACGGTGGAGGCGGCCAGGCGCGGCCCGAGGCCGCTCACGTCCAGCGACACCTGCAGCGCCCCGTTCACCGCCCGCTCGCCGTGGCAGCCGCGGCAGGACGCCGCGTTCGCCACCGGGCGCGTGACGACGAGCCGCGCGTCGGTCCAGCGCAGCGACGGGGTGAGCTCGAGCCGCTCCGGCCCCTCGCCGGCCCGCAGGCGCACCCGGCCCTGGACATCCGCGAGCGACACCCCGGCCACCCCGCCGGCGCGGCCCATGGCCCCGAGGATGGCGGCCATGCTGTCCGGCCGGTGCTCGGTCATGGCCTCCGTCAGCGATCGCTCCAGCGCCTCGGCGATGGCCCCGGCCCGGGTCTCGAGCAGCGCGCGCTCGGCCTGCTCCTCCTCGCGGCGCAGCGCGGCGCCGGCGACGACCGAGACCGCGGCCGCCACCAGGAGCAGGAGGAGGGTGGTCCGGCCGGTGATCCCCAGGCTGAGGAGGCGCATGCGCCCCGAGCGTAGCGCGTGGCGGCGGGAGCGGGGAAGGCCGGCGCGCCGACTTCACGAGCCGTGGTAGCGCGGGCGGCGGCCTGCGGTGTTGGCAGGGCGTCGGGCGCGGGGAGGGGGGGCGGCGCGGGGCTCGTGCCCGGTCCGCGACCCACATCGCGATCGGGCCGGGTTCGATGTAGAACCCGCCGGCCGCGCGGTCGGCGAGGAGGACCCGGGTGACGGTGGACGTCGATTCCTGGTACCGCGCGCACGGCGCGCGGGTGTTTCGCCGGTGCCGTCGGCTCCTGCGCGACGACGAGAAGGCGGTGGACGCGATGCACGACACGTTCGTGAACCTGCTCCGCGCGGGCGATCGGGTGGACGGCGAGGCGCCGGCGTCGCTGCTCATGCGCATCGCCACCCGGGTGTGCCTGAACGTCCTGCGCGGCGAGCGCCGCCACCCCGCCGACCGCGACGAGCGGGTGCTGCTCGCCATCGCGTCGGCGGAGGAGCCGGAGGCGCGCACGCTCTCGCGCGTCGCGCTCCACCGGCTGCTCGGGCGCGAGCCGGAGTCCACCCGCGTCATGGCGGTGCTGCACTGGGTCGACGGGCTCACGCTCGACGAGGTGGGCCGCGAGGTCGGGCTCTCCGGCGCGGGGGTGCGAAAGCGGCTGAGGACGCTCCGCGCGCGCGTCGAGGCGCTGGCCGAGGACGGGGCCGGCGTGGCGGAGGTGGCGCGATGACCGCCCCGCGCACGCCGGACTGGCTGGTGGAGCGGCTGCTCGCCGGCGAGCTCCCGCCCGAGGAGGCGGCCCGCGTCCGCGCCCGGCTGGAGGCGGAGGGCGGCCTGGCGCGCCTCGACGCCCTGGCCCGCGACGACGCCGCGTTCTCCGGGGACCACCCGCCCGGCCCCGCGCTCGCCGAGATCCGCCGCCGGGCTGGCGGGCCGGGGCAGGCGCCGCGGCGCGCGCCGGGCCTGCGCTGGCTGGCGCCCGCGGTCCTCGCGGCGGCGGCCGCGCTCGTCGCCGTGCCGCTGCTCCGCGCCGGCGCGCCCCGCGTCGGGCCGGACGCGGGCGGCGAGGACGTGCGGCTGAAGGGGCAGCGGCCCGAGCTCCGCGCCTGGCGGCAGGCCCCCTCGGGCGCGACCGAGCGGCTCCGCGACGGCGACGTGGCGCGGGGCGGCGAGCGGGTCCAGCTCTCGTACCTGGCCGGCGGCGCGCGGCGCGGCGCGGTGATCTCGCTCGACGGCCGCGGCGCCGTCACGCTGCACTGGCCGGAGCAGGGCGGCGCGGCGCCGCCGCTGGAGCCGGGCGGCGCGGTGGCGCTCCCGCACGCGTACCTGCTCGACGACGCGCCGCGCTTCGAGCGCTTCTTCCTCGTCACCGCCGACGCGCCGTTCGACTCCGCCGCGGTGGTGGACGCGGCCCGGCGCCTCGCCGGCGCC
Source organism: Anaeromyxobacter dehalogenans 2CP-1 (assembly GCF_000022145.1). Classification (NCBI taxonomy): domain Bacteria; kingdom Pseudomonadati; phylum Myxococcota; class Myxococcia; order Myxococcales; family Anaeromyxobacteraceae; genus Anaeromyxobacter; species Anaeromyxobacter dehalogenans. The sequence continues at coordinate 1,103,475 of NC_011891.1, forward strand.
GCGCACCCCGACCGCGATCCGCTGCCGTTGCCCCCCGGGCTCGAGCAGTCCGCGCTCCTGCTCCGCAAGGACGTCCGATGACCCCGCGCCACGCCCGCCGCGTCCCCTCCCTCGCGCTGGCAGCCGCCCTGGCGGCGCTCGCCGCGCGCCCCGCGGCGGCCGTGCCCGCGCCCTCGGGCGCGCTGCGCCGGTTCGCGCTCCTGGTCGGCGTCAACGACGGCGGCCCGGGGCGCACGTCGCTCCGGTACGCCGGCACCGACGCGGAGCGGATGGACGAGGTGCTCCGGCGCGTGGGCGGCGTGGCCGCCGGGGACGCGGTGCTGCTGCGCGAGCCCACCGCGGCCGGCCTGCGCGCCGCGCTGTCCGAGCTCGGCGCGCGCGTGGCGGCGGTGCGCGGCGCCGGGCGGGTGGAGGTGCTCCTCTACTACTCCGGCCACTCCGACGAGGAGGGGCTGCTCGTGCGCGGCGCCCGCATCCCCTACGCGGAGGTGCGCGGGTGGCTCGACGGCCTGGGGGCGCAGGTCCGCATCGCCATCCTCGACTCGTGCGCCTCCGGGGCGTTCACCCGCGGCAAGGGCGGCACCCGGGCCGCGCCGTTCCTGGTGGACGCCTCGAGCCGCGTGTCGGGGCGGGCCATCCTCACCTCGAGCGCCGCCGACGAGGCCTCGCAGGAGTCGGATCGCATCGGCGCGTCCTTCTTCACGCACGCGCTCGTCACCGGCCTGCGCGGCGCCGCCGACACCAGCCAGGACGGGCGCGTGACGCTGTCCGAGGCGTACCAGTTCGCGTTCCAGGAGACGCTCGCGCGCACCGAGCGGACCCGGAGCGGCCCCCAGCATCCGGAGTGGGACATCCAGCTCGCCGGCGCCGGCGAGGTGGTGCTGACCGAGCTGCGCGGCGGGGGCGCCGCGCTGGTGGTCCCGGACTCGGCGCAGGGCCGCTGGTTCGTGCGCGACGACGGCGAGCGGCTCGTGGCCGAGCTGCGCAAGTATCCGGGCCGGCCGGTGGCGCTGGCGCTCGAGCCGGGCACCTACCGCGTGACGGCCGAGGAGGGCGACCGGCTGCGCGAGGCGCGGGTGACGCTCGCGGACGGGCAGCGCCTCGAGCTCTCGTCCGAGCGCTTCGCCTCGGTGGCCCGCGAACGGACCGCGGCGCGCGGCGGCGCCCTGGAGACGGCGTTCGTCGACCTCGCGCTGTTCCCGCCGCTCTCCACCAACGGCGACCGCGCCGTGGAGAACCACCTGCAGCTCGGCCTGATCGCCTCGCGGGCGACGCGGCTCACCGGCGTGGGGATCGGCACGGTGCTGTGGGTCGACGAGGACGTGCGCGGGGTGCAGCTGGGCATGGGCAACGCCGCCAGGGGCGAGGTGGTGGGCCTGCAGCTCGGCAGCATGGGGAACCTGGCGGGCGCGCTTCGCGGCGGGCAGTACGGCGCCCTCGCGAACGTGGTGCGCGGGGACGGACGGGGCGTGCAGGTCGGCGGCGTGGTGGGCTGGACCGGCGGCGCCTTCACCGGCCTGCAGGCGAACGCGGTGGTGAGCTACGCCGCCGAGGTGCACGGCCTGCAGACCGCGGTCACCTCGGTGGTCGGCGCGCTCTCGGGCGCGCAGCTCGGGGTGGTGAACGTGGGGGGCGCGATCCACGGCGCGCAGGTAGGGGTCGTGAACGTGGCCCGCTCGGTTCGCGGCGCGCAGGTCGGGGTCGTCAACGTGGCCGACACGGTGGAAGGCGCGTCCGTGGGGCTGGTGCCGCTCGTCCGCGACGGCGAGCAGCGGCTGCTGCTGCTCGGGAACGACGCCGGCATGCTGGAGGCCGGCGTCCTGCTCGGCTCGCGCCGGGTCCACACCCTCCTCACCGGCGCGGTGCAGCGGACCGGCGACGACGCGCGGCTCTGGACCGGCCTCGGGCTGGGCGTGCGGATGGGCGGCGCGCGGCGGTTCGCCGACGTGGACCTGATCGGCCAGTCGGTTCCGGACGAGCCCATCGACCACGTCCGCGGGACGCTGCGGGTGCTGGGCGGGTGGCAGGTCGCGCGGCGGCTGGCGCTGGTGGCCGGCCCCACCGTGAACGTGCTGTGGTCGCGCGACCCGGCGTTCGATCCGGGGGTGGCGGGGACGCCGTCCCGCGAGCTCGGCCACGGCGACCGGGTGCTGCGCCTGTGGGCGGGCTTCGCGGCCGGCCTGCGGATCTGAGCGCACGTGAACCCATCCCCTCCCGTCGCCGCGGCGGCCGATCCGCGTCGCATCGCGTCGTTGCTCCTCCCTCACATGCCTCGGGGCATGCTCGGTCGTCGCGCCTCGCGCTGCTCGCGGCTCGACCGCCTGGCTCGGTCCGGGGATGGATTCCACGCGCTCTGAGCGCCGCCGCGGACGGAACGGCCCCTCCCGCCGCAGGGCAGGAGGGGCCGGGGCGCGGCGCGGCGGGAGGGAGGGGCTACCGCCGCGTGGCGCGGAGGGCCTCGTCGAAGTCCTCCTTGATGTCCTCGATGTGCTCGATGCCCAGCGAGACGCGGATCTGGTCCGGCGTGACGCCGGAGCCCTGCTGCTCGGCGTCGGAGAGCTGCTGGTGGGTGGTCGAGGCCGGGTGGATCACGAGCGTCTTCGCGTCGCCGACGTTCGCGAGGTGCGAGGCGAGCTTCACCGAGTCGATGAACGCCTTGCCCGCCTCGTAGCCGCCCTTCACGCCGAAGGTGAAGACGCCGCCGAACCCGTTCCGCAGGTACTTGCGGGCCCGCTGGTGGAACGGGTGCTCCTCGAGGCCGGTGTAGTTCACCCAGGCGACGTCCGGGTGCGACTTCAGCCAGCGTGCCAGCGCGAGCGTGTTCTCGCCGATGCGCTGCACGCGCAGGGAGAGCGTCTCGACGCCTTGCAGCAGCAGGAACGCGTTGAACGGCGAGAGCGTCGGGCCGAGGTCGCGCAGCCCCTCGACGCGGGCGCGCAGGACGAACTGGATGTTGCCGAACGGGCCCTTCGGGCCGAACACGTCGTTGAACACCAGGCCGTGGTAGCCCGGGGACGGCTCGGTGAAGAACGGGAACTTGCCGCTCTTCGCCCAGTCGAACTTGCCCGAGTCCACGATCACGCCGCCGATCGAGGTGCCGTGGCCGCCGATCCACTTCGTGGCGGACTCCACCACCACGTCGGCGCCCCACTCGATGGGCCGGCAGAAGTAGCCGCCGGCGCCGAAGGTGTTGTCCACCAGCAGCGGGATGCCGTTGTCGTGCGCGAGCGCGGCCAGCGCCTCGAAGTCGGGGACGTTGCCGGCGGGGTTGCCGATGGACTCGACGTAGACCGCCTTCGTCTTCCCGTCGATCGCCTTGCGGATCGTGTCCACCTCGGCGCCCTCCACCAGCTTCACGTCGATGCCGAGCCGGGGGAGCGTGACCTTGAACTGGTTGTACGTGCCGCCGTACAGGTTGCTGGTCGAGACCACGTTGTCGCCGGCCTGCGCCAGGTTCGCGATGGCGAGGAACTGCGCGGCCTGGCCCGAGGACGTGGCGAGCGCGGCGACGCCGCCCTCGAGCGCGGCGATGCGCTTCTCGAACACGTCCGTGGTCGGGTTCATGATCCGCGTGTAGATGTTCCCGAACTCCTTCAGCGCGAACAGGTTCGCGCCGTGCTCCGCCGAGTCGAAGGTGTAGGACGACGTCTGGTAGATGGGGACCGCGCGGGCGTTCGTCCCCGGCGCGGGCTCCTGGCCGGCGTGGACCTGCAGCGTCTCGAAGCGGAGCTTCCTGTTCGGGGGGATGGCCATGCGTTCCTCTGGGCGGGGGCGGTCCGTTGAGTTGGATGGTCATCCTAAGAAGCGGACGCGCGGGATGTCAAGCCGGTCGGGCGTAATGCGGCCATCGAGGGGTGCGCCAAACCGTTCGTCCGTTTTAACGGATGGAGATCGGACGCCCGCCGCGCCGGCCGCGACGACCATTTCGCCGGCCGGCCCGGATCGGTCTACATTCCCGCCGCAACCGCAGCGACCGGAGGACCCAGCCCTTGCCCGACACCCAGCCCCGCAACGTCCCCGAGCTCTTCCTCGAGCGCGTCGGCCTCACGCCGGACGCCGAGGCGTTCCGCCATCCGGCCGGTGCGGGCTGGCGCAGCCTGACCTGGGCGGACACCGAGGCGCGGGTGCGCGCGATCTCCGCGGGCCTCCGGGCGCTCGGCGTCCAGTCGGAGCAGGTCTGCGCCATCCTGGCGTCCACCCGGATCGAGTGGGTGCTCTCCGACTTCGGCATCCTGTGCGCCGGCGCCGCCACCAGCACCATCTACCCGTCCTCCACCGCGGAGGAGTGCGCGTACATCCTGGCCGACTCGGGCGCGGTGGTGGCGTTCGCGGAGGACGGGCTGCAGGTCGCGAAGCTGGCCTCGCGCCGCGCCGAGATGCCGGCGCTCCGGCACGTGGTGGTGTTCGACGGCGAGGGCAGCGCGGACGGCTGGGTGACGCCGCTCGCCGACCTGGAGGCGCGCGGCCGCGCCTGGGACGCGGAGCACCCCGGCGCGTTCGAGGAGACGGCCGCGTCGGTGCGCCCCGACGCGCTCGCCACCCTGCTCTACACCTCCGGCACGACCGGGGTGCCCAAGGGCGTCGAGCTCACGCATTCGTGCTGGGTCTCGCAGTCGGCCTCGGTGCAGGCCTCGGGCATCCTCGACCACGAGGACCCGGTGCAGTTCTTCTGGCTGCCGCTCGCGCACTCGTTCGGGAAGATGATCGGCACCGCCCAGCTCCGGATCGGCTTCCCCACCGCGGTGGACGGCCGGGTCGACCGGATCGTCGAGAACCTCGGCGTGGTGCGCCCGACGTTCGTGTGCGCGGTGCCGCGGATCTTCGAGAAGGTGCACAACAAGATCCTCTCGAACGCGCGCGACGGCGGCCCGGTCAAGGCCGCCATCTTCCGGTGGGCCATCGACGTGGGGCTGGTGGCGTCGCGCGCGCGCCGGGCCGGCCGCCCGCCCGGGACGCTGCTCCAGGCGCAGCTCGCGGTGGCCGACCGGCTGGTGTTCCACAAGGTGCGCGAGCTGTTCGGCGGCCGCCTGCGCTTCTTCGTGTCCGGCTCGGCGCCGCTCTCCCGCGACATCGCCGAGTTCTTCGACGCGATGGGCATCGTCATCCTGGAGGGCTACGGGCTCACCGAGTCGTCCGCGGCGACGCACGCGAACCTGCCCTCGAAGCGGAAGATCGGCACGGTCGGCCCCGCGTTCCGGGGCATCGAGGTGCGCATCGCCGAGGACGGCGAGATCCTGATGCGCGGCCCGTGGATCATGCGCGGCTACCGCGGCATGCCCGAGCAGACCGCCGAGGCGCTCGACCCGGAGGGCTGGCTGCACACCGGCGACGTCGGGTTCGTGGACGCGGACGGGTTCCTGTCCATCACCGACCGGAAGAAGGACCTCATCAAGACCTCCGGCGGCAAGTACGTCGCGCCGGCCGAGCTCGAGTCCAAGCTGAAGGCCATCTCGCCGTTCGTCTCGCAGGTGCTGGTCCACGGCGACCGGCGCAACTTCGTCACCGCGCTCGTGACGCTCGACGCCGACGCCATCGCGAAGTGGGCGGCGGAGCACGGCCACGCGGGCCAGCCGGTGTCGGCGCTCGCGCGACTCCCGGAGGTGCAGGAGCTGCTGCAGCGTCACGTGGACCGCCTCAACGCCGGGCTGCCGCGCTTCGCCACCGTGAAGAAGTTCGCCATCCTGCCGCGCGAGCTCTCCGAGGCGGAGGGCGAGGTCACCCCGTCGCAGAAGCTGAAGCGGAAGGTGATCGAGCAGCACTTCCGCGCCGAGATCGACGCGATGTACGGCGGGGAGCCGCCGCGGGCCTAGGTCAGCGCGCGGGCGCCTCGCCGGCGGCCGCCTGCTCGAGCCGCGAGAGCGCCTCGCGCGCGCCGTCGAGCAGCGCCGGGTCGTCCACGCCGGCGCGGCGCGCCCAGTCCAGCGTCTGCTCGTAGGCGCTCGCCGCCTTCGACGCCAGCACGGCGACCTGCCCGCGCAGCTCGGCCCGGTAGGCGTCGGCGCGCGCCGCGTCCAGGCCGGGCGGGAGCGGCGCCTCGAGCAGCTCGCGCCGCAGCCCGTCGTACAGCTCGCCGACGCGCGCGCCGGCCGCCACGGCCCAGCGGGCGTCGCCCAGGCGGATGGCGCGGAGGTACTCGCCCTGCGCCGACAGGAGCGCCTCCGACTTCCGCTCCAGCGCGCCGTGCAGCGCGTCCGCGTCGCCGGTGGACGGGTCGAGCCGGACGGCGGCCACGCGGTCGCGGTACAGCTCGCCGAGGTAGTACTGCGCCTGCGCCGCGAAGTACGGCTCGAGCCGCTCCGCCGCCGAGGCCTCCTCGAAGCGGGCCACCGCGAGCCGGAGCGACCGCTCCGCGTCGGCCGCGCGGCCGGCGTCCCGCTCCACCACGCCGTGGAGCGCCAGCGCGCGGATCCGCGCCGCCGGCTCCAGCCCGGGCCGGCCGGCCAGCGCCGCCAGCGCGGCGGCGGCCTCGTCCAGCTCGCCCAGGTGGTACCGGCACTCGGCCGCGCCGAACTCGGCCTCGAGCGCTCCGGCCGCGTCGCCCGGCCCGGCGGCGCGCGCGCGGAAGCGCTCCAGCGCGAGGCGCCACGCCCCGGCGCGCTGGTAGGCGAGGCCGGCGCGCAGCCGGGCCTCCGGCGCGCGCGGCGAGCCGGGGAACGCGTCCGCGAGGCGCGCCCAGGCCGCGGCGGCGCGCTCGAGATCGCCGGCCTGGCCCGCGGCCGCGCCCAGGGCGGCCAGCTCCTCGTCGTTCTTCCCGGCCAGGTCGCGCTCGGCGGGGCCGGGCACCGGCTCGCCCGGCGCGAACGCGACCTGCGCGGCCGACGGCGGCGCGCGCCGCGCGCCCGCGCAGGCCGCCGACAGCGCCAGCGCGCAGACGGCGAGGCGGCGCATCACGGGGCCACCGCCTGCAGGTGCACCGTGCGCCGGCGCGGGCCGTCGAGCTCGCACAGGAACACGCCCTGCCAGGTGCCGAGCAGCGGCGCGCCGTCGCGCACGATCACCGTGGCGGAGGACCCGAGCAGCGAGGCCATCGCGTGCGCGGGGCTGTTGCCCTCCGCGTGCCGGTAGCGCCCGCGCGCCGGCGCGTCCGGGATCGCGTTCTCGAGCGCGAGCAGGAGGTCGCGCCGCACGTCGGGGTCGGCGTTCTCCTGGATGGTGATCCCGGCGGTGGTGTGCGGGCAGTAGACGAGCAGCAGCCCCTCGCGCAGGCCGGCGGCGGCGACGGCGCGGCGCACCTCGGCGGTGATCTCCACCAGCTCGCGCGCGGCGTGGGTCTCGACCTCGAGATCGGGAAGGCGCATCGGGCACATACTAGACGGCCGATCTGGAATCGGGAACCGCCGCCGCGCGCCGCGCGCCCGCAGGGGCGCAGCCGCGAGCGTCACAGCCGGTCTGCCATCCGGGCCAGGCCCGCCAAGTCGTGCACGTCGCCCTCGAGGCGCGGCACCAGCGCGTGCGGCGCACCGATCCGGGCGAGGAGGCCGGCGAGCGAGCGGCGCTCCGCGGCGGCCATCGCCTGGTGCTCCGCCAGCGTGGCCGCGAGCCGCGCGGCCAGGTCGGGCGCGCTCGCGGCGGCCGCGGCCAGCGGCGCGGCCAGGTCGGCCGCGTCCGGCAGCGGCGCCGCCGCCGGCCACAGGTCCGGGGTGAGCCGGTTCACCACCAGCCCCGCCACCGGCATCGACTCCGCGTGAAGCCGCTCGTGGAAGGCGAGCGCCTCCTCGATGGCCGCGGCCGCCGGCGACGCCACCAGCACGAAGCCGGTCTCGGGCCGGGCCAGCATGGCTCGCACCTCGCCGGCGCGCTCCTTGAAGCCGTCGTACATGCCCTGGAAGCCCTGCAGGAAGTCGCCCAGATCGGACAGGACCTGCTGGCCGGTGAAGCGCGCCAGCGTCTTCGCCACGTACCCGCCGCCGAGCTGCGCCAGCCGCAGCCCGAACCTTCCCGCGCCGAGCGCGGGCGCGAGGAGCGCGCGGGCGGTCTCGTTCCCGAGGAAGTCGAGGATCCGGTCGGGCGCGTCCAGGAAGTCGAGCGCGTGCGCGGTGGGCGGGGTGTCGAGGACGATCAGGTCGTAGTCGCGGTCGGTGGCCAGCTCGTAGAGCTTCTCCATCGCCATGTACTCCTGCGAGCCGGCCAGCGCGGCGGACATCTGCTGGTACAGCCGGTTGCGCAGGATGCGGTCGCGGCGGGCAGGGTCCGGCGCGTGGCGGCCCACCAGGTCGTCCCAGGTGCGCTTCACGTCCAGCATCATCGCCCACAGCTCGCCGCGCGGCCGCAGCCCCGCCTCGGCGAGCTTGTGCTCCGGCACGCGCGACTCGACGTTGCCGAGCGTGGCCAGCCCGAGCGCGTTCGCGAGGCGCCGCGCCGGGTCGATGGTGCACACCAGCACCCGGCCGCCCTCCAGCGCGCGCGAGAGCGCCAGCGCGGCCGCGGCGGTGGTCTTGCCCACCCCGCCGGCGCCGACGCACACCGCCACCCGGCGGCCGCCCAGGCTGTCGCGCACGGTGGTCACGGGCGCGCCTCCGCGGGCGGCGCGGCCGCGAGCGCCGCCGCGATGGCCTCCACCGCCGCCGGCCCCCACTCCACCATCGGCAGGAGCGGCAGCACGGTGGTGGGCAGGTCGAGCGCGGCCCGGGCGCGGACCAGGTAGCGCCCGGCGGCCTCGGCGCGCAGCGCCTGGATCCGCCCGGCCTCGGCGGCGGGCCCGAGCGGCGCCGCGGCGGCGGCGAGGCGGGCCAGCTCCGCCGCCTCGGCCGCGTCGAAGCGCGCGGGCGGCATGGCGTTCACCACCAGCGCGGCCACCGCCATGCCCAGCTCGCCGCGCACCAGCCCGTCGAGCTCGATCACCTCGTTGACCGGCATCTCCTCGGGCAGCGTGACCAGCGCCACGCCGGTGCGCGCCGGGTCCACCAGCAGCGCCTGCATCCACTCGGCGTCGTGGCGCAGCGGGCCGGCCGGCACGGTGTCCACGAGCGCGGACGGGACGCGCAGGAGCTGGACGGCGTGGCCGGTGGCGGGGGCGTCGAGCAGCACCAGGTCCCAGCGCGGCCGCCCGCCCTCCTCGGCGCGCACCTCGTGCAGCACCTTGCCGAGCATCACCAGCTCGGCGAGGCCCGGCACCATGCGCAGGAAGTAGCGCACCAGCCGGTTCTCGAAGACCGCCTCGTAGATGGTCCGGAACTTCAGGACCATGAGGCCGTACTCGCGCATGGCCTCGTGCGGGGTCACGTTGATGGTCGAGAGCCCGGGCAGCGCCTCCCGGACGAAGGGCCCCGAGGCAGGCGCGCCGAGCAGGGGGGCGACCCGCTCGCGGGTCGCGTTCACCTCGCACACCAGCACGCGCTTGCCCGCGCGGGCGGCGAGCAGGGCGAGCGCGGCGCAGACGGTCGTCTTGCCCACGCCGCCCTTGCCGGTCACGACGAGCAGGCGGCGATCGAGCAGGCCGGGGGAAGCCACTGGGCTTGACAAGCTATCGAGCGGAAAGGGACAAGTCCACACACGATGATCCTCGACGACGTGCTGCGGAATCCCGTGCTGAAGCGCGCCCTCGCCGCCGGCGAGGAGCAGGTGGGCCGGGTGGTCGGGAAGCTGCTCGCCAGCGACCGGGTCGGCGGGGGGCTCCAGTCGCTGGTGAGCTCGGCGCTGCAGGCGCGGAGCACCTTCGACCGCGGGGTCCGGCAGGCGCTGCACGCGGCCAACCTCCCGTCGCGCGACGACGTCGCGGCGCTGAAGCGCAAGCTGGAGGAGCTCGAGCAGGTGATCGACGGGCTCTCCGAGCGCGTGGACCGCGGCGGCCCGGACCGCGGCGGCCCGGACCGCGGCGGGCCCGGTCCGGAGTAGCGCGCCGGCGGGGGGGACGTGGCCGGCATGCGGCGGATCGCGTTCATCAACGAGAAGGGCGGTACCTGCAAGACCACGCTGTGCGTGCACGTGGCGGCGCGGCTCGCGGCGCGCGGGCTGCGCGTGCTGGTGGCCGACCTCGACACGCAGGGCCACGCCGGGAAGTCGCTCGGCGTGGACGTGCGCGGCCTGTCGCCCACCGTCCACGAGTGGCTGCTCGACGACGCGGTGCCGCTCGAGCGGGTGGTCCGGCCCACCGCGGTGGCCGGCCTCGACCTGCTGCCCGCGAACAAGGACCTGGCCGGCTTCCCGGTGGCGGTGGCCGCGGCGGCGGATCGCGCCGAGCGGCTCGATCGACGGCTCGCCACGGTGGGCGAGGACCGGTACGACGCGGTGCTCATCGACGCGCCGCCCTCGCTGTCGCTCGTGACCGAGAACGTGCTGCGCGCCGCGCGCGAGCTGGTGGTGCCGGTCGCGCTCACCTACCTCGCGCTCGACGGGTGCGCCGAGATCGTCCAGAGCCTGGAGCGGCTCCGGGCCGAGCGCGGCGCGGCGCCGGCCATCGCGCTGGTGGTGCCCACGCTGTACCGGAAGACGCAGCTCGCCGACGAGATCCTGGCGAAGCTGCGCGAGCGGTTCCCGGGGGAGCTGTCGCGGACCGTGCTGGGCTGGTCGGTGAAGGTGGACGAGGCGCAGAGCCACGGCCGGACCGTGTTCGAGCACGCGCCCCGGTCGAGCGGCGCGGCCGCGCTCGCCGCGATCGGCGACGAGGTGCTGGCGCGCGCGCCCGCACCGGCCGGCGTCACGGCAGCGGCGGCCCGAGCGGCCGGCTCCTGACGAGCTCCAGCACGAGGTCGCGGAACGCGCTCACCTTGCGCGGGACGTGGCGCGTCGCGGGCGTCACCACGTAGAGGTTGCCGCCGCTCCGCACCAGGCGCGGCAGCACGCGCACCAGCGTCCCAGCCGCCAGGTCCTGCTCCGCCATGAACGAGGGCAGCAGGCCGATGCCGGCGCCGGCCCGCATCGCCTCGCGCACGAACAGCAGCTCCGGGCACAGGATCCGCGAGCGGGGCGTCACCTCCACGGTCCCGCGCGCCCCCTCGAGCCGCAGCTTGCGGGCCTGCGTCCCGAACGTCACCCAGTCGTGCGCCTCGAGCTCCACCTCGGTGCGCGGCGTCCCGCGCCGCGCCAGGTAGAGCGGGGAGGCGAACAGCTGCAGCTGCACCGGGGAGGCCTTCCTCGCCACCAGCGTCGAGTCCTTCAGCCCCGGCGCCACGCGCAGCGCCACGTCGAAGCCCTCCGCCACCAGGTCCACCAGCCGGCTGCTCAGGTCGAGCTCCACCGAGACCGCCGGGTAGCGCAGCGTGTAGCGCGCGGTGAGCTCGGCCAGGAAGAAGATGCCGATGTCCACCGGCGCAGTGACGCGCAGCAGCCCCGACGGCTCCTCCTCGCGCTCCGGCAGCTCGCCGAGCGCGCTCTCCAGGCCCTGGAGCAGCGGGGCGATCCGGTCGTACAGCCCGGTGCCGGCCGCGCTCAGCGACACCTGGCGCGTGGTGCGGAACAGGAGCTGCACCCCGAGCTCCTCCTCGAGCCGCGCCACGGCACGGCTGGCCGACGACTTCGGGATGCGCAGCTCGCGCGCGGCGGCGGAGAAGCTGGCGGTGCGCGCGACGGCGGTGAACACGCGGAGCAGGTCGAGGTCCATCGTTCCTCCAGCGCAACACTCATTCCCTGTGCGGCTGATTGCGCCATGAACGGAACGGTATCAGATTCCTCCCGTCAGCGAGGAGCCGACCCGCGAGAACCGCGCGGAACCTTCACGAATCGAAGCAGAAAGGAATCCGACATGGCCACCACCCCCTGGAGCGTCGACGTCACCCACTCCGCCATCCACTTCTGGGTCCGCCACATGGTCATCTCCAAGGTGCACGGCCGGTTCGCCAGATGGACCGGCACCCTGGAGCTCGATCCGCAGGACCTCACCGGCGCGAAGGTGGACGTGAAGATCGACGCCGCCTCCATCGACACCCAGGTCGCCGACCGCGACACGCACCTGCGCTCGGCGGACTTCCTCGACGTCGCGAAGTACCCGGAGCTCACGTTCCGCTCGCGGCGCATCGAGAAGGCCGGCGACGGCTACCGGGTGGTGGGCGACCTCACCCTGCACGGCGTGACGCGCGAGGTGACGCTGGACGCCGAGTTCGCCGGCATCGGCAAGGACCCCTGGGGCAACGAGCGCGCCGGCTTCTCGGCGAAGGCCGCGCTCGACCGCAAGGCGTTCGGGCTGGCGTGGAACGCGGCGCTCGAGACCGGCGGCGTGCTGGTGGGGGAGAAGGTGGAGATCACGATCGAGCTCGAGGCGGTGAAGCAGGCCGCGAAGCAGTCGGACGCGGCGTAGGCCGCGGCACGTGGGAGGCGCGATGGAGCGGCAGGGCGCGGGGCGGCGGATGCCGGTGCTGTTCGTGGGGCACGGCTCGCCCATGAACGCGATCGAGGACAACCGGTGGAGCTGCGCGTTCCGCGGCCTCGCGCCGCTGCTCCCGCGGCCCCGCGCGATCCTGGCGGTGTCGGCCCACTTCGTCACCGAGGGCAGCGTCCTCACCGGCCAGGAGCGGCCCGAGACCGTCCACGACTTCGGCGGCTTCCCCGACGCGCTGTTCCGCGTCCGCTACCCGGCCCCGGGCGCTCCGGAGCTGGCGCGGCGCGCGGCGGCACTGGTCGCGGGGGACGGCGCCCGGGTGGTGGACGCCTGGGGGCTCGACCACGGCACCTGGAGCGTGCTCGTGCACCTGTTCCCGGCGGCCGACGTTCCGGTGGTGCAGCTTTCCATCTCCGCGGAGCTGGACCCGGCCGCCCACCTCGCGCTGGGCCGGGCGCTGGCGCCGCTCCGCGACGAGGGCGTGCTGGTGATGGGCAGCGGCAACCTGGTGCACGACCTGCGGCACGCGTTCGACGCGTGGCGCAGGGGCGACGCCACCACGCCGGCGTGGGCCGCGCGGTTCGACGCGGACGCGGCCGCCGCGCTGGAGCGCGGCGACGCGCGCTGGCTGGTGGAGGCGCTCGGGACGCCGGACGGCCGGCGCGCGCACCCCACGCCCGAGCACTACCTGCCGCTGCTGTACGCGGCCGGGGCGGCGGGCGCGGACCCGGTGCGGTTCCCCATCACCGGCTTCGACATGGGCTCGCTGTCGATGCGCGCCGCGCTGTTCGGCTAGCGCGTCACTGCGCGGCGGGAGGCTCCTGCGGCGGCGGCGGCCGGTCGTCGCGCGCCGACTCCTCCAGCTTCCGCTCCAGCTCGTGCAGGCGCGCGGTGATCTCGTCGAGCTGCCGGCGCACCTCGGAGAGGCTGGAGACGCCGTCCACGGCCGCGCGCACCCGCTCGTCGACCCGGCGCTGGAGGGACGCCATGGCCTCCTGCGAGGCGGCCATCAGCTCCTTGGCGCGATCGCCGGTGGCCTGGCTCCGCGCCATCAGGTTCTGCACCCGCTGCTCGGCCGCGGCCCGGACCGCCTCGACCCGCCCGCGGAGCTCGGCCTGCGTCCCCACCACCAGCCGCTGGGCCACCTCGCCGCCGTGGCGGATGAGGTCCCGGAGCGTCTCGAGGCTCATCTTGGAGGTCTTCTTCTCCTCCTCGAAGATGATCTGCGCGAGCGTGATGGAGGTGAGGTCCTCCTTGGTGCGGTTGTCGATGATCTTGACCTCGGCACCGCCCTTGATCATCTCGGCGATCTCGTCGAGCGTGACGTACCGGGACTCCACCGTGTCGTAGAGCTTCCGGTTCGTGTACCGCTTGATGACCTTCGGCTCGACGGCGGCGCTGGTGTCCGTACCTTCGGTGTGCTGGTCGCTCATCGCTCCATCCGCGGCGGTAAGTGTGCGAAACTTCGGGCATTGTTCCTGCGGTTGGCGCTTGGTGTCAAGCGGCATGACGGTGTAACGTCCTGCCGGCGCCCCGCATGATCGCCCACTGCACCCACTGCCAGGCGAAGTTCCGGATCGCGGACGACAAGATCGGCCCGCGCGGCGCGAAGGTGCGCTGCTCGCATTGCAAGACGGTGTTCGCGGTCCGTCGGCCCGACGCCCCGCCGGTCGCCGCGCCGCCGGAGCCTCGTCCGGCGCCGCTCCCGCCGCCGGGCCCGGCGCTCCCCGGCCCGGCCGATCCTTTCGCGGAGCCTGCCTTCGCGGCGGCGCAGGATCCGTTCGCCGCCGATCCGTTCGCAGCCCCGCGTCCGCCCGTCCAGGCGCCGGCGCCGGATCCGTTCGGCCCCGATCCGTTCGCCGGTCCGGCCCGCGGGGCGCCGGCCGCGGACCCGTTCGCGCTCGAGACGCCCCCGACCGGCTTCGCGGGGCCCGATGGCGCGGATCCGTTCGCGTTCACGATGGGTGATCGCCCCGGCGCCGAGGCCGCCGCCGGCCCGGCCGATCCGTTCGCGCCGGAGGCCGGGGGCGCGGACCCGTTCGCCGCTGCGCTCGCCGGCGCAGCCGATCCGTTCGCGGCGTCCGTGTCGCCCCGCCGCAGGGCGGCCGCCGCCGAGATCCCGGCGGGCCTGGCGGCGCCCGCGCCGGGCGCCGCGCCGGGCGGCTCGTCGGCGCTGCCGCTCACCGATCTCTCCGACCTGCTCGGCGACGCGCCCGCGCCGCCGCCGCCGCTCCCCGCGCCGCCCGCGCTCGCGCCCGAGCCGCTGCCGCCCGCGGGCGGCCTCGACCTCGCGTTCCCGCCCGAGCCGGCTCCCGGCCTTCCGGCCGGGCTGGCCCTGGAGCTCGCCGGCCCGTCCGAGCTGGAGGCACCGCTCGACCCGCCGGCGCCGCCGCCCGCCATGGACCTCGACCTCGCCGGCGGGCCCGATCTCGGCCTCCCCGGCGGCCCGCTGGCCGGTCCGGACCTGGCGCTCGAGGAGCGCTCGACGCCGGCGCCGGCGCGGCTGGACGAGCCGCCGCTCGAGGACGATCCGTTCGCGCGGGCCGCGCCGTGGGCGGCGGGCGGCGGCGACGCCGGTCCGAACGAGCTCTCGTTCGCGGATCGCGGCGAGGAGACGCTGGCGCTCGCCACCGAGCCGTCCGGCCCGCAGGAGGCCCCGCCTCCGCTCCCCCCGGAGCCCCCCCGGCCTGCCCGGGCGGCCGCGGTCGCGGAGGCGCCGGCGGAGGCGTCGGCGCGCGACGCGTCGAGGCCCGCGGGCCCGCGCGGCGGGCGGCTGCGCTCGATGGCGGTGAACGCCGCGGCCCTGGCGGCGCTGCTGCTGGTCGCGCTCGCGTTCCGGGTGGCGTGGCGCGGCGACGCGCCGCTCGAGCCGGGCGCGTTCCGGCCCTCGTCGGTGCTGGGCGCGGTGGGCGTGGGCGAGCGCGCCGCCGGACCGCTCTCGGTGGCCGAGCTGCGCAGCGGGCTCTACGACCGCGCGCGCGGCGGTCCGGTGCTGTTCGTGCGCGGCAAGGTCGTCTCGCGCGCGCCGTCGCCGGTGGCCCGCGCGCGCGTGGAGGTGGAGCTCGTCCGCGACGGCCAGGTGATCGCGCGCGGCACCGCGCCGGCCGGCGCCGTCGCGACGCCGGAGGAGCTGCACGGCGCCGGCGGGGCCGCCGAGCTCGAGGCGGTGGCCCGCGCCGTGGAAGCGCGCGCGCCCGCCCGGATCCGCCCCGGCGAGTCGCTGCCGTTCCTGGTCGTGCTGCCGGACGCGCCGGACGACCTGGCCGGCGCCACCGTGCGGGTGGCGGCGATCGGCGGCGTGGAGGCGGCGGCCCGATGACCGCGGGCGCGGCGCCCGGGCCGGAGGCGGAGGCCCGCGCGCTGATCCGCCGGCTGTACGCGCTGGAGGAGGGGCCCATGCGCGCGCGCGCCGCGGCGCGCGCGCTCGGGGCCGTGGAGCCGGAGCGGGCGGCGGAGCTGATCGCCGCGCTGGCCCGCCGCGGCGCGGGCGAGGCGCGGGGCGCGATGGCGGCGATCGGCCAGGCGCTGCGCGATCCCGAGCCCGACCTCCCCTACGCCTGGCGCGCCGACCTCTACGCCGTGGCCGCCGGGCGCGGCCTCGCCGAGGTCACCGGGCTCCTGGTGGCCCCGCCGCCCCGGGCGCCCTGGCGCCCGCCGCGGGACAAGGCCGACGCGCGCCTCGCGCATCTGACGCTCGGCCACAAGAAGGCGCTGGCGCGCGCGCACCGCGATCCGGACCTGCTGGCGCGGCTCGCGGCGGAGGGCGAGCCGTCGGTGGTCCGCGAGCTGCTCCGCAACCCGCAGCTCACCGAGCCGTTCGTGGTGCGGATCGCGGCCCGGCGCCCGTGCCGCCCCGAGACGCTGCGCTGCGTGGTCGAGTCGCCGCGCTGGCGCACGCGGACCGCGGTGGCGCTCGCGGTGGTGCGCAACCCGTACGCCGAGACGGAGCTGGCCCTGAAGCTGCTGGCGGTGCTGCCCGGCGCCGAGGTCGCGGACGTGGCCCGCGACGGCGCGCTGCACCCGCTGGTGCGGGCGGTGGCAGCGCGGCTCGTGGCGGGGCGCGCCGGGTGAGCCCGGCGCCGGGTCAGGGCCGCGGCGGCTGCTCGGGCCCGCGGTCGCCGCGCGCGGCGGCCCGGACCCCGCGCACCGCCCGGCCCAGCGCGTCCCCCAGCGCCGGGATCCGGGTGGCGCCGAAGACCAGCAGCGCGACGAAGGCGACGATGAGGAGCTCGGTCATCCGGGGGTTCCGTGCCCGCGCCGCGGCGATCCCGCGGCAGGCGGCGCGCTAGGATAGTCGCGCGACCCTCCGGGCGCCAGGCGGCAAGGCGCCCGGCGGCGCGGAGGCGCAGGAGCGCGACGCCGGCATGCCCACCCCGAACCGCAGGGCCCCCCGCGCAGACGGCCGCCCGCTCGTGCTCGGCCACCGGGGCGCGAGCGCCGACGCGCCCGAGAACACGCTCGCCGCCTTCCGCCTGGCCCTCGCGCAGGGCGCCGACGGGGTGGAGCTGGACGTCTGGCGGTGCCGCACCGGGGAGGTGGTGGTCGTCCACGACGAGGACACCGGGCGCGTGGCCGGCGCGCGGTTCCGGGTGGACGCCACGCCGCTCGCCGAGCTGCGCGCGCTCGACGTGGGCGCGTGGAAGGGCGAGCGGTTCCGGGGCGCGCGGATCTCGACGCTGCCGGAGGTGCTGGAGGCGCTCCCGGGGGCGGTGGTGAACGTGGAGCTGAAGTCGCGCGGGCGCGACCTGCGCCTGGCCGAGGCGGTGGCGCGCGACGTGCGGCGCGCCGGTGCGGGGGGGAGGGTGATCGCCTCCTCCTTCGACTACCGGCTGGTGGCCGCGTTCCGGCTGGCGGCGCCGGAGGTGCCGGTGGGGCTGCTCTTCGAGCCGGGGCACCGCTGGCGCCTGCGCACGGCGCTCGCCGCGCGGCTGCTCGGCGCCGCCGCCGTCCACCCGGACGCCTCGCTCGTCACCCCGGCGCGCGCCGAGGCGTGGCGGGCGCGCGGCCTGGCGGTGAACGCCTGGACCGTGGACGCGCCGGACGAGGTGGCCCGGCTCACCGGGCTCGGTGCGGCCGCCCTCATCACCAACGTCCCGGGCCGCACCCGGGCGCAGGTGCGCGCGCTCACCGGCCGCTAGCGCGCGCGGGAGGGCGGGCGATCGCCGCCGCGCCCGCGCGCGTCCGCCGCCGGGCCCCGCCTATGCGCCGGTCACGATGCCGCCGGCCGTGTACGGGCTCTCGAGCCCGCGGCGCTTCGGGACCGCGACCTCCTTCGCGAGCTTGTTGTACAGGCCCATGATCAGGATCGACGGCGCCCACTGGCCGACGAAGTTCCCGAGCTGCTTGCGCCCGGTGATCACGAGCGCGGCCGACGCGGCCATCGCCCCGAGCGCGATCCCCAGGAACGCCAGCGACGGCACCCGCGCCGTCGTCCCCTCCACCATCTCCGTCGCACGATCCTCGTGTTCCATCCCGTCCTCCGTGTCCGCAGGTCTTCGCGAATCTGGCGACGTGCCCGCGCCGGTGCGAGGCCGCGGGGCGGGCGCGGAGGCGAGCGCCGGGCGGCGGCCTGGCGTGCACCGGAAACCGCGGCGCGCCGGGCGCAAGCGACACGCTGCCGCACCCGGAGAGGCCGGGCGAACAGCCGTCCGGGTGGGCAAGTATCGGCCGCCGTGACCGACCTCCTCGCCGCCCGCGCGCTCTTCGGCGTCTCGCTCGCCTTCCACATCGTCTTCGCCGCCGTCGGCGTGGCCATGCCGCTGTTCATGGTCCTGGCCGAATGGCGCTGGCGCCGCACCGGCTCGGAGGTGCACCTGGAGCTGGCGCGCCGGTGGGCGAAGGGCACCGCCATCCTGTTCGCGGTGGGCGCCGTCTCCGGCACGGTCATCTCGTTCGAGCTGGGGCTGCTCTGGCCGCGCTTCATGCAGTTCGCGGGTCCCATCATCGGCATGCCGTTCTCGCTGGAGGGCTTCGCGTTCTTCGCGGAGGCGATCTTCCTCGGCATCTACCTGTACGGCTGGGGCCGCGTCGGCCCGCGCCTGCACCTCGCCGCCGGGTGGGTGGTCGCGGCGAGCGGCGCCACCTCCGCGTTCTTCGTGACGCTCGCGAACGTCTGGATGAACGTGCCGGCCGGCTTCGAGCTGGGCGCCGGCGGGGTGGCGGCCGGCGCCGCCGCCATCGACCCGTTCGTCGCGATGTTCCCGCCCGGCTGGCAGCACCAGGTCATCCACGTCCTCATCTCGTGCTACGCGGCGACCGGCTTCGCGGTGGCGGGCATCCACGCGTTCATGCTCCTGCGCGAGCGGGACAACCCGTTCCACCGCGCCGCGCTCCGCATCGCGTTCGGCGTGGGCGCGCTCGCGGCGCTGCTGCAGCCGCTCTCGGGCGACTTCTCCGCGCGCCAGATCGCGACCACGCAGCCGGTGAAGCTCGCCGCGCTGGAGGGTCACTTCCGGACCGAGCGCGGCGCGCCGCTGCGCATCGGCGGCATCCCCGACGAGGAGCGGCGCGAGACGCGCTACGCGCTGGAGATCCCGTACGGCCTCTCGCTGCTCGCGTTCCACGACCCGCAGGCCGAGGTGCGCGGCCTGGAGGCGTTCCCGCGCGACCGCTGGCCCAACACGCTGCTCGTGCACCTCGCCTTCCAGGTGATGGTCGGGCTGGGCTCGATCATGGCGCTGCTCGCCGCGGCCTGGGCGGTGCGCCGGGTGCGCCGCCGCGAGCCGGGGCGCTGGCTGCTGCGGGCGCTGGTCGTGGCGTCCCCGTTCGGCTTCGTGGCGCTCGAGGCGGGCTGGCTCGTGACGGAGTGGGGCCGCCAGCCGTTCACGGTGTGGGGCGTGCTGCGCACCGCCGACTCGGTGACGCCGGTGACGAACCTCGCGATCCCGTTCATCGGCTTCATGGTGCTCTACGTGTTCCTCGCCGTGGTGGTGGTGGCGCTGCTCTGGCGCCAGATCGCGAAGAGCCCGCGCGCCGTCGCCCTCGGCCCCGGCGCCGGCACCGCGGAGGTGCGGCCGTGACGCCGGCCGACCTGCTGGGCGGGGTGATCCTCGTCGCCGCGGTCCTGTACGCGCTGCTCGGCGGGGCGGACTTCGGCGCCGGCATCTGGGACCTGCTCGCCGGCGGTCCGCGCAAGAAGGAGCAGCGCGCGCTGATCGAGGAGGCGCTCGGGCCGATCTGGGAGGCGAACCACGTCTGGCTGATCCTGATCGTGGTGCTGCTGTTCACGGCGTTCCCGCCGGCGTTCGCGGCCATCACCATCGCGCTGTTCGTCCCGCTCATGCTCCTGCTGGTCGGCATCGTGCTCCGCGGCGCGGCGTTCACGTTCCGGACCTACGACGCGCCCGAGGACCGCGTGCAGGCGCGCTGGGGGCTCGTGTTCTCCGGGTCGTCGGTGGTGGCGCCGCTCACGCTCGGCGTCATCGTGGGCGCGCTCGCCTCCGGCGGCTTGGGCGCGGCCGCGCGCGGCGAGGCGCCGTTCGCCTGGGCGGCGCCGTTCCCGCTGGCGGTGGGCGCGTTCGCCGCCGCGCTGTTCGCGTACGTGGCCGCGGCGTACCTGGCGGTCGAGGCGGGGGGCGCGCTGCGCGAGGACTTCCGGCGCCGCGCCATCGGCGCGGGCGTGGCGGTGTTCCTGACCGCGGCCCTGTCGGCCGCGCTCTCCTGGCGCGAGGCGCCGCTCGTGTTCGCCGGGCTGACGCGGCGCGGCTGGTCGATCCCGCTGCACCTCGCCACCGGCGCCGCGGCGGTCACCGCGTTCGCCGCGCTGTACCGCGGGCAGGTACGCCTGGCGCGCGCCGCGGCGGCGGCGCAGGTCACGCTCATCGTGCTCGGCTGGGGCGCGTCGCAGTACCCGTACCTCGTGGTGCCGGACCACACGCTCGCGTCGGCGAGCGCGCCGCGCGCGACGCAGGTGCCGGTGCTCTGGGCGCTCGCCGCCGGGGCGGTGCTGCTGTTCCCGGCGCTCTACCTGCTGTTCCGCGTCTTCAAGGGCGAGCGGCCCTTCGCCATCCTCGACCGCGATCGTCCGCGCTGACGCGGCGAGGCGGCGCCGCTACACCGGGATCCGGCCGCGCAGGTCGGCCGCGCGGTGCGGCCCCTGCTCGGCCACCAGCGCGCGGGCGGCGTCCAGCTTGCCGAACGCGCCCCAGGTCACCACGCCCCGGACGCGCCCGTCGGCGAGGTAGTAGATCACGCCCCGGCGGAACGGCTCCTGCCAGTCGGCGACGGTCTCGAGCCGCGCGTCCACCACGCCGACCGCCTCGTACCCGAGGTCGAACAGGTCGGAGTAGAAGAACGGGAGGTGGCCGTAGACGACGTCCGCGCCGGCCATGGCGCGCCCCGCCGTCTCGCCCATCTTGTTCGCGTTGTCCTCGTGCTCCACGCGGAGGAGCCGGCCCAGCGCGGGGTTCCAGAAGCGCGCCACGTCGCCCGCGGCGAACACGTCCGGATCGCGGGTGCGGAGCGACGCGTCCACCACGATGCCGTCGTCCACGTCCAGCCCGGCGCCGCGCGCCAGCGCGTCGTTCGGCGCGATCCCGAGCCCCGCCACCACCAGGTCCGCCGGGAGCTCGCCGCCGCCGGTGCGCACGGCGAAGCCGTCCCCGCGCCGCTCCACGCCGGAGACCCGCGTGGCCGGCAGCACCTCCACCCCGTGCTCGCCGTAGTAGCCGTTCAGGTGCAGGCCCAGGTCGCGCGGGAACGTCCGCGCACCGATGGTCTCCTCCGGGAACACGAGCGTCACCCGGTAGCCGGCGTCGGAGAGCGCCGAGGACACCTCCGAGCCGATGAAGCCGCCGCCGACCACCACCACGCGCCGACCGGCCGGGAGCGCGCGCAGCCGGCGGAAGTCCGCCACGGTGCGGAAGTGGATCACCCCTTCCGCGGCCCCGGGCAGCCGCCGCGGCGTCCCTCCGGTCGCGAGCAGCAGCTTGCGGTACTCGATCGCCCCGCCGCCCTCGAGCTCGACCCGGTGCGCGGCGCGGTCGATCGCGCTCACGCGCACGCCGGTACGGAGCGTGGTCCCGGCCACCTCGGGCAGCCAGATCGAGCCCTCCTCCTGCCCGCGCCAGAGCGCCTTGGAGAGCGGGGGCCGGGCGTAGGGCCGCTCCGGCTCGTCGCCCAGGATGGCGATGGAGCCGGCGCCGTCCACCAGCCGGATCCCCTGGGCCGCGGCGTGCCCCGCCATCCCGCCGCCCACCACCACGTAGTCGAAGCCGGCCATCGCGTCCTCCGCGGCGCGGCGCCGCCGGGCGCCGCTGCGAACCCCATAGTGGATGCGGCCGCGGGGATCGCGTTACGGGAGGGCCGGGTGCGCGCCCTGGCGCTCGCGCGGGCCGGCCACCGCCACCCGGAGGTCGGCGGCGAACGCCTCCACGTCGGCGGGCGTCACGTCCCAGGCGCACATGAGCCGGACGCCGCCGGAGCCGATGAAGTCGTAGAAGCGCCAGCCCTTCGCGCGCAGCCGCGCGGCGGCGTCGCCCGGCAGCGTCGCGAACACCGAGTTCGCCTGCACCGGCTGGAGGATCTCCACCCCGGGGACGGCGCGGAGCGCGCGCTCCAGCAGCGCGGCCATCGCGTTGGTGTGCCGGGCGTGGCGCAGCCAGGCACCGCCCCGGAGCATGCCCACCCACGGCGCCGCCAGGAAGCGCATCTTGCTCGCGAGCTGCCCGGCCTGCTTGCAGCGGTAGTCGAAGTCGGCCGCCAGCGCGCGGTCGAAGAACACGATCGCCTCGCCCACCGCCATGCCGGCCTTGGTGCCGCCGAAGCAGAGCACGTCCACGCCCACCTTCCAGGTGAGGTCCTTGGGGGCGACGCCCAGCGCCGCCACGGCGTTGCCGAAGCGCGAGCCGTCCATGTGGAAGCGCAGCCCGTTCGCGCGCGCGCGCTCGCCGATCGCGCCGAGCTCGTCCACCGTGTAGAGCGTGCCCAGCTCGGTCGGCAGCGTCACCGAGACCGCGCGCGGCTTCGGGTAGTGGATGTCGGTGCGGCGCCGGACCATGTGGTCGATGCCGTCGGGCCGGAGCTTGCCGTTCGGGCCGGGCAGGGTGAGGACCTTGGTGCCGTTGGAGAAGAACTCCGGCGCGCCGCACTCGTCGGTCTCGACGTGCGCCGTCTCGTGGCAGAGGATCGAGTGGTACGACTGGCAGAGCGCGGCCAGCGCGAGCGAGTTCGCGGCCGTGCCGTTGAACGCGAAGAACACCTCGCAGTCGGTCTCGAACGTCTCGCGCAGCAGGTCGGCCGCCTCCTGCGTCCAGCGGTCGTCGCCGTAGCCCGGCGAGTGGCCCACGTTCGCCTCGGCCATGGCCGCGAACGCCTCGGGGCAGATGCCGCCGTAGTTGTCGGAGGCGAAGTGGCGGAGCGGGCCCGAGGGGGCGGGCGGGGCGGGGTGGGACGGGGTGCCGGGGTTCATGGCCGCGGACTGTACGCTTTCGCGGACGACTGTCCAGCGGTTCCGTTTTAACGGATGGACGCGGAGATCTCAGGGGTGGTAGGGCCGCACCGGCGCGACCTGCGCGGCCAGCTTCTCGGGCGCGATCGCGGGCAGCCGGCAGGCGCCGCGCTCGCACACGTACGCGGTGGCGCGGCCGCCGGCGGCCGCCTTGCCGGCGGCGATGGCCGCCACCTCGCCGAGCCGGGCGAGCCCCTCGCCCTCGGGCGCGCCGGTCAGGGCGCGGCTGGGCAGGAACGTCCGCCGCAGCACGTCCACGAACGGCCCGGGGTCGCCGCCCTCCGGCCAGATCAGCACCACCTCGCGCACCGCGTCGCTCGCGTAGTCGAGCGCGAGCAGGAGCTCGGACATGGCCAGCGGCTGCTCGGCCAGCGTGCGCGCGTGGTGCCGCAGCGCGCCGTCGGCGGCGCGGCGCCAGCGGGGATCGGACGTGAACGCCTCGAGCCGCAGCGCGTTCAGCGCCGCCACCGACGCGCCGGACGGCTCGGCGCCGTCGTGCGTCGGCTTCTCCCGCGCGAGCAGGCGCTCGTGGTCGGTGGCGGACTGGAACCAGCCGCCGCCCTCGGGATCTCCGAACAGCCGGTCCTGGGCGCCGGCCAGCTCCGCCGCCGCCGCGAGCCAGCGCGGGTCGAACGTCGCCTCGTGCAGGTCGAGCAGCCCCTGCACCAGGAACGCGTGATCCTCGAGGTAGGCCGGCACGCCGGCGCGGCCGGCGAGCCAGCTCCGCTGCAGCCGCCCGTCCTTCACCAGGCGCGTCAGCACGAAGTCGGCCGCGCGCGCCGCCGCGTCCACCCAGCGCGGCTCGGCCAGCGCCCGCCCGCCGAACGCGAGCGCCGAGATGGCCAGCCCGTTCCAGCCGGCCAGGATCTTCTCGTCCCGGAGCGGCCGGGGCCGCCGCTCGCGGAGCGCGTACAGCGCGGCGCGATCCGGGGCGAGCGCCTCCCACGCGTCCTCGTCCGGCGCGGGGACGTGCAGCACGCTCCGCCCCTCGAAGTTCCCCTCCGGGCGCACCCCGTGGAACCGGAGGAACGCCTCGGCCCGGTCGCCCAGCGCCTCGCGGAGCTCGGCCTCGGTCCAGGTGAAGAACCGCCCCTCCTCGCCCTCCGAGTCGGCGTCGGTGGCGGAGTAGAGGCCACCCTCCGGCGACGTCAGCTCGCGCAGGAGATAGTCGAGCGTCTGCCGGGTCACGCGCGCGAAGTCGCGCCGGCCGGTGACCTGCCAGGCCTCGGCGTACGCGAGCGCCAGCAGCGCGTTGTCGTAGAGCATCTTCTCGAAGTGCGGCACCAGCCACTCGGCGTCGGTCGAGTAGCGGTGGAACCCGCCGCCCACCTGGTCGTGCAGGCCGCCCGCCGCCATCCGCTCCAGCGTGACGGTGGCCATGCGGAGCGACCGCGCCTCGCCGGTGCGGCGGTGGTGCCGGAGCAGCAGCCGGACCGGGACGTTCGACGGGAACTTGGGCGCGCGCCGCAGGCCGCCGTGCCGCTCGTCGAAGCTCCGCTCGAGGAGCGCCACCGCGTGCTCGATCGGCTCCGGCCCGGGCACCTGGGCCGCGGCGGGTCCGGCCGGCGCCAGCGCGGTGCGCACCGCCTCGACGAGCGCGCCGGTGGCCGAGCGGATCCGGTCCGGGTCGCGCTCCCACAGGCCGGCGATCTCGTGGAGGATCGACAGGAAGCCGCGCGCCGGCCCGCGGACGCCGTCCCGGGGCGGGAAGTAGGTGCCGCCGAAGAACGGCTCGCGGTCCGGCGTGAGCCACACGCTCATCGGCCAGCCGCCGGAGCCGGTGAGGAGCTGGACCGCGGTCATGTAGATCGCGTCCACGTCCGGCCGCTCCTCGCGGTCGACCTTGATGGCGACGTAGCGCTCGTTCAGGACGCGCGCGATCTCCTCGTCCTCGAAGGACTCGCGCTCCATCACGTGGCACCAGTGGCAGGTGGAGTAGCCGACCGACAGGAACACCGGGCGGCCGGTCCGCCGCGCCTCCTCGAACGCCTCGTCGCCCCAGGCCCACCAGCTCACCGGGTTGTGCGCGTGCTGGAGCAGGTACGGGCTCCGCTCCAGCGCCAGCCGGTTGGTGAAGCGCGGCGCGGCGCCGCCGTGGCCGGCCGCGGCGCCCGCGCGGACCGCGTCGGCGAGCCGGCGCGCGAGGTCGTCGGGGAACGGGGCGGCGCCGGGGAGGGGTTCGAGCATGCCCGGGGCTTAACCGGCGCGGGGGTGCGATTCACGCGCGCGGGCGCGCTCCGCCGTCAGGGCCAGGCCCGGCCCTTGCCGGCGATCGGCCCGCGCTGCGGGTTGACCACGCAGAAGCGCTGTCCGGTCGGCGCCTCCATCACCCACCAGCGATGCACGAACCCGATGCGCTTCGCGCCGAGCGCCTCGAGCCGCCTCACCTCGGCCTCGAGGTCGTCCGATTCGATGTCGAGGTGCACGCGGCTCGGGTGATCCACGCGCTGGACGAGCACGACCGGCTCGCCGCCGGCGTCCTCCAGCTCGCGGTAGCTCGGGCTGTCGGGGTCGGGCGGCCGGAGCGGCCG
Source organism: Anaeromyxobacter dehalogenans 2CP-1 (assembly GCF_000022145.1). Lineage (NCBI taxonomy): Bacteria > Pseudomonadati > Myxococcota > Myxococcia > Myxococcales > Anaeromyxobacteraceae > Anaeromyxobacter > Anaeromyxobacter dehalogenans. The sequence continues at coordinate 1,128,706 of NC_011891.1, forward strand.
TCCCAGGGCGGCGCTCCAGAACGCCGCCGCGCGGTCCACGTCCCCGTCCTGGCAATCGATGACGATGCCCACCAACCGGCTCCGGTGCATTCGGGCGTCCCTCCGGCGGAGGGGTCTACGCGGGGAGCACGCTCCGCGAAAGGCGCCGCTCGGGGCTGCGCACCCTCAGAACAGCTCGTCCAGGGCCCGCGCGATGCGCTCCTCGATCTCGCGGCGCATCTGGCGCGCGGCCTGGACGGTCTCCTCGATGGCCGCCTGGAGGTCGCCCGCCGGGCCGCCCGGGATGACCCGCAGCGCCTCGCGGGACAGCCGCGGCGGGCCGTCCGGCTCCGCGCCGGCGCGCCCGCCCCGCAGCAGCTCGAGCCTCGGACGTGGTTGCCGGGGCGGATCGCCCGCGTCGCCCATGCTCCCAAGCTAGGCACGCGCGGCGGCCCGGCGAAGCGGGTCCGCCCGACGGTCCTCAGCCCTTGACCACCGCGAGCGGGTCGAGCCGCGCCACCAGCCGGGAGATGCCCGCCCCGTCCATCACGGCCACCACCTGGGCCACGTCCTTGTACGCCTCGCTCATCTCCTCGCCGAGGGTCTTGCGCCCCCGCGCGAGGACCTCGATGCCGCGATCGGCCAGCTCCCGCGCGATGGAGCGCCCCCGGGCGCGTCGCAGCGCCTCGCCGCGCGAGAGGAGGCGCCCCGCGCCGTGGCACGAGCTGCCGAACGTGTCGCGCATGGCCTTCTCGGTCCCGGCGAGGACGTAGGAGTACCGGCCCATGTCCCCGGGGATGAGCACCGGCTGGCCGACGTCGCGGTACGGCGCCGGGACGCGCGGATCGCCGGGGCCGAACGCGCGGGTGGCGCCCTTGCGGTGGACGAGCACCCGCCGCACGCCGCCGTCCACCAGGTGGTCCTCGAGCTTGGCCACGTTGTGGCAGACGTCGTACAGGAGCCGCGCGCCCAGCTCGCGGTCGGAGACGCCGAGCGTCTCGAGCAGCGCCCGCACCGCCAGGCCGGTCATCACCTGGCGGTTGGCCCAGGCGAAGTTCGCCGCCGCCTGCATGGCCGCGAGGTAGCGGCGCCCCTCCGGACTGCCGACGGGGGCGCAGGCGAGCTGCCGGTCGGGCAGGGCGGCGTAGTCCGGGCCGTAGGACGCCAGCCGCGGCGCCAGCTCCGCGAGCGCCTCGTCGCACACCTGGTAGCCGAGGCCGCGCGAGCCGGAGTGGATCTGGACGACGAGCTGCCCGGGGAACAGCCCGAACGCCTCGGCGGCGGCGTCGTCGTGGATCCGGGCGACCCGGTCCAGCTCGAGAAAGTGATTGCCGCTGCCGAGCGTGCCGAGCTGGTCGCTGCCGCGCTCGCGGGCCCGCGCGCTGACCGCGGCGGGATCCGCGCCGGCGAGCCGCCCGCCCTCCTCGCAGCGATCGGCGTCGTCCGCCGCGGCGCGGAAGCCGCGCGCCACCGCCCAGCGCGCCCCCTCCGCCAGCACCTCGTCCAGCTCCCGCGAGGTCAGCCTCGGGATCGCGGCGCTCGCGCCCACGCCGGTGGGGACGTCGCGGTAGATCCGGGCGGCGAGCGCGTGGAGCCGCGGCCGGAGCGCCTCCGCGTCGAGCCTGGTGGTGACCACGCGCACGCCGCAGTTGATGTCGTAGCCCACCCCGCCCGGCGACACGGCGCCGTGCTCCGCGTCCACCGCCGCCACGCCGCCGAGGGGGAACCCGTATCCCCAGTGGACGTCGGGCATGGCCAGCGACCAGCGCAGGATCCCCGGCAGGTGGGCCACGTTCGCCACCTGCTGCAGGGCCGGATCGTCCGGGGCCGGCGGCCCCGGGGAGTAGACGCGCCCGGGCACCTTCATCCCGCCGTGCCGCGGGATCTCCCAGAGGTCGCCCTCGATCCGCCGCAGCGGCACGTGCTCGCCCTGGCGCGCCGTCGTCATCGCGTCCCCCGCCCCATCCGTCAGATGTCCAGCACCGCCTGCGCCACCCAGCCGCCGCCCTCCGGCTCGAGCCGCGCCGCGTGCCAGGTGACCGCCTTCACGTCCGCGCCCTCGGCGTGCAGCGCCGGGTCCCAGCGCGCCCAGCCGACCACCGCCTCGGCGGCGTCCTCGGTGCAGGCCGTGACCTCGATCGCGGCCGGGATGCGCCGGGCCGTGGCGAAGCGCCAGAGCAGCTCGCGCAGCAGCGCCACCGCGGTCCCGGCCAGCCCGGGCCCGCCGCGCACCGCGAGCCGCTCCTCCGCGCCCTCGACCGGCGCCGGGCCGCCCCCCGCGAGCAGCGCGCCCAGCGCGAGCGCCAGCCGCGCGAGCGCCTCCTCCGCGGTGGCGCCGCGCGCCCGCACGCCCACGTCGGCGACGTGGCCGAGGTCCTCGTAGGGCTGGGGCAGCGCGAGCCGCATCGCCCCGCAGGATAGCAACGCGCGCCGGCCGGGGCGGGCGGGACGCCGGGGCGCCGCTACGCGGCGGCGCGCTCGGCGAGCGGCACGATGCCGCGCGCGGAGACCCGCAGGAACCTGCCGAGGAGCGCGATCGCGACCGCGGTGAGGCCGAAGCAGAAGCCGCCCCACAGCCCGACCACCCCGTGACCGAGGGTGAAGCCGAGCAGCAGCGTCGCGGGCAGCCCGATCAGCCAGTGGCCGGCGAGGTTCGCGGCGAACGTGAAGCGGGTCTCGCCCGCGCCGCGCAGCACGCCGGCCCCGACCGCCTGGAGCCCGTCGGAGAGCTGGAAGATCGCGGCCACGCGCAGCAGCGGGACCGCCAGCGCGAGCACGCCCGGATCGTCGGTCATGAGCCGGCCGATGACGCCGGGCGCGAAGGTGAAGGCGAGCGCGGGGACGAGCATGATCGACGCCCCGCCCGCGAACGCGCACAGCCCGGCGCGGCGGGCGCCGGCGCGATCGTGCGCGCCCACCGCGAGCCCCACCCGCACGCTGCCCGCGTCGCCGAGGCCCACCGCCATGGTGAACGTGAGGCTCGCCACCGACAGCGCGATCTGGTGCGCCCCGAGCGCCTCGGCGCCGAGCCGGCCGGCGAGGAAGCTCACCAGCGAGAAGAAGCCCACCTCGGCGAACATGTGCAGCCCGACCGGCCCGCCCACCCGCACCGCGGTCCCGAGCGCGGCGCGGTCCGGCCGCGCCAGCCCCGCCGGCCGCGGACCCGCGAGCGGCACGGCGCGCGTGGCGCGCACGAGGACCAGGGCCTGGAGCGCGATGCACAGGCTGGTGGCGATGGCGGCGCCGGCCGCGCCCAGCGCCGGCACCAGCCGGAGCGGCCCGGTCCACGCCGGCAGCGACGCGCCGCCGAACACGAGCAGCAGGTCGGCGGGCACGTTCAGGAGGTTCGCGCCCACCGTCGCCACGACCATGGGCCGGCCCAGGCCGTGCGCCTGCAGGTAGGCGCGCGCGCCGAAGTAATAGAGGAAGAAGAACAGGCCGGGGAGCCGCCACCAGATGTACGGCGCCGCCTGCGCCGCGACGTCGGGCGAGATGCCGAGCGGCACCAGCACCGCCGGGAGGAGCGCGATGGGGATGGTGAACGCGGCGGCGAGGAACGCCGCCAGCCACGCCGCCTGCCACAGCATGCGCCGGGCGCGCCGCTCGTCGCCCGCGCCGATGGCCTGCGAGATGAGCGGGTCGAGCCCGTGCATGATCCCCATGCCGAGCACCGCCACCGCGAAGAACAGCGAGGCGCCGAGGCCGGTGCCGGCGAGCGGCACCGCGCCCGCGCGTCCCACGATGGCGGCGTCCACCACGCCCATCAGCGCCTGGCCGCCGTGCGCGAGCGAGAGCGGCAGGGCGAGCCGGAGGAGCGCGCGGAGCTCCGTGCGAAGGACGTGCGGCGGCGGGGACATGGGGGCGCGCAACATACCCGAGGTGCGGGAGGGCTGCACGGGCGCCGCCGCCGGCCCGCCGTGCCGGTCTCCGGGCGCACGGCCGCGGCTCCGCGAGGTGCCCCGTTCGGGCGGGCCAGTCTGGGGCTGGTCGAATTCCAGCCTCCGTCTGCAGGGTTCGCCCTGCGAGCGGGTTTGGGGCTCGACGGCCGGGTTCCAATCTGCTTACTTCGCGCCCTCCTTTCCTCCGGATGTCCCAGATCCCCTCACCCAACGACCCCGCGTCAACCGGCGCCGCGCCCTCCTCCGCCGCCGTTCCGGCCGGCCCCAGCGCCACGCCCGCCCCGTCGCCCACCGCCGGCTTCTCGCTGCCCGGGCACCGCCCGCCCCCCAGCGGGAAGGCGCTCGCGGCGCTCGCGGTCGGCGCGCTCGGGGTCGTCTACGGGGACATCGGGACGAGCCCGCTCTACTCGCTGAAGGAGTGCTTCGGGGGGCCGCACGGGGTCCGGCCCACCGACGCGAACGTGCTCGGCGTCCTGTCGCTCGTGTTCTGGGCGATGACGTTCGTGGTGACGTTCAAGTACATGTCGTTCGTCATGCGCGCGGACAACCGCGGGGAGGGCGGGATCCTCGCGCTCATGGCGCTGGTGGGGAAGACCGAGACCACGCGCCTCGGCCGGCGCATGCTGCTCATGCTGGGCCTGTTCGGCGCCGCGCTGCTGTACGGCGACGGCATCATCACGCCCGCCATCTCGGTGCTGGGCGCGGTGGAGGGCGTCGCCGTCGCGGCGCCGGCCATGGAGCGGGCGGTGGTGCCGGCCACCGTGGTGATCCTGGTGTTCCTGTTCCTGTTCCAGAAGCAGGGCACCGCCAAGGTCGGCGCGGTGTTCGGCCCGGTCATGCTGGTCTGGTTCGCGACCATCGCGGTGCTGGGCGTGCGCGGCATCCTCCACGACCCCACCATCCTGCGCGCGCTCCTGCCCACCCACGGGCTCTCCTTCTTCGCGCGGAACGGCTGGCACGGCTTCCTGGTGCTGGGCGGCGTGGTGCTGGTCATCACCGGCGGCGAGGCGCTGTACGCGGACATGGGCCACTTCGGGAAGCGCCCCATCCGCGTGGCGTGGCTGGGCCTCGCCATGCCGGCGCTGCTCCTCAACTACCTGGGGCAGGGGGCGCTGCTGCTCCACGACCCCGGCGCCGCCCGCAACCCGTTCTACCTGCTCGCGCCGGAGTGGGCGCTCTACCCCACCATCGCCATCGCCACCGCCGCGGCCATCGTGGCGTCGCAGGCCCTCATCTCCGGCGCGTACTCGCTCACCCAGCAGGCCATCCAGCTCGGCTACTCGCCGCGCGTCACCATCCGCCACACCTCGCAGCGCGAGATCGGGCAGATCTACCTGCCCGAGGTGAACTGGATGCTCGGCACCGCCTGCCTGGCGCTGGTGCTCGGGTTCCAGACCTCCTCGCGCCTCGCCTCTGCGTACGGCATCGCCGTCACCGGGACGATGATCGTCACCACGCTCCTGTTCCACCGGGTGATGCGCGACCGGTGGGGCTGGGCGCGCTGGAAGGCCTGGCCGCTCACGGTCCTGTTCCTCACCGTGGACGCGGCGTTCTTCCTCGCGAACGTGGTCAAGTTCCGCGACGGCGGCTGGTTCCCCATCGCGGCGGCGGCGCTGGTGTTCACGCTCATGTCCACCTGGAAGCGCGGCCGCGACGCGCTCGCGCTCATGCTGAAGGACGCCGGGCTCCCGCTCGACCTGTTCATGGCCGACGTGGCGCGGCGCAAGGTCCAGCGCGTGGCCGGGACGGCGGTGTTCATGACCTCCAACCCCGGCGGCGTCCCGCCGGTGCTGCTCCACCACCTGAAGCACAACAAGGTGCTGCACGAGCGCGTGGTCCTGGTCTCCATCCTGGCGCACGAGATCCCGTTCGTGAACGAGCCGGAGCGGGTGAACGCGCGCGAGCTGGGCAGCGGCTTCTTCCAGGTGATCGCGCACTACGGCTTCATGGAGACGCCGGACGTGCCGGCGCTGCTCGACTCGCTCCCCCGCCGCGAGCTGGCCGGGCCGCGCCTCACCATCGTCCCCATGGAGACGACGTACTTCCTCGGGCGCGAGACGCTGCTCGCGAACGGCCCGTCGACCATCCCGACCTGGCGCAAGCGGCTGTTCATCGTGATGGCCCGCAACGCGCAGACCGCGAGCGCGTTCTTCGGCCTGCCACCCAACCGCGTGGTGGAGATGGGCGCGCAGATCCAGCTGTAGCGCTCGAGCCGCGATGCGCTGGCCGAACGCCCTCCGCTCGCTCCGCCAGCGCGACCTGCGGCTGTTCTTCGCCGGCCAGACCGTGTCGCTGGCCGGCAACTGGATGCAGTCCGTCGCCCAGGCGTGGCTGGTGTGGCGGCTCACCCGCTCGTCCCAGATGCTCGGCCTGGTCAACTTCCTCGGCCAGGTGCCGGTGTTCCTGTTCAGCGTCTGGGCGGGCTCGCTCGCCGACCGCTACCCGCGCCGGCGCATGGTGCTGCTCACCCAGAGCAACGCCATCGTGCAGTCGGTGCTGCTCGCGGCGCTCACGCTCGCCGGGGCGGTGCAGCCCTGGCACGTGATGGTGCTCGCCGCCATGCTGGGCCTCACCTACGCGTTCGAGATCCCGGCCCGCCAGGCGCTGCTCGCCGACATCGCCGGCAGGGACATGCCCAACGCGATCGCGCTCAACTCGTCGATCGTGAACGCCGCGCGCGCGGTGGGCCCGGCGCTGGCCGGCGTGCTGGTGGCGGCGCTCGGCGAGGGCGTGTGCTTCGGCCTGAACGCGCTCTCGTTCCTGGGGACCTACGCCGCGCTCTGGGTGATGCGGCCGCCGCCGCAGCCGCCGCCCGCGCTCGGGCACCGCGCCCACCTGCTCGAGGGGATCGCCTACGCCGGCCGGACCGCGCACGTGCGCGCGCTGCTCGCGCTGCTCGCGGTCTCGAGCTTCTTCGCCATGCCGTACCAGACGCTGCTGCCCGCCCTCGCCGCCGACGTGCTGCACGGCGGCGCCTCGCTGTACGGCGCGCTCCTCGCGGCCGCCGGCATCGGCGCGCTGGCGGGCGCGGTCCGGCTGCTGGTGCGCCGCAGCCTGCGCGGCCTCGGCCGGATCGTGGCGCTCGGCGCGACGCTGCTCGGCCTGGGCGTGCTGGGGCTGTCGCTGTCGCGCCACCCGGCGCTCAGCGCCATCGCGCTGCTCGTCACCGGCTTCGGCTTCGTCACCCAGACCGCCGGCACCATGACGCTGCTCCAGGGGCTCGCGCCGCCGGAGATGCGCGGGCGGGTCATGGGCGTGTTCTCGATGCTGTTCATCGGCGTGACGCCGTTCGGCGCGCTCGCGGCCGGGTTCGTGGCCCACCGGGCCGGCGTGCCGCGGACGCTCGGCGTCTCCGCCGTGGTCGTGCTCGCCGCCAGCGTCGCGTTCCACCTCGCGCTACCGCGGCTGCGCAAGGTGGTGCTCGCCGAGCACCCGACGATGTTCCCGCCCGCCGCGAGCTGAGCCGGGCGGTCGCGCGACCCGCGCGCCGGGCGCTGGACGCCGGTTCAGGCTGTGCTACGGTGCCCGCGTGATCGTGCTCGGCATCGACCCCGGCTCCCGCCGCTGCGGCTACGGGGTCGTCGCGCGGGAGGGGGCCAGGCTGACGGTGGTCGAGTCCGGGGTGCTCGTCCCGGGCGACCTGCCCATGGCCCAGCGGCTGGGGCGCATCCTCGACGGCCTCGACGCGCTCATCGCCCGGGCCCGCCCGCTGGAGGCGTCGGTCGAGTCGGTCTTCTCCGGCGCCTCGCCGCGCTCGGCGCTGGTGCTCGGGCAGGCGCGCGGCGTCGCGCTCGCCGCCGCCGCGCGCGCCGGGCTCCCCGTCTTCGAGTACGCGCCGTCCGAGGTGAAGCTCGCCTTCACCGGCAACGGGCGCGCCGGCAAGGACCAGATGCTCCGCACCGCCCGCATGCTCCTCGGCGCGGCGCCCGGCCTCTCCGACGAGGCCGACGCGCTCGCCATCGCCGTGTGCCACCTCGCCCGGCGCGCCTTCGCGGTGCCGGCGGCCGGCGCCGGCCGCGCCGCCGCGGCGCGCGCGGCCGCGGCCCGGCTCCGCCCCTCGCGCCGCGACCACCGGGGGACCCCGTGATCGCGCGCCTGGCCGGGCGGATCGCCGAGAAGCGCGACGACCACGCCATCGTGGACGTGGGCGGGGTCGGCTACCTCGTGCACCTCTCGCAGCTCTCGCTGGCCTCGCTCCCGCCGCCGGGCGAGCCCGCCGCGCTCCGCGTCTACACCCACGTCCGCGAGGACGCGCTCGACCTGTACGGCTTCGCGACCGAGGACGAGGAGGCGGTGTTCCGCGCCCTCATCGACGTGAAGGGGGTGGGGCCGCGCGCGGCGCAGAACATCCTCTCCGGCATCGAGGCGCGCGAGCTGGCGCAGGCGGTGGCGCAGGGCGACGTCGCCCGGCTCACCAAGGTCCAGGGCATCGGGAAGAAGACCGCCGAGCGGCTGGTGCTGGAGCTGAAGGAGAAGCTGGTCGCGCTGGCGCGCGCTGCCGGGCCCGCCCGCGCCGGCGCGGAGGCGGACGTGCTCGAGCAGCTCCGGACCGCGCTGCTCAACCTCGGCTACCGGCCGCCGCAGGCGGAGGGCGTGGCGGAGGCGCTGCGCGACTCGGCCGAGGGCCGGCCGCTCGACGAGCTGCTGCGCGAGGCGCTGAAGCTGCTGCGCGGGTAGGGAGCGACCATGACCGTGAAGCCGCTCCGCGACGTGACCCCGAAGCCGCTCGAGGGCGAGGAGCGCCTGGAGCAGTCGCTCCGCCCGGCCACCTTCGACGACTACGTCGGCCAGGTGAAGATCGTCGACAACGTGAAGGTGTACGCCGCCGCCGCCCGCCAGCGCGGCGAGTCGCTCGACCACGTGCTGCTCTCCGGCCCGCCCGGCCTGGGCAAGACCTCGCTCGCCCACATCCTGGCGCGCGAGCTGGGCGTCACCCTGCACGTGACGAGCGGCCCGGCGCTGGTGAAGAAGGGCGACCTGGCCGGCCTGCTCACCGCGCTCGCCCCGCGCGACATCCTCTTCATCGACGAGATCCACCGGCTCTCGCCGGCCGTGGAGGAGGCGCTCTACCCGGCCATGGAGGACTACCGCTTCGACGTGGTGCTCGGCGCAGGCCTCGGCGCCCAGACCATGGAGATGAAGCTGGAGCGATTCACGCTGGTCGGGGCCACCACCCGCACCGGCCTGCTCGCGAGCCCGCTCCGCGACCGCTTCCCCATCCAGGAGCGGCTCGAGTACTACGGCCCGGCCGAGCTGAAGGAGATCGCGGTGCGGGCCGCGCGCAAGCTGGGGCTGCCGGTGGACGAGGACGGCGCCGAGGAGCTGGCGCGCCGCGCCCGCGGCACCCCGCGCATCGCCATCCGCCTGCTGCAGCGCGCCCGCGACTTCGCGCAGGTGGAGGGGGATGGGCGGCTCACGCGCGAGGTGGTGGACCGCACGCTGCGCCGCCTGGAGGTGGACGCCCGCGGCCTCGACGCGATGGACCGCCGCATTCTGGCGGCGGTCATCGACACGTTCGGCGGCGGGCCGGTGGGCATCGACGCGGTGGCCGCCGCGGTGGGCGAGGAGTCGGGCACGCTCGAGGACGTGTACGAGCCGTTCCTGGTGCGCGAGGGGTACCTGGCGCGCACGCCGCGCGGGCGGGTGGCGCTGCCCGCCGCGTACGCGCACCTCGGGCGCGACCGCCCCGGTGGCAAGCAGGGCTCGCTGGTCTGATCGCGGCCCCCGCGGCTACCAGCTCACCCGGCGCGCGCGCCAGGTCGGGCGCCGCCCCATGAGCCGCACCAGCAGCCATCCCGCCACGAACCCGCCCACGTGCGCGAACAGCGCCACGCCGGTGTTGCCGCCGAAGAAGATGGAGAGGACCTGCAGCAGGAACCACAGGCCGATGAAGAACGCGGCCGGCACCGGGATGATCCGGATGAAGATCACGATGATGACGAGCGTGGTCACCCGGGCCCGGGGGAACAGCACCATGTAGGCGGCCAGCACGCCGGCGATGGCGCCGCTCGCGCCCACCATCGGGACCTCGAGATCGCCGGTGGCCGCCGAGGCGACCACCTGGACCACCGCGGCCACCACGCCGCACGCCAGGTAGAACAGCACGAAGCGCCCGCGTCCCAGCGCGTCCTCCACGTTGTTCCCGAAGATCCACAGGAACAGCATGTTGGAGCCGACGTGGACCAGCCCCCCGTGCAGGAACATGGCGGTGAGGACGGTGAGCGGCGGCGGCACGAGATCGCGCGGGTAGACGTCGGAGAACGTCAGGATCTCGAACGGCACCACCCCGCCGCGGAGCGCGGTGTCGCCCAGGCGCGCGCCCACGTACTCCATGAGGCGGCCGGAGGCGAGCGCGTCGGGCAGGGCGAGCACGTCCACCTGCCACAGGAACGCGAGCACGTTCGCCGCGATGAAGAGCAGGGTGACCGCCGGTGTGCGTTCGGTGGGGACGTCGTCGCTGAGCGGGATCACGTGGGCTCGCCTCGGCCGGCAATGCTATAAGGCCGCCCGCCCACCCGGTGACCCGATCGTCCGCTCTGACATCCGTGTCGTGGCGGTGTCGCCCGGAGGACGGGGTTCCGACACCCTCGCGGAGCGGACTGACCCGGCCGCGGGAGGGTGGGGCGAAAAGGCTCGGTAGGAACGAGGGGTTAGCGGCAGTGCCGCGGACCCATGAAGTGCCCGGAAATCGGGTTGATTGGCACGTCGATTGCTCGGAAGGGGGCCGCCCGGGCGACGCGCCCAGAACGGACTTGGACATGGCTTCCTGGAATCAGCGAACGGTCGCGAAGCGGGTCTCCTGCACGGGGGTGGGCCTCCACTCCGGCCGGCCCGCGACCCTGACGCTCGCGCCCGCCCCGGCCGACGCCGGCATCACGTTCGTCCGCATGGACCTCGGCGTCGAGATCCCCGCGCGCAACGAGCACGTGGTCGACACGATGCTCTCGACCTCGCTCGGCCGCGGCAGCGCCCGCGTGGCCACGGTCGAGCACGTCATGGCCGCGCTGCACGGCATGGGCATCGACAACTGCCGCGTCGAGGTGGACGGCCCGGAGATCCCGATCCTGGACGGCTCCGCCGCGCCGTTCACCTGCCTCGTGCAGGAGGCCGGCGTGAAGGTGCAGCCCGCCGGCAAGCGCTACCTGGTCGTCGACCAGGCCGTCGAGATCCGCGACGGCGACAAGCTGGCGCGCCTCGAGCCCGCGGAGGGCTTCTCGGTCTCCTTCACCGCGGACTTCGGCCACCCGCTCATCACCGACCAGTCGTTCCAGGTGAAGCTGGGCGAGCGCGCCTTCGAGCGCGAGGTGGCCCGCGCGCGCACGTTCTGCTTCCGGCGCGACATCGAGAAGATGCAGGCGATGGGGCTGGCCAGGGGCGGCAGCCTCGAGAACGCCATCGTGGTGGACGAGTTCTCGATCCTGAACCCCGAGGGGCTGCGCTTCCCGGACGAGTTCGCGCGGCACAAGGTGCTCGACGCGATCGGCGACCTGGCGCTGTTCGGGCTCCCGGTGGTGGGCGCGCTCGTCGCGGTGAAGAGCGGCCACGCCATGAACCAGGCGCTGGTGAAGAAGGTCCTGGCCGACCCCGCCTCGCATCGCGTGGTCCGGGTGACCGGCGAGGCCGACGCGCCGGCGCTCCGCGCGAAGGTGCCGGCCCTCGCGATCCACGAGGGCTCCGCGGCCTAGCGGCTGCGCCGCCCCGGCGCGCGCACGCGTTGGGGCGCGTCCGCCCGGGCCGCCCCGGCGCGCCGCGCCCGGCGGTACGCTCGCGGCGTGGACCTCGCGCCCCGCCCGCTCCCCGCCGCGCCGGCCGCCATCCTCGACGCCGCAGGGACGCCGTGCCTCGGCGCCTACCACGGCACCGTCGCCTCCGCGGCGCTGCGGCCGCTCGCGCCGCCCGGTCTCGCCGGCGCGGTCGCGCACCTGGCGCGCGCGAAGCGCTGGGTCTACGTGTTCGCGGCGGGTGAACGGGCCGCGCTCGGGCTGGCGGTGGTCGAGGCGGGGTGGTTCGCCGGCGCGTTCCTGTGGGTGCTGGACCGCACCGCCGGGCGGATGCTGGCGGAGCGGCGCGGCTCGGGCCTCCCCGGGGTGAACGCGCGGGTGGAGGAGCGCCCGTGGGGCGGCGCCACCTGGCGCGGGGGCGGCCTGGAGCTCCGCGTCACCGGCGCGCCCGGTGCGCTGCGGGTGGAGGGCGCCGGCCGCGGGGGGCTCGCGCTGGACCTCTCGCTCGACGCCGCCGGCGCGCCCGGTCCGCTCACCGTGATCGCGCCGGTGCCCGGCGCCGGGCCGCGGCTCACCGAGAAGCGGGCCGGGATGGCGGCGCGCGGCGCGGTGCGCCTGGGCGGCCGGAGCCTGCCGCTCGACGGCGGCGCCGGCGGCGCCGACTTCACGGCCGGGCTGCTCGCCCGCCGCACCGACTGGCGCTGGGCCTTCGGCACCGGCTTCGCCGCGGACGGCGCGGCGCTCGGCTTCAACCTGTGCGCCGGCTTCGGCCTGCCGCCCGGCGACGCCGCGGAGAACGCGCTGCTCGCCGGCGACGGGCCGCTGGCGCTGCCGGCGGTCGCGTTCGCGTTCGACCCGGCGCGACCGCTCGCGCCGTGGCGCGTGGAGAGCGCCGGCGGCGCCGTGCGCCTCGCGTTCCGGCCGGAGGCGGTCCACCGCGAGGACGTCGCGCGCGGCGTGGTGCGGACGCGCTTCGCGCAGGTGGCGGGGACGTTCGAGGGGGTGCTCCCCGCGCCCGGCGGCGGTGCGCTGGCCGTCGCCGGGCTGCCCGGGGTGGTGGAGGACCACCGCGCGGTCTGGTGATCAGCGCATGGGATCGTGGTGCGGCTCGCCGGGGCGGATCTCGCCGCGCCAGCCGCCGGACTCGACGCCCCGCTCCTCGATGTAGCGCTTGAAGCGCTCGAGGTCGCCCTCCACGCGCCGCGACACCACGCCGAGGATGTCCCCCGCCTTCTCCACGAAGCCCTGCGGGTCGTACTCGAGCGCGAGCGTCACGCGGCAGTGCCCGTCGTCGATGGGCGTGAACGTCACCACGCCGCGGTTCACCGCGCCGCGGGTGTGGCGCCAGGCGATCTGCTGGTCGGGCATCTGCTGCACGATCTCGGCCTCCCACTCCTCGCGCTTCCCGGCGATCTTCGCGACCCAGTGCAGCGTCCGCTCGTCGAGCTGGTGCACCGCCTCGACGCCCTCCATGAAGCGCGGGAACTCCTCGAACTGCGTCCACTGGTCGTAGACCGTCCGCACGGGGCGGTCGATCTCGATGCTCTTCTCCACGCGTGCCATGTCGTCCTCCTCGTACCCGCGAACCTAGGCATGGACCCCTGGTGCGTCCGGACGCCCGCGGTGGCGCGCGGCCGGAGGGCCCCGGTCCGTCCGCCGGGGCGTGCGCTCGCGGCGCGCGGGGCCGGCGCCCGGCCGGCGGGCGCGGGCGGGGCGGGCGCGCGAGGGCGGCGCGGCACCGGCGCCGGGCCGTGGCCATCCTCGTGGACGTGCTCGCGGCGCGTCAGATCGGGGGCGGGGAGGCGGGGCGCTCCTGGGAGCGCCCGCTCGCGCTGGGCCAGGGCGCGTTCTACGCGGCCACCGGCGCGTGGCCGCTCGTCCACATGCCGAGCTTCGTGGCGGTCACCGGGCCGAAGCTCGAGCCCTGGCTGGTCCGGACGGTGGGCGTGCTGATCGGCACGATCGGCGCGACGCTCCTCGCCGCCGGCGCACGGCGCCGGATCACGCCCGAGGTCCGGCTGCTCGCGCTCGCGAGCGCGGCGGGCATCGCGGCGGTCGAGCTCTGGTATGCGGGGAGGCGCCGCCGGATCGCGCCGGTGTACCTGCTGGACGGCGCGGGCGAGCTGGCGCTCGCGGCCGCGTGGGCGGCGGTAGGGGCCGGGCGGCGGCTCCGCCGCGGCGCCGGCCGAGGGTGGGCGGAGGCCGGGGCGACCGGCCGGGAGGAAGCGCGATGACGGGGAGCTGCGAGGTCTGCGGGAACGAGTACGACAAGGTGTTCGAGATCACGGCGAGCGGGAAGCGGCACGTGTTCGACAGCTTCGAGTGCGCCATCCAGGCGCTCGCGCCGCGCTGCGCGCACTGCGGGTGCAGGGTGATCGGGCACGGCACGGAGGCGGGGGGGCGGATGTTCTGCTGCGCGCACTGCGCCCACCACGCGGGCGCGCACGAGATCCAGGACCGGGTCCAGTGAGCAGCGCGGCGGCGCTCCCGTAGACGCGCCGCCGCGCCCGTGCGCCGCGGCCCCGCCTCAGCGGGCGCGGGCCGCGGCGGGCGCAGCGCGCGCCGGAGGCGGGCGCAGGTAGCGGTCCACCACCGCGCGGCGCACCAGCGCCACGGCCAGCGTGCTCGCCGCCGCGGCGGCCGCCTTGCGCAGCACGCTCGGCTCGGCGGCCACGCGGTGCGGGTGATCGAGCAGCCGCGCCAGCGCGCGCCGGGCGTCGCGGGCCCGCACCGCCGGGCGCCGCCGCTCCGAGCGGGCGCGCACCGCGAGCGCGATCAGGCCGCCGACCACCAGCGCCGCGGCGCTCGCCGCGATCGCCGCCGCCACCGGGTGGCGCCGCGCCTGCAGGCCGAGGTCGAACAGCTCGCTCCGGCGGCGGTCCAGCTCGCCGACCAGCATCCCCAGCTCCCCGCGCAGCGCGTCGATCTCCCCCGACACGCGGCGCACCTGCCCGTCGGCGTCCGGCGTCATGCCACCTGCTCCTTCGCCCAGCGGACGCCGTCCTGCAGCGACCGGCGGGTCGTGTCGAGCGGCTTGCGCACGCGGCGCCCCCAGCCCCACAGGCCGGCCGCGGTCCCGACGGCCAGCACCACCGCGGCGACCACCAGCGCCGCCGCCCAGCCCGGCAGCACGCCCGCCTCCATGAGCGCCAGCACCACCGCGGTGAGCAGGAGCTGCACGGTGAAGATCCCGCACAGGCCCGCCACGCCCAGCCCGCTCGCCATCTTCGCCTCGGCGCGCAGGTCGGCCCGGAGCTCCGCCTTGGCGAGCTCGACCTCCTTGCGGGCGAGCGCGCTGGCCTTGCGCGCCAGCTCCGTCACGAGATCGCGCGTCGGCAGCTGGCGCACCGCTTCGGTCGCGCCGCCCGGGTGCACGGGCGGGACATGCGTGGGCCGGCCGGGCCGGTGCTGCGCGGTCATGGCTCTCTCTCCCCCCGGCGCGGTGAGTGCGCGCGCCGAGGACAAGGTGCGACCGCGGCGCAGGGCGCGCCACGCGCCGCAGGCGTGCCGCCGCCGCGGCCGGGGCGCCCGCAGGCGCCGCCGATGGGGCTCACGCGCCGGCCGCCCGCTCGAGCTCCGCCGGGGCGGGCAGGCGCTGGCGCAGCGTCAGCACCGGGGCGAACAGGTCCCCCACGCGCTCGACCCGCCGGAGCACCGCGCCTGCCTCGAACACCAGCCCGCCCGCGTCGCGGGTCCGCACGGCCTTCTCCACCTCTGCCCAGCGGAGCGGGGTGGAGACGGTGGGGCGCGGCCGCGCCCGGAGCGAGTAGACGCAGACGGTGGTCTTGTGCGGGTCGTTCTGGCTCCAGTCCACCAGCACCTTGCCGCCGCGGAGCGCCTTCGCCATGCGCTCGACCACGAGCTGCGGGTGGCGGCGCTCCAGCACGCGGGCGACGGCGTGCGCGAACGGCTTCGTGTCCGCGTAGGTGGCGCCGGAGAGCGGCACGTACAGCTGCATGCCCTTCGAGCCGGAGCTCTTCGGGAACGCCTCCAGGCCCAGCGCGGCGAGCAGCCGCCGCAGCAGCAGCGCCACCTCGCAGCAGGCGAGCAGCTCGGCGGGCGGGCCCGGGTCGAGGTCGAACACGAGCGCGGTGGGCCGCTCCACGTCGTCCACCCGCGACAGCGAGGGGTGGAGCTCCAGGTCGGCGATGCTGGCGAGCCACACCAGCGAGGACAGGTCGTCCACCACGCAGTAGTCGATGTAGTCCTGGTTGCCCTCGCTCCAGATCGCCTCGGTCCGGAACCAGTCCGGGCGGTGGCGCGGACAGCGCTTCTCGTAGAAGTGCGGCCCGTCCACGCCCTCCGGGTAGCGCTTCAGCGTGAGCGGCCGATCCCGCAGGTGCGGCAGGAGCACGGGGGCGACGCGGCGGTAGTAGTCCACCACCTCACCCTTGGTGAAGCCGGCCTCGGGGTAGAAGACCTTGTCGAGGTTGCGCAGCTGGATCCGCCGCCCCTCCACCTCGACCTCCACGCCCTGCTGCGCGCGCGCCACGGATCACCCGCGCTTCTTGCGCGACGCGCGCGCGGCGCGGGGCCGGCCGGTGGTCCGGGCCGCGGCCGCGGGCGCGTGGCGTCGCTCGCCTCGCGCCGGCGCCTCGGGCTCGGCTCCCCGCCGGCGGGCCGCCGCGAGGCTGGCGGAGAGCGCGTCGGCGAGGCTCACCACCTCGGCGCCGGCCGGCTCGGCGGCGGGCGCCTCGATGGTCTGGCCCTCGGCCTTGCGCTCGATGAGCTCGAGGACGCGCTCGCGACGCAGGTCCGGGTAGCGCTCGGGCTCGAACGGCCCGGAGAGCGACGCGACGAGCTGCTCCGCCATCTGCAGCTCGCGCGAGGACGGCTCGCCCGCCTCCGGCAGCTCCAGCGAGCCCGGCGAGTCGATCTCGTCGGCGCGGTTCATGGTGGAGAGCGCCAGCGCGCCGCCGGCCGCCGGGCGCACGCAGCAGAGCGACTCGCGCGTGCGCAGCACCGCGGTGGCGATCGCGACCTTGCCCGCCTTGCGCATGGCGTCGCCGAGCAGCCGGTACGCCTTCGCCGCGCTGCGGTCGGGCACGAGGTAGTAGCTCGCCTCGAAGAACGCCGGGTCGATCTCGGAGAGCTCCACGAAGTCGTGGATCTCCACCGTGCGCGTGGCCTTCGGGTCGAACGCCTCCAGCTCCTCGCGCGTCACCGTCACGTAGCGGCCGGGCGACACCTCGTACCCCTTCACGATGTGCTCGTAGGGGACCTCCTTCTCCTCTGTCGAGCAGAAGCGGCGCAGCTGGATGCGGGCGCCGTCCGCGTCGTGCAGCATGTGGAACCGCACCTCCTTCTGGTGCACCGCGGTGTAGAGCTTCACCGGGATGTTCACCAGGCCGAAGGTCAGCGCGCCGCTCCAGATCGCCCTCGCCATCGGGATGCCTCCGGACGAACGTTCCATCCCCCGGCCGGCGGCGGCAACGCGCGCCGGCGAGGACGGGGTTCACCTCGGCTGGTGATAGCCCCAGCTTGCGGGGAGGGGAGGAACCATGAAGGGCGAGCCCAAGGATCAGCCACGCAAGGACCCGAGCAAGGCGCCGCGCACCGATCTCCCGCCGACGCGGGAGCCCTATGACGACGGCTACTTCGGCACGGGCGAGGAGGAGGGCGTCGAGCGCGAGCGCGAGGCCCCCGAGCCGGCGAAGGATCGGGAGCGCGGGCGGTAGGCGGGACGCCGGGTTGGCCGGAACCACGCGCTGCGGCATGCTGCGTCGCGATGAGGACGCGCGTCGACGTCACGGATCTGCGGGGATGGGGCCGGCTCGCGTTCGACGCGACGCTCGGGGTGACCGCCGTCGTCGAGGGCATGCACCACAACATCGCGCGCGGCCCGTGGTTCCTCGACGCGCCGCCGAGCGCGCGCACCCGCGGCCTCACCGGCCTGGTGTATGGCGCGGTCCGGGGCGTCACCCGGATCGTGGGGGAGGGCTACGACGCGGCGCTCTCGCGGGCCGCCGGCCGGACCGGGCAGGCCAGCTCGCCCCGGCGCGAGGCGGTCCTGGCGGCGCTGAACGGCGTGCTCGGCGATCACCTCGTCGCCTCCCGCAACCCGCTCGCGATCCCGATGCAGCTCCGGTCCGGCGGCCGGCCGGTCGCGCTCGAGCCGCGCGCGCTGCGCGAGGCGATCCCGGGTGCGACCGGGAAGGTGGTGGTGCTCGTCCACGGCCTGTGCACGAACCACCTGCGCTGGCGGCGCCGCGGCCACGATCACGGCGCCGCGCTCGCGCGCGATCTCGGCTACACGCCGCTGTACCTGCACTACAACAGCGGGCTGCACGTCTCGACCAGCGGGCGGGGGCTGGACGAGGTCCTGGAGGCGCTGGTGCGCGCCTGGCCGATGCCGCTCGAGGAGCTGAGCCTGCTCGGCCACAGCCTCGGCGGGCTCGTCGTGCGGAGCGCCTGGCACCAGGGGGCGGCCGCGGGGCACGCCTGGCCGCGGCGGCTGCGGAGCGCGGTGTTCCTCGGCACCCCGCACCACGGCGCCGCGCTGGAGCGCGGCGGCAACTGGATCGACGTCGTGCTGGGCGTCAGCCCGTACACCGCGCCGCTCGCGCGCCTCGGGCGGATCCGCAGCGCCGGGATCACCGACCTGCGCCACGGCAACGTGCTCGACGAGGACTGGCAGGGCCGGGACCGCTTCGCGCGATCGCCGGACCGGCGCCGGCCGGTGCCGCTGCCGCCCGGCGTCCGGTGCCTCGCGGTCGCAGGGACGACCGCGCGCGGGCGGGGCGCCGCGGCCGACCTCCTGGGCGACGGGCTGGTCCCGCTCGCCAGCGCGCTGGGCCGCCACCGGGATCCCCGGCGCACCCTCGCGTTCGGTCCGGCGGGCCGCGCCATCGCGCCCGGGGTGGGCCACCTCGACCTGCTCTGCGACCCGGGCGTCTACGCGCGCGTGCGCGAGTGGCTCGCCGGCTAGCGCGGCGCGGCGGCCCGGCTACCAGGATCCGAACCGGCGGCGCGCCTCGGCGGTGAGGACGTCGCGATGCTTCGGGTGCGCCACCGCGATGAGCGCGGCTGCGCGCTGGCGCAGGTTCTTGCCGAACAGGTCGGCGATGCCGTGCTCGGTGACCACGAAGTGGACGTGCGCGCGGGTGGTGACGACGCCCGCGCCCGGGCGCAGCACCGGGACGATGCGCGACTCGCCGGCCGCGTTCGTGGAGGGCAGCGCGATGATGGGCTTGCCGCCGTCGGAGAGCGCCGCGCCGCGGATGAAGTCCATCTGGCCGCCCACGCCGGACACCTGCCGCTCGCCCACCGAGTCGGCGCACACCTGGCCGGTGAGGTCCACCTCGATGGCGCTGTTGATGGCGGTGACCTTGGGGTTGCGGCGGATCACCGCGGTGTCGTTCACGTAGGCGATGTCGAGCATCGCGACGAGCGGGTTGTCGTCCAGGAAGTCGTAGAGCCGGCGGGTGCCGTGCGCGAAGCCGGCCACGATCTTGCCCGGGTGCACGCGCTTCAGCTCGCCGGTGATGACGCCCTTCTCCACCAGGTCCACCACGCCGTCGGAGATCATCTCGGTGTGGATGCCGAGCCGGTGGTGGTCGCCGAGCGACGCCAGGGTGGCCTGCGGGATCGCCCCGATGCCGAGCTGCAGGCAGGCGCCGTCGTCCACCAGCTCGGCGCAGTGCCGGCCGATGGCGCGCTCCACGTCGGTGAGCGCCCGCACCGGCGCCTCGTGGATGGGCTCGTCCACCTCGACCATGTAGTCGATCGCGTCCACGTGGATGAGGCCGTCGCCGTGGGTGCGCGGCATGCGCGGGTTCACCTGCGCGATCACGGTCCGGGCGGTCTGCACCGCGGCGCGGGTGACGTCCACCGACACGCCCAGCGAGCAGAAGCCGTGGCGGTCCGGCGGCGAGACGTGCACCAGCGCCACGTCGAGCGGCAGGATCCCGGAGCGGAAGAGCTGCGGCACCTCGGAGAGGAACACCGGCAGGTAGTCGCCGCGCCCCTCCTCGATCGCCTTGCGCACGTTCGGCCCGACGAACAGCGCGTTCACGCGGAAGTGCCGGGCCATCTCGGGCGCGGCGTACGGCGCGTCCCCCTCGGTGTGGATCGAGACGATCTCGACGACGCTCAGCTCGGGCGCCCGCGCGGTGAGCGCCTCGATGAGCCGGCGCGGCGCCGCGGCGACGCTGTGCAGGAACACCCGGTGGCCGGACTTGACGACGGAGACGGCCTCCTCGGCGGAGACGATGCGGCTCATCGGCAGGGCTCTCCTCTCGAGCAGGGCGGTGCGGCGCGCCAGTGTACCAGCGGGGGGCGCGCCTTTGCACCCGTGCCGGGCACCTCGCCGCCGGCCGCGCGGCCCAGGGCGCGGCGCGTCAGGACCGCATGTCCCACGCCAGCTTGACGGCCAGGGCGAGCGTCACCAGGACCGCGGTGCGCCGGACCAGCGCGTCGCCGCGCCGGACCGCGAGGTGCGCGCCGATCCACCCGCCGGCGAGCTGGGCGGCGGCCATGGGCACCGCGATGCGCCAGACCACCACGCCCTTGATCGAGAACAACGCCACCGCCGCCAGGTTGGACGCGAAGTTCACCACCTTCGCGCCCGCCGAGGCGCGCGCCAGCCCGTCGCCGAGCAGCGCCACGAACGCGACGATGAGGAACGTGCCGGTGCCCGGGCCGAAGAAGCCGTCGTAGGCGCCGATCGCGAGCGCGATCGCCCCGGCGACGAGCGGCGTCCCCTCTCGGCGCGCGCCCTCCGGGCGGGCGGGTGGCCCGCGGCGGAGCCCCACGAACAGCGCGGCGAACGCGAGCAGCGCCAGGACGACCGGCCGCAGCGTGGCCGGGGGCACGAGCAGCACCAGCCCGGCGCCGGCCAGCGAGCCGGCGAGGCCGAGCGGGAACGTGACCCGCGCGCGCCGCCCGTCCACCATCCCGGCGCGCGAGAACCGCACCAGCGCCGCGAAGGAGCCGAACACCGACTGGCCCTTGTTCGTCCCGAGCGCGAGGTGCGGCGGCAGCCCGGTCCAGAGCAGCGCCGGGAGCGTGAGCAGGCCGCCGCCCCCGGCGATCGCGTCCACCACGCCGGCGAGCAGGGCGACGGCGGTGAGCGGGGCGAGCTGGGCGAGGCCGACCTCGGGCATGGCGCGCGGTTCTACCACGCGCCGGCCCGGGCGCGCGGTTCACCGCGCGTTGCGCTCGACCGCGTCGATGAGCTCGCCCAGGCCGATGGGCTTGTAGAGGATCTCGCGGGCGGTGAGCGGCGCGCCGTCGAGCCCCCGGCTCGCGGTCATCACCACCACCGGGATGTCGCGGAGCCGGTCGTCGCGGAGCTGCGCCTCCCGGAACTGCCAGCCGTTCATCTCCGGCATCATGAGGTCGAGGAGGATCAGGCTCGGGTCGCCGCCGTGCCGCAGGTAGTCGAGCGCCTCGCGCCCGTTCTCGAACAGGCGCGGCTCGTAGCCCTCCTCCTCGAGCAGCTCGCCCAGCGTCTCGCGGAGGTCGGGGTCGTCGTCCACGACGACGATGGTTTCGTGGTCCGCCATGTGCGCTCGACTCGTATAGCCCCGGACGGCGGCCCGCAACCTCGCGCCCTGGCCGGTGCTGCCCCCCGCCTCTGAGGGTGGCCCCTGCTGGCGCGCCCGGCACGTCCATCGAGCGTGGGACGGGCCGGCAGACGGGCGCCTCCTGGTGGGTCGTCGGGTGGCCCCGCACGCGCACCGCCGGTTCGGTTAGGCTCCCCGCGTGGAGCCGCTCACCGCCCTGGCGCAGGCGCTCGGCCTCGCGTTCGCGTCGGGGATCAGCGCGTACGCGGCCGCCGCGTTCGTGGGGCTCGCGGGCCACCTCGGCTGGATCGGACCGCTGCCGGGCGCGCTCGGTCTGCTGACGGACCCGTGGGTGTTCGGGACGGCGGGCGCGCTCGCGCTCGTCGAGGCGCTCGCGATGCTCGTGCCCGGGATCGCCACCGCCTGGGAGGCGATCCACACCGCGATCCGGCCGTTCGCGGCCGCGGCGCTGGCGGTCCTCGCCACCTGGGGCGAGCCGCGCCTCGCGGTCGTCGCCGCGCTGCTCGGCGGCGCGCTCGGCCTCGCCACGCACGCGACCAAGCTCGGGCTCCGCGCCACCATCGACACGTCGCCCGAGCCGGTGACGAACGCGGCCGCGACCACCGGCGAGCTCGGGGTGGTGGCGGCGCTCGCCTGGGCGATCTGGGCGCACCCCTGGATCGCGCTCGCGGCGGCGCTCGTGCTGCTCACCGCGCTGCTCTATGTCGTGCGGGCGCTCTGGCGGACCGTGGCCCGCGCCATCGCGGCCCTGTTCTCGCCGCCCACCGCGCCGGGGTCCTGAGCGAGGCCGGTGGGCGCGCGGAGGGCGGCGCCGTCCAGCGCGGCGCGCTCGTGCGCCAGCAGCCAGCGCTTCCGGTCGAGGCCGCCGGCGTAGCCGGTCAGGCTCCCGTCCGCCCCGATGACGCGGTGGCAGGGGATGGCGATCGCGATCGGGTTCCGCCCGTTCGCGAGGCCCACCGCCCGCGCCGCGCCCGGCCGCCCCAGCGCGGCCGCGAGCGCGCCGTAGCTGCGGGTCTCGCCGGCCGGGATGCGGCGCAGCTCGGCCCAGACCTGCCGCTGGAACGGCGTGCCCCCCGGATCGAGCGGGAGCCCGTCCAGCGCGCCGAGGTCGCCCGCGAACCAGGCGCGCGCGCGGGACGCCAGGCCGAGCGGGTCGCGGCCCGCGCGCAGCGCGAGGTCGGGGCCGAAGCGCCGCGCCAGCGCCGGGCGCAGCAGCGGCGTGTCCCCCAGGTCGAGCGCGCAGAGCGCGCGCCCGTCCGAGACGAGGTGCACCGGGCCGATGGGCGACTCCACCACCACGTGCTCGAGCGTCATGACCGCCTCCCCTTCTTCCGTGCGCCGGGCGCCGCGCGTGCGCGGGGCCGCAGGCTCGTCCACAGGTGCAGCGCCGCGTACGCCCGCCACGGGCGCCAGCGCTCGGCGCGTCGCAGCAGCTCCCCGGGCGCCGCCCGCCCGCGGCCGCGCAGGCCGCCGAGCGCGGCGAGCAGGCCGAGGTCGCCCTCCGGGAACGCGTCCGGCTGGTGCAGCGCCCGCATCGCCACGTACTGCGCGGTCCAGCGCCCGATGCCGGGCAGCGCGTCGAGGCGCGCCACCGCGTCCTCCAGCTCGCCGCCCGGCGCGAGCAGGGACGGGTCGTCTCGCACCGCGGCGCCGATCGCGGCGAGCGTGGCGGCGCGGGCGCGGGTCAGCCCGAGCCCCTCCAGGTCGGCGCCGGCGAGCGCCTCCGGGCCGGGGAACAGCCGCGACAGCGCGGGGTCGCCGGAGTCCACCGGGGCGCCGAGCCGCGCCGCGAGGCGGCCCGCCAGCGTGCGGGCCGCGGCGACGCTCACCTGCTGCCCGAGCACCGCGCGCACCACCAGCTCGAACGGCTCCCACGCGCCCGGCACGCGCAGCCCGGGCCGCGCCGCGACGAGCGGCGCGAGCAGCGGATCGCCCGAGAGGTGCGCGCCGATCGCCCGGGCGTCCGCGTCGAGGTCGAGCAGCCGCCGCAGGCGCTCCACCGCGGGCGCGATCGCCGCCACCCCCGGCAGCCGCAACGTCGCGACCAGGCCGCGGCCCCGCGGATCGGGCCGGACCTCGACCGTGCCCGCGGCGCCGTCGAGCGCCACGGTGCGGCGGTACGCGCCGTCCGACACCTGCTCGACGCCCGGGATCGCGCGCGCGCCCAGGAACCCGAGCAGCGCCGGCCAGTCGTACGGCGCGGTGTGCGGCAGCGCGATCGCGATCGCGCCGTCCGGCGGCGGGGCGGACGCGCCGCGCCGCAGCGCGCCCGGCGGACGCCGGAACGTGCGCCGCACCGCCTCGTTGAAGCGACGCACGCTCCCGAAGCCCGCCGCGGAGGCCACGTCGGCGAGCGGCAGGGTGGTGTCGGCGAGCAGCCGCCGGGCCAGCAGCACGCGCTGCGCCTGCGCGATCCGGACCGGCGGCGCGCCCACGTGCCGGGCGAACAGGCGGCGGAGCTGCCGGCCGCCGACGCCGACGCGCTCGGCGAGCGCCTCCACGTCGTCGCGCTCGCCCCAGGCGCCCGCCGAGATGAGCGCGAGCGCGCGCGCCACCGTGTTCGCGGTGCCCCGCCAGCCGGCCACGCCGGGCGCGAGCTCCGGCCGGCAGCGCAGGCACGGCCGGAAACCGGCCGCCTGCGCGGCGGCGGCGCTCGGGTAGAACGCGCAGTGCTCCCGGCGCGGCGTGCGCGCCCGGCAGATCGGGCGGCAGAAGATCCCGGTGGAGAGCACCGCGGTGAAGAAGCGGCCGTCGAACCGCGCGTCGCGGGCGACGTGGGCGCGCCAGCAGGCGCCGGCGTCGAGGCCGGGGATCGCGGGCGGCGGGGCGGGGCGGGGCATGCGCGGCATCATGGCCGCGGTCCGGCCGCGGCGCTCGCCGTTTTCGGACCTCGATGCCGCGGCCCGTCCCGTCGCCGGGCGCGTCAGCCGTCGACGCGCTCGCCGTCGAACCAGGCGCCGCCCTCGGGCCGGGCGGTGAAGCCCGCCAGGTAGCGCCGCTCCTTCGGCCCGCCCGGCGCCGCGCCCGCGAACAGGCCCACCTTGCCGGAGTCGGGGTACACGGTGATGTCGGTGGGGAGCATCGTGGAGAGCGCGAGGTACTGCAGCGGCTCCGCGCCGTCGTTGCGGAGCTGGTGGGCGGCGCCCGGGCCCGCGGGCAGCGCGACGTAGTCGCCCGGGCCGACCCGCACCTCGGCGTCGCCGACGCGCAGCAGCCCGCTCCCGGCGATCACGAAGATCGCCTCCTCGTTCGCGCAGTGGAAGTGGTGCGCCCAGGCGGTCTTGCCCGGCGGCAGCTCCATGTGGCTGCAGCCGAGCTGCTCGCCGCCGCTCTCGGCGGACAGCTGGCGGCGCCGGAACGCGAACCGCGTGCCCTTCTCTGCGACGGTCTGGGGGATCTCGGCGACGTTCACAACGTGCGGGTGCCGGCGCGTGGAGCTCATGGCGTCTCCTGCCCGAAGGCGATGGGAAACCAGAACTCTACCGTCCGCCCGGGGCGGCGGGCTCGCCGGGCGCGGGCGCGCCCCGAGAAGGCGATCCCCTCGTCCCGGAGCAGGGGGGCTCCGGGACGAGGGGCGTCGCTCAGCGCCGGAGGCCCACGCCGGCCGGAGCTCGCGGCCGCCCGCGCGGCGGCGGCGAGCCCGGAGGGCGGACCTGGGCTCCTGCGCGTGAGGGCCGCGCAGCGGCCGCGCCGCTTGGGGAACGCGGGCGCGCTGCGCGGGCCGTCACCACTCTTCCTTCTGCTTCTCGACGAGCTGCTTGAAGTAGAGCTCCGGGTTCGTCAGCTTCTTCACCTCGGCGGGCGCGTACCCGAGCTCGCGGAAGTTCAGCACGCCGTTCACGCCGTGGCAGTTGACGCAGTTCAGCGCCTTCGACCGCGTCACCAGGTGGTTGCTGCCGAAGTAGATCGTCTGCCAGCCGGGCACCGCGGCCTTCGCCACCGCCGCCGGATCCTTCATCCCCAGCGTCCGCGCGGCCGACTCGACGCCGGCGCGGGTGTCGCCGTTCGCCATCGGCGGCGCGAAGTCCATGGAGAGCAGCTTCCCCGACTTCGCGTCGTAGAACGCCTTCCCCATGTAGATCTTGAACGGGTAGATCTTGCTCTTCCCGTCCTTGCGGCTGCCCTTCGGGCCGATGAAGTGCGGCTCGTTGCGGACCTTCTGGTCGTACCAGGCGTAGACCGGGACGGTCTCGTTCGCGTCCTTCTTCAGCGTGGTCGGCTCGTAGAAGCCGTCGCCGCCCTTCTCCCAGACCGTGAAGTCCTTCGCCACCGCGCCGCCGGTGCGCGGGATGTGGCAGGTCTGGCAGGCGATCCGCGCGGTGTGGCGGTTGTAGTCCGCGCTCTTGTGCGGCTTCTCGCCGTGGCAGCCGTCGCAGGAGAGGCGCAGGCCGTCGTTCGCCCAGTTGTTCGGGTCGAAGCCGGTCGGGATGCGGTGGTCCTTCGCCTGGTGGCAGTCCACGCACACCATGCCCTTCGCGGCGTGCGCGTCGGTGTCCTTCGTGAACGAGAAGCCGCGCTTCACCAGCACGCCGCCGCCCGCGGTCTCGTGGCAGGTCATGCAGTTCTTCACGGTGGGCTTGCCGATCGCGAGCGCGGCCTTCGTGCTGCGGTCCTGGCCCATCACCACGCGGCCCTGCTCGTCCTTGTACGGCTTGCGCTGGCGGAAGTCGTACTCGGTGGAGTGGCAGACCAGGCAGTCCACCGCCGCCTCCGCCTCGGGCCCGCTGCTGCCCACGTCGTTCAGGTGGTTGCCGGGGTGGCAGGTGTTGCAGCCCGTGAACTTGGACTTGCCGTCCGCGTTCTTCGGGATCTCCTTCAGGTTGTTCACGATGTCGTTGCCGTTGCACATCGTGTAGATGCGGTTCTTCATCCCGTATTCCTGCTTCGGGTCCAGGTTCTCGACGTTGTCCACCTTGGAGGCGTGCTTCCAGTGGACCGTGCCGAGGAACTCCTTGGCCTTGCCGGGATGGCACTCCTCGCAGGTGGACGGGCCCTTGTAGCCGTCCTTCTCGATCTGGCTCCGGCCCGGGTGCTCAGCGGCGAGCGCGCCGGGGGCCTGGAGCAGCGCGATCAGCGCGGACGCGACTGCCGCCGAACGTCTCATGGTCTGGTTCCTCGGTCGGGGGGACGTGGGAGGGGCGCCGCGATCAGCAGCCGGCCGTCTTGCGGAAGTAGGTCGACAGCTTCTTGCCGTCCTTGACCTCGTACTTGCACCGGATCTCGTCGCCCTCGACGATGCGGTGGTCCTTGAACTTGTCGAGCGTGAGGTCGTCCTGGATCACCACCTCGACCAGCTCCTCGGTCTTGACGTCCTTCAGGACGACCGTCGCGGTCTTCGCGTCCTTCCCCGCGAGCTCGATCTTCGTGATGACGCCCACCATCTTCGTCTCGTCGGCCCGGGCGACGCCGCTCAGCGCCACCACGCACATCGCCAGCTGGACGACCGCGACCACGACTGCGAGAGCCTTCTTCATTGGGATCTCCTTGGAACGGGTGCTGCTGCTGCGGGGGAGGGTTGGTGCCTGCTGCGGCGTGAGCCAGGTGCGGCGCGGGCGGGTTCGGCGTGCGACGAGAGGCCGCACGCGGCGAGGGACGGCCTCGTCCCCCGCCGCGCGCGCGTGGCCTAGAACCGCACCTCGAACGTGCCGTAGAAGTCCTGCGCGGACTTCATGGGCGGGAGCATCTGCGCGTTCATGGGGCTGGCCATCAGCTCCGAGATCTTCACCGGGGCGCCGATCCAGTTGTTGCTGCCGGTGTAGTCGAAGTCGTAGTACTGCCAGCCCACCTTGAAGAACGCCTTGCTGACGAACGAGGAGATCGCCGGCAGCGGCAGCTCCTGGATCAGGTACGCCTCGTAGACGTTGCCGCGGGTGCCGAGCTTGCTCGTCCACAGGTCGTCGGCGGCGGGGTCGAACGGCATCCAGTACTTCGAGCCGTGGTTGTACTCGCCGCCGATCTTGGTGCCGGCGGGCAGGTCGTAGCGGAGGCCCGCGTACGCGCCCCAGCCAGTGCGGTCGGAGTCGTCCGGGCCGCTGGTGAGCAGGCCGGCGCCGGAGTCCATCCCGCCGAGCAGCATGTGCTTCCCGTTCGGGTGGGTGATGCTGACGCCGCCGCTCGCGAACGAGGTGAGGCTGCCGGGGCCGATGCCCTTCAGCGTGCTGAGCACGCCCACGCCGTACCAGTCGATGTCGCCGAGCTCGACGCCCACGTTGTTCGGGTCGTCGAAGATGTTGAACCCGCGGTTCCACTGGAAGTCGACGCGGAGCGGATCCGTGTCCACCGGAACGACCTGGACGCCGACCATGTCGGTGTCCTTCAGGTCGTTGGTGTTGCTGTAGCCGGCCTCGAAGCCGCGGCCGTAGCAGAGCTTCGCGAACGCGCCGGGGAGCGCGTCGATCTCCGGCGCCCAGCCCAGCGTCATGCCGTCGAACGCGTAGTCCACCAGCAGGCCGGGCACGCCGCCGTTGCCGGGGCGCTCGCCGTTCTGCCGCACGTGGGTGGGCGAACCGCCCGTGGACGGGCGGCGGCCGACCGAGAACCACACCGGCTGGTCGAAGATGTTGCTCCAGGTGGCGAACACCTGGTCCACGCGGAGGACGTTGTCCGTCGGGATGTGGCCGATGGTGCCGTCCAGGACCGACATCCGGTCCGCGAAGAAGCCGGCGTTGGTCGCGTCGGCGGTCTGCATGCCGCTCGTCTTGTTCATGAGCAGGCGCGTCGTGACCGTGACGTTCCGCGTCGCCTTGGCCTTCAGGTTCAGGCCGAAGCGGTTCGTCATCAGCGTCCCGTTCTCCGGGTCGAAGCCGGGCATCGGCACCGGCATGGCCGCCGGCCCCATGTACTGGTAGTACGCGGGGACCTCGCCCTTCAGCGAGTCGAGGCGGAACCGGTAGTCGCCGCTCACGGTCAGCCACTTGCTGAGCGACTTCTCCTCGTCCTTCTTCACCTGCTGCTTCAGCGCCTCGAGCTCCTTCGCCAGCTCGTCGAGCTTCTTCTGCTGCGGATCGGGGTCGGCGGCGCGGCCGGCCAGCGGCAGCGTCAGGGCGGCCAGCGCCGCCCCCGTCACGATGATTCGGATCAGCTTGCGCACGCGGGATCTCCTGTTCAGTGGACGGCCGCACGGGCCTCGCTCATGCCCTTTGCGGGACGCGTGCCTGCGACCGAGTGCCCTGATTCCGAGCGGTTGCGACGGGCGCGCCGGTCGCGACGACACGGAACGTTTCAGCGCGACGAAACACCGCGTTTCGCGCTGCGACGCGACATGCCAGCCTGCGGCACATGAGCGCATCGGAGCAGGGCAGCGAGGTCGCCTTCGCCGCGGTGAACGCGGCCTTCGGATCCCTCGGGCGCGTGTGCATGGCGCTCGACGACCAGTTCCGGGTGCGGCACGTGTCGTCGCGCCTGGACGTGCTGCTCGGGGAAGGCGCCGCGGCGCGGACGGTCGGGACGCCGGTGGAGGCGCTGCTCGGCGCCGAGCTGTTCGGCGCGGACGGCCCCATCCGCCACGCGCTGCTGGCGGGCGAGAAGCGCGAGGGCTGGCGCGCGCTGCTCCGGGCCGGCGACGGTGCCTCGCACCTGCTCTCCGTCACCGCCGCGCCGCTCCAGCTCGATCCGCACGGCGTGTGCGCGCGGGACGCGCGCTACCTGGTGGTGCTCCGGCCCGCCGAGGAGGAGGCGGGCGACGCCGCCGCCGCGCTGGCCACCACCGGCATCATCAGCCGCTCGCGCGCCATGGGCCGGGTGGTGCGGCTGGTGGAGAGCCTGCAGTACAGCGAGGCCTCGGTGCTCGTCACCGGCGAGAGCGGCTCGGGCAAGGAGGTCCTGGCGCGGCTCATCCACGCGCACTCGCCGCGCCGGAGCGGGCCGTTCGTGGCGGTGAACGCCGCCGCGCTGCCGGGCGACCTGCTCGAGAGCGAGCTGTTCGGCCACGTGCGCGGCGCGTTCACCGGCGCCACCCGCGACCGGCCGGGCCGCTTCGCCGCGGCCGCCCAGGGCACGCTGTTCCTCGACGAGGTCGGCGACCTGCCGCTGCACCTGCAGGTCAAGTTGCTGCGCGTGCTGCAGGAGCACACCTACGAGCGCGTCGGCGAGAACCAGCCGCGCCGCGCCGACGCGCGCATCATCGCGGCCACGAACCGCGACCTGCGCCGCGCCGTGGCGGACGGGACGTTCCGCGAGGACCTGTACTACCGCCTGCGCGTGTTCCCGGTGGAGATCCCCCCGCTCCGTGAGCGGCGGGAGGACATCGAGCCGATGGCGCAGCTCCTCCTGTCCCGCGTCTGCGCGCGGGCCGGCCGGGCGGTGCGCTTCTCGCCGGACGCGCTCCGGGCGCTCATGTCGCACTCGTGGCCGGGCAACGTGCGCGAGCTCGAGAACGCGCTCGAGTTCGCCGTGACGGTGTGCCGGGGCCAGACGGTGCAGCCCGAGGACCTGCCGCCGGAGGTGCTCGGCGGCGGGGCGCCGGAGCACGCGCCGGTGCGCGCGTTCGAGCCGGCGGACGCGTACGAGCGCGCCGCCATCGAGGCCGCCCTGCAGGCGCACCGCTGGAGCCGCGCGGAGGCGGCGCGAGCGCTGGGGCTCTCGCGCAGCACGCTCTGGCGGCGCATGCGCTCGCTCAACATCGGGTGAGCCCGGGCGCGCCGCCCGGAGGCGGCTTGAGCGCCGCCGCCGGAGGGGCTACACCTCGGCTCCCCCCGATGCCACGCCTCACCCCCGCCACCGCCCGGCACCACGGGCGGCTCGCAGTGCTGCTCGCCGCGCTCTCGGCGCTCGGCCCGTTCTCCACCGACGCGTACCTCCCGTCGTTCCCGGAGATCGGGCGGGTCTTCGGCGCGCCGGCGGTGCTGGTGCAGCAGACGCTCACCGCGTACATGGTGCCGTTCTCGGTGATGACGCTCTGGCAGGGCGCCATCTCCGACGCGCTGGGCCGCCGGCGCGTGACGCTCGCGATGCTGGCGCTGTTCGCGCTCGCCTCCGTCGGCTGCATGCTCTCCTGGCGCATCGAGGCGCTCGTCGCGTTCCGGGCGCTGCAGGGCGCGACCGCCGGGGCGGGCATGGTGATCGGCCGCGCGGTGGTGCGCGACCTGCTCGACGGGGCCGAGGCCCGCCGGCTGATGAGCCGCATCGCGCTGGTGTTCGCGATCGCGCCGGCGCTCGGGCCGGTCGTGGGCGGCTGGCTGCACGTGTGGCTGGGCTGGCGCGCGGTGTTCGGCTTCCTGGCGCTGTTCTCCGCGGCCCTGTGCGCCTGGTGCTGGCGCGCGCTGCCCGAGACGCTGGCGCCGGCGCAGCGGCGGCCGCTCCAGGTCCGCTCCATGCTGCGCGGCTACCGCGAGGTGCTCTCGTCCCGCGCGTTCCTGGCGCTGGTGGCGGGCGTCACCTGCAGCTTCTCGGCGGTCTTCCTGTACATCGTGGCCGCGCCGGTGTTCCTGCTCCGCCACCTCGGGGTCGGCGAGACCGGCTTCCTCTGGCTGTTCGGCCCCATCAGCGGCGGCATGATGCTCGGCAACTGGGCGTCCGGCGCGCTCGCGGGACGGATGACGAACCAGCGCACCGTCGCCTGGGGCTTCGCCGCGATGGCGGTGGCCGCCCTCGCGAACGTGCTGTTCCACGCGCTGCACGCGCCCGCCCTGCCGTGGAGCGTGCTGCCGCTCGTCGGCTACGTGCTGGGCACGTCCCTCGCGATGCCCTCGCTGACCCTCATGGCGCTCGACCTGTTCCCGGAACGGCGCGGGATGGCCTCCTCCTGCCAGGCGTTCGTGCAGACGGCGGGCAACGCCCTGGTGGCGGCGGCGCTCGCGCCGCTGCTGTGGGGCTCGGCACGGACGCTCTCGCTCGGCATGGCGGGCGGCCTCGCGGTGGGCGCGCTCGCGTTCGCCGCGTACGCCGCGGTCCCGCCGTCCGAGCCCGCCAGCCGACCCGAGCGCCGCGCGGCCTGACCGGGCGAGCCCGGCCCGCCCTTCGCCGTGCTATCACCTCTGCCCGTGCGGGCGCTCCGGCGTCCGCGCCGCCCCGCCCGCGGCACGAGGGGCGGGGAGGCGTGCGATGGCGAGGAACCCGCGCGCGGTGGACCCGATGCGCGCCGCGATGGCGCGGTCGGGCCCGCTCGACTGGGGAAACCTGCTGTTCTTCCTCGAGCTGTCCCGCAGCGGCAGCCTCGCCCGCGCGGCGAAGCGGCTCGGGGTGGATCGCAACACCGTCGGGCGCCGCGTGGCCGCGCTGGAGGAGGAGCTCGGCCTGCCGCTGTTCGAGCGCGGCCCGCAGGGCTGGGCCTGCACCGCCGCGGGCGAGGAGCTGGCGGCGCTCGCCTCGCGCGTGGAGGAGGACGTCCTCGCCATCGCGCGGCACGCCGACGCGCGCGACCGGACGCCGGCCGGCACGGTGCCGTCGCTCCGCGCGCGGCATCCCCGCCTGCTCCTGGACGTGTCGGCCGACTTCCGGAACTACGACCTCACGCGCCGCGAGGCGGACCTGGCGCTCCGGCTGGGCCGCCCGAGCGACGCGGGCCTGGTCGCGCGGAAGCTCGCGTCGGTCGCCTACGGCATCTACGCCTCGCCCGCGTTCGCGGCGGAGCGGCGCGGCCGGATGGACCTGGCCCGCGACCCGGTGCTCGCCTACGAGGGCGCGACCTCGCCCCAGGAGCGCTGGATGGACGACCTCGCGCCGGCCCGGGCCGTGGCGTTCCGCTGCAACACCAGCCTGGCGCTCGCCGCGGCCGCGCGCACCGGGATCGGGGCCGCGGTGCTGCCGTGCTTCGTCGCCGACGGCGACCCGGCGCTCGTCCGGCTCGACGGCCCGGAGCCGCCCTCGTACGACCTGTGGCTCCTCGTGCACGGCGACCTGCGGCGCGTCCCGCGGGTGCGGGCGGTGATCGAGTGGGTAGACGGGGTGGTGGACGACGCGCGGGAGCTGCTCGCCGGCACGCGCTGACGCCTCGCCGCGGCCGGCGGGCGCTCGCCGCCCGGCCCGCCGCGGCGCCAACGGGGGGGGGAGGGGCTGGCCGCCGGACCGGCGGCAGCGTACAACTCCGTGGCAGCAACATCGCGCCGACCTCCGTTCGCGTCGAACGGTCGCCCTCGCGAAGAGGAGCGACCCATGGATGATCTGTCGACGGGCACGCTGGTCCGGCACGCGACCCTGGGCCTCGGGCGCGTGGTGGCGCTCGAGCCGAACGCGGTGCACGTGTTCTTCCCCGCGGCCGAGTCGCGCTTCGCTGCGAAGCTCCGCCTGCCGGACGCGCGGCGCCTGCTCCGCCGCGAGGCCGCCGGGAACGATCCCTGGCTGGAGGGGCTCACGCCGTTCTCGCTCGACGCCGAGACGCGACGCTACGCGCTGGCGGCGAGCTGGATCACGCACGATCAGGCGGTGGCGCAGTTCACGGCGGCGTACCCCGGCGGCTTCTCCGGCGAGGCGTACCTCGCGCCCGGCGGCCGCGCCGCTGCCTGGCGCGCCGCCGCCGCCGAGATGGAGGGCGCGTTCGGGGACGGCGCCGCCGCGGCGCTGCTCGCGGACGGCGATCACCGCGCGCTGGTCGAGCGCGCCCTGCGGGTGCTCGGGAAGGCCGCCGCCGCGGGCACCGTGGACCTCGACGAGGTAGAAGCGGCGCTCGCCGACGCGGAGACCGCGCTCCCGTTCTTCGAGGCGGTGCTCGCGGTGCTGTCGGTGCCCTCGCCCGCGCGGGCACGGTTCGAGCGCCTGTTCGCCGCCGCGGGCGCGCTCGGCGACTCGGCCGTGGCGTGGCCGCTCGCGACCGCGCTCCCGTTCGTCGCCTCGCCGGCGAAGCAGGTGTTCCTGTCGCCGCGGATCGCCTCGGCCGCCGCGGATCGCCTCGGGTTCGACCTGCGCCTCGACGCGGCGCCCGGGTGGAGCGCCTACGCGGCGCTGCGGACCTTCTCCGACGGGCTGCTCGAGCGCCTGCGGCCGCTCGGCGCGCGCGATCTCGTGGACGTGGAGGCGTTCCTGCACGCGATCGCGACGCGGCGCGCGGGGTCGACGGCCGGCCGGTCGAGGGCGACGCGCCCGTCCGCCGCCCGCTCGAAGCCGGCGCGCTGATCCCGTGCACAACGTCGAGGGGTGCGCCGGCTCCGGCACGCCGTCCTCGGCACCGATCCCGACCTGTCGGATCCGCGGGTGCTCGACCGGGTCACGGTCGGCGTCCTCGCCGCCTGGATCGCGATGGGCGGGGACCTCCTCGGCTCCTGCGTGTACGGCCCGGACGTGCTCGGCCGCGCCAGCGGCGGGCACCGCGGCGTGCTGGTGGTCGCGGGGCTGGCCACGCTGGCGACGCTCGCGGTCCTCGCGCTCGCCTACACGCGGATGGTGGTGCACTTCCCGCACGGCGGCGGCGGCTACACCGCCGCGCGGTACGCCGCGGGCGAGCGCGCGGCGCTGGTGTCGGGCGTGGCGCTGGTGCTCGACGCCGGCTTCAACGTCGCGGTGTCGGTGGTCACCTGCGTCGAGGCCGCCGCGGCCGTGCTCCCGGCCGGCTGGGCGGCGATGCGCCTCCCGGCGGCGCTGGCGCTCGTGGCGCTGCTCGCGATCGTGAACCTCCGGGGCGTGAAGGAGTCGGTCGCGCTCCTCGCCCCCATCCTGCTCGCGTTCGTCGGCTCGCACCTGCTGGTGCTCGGGGCGGCGCTCGCCCAGCGCGCCGGCGCCATCCCGGACGCGGTCGCGGCCGTGCCGGGCGACCTCTCGAGGCTCGCCGCCGATCGCGGCGCGGTCGGCGCGCTGGGCACGGTGGTGCGGGCGTACGCGATGGGTGGGGCCATCTACACCGGGCTCGAGGCGGTCTCGAACGGCGTGCCCATCCTGCGCGAGCCCAAGGTCCGCTCCGCGCGGCGCACCATGCTGCTCCTGGCGGGCGTTCCGGCGCTGCTCATCACCGTCATCCTGGCCGGCTACCTCGCGTACGACGTCCGCCCGTCGCCCGGGGTCCCCATGAACGCGGCGCTGTTCGAGCGCGCCGCCGCGCAGCTGGTGGGGGGCGGCTTGGCCGGGCGGCTGGCGGTCGCGGTCCCGCTGCTCGCCGAGGCGGCCCTCCTGGTGATGGCGGCGCAGACCGGGTTCGTGGACGGCCCGCGCATCCTCGGCGCGCTCGCCACCGACCGGTACCTGCCGCGCCGCCTGTCGCGGCTGAACGGGCGGCTCGCGCCCGCGGCCGGCATCCTGGTGGTCGCCACCGTCGCGCTCGCCGCGACCGCGCTCACCGGCGCCGCGCTGGAGCCGCTCATCGCGGTGTTCGTCACCAGCGTGTTCGTGACGTTCAGCATCAGCCAGTGGGCGATGCTGCGGCACGCGCTCCGCCGCCGGCTGCTGCACGCGCCCTGGCGCGCGGACGCCGCGCTCCACGCCCTGGCGCTCACGCTCTGCGCGGTGATCCTGGCTGGCACCGCCGCCCGCTGGCGCGCAGGGGCCGCGGTCACGCTCCTGCTCGTGGCCGCCGCCGTGGCGCTGGCCCTCGCGATCCGCCGCCGCTACGAGGCGGTGGCGCGCGCCGCGGAGGCGGCGGCGGGCCAGGCCTCCCCGCCGGTGGTGCCGGAGGAGCGCCAGGCCGAGGTGGTCGGCGCCGGGACGCTCATCGGGCGAGACGTCCCCATCGCCGTGCTGGTGCTGGGCGATCGCACCGCGCTCGCGCGCGTCGGCCTCGCGTGGCTGGCGCGGCTCACCGCCGGCCTGGGAGGGGTGATCCTGGCCGGCGCCACCCTGCTCGACGCCGAGGCGGTGCAGGGGGAGGAGCACCTGCGCGCGCGCGAGCGGCAGCGCCGCCGGCAGCTCGAGGCCCTCGCCGAGGAGGTCCGCCGGAGCGGGCTTCCGGTCGCCATCGCGCTGCGCCGGGGCGCCGACGCGCTCGAGACCACCGCGTCACTGATCGCCGACCTGATGCGCCGGCGGCCCGCGCCGAGCGTGGTGGTGGGCTTCCGCTCCACGCCCGAGGGCGCGGCCGTCGATCCGCTCCTGCGCGACGACGACCTGTCGGTTCGGCTCCAGACGCGCCTGCAGCGCGAGGGGATCCCGATGGTCGTCGTGTCGGTGCCGCTGGACGCGTGAGCCGGCGGCGCGGCGGCCGCCGGCTCCGGTCCGGCTCAGTCGAGCACGTCCGTGTACTCCTTCGCCGCCCAGCCGGCGACCGCCGTCCATGGTGCGGGGGAGGGGGCGCGGACGCGCTCGGCGATGGAGGTCCTCACGATCGCGCCTGCCGCGGTGCGGCTCTCCACGCGCCGCGGATACTCCCCGGCGACGTCCCACAGGACGCGGGTCGTGCCCTCGGCGGTGCGCCGCTCGTACCAGCGCGCGCCCGCCGGCGCGGGGCGCGCCGACGGGGTCATGGCCGCGAGCGCACGCGCCGGGATGAAGCGCGAGGACGTCTCCCAGTCGCCCTCGAAGCCCACCGCCGCGCGATCGGGCTCCGGGACCTCGAGCACCAGCTTCCGATCCGGCACCACCAGGCGCAGCCGGATGCCCTGGCCCGCGGGCGTGATCCAGCGCGCGGCGGTGGCGAGGTCCTCGTGGGCGTGTCCCTCGTGGCCCGCCGCGCCACCGGGCGCGGCGGCGTGCGCCTCGTGCGGAAGCACCCGCTCGATCCAGACGACGTCGGCCCGGCGGTGGACGCGCTCGCGGAACGCGGTGGTGCGCGTGACGCCGTCGGCGCCGTTCGAGACCACGGTGTGGCGGAGCTCGAGGTCCAGCGGCGGCGGGGAGGCGACGCCGGCCGCGGGCAGGGCCGCGGCCGAGGCCACCCCGATCGCGAGGGTGCAGGCGATCATCCGGCGCATCGCTACAGCCCCATCGCCGCGCGCACCAGGCCGAACACGCGCGTGTTGTCGATCGTCCCCTTGAACCCGGCGCTCCCGGCGCCCTTCGCGAACAGCATCACGTCGCCGCCGCCGTGCGTCTCGGAACCCGGGGTGCCGAGCTGGACGCCGACGTCCTGCAGGTAGCCGGGGGCGGTGGTGTCGACCAGGCTCGGGTCGGCCCGGTCGGCGTTCCGGGGCGTGCCGCCGTTGCCGAAGACGAGCGTCGTGTACGCCCGGCCGTCGGCGGCGAGCGCCGGGACGGGTGCGCCGGTCACCGCGGTCTGCTTGAGGTCGGTGGAGAGGCCGAGCACCGGATTGCCGCGGTGGGCATAGCCGTTGAACGCGAGGGTGTGGTCGTGGTCGGCGGTGACCACGATGAGCGTGTCGGCAGGGTCCACGAGCGCGAGCGCCCGCGCGATGGCGTCGTCGAACGCGACCGTGTCCTCGAGCGCGCGCCGCGCGTTCGTCCCGTGGAGCGCGTGGTCGATGCGGCCGCCCTCGACCATGAGGAAGAAGCCGTCGCCGTCCCTGGAGAGGATGCGGATGGCCTTCTCGGTCATGTCCGCGAGGCTGGGCTCGTCGGCGCCGTTCGCGACACGGTCCAGCTCGTACGACAGGTGATCGCGGTTGAACAGGCCCAGGAGGCGGGTGGTCGCGGCGGGGTCCACCGCCGCGAGCGCGCTGCCGCTGGTGACGTAGGTGTAGCCGGCCCCGGTGAACAGCGCGGTGAGGTCGGTCGCGTCGGACCGCTTGCTGCCGGTGGTGGTGCTGGGGACGAAGTGCCGCCAGCCGCCGCCGAGCAGCACGTCCACACCGGCGCCCAGGGCGGGGTTGAAGCCCGGATGCCCCGGGGTCACCTGCTCCGCGATGGTGTTCTCGCCGTCGCGGTGGCAGAGGTGCGAGTACGTCGCGGCCGGGGTGGCGTGGGTGACGCGGGTGGTGGTCACCGCGCCGACCGCCTTGCCGGCGGCCTTGGCGAGCTCGAGCAGCGTGGTCACCGGCGAGCCGTTGCCGGTCTCGGGGCAGGTGGAGTCCGCGCCGGAGACGTAAGGGGCCGGCGGGGTGACGGACAGGTCCGCCGCGGAGGTCTCCGCGGACATCGAGACCACCTCGTTGTTCATCTTCACGCCGGTCATGTACGCCGACATGGAGGGCGCGCTGTCGGTGGTCTGGGCGTTCGCGGAGTAGGTCTTGACCCGGGCCGTGCGGCCGAGGCCGTCCATGGCGAGGGCGCCGGCCTCGCCGTGCGCGAAGATGCGTGCGGCGGTCACGGTGGTGGGACCCATCCCGTCGCCGAGGAAGAAGATGACGTTCTTGGCCGGGCCGGCGGCGACGGCGTCGCCGGCGGAGAGCGCGAGCGCGAGCGCCGCGAGGGTGCGTGCGTGCATGGGAGTGTCTCCTGGGAGCGAGGGCTAGAGGCCCGCGGCCCGGCGGACCAGCGTGAAGACGGCGGTGTTGTCGATGACCCCGGTGAAGCGCTCCGCGCCGAGCCCGGCTGCGCCGATGAACACGTCGGTGCCGCCGTGGGTCTCGCCGCCGGCCGGCATGGGGACGGCGGCCTCCTGGTGGTAGGTGCTCGCGGAGACGGTCGCGTCGTCGAGCGCGGTGCGCGTGGCCGGGCGGCTCTCGCCGTTCCCGAAGCCGATCACCGTGTACGGGAGCCCGCCCACGTCCGGGTCGGGCGCGCCGGTGAGCACGTTGCGGACGAGGCCGAGGACACCTGGGGCGGCCGCGGTGGTCGGGCCCGTCCGCCGCGCGTAGCCGTTCAGGACGAGCGTGTGGTCGTGGTCGGCGGTGACCACCACGAGCGTGTTCTTCAGGCCGGGGTCGACCTGCTGCATGCGCGCGAGCGCGGTCGCGATGGCGTGGTCGAACGCCACGGTGTCCTGGAGCGCCTTCTTCGCGGTGGTCTCGTGGAGGGCGTGGTCGATGCGCCCGCCCTCGACCATCAAGAAGAAGCCCTTCGGGTTGCGCGTGAGCACGTCGAGCGCCTTCCCGGTCATCTCGGCCAGGCTGGGCTGCGCGGCCGGGTCGCGGTCGAGGTCGTAGGCCATGTGGCTTCCCGTGAACAGGCCGAGGAGCCGGCCGCCGGCCGGCGCGGCGTCCAGCTCCGCCTCGGTGGAGGCGTAGGCCCAGCCCGCCGCCTTCAGCTCGGCGACGAGGTCGCGCCCGTCGGTGCGGGCGCCGCCCTTGGCGGCGGGGAGGAAGTGCCGGCGGCCGCCGCCCAGCACCACGTCGACCCCCGAGCCGAGCGCCGCGTTGAAGCCGGCGCCCGGGACGAGCTGCGCGGCGATCGTGTTCTCGGCGTCGCGGTGGCAGACGTGGGCGTAGGTCGCGGCCGGCGTGGCGTGGGTGACGCGGGTGGTGGTCACGACGCCGGTGGCGCGGCCGGCCGCCTTCGCGAGCTCGAGCAGCGTGGTCACGGGCGCGCCGTTGCCGCTGGGCGGGCAGGCGCTGTCCGCGCCGGAGAGGTAGTCGACGCCGGCGGCGTCGAACGCGCGCGTGTCGGGGGACATCGAGATGACCTCGTTGTTCGCCTTCACGCCGGTCATGTACGCGGCCATGGACGGCGCGCTGTCGGTGACCTGGGCGTCGTTCGAGTAGGTCTTGACGAAGCCGGTCTCGGGCAGCGCGTCGATGGTGAGCGCGCCGTCCTCGCCGACCGAGTAGATGCGCGCGGCGGTGAGCGTGGTCATGCCCATGCCGTCGCCCAGGAAGAAGAGGACGTTGCGCGGCGGGGCCGGGGGCGGGCTCGACGAGGAGTCGGACGAGCAGCCGCCGAGCGCGAGGGCGCCCGCGGCGAGCGCCGCGAGCGCGCGGTGGGAGAAGGAGCCGGGTGAAGATCGCATGCGAAGGACCGTCCTTTGCGTGGAGTGGGAGGAGCCGGGTATAGGCGCCGCCGCGTGGCGAGCCGGTGCCGAGCGCGTGAGCTTCTCGCGCAGCGCCCAGCCGGGACGATCAGGGGGAGGCGGGCGCCGAGCGCACCGCGTCCCCGCGCGAGAGCGCGGCGAGCGCGAGCCCCTCGTCGAGCGCGTGGCGGAGCGGCGTGCCGTGGTGGAACGGCTCGCCCCAGGTCTCCGGGCCGGAGGT
The DNA here is from genome assembly GCF_000022145.1 of Anaeromyxobacter dehalogenans 2CP-1. Classification (NCBI taxonomy): domain Bacteria; kingdom Pseudomonadati; phylum Myxococcota; class Myxococcia; order Myxococcales; family Anaeromyxobacteraceae; genus Anaeromyxobacter; species Anaeromyxobacter dehalogenans. The sequence goes on from NC_011891.1 coordinate 1,167,711, forward strand.
GTCGAGGTGCGCGTCCACGTGCACCACCGCCACCGGTCCGTGGCGCGCGGCGACCGCCCGCAGCGCCGGCAGCGCGATCGAGTGGTCGCCGCCCACCAGGAACGGCACGGCCCCGCCCTCCAGCACCGCAGCGACGGCAGCCTGCACGGCCGCGCGCATGGCCGCGGGATCGAACGGCGGGAACGCGACGTTGCCGCCGTCCACCGCGGGGAGCGCGTCGAAACACCTGGAGCCCGTGCCCCTGGCTGGGCTGGCCCAACGCGGCCGAGCTGGCCCGCGGGCAGGAGCTGCTCGGGCTGCTCCGCGGGCGCTGCGATCTCGTCGCGCACGGCCACCGTCACGCGGCCAGCGCGCACGTGATCGCCGACGCGTACCGGCCGCTCCACGTCCTCAACGCGGGGAGCACGCCCGAGCTCGGCTGGGCGCGCGTCCTCGTCCACGCGGGCGGTCGCATCGTGCCCGAGCGGCGCCTGGCGCTCGGCGCGGCGGAGGCGCGCCGGGACGTGGTCCGGGCCACGGCCGGGCTGCGCACGGCGGCCTGATTCGGCACGGCCGGGCGGCCACGCGGCGGTGACCCGGAATCGTCACGCGCGCGCCGCAGGACGGCCACGGCCGGTGCCCAGCATGCCGTTCCGCGGCGCCCCGCCGCATCGAGGAGCCGCCGTGCACGGCAACGCCCACCCTCTCCCGGCCACCGCGCCGGAACGTCGAGCTGGGCCGCGCGACGGCGTCTGCGAGGCGCGCCTCGCGGACGTCCTCACCGGCGACGCCCAGGTGTCGCCGGAGGAGCAGGTCGAGCGCGTGGCGGAGCGGTTCTTCGCGGACCCCGCGCTCGACGCGATGGTGCTGGTCGAGCCGGAGAGCGGCCGCCCTGTGGGGCTGCTCACGCGCGGACGGCTCCTCGTGAAGCTCGCCCGCAACTTCGGCCACGAGCTGTACGCGCGGAAGCCCGTGACCCGGATCGCCGACCTGTCGCCGCTGGTGCTGCCTCACGACCTTCCGCTGCCGCTGGCGGTCGAGCGGGCGCTGGCGCGCGAGGCGGCGTCCGTCTACGACGAGGTGATCGCGGTGGACGCGGCGGGGCGGTACATGGGCCACGCCGCGGTCCGCGAGCTGGCGCGCGAGCAGGGCGCTGCGCTGGAGCGGAGCGACGCCGCGCGGGAGGCCGCCCTGGCACGCGCCAGGGACCTCGAGGAGGTGGATCGCCTTCGGGCGCGATTCCTGGCCCACGCCACCCACGAGCTGCGCTCGCCGGTGAACGCCATCGTGGCGCTGGCGGAGCTCCTGCGCATGGCGTGCGCCCGCAGGAGCCTCGCCGACGTGGAGGCGAAGATCCCCGTGCTCGCGCGCTCGGCGGCCGAGCTGCGCGGGACCGTCAACGAGCTGCTCGACCTCAGCAAGCTCGAGGCCGGCCGGATGGAGGTCTCGATCGCGCCGGCGGACCTGGGCGCGCTCGTGTCCGAGGTCGCCGCGACCGTCCGGCTCCTCGTCGGCGACGCGCCCGTCGAGGTTCGCGCCGACGCGGCACCTGGGCTCCTGCTCGAGACCGACGGGCCCAAGGTCCGGAGGATCCTGCTCAACCTGGGCGCGAACGCCGCGAAGTTCACCAGGGCCGGCTCCGTCCGCCTCGCGGGCGCGCCGGACGGCCGCGGCGGCGTGCTGCTGACCGTGGCGGACACCGGCTGCGGCATCGACGAGGCCGACCTGCCGCGGCTGTTCGTGCCGTTCAGCCAGCTCGAGGACGCTGCCACGCGCACGCGCGAAGGCACCGGCCTCGGCCTCGCCATCACCCGCTCGCTCGCAACGCTGCTCGGCGGCACGGTCTCCGTCGAGAGCCGCCGCGGTGCGGGCACCACCTTCACGGTCCGGCTTCCGGCCCGGCCCCCCACGAGAGAGAACGCATGAGCACGGCCCCGAGGATCCTGGTCATCGACGACGACGCCACCCACCTGCTCCTGACCCGCGAGCTGCTCGAGGCGGAGGGGTACGACGTGCAGGTCCACGAAACCGCGTTCGGCGCCACCGAGCGGATCATCCAGCAAGCGCCCGATCTCGTGCTGGTGGACGTGAACATGCCGGCGCTCTCCGGGGAGGGGCTGGTGAGCGTGCTCCGCCGCCGCGAGCGGACCCGCGGCGTCCGGGTGTTCCTGCACTCGTCGAACGACGAGCACGCGCTGCGAGAGGCCGCGGCGCGGCTCGGCATCGAGGGCTACGTGCCCAAGGGCGACCCCGAGCTGCTCCGCCGGCGCGTCGCCGCGGCGCTCCGCGAGCGCCCGCCCGCCTCGCCGCCGCACCGCGACGAGGGCGCGGTGCGGTGACTACCGTGTACGCCGCGAGGCGTGCAGGCGGCGGCCTCGCGGAGGGGAACCGCCATGCGGCGCGTCATCGCCGTGCGGCCACGGCGCAGCGCGAGGGCCGCCTGGGCGGCGCTGGCCCTCGCCGCGGCCTGCGCCCGCAACCCGGCCACCGGCGAGCGGCAGCTCTCGCTCGTCTCGAAGGACCAGGAGATCGCGCTCGGCAAGCAGGCCGCCGAGCAGGTGCGCGAGACCATGGGCCGGTACGACGATCCGGAGCTCCAGGCCTACGTGGAGCGGGTCGGGATGCGCATCGCGAAGGGGTCCGAGCGGCCGGAGCTCCCCTGGAGCTTCACCGTCGTCGACGACCCGGCGGTCAACGCGTTCGCGCTGCCGGGCGGGCCGGTGTTCGTGACCCGCGGCCTGCTCACGTACCTGACCTCGGAGGCGGAGCTGGCCGCGGTGCTCGGCCACGAGATCGGGCACATCACGGCGCGCCACTCGGTCGAGCAGCTCTCGAAGGCACAGCTGGCGCAGGTGGGCCTGGGCGTGGGGATGGTGGTCAGCGAGGACGTGCGCCGGTACGGCCAGGTCGCCGGGGCCGGGATGCAGCTCCTGTTCCTCAAGTTCGGGCGCGACGACGAGCGGCAGGCCGACGCGCTCGGCTTCCGCTACATGGTCGAGCAGCGGTACGACCCGCGACAGATGGCGGCGGTCTTCCGCACTTTGGAGGCGGTGTCCGCGCGCGAGGGCGGCGGGCGGGTGCCGGGCTGGCTCTCCACGCACCCGGATCCGGGCGACCGCGCCGAGACCGCGGCGAGGCGGGCCGCGAAGGTCGAGGCCCCCGACCGGATGGAGGTGGACCGCGAGCAGTACCTGGCGAAGGTGGACGACGTGGTGTTCGGCGAGGATCCGCGGCAGGGCTACCTGAAGGGCAGCACCTTCGTCCACCCGCAGCTCGGGTTCCAGCTCACGCTGCCCCAGGGGTGGAAGGCGCAGAACACGGCCGCCGCGCTCGTCGCGGTCAGCCCGCAGCAGGACGCCGCGCTCCAGCTCACCGGGGCCGGGAAGGCCTCGCCGGAGGAGGCGGTCCAGAAGTTCTTCGCGCAGCAGGGCGTCCGCGCGGTGCAGGCGCCGGCCCCGGCCGTCCCGCACGGCGGCGCGGCGCGCTGGTTCGAGGCCACGACCGAGCAGGGGAACGTGGGCGGCGTGGTCGCGTTCGTCCCGGCCGGCGGCACCACGCTGCAGATCGTCGAGTACGCGCCGGCGGAGCGGCTCCAGGGCGCGGCGGACACGTTCCAGCGCGTGCTCGCGAGCTTCGGGCCGGTGACCGATCCGGCCGCGCGCGCGGTGCAGCCGGCCCGCATCGACGTCGTGAGGGTGCCGCGCGACATGTCGCTCGCCGACTTCGCGCGCGAGTTCCCCTCGACCGCGCCGCCCGACGTGCTGGCGGCCCTGAACGGCGTCGCGCCGGGCGGGGCGCTGCGAGCGGGCCAGGCGGCGAAGCGGGTGGTCGGGGGCAACCCGGAGCTGGTCTCGGGGCGGTGAGGAGCGCGGGACGGGAGGGGAGCGGGCCATGTGCGAGCACCTGGAGAAGGTGGAGAGCCGGCGGGCGGCGGTGCGACCGCGGACGCAGGGCTGCGAGGAGTGCCTGGCGTCCGGTGATCGCTGGGTCCAGCTCCGGCTCTGCCTCACCTGCGGCCACGTCGGCTGCTGCGACAGCTCGCCGAACCGGCACGCCACCCGGCACTTCCACGAGACCGATCACCCGGTGGTGCGCTCGTTCGAGCCGGGGGCGGACTGGGCGTGGTGCTACGTGGACGAGGAGATGGCCCACGGCGTGCGCGGGTTCCCGGCGGAGTCGCCGGGCGAGCACGCCTGAGCGCGAGCGCGCGCGGAAGGAGACGGCGGATGCCGGAGAAGGCGACGGAGCGGCGGGCCAAGGCGGCCCTGCGCAACGGGAAGAAGCCCACCACCGCGGCGGGCGAGTTCGTGCGCGAGGAGATCGAGCACGTGCGCCGCGGCAAGCACGGGGCGCGGTCCACGAAGCAGGCCATCGCGATCGGGCTCTCGAAGGCGCGGCGCGCCGGCATCCCGCTGAAGCCGCCGAAGCAGGGCCAGGCGTCGCGCCGGACCCGCCGCTCGGCCGAGGCGGCCTACGAGGTCGGTCAGCGCAAGCGCAAGCCGCGCGCCCCCTCGCGCCGGCGGAGCGCCGCCTCGGAGCGCGCGCTGAAGCGCGAGGGCAAGGCCGCCGCGTCCCGGCGCGCGCTCTCGTCGCAGGCGCGGCGCGCGGCGGCGCGGCGCCGGTCGCGGCGGTGATCGCTGGCACGAAAACGAAGAAGCCCGGCCGAAGGGCCGGGCTTCTCGCGTCGACGGAGCGACGGATCGCGCGGTTAGATCGCGCGGACGTTCGCCGCCTGCAGGCCCTTCGGGCCACGCGTCACGTCGAACTCGACCTTCTGCCCCTCGGCGAGCGTGCGGAAGCCGTCGGCCTGGATGGCAGTGTGGTGGCAGAACACGTCGTCCCCGCCGCCGTCCTGCGTGATGAAGCCGAAGCCCTTCGCATCGTTGAACCACTTCACGGTACCGGTAGCCATTACTGTGTAGACTCGTTTCTTCTCATTGTTCGCGGGCGATGAAAAACCGCCCGGTCCCCGCCTGGAGTTGGGGATGGGGAGCCGCGTGAATACACTTTATCCTGGGTAAAGTCGAGCCCCCTCTTTCGCGCGCCACGCCTGGGCCCCCGTGCAGGGGGGGCGCCGCGCGGCGACCCGCACATTCCGTCGCATCCCCCTACCGAGCTCAGGCGTTTCCCTCCACCCCCGCTGGAAGCGGGCGGCGCGCCGAGGGACGCTGGTGGCGGTGCTCCGGATCGCCCACCTCTCCGACCTGCACGTGCGCTCGCCCCGCGGGGCCGAGTGGCGGCGCATCCTGTTCAACAAGCGCATCACCGGGTACGCCAACCTGATCCGGCAGCGCGGTCGCGTGTACCGGCGCGAGTACCTCGCGGCGGTGCTCGCGGCGGCCGCGGCGCGCGCCGATCACGTGGTGGTGACCGGCGACGTCACCAACCTCGCCCTGGAGCGCGAGCTGGAGGAGGCGCGCTCGCTCCTGGACGCGATGGCGCGCCGGGTCGAGGTGACGGTCGTGCCGGGGAACCACGACGTCTACCTCGCGTCCATCCAGGACGGTCGCCGCTTCCCGCACCACTTCGGCGCGTTCCTGCGCGGCGATCTCCCGGACCTCGCCCTCGACCTCGCGGCCGGCCCCTTCCCCTGCGTGAAGCTGCGCGGTCCGGCGGCCATCATCGGGCTCTCGAGCGCGGTGCCGCGCCCGCCGTTCGTGGCGAGCGGCCGCCTGGGCGAGGCGCAGCTCGAGGCGCTGGAGGCGGTGCTCGCCCACCCCGAGGTGGCCAGGCGCACGCCGGTGGTGCTGCTGCACCACCCGCCGGTGGACGGCCGGATCCGGGCGCTCCAGCTCCGCGACGGGCTGGTGGACGCGGACCGGCTGCGGGCGGTGCTCTGCCGCCTCGGCCGCGGGCTGGTGCTGTTCGGCCACCTGCACGCGCGCGTGCGCTGGCGGCTGCCCACCGCCGCCGGCGCGCTCCAGGTGATCGGCGCGAGCGGCGCCGCGCTCGACCACCCGCACCCGCGCGTCCGGGCCGGCTTCAACAGCTACGATCTCAGGGACGACGGGAGCCTGGCCGCCGTCGAGGCGCACGTGGTCGCGCCCGACGGGCGCTCCGTGGAGCGCGTGGCGCTGCCGGAGGCGGAGGCCGTCGCATGAGGTACCGCCGCGTGCTCGCGTTGGTGGAGCAGGGCGCCGACGCCGGCCCGGCCTTCGGCGCCGTGCGCGCGCTCGCGCCGGACGCGGAGTCGCTGGGCGTGGTGGCCTGCCCGCCGCCGCGGCCGCACGCCTGGCTCCCAGGGGTGGCCGCGCCGGCGCCGGCCGGCGGCGCGGGGACTGGGTGGCTCGACCGGCTGCGCGAGGAGGCTGTCCCGCTGGCGGGGCGGGTGGCGGTGGGCGCGGTGCCGGACCTGGATCCCGAGGCGCTCGCGGCGCTCGCCGGGGACCGCGAGGTGGACCTGGTCGTCGCGGGGCCGCTCCCGGCGGCGGCCGGCGAGGCGGTCTCCGAGCTGCGCCGCCTCCGGCCACTCGCGGTCGCGTGGGTGGCCGCCGCCGCGGCGGCGGCGACCGCGCGCCTCCGTGAGCCGGCGCGGGAGCTGCTCTGCGTCGCGCCGGGCGACCGCGCCCGCGCGGCGCTGGCCGGCTTCCTGCGCGATCACGGGGATCCCTCCCAGCGCGTCACGCTCCTGGCGCTCGCGTCGCCCTCGCGCGACGCGCTCGCCGCCGCGCTGGAGGTGGCCGGCATCCGCGCCCGGGTCGAGCTGGCCGGCGGCTTCGGCTCCGGGACGTGGCGGACGCTGGAGACGGTCGCCCGGGAGCGACGGCTCGACCTGGTCGTTCTGTCGCGGCTGCCCGGGGCGCTGCTGCGCAGCGCACCCTGGCCGGCGCCGCTGCTGGTGCTGCCGCCGGCGGCGCCGAGCCGGACCGGCCTGCGGCGCCCGCTCGACGTGCCGGACCTCGTGGACGCCGGCGGCCCCCTCCGGCTGCGCGCCGGCTACGGTTACGGCGTCGGCCGCAACCCGCCGGTCGAGGACCAGGAGCTGGCGCTCGTGTCGGACGGCCGCGTCGTGGCCCGCGTGCGCACGCGCGGCGGCGAGGCGGAGCTGCCGGCGGGGCTCGCCGCCGGCTCGCTGGGCGTGTTCCGCGCGCGCGACGCCGAGGGCCTCGACCCGGTCGTCGCGGTGGAGCGGCAGGTCGCGGTGATCCGCCCGGGCGTGCTGCCGCTCCTGCCGTTCGACGCCGAGCTGGCCCCGGAGGACCTCGCCGCCCTCGCCCGCGTGGACGGCGCCGAGCCGCTCGCGGTGCGCCTGCGCCCGGCGCGGAGCTGCCACCTGCTGCGCGAGCGGCTGCGCGGCGCCGGGCTCGCCGCGCGCGTGGTGGACGCGAGCGCGGTGCTGGACGAGGGCGAGGCGGCCGACGTGAGCGAGGCGCACGACGCCGTGCGCCTGGCGCGGGTGGGCGGCCGCCTGCGCGCGGCCGGGTTCCCGGTCGCGGCGATCGTGCATCGCGGACCGCACCCTCCCGCCGCGATCGGGTTCGAGGCGCTGGAGGCGCGCCAGCTCGCCGGGCGGGCCTGGCGAGCGCCACCGCTCGCGCCCCGTCCCGACACGCTCGACGCGCGGCTCGACGCGGCCACGGCCGCGCCCGCGATCGAGGGAAACCGCGTCGAGCTGGAGCTCGACAACGTCACCGCCCGCGGCTGGCTGCTCGAGGCGATCCGCGGCGCGCGCCGGACGCTCCACCTCCAGGTCTACCTGGCCACCGACGACGACGCCGGCCGGCGCGTCGAGGCCGCGCTCGCCGGCGCCGGGCGCCGCGGCGTGAAGGTGCGGGTGCTGGTGGACTCCCTGCACGGCCTGCACGGCTCCTTCGGCCTGGAGAACCCGCTCCTCGCGCGCCTCGCGACGCGGCCCGGGGTCGAGGTGCGGGTCTCGCGGCCGGTGGCGGCGGTCCCGAGCGTGGAGGACCTGAAGCGGCGCGACCACCGCAAGCTGGTGGTGGCCGACGGAGCGGTGGCGCTGGTGGGCGGACGGAACCTCGCGCACGAGTACTACACCGGGTTCGACGAGGTCCGGGTCGGGCCGCGGACGCCGTGGCGCGAGGTGCCCTGGCTGGACGGCGGGGCGCGGGTGCGCGGGCCGGCGGTGGCCGCGGTGGAGCGCGCCTTCCTGGAGGCGTGGACCGGCGCGGGCGGCGCGCCGTTCGAGGTGGCGGCGCCCGGCGTGGCCGGGGCGGAGCGGGTGCGGGTGGTGGTGCACCAGGGCCTGCGGGACGCGAGCACGCTCGAGGCCTACCTGGCGCTCGTCGAGAGCGCGCGCCACCGGCTGGTCGCGGTGAACGGGTTCCCGCTGCTGCTCGAGCTGGAGCACGCGCTCTCTCGCGCGCTGCGCCGCGGCGTGCGGGTGCAGGTGCTCCTCGGCGAGGTCACGCCCACGCACGGCGGCGAGCCGTTCGAGGGGCCCTGGGCCAGCGCGCGCACCGCGGCCACCTGGCTGGTGCACTCGCGCATCGACGCGCTGGTGGCGGCCGGGGCCGAGGCCAGGCTGCTCGGCGTGCGCGACGTGCCGGGCTGGTCGCCCGAGCTCGGCCTGGTGCACCCGCACGTGCACGCGAAGGCGATGATCGCCGATGGGCGCGCCTGCGCGGTGGGCAGCGCCAACCTGGACGTCACCGCGAGCTACTGGGAGGACGAGCTGCTGCTCGTCGTCGAGGACGAGGCGGTCGCCGGCGCGTTCGAGGCGCGGGTGCAGGCGCTCCTGGCCGGCTCGACGCGCGTGGATCGCGCCGACCCGGCCTGGCAGCGGCGCGTGCGCGCGCGGGACTGGGCGCGCCACTGGCCGGGGATCCTGTCGATCTGAGGCAGGGCTGCGGGCGCCCGGTGGCAGCGGCCGCGCCGCGGCTATCGAAGCGCCGGCTTCAGGTCCACCACCGGCGTGCCGTCGATCGCCTCGATGGGACCGATGCGCAGCCGGTGGCGTTCCACGGACCGGACCGTCACCGGGTGCAGGCCGAGCGGGTTGGGGCGATCCGGCGATCGGGTGGCGAACACGCCCGTGAGCGGGATGCGTGCATCGCCGCGCGGGTGGACGCGGAGCACCGAGCGATCGCCGAGGTGCAGCCAGGTGACGACCAAGAGCGCATCGCCGGCGGCGATCCCGTCCAGGCCGTCGGCGGCCCACGGGTACACCTCCAGCCACGCGTCCGGCGCGCCCTCCGACCCCTGCTTCGGCGCGTCGCCGCGGGCGCCGAGGACGGAGCGGATGACGCCGATCGGCCGGAGCAGCGGCGCTTCGGGGCGGGGTTCCGGCGGGGTGACGGTCACGAGCGACCTCCGGGGGCACGCGGCCCGTCGCCGGCGGCGTGCGCTCGATGACGGGGCGCCGAGGAAAGCACGCACGGTGCGGGCGCGCAACGGCGTCCCCCCGCTGCCCCCGCCGAGGGACGCCGAGGGTCGGCCCCCGCGCCGCCTGCCCCCGCGGAGGCGAGCCACCCTGCGCCGGGGTCTGGTATGGGCCTTGGGCCGCACGCCGCGGACGCACTCAGGGGGATCGCATTCCATGCAACGGAGCTCGTGGATGGTGCTGCTCGCCGCGCTGGCCTGCGCCGGCTCGGGCGGCTCGTCGGAATCGTCTCCGCAGGTGCAGCAGGCGGGGATGCCCGCCTTCTCGCCACCCGGCGGGACCTACGCCTCCGCGCAGCACGTGACGGTGGCGAGCGCCACGCCGGGCGCCGCCGTGCGCTGCACCGTGGACGGCAGCGCGCCCACGGCGGCGTCGCCGGCGTGCACGTCGCTGGAGGTGGCGGAGACCACCACGGTGCGCGCGGTCGCCATCGCGCCCGGGTACACGGACAGCGCGGTCGCGAGCGCGACGTACACGATCGAGGCGGCGGTGCCGGCGGCGTCGGCGCCCACGTTCTCTCCGCCCGGCGGGACGTACGCCTCGGCGCAGCAGGTGACGGTGTCCAGCGCCACCCCGGGCGCCACGGTGCGCTGCACGCTGGACGGGACGCCGCCGACCGCGGCGACGCCGGCGTGCGCCAGCCCGGTCGCGATCCCGGCCACGGCCACCCTCCGCGCGATCGCCGTCGCGCCCGGGTACGCGAACAGCGCGGTCGCGAGCTCGACGTACACGATCGAGACGCCGGCGCCGGTGGAGGCCATGCCGCCGACGTTCTCGCCGCCCGGAGGCACCTACGCCTCGGCGCAGCAGGTGACGGTGTCCAGCGCCACCGCGGGCGCCACCGTGCGCTGCACGCTGGACGGGACGCTGCCGACGGCGGCGACCCCTGCGTGCGCCAGCCCCGTGACGATCCAGGCGACCGCCACCCTCCGGGCCATCGCCACCGCGGACGGTTTCGCTCCCAGCGCGGTGCGCGCAGCCACCTACACGATCCAGGCGCCCCCGCCGACGGATCCCACGCTGGCGCAGAAGCTCCAGGCGCTCGCGTCGAAGCGGCAGCTCCTCGCGCACCAGAGCGTCGGCAACAACATCCTGTACGGGAACGGGGCCGGCGGGCTCGACGGGCTCCTGGACGCCAACCCGGGCAGCGGGGTCACGATCGCGTATCACCCTGCCAGCGCGGCAGCGGTACCGGTGGGCGCCGTGGCCGACACCGCGATCGGCGTGAACGGGCAGCCGGTCGGGAAGGTCCTGGACTTCGACGCGCAGGTCCGCACGCGCTTCGGCGGCGCCCTGGACTACTTCGGCTTCAAGTTCTGCTTCACCGACATCTGGACGGCGCAGGACGTCTCCGACACATGGGCCCAGTACCAGGCCACCATGGATGCCCTCGAGGCCGCATATCCGGGGAAGATCATCTACTGGACCGTGCCGCTCATGCCCGACGTGACCGACGTCGACGGCAACACGCAGCGTGAGGCGCTGAGCAACCTCATCCGCGAGAAGTACCGAGGCACCGGGCGGGTGTTCGACCTCGCGTACCACGAGTCGCATGACGCGCAGGGCAACCCGTTCACGCTGGGAGGCGTGCCCGCGCTGGCCCACGACTGGAGCGCCGACGGCGGGCATGACGCCCATCTCAATGCCGTGGGCGCCACGATGGTCGCGACCCGGTGGGTCGAGTTCATGTACCGGGTGGCCACCGGCGCAGCGCCGTGAGCGCGCTGCCGGCGCCCGGCCGGTCCGCCGGCTGATCCCGGCTGCCCGCGCGAGCGATCCCATCGGGAGCAGCCGCGGGGCGCTTCCAGGATCTGCACGCCGGCCATGGCGAGCGATGTGAGGACCGCCGGCGGGCGACCTCGAGCTCCCTCGAGCTCGAGCCACGCGACCGGTCGCGTCGCGGCGTGCTTCGGGAGGAGCGCGGTCGCCGCGTCCTCTCCCCCGCGTCCACCACCGCGCCGGCGAGCGTCCCGCGAGCGGGTCCTCGCGATCGGTCCGCCCTGCGACGACGGGGCCCCCGCGCGCCAGGCGGCGGCGCCGCACGGTGCCCCTGTCACGGACGCCCGGTCGAGCCCTCCCAACGGAGGGGAGCACAGAGGACCCGTCTTGAAGCCGAACGCCGTCGCCATCACCTGCCTGCTCGCCGCCTCGGCCGCCGCCGCGGCGCCGGAGAACGCGCCGACCGGGGACGCCGTCGTGGCGGCGCGGACCCCGCGGCCCATCTCCCTGGACGGCCGCCTCGACGAGGAGGAGTGGGCCGCCGCGCCGGCGTACTCGCGGTTCGTGGAGAGCTTCCCGAACCCCGGGCTGCCCGCGAGCTTCCGCACCGAGGTCCGGGTCCTGTACGACGACGCCATGCTGTACGTCGGCGTGGTCTGCTTCGACCCGCAGCCCCGCGCCATCGTGCGTCAGCTCGCCCGCCGCGACACCGACACCACGGCGGACCGGGTGGAGGTCGCGATCGACTCGGGAGGGGGCGGGCGCACCGCCTACGTCTTCACCGTGAACGCCGCGGGCGTGCTCCGCGACCAGCTCGTCTACGCGGACGTGAACACCACCGACAGCTGGGATGCGGTCTGGGACGCGGCGGTCGCCGGCGACGCGCGCGGCTGGTCGGTCGAGCTCGCCATCCCGCTCCGGCAGCTCCGCTTCTCCTCGGCGCCCGAGCAGCAGTGGGGGTTCGTGGTGCGCCGGCACGTGCCGCGGACGCACCAGGTGTTCGGCTCGGTGCTGGTGCCCCGGGAGGCGAACCCGCTCAACCCGGGCAACCTGGTGGTCTCGCGGTTCGGGCGCCTGGAGGGGCTCTCGGAGCTGGACCCGCCGCGCGGCCTCGAGCTCCTGCCGTACGTCGCGGCGCGCGCCACCGTCCGGCCGCAGTACTCCGACCCGGCCCGGCCCGAGCCGCGGCTGGTGGACCCCCTGGTGGACGTCGGGCTCGACCTGAAGTCGCCGCTCGGCTCGGGGCTGACGCTCACCGGCGCGATCAACCCCGACTTCGGCCAGGTCGAGAGCGACCAGATCATCCAGAACCTCCAGAACTCGGAGCCGTTCTTCCCGGAGAAGCGGCCGTTCTTCATGGAGGGGCTCGACGTGTTCGAGCCGGTGGGCAGCGAGTACGGCGTGCAGCAGCAGCTGTTCTACTCGCGCCGCATCGGCCTCGACGCCCCCATCCTCGGCGCCGTCAAGGTCACCGGCAGCGCGCGCCGCGGGCTCGAGCTGGGCGTGCTCGACTCGGTGGTGATGGGCGCCGGGAACGCGGCGCTCGTGCCGCTCGGCTACGGGAACCCGGATCCCGCCGCGCTCGCGCCGGTCGAGCAGGATCCGGACCGCAGCTGGCGCTTCCGCCTGCGGCAGCCGTTCCGGTTCGGCCCGGAGAACGCGCTGCCGTCCGCGCACCCGGTCAGCACCAACTACTTCGCCGCGGTGGGCCGGCAGCGGCTCGGGGGCGGAGCGACCGCGGGCGCCATGTTCACCGCCGCGACGCCGCTCGAGCCGCGCTGCCGGCGCCACGAGTTCGCGAACGACGCGGACTACCGTGCGGCCGGGTGCGACTCGCGCGGCTCGAACGCGCTCGGGCTGGACCTCTCCGTGCCCGGCGAGTGGGGCGGCTTCGCGCAGGTGGAGGTCTCGCAGGCGGTCGGCGGACCCGACGGCGGGCGCAGGCTTCGCGACGGCACGGTGCTGCGGGCGGGAGACCTCGGGTTCGGCGGCCACATGCGCTGGGGCAAGCTCGGCGGCGAGCCGTGGCGCTTCGAGGTGCAGTACCTCTACGAGGACGCGAAGCTCGATCTCAACGACGTCGGGTACCAGCCGCTGTCCGACTTCCAGTGGGTGGACCTGGTCGGCCGCTACGTCCGGCCCAACGGGTTCGGCCCGTTCCACTCGTTCAAGGCGGACACCACGCTCGACGTGAACTGGGACGCCGACGGGAAGATGGCGCGGAGCCTCAACTGGTGGACCTCGTCGAAGCTCCAGCTCCCCGGCTACCAGGAGCTGCAGGTGCGCCTCAACGTGGAGCACCCGCAGTGGGACACGCGCGAGATCGCGCGATCGGGCATCGCGTTCGAGCGCACCGGCCACTGGTACGTCACCGCGAGCCTGGCCTCGGATCCGCACCGCGAGCTGCAGGGCAAGCTCGACGTCGTCTACTTCCGCACCATGGACGAGGGCCCGTTCGGCCCCGCGAGCGGCTGGTCCAGCTCGCTCACCGGGAGCTGGCGGCCGCACCCGCGCCTCGAGACGAAGCTCGAGGCGGGGTACGAGCACAAGCCGCAGGGGCCGCGCTGGCTGGAGACGCTCCCCGACGGCACCGCGGTGTTCGGCGTGCAGGATCCGCGGTTCGTGTCGGTGACGCTCCGCCAGCAGCTCGTCTTCACCCCGCGGCTCAGCGCCCAGCTGTACGCGCAGGCGTTCAGCTCCGCCATCCGCTGGGGCGACACGTTCTACGGCGCCTCGGTGAACGGCCGCCGCCGCCTGTCCTGGGCCGACCTCGCGCCGGTCGCCTACGCGGGCAATCCCGCCTCGCACGACGCGACGGTGAACCTGAACGCGGTGGTCCGGTGGGAATACCGGCTCGGCTCGACGCTGTACGCCGTCTACACGCGCTCGCAGAGCGAGCTGCCCGCGCGCGACGGCGACGTGCCGAGCGGCCTGGGCTCGCCCGATCTGTTCCGCGGCCGGGCGGTGGACACGTTCCTGGTGAAGTGGAGCTGGTGGCGGGGCGGGTGAGCGTCCGGCGCGAACGGGTGGGCGGCATCCGGCTGCAACCCTTCGCAGGCGTGGACAGGGGCGGAACCCGGACACACCGTCGAGGCGTGTCTCCCGCCGCGGGAGGACCCGCGGGCGAGCGCCCTGGCCGGCGTCCCTTCCCCCCGGGTCCGCCGGCCTTCTTGCGTCCGCCGGCGGGCGCGGCGCGCTGGCTCAGGGCACCACGCGCACCGGGACCAGGGCGCTCACGGTCCCATCGCCCAGCTGGCCGAACGCGGACTGGCCGAACGACCAGAGCGTGCCGTCGGCCTTCACGATCAGCGTGTGCGACCCGCCGGCCGCGACCTGCGCGGCGCCGGCCCCGACCTGCGCCGGCGCGCTGCGCCAGCCGAAGCCCCCGTCGGCCAGCTCGCCCCGGATCCCGGAGCCCCAGGACCAGACGGTCCCGTCCGCCTTGATCGCGACGGTGTGGGTCTCCCCCGCGGAGACCGCGGCGAAGCCGCCCCCGAGGCCGACCAGGACCTCGCGCGACGTGGTGGTCCCGTCGCCGAGCTGCCCGGCTCCGTTCTCGCCGCAGGCCCACAGGGTCCCGTCGGCCTTCATCGCCATCGTATGGTAGGCGCCCGCCGAGACGTGCGTGAAGCCGGTGCCCACCTGCACCGGGGCGACCCGTTGATCGAGCGTCCCGTCGCAGAGCTGGCCGAAGAGGTTGTTCCCCCAGGTCCAGAGCGTTCCGTCCTCCGCGAGCGCCACGGTGTGCTCGTGGCCGGCGGCGACCTCGACGAACCCGCTTCCCACCTGCACCGGCGTGTCGAAGCTCCCGGAGACGTCGCCGCCCCAGAGCCAGAGCGTGCCGTCGGTCTTCACGCCCGCCGAGTGCCACCTTCCCGCCGCGGCGTGGGCGAACCCGGAGCCGATCTGCCCGGGCGTGGACCGGAACGCGATGGACGGGACGCCGAGCTGCCCCGAGAAGTTGCTACCCCAGCTCCACAGCGTCCCGTCGGCCGCGACGGCGAGCGAATGCTGGTAGCCCGCGGCGACCTCTGCGAAGCCCTCGCCGATGCGGATGGGCGCGCCGCGCTGGGGAGCGTCGGTGCCGTCCCCGGCCTGCCCCAGGTCGTTCAGCCCCCAGCCCCAGAGCGTGCCGTCGGTCTTCACGCCGAGGCTGTGGCCGAAGCCGGCGGCCACGCGGGCGAAGCCGCTGCCGACCTGCGTCGCGACGGCGCTCCGGCTCCAGCTTCCGTCGCCGGCCTGGCCGAAGTCGTCGTTCCCCCACGCCCAGCGCGAGCCGTCGGTCGCAATGGCCGCCATGTGGCGGGAGCCCGCCGCGACCTGTGCGAACCCCGAGCCGATGCGCGTGAACGCGCTGCGGCTCGCGAAGGTGCCATCCCCGAGCTGCCCGTACTCGTTTGCGCCACAGGTCCACAGCGTCCCATCCGCCCTCAGCGCGGCGGTGTGGTTGGCGGTCGCGGCGATCTGGACGACGCCGCCGAAGCCCATCGCCACCGGCGTCCGCCGCCCCGTGGTGGTCCCGTCCCCGAGCTGACCGTCGCCGTTCGCGCCCCAGGCCAGGAGCGAGCCATCCGACCGGAGGACGACCGTGTGCGCCGCGCCCGCCGCGACGTCGGCGGCGCTGCTCGCCGGGAGCACCTGGACCGGCGTGGTGCGAGGCGTGATCGCGATGCTCCCGTCGCCGAGCTGCCCGGACGTGTTCGAGCCCCAGGTCCACGCCGAGCCGTCCGCCTTCACCGCAGCGGCGTGCCAGTCGCCCACCGCGATCCGGGTGAAGCCGGTGCCGATCTGCACGGGGGCGTGCTGGTCGAGCCCGGAGCCGTCGCCGACCTGACCGTTGCGGTTGCTCCCCCAGGCCCAGAGCGTCCCGTCGGTCTTGATCGCCAGCGACACGGGCTGCAGCCAGTTCCGGCTCGCGGCCACCTGCGCGAACCCCGTCCCGATCTGCACCGGCGCGGCGCGGAGGATGGTCGTACCGTCGCCGAGCTGGCCGGATGCGTTGTCGCCCCAGGACCACAGCGTCCCGTCCGCCTTCACCGCCAACGTGTACCCGGTGCCGGCGGCGGCACTGGCGAAGCCGGTGCCGATCCGCACCGGCGTGGCGCGGTCGACGAACGTGCCGTCGCCGAGCTGGCCGGATGCGTTGTCGCCCCATGCCCACAACGTCCCGTCCTTCGCGATCGCCACGCTGTGGGAGGCGGGAGCGGAGATGCGGGCCCACTCGACCGCGGGCGTGGGCGCCGTGCCGCCACCTCCGGAGCCTCCGCACCCCGACCCCGCGATCACGGCGGCTGCGAGCGCGAGTGCGAACGAGTGGCGAGGGGCAGGGCGGCTCGAGACGGGCGGAACGTTCATGGGCGCGACCTCCGGGCGGGCACGGGACGGCGACCGCCCGCGACCGGAGGCCGCGCGGCCGCGACTCGCCGTCGCGAGCGGTGCACCCACGGTAAGAAGAAGGTGCGCTCCGAGTCAAGGACCGCGCGCCCGGGACCTCAGGCCTGCGGCGCCGGATGCTCGTGCGCGAGGTGGCGCCGGAAGAACCCGTGGAACCGGTGCGGGAACGCGGTGCCGGTCAGCACCATGAACGGGCAGAGGTCGTGCACCGGCTCGACGCCGCTGGCGCGGCACAGGGCCAGCGCGCCCGGGGTGGCCGACCCGGCGCCGGCCCCGCGGTGCAGCCAGATGCGCCGGATGCCGGCGCGCAGGGCATCCGCCACCACGGCCTCCGTCGCGGAGCGCGGGGTGAGGATCAGCGCGGCCTCGACCGGCGGCTCGACCTCGGCGAGGGACGCGAAGGCGCGGCGCCCGTCCACCTCGGCGAGCGCCGGGTTCACCGGCACGGCGTCGTACCCGCGGGCGACGAGCTCGCCGAACAGGTAGCGGCTGAAGTCCTTCTCGTCGCGGGACACGCCGGCGACGGCGATGCGCCTGGCCGCGAGGAACTCGCGGGCACGATCGAGGGAGAGCGTCATGGGAGCCTCCTCGAGCCCTGTCTACACCCGCCGCGCGCGGTGGGGGGCACCGGCTTCTCGGGGACGCCCGTTCGATCCGTGTCGCCGCACGCGAGGGAGGGGGCGCCCCCGCGGCCGCCTTCTCGGGGGCGCACTCGAGGTTTCGCGGAGCGTGATGGGCGCCTGGGCTAAATTGGGCCGCATCGGGCGTCCGGCGGCGCCGCGCGCGCGGAGGTGGACATGGAGCGGGGGCGCTGCGCCGACTGCGGCGAGGAGCACGACGAGCTGGAGCCGGGGTTCCGGCGGCCGGACGCGGTGTTCGCCGTCCCCGAGGAGGAGCGGGCCGCGCGGGTCAGCGAGTCGGACGACCTCGTCTCGATCGACGGCGAGGCGTTCTTCATCCGCTGCGTGGCGCCCATCCCCGTCCGCGGGCGCGAGGCGCCGTACTCCTGGGGCTTCTGGGTGAAGATCGCGCGGGACGACTTCGAGGCGTACCGCCGGGCGTTCGACGACGACGGCCCCACCGACCACCCGGGCTTCCGCGGCACGATCGCGAACCAGTCGCACGTCCTCCCGCCCACGCTCGGCCTCGAGGTGCACGTCCACCTCGGCCGCGGCAGGCAGCGGCCGCACCTGATGCTGCTGGACGAGTCGCACCTGCTCACGAGGGCGCAGGAGCTCGGCGTCGCTCCCGCCGTGGTCCACGCCTGGTCCGCGCAGTGCGCCCCCGGCGCCGCGCGGCCGCCGCCGGAGCCGGACGCGCGCGAGCGCGCGGCCACCCTCGAGGCGGAGGGCTGGACGCTGCTCCTGCCAGGCGAGGTGGGCCGCGAGGTCGAGGCGTTGCCGTCCGCGCCCGAGCCCGGCGACCTCGTGAAGGCGCCGTTCGCGTTCCTGGCCGCGGGTCCGCACGGCGAGATCACCCGGCGGACCGAGTTCATGTGGGTCCTGCTCGACGTGGTGCGCGGGGACGGCTGGTGGGGCGGGGCGCTCGAGAACCAGCCGTTCGTGCCTGGGCCGCTCGCGGCCGGCACGCGCGTGTGGCTGCGGCCGGAGCACGTCCTCGCGTTCCTCCGCGGAGAGCAGGGCGGCCCGGGCGGCTCGGTCCCCTCCGCGCCTGGCTGCGCCGGCAGCGCGGGGAGGCGTGACCCGTTGCCCGAGGTCGCCATCCTCCAGCTCCCGCGGAGCTCCGCCACGTACGAGGCGCTCGCGGCGCTGCGCAACCGGGTGTGGCCGGAGTCGCCCACGTGCGCCGCGTGGCTCGTGCGCTCCGACGCCGAGCGCGAGCCCGGGGCCGCCTTCGAGCGCGTGGCCGTGCTCGACCCGGGCGATCCGTCCCGGCTCGCGGCGGTCGCGGAGCGGTGGCGCCTCCGGACGACCTCCGCCGAGCCGCGCCGCTTCTTCTCGGTGGAGGTGGACCCGGCGCATCGTCGCCGCGGGCTCGGGACGGCGCTGCTCGACCGCGTGCTCGAGGACCTGCCCGCGGGCACGCCGTGCGTGATGGGCTGCGAGACCACCGAGGACCGTCCCGAGGCGATGGCGTTCCTCGAGCGGCGCGGGTTCCGGCCGATCCTCCGCACCGCCAGCTCCGAGCTGGACCTCGCGGCCTTCGACCCGGCCCGCCTCGGCGACGCCGCGGGTCGGGCCCAGGCCGCCGGGATCGTGCTGCGCGCGCTCGGCGCGGGCGGCGCGCGCGACGAGCGGCTCCTCCGCGGGCTCCACGCGCTGCACGCGGCGGTCCTCCGCGACGTCCCCGGCGCAGCCGACGCCGTGTGCGATCCGTTCGAGGTCTGGCGGCGCGCCTACCACGAGAACCCTGACCTGCTGCCCGAGGCGCACGGGGTCGCGCTCGACGGCGAGGAGGTGGTCGGCATGACGCAGCTCTGGGCGAGCCAGGCCAGCGACGCCATCCTCTACACCGGGTTCACCGGCGTGGCCCGCTCGCACCGGCGCCACGGCCTCGCGACCGCGCTCAAGGTCGCCTCGCTGGCGTGGGCGCGCACGCTGCGGACCGCCTCGGGGCGGCCTCCGGTGGTGCGCACGTCCAACGCGGACACGAACCCGATGCTCGGCATCAACCTGCGGCTCGGGTTCGTCGAGCGTGCGGCGCGGGTCCGGTACGAGCGGACGCTGGCGAGGACGGCGTGAGCCCGCCGCTCACGCTCGGTTGATCCGGAACCGTCGCGGCAGGACCACGCGCCGGGCGCCGCACGCCGCCGCGTGGCGCTCCAGGCACGCGAGGAGGTCGGCGCGGTCGAGGGCCGCGCCGGGTTCCACCCACACCGCGCGGACGCGGAGCACGCCGTCCCTCAGCGCGCCGTCGAGCCGGCCCACCAGCGCGTCGCCCTGGAGCAGCGGGCACACGTACCAGCCGAAGCGCCGCAGGTGCGCGGGGCGGTAGACCTCCCAGGTGTAGTCGAAGCCGAACGCGGCGCGGACGAGGCCGCGATCCCAGAGCAGCGGGTCGAGCGGGCCGAGCAGGCGGACGCGGCCGTCGGGCGGCGGGTGACGGCGGCTCGCGAAGCCGCGCGGCGCGAGGAACGTCCGCCGCGAGCCGGCGACCTGCACCGCCTCCACCGCGCCCTCGGCCACGAGCGCCTCCGGGATCCGCGCGCGGCGCGCCGGCTCCAGCATCGACCAGGTCGAGCCGCCCGCGGTCGAGAGCAGGCCGGCGGCCTCCACCCGCTCGACCACCGCCCAGCGGTGGAACGCCTCGGCGCGCCGCGCCCGCGAACGGCCGCGCGCGTGGACGCGCGTCCCGGCCGCGCCGGGCAGGGCACGCTCCGGCACGTCGTAGACCTTGCCGCGCGCGGAGCGGCCGCACACCACCACCTCGCAGCGCGTCTGCAGGACCTCGAGCGCCATCTTCGCGGCGCGCGGCGTGCCCTTCCAGCCGCTCCAGTCGAGCCGCTCCACCGGGCCGTGGTCGGTGAGGTCGTCGGCCGCGACGGGGCCGCGGGCCCGGACCTCCTCGAGGACCTTCTCCACCACGCCGGGCGGGAGGCGCCGCAGCCGCTCGGCGTGCGACCACCACGGCGCCTCGATGGCGAGCTCGTCGCGGTACCACGGGAAGGCGCCGGCGGGCAGGAGGCACCGCTCCTTCGCGAAGTGCTCGAACGCGTGGCCGGGCAGGAGGTGCCGGTACACGTCGCCCTTCGCGATGCCGTCCACGCGCGCCAGCGCCACCAGGTCCGCGTTCGTCCCGAGTGGATCGAGCGGGTCGAGCTGGATGCAGCGGAGGCGCTCGAGCAGCGCGCGGAGGCCGGCCGCGCCGGGCGGGAGCTCCGGCGCGCGGAGCAGGTGGTGGCCGACGAGGAAGGCCCGGGCCTCGGTGGGCGTGAGGATCGTCATGCGGTCGCCGCATCCTGGACCGGGGGTATGACGCGGGGCGCGCCGGTGCGCCAGCCGGGGTGAGCGCCGCCAGGGGCCGCTCACGCCCGGCGCGGAACGACGCGGACGCTGGGCGCCTTCACCATGGCGGTGACCTCGCGCCCGGCGACGAGGCCGAGGCGCTCGGCGCTGGCGCGGGTGACGAGCGCGACCAGCCGGACGCCGACGTCCACGGTGATCCGGACGAGCGGGCCCTCGTCGCGGCGCGCCACCACCACGCCCGCGAGCCGGTTCTGCGCGGAGGTGGGGTGCTCGCCGTCCTGCGGCTCGAGCACCACGTCCTCGGCCCGGACGCAGGCGTACGCCTCGTCCTCCATGCCGCCCGGGTCGAGCGCGACGAGCTCGGCAGCGCCCGCGCGCACCACGACGAGGCCGTCGCGGCGGCGGAGCAGGCGCGAGGGGAACACGTTCTCCGTCCCGACCACCCGGGCCACCTCGGCGTCCACCGGGGCCGAGAAGACCTCGTGGACCGGGCCGACCTGGCGCACCGTGCCGTCGAGGAGCACGGCCAGCCGGTCGCCGAGCGCGAGCGCCTCGGTGCGATCGTGGGTCACGACCACGGCGGGCACGCCCGAGGCCTCCAGCAGGTGGCGGAGCTCGCCGCGCAGCGCCTCGCGGGCCGGCGCGTCGAGCGCGGAGAGCGGCTCGTCGAGGAGCAGCAGCCGCGGCCGCGGCGCGAGCGCGCGGGCGAGCGCCACCCGCTGGCGCTGGCCGCCGGAGAGCTGGCCGGGGCGGCGCGGCAGGAGGTCCCGGATCCCGAACCGCTCCGCGACCTCGGTCACGCGCGCCTCCCGCGCCGCGCGCGGCAGGCGGTGAAGGCCGTACCCGACGTTCGAGGCCACCGAGAGGTGCGGGAACAGCGCGTGGTCCTGGAACAGCAGCCCGATGCCGCGCGCCTGCGGCGGGACGAACACCCGCCGGCCCGCGTCGAACCAGGTCTCGCCGTCGAACGCGATGGCGCCGGCCTCGGGCCGGTCGAGGCCGGCGAGCGCGCGCAGCACGGTGGTCTTGCCCGACCCCGAGGGCCCGAAGAGCACGGTGACCGCGTCGCGCCCGAGCGGCCAGCTCGCGCGCGCCCGGATGGTGGGGCCGCGCGAGAACCGCCGGACGACGTCGAACGTCAGCGCTCGTTCCATCGGAAGGCGGGCCGGCGCTGGAGCGCGTAGACGATCGTGAGCACGCCGAAGGAGATCGCGAGCAGGAGCGCCGCGGTGCGGTGCGCGGCGCCGTACTCGAGCGCCTCGACGTGGTCGAAGATGGCGACCGCCAGCGTGCGCGTCCGGCCGGGGATGTTGCCGCCCACCATCAGGACCACGCCGAACTCGCCCAGCGTGTGCGCGAAGCTCAGCACCGCGCCGGCGAGCACGCCCGGCCAGGCGAGCGGCAGCGTCACGCGCAGGAACGTCCCGATCCGCGAGACGCCGAGGCTGTGCGACGCCTCGACGAGTCGCCGGTCCACGCCGGCCAGGGCCGCCGCGAAGGGCTGGACGGCGAAGGGGAGGCTGTAGAGCACCGAGGCGACGAGCAGCCCGGCGAAGGAGAACGGGAACGGGTGGCCGGCGACGGCCTCGAAGACGCGGCCCGCCGGGCTCCGCGGGCCGAGCCCGGTGAGCAGGTAGAACCCGAGCACCGTGGGCGGGAGCACGAGCGGGAGCGCCACCACCGCCTCGACCAGGAACTTCGCGCGGAAGCGGCTCACCGTGAGCCACCACGCGAGCGGCAGCCCCAGGACGAGCAGGGCGAGCGTGGTCAGCCCGGCGAGCCTCAGCGAGAGCGCGAGCGCGGCGGCGTCCATGGCTAGGGGAGCCCGTACCCGTACTTCGCGAGGACCGCGCGGCCCTTCGGGCCGGTCAAGAACGCGAGGAACGCGCGGGCGAGGGCCGGGTCCCGGGCCGTCCGGAGGACGATGCCGCTCTGCTCGATCCGGGGGTAGAGCGCCTCGGGGACGGGCACCACCTTGCCGGCCGCGAGCGCCTTCCCGAGCGTGAGCGAGTACGGGAGGAACGCCACGTCGGCGGCGCCGGTGGTGGCGAACTGCGCCGCCTGCCCGGCGCTGGTGCCGAGGACGAGCCGCCCTTGCACCGCGTCCCAGACGCCGGCCGCCCGGAGCGCGCGCTCGGTGGCGCGGCCGAACGGGGCGAGCGCAGGGTTGGCGATCGCGATCCGCCGGACGCCGGGGACGGTCAGCGCCGCGAGGCCGCGCCGCTCGAGCGGCACCGCAGAGCCGGGCGGGAGCCAAGCCACCAGCCTCCCGAACGCGTAGACCTCCTCGTCCGCGGCTGCGCCGAGCCCCGCGGCGATCACCTTGGCCGGGTAGTCCCGGTCCGCCGAGAGGAACACGTCGAAGGGGGCGCCGTTCCGGATCTGCGCGAAGAACGCGCCGGACGCGCCGAAGGTGAGCGCCACCCGGACGCCCGGGCGCTCCGCCTCGAACGCCTGCTTCAGCTCCTCGGCGGCGTCCTTGAGGCTCGCCGCGGCGGCGACCGCGAGCGTGGCCGCGGTCGGCCGCGCCGGCGCGGCCGCGAGGAGCGCCGGGAGGGCGACGGCGAGCAGGATGCGGCGGATCACGGAGGCACTCCGGCTGGGACGTACGGGTAACAACAGGGAACCCTATACTCCGGACAAGCTGCATACGGCAACCAGCGTCGGCCGGCCCGGTTCGCCAGGGGACGCCGCGGCCGCTATACTCGGGGGCACGCATGCCCGATCAGCTGCTCACGACCGCCGAGGTCGCCGAGGTCCTCCGGGTCCACCCGAAGCACGTGTACCGGCTGCTGAAGCGCGGGCTCCCGGCCCGCCGCGTCGGCGCCGAGTGGCGCTTCTCGCGCGAGGACGTGCTGGCCTGGTCGAGCGGCAGGACCGGCGACGCGCGGCTCGAGACGGCGCCCGCGCCCACCCCGTCGGGCGCGCTCGACGCGGCGCCGGCGCTCGTCGCCGCGAACGGCGACGTGGCCCTGCTGTCGCTGCTGGCGCTCGCCGCGGCCCAGGGCCCTCCGCTCGTCGGCTTCGTGCAGGCCGACATGGCCGAGGCCGCCGACCTGCTGCGGCGGCGGGCAGTGCTCGCCGCGGGCGCGCACGCCGGCGGGTTCCCGAGCCACGTCGGCGACGACCGCGTGGCGCGGATCCACCTCGTGACCCGCGAGATCGGGCTCGTCCACCCGCCGGGCCGGCCGGTGACGCTCGAGGAGCTGGCCCGGCGCCGGCTCGCGTCGCGTCCCGGGAGCGCCGGCGTCCGCAGGCACCTCGACGAGGCGCTCCGCGCCCGGAGGCTCGACCCGGCGCGCGTTCACCGGAAGGCGCTCCTGCTGCGCTCGCACCTCGAGGTGGCGCTGGCCGTGGTGGCGGGGCGCGCCGACGTGGGCCTCTGCTCGCGCGCGTGGGGCGAGCGCGCCGGGCTGGCGTTCCGGCCGATCGCCACCGAGCCGTACGGGCTCATCGTGAAGGCGCGCGACCTCGGCGACGCGCGCGTGGTCCGGCTGTGCGAGACGGCGCAGGGCAGGGCGTTCCGGGCCGAGGCCGGCGCGATCCCCGGCTACGACGTCGAGGGCGCGGGCGACATCCGCTACGACGCCTGAGGCGCGCGCCGGACCGGCACCGCGAACCGAAAAGGAACGGCCGCGCCCGGCGGTGCCGGACGCGGCCGTGGGGTGCTCCGACGCGACGGCTAGTTGCCGGAGGGGACCTTCCCCTCGACGCCCTTCACGTAGAAGTTGATGGCGCCCTTCCAGGCGTCGTCTGCGACGACGTCCTTGGCGAGGACCTCCTTGCCCGCGTTGTCGACGAGCGGCCCCTTGAAGACGGCGACCGCGCCGGTCTTCAGCCCCTCGCGCGCGGTCTCGAGCGCCTGCTGCACGTCGGCCGGGAGGAAGGAGGCGGGCTTCACGAAGTCGATCATGCCCTCCTTCACGCCCCACTTCGTCACCTCGGGCTTCCAGGTCTTGTCGCTCGCCTCGCGGAAGGACTTCTCGTAGTAGCCGGCCCAGTTCAGCGCGACGGAGCCGAGGTGCGCCTTGGGCGCGAACGCGCTCATGTCGCTGTCCCAGCCGAAGCCGAGCTTGCCGTTGCGCTCGGCGGCCTGGAGGACGGCGGTGGAGTCGGTGTTCTGCAGCAGCACGTCGGCGCCCTGGTTCAGCAGCGACTGGGCCGCCTCGGTCTCCTTGGGCGGGTCGAACCAGGAGTTCACCCACACCACCCGCGTCTTCACCTTCGGGTTCACGCTCTGCGCGCCGAGGGTGTACGCGTTGATGTTGCGGAGCACCTCGGGGATCGGGAACGAGCCGACGAAGCCGAGGGTGTTCGTCTTCGTCATCTTGCCGGCCACCACGCCGGCGAGGTAGGCGCCCTCGTAGAACTTCGCCTCGTAGACGCGCAGGTTGTCGGAGGTCTTGTAGCCGGTGGCGTGCTCGAAGCGCACCTCGGGGTTGTCCTTCGCCACCTTCACGATCGACTCCATGAAGCCGAACGAGGTGGCGAACACGAGCTTGTTGCCCTGCGCGACGAGGTCGCGGAGCACGCGCTCGGCGTCGGGGCCCTCGGGGACCTTCTCGACGAACGTGGTGGTGACCTTGTCGGCGCCGAACTTCTCGACCGCGGCGCGGCGGCCGAGGTCGTGCGAGTAGCTCCAGCCGGCGTCGCCGACCGGGCCGACGTAGATGAAGGCCGCCTTGAGCGGCTCGGGCTTGGCCGGGGCGGGGGCGGCGGCAGGCGCGGGCGGCGCCTCCTTCTTGGAGCATGCGGCGAGCGTCGCGCCGAGCAGCAGCGCGCCGAGCGCGATCCGGCGGGTGAACGAGCGATTCATGGTGTCGATCTCCCCCTCTGTCAGGGTCTGGATGACTGCAGGTGCTTCGGGGTGCGGCTTCAGGCGCCGGGGAAGAACGGCTTCCCCAGCGAGGCGGGCATGTTGAGCCGGATCCACAGCGGGTTCCGGGAGATGAGCGCGAGGACCACGACGGTCGAGACGTAGGGCAGCATCGCCATGAACTGGCTCGGCACGTGGACGCCCCGCGCCTGGAGGTGCAGCTGGAGCATGGTCACGCCGCCGAACAGGTACGCGCCGAGGAGGATGCGCCCCGGCCGCCAGGTGGCGAACACGGTGAGCGCCAGCGCGATCCACCCGCGGCCGGCGACCATGCCCTCCACCCACAGCGGCGTGTACACCACCGACAGGTACGCGCCGGCGATCCCGCACAGCGCGCCGCCCGTCACCACCGCCGCGAACCGGATGCGCCGGACGCCGTACCCGAGCGCGTGGGCGGACTGCGGTGACTCGCCGATGGCGCGCAGGAGGAGCCCGGCGCGCGTGCGGTACAGGAAGAACGCGGCGGCCGCGACGAGCGCGATGGCGAGGTAGACGACGGGGTGGTGCCGGAACAGCGCCGGCCCGACGAACGGCAGGTCGGCGAGGAACGGCACGCGGTGCGGCGGCTGCTCCCCGAGCTGCTTGCCCACGTAGCCGATGCCCACGAACGCCGAGAAGCCCGAGCCGAACAGGCTGACCGCGAGCCCGGTCGCGTACTGGTTGGTGTTGAGCCACACCACCAGCCAGCCGAACACGGCGGCCACCGCCGCGCCGCCGGCCGCGCCGGCCAGGAAGCCGAGCCACTCGCTCCCGCCGTCGTGGGCGGCGGCGAAGCCGGCCACGGCGGACACGAGCAGCATGCCCTCGGCGCCGAGGTTGACCACGCCGGCGCGCTCGTTCAGCAGCAGGCCCAGGCCGGCGATGGCGAGCGGCGTCCCGGCCGCGAGCGTCGCGGCGATGAGCAGGGCGAGCTCGTTCACGGCGCGGTCCTCCGGCCCCAGCCGACCAGCCGGAGCCGGTGGTGGATGAGCGTGTCGCAGGCGAGCAGCGAGAGCAGCAGGATGCCCTGAAAGACGCCGCTCACCGACGCCGGCAGCCCGACGCGCGACTGCGCGAGCTGCCCGCCGATGACGAGCGCCGAGAGCACCACGCTCCCGAGCAGCGCGCCGATGGGGTGGAGCCTGCCCACGAACGCGACGATGACGGCGGTGAACCCGTAGCCGCTCGCCACGTGGGGGGTGAGCTGGCCCATCGGGCCCGCGGCCTCGAAGGCGCCGGCGATCCCGGCGAGCGCGCCCGACAGGAGGAGCGTCGTCCAGATGGCGCCGCTCGCCGAGAAGCCGGCGTAGCGCGCCGCGGCCGGCGCGGGGCCGCCGATCTGGAGCCGGACGCCGCGGTAGGTCCGGAACATGAACAGCCACATGAGGACCGCCGCGACCAGCGCGAACGCGAAGCCCCAGTGCAGCCGCAGGCCGGGCACGACGCGCGGGAGCTCGGTGGCCGCCGAGAAGTTCACCGTCTGCGGGAAGTTGAAGCCGCGCGGGTCCTTCCACGGCCCGAACACGAGCCAGGAGAGCAGCAGGTCCGCGACGTACACCAGCATCAGGCTGACGAGGATCTCGTTCGCGTGGAACCGATCCCGGAGCAGCGCCACGATGCCCGCCCAGGCGGCGCCGCCGGCCGCGCCCGCCACCACCACCAGCGGGAAGAACGCCCACGGCGAGAGCGCGAGCTGCGCGTTCGTCACCCACAGCGCGAGCCCGCCCCCGGTGATGGCGCCCATCAGGAACTGCCCCTCGGCGCCGATGTTCCACACGTTCGCGCGGAAGCAGAGCCCGAGCCCCAGCGCGCAGAGGATGAGCGGGGTGCACTTCAGGCCCAGCTCGGTGAGCGCGCGCGCGCCGTTGAAGGGCTCGAACAGGAACATCGAGAGCACGCGCCCCGGCTCCTGGCCGAGCGCGAGGAACAGCAGGCCGCCCAGCGTGACCGTCACGCTCAGCGCGATGACCGGCGACAGCACGCTCATCGCGAGCGACGGGGTGGGGCGGACGTCGAGGCGGATCACGCGGGCCCTCCGGCGACGGCTTCCGGGCGGCCCGGGCCGCCGGCCCACAGCCCGCTCATCCACTCCCCGATGCGCTCGACGGTGGCGTCGGCGGCGGGCAGCGGCGGCGAGAGGCGGCCCTTCGCGATGACGTGGAGCCGGTCGGCCAGCGCGAACAGCTCCTCCAGCTCCTCCGAGACCACCAGCACCGCGGCGCCGGCGTCGCGCAGGCGGAGCAGCTCGGCGTGGATCTGCGCGGCCGCGCCGACGTCCACGCCCCAGGTCGGCTGCGCCACCACGAGCACCTTCGGCACCGCGTCGAGCTCGCGCCCCACGATGTACTTCTGGAGGTTGCCGCCCGACAGGCTCCGCGCCACCGCGCCCGGGCCGGCCGCCTTGACCCAGTAGCGCCGCAGCACGCCCGACGCCTGGTCGCGGAGCGCGGCGCGATCGATCCAGCCGAACGCGCGCAGCGCCTCCTGCCGCGTGAGGAGCATGTTGGTGGCGAGCGAGAGCGACGGCACCGCCCCGCGCCCGAGCCGCTCCTCCGGGACGAAGTGCAGCCCGCGGCGGCGGCGGCCGGCCGCGCCGGTGCGGCCGATGGGCTCGCCGAACAGCCGGATGGCGCCGGCCTCCGCGCGCGGGTCCTCGCCGGACAGCGCGGCGAGCAGCTCCTGCTGCCCGTTGCCGGACACGCCGGCGATCCCGACGATCTCGCCCCCGTGGACCTCGAGCGACACGTCGTCGAGCGCGACGCCGAACCGATCGTGGCAGGGGAGGGCGAGCCGCTCGACCGAGAGCGCGACCGGGCCGAGCTTCGCCTCGCGCCGCTCCAGCCTCGGCGGCTCCGCGCCGATCATCATGCGCGAGAGGCTGGCGGTGCTCTCCCGCGTGGGATCGCAGGTCGCGACCACCCGGCCGCCGCGCAGCACCGTGCACGCGTGGCACAGCTCCAGGATCTCGTCGAGCTTGTGGCTGATGTAGAGGATGGAGCAGCCGTTCGCGGCCACCTGGCGCAGCGTCTCGAACAGCTTGTCCACCGCCTGCGGCGTGAGCACCGCGGTCGGCTCGTCCAGGATGAGGAGCCGCGGGTCGGCGAGCAGCGCGCGGACGATCTCGACGCGCTGGCGCTCGCCCACCGACAGCACGTGCACCGGCCGGAGCGGGTCCACGTCGAGGCCGTACTCCGCCGCCTTGGCGCGGATCCGCTCGGTGACGTCGCGCAGCGCCACCTTGCGCGAGAGCCCGAGCCAGACGTTCTCGGCGACGGTGAGCGAGTCGAACAGCGAGAAGTGCTGGAACACCATCGCGACGCCCAGCGCGCGCGCGTCGTGCGGGGTGCGCACCTCGGCCGGCCGCCCGTCCCAGAGGATCTCGCCGGCGTCGGGGGCCACCGCGCCGTAGACGACCTTCATGAGCGTGGACTTGCCGGCGCCGTTCTCGCCCAGGACGGCGTGGATCTCCCCCGGCGCGACGGAGAGCGCCACGTCGTCGTTCGCGACGACGTCCCCGTAGCGCTTGGTGACGTGCCTCAGCTCGAGGCGCGGAACGCTCACGTCGGGCCCCTAGTCCTTCGCGCCCCGCTGGCGGATCGGCGTGACGAACCGGTAGTCGATGTCCCACGGGAAGTAGATCCACTTCTCCTGGCGGAACTCCTTCACGAACGTGTCCACCACCGGGCGGCCGAGCGGCTTCGCGTACAGCGTGGCGAAGTGTGCCTTCGGCAGCTTCTCCCGCACCGCGGCGGCGGTCCGGCCCGTGTCCACCAGGTCGTCGATGAGCAGCCAGCCCTCGCCGTCCCCCGGGACCGTCTTCAGCCACTGCAGCGCGCCCTGCTTCGCCTCCGCGCCGCCCGTCTCGGCGGCGCCGTAGCTGACCACGCAGACGGTGTCGATGAGGCGGATGTCGAGCTCGCGCGCCACCAGCGCCGCCGGCACGAGGCCGCCGCGCGTGATGGCGATGATGCCCTTCCAGTCGCCGAGCTCGTGGAGCACGCGCGACAGGTAGCGAGCGTCGCGGTGCAGCTCGGGCCAGGAGATGACGATCTCGTCCTGGTACGGACCGGGCCCCGAGCCAGCATGGACCTCACCCTCCCCGCCGCCGGGAGGGCCCTTCGTCGCGTCTGCCGCCATGGCACCTTGTACTGGAAGGGGCTGACGCAGGGGAGGGGGAATTCACCTCCCCGGATTTACGGGCGATTTCGGGGCGGCGCTACGGCGCGGGCTCGTACTCCTCGATCGGCCGCACCTCGCACTCCCCCTCGAACCCGGGCCAGTGCTTCCGGTGGAGCTCCATGAACTCCGTCGCGACGGCCAGCGCCTCGGCGCGCGTCGCGGTCTTCAGGACGGCCCAGCCGCCGATGACCTCCTTCGCCTCGGAGAACGGGCCGTCGGTCACGGCGAGCTTGCCGTTCGCCAGCCGGATCCGGAACCCTTCCTTGCTGGGCAGCAGGCCGCCCGTGTCCACGAGCACGCCGTCCTTGAACGAGCGCTCGACGAACTGCCCCATGGCCTGCATGAGCGCGGGCGGCGGCAGCGTGGCGCGGTACGACTCGGAGCTTCGCATGAACGTCAGGTACTTCATGGCAGGCACCTCCGGTGGTTTGGCCTGGCGACGAACGAGCCCGGGCCGGATCGACATGACGCCCCGCGAAGGCGCGATCCAGGTCCCGAGGCGTTTGCGGCCCTTGCGGGGCGGCGCTCGCGGCGGAGCAGGGTGTAGGGTCCGGGCGCCCGTCCGGAGCGGGTTCCACGCGCCGGGCCGGGCCGAGGAGGCCGCGCGTGACGATCGACCCGCCGAGCCCATCGGACCTCGAAGCCTTCGAGGAGGGCCGCGAGCCGCTGCGCGTGACGCGCCTCGAGGCGCACGCGCGGCGGGCCGGCCCCGCGACGCGGCGGGCCGGCGGCGGGTTCGCACACGCCTACGCCGTCGTGGTGCTGCTCACCGCGGGACGCTCGCGGGTCGAGCACGCGGGCGCGCTCGAGCTGCGGCCCGGCGACGTCCACGTCATCCCGCCCGGCGACGCGCACTCGCGGGCGCACTTCGAGGACGCCGAGGGGTACGGGCTCGCCTTCTGGCCGGAGGAGTCCGGCCACTCGCTGCGGCTGTTCTCGCAGGTGCGCGGCGGCTGCCACCCGGTGCTCCGGCCGCCGCCGGCGCGGCGCCGGCGGATCGAGCGGTGGCTGCGGGCCATCGAGGAGGAGGCCTCGAGCCGGGACGAGGGGCGCGACGAGGCGCTCGCCGCGCTGCTCCGCCTCGTCCTGCTCGAGCTGGTCCGCGCCAGCGCGGCCACGCTGCACCCCCGGACCGAGGGATCGAGCCTGGCGCGCCGGGCGCTCGCGTTCGTGGAGGGGAGCGCGCTCCGCCCGCTGTCGCTGTCCGACGTGGCGCGGGCGGTGGGGCGGACGCCGGCGCACGTCGCCACCGTGGTGCGGAGCGAGACCGGGCGGACCGTGGGGGAGTGGATCCTCGCGCAGCGCATGGCCGAGGCCCGCCTTCGCCTGCGCGCCACCGGCGGATCCGTGGAGGCGATCGCGGGGCAGGTGGGCTACGCCGACGTGACGCACTTCATCCGCCAGTTCCGCCGCGTGCACGGCCGGACGCCGGCGCAGTGGCGGCGCGTACAGGGCCTGGCGCCCGCCCGCCGGCCGCGGCCCCGGCGCCGCGCCGTCCCGGACTGACCGGCGCCCGACCGGCGCGCGTCAGGACGTCGCGTCCCCGCCCGCCACGGCCAGGAAGGCCGCGTACGCGTCGCGGTACCAGGGGCGGAGCGCCTCCGGCGGGATGCCGCGCCTCCGCAGGCTCGCGTGGAACCGCTCCAGCTCCGCGAGGTCCTCCGGAGATCCCGGGTTCGGTGCGCGATCGGCGAGGCCCCGCTTCGCGGACAGGCGCGCGCTCACCGCGACGTCGATCTCGGCGCGCGTCGGTGGCGTGCCGTCCTCGTGATCCGGGAGCCACCAGCACGGCCGCGCCTGCACGAGGGAGAGGTACAGCCCCCGCGCCGCCTGCTCGAGCGTGGGCTCCCCGCCGTCGGCGCCCTCGGCCTGCCACCACGCGCGCGTCGCCGGGCTGTGCTGCTGCGTGGCGAGCAGCGCGTCGTAGTCGGCCCGCGAGAACCACGGGTACAGCCGCGCCAGGTCCGGCTCGTCCGAGCGCGCGGCGCTGGCTGTCGGGTCCCCGGCTGCGGCCTCGGTCATCCCGTCCCCCGCCCCCGAGCTTAGGGTGCGGAGGCCGGGCGAGGCCAGATCCTCGTCGCCGGGTCGCGTCGAGCGCCGGCGACCGGCCGTGCGCGCCCGCGCCGCGCCCCCGGATGGGCGCGGCATCGTGGCAGGGCGTCCGCGCCGCCCATCAGTACGGGTGGTCCCCCTTCACGAGGCCGAAGGGCGACGGCGGCGCGAACACGCCGTCGACGGTGGTCCCGCCGTTGTGGATGCCGGGAAGATGGGCTGCATGCTCTGCGGAAGCCGAACGCCGGCTGGGTGAGCGCGTCGAGCCGAGCGCGATCCTCGGCGGTGAGCTCGACGTTCAGCGACGAGAGGTTGTCCTCGAGCTGCTCCCACCGGCGCGCGCCGATGATGGTCGAGGTCACACCGGGCCGCTGCCGCACCCAGGCCAGCGCCACGCGTGCCACGGTCGAGTCGTGCGCCCGGGCGACGGCCTCGAGCGCGTCCACCACGGCGTAGGTCCGCTCGTTCAGGACCCCCTCGATGAACGCGGCCCTGCCCGCCTGCACCTGGCCGGCGTTGCGCCGCGTGTACTTGCCGCTCAGCACGCCGCTCTTGAGCGGCGACCAGGGGGTGATCCCGAGGCCGAGCTCGAGCGCCATCGGCACCAGCTCCTGCTCCACGGTGCGCTCGAGCAGCGAGTACTCGATCTGCAGCCCGATGAACGCTCACGCGTCGGTGATCACCGCCGCGGCGCCCGGCATCGCGGCGATCGGGCTCGAGCCGAAGGAGCTGTTCGTCCTCGGTGAGGTGGAGCAGCACCCGTATCCGGCGGAGCGCGCGGCCACCCCGTGCATGCCGAAGCCCAGCGTGACCGTGTACGTGAAGCGGCTCGAGGCCGCCGCCCTCCTGCGCCGGGAGATCGACTCCGCCGACCTGCGGCGGCACCGGCTGGTGGTGACGCCGGCCGGGCGCAAGGCCTCGGCCCAGGGCAAGGCGCTGCTCTCCCGGGCGTACAGCGATCGGCTGGGGCGGCTCGGCGCGGCGGAGCAGGCGAGCCTCCTCGCCCTCCTCGAGAAGATGAGCTGAGGCGCCTCGCCGGCACCGGAGGGTGTGCCATGGATGCTGAAGCGGTGGACGAGCTGGAGGCCTCGCTGCGCCGGCGCGACCCGAGTGCTTCCAGGGCGCCGACGCCCGCCGTCAGCGCCGCGCCCCCGGAGGCTGCGGCGCCTCGAAGTGGCGCGTCTCCTGGCCCACCTCCACCTCGCCGTAGCGCAGCCGCCCCGCCCGCTCGTAGACGTGCAGCACCGCGCCGGGCGCGGTCTGCTGCGTCTCGACCCGCCGGAACGCGAGCGGAAGGGTGCCGTCGCCGAACAGCCGCTTGCCCGTGCCGAGCACGACCGGGAACTGCCAGATGCGCAGCGCGTCCACGAGGTCATGGCGGAGCAGGGTCTGCAGCAGGTCGAAGCTGCCGTGCACCTGGAGCTCCCCGCCGTCATTCGCCTTCAGCCTCGCGACCTCCCCCGCCACGTCGTCGCCCAGCAGGTGCGAGTCGTGCCAGCGCAGCTCGGTGAGCGTCCGCGACGCCACGTACTTCGGCCGGCCGTTGAGCGCCGCCGCCGCCTCGTCGGCCGGGTCGGTCGCGTTCGGCCAGGAGGCGGCGAACATCTCGTAGGTCTTGCGTCCCAGCACGAAGGCGCCGGCGCGCTTCGTCCACTCGGCCATGAGCCGGCCGAACGTCTCGTCGAAGTACGGCACCAGCCAGCCGCCGTGCTGGAACCCGCCGTCTCGATCCTCGTCCGGACCGCCCGGTGCCTGGACCACGCCGTCCAGCGTCGTGAACGCGCCCACGATCAGCTTTCGCATGGTCCCGCTCCTTTCGAGGTCGAGGCTCCATAGCCGGGCCGCGGACGCGGTGCACCGACCGCTGACGCTGGATACCCGGAGCGGTAGGTCCGCCGCCGGGGTGGACGACCCTGCACCGCGCGTGATGTGCTGGGGACATGCCCAGGCTGCTCCTCCCCGCGCTGGCGCTCGCCCTCGCGTGCTCCCACTCGGCCTCGTCCCCCGCGCCTTCCTCCCCGGCACCGCGTTGCGACCTCGAGGCAGCCGCGGCGATCCCGGCCGGCGTCGACATCCGCTGGCGCGAGGCTGGCGACGAGCCGCCGAGGGTGACGCCCGACCTGTGCTTCCTGAGGGCCTTCCGGATACCGTCCGGCCTTCGCGGGCCGCGCGATTGGATCGTCCAGTTCGCGGTCCTGGCCGACGGCCGGCTCGCGGGGTTCCAGATGCTCACGGACGGCATCGAGCCGGAGCTCGCCTGCGCGGTGTGGCGATCGTTGACCGGATGCCGCTGGACCCCCGGCCGCGATGCGGCGGGCCGCCCGACCGCGTTCTGGGTCAAGATTCCGATGCGAATCCGCTGATGGCCTTCGCAGGCCCGCTCACCCCTCCGCCATCCCGCGGAATGGCGCGCCGTCGAGCAGCCAGGTGAGCCCGTCCGGCGCGCGCCCGAAGACGGTCAGGTGGCCGCCGTGGACGCAGCGGAGGTGGTGGAAGGCGCAGAGCGCCACCTGGTTCTCCGCCTCGTCCCCGCCGCCGTGCGAGCGGAACAGCACGTGGTGCGCGTGGGCCGCGCGGTGGCTGCAGCCCGGGACCTGGCACCAGCCCAGGTCGCGCTCCCGCACGCGCTGCGCGCGGCTCGGCGAGCGCTTCAGCACGTCCCCCCACTGCCCCAGGAAGTGCGCGCCCAGGATGGCGAGGCACGATCCGGCCGGCACGAGCCGTCCCACGCGCTTCCGGACCGTCTCGAGCGCGGCCGCGAGGAGCACCGCCACCCGGCGGGGCAGCGGGACCGAGACCTTCCGCTGCGCACGCAGCTGCCGCTCCCGCTCGCCGTCGACCGCGCGCCGGAGCGCCACGCAGGTCATCGCCTTCGCCCGCGGGATCCAGGACGCGATCTCGTCCTCGGGAAGCCGCGCCAGGATCCGGCGCCGCTCGTAGGAGACCTTCTGCCGCCGCGCCTCGCGGAGCCCGGCCGACCGCGCCAGCCGCTCCTCGTGCTCGGCGCGCTGCTCCACCGCGCGCGGCGGCAAGCGCAGCCGCTCCTCCACGTAGTGGCGGAACGTGGCGAATCCCAGGCGCAGGTGCATGCCGCTCCGGCGGATCGCGTACGCGCAGTCGCCGATGACGTCCTCCAGGGTGGAGCGCGCCGCCGCGAGCTCGCGCAGCGTCCGGTCGATCTCCTGCGCCGACGCGCCCTCGTCGAAGCGCACGTCCGGCGCCGGCCAGTCCTCCACCGGCGGGAGCAGCGGCCAGCGCTCCGGCTCGGCCTCGAGCGCCGCGCGGCGCGACCGCTCGCCCGCCGGCGACAGTCGCAGCTCCGGCCCCAGTGGGCGAGCCCCGTCGTGATCCCCGTCCGTCGAGAACTCCGCCAGGTACTCCTGCGCCAGCGCCTCCAGCCGCTCGGACCGGGTCGAGCCCGGCATGTTCCGCCCCGCGGCCTCGAGCGCGGCGTCCACGACGAGCCGCTCGTGCTCGGGCAGCTGCGTGCGCAGCGTCACCCAGGCGTCGTCGCCGTCCTCGAGGCCGGCGTCCTCCGGGCCGGCGCGCCCCGCCCGCCTGACCCCGTCCTCCAGCTCCCGCACCGTCTGCCGCGCCGCGCGCTCCACCCAGAACGCCTCCGCGTCGCCGGTCGCCACCGCGAGCACCGTCTCCGCCGCGCGGAGCCCCACCCGCCCCGACCGCAGCGCCTCGCGCAGCCGCGGGCGTGCGGGCAGCTCCGTCCCCAGCCGCGCCAGGCCCTCCGCCGCGCGCTTCCCGATCCCGAGGACCTCGCGCGCGTAGTCGTCGAGGTGGAACCCGAGGGACGCGAGCCGCTGGCCGCGGCGGAGCGCCGCCAGCCCCTCGGCGACGGCGAGGTCGATCGCGCCGCGCCCCCGCGACGCCCGCGCCAGCACTCGCTCGAGCTCGTCGGCCTCCGGCTCGCCACCCCGGAACCAGCGGTCCAGGTCCGCGCGACTGAACGGAACCAGCTCGCGAAGCGGCAGGGACGCGCGCTCCGCCGCGGCGGTGCCCGGCAGGTCCGCGGCCCCGAGGCCAGCGAAGGGAGCGGCGTCCATGCGCGAATCGTCGCACGCGCGTCTGACACTGCCCGTGAACCCAGGTGGAGCGTGCCTCCTCGAACAGGCGCAACAGCGGGCGCGACGGGTGCGGCAGGGGTGCGTGAGGACGCCCCCGGCCCCCCTCACATCGAGATCGAGCCCTTCCGGAACTCGCTCCGGCGCAGGTGGACGTTGATGCAGACCGGCCGGCCGGCGCGCGCCGCCTCCCGCGCGCGGTCGAGGGTCTCGTCGATCCCGGCGTCCTCGGTCAGCAGCAGCCCGACGCCGCCGTAGCCCTCGGCGACGCGGTGGTAGTCGCAGCGCGAGAGCACCGTCCCGACGTCGTCGCCCAGCATGTCCACCTGCTCCCGCGCGATCTGCTGCCACGAGCCGTCGTTGCCGATCACGGCGATGGGCGCGAGGCCGTGGCGCGCGAACGTGTCGAACTCGGCGAGGCTGTAGGCGCACGAGCCGTCGCCGTAGAGCAGCCACACCTCGCGCCCGGGCCGGGCGAGCGCGGCCGCGGTCGCGAACCCGCCGCCGACGCCGAGCGTCCCGAAGACGCCCGGGTCGAGCCAGGCGAGCGGCGCGCGCGGGCGGAGCGTGTAGGCGGCCGTCGCGACGAAGTCACCGCCGTCCACCACCAGCGCCGCGTCCTCGGCCATCTTCTCCTCGAGCCGGAGCAGGAAGCGCAGCGGGTTGACGAGCTCGCCGGTCGCCTCCGCGCCGGCGGCGATCTCGCGGTCCCGCGCGGCCTCGCGCTCGCGGAGCGCGCCGAACCAGGCGTCCCGTGCCTGCGGCTTGCCCGCCTTCGCGGCCAGCGCCACCAGGAGCTCCCCGGGGTGCATCTCCACCGCGACGTCGGGGCTGCGGTTCTTGCGGAGCTCGGCCGCGGAGAGGTTCGCCGCCGCGATGAACGCGCCGCGCCCGAAGCCGCGGCCGTAGCCGAGGCGGAAGTCGAACGGGAACCCGGCCACGACGACGACGTCCGCCTCCTTGAGCGCGCGCCCGCGCGCGTGGCGGAACTGGAGGGCGTCGCGCCGGCCGAGCAGGCCGCGCGCCATGCCGCCGAGGTAGACCGGCACGCCGAGCGCGCGCACCGCGGCGGCGAGGCGTTCAGGGTCCTCGCAGCCCGCCAGCGCCTGGCTGCCGAGGATCAGCACCGGACGCTCCGCGCGCGAGAGCCGCTCGGCGATCCGCTCGACGCGTCCCGACGTGCCTCGCCGCAGGTCGATCCGCTCCGCGATCCGCGCCGGGAGGTCCTCGAGCGAGGGCAGCGCGGGCGCCCGGAACTGCCGCGCGAGGTGCGCCTCCAGGTAGAGCCGCAGCGCCGTGCCGGCGACGCCGCTCACCCGGTCGGCGCCCGACTCGCGCCGGTACAGGTCGCGGACGAGCGCCTCGTCGTAGAGCAGGTCCACCGGGACCTCGACGAACACCGGCCCCGGCACGCCGCCGCGCGCCAGCGCGAGCGCGCGCTCGAGCGTGGGGCGCAGCCCGCCGACGGTGGTGACGCGCGTGGCCCACTTGGCGATGGGGCGCATGAGGGCGAGCTGGTCGATGTCCTGCAGCGCGCCGCGGCCGCGGAGCAGCGTCGCGGTCGCGCCGCCGAGGAGCACCACCGGCGACTGCGCGAGCCGCGCGTTCTCGAGCGCGGTGACGGCGTTCGTGACGCCGGGGCCCGCCGTGACCGCGGCCACGCCGGGCCGGCCGGTGAGGCGCGCCATGGCGTCGGCCGCGAACACCGCGTTCGCCTCGTCGCGCGCGTCCACCACGCGAAGCCCGCGCCGCTTGCACTCCACGAGGATGGGCGAGATGTGGCCGCCGCACAGCGTGAAGAGGTGGCCCACACCGGCGCGCTGCAGCGCCGCCGCGATCACCGCGCCTCCGTTCGTGGCCTCCGCCATGGATCCTCCGGGCCGCGGGCGCCGCGGCGTCCACCTTCTCGCTGCGGACGCTACCATCCGGGCGGGACGAGCGGTGGGCCCGCGACGGGGCCGGGGGTCGAGACGTGCACGTGCGCCGGGCTCCGCGCGCGGCGCCCCCGGCCGCTCAGAGGCTGGGCACGCGGGCCGCCGCCGGTCCGGCGCGCGCGCTCCAGCGGCGCGGCACCGGCAGCACGGCCCGCCATGCCGGCCGGTCGCGGGCGCCCCACGCGTGCTTGTAGGGCTCGGGGCCGCGGAGGAAGTCCAGCTCCCGGGCGCCCTCGGCGATGGCCGACGCGGCCGCGTGCGCGACGATCACGGCGCCCGGGCTCGCGGCGCGGTGCGCGGGGTCGAAGCCGCCGACGTAGTAGTAGGCGCGGTCACCATCGACGAAGCCGTGGAACGCCGCCGCGGGGCGGCCGCCGACCCACAGCACGTGCAGCCGCAGCAGCCCGCGCGCGAGCAGGCCGCGCGCAGCCTCGAGGTGGAAGCGGCGGATCGCGTCGCCCGCGAGCACGCCGCGCTCCCCGCGCGCGCCCCAGCGCGCCGCGTGCAGCGAGAACAGCGCCTCGAGGTGGCGTTCGAGATCCCCGGGGCCCGCCGTGGTGAAGGTCGCCCCGGCGCGCGCGAGGCGGCGCCGGCCATACCGCACGTTCTCCGCGAGGCGCGGCGCGAGGCTCCGGTCGAGCGCGTCCGGATCCGCCGGGAGCGCCAGCACCGGGCAGACGCCGTCGGGCGCCGCCGCGCCGGCGCCTCGCCACTGTCCCAGCGCAGCCCGCAGCGGGGACCGGTCAGGGAGGTGCTCGAGGAGCAGCGCGTCCGCGCCCGCCGCGGCGCCCAGCAGCGCGCCGACGAGCGCCGCGCCGTCCGGACCGTCGCCGGGGTCCACCACCGCGTCCTGGTAGTCGGAGAGACCGGACCCGAGCAGCGTGACCATCCGCCGGCCTGCGTCCTCGTACTGCACGAGCGGAGCGAGCGCGACCAGCCGCCCGGCGCGGCGGGCCACGACCGCCCGCGGGCTCGCGACCCCGAACGCACGGCACCAGGGCAGCAGCCACTCGGGCCGCTGGAACGGCGTGGCCGCGGCGCGATCGCACAGCGCGGACCACTCGCCGCGCAGCGCCTCCAGCGCCCCGGCGCCGGCCACCGTCTCGAGCCGCGTCGCGCGGGGCCGCGGGCGCCGCGCGAGCCGCTCGACGAGCGCCACCCATCTCCCACCGCTCACCGCCGCCGAGAACCGGCGCTCGGCCGCGGCCCGGCAGTCGGCGGCCGACAGGCGCGCGGCGTCGCGCATGGCCGGTCCGAGCTCGTCGTCCCGGTCCACCAGGAACCCGGTGCGCCCGTCCTCGACGATCTCCGGCAGCGCGCCGATCCGCCGCGCCACCACCGGCGTGCCCGAGGCGAGCGCCTCCATGGCCACGAGCGACGAGGTCTCCGGCGCCAGGCTCGGGACGACCACGCACCGCGCCGCGCGGAGCAGGAGGGCCTTCTCGGCGCGGCCGACGGGGCCGAGCAGGCGCCGGTCGCGATCGAGGAGCGGCTTCACCTCCTCCTCCAGGTAGCGGAGGTGCTCGGGGTACGGGAACGCGATCCCGCCGACGAGCAGCGGCAGCCCGGCCGCGCGCGCGGCCGCGAGGGCCGGCGCGACGCCCTTCTCCGGGCAGATCCGCGCCAGCACCAGCGCGAACGCGCCGCGGTCGCCGCCCGGCCGGTAGGCGTCGAGCGGGACGCCGTTCGGGATCACCTCGTGCGCGCGGACGCCCTCGGGCAGCGCGCGCG
This sequence comes from Anaeromyxobacter dehalogenans 2CP-1, assembly GCF_000022145.1. NCBI lineage: Bacteria > Pseudomonadati > Myxococcota > Myxococcia > Myxococcales > Anaeromyxobacteraceae > Anaeromyxobacter > Anaeromyxobacter dehalogenans. The sequence goes on from NC_011891.1 coordinate 1,206,899, forward strand.
CCTGCGACTCCGAGACGCACACGAGCGGCGCGCCGGCCCGGAGCGCCGCCTCGGGATAACAGGCGGGGTGGAGGTGGAGCGCGACCACCGGCGGCGGGCCCACCGGGAGCATCGCCCCGAAGCCGAGGCCGTGCAGGTGGACGAGATCGACCCGCTCCGCGGCGAGCGCGCGCTGGACCGCGTCGCGGTGCACCTGCTCGGCGCGCGCGCGAGCGCCGGCGTCGAACGGGCCGGGCGGCGCCTCCGTCGCGACGAGCCGCCCGGCGACGTCGGAGCCGCGCGGCGCGACCACGATCGAGCGGTGGCCGCGGCGCGCGAGCGCGCCGGCGACGAGCGCCAGCACCTGCTCGGCACCGCCGATCGCGTCGGGGCCGACCGGCGGCGCGAGCGCATACGAGACCCCGAGGATCGTCAGCGCCACGCGGCCTCCCCGAGGCCGAGCGCGGCGGCCGCCCGGCGCGCGTGCGCCGCGAGCGCGCCGAAGGTTCCCCAGCCCATCGCCTCGTAGTGCAGCGCGCCCGGGTGCGGGCGCCGGCCGGGGTCGAGCGGCGGCGCCGACCGGAACCGCTCGACGTCCGCCCCGAACGCCGCCAGCGTCTCGCGCTGGCTCGCGTACGCCGCGAGCATCCGGCGCTTCGCCTCCCGGGCGTCGGGCTCGAGCCAGCGGACGCGCTCGGCGGCGCGCGAGGGCAGGAACGTGCCGGTGACGACCGCGCCGTCCGGGCCCCGGTGGTAGCTCGTCATCTCCGCGAGCGCCGGGGCGCCGCCCGGCGTCCGCGCCAGCAGCGCCCGCGCCGAGCGCACCGCCAGCGCGGTCGCGTCGTGATCCGGGTGGCCGCCCTCGAACGCGTGCGTCACCACGAGGCGGGGCCGGAGCGACCGGACCAGCGCCGCCAGCTCCCTCGCCACGGCGGCGATGGCCTCGCTCGCCTCCTGGTCCACCACGCCCAGCCCGATGACGTCCGCGGCGCGGAGGCTCGCCTCGGCGAGCGCGGCGAGCGCCTCGTCGCGGCGGAGCCGGGCGTAGGCCTCGCGGCCGTTCGCGGCGCCGCCCGCCCGCAGCGCGGGATCCCGCGGCGCACCGTCCGTCACGTGGACGACGGCCGCCCGGTGGCGGAGGAGCAGGCTCGCCGCGCCGATCGTCTCGTCGTCCGGATGGGCGGCGATCACCAGGAGCAGCGGGGGCATGCGTGCAGCAACTCTCGTCACGCGGGCCAGGCCGCGCCAGCGCCGCGCGCCGAGACCAGGCCGATGCCCGGCAGCACGCGCAGGCGGCGGTCACCTGCCGTCCCGGGTGACGAGCCGCTCGGACCCGGCGGCCCGGGCCAGGGCGGCCTCGGCCGCGGCGAGCTCCTCGAGCGCCTCGACGTGATCGCGCCTCGCCTCGACCGCGCTCCGCCGCATGAGGAGGAGGTCGGCGAGGCCGATCTTGCCCGCCTCGTAGGCGCGCGTGGAAAGCGCGAGGTTCTCCTCCGCGCCGGAGACCGCGCCGTCGTCGAAGGCGCTGGCCGCCTCGGTGGCCGCCCGGAGCCGCGCCAGCGCGAGCTGCACCTCCTCCCCGGCGCGCCGGGTCGCCGCGGCGAGCTCGACCCCGGCGCGGGCCGCCCGTGCGGAGGCGGCGCCGCGGCCGGCCTGGTTGCGGTCGAACAGGGGCAGCTCGAACGAGAGGGTTCCGAGGAGCACGTCGGCACGCTCCTCGCGCGCGTAGCGGGCGCCCAGCACCGGGGAAGGGAGCGCCTCGCGGCGGGCCAGGCGCTGCTCGGCCTCTGCCGCCGCGAGCGAGCGGCGCGCGGCGGCCACGTCGCCCCGCCGCTCGGCCGCGGCGCGCACGAGCGCCTCGCCGTCCGCCGGGCGGACGTCCGAGGGACGCGGCAGCTCGCCCGCGAGCGGGAGGCCTTCCCCCGGCTCCGCCGCGAGCAGGGTCCGCAGCGCCGCCTGCGCCGCGGCCAAGCGGCTCGCGGTCGTCCCGACGGCCCGGGCCGCTCGCCCGACCTCCCCGCGGGCCGCGTTCACCTCGAGGCGCGAGGCGCTCCCGAGCTCCGCCCGCCGCTCCGCGGCCCGCGCGGCCTCGCGCGCGACCGCGAGCTCCTCGCGCGCCAGCGCGGCCAGGCGTTCCGCCGCGAGGGCGCGGGCGTGAGCCTCCCGGGCGGAGGCCGCGAGCTCGACGCGCCGCGCGGCCAGGCGCGCCGACGCGGCGTCGCGCTCGCCGGCGGCGACGTCGATGCGCGCGCTCCGCTCGCCGAAGATCTCGAGGCGCTGCGACAGCCCGAGCTCGACGTCGGTGGTGCGCTCGCCGCCGGACCGCCGCGGCCCGAGCGCGGCCGAGAGCTCCGGATTGGACGGCAGCGGGGCGCGGGCCCCTTCCAGCCGCGCCTCCGCGGCGCGCGCCTCGGCGGCCAGCGCCGCGAGCTCGGGGTTGCGCTCGAGCGCGAGCGCCACCGCACGCTCCGAGGTCAGGGCATCGGCGCCGGCGGTCGCCAGGAGGAGCGTGGCTGCGAGGGTGGCCGGGGTCATGCGTCCCCCCGCGGCATGGCCGCGGCGCGCGGCGGCGCGGGATCGCGCGCCGGCTCGGGTCCCCCGGCGCTCGCGCCCTCCTCGACGGCCTCGCCAGGCCCGGCGCCGGTCGCCCGGAGCCGCGTGAACAGCACCGGCAGGACCAGGAGCGTGAGCGCCGTGGACGAGAGGACCCCGCCGATGACCACGGTCGCGAGCGGGCGCTGCACCTCCGCGCCCGGCCCGGTGGCGAGCGCCATGGGCACGAACCCGAGCGACGCGACCGAGGCGGTCATGAGCACCGGGCGGAGCCGCGAGAGAGCGGCCTCCCGGATCGCCTGCGACGGCGCCAGGCCGCGATCGAGGAGCTGCCGCACGCGCGAGACCAGCACGAGCCCGTTCAGCACGGCGACGCCGAACAGCGCCACGAAGCCCACCGCCGCCGAGATGGAGAAGGGCAGGCCGCGCGCGAGCAGGGCGGCCACGCCGCCGACCAGCGCGAACGGGACGCCGCTGAAGATCCGCAAGGTGTCGGCGAGGCGGCCGCTCGACAGGTGCACGAGGAGGAACACCAGGGCGAGCGCCAGCGGGACGACGACGAGCAGGCGGGTCCGGGCCCGCTCGAGGTGGGTGAACTGCCCGCCGAACCGGACGAAGTAGCCGGCCGGGAGCTCCACCTGCGCGGCGATCGCGCTCCGGGCGGCCTCCACGAAGCCGCCGAGATCCCGCCCCCGGACGTTCGCCTGGACCACCACGCGGCGCTTGCCCCACTCGCGCTGGATCGTCGTCGGGCCGGACCGCTCCGCGATCCGCGCCAAGTCTCGGAGCGGGATCCGCGCGCCGTCCGCGCCGGCGACGAGGACCGACCCGAGCGCCGCCGGGTCGCGGAACTCCTCGGACAGCCGGACGCCGAGGTCGAACCGCCGGTCGCCCTCGCGGACCTCTCCGACCTGGCGGACGCCGACGGCCTCCACCACGTCGAGGACGTCGCGGGTCGCGATGCCGTACCGCCCGATCGCGTCCGGATCGACCGTGATCTCTAGGACGGGCTGACCGGTGACCTGCTCGAGCGTGACGTCCGCGGCGCCCGGCAGGCCGCGGAGCACCGCCTCGATCTCGCGGGCCTTCGCGCGCAGGAGCTCGAGGTCGTCGCCGAACAGCTTCACGCCGACGTCGCTGCGCACGCCCGCGACCAGCTCGTTCACGCGCATCTCGATGGGCTGGAGGAAGGACTTGCGCATGCCGGGCAGGTCCTCGAGCTCCGCCTGCATCGCGGCGACCAGCTCCGCCTGCGTGGAGGCGCGCGTCCAGCCTTCGCGCGGCTTCAAGGTCACGAACACGTCGGTGAGCTCGACCCCCATCGGATCCGTGGCGACCTCGGGCGTGCCCGTCCGCGACCAGATGCGATCCACCTCGTCCGGGAACTTCGCGAGCAGCACCTTCTCGACCTGCGTGCCCGTTCGCACCGACTCTGCCAGCGAGACCTCCGCCAGGCGTACCAGGTTGACGACGACGGTCCCCTCCGACAGGCGGGGGATGAACTCGCTCCCCAGCCTCGAGGCGCCGGCGCCGGCGAGGACGAGGAGCGCGGCGGCGCCGCCCACCACCCACCGCGCGTGGGCCAGGACCCACCCCAGCACCGGGTCGTAGCCGCGCTTCAGCCAGCGCACCAGCCGCGGCTCGGGACGGGCTCCCCCGCGCAGCGCGAAGGACGCCAGGACCGGGGCGAGCGTCATCGAGAGCAGGACCGAGCCGAGCAGCGCGAGCACCACGGTGAGCGCCATGGGGCGGAACATCTTCCCCTCGATCCCCTCGAGCGTGAGGATCGGCAGGTACACGAGGGCGATCACGAGCTCGCCGAACAGCGTGGGCTTGCGGACCTCGACCGAGGCGTCGCGCACCACCTCGAGGACGCTGCGCCTCCCCGCGCTGGCGCCCAGCCGGCGCTCGGCGTTCTCCACCAGGATGACGGAGCTGTCCACCACCAGGCCGAAGTCGATCGCGCCGAGGGACATGAGCGTTCCCGCGATGCCGAACCGGAGCATGCCGTTGAAGGCGAACAGCAGCGAGAGCGGGATCGCGCTCGCGACGACGAGGCCGGCGCGGAAGTTGCCGAGGAACGCGAACAGCACGGCCACCACCAGGATCGCGCCCTCGAACAGGTTGTTCCGCACGGTGCGGAGCACGTGCTCCACGAGGTCCGTCCGCTCGTAGACCGGCTCGGCCGTGATGCCGGGGGGGAGCGATGCCTGGAGCTCGGAGAGCCGCGCCGCGAGCGCCTTCGTCACGGTCCCGCTGTTCTCGCCGATGAGCATGAAGCCGAGGCCGAGCACCGCCTCGCCGCGGCCGTCCGCGGTCACCGCGGCGCGCCGGATCTCGTGCCCGACCTCGACGTGCGCGACGTCGCGGATGCGCACCGGCACCCCGTCCCGCGCGGCGATCACCACGTCCGCGACGGCGTCGCCGCTGCCGAGCGCGCCGATGCCGAGCACGAGCCGCCCGGTGCCGCCGCGCTCGAGGACGCCCCCGCCCACGTTGGCGTTGTTCCGCTCCAGCGCCTGGTAGACGTCGCCGAGCGCGAGCTCGAACTTCTGGAGCCGCCGCGGGTCCACGACCACGTGCCACTGCTTCTCGTTCCCGCCCCAGGCGTTCACCTCCGCCACCCCGGGCACGCTCCGGAGCTGCGGCGCGACGATCCAGTCGTGGACGGTGCGGAGCTCCTCGAGCGACTTCCCCTCGCCCTTCAGCAGGTAGTGGAAGACCTCGCCGAGGCCGGTCGCGACCGGTCCGAGCGCCGGCCGCTCGATCCCGGCGGGCAGCTCGACGCGCGCGAGGCGCTCGGAGATCTGCTGGCGGGCGAACCAGAGATCGGTCCCGTCCGCGAACTGCAGCGTGATCTGCGAGAGGCCGAACTTGGAGATGGACCTGAGCTCGTCCACCTTCGGAAGCCCCGCGAGCGCCTGCTCGAGCGGGATCGTGAGCTGGCGCTCGACCTCGAGCGGCGCGAGCGCGGGCGCGACGGTGTTCACCTGGACCTGGACCGGGGTCGTGTCCGGGAACGCGTCCATGGGCAGCGCGCGGAACGACAGCAGCCCCGCGATCGCGATCGCGCCCCAGGTCGCGAGCACCAGCCAGCGGTGGCGGAGCGAGAGGTCGATGATCCTCGTCAGCATGGGCCGCCCCTAGTGCCCGTCGGCGCAGCCTGCGCCGATCGAGTCCTTCAGGATCTCGGTCTTGAGGACGAACGCGCCGGCCGTCACCACCTCGGCCCCGGGCGTCAGGCCGGCGACCACCTCGACCTCGTCGCGCGTGCGGACGCCGAGGCGGACCTCCACCGGGTCGTACTCGCCCGGCCTCGTCCGGACGAACACGAGGTCGTGCTCCTGCGCGCGCTGGACCGCGTCGCGCGGGAGGAGCAGCGCGCCGCGCGGCGCGCTCACCTCGATGGACGCGCGCAGGAAGGACCCCGCGCGCAGCGTCCGGTCCTCGTTCGCGACGTCCACCCGCACGCGGACGGTGCGGGTCCGGCGGTCGACCGCCGGGCTCACGCGGGTGACGCGCGCCTCCCGGCGCTCACCGCTCCCGTCCACGGTCAGGGCCACGCGCTGCCCGGGCCGGACGCTCCCCGCCTGCTCCTCGGGGACCTCGAGGACGGCCCAGAGCGTCCGGACGTCCGCGATCTCGAGGAGGACGTCGTCCTCGCCCACGCTCCGCCCGGCGACGGCGTCGCGGGCGATCACCGTGCCGGCGAACGGCGCGACCAGCGCATAGCGGCCGCCCCGGCCCGACTCGGCGGCGCCGGCGGCGCGAAGCGCGGCGCGGGCGGCGTCGCGCTCCGCCTCTGCCGACGCGAGCTGGGCGCGGGCCCGTTCCACGTCCTGCCGTGGGCTGATCCCGCTCTGCGCGAGCTGCTCCTCGCGCTCGAGCGCGCTCCTGGCCGCCTCGACGCGCGCCTCCGCCGCCACGCGACTCGACTGCGCCCCGCCCACCGCGCCCGACGCGAGCACGACGAGCGGCTGTCCCCGGCGGACGTCCTCGCCGGCGTCCACCTTCAGCTCGACCACCGTCGCGTCACCGCGCGCGGAGAGGCGGGCCAGGCGGTTCTGGTCGAGCTCGAGCTGACCGACCACGTCCACCGTGCCCGCGAAGGGGCGCACCTCGGCGCGCACCGTCTCGATCCCCGCCTCCTGCTCGGTCTCGGGGCCCGCGAGGCGGATCTTCGTGCCGGGCGCGGGGAACGCCGGCAGCGGGTGCCCGGCCGCGGTCACCAGCTCCGGGTGACAGTAGGGGCACGCCGACTCCGGGAACCCGTGCTCGCGGCAGTAGTCCCCCGCGGCGATGAACTGCTCGATGAGCCGCGGGTTGCACTTCGTGCACTTCGCCTCGGGGACCGCGTGCTCCCCGCACCAGGCCTCGGTCGCCTCGCGGGCAGCGGGTGCCGGGGTCGCGGGGGCCGGCGCGGCGGTCGTGGGGGCGGGCGCGGCGACCGCGCGCTCGAGCGGCGATGCGTCGCGCGCGCAGCCCTGGAGCGCGATGGCCGCGGCGACCACGGCGGACAGGAGGGGACCAGCGGAAGGGAACGGACGCATGACGGCTTCTCCCGCCGCGCACGCGGGCGCGGCGACGTGGCGCGCGCGACGCTTCGCGCGCACCGAGCGGCTGCACGGGGCTGGAAGGGACGGCCCTGCGGACGCAGGGCACACTGCTCCCAGGACGGGAGCGGATCAGGCTCGCGGCGGGTGGAACACGCCGGAGGTGACGACCGGGAGCACGGGCTGCGCGTCGCGGGCCACAGACGCCCGGCCGATCTCGATCGGAGCATCGAGGCCAGGCGTTCCGCGCGGGTCCACCGCCGGACGCACCTTGGCGCAGTCCCCGACGTTGCACGTCGGCGGGCAGCCGCCGTCGTCGCGGCCGCCGCGCTCGCACTCGTCGCCGCAGCAGGCCGCGGAGGCGGCTGACATGGCCTGGGGCGCGCCCGAGAGCAGGACGAAGATCCCGGCGACGATCGCGATGCGGAGCGCGCGGAAGCGCATCGGCCTGCTCCGGGTCGAGGCGGGGATCACGGCCCGAACGTACAGAAGGGTCCGGTGGGCGTCAATCCTGCCCCGGCCCCGCCCGGCCGCCCGCTCGCTGGACCGCGGTCACGCCTCCACGGGCCGGGGCGCGCCGAGCGTCCGCAGATGACGGTGGTGCGCGGCCACCGCGGCCCAGAGCGACGGCGGCGCGAGGTACGGCAACCCGTGCGTGCGGCACGTCTCCTCGACGATGCCGGCGAGCGCCGGGGAGTGCACGTGGCAGGCGCCGGGGAAGAGGTGGTGCTCGATCTGGAAGTCCAGGGCCGCCCAGGTACCACGCGAGCACGCGGCTGGAGCGGGCGAAGTCCACCGTGGTCCGGACCTGGTGCTCCGCCCAGCCGGTCGGCGCGCGGGCGTCCGCGCCGGGCGCGCCCTGGAGCTGCGCCTCGGGCACGGCGTGGACGAGCTGGAACACGGCCGCCATCACGACGCCGAGCACGAGCGAGCCGGAGACGAAGAAGGCGAGGGGCCACGCGCTGCGGTGGACGAGGACCGGGACCGCGACCGCCCAGGCGAGGAGCCCCGCCGCGAGCCAGGCCGACGCGTCGCCGACGACGAGGAGCAGGCCGTACGACGCGGCGAACCACGCCAGGATGGCGGCGGTCTTCACGTGCATGGCGAGCCCGCCCTGCGCCGACGTGCCGGTGCGCGCGAAGTACGCGGCGGCGCCGCGCCTCAGTTCCGCGTGGAAGCCGTCGTCGCGGGGGAAGCGGGGGTGGGGGCCGGTGCGGTCATCGCGAGACCCTGCGTGCCGGATGTCACCCGCGCGACATGGCGGACGGGGCGACCCAGCTTCGCCGTGGGCGCCCGGCCCGGCCGCCCTCCGTCCCGGCTAGCGGGGGAGGTGCTTCACCATGCAGACCGCGGCGGCCGGGCAGAGCGATCGGAACTCGGTGCTCGCGGCCAGCGCCGCCGGGACGCTCGCGCGGTCGATCCTCGAGAAGCCCGCGCGCGCGAAGAACCGCGCCGCCGTCGTCGTGAGCAGGTACAGCGCGCGCACGCCCTGCCGCTCGGCCTCGGCGATCGCCTCGGCATGGAGCGCCTTGCCGACGCCTGAACCCTGCAGGCGCGGGACGACCCCGAGCGAGCGGAGCAGCGCGTCCTCGCCGTACCGCTCCAGCGCCACGCAGCCCACCACGTCGGCGCCGGAGCGCGCCACCAGGAACGTCTGGTGCGGCGCCCCGACGTCCGCCGCCGGGAGGTGCAGCCGCTCGAGCAGCGCGCGAACGGCGCCGAGCTCCTCCGGCGTCGCCGGCCCGTACCGGATCGCGTCGCCGTCCGGCTGGCGGAACACGGCCGCGAGCCGGGTGCGAAGCTCGTCCCGGACCCGGCGGAAGGCCTCCAGCCGTGCAGGTTCGTCGCCCGCCTGCGCCGCCGGATCAGGCAGGCCCCAGTGCAGCCGCATCGCCTTGCCCAGCCAGACGGGGCAGACCTCCTCCTGGCACAGCGTGATCACCGCGTCCACGTCGGGCGCGATCTCCTGCAGCCCCTTCGAGCGCTGGCCGGAGATCTCGATCCCGATCTCGGCGAGCGCCGCGACGGCGAGCGGGTTCACCTGCGTCGGGCGGGATCCCGCGGACGAGATCCGGGTGGACGCGGGCGCGAGCGCGCGCGCGATGCCCTCGGCCATCTGGCTGCGCGCCGAGTTCGCGACGCAGAGGAACAGCAGGTGGCGCGGCGGCGCCGCCCGGAGCCGCGCCGCCTCCTCCTGCCAGGCCGCGTCCGCGCTCACCGGCCCCTCCCGGCCGCCGGGCCGTCCACCGCCACGGCGCAGTTCGCCACCCGCGCGATCTCGCCCGCCTCGCCGGGGAACCAGCGGTCGCGCAGGCGGAGCGCCACGTTCACGAGGCCGATGAGGACCGGCACCTCGACGAGCGGGCCGATCACCGCGGCGAACGCCGCGCCGTGCGCCATCCCGAACGTCGCCACCGCCACCGCGATGGCCAGCTCGAAGTTGTTGGAGGCCGCGGTGAACGAGAGCGTGGCCGTCTGGCCATAGGTGGCGCCGACCTTCCGGCTCATCCAGAAAGAGACGAAGAACATGAGCAGGAAGTAGACGAGGAGCGGGATCGCGATCCGGACCACGTCGAAGGGCACCTGCACGATGGTCTCGCCCTTCAGCGAGAACATCACCACGATGGTGAAGAGCAGGGCGACGAGGGTGATCGGGGAGATCCGCGGGATGAACACCCGGCGGTACCACGCCTCGCCCTTGAGCGCCCGCAGGCCGAACCGGCTCGCCATGCCGGCCAGGAACGGGACGCCGAGGTAGACGAAGACGCTCCGGGCGATCTCGCCGATGGTGATGTGGACCTCGGCGCCGCGCAGCCCGAGCCACCCCGGCAGCACCGTGATGAAGACCCACGCGTAGACCGAGAAGAACAGCACCTGGAAGATCGAGTTGAACGCGACCAGGCCGGCGCAGTACTCGGTGTCCCCCTTCGCGAGGTCGTTCCACACGATCACCATGGCGATGCAGCGCGCCAGGCCGATGAGGATCAGGCCGACCATGTACTCGGGACGGTCGCGCAGGAAGATCACCGCCAGCGCGAACATGAGCACCGGCCCGACGATCCAGTTCTGCACGAGGGAGAGCGCCAGGACCTTGCCGTTCCGGAAGACGCGCGGCAGCTCCTCGTAGCGGACCTTCGCGAGCGGCGGGTACATCATCAGGATGAGCCCCACCGCGATCGGGATCGAGGTGGTGCCCACGCTCAGGCGGTCGAGCGCGGGGACGATCCCCGGGGCCGCCCAGCCGAGCAGGATGCCCGCGCCCATGGCAAGGAAGATCCAGACGGTCAGGAAGCGGTCGAGGAAGGAGAGGCGGCGGGCGACGCTCGCGCGCGCCGGGGCGGAGGAGAGGGCGTCAGGCATGGGGGCTCCTAGAGGCTTCCGACGAGCGCCTTCAGGCGGCGGAGGGTGCGGGGCTCCACGCAGTAGCAGACGCGCGGCCCGTCGATCTCGCCGCGGACGATGCCCGCGTCCTTCAGCACCTTCAGGTGCTGGGAGACGGTGGACTGCGCCAGCGGCAGCTCGTCCACGATGTCGCCGCAAATGCAGGCCTCGCGCCGCACGAGGAGGCGGACGATCTGCACGCGGGCCGGGTGGCCGAGCGCCTTCGCGAGCGCCGCGAGCTCCTCGTCCGCCTCGGAGCCCTCCACCGGGCGCAGGTCCGGGCCGACGTCGGCGTTCGTCACCGGGGCGCACGGGTCCTTCTTCAGGGCAACGGGCATGCGCCGCTTCTTACGATGAAGCGACGTTTCGTTTCAACCCGGTGCGCGGGCTTCGCAGAAACGTCACCGCAGCCCGTCCGCGACATCGGGCCGCATCGGCCGCCCTTGCCGTCAAATCGTCAGCGTGCGATAAGCCGCACCCGATCGACCCCGGGAGGTGTGAGATGCGCACGAAGGCCTGGCTGAAGGGAATCCTGCTCGTCGCGGTCCTGGGCGCGCCGGTGTGGGCGACGGCGGCGGACGCCGCGCCGGCCGCGGGCAGGGCGGGCGGGAAGGCGATCCCGCGGCTGGTCGACCTCGGGGCCGGAGCGTGCGTTCCCTGCAAGGCGATGGCGCCCATCCTGGAGGGGCTCCGGGCCGAGTACGCCGGCCGGATGGACGTGGTGTTCATCGACGTCTGGAAGGACCGCGCGGCCGCCGAGGCGCACCGGGTCCGCATGATCCCGACCCAGATCTTCTACGGCGCGGACGGCAAGGAGCTGGCGCGGCACGAGGGGTTCATCGACCGCGCGGGGATCCTGGCGCGGTGGAAGGCCCTCGGCGTCCGGCTCTGAGAGGGCGCGGTGGTCGGGCTCCTCACCGCGTTCGGGAACGCCTTCGAGGCCTCGCTGGCGTTCGCGCTGCCGGCGGCGCTCCTCTGGGGCCTGCTCTCGGTGGCGCTGTCCCCGTGCCACCTCTCGAGCATCCCGCTCGTCGTCGCCTACATGAACGGCGGGCGCGAGCCGCCGTCGGTCCGCGCGGCGCTGGGCCTGTCCACGAGCTTCGCGCTCGGCATCCTCGCCAGCATCGCCGCCGTCGGGGTCGCGACCGTGCTCCTCGGGCGGATGGCCGGCGACGTCGGACCGGCCGGGAACTACGCGCTCGCGGCGGTCTTCTTCGCCGTCGGCCTGAACCTCCTCGGCGTGCTGCCGCTGCCGTCCTGGAGCGTGCCCCGATCCGCGGGCCGGCGCGGCCCGCTGGGCGCCCTCGTCCTCGGCGCGATCTTCGGCGCGGCGCTCGGACCGTGCACCTTCGCCTTCATGGCCCCGCTCCTCGGCCTCGCCTTCCGGGCGAGCGGCGCCGACGCGGCCCGCGGCGGCCTGCTCGTCGCCGCCTATGCGATCGGCCACACGATCGCCATCGTGGTCGCCGGCGCGTCGGTGCAGGGCGTGCAGCGCTGGCTCTCGTGGAGCGCCGGCGGCCGCGCCGCCGCCGTCCTCCGCTCCGTCGCCGGCGTCGCCGTGATCGCGGGCGGCGCCTGGTTCGTCCACACCGCGACCTGACCGCCGCATCGCAGGGTATCCATGAGCCTCTCCGTCCTCGACGCACCCGCATCTCAGCCATGCTGCCCCACCGGCGTCACGCCGGAGCCCTCCTCGCGCGGCCCGTCCGCCGGGCGCGTCGCGCTCCTGCTGGCGGGCGCGCTCGTCGCGTGGATCGCCGCGTACGCCGCGGCCCACCCGCTCTCCCGCTGGCTCACCTTCGGCCTCCTCGGCCTCGCCGAGGGCTCGCACCTCGGCGAGAGCGTCGCGTTCTTCCTCTACGACGTGCCGAAGGTGCTGCTGCTGCTCACGCTCATCGTCTTCCTGGTGGGCATCGTCCGCTCGTTCTTCACGGCCGAGCGGACCCGGGCGATCCTCGTCGGCAAGCGCGAGTCGGTCGGGAACGTGGTCGCCGCGTTGCTCGGGGTCGTGACCCCGTTCTGCTCCTGCTCCGCCATCCCGCTCTTCCTCGGCTTCGTCGAGGTCGGCGTCCCGCTCGGCGTCACGTTCTCCTTCCTCGTGTCAGCGCCCATGGTGAACGAGGTCGCCCTGGTGCTCCTGCTCGGGCTGTTCGGGTGGAAGGTGGCGGCGCTCTACCTCGTCACCGGGCTCACCATCGCCATCCTGGCCGGCTTCGTGCTCGGGCGCATGAAGCTGGAGCGGCACGTGGAGCCGTGGGTGTACGAGTCGATGAAGGGCGAGGCGCGGTTCGAGAAGGAGCACCTCGGCTTCACCGGGCGCGTCGAGCGCGGCCTCCAGGCGGTGCGCGAGGTGGTCGGCAAGGTGTGGCCCTGGGTCGTGGCCGGCATCGCGGTCGGCGCCGGCATCCACGGCTACGTGCCCGAGGGGCTGCTCGCCTCGTTCATGGGCAAGTCCGCCTGGTGGTCGGTGCCCGCCGCGGTGGCCCTGGGCGTGCCCATGTACTCGAACGCCGCCGGCATCATCCCCGTGGTCGAGGCGCTCCTCGGCAAGGGCGCCGCGCTCGGCACCGTGCTCGCGTTCATGATGGCGGTCATCGGCCTGTCGCTGCCGGAGATCGTGATCCTGCGGAAGGTGCTGCGGCCGCCGCTCATCCTCGCGTTCGTGGGCGTGGTGGCGTCCGGGATCCTGCTGGTCGGCTGGCTGTTCAACGCGGTCCTCTGAGGCCGCGAAGCGACGAACCCTGACGGAGGAAGACGACGATGAAGATCCAGGTGCTCGGGACCGGGTGCGCGAAGTGCAAGCAGCTCACCGCGAACGCGGAGCAGGCCGTCGCGGCGCTGGGGCTCGAGGCGAAGGTCGAGAAGGTGGAGGACCTCCGCGAGATCATGAAGCTCGGCGTCATGACCACCCCCGCGCTGGTGGTGGACGGCGTGGTGAAGTCGGCCGGCAAGGTGCTGTCGCCCGACGCGGTGCGGGCGCTGCTCGGGTCGTGATCGGGTAGATTGGCCGCGTGAGCGACACGGATACAGCAAGCGGAAGGCGCTACTGGGAGCGCCACGCGGCGAGGTACGACCGCTCGATGCGCGTGCTCGGTGGCCCGCTCCCGCGGATGCTCGAGCTCGTCGCGCAGGAGGTCCGCGGGGCGGGCGAGGTGCTCGAGGTCGCGGCGGGCACGGGCCTCGTGACCACCGCGATCGCGCCCGTCGTGGGCAGCGTCGTCGCGACCGACTACGCCGGCGCGATGGTCCGGCTGCTCCGCGGCCGCGTCCAGGCCGACGGGCTCGGGAACGTGGAGTGCATCGAGCGCGACGTGTACGCGCTCGGCATGCCGCCCCGATCGTTCGACGCCGTCGTCTGCGCGAACGTGCTCCACCTGCTCCCGGAGCTCGAGGCCGCGCTGCGTGCGCTCCGTGCGGTGCTCCGGCCCGGTGGAACGCTCGTCGCGCCGACGTACGCGCACGACGAGACGCGGACCTCGAGGCTCGTCTCGCGCGTCCTCGGGGCGACCGGGTTTCCCGGTGCGCGCAGGTTCACGGCGGCGTCGCTTTCGGCGGCCATCTCGGCGGCCGGGTTCGAGGTGCGGCGTACCGAGATGATCCCCGGGCTCATCCCCGTCGCGTTCGTCGCCGCCACCGCGCCCTGAGGCGACGCGACGGCCGCGACTCGCCGAGTGCGTCGAGAGAGCGAATGCCGAGGAGGGGCAGGCGCCGCCGAGCTCCAGGGGTGGCGCGAGGATGATCGCCCGTGTTCCGACTCCGTCCCGCCGAGGAGTGCGTCCCCCGTGCGATCCACGCCGGCGCGTCTTCGTCCAGAGCAGGGATCAGCCTAGTATGGGCGTAGAGTCGGCAGGTCGCTCGGTTCCTGAACCGTCCAACCGGAGGACGCGCTCACATGTCAGCCCGCACGTGCCGTGGCAGGTCCCGCAGGTTCACCCTCGCTTCACTGCTCCTCCTCGCGGTGCTCGGCGCGTGCGCCCAGACGACGGCGCGGCGAGCGACGAGCGTCGTCAACTACCTGTATCCGGCCGGACAGTCGGAGCCGGTACAGCCGTCCGTCCCGAAGCTCACGCTTCCGCTCCGCGTCGGGATCGCCTTCGTCCCGCCGGCGGCGAGGGAGGTGACGCCGGCGGCGTACGTCGGCGACCGCGACGGTGCCGCCCCCGAGACCGAGCGGGTCCGCCTCATGGAGACGATCGCCGCGCACTTCCGCGAGCGGCCGTACGTCAAGTCGGTCGAGATCATCCCGACCGCGTACTTGACGCCCGGCGGCGGGTTCACGAACCTGGACCAGCTCCGGAACATGTTCGGCGTCGACGAGATCGTCCTCATCGCCTTCGACCAGGTGCAGTTCAAGGACCAGGGCGTGGCGACGCTCACCTACTGGACGCTCGTCGGCGCGTACGTCGTGCAGGGTGAGAAGCACGACACGCGCACGCTGATGGACGCCGTCGTGCTCGACATCCCGAGCCGCAAGCTCCTCTTCCGTGCGCCGGGGACGAGCGTGGTGAAGGGCAGCTCGACGCCGGTGAACGAGTCGGAGGAGCTGCGCCAGGACCGGCAGCAGGGCTTCAAGCTCGCGACGGCGGAGCTGGTCACCGCGCTCGACGCGCAGCTCGCCGCGTTCCAGGAGCGCCTGAAGGCGCAGCCCGAGGAGATCCAAGTCGTGCGGACGCCGGAGTATGAAAAGCGCGCCGCGGCCAGCGGCGGCGGCGCCATCGACCCGGCGACGCTCGCCATCCTCGCGGCGCTCGCGGGCGGCGCCATGGCCGGCTCGCTGCGGTGGAGGCGCTCGGGGACGCGGTGATGCGGCGCGTCCCCTGGGTCACCGTCGCGGTGCTCGCGGTTGCCCTCGGCGCGTATCTCGTGCCGGCGCTGGGCGAGCTGCTGATCCTCGACCGCGCGCGCGTCGAGGGCGGCGAGGGCTGGCGCGTGCTCACGGGGAGCCTCGTGCACTTCTCCGCGTCGCACCTCGCGGCCGACGCCCTCGCGTTCGGCGTCGCCGGCGCGATGCTGGAGCGCCGCGGCCGCGCGAGGTTCGCGGTCCTGGCGCTCGCGTCGGCGCTCGCCGTCGGCCTCGCGGTGCTCTGGCTCGAGCCCACGCTCCAGCGCTTCGCCGGGCTCTCCGGGGTGGCGTACGCGGCGATCGTTGCGCTCGCGCTCGTGGGGCTGCGCGAGGGCGGAGCGATGGCGACGCTCTCCGGCGTCGCGCTCGCGGCGTGCGTCGCGAAGCTGGCATGGGAGCTCTCCACCGGGCGGATGCTCCTCGTCGGCGCGCCGCCGGGCATCGTCGCGGTCCCGCTCGCCCATCTCGCAGGCGCGATCGCGGCGGTCGCCGTCACCGGGACCGGGCGACGCCCCGGCGCGGCGCGCCCCGTCGCAGGGAGTCCAGCAGCGCGGTGAGCTCCGGGCTCGCGCGCTCGCCCCGCCACAGCAGCGCCACGCGGTGCGTGAGCGCGGGCTCCCGCAGCGGGAGGAAGCGCGTGTTCGACGCCCGCGTCCGCACGAACGAGGGCGCCGCCAGCAGGAGCCCCTTGCCCCGCGCGACCAGGATCGGGCAGCTCTCGTCCGGCCGCTTCGTGACGATCCGGTAGCGGATGCCCGCGGCGCGGAGCGCCCGCTGCTGGCTCTCGTACAGGTGGGCGTGCTCGTGGCGCGGGTGGACCACGAAGGTCTCGCCCTCGAGGTCGCGCAGGCGCAGCGCACGGCGCCGCGCGAGCCGGTGCGTGGCCGGCAGCAGCACGCCGATAGCGTCCTCGGCGACCACCCAGCGCTCGAGGCCCGGCGCCTCCTCGTCGGCCATCTCCGCGCAGACCGCGTCGAGACGACCGAGCTGCAGGTCGCGGAGCAGGCGGTCCGGGACGTTCGAGGTGAGCTCGACCCCGCGGCCCTCGCCTTGCGCCTCGAAGCGCGCGATCCGCTCCGGCACCCAGGTCGCGAAGCCCGCGGTCGACAGCCCGATCCGCAGCGGCTGCCCGGAGCGTCGCCCGCGCTCGCGCACCCGGGACTCCAGCGCCTCCGCGCGCTCCAGGACCGCCGGCCCCTCGCGGAAGAGGAGCGCGCCCGCCGCCGTGAGCGAGACGGACCGCGTGCTGCGGTCCAGGAGGCGCACGCGGAGGTCGCGCTCGAGCCCCGCGATGAGGCGGCTCAGCGGCGGCTGGCTCATGTGCAGCCGCTCCGCGGCGCGGCGGAAGCTCAGCTCCGCGGCAACCACCAGGAACGCGCGCAGCTCGCGGAGGTCCATGCCGTGGGTGATACCGGCCAGGTATCAATCGGGCAACGCGAATCGCAAAGCACCGACGGCTGCCGCCCGGGCATGACTGCGTCGCACCGCGCCGGCCCCGTCGGCCGCGCCGGAACGGAGGAGGAGATCCCATGCCGCTGCCAGTCGAAGCCCTGTGGACCTGCGCCGTCCTCGCCATGGTCGTGAGCGGGACGTCGTTCACCATCACCGGAACCGAGGTCTTCGAGCCGATGCGGAGGTTCCTCTCCGCGCGGAGCGAGTGGCTCGGCCACCTGACCGCGTGCTTCTACTGCACCAGCCACTGGGTCACGTTCCTGCTCGTCGCGCTGTGCCGCCC
This sequence comes from Anaeromyxobacter dehalogenans 2CP-1, assembly GCF_000022145.1. Taxonomy (NCBI): domain Bacteria; kingdom Pseudomonadati; phylum Myxococcota; class Myxococcia; order Myxococcales; family Anaeromyxobacteraceae; genus Anaeromyxobacter; species Anaeromyxobacter dehalogenans. The sequence continues at coordinate 1,223,943 of NC_011891.1, forward strand.
CGTGCTCGTCTCGACCGGCTTCCTGATCGTGGACCTCGCCATCAGCGCGTTCTTCGTGGTCCAGCTCGCCGCGTACCTCACCGGCCTGCTGTTCAAGTCGTACTCGGTGATCATCCCGGTGAAGGCCGCCATGCAGCAGGCGATGGAGGCCGCGAGGGCGGCGCATCGCGCGCCGCGGACGGGCACGGTGGGTGCCGCCTCCGACGCCGACGTGCCGGGTGCGCAGGAAGCGGGGTGAGGCCGGCCGGACCGCGATCGGGCCGACCGAACGCCGGGAGCCGTTCCCCTGGGCGCTGCGGTCGGCCTGTCATCGGCGCTTCCTGTGCGGAACTACGCAGAATCTCGACGGGTCAACGGGCAGCGACCAGGACGAAGAGCGACCCGCACGCGAGATGGTACGCGACCACCCCGAGCGAGAGCAGGAGTGTGGCTCGAGCACGGGCCGACCAGCTCATGCGCGCTGCGCCGGACCACCCAGCCACGCCGAACGCCACGGCGGGCAGGCCCCACACGACGAGGAGGAACCCGAGCGTCCACCGCCAGGAGAGGCCGCAGTGATCCAACTCGTAGCAGCCGGCCGGGCTCTGGCCCAACCGACGACCCAGGTCGCCTGCGCCGAGCCACCTCGCGGAGAGTGATGCGACGACCAGTCCGATCGCCGCGGAGATGGCCGCGAGCAAGGCTCGACTCGCAACATCCGGAAGGCGCTGACGACGGGCAGCATCGGTGCGGCGGGGCACGGGGCAACCGTACCGGCGATGGACGCGCCCCAGCGTGACCCGGGTCAAGACGGGTTTCGCGGATGGTAAAGCACGATCGCCCGGGGGCGCTTCGCGGCACGGGGACACTGGGGCACCTGGCGCGCGCACGATTTCGAGCGCGTCCTCGGGGACCTGGTGCCGGAGTCAGTCGGGACCTGGGGACCTGGTGCCGGAGTCAGTCGGACCTGGTGCCGGAGTCAGTCGCGGACCTGGTGCCGGAGTCAGTCGGCAAGAATCGGCAGTTCGGACGGGACCTGGTGCCGGAGTCAGTCGGCAAGAATCGGCAGTTCGGACGCGCCGCGGACCTCGGTCCGTTCTGCGGCCGCGCCTCACGGTGCGACTCCCACGAACATCCCGTCAGGTCGTTGGCACCCGAGTTGCGTAGCGCCCGGGGATGGCCCGCATTCCGCGCTTCGCGCTGGTGGAGCGCGACTCGAGCAATCACTGCACCTGGCGCGCGCACGATTTCGAGCGCGTCCTCGAGGAGGCCGGCGCGACGGACAAGTTCCTCGAGCTGCTCGGTCGGTACAAGGAGAAGTACGGGATCGAGATCAACTCGTACTGCCTGATGGGCACGCACCCGCACGTCACGTGCACGACGAGGCGCGACCAGGAGCAGTTCAGCCGCTTCTGGCAGGTGGTGAACGGGCAGTTCGCGCGCTGGTACAACAGGCGACGCGACCGGCGCGGCCAGGTGGTCATGGAGCGGATGCGTTCGCCGCGGATCCAGGCCGAGGGCGCGCATCAGCTGACCGTGATGCGGTATGGCGACCTCAACCCGGTCCGCGCCGGGCTGGTGAGGAGTCCGAAGGACTGGAAGTGGTCGAGCTACCGGCACTACGCCTTCGGTGAGCCGGATCCGCTCATCGATGACGCGCCGGAGTACCTCGCGCTCGGAAAGACCGGGCCTCAACGCCGGAAGGCCTACCAGGCGCTGTTCGCGCTGCCGCTCTCGGAGTCGCTGCGCACGAGGCGGATCGACCTGGTCGAGTATCCGTTCGTCGGCGACGCCCACTGGGTGATGCATCGGCTGGACGTGGCCGGGCTGTCGCCTCCGGATTGATCGGCGCTCGTCCGCTCAGCGATGCAGAACTCTGCCTGCTCCAGAATGGCTTGGAGCGGGGCGTGAGCATTCCATGAATCGCGTCCTTGGCCGGACGAAGGCGGCCGTGCGTCCTTTCGCGACCGGGTGATGCTGGTGATCGGACGCGGCTCTCGGGCCAGCAGCATTCACTTCTGGCGTCGGCGGCGGCCGTTGCGAGTGAACACCCGCGGCAGCGGTTTCAAGCTGCTGATCCGCCCCGGGTTTTGCTCCGGCACCGTGACCCGGCACCGTGACCCCGAGTACCGGCGGCTGTTCGGCGCGCCGCCGTCGTCGGATTCGTTCCTGGCTCCGACCGAGCGTTCGTAGGAGCTGGCGGCCCGAGGGCCGTCGGGGAGGGCTCGATGGGCTACGGCCGATACACGGACTTCCCCTCGGTGCACGGGCGCAGCCAGAGGACGAACGGCTCGCGCTCCTTCGGGATCATGTCCGCCCCATACGTGATCGAGCAGCGGTCGCCAAGGCGCGCCCGGAAGTGGAACGCACGCAGCCAGCGCGCGCAGCCGTCCGAACTGCCGACGACCAGCGTAGTGGCGACCTGCTGGCCGAACGTGGCCTCCCGCCGGCAGACGTCGATCCGCAGGCTGAAATGGCCGCTCTCGTCGATGGTCGCCTTGGGCGTGTATGCAGGATCGTCCGTCCAAGTCTCAATTACGGCGCGGGGCTCGGCGCGAAAGCTGACAAAATCCCGGATTTCGCCTTCGACCAGCAGTGCGTGCGGGGGCTCCTCCTCCGGCGCGTACACGTCGAGGCCGTTGGCGTCCTTTCCAATGGGCCGGTTCACAAAAAGCCCGCAACCGCACAGGGTGGCCAGGAGAACAGAGATCGGAGCGCGGCGCATGCGTAGCCGTGCTGCAAGGGGGGTGCCTCGAAGACTCGGCCTGTTCCCGCAGTAGCTTGGTCGGGGTGGTGCCGGCGGTTCACAGTAACGTGCGTTGAGGGCACGCCACCCGCTGGCCTGAGTAGTAACCGGCGTACCCAGGCTCCTCCCGAAGTTCCCCTTCGACCGGAACAGGCTCTGGGACGTGATGTACTGACGTCATGATCCGAGCGGGGCCGCGGTCTTGGTAGCCGGAAGTCTGCACGTCGGGCCCATCCTCAGCTCGAACGGAGCTTCGACGGGGGCTGCACCGCTGGCGCCCGCGAGTGCGCTTGCGGCCCGGACGCACCCACTCACCGTCCTCGTCGTCCTCGTCGTCTGGGACAGCGGCGGGCGCTGGCGCAGCTCCGGTTTCGGCTGCCGACGGGGAACGAAATGGGCGTCGCGCCGGCGTCGGGCGCACCCACGGGCGGGGAGGCCCGGTGGGCTGGAGCCCATGCGCCCATACCCTCAGTGGATGGGCCGATGGGCGCTTGCTCGCTCAGGCCGCCGCTGCTAGTAGGCGACGATGGTCAGCGTCGCGGCGGTGCTGTCGCCGAAGAGGAGCGCCTCCTGAGGGCGCTCCACGACGACTCGCCATGAGCCGGCTGGCAGGAGGTCGCTCTGCTTCATGTTGAGGACGGACCTGGCAGATGGCGCTTGCCGATACGTGAACTTGCCGCCCGTCACCTTCTGGCGGGCCTTGCTGTACGCCTGCCAGTCCTGCTCATCCATCAGGTAGACGTTCACCGACTTCGGCGCCGCGGCGACCGTTACCTCGACCTTTCCCTGCGTCGGGAGCGAGAAGCCGTAGTACTTGGCTGCGCCCTCATCAAGCGACACGGTTTCTGAAACGACTGTCTCCGGGCCGGCAATCGCGCTGCGCACGCTCGCGCCCTGGTTCACGACCTTGAACGCGACGTAGCCTGCGCCAGCGAGCAGCAGGAACAGGACTAGGGTGAATGGCCGAATGCCGTTCTTGGCCTTCACGGGTTTCACGGGCGAGGGGGAGGCCGCGGCAGACGCCACCGTCGGCACGGGCGCGCCGCATTACGGGCACGCCGCCGCCTTGTCCGAAACGTCCCGCCCACACTCCGAGCACCTCACGAGCGCCATCTAGTCTGCCCTCCGTCGCAATGGAGTTTGAACCGACGCAGCTCCTCGTGTTTACTATGAGAGCATGTCGAATGTGAAGCTGTCCGACCAGAGGCTTCGTCGTAGAGCGACGGCACACGGACTCAAGTCCGTAGCGACTAGGAGTCCTTGTTGAATTTGGCGGAGCCACGGTCGCGATGGTCCGCGAGCGGCTCACTGCACTCGCGGAGAACCTCGCCAGTCGCGGTGCCCACGACTTTCTCGTAGTACCAGGGCGGGTCGCGGTTGCAATCGATGTACCAAGTCTTATGCACCACGCGACCCGAGCCATCCCGGCTCTGCTCGCGACCGACCTTCTCCTCGGCGACGGGCTCCTTCATGCCGGGACGTTTCAGCTTGAACGCGAGGCCATCGCTAACCGTGCACCTCTCCTCGTAATCGACGTGCCAGTTTCGGATGGTGCTCCCGCAGTGTGGGCACGGCGTACGGCCCCGCTGTGCTCGCCTCGGTCGAGGAGGCGTTGCGCGAGGCCTTCGGTGATCCGAGGTACGTACCCGCCGGCGTCGAGCTGCGGACCGACCACGGCCCGCAGTACACGGGCGCCGACTGCGCCGCGCTCGTCGAGAAGTGGGGCCTCGTCCACACGTTCGCACCGGTGGGCCGCCCGACCGGCAACGCCGTCGCCGAGCGGGTCATCCGGACGATGAAGGAGGAGGTCGTCTGGCTGCGGGACTGGGAGGGCGCCGACGAGCTGCGCGAGGCGCTCCTCGCCTGGCAGCACCGCTACAACACCCAGCGACCGCATCAGGCACTGGGCTGGAAGACGCCGTCCGAGCACCGCGCCGAGAAGCTCGGGGGCGGCGTCGAGAGAGCTGCGTAAGAAGTGAAGACCGTGCCGCTCAACTTGCCCGATTTCCGCCGGCGGCACTGTCTTGACAGAGGGTGGACACTACACAGTGTGGGCACGGCGCCGGCTCGGGAGTCTCCCGGATGTCGGAGGGCAGCGTCGCATGGCACCCGCTGCATTCAGTCCATTCGGCCATGGCAGGATGCATCCCGCCCGAAGGCAGGCCCAGCCGAGGCCGCCGAATCGCGACACGGCGCGGCGGCTGCTACCCCGAAAAGAGGACGCCCGTCATCGCTTTCTCGTGCGATGACGGGCGTTTGAAAGTCGGGGCGACTGGATTTGAACCAGCGACCACTTGCACCCCAAGCAGTCGTACCACTCGGACGCAACCTGCCGTCACGCTTTGTGAGTAGTATAACACCCGGCGATCATCGGTGATTTCAGCTAGTCTCGCGTCGTCTCACGAGCGCTCGCGTGATACACGAAAAGCGCACCCCGGGCGCACCCCGCACCCCAAACGCACCCCGGGTCGGCGGTGGAAGTGGTCGCTCCGAACGCGAAAGTGGTCGCCCATGAAGCACGTGGATCTGTCGAGCGAGTGGCTGGCGAACTGGAATCCGCGGCGGCGCGAGGAGGTGACGGACCGTCGGTGCCGCGGGCTCGTGGTCCGCGCCGGTCCGAGCGGCGCCAAGACGTTCTACCGCTTCACCGACGTTCGTGACCCGGACACGGGCAAGGCGAAGCGCAAGCGCATCGCCCTCGGCAGGTGGTCGGTGGACGGCGGGCGGGGCACGCTGACTCTGAGCGCTGCGCGCGATGCGTTCCTGAAGGCCCAGGAGGAGAAGCGCGGCGAGGTGGACGGCACCGCAGAGCGGACCGTCGCGCAGATCGCGCAGCAGTACCGGACTGACATTCTCTCCCACCGCGAGCGCGCGGACGAGGCGTGGAACGTGATCCGCGTGCACGTCGTGGAGGCGCAGCCCGATCCCAAACGGTTGTCGTTCGGGGAGTGGGTCGCCCGTCAGGTGAAGGCGTCCGATGTGGCGACGGTGGTGCGGCACGCGAAGCGCCAGCGGATGGTCCCCGCTACCACGCGCAAAGGAGAGATGATGACCCGGCGCATCGGCGGCGCGGGCGCCGCGCGTGTTGTGCTGCGCGAGTTGAAATCGATCTTCGCCCACGCGGTCGAGACGGGGGATCTCGACGCCTCGCCCGCCGTCGTCGCCAAAACCCGGACGTTCGGCATCCGCGCCACCTCGCGCAGCCGTTACTTGAAGGCAGGGGAGGTGAAGGCGTTCTTCGACGCGCTCGAACTGACGGCGCTGCTCGACGGCACAGCGAAGCGGCAGCGGCTCTCGCCGACGATGCGGCTGGCGCTCGCGTTCCAACTCTACGTGCCGCTCCGGTCACAGTCTCTCATCGGCGCGCAGTGGATCGAGATCGATCTCGACGCGAAGCGGTGGACGGTGCCGCCCGTGGCGGGCCGACTGAAGATGCGGAAGGAGGAGCGGGAGGAGGCGGAGGGCTTCGTGGTGCCGCTCCCGTCGACCGCGGTGGCGATGCTAAAGCGGCTGCGCGAGGAGGCGGGCGATAGCCCGTGGGTCCTGGCGAGCCCGCTCGATCGCAAGCGCCACATCGAGGCCAAGGCGGTCGTCCGCGCCTTGAGCCGCCTCCAGACGGGCGATCGGCTCGCGCTCGGCTCTCGAGTCACAGTTCATGATCTTCGCCGCACCTGGCGCACGTTCGCGATGGACCTTGGCGTCGACAACGTGACCGCGGAGCGATCGTTGGGCCACGTTGCCGTGCTGCGCGCGTCGGGGTTCGGCGGTGCTGCCGACGTATACGGGCGCGCTCAGATGGTCGAGCAGCGTGCGGCAGCGGCGGAGCTTGTGGCCGCCGCGTTCGATCGCATCCGGCTCGGCAAGGACGCCACTGTGGTGCCGCTGACCGAGCGGGGCGTGATGCCCGCCTGACCGCTGCTGCCGGCGCGTCCACCGCGAGGAGCGCCGTAGACAGCGCCGCTGCGAGAGGAGCGCGCCCGCCGCACAGCCCTTCGCGACCGATGCGACTCGGCACAGCACCTTCGCCGGGCCGCCGGTGCCCGTTGCGATCCGGTCTCGGAGGCTCATTTGGCGGCGTCCCTGCGGCGGGGCTCGTCGCCGTGACGACGCACACTGAATCGCTGTGCCTCTTGGCGATCGAACGAGTGGCTCTTAACGGCTGACCGGGACGTAACGCAGAGGACCAGCCCGGTGACTCCCCCGCCTCGTTCTTTCGCGCGCCGCGTGTGAATGGGTCTGGTGAGAGACGGGTCGCCGCCGTGCGCGCGGCCGCGCACGAACGACGCAGGAAGGTGTAACCGCGAGATCGGTAGTCCGCCGGTAGGCGTATAACTTAGGCGACGGATGACGAGTCTACGCACGCGGCGCTCGGCGCGTGCTTTCGCCTTGTCTGGTGCTACGGGCAGTGTAGACTCTGCTATCAGTGGATGCAGGGCGCGCAACGCTGACCGAGGCACTTGACGAGCTGTGTGGCCGTCGGGCGCAGCTCACTGATGCCATTTTCCGCGGCCAGTTCGCCCTGTGGGTCGGCTCTGGAATCTCTCGTGAGCGCTTTCAGCCTGTTGCTGCGCTCATGACCAGGCTTGTAACCAGTCTCGCGGCGCACGTTGATGTTACGGACCCTGAGTGCCCGTACCGTGCGGCTCTCGAAAAGATTGCTCGGCATGCCACGACGAAATGTGCGGACTTCACTAATCCGCCGCAAGCGTTCATCGATCAACTGTGCCCGCACTACTCGAAGGTTCTTGAGGAGGACGTTCACCTTGCGGCAGGAGATCGCTCGCTAGTCTTTGATGTGCTCGACCTTCCGCGCATGTACAGCGAGCCGGCTGTACTCCCAGACGCGGAACATCGGTTCATTGCGCTACTTGTCATGGAGGGCGTGGTTCCGCGCATCCTGACTACCAATTGGGATGGGCTAATCGAGGCGGCGTACCGGGATGCTCAGGATGGCCACGCGCCGCCTCTTCCGGTAGTCATCTCGCCTGCCGACCTCGACGGAGTCGAACCGGGCCCGCGCCTCGTCAAGTTTCATGGATGCGCGGTTCGAGCCGCGAAACATCCCGACGCAAAGCAGCATTTTGTGGCCACTCAGAAGCGGATCAACGAGTGGAACATGTCTGAGCAGTTTCTCGCAATCCGCGACGAGGTTCGGACGGCTGTACGGTACTTCCCTGCGCTCTTGGTCGGGCTCTCCGCTCAAGATGTAAACATTCAAATGCAGTTCGAGCAGGCCGTCGTAGGTCGCGAGCCGTGGGCGACGTGGGCTCCTTCGCGCGCGGCGTTCGCGCAAGCTGAAGCGGGAGAGGCTCAGGAACGAATTCTCAAGACGCTGTACGGCAAGCACTACGCTGGGGCCAACGCAGGCCAAATCGAACGAGCGGCGACGATTGGGCTGTACGCGAAGCCGCTTTTCGGCGCGCTTTACTTCGAGCTCGTATTTCGAAAGCTGCTCGCGATCTGCGACGCGGGACAAGAGGCATTCACGCCTGAGCAGCTTCAATTCGTGCGGGCGTGGTTACTTAATACGCAGAACCGGATCCGCGATCACTACGACCGCTTGCCTCCGTCCGAGCGATGGGTGCGACTCTCGGAATGTCTCCCGAGCCACATCGCGCATGCTCACGGCCTATATAGGCACTACAGACCGATTTCGCGGGAGACTGCATACGTTCCCGTGTCGCGAATCCAACTCGGTCACCCGCAGGGTGCGCCGGAGGACGCCAGGGCTCTCCTTTGCCTTGCCGCGCTGTCACACGGAGACACGCTTGGTGCATGGTCGGCAGAGCCGCCACGCCCGGGCAGCGACGCTTTTCATGCGTTCCTGAAGATCGGCCTTAGGCAATGGCGCATAGTTGTGGTTCGCGACTCGCTGCTCGCGATGCATCGTCTGGAAGCCTCTATGCTGTCGGCTCACGCGGCGGAAACCGTTGCTGTATACCCGACCGGGTCGAGGCCGCGAAAGCGTAGGAGGGGACTAGGGGCGACGCTTCCTTCTCGGGGCCGTTCGGCCGGCCCCTACGAAGTGTGGTTCGACGAAATCGCGTCTGAGCCTTACACACCTGCTCAGATGGTTGAAGAGCTGAAGCTCGAGCTGCTCGGACTGCCCCATGCACCATAGAGATCCCATCGAGATTCTGGTCGAGGCCGGATACCGGCGCCTGACGGAGCCGATTCGGATCGAGGATGTGGCGTTGCGTTTCGATGACGTCCTCATCGGGCCGGGGACCGAGCGGGACCTGATTCTTGTCGAACGCAAGAAGCGCCTGCCGACGTCTTTGGCGCGGTTGACACGAGCGCTTCTTGCCGCGCTTGAAACGCGGCAGTCGTGGCGTCCCGTGTCGCTCGTCGTCGTGTCCGAGGATCAGGATGCGGATCTGATGCGAGACTACGAAGATATCAGGCGCATCTGCCCCGTATATATCGTCACGCGTGGAGCGGACGCGCTGCGCGTTCTTCGACCTTTGTTGCCGCTCGTATTGCCGACGCACTCGCCCGAAACTCGATCCGCCGATGTCGTTCTGTCCCGCAAACTGGGCGAGCATGCGAATGCTCCGCTCGTCATCAGTCTCCTTTCTGCGGCCCGCGATGGCAGTGCCGCTGTGGACAGGGCAATGCTCGAGGCTGTAGACGACGCGGCCGCCGTCGATTCGGAGGAACCGTGATCGCCCGCCTAAAACGGCTAAGCATCAAGGGCTTTCGCCGATTTGAGGTCGAAGCGACGGTTCCGCTCGATGCGGACGTAATTCTCGTTCACGGACCGAACGGCACCGGCAAGAGTTCAGTGCTGAATGCTATAGAATTCGGTCTCACCGGACACGTTCGCGATCTCGAACTCTACCGTGCGGATTACCCTCGGTCGCTGAGAAACGTGAAGGCCGACGCCGGTGAGGTCGGTCTGAGTTGGGCTGACAGCAAGGGGGAGGTCTATTCGTCGCGTCTGCACGTTGGTTCAGACAATCTCGTCAAGGGAGTTCCCGCTGTAGCGGGAGAGGACGCTCGCTTTTTTCAGGAGCGGTGCTACCTCTCTCAGCCCCGTCTCACGCGGCTGCTCGAGACGTATCAGACCCCGAGCGAGGAGGATGACGAGGCCCCGCTCGTGCGCTTCGTCCGAGAGTTACTCCGCTTGGATGTCACGAGTAACTTGGTCGATGGACTCAATGACGCCTTAGATATCCGACGCCTTCGAAAGCGCTCTACCGCGCTGGCCCGCCTCGACGCGAACGAAAAGGACGTTCAGCAGCAACTAGACGTTGCAGGCCCGGCGCTGAAGGCGGCCGAAGCTCGTGCGATCGAACTGCGCGCGCGAGTCGCCGAGAAGCTCGGAGCTGCGGCCGCACTGGGCGACGCGTTCACCGCGGACGAGGAGCCCGCTCGCCTACGTGACCAACTGGGCGTGCTAATCGCAGCCGCTCGCGAGGAGTACAACGTAGTGCAGAGCGTACGGGCGCGCGTCGCAGGCACGGTGTCGTCTGCTGCGGTCTCAGTCCCGGCCATGTCGGCCGACCTCCCTGCGCGACTTGCGGAGGCAAGTTCTGCGCTTAAAGCAGTCGACGCTGAGTTGACGCGAGCCGTAGACGAAAGTGTTCGCTCGGCCGCACTCGCTGGAGTGTCTGCGGCGCTACTTCCCGGCGAGAGCGATCCTTCCGCTCGCGTCCGAGGCGTCCACGAGGCCATTTCGCAGGCCGTATCGCGCGTGCGTGTGGTGGACGCGACGCGTGCCGAGCTGCGTGGCCGCATCGACGTTATCGAGCAGCGGAAGCGAGCTATCAACTCCGCGCGACAAGAAGCCGTTATAGTCGACCAACAAGCGGCAGCGTCGCGAAAGGACCTGTTGTCGCTCCTGCAGCGGGCGCTTCCGCATGTTGAAACGTCCAATCACTGCCCGGTGTGCGCTCGCGACTACGGTGAACTGGAACGCGGATCGCTTGCGGAAGGCGTGCGGCGACAAATTGGGCTGCTTGGAGGAATGACGGCGGCGGACGACGCGGCGCTCCGGCAGGAGCGCGCTTTACGTGCCGAAGGTGATCAGCTCGACCGCGAACTGTCAGCGCTTCGAGTTCAATACGACAAACTCGGCGCGGCTCTGTTGCCGGAAACCCATGCTGCGCTGCAAAGCGCGGCTGAACGGATCGACGCTGCCGTGGCGCTGGTGGAACGGCGGGCCGCCCTCGTTCGCGGCCAGGCGGTCTTGTTGAATGAGCAGGCTCGCGCGAATACGCTGTCGCTCCGGCAAGAATGGACCGTATCCGAAATTGCTCGACTTGCGAACGAACTGGGTATGGCGGCGCCTGCTGAGGCAACCCTCGATGCCGTGGGCCTCGTCATCGAGGAACGCTCCCGCGTTGCGAAGCTGCGCGAAGGGCAGCTTCTCTCGGCGCTTGCTTCCGTTGGTGAGCTCGAGGCGGCGCAAGAAGCACACGTGCGAGCGCGCCGATCTGCGGAAAGAGCGACGGCCCAGGCGAATGCGGTGGCAGTTGCTCGCAAGCGCGTTCAAAAAACCGTCGGCCAGGTGAAAGCGGTATTCGACGCCGCGAAGGAGACGACGAAAGAGCTGGTAGCGCACGTCTTTTCTGCGGAGCTGAACGCGATATGGGTCGAACTGTTCTCACGTCTAGCGCCAAGCGAGGTATTTGCTCCTCGTCTAAGTGCCCCAGAGATCGAGCGGCGCAACATTGTGGTTTCCGCGCAAGCGGTTGCCGATGGTGTGACGCCGTTCGCTCAGCTCGCCTCTGTCCTCAGCGCCGGGAATCTCAACACGGCTGCGTTGAGTCTGTTCCTCGCTCTGCATCTCGTCGAGCGTCCGAAGATGCGCGTTCTGCTTCTCGATGATCCCGTTCAGAGTATGGATGACGTGCATGTCATTCAGCTCTCTGCGCTGTTGCGAGCCTTGGTGCGCCAGCAGCATCGCCAGATTGTGCTGGCAGTTCATGAACGCGCTCTGTACGACTTCTTGTACAGTGAGCTCGGCCCATCTCGAGAAGGTCTCAAGCTTGTCGGAATCGAGCTGAGCCACGCTACGGATCCGTGGCGGGTGACCGTGTCCGAGTCGCGCCAAGAGTACGTTGCTGACGGACTTCCGTTATAGTGCCTCAAATGTGATTATCGTACGGCGGCCTTGTCGCGCGCAGGCACTGCGCGCGCCGGGATGCCTGGCTCGGCTCGCGCGGCGATGAAGCCTCCGCATCTCGCAACATCCGTTAGGCCCTGACTGCGCGGGCTTCCTCCTTGTCACGCGCGTTCGCTCACTTCCATCTAGCGTCAGGACACGGTGCCGCGTCGCCCTCGCCGTCTGCGCGTATGCGACGGGTTCGAGTCCGCGCGCGGACGAGCTGCTCGACCTCGGCGCGCTGGTTCTCGACCGTCTGCCACCCGTCGTCGGTCGACACCCTCAGGTACACGGCTGCCCAGTTCGTCGTTGTCATCGGATCCTCAGGCGTGTGACCATCAGTGGAGCGCCACCCGCCGTCCTCGAGCGGTTCGCCTGCGCGTGACCCTTTCGCGCGTGCGTCACGTACTGCCGATACGATGAACGAATAGTTGGTATCGCGCTATCACGCCGGGTCAGCGAGATCCGACCGGCCAAACCCGGGCACTGACCTTATCGGCGCTCAAGGTCGAGCGCCGCGTACTTGGCGTGCTCACGCGTGACTGCGGCGGGGAGGCGTGCGATGTCGTCGGTATAGATGCGCGCCTCCAACCGCGCCCGGCTGATCGCGACGTAGTACACCTCCTGCGACGTCGTCCTGCTTCTCGTCGTCGCGTCGATGAGGACGCGCTCGGCGGTCATTCCCTGGCTGGCGTGGACGGTCGTGGCTTAGCCGTGGTCGAGGTGGAGCGGCTTGTCGGCGGGGAGCTCGACCGCGCGTCTTCCATCTGAGCGTGACGGTCTCGCGCGTCACGTCGGCCACGACGAACCGATCGCCGTTCGCGAGGTGGCGGGCGGCGTCGTTCCGGGTTACCCGGACGCGGTCCCCGGCGGCGAGTTCCGAGCGCTCCGGCTCGTAGGCGTACCTACGGTGAACAGCAGACGGCGGACTGACAGTGAGTGTCAAGAAACTTACGTGATTGCCGCGATTCCGATGCGTGCAACGGGGTACCCCGGGGTTCCCGAGTGCACGCATGGATGGATGAGATCTAGATGAAGTCCGCATGAGGACGGTTCGCGGACCCGAGATTGCCTTCTCAGCATTGTGCACGCGAGTGCACGCAAACATGCATCAGATAAACGACCTCATCTATGGACGACACTATCTGGCTTAACGCGCGCTGAGCGCCTACTTCTTCGGGTGCGTGATCCGCTCCACTACGGCCGTAGCGGGTCGCCTCTCCGCCTCGCGAACGGTGATGAACTCGCCCGTCCGGGCGTCCCGGCCCCGCGGGGAGGACGATTCCGCGCCCTGTCCCGGGATCGGAACCCGCTCGACGGTCGAGGTACTGGGCCGACCCCTAGCCTCACGAACGGTGATGAACTCGCCCGTCCGGGCATCCCGGCCTCTCAACGACGAAGAACCATGCTTACTCATCGCACGCTCCTTGGGCCCGAACTGACACTACTTCTGACGTTAGTTGCCCCCTCTGACAACGCCACCGCGCCTACTCGACCGGAAGAACCTCTTTCGGAACGAGCTTCTCGAGCGCCGTGCTCCCGCGTCGCTGGAACGTCACAGCTTGGGTCGTCGGGTCGTAATCCTTGAGCAGCACCGGCGGCGTGATCATGTCGTCCACCACGACCGCGCCTCCGCTGATACCTCGGTCCACCGCGTAGACGATGCGAACAAGCCTACCAACCATCAAATGAAGCTCGCTGGACTTGATCATAAAGACACCATTGCAAAAACCGTTCATCTGGTCGAATGGAACTCCTCATCGAAGTTCCGAATCATGGTTCGAAAACGTGATCGATCACTGTCGCCGCGTTGCTGAACCTCCGCCGCGCGCACCGGGACTGGCCCGGGAGCCGGTGCCAAGCATCGATAAAGCGCTCTGCGCGAAGTAGTCACTGCGGGCCGATACGGATGTGTATCTCCTGTTCCGCTCGCCCGTCTACGAGGGCTCGACGCACGGACACCTCGGCTCGCGATACGAGGTCCGGCGAGAGTCCTACGATCTCAACTTGGAGAGCCTGCTCGTCGATGCCGCTCGCAATGTGTATCTTCGCGAGCGGCTTGCGCCCGAGAGCATGGACGCTGTTGCGGAGGTACGTCCACAGCGAGTCGAATGACTTGTCGCGCGCCCACTCCACGAGCCCGAGCGACTGCAACGCAACGACGATGCTCCAGAGGTCTGCGCTCGCGAAGATCCCTTCGGATTTCGACAGCGGCTCTATAAGCTGAACCGAGTAGTGCTCGTCCGGCTTCGAGACGCTCCACACCCCACGTAGAGGGTTATTCGATTCGAGGCGAATCGAGTGCATCATCTCCTCGTCCTCCCAGGTTTCCCGATCGTCAGTAATGTTGACCTGCCCCCAACAATGGACGACAGGGTACCCGAGGGTTCCCGGCGTTGGACAGCGTTCCGTGTTGCGCGCGGCGTAATGCGACCCGGCGACCGGCCTCTTGCCGTCACTCGCGGCCATGGAGATCCCAAAACCACCCGTTGTTTGCATCGGTGCGGGGGGGCTCGAAGCTTCCGCGCGATCGAAGATCGCGGAGTAGCGCTCTGATCGTTTCCCGATCGAGGGCCAGTGCCTCGGTCGCTTGGCGTACGAGCGAGAGCGTCGAAACAACTTCCACGTGAGGAAACAGCCGATTGCAGACGCGTCGCTCCTTCCCGTCATCGGTGACCAGGGGGACGCGGAGCGTTGCCGCCAGCGCCACGGTCGCCGCGTCGTTGTCGGTGAGCTCAGCTGCTGCCGCGACGAACGCATCGGCAGCGTCATCACCGATTTCGACGACGCGAAGTAGACCGTTCGCTTCGAGCGGCGAGATGTCGATGAGCTCTCGCGTCGGCTCTCCCGTCTCATTCGGCGGTCCGTCCAGATACACGGCCTCTACGCGCACGCCGGGCGCCACCACAAGGCGCACCTGTAGGGCGCGGATGAGATCCTGTTCCCGCCGCGTGGCGAAGAGGTTCAGCAGGCTACAGGCGTCGATGATCGCGTCGCCCGGGTTCACGGTTCGTGGCCCGCCTGGGTGACGAACTCGCGCCCGAGATCCAGTTCGACGACCATTCCGTCCTCAACCTGGGACTGGCGGCGGCTCTGGTAGACGCGCCGGGCAGTCACGCGATCGACCTCTAGGTACGAAGCGAACTCAGTCTCGGAGATGAGTTCCTTCTCGTAGGCTTGAGCCGCCAAGCTTATGAACCTGTCAGGGAGCAGTTCGGGACGTGGCTGGGTGATCGACTGCAACCCCAGGCTCTCGGCAGCTTCCGATGCCTTGAACTTCTTCTCCGCGAGCCCTTCGTAGGTTCCACTGGGAAGGAGTTCGAGATCCTCGAGTCGCAGGGTCATCGCCTGGAACGACACCTGGTACAGGTGAGCCATCCAGAGGATGTCCGCGATCGTGAACCGTCCGTTCGCTCGCACGCGTTCGGAGAACCGGCGCGCGATCGCTCCGGAGGGCATTAGGAACTCTTGGGCGAACGACTCTGCGAACACCTCAGCAGGATCCGTGCGCCGCGCCAAATGCAGTGGCAGGACCTCTCCCTCTTCGCGGTCTCGTAGGAAGTGTGCGGTCTCGTGACTCAGGGACCACCGTCGTCGTTCGAGGGGGTGCCCCCTGTTGATCGCAACGCACGCTCCGAGCTCATCGCTCCAGATGAGCATGGCTGCGATCGCGTTAGGCATCGGAAGATGGAAGATCCTCAAACCCGCCTGAAGCTCGAGCTGCTGCTCAAGCGAGAGCGCCGGACCGTCTCCAACATCAAGCGCGTTTCGCACCGTGCGTGCCGCATCTTGGCCCAGGAGTCTCATCGCGTTGGGTGCGCCGGAAACCCAGCCAGCTCCGGCCCGATCGGCTCGATAGGCCTCGATCGACTCCAGCGGCGCCGGAATCCGACGAAGCCCGAGCAGTTGCTCCAACTCTGCGTATCTCGAGCCGAGCGACTGAAGCCTCTTCACGACGGCGTTGGCCTCAGTGGCGTTCCCTGGTGGCGCCGTCATGCGGAACCGCGGTGACACTTCGCCGGTCACTGCGTGTTCGCGAAGCAGATCGTGAACAGAGACCTTCAGAAAGCCGGCGAGCTTGATCAGTTCTGCGTTCGACGGTCGCCGCTCGCCCTTCTCCACTGCGACGAGCGTCGTACGAGCGACTCCGATCTTAGCGGCAAGGTCCGCCTGGGTGAGGTTAGCGTTCTTTCTCGCGAACGCGATCCGTTCTCCGAGCTTCTGTGACGAGATCATACGCGTTCCTCGGAGCTGGCAATCTTGGGGCGCGGCCTGCGAGCGGCATAGAAGCTGTCGAGTTCCGCGCGATGCCGCCCGAACAGGTCGCGGATGCGATCGGCGACAACGGCGGGAGCGGTTCCCCGCCGCTTCGAATAGCTCGCGATGAGGGCAAGGCTCGGATCCGACCGCAGGAGAGTCGACCAGTCCTGCATCCCTCCGAAGCGGCGAGCCTGCTGCTCGAACGCGAGCACGTCGTAATCGTCGTGCGACGACGTGCGGTTCCGGTACGGGGTAGGATCCTTATCCCCCAGCGCGGCGAAGAGCGCGCTTCGGCGCAGTAAACAGGAAGTGCAGAGGCCGCAGTGCTCGGCCGGGTCGGGCTTGCCGTGCTCGCCTTCGTCGCATGAGTTAGATGCTTGCGCGAGCGGAATCAAGTGTTCGCGCGCGTCACGGCACATCTCTCCCTTGGTGCTGAACAGGAACGGAGCCTCGAGTCGAACGGGATCGTCCTGGACGACTTCGAGGATCCCTTCAAGCGAGGCCAAGGTGCCGGGGTGCATGGCGCGCGTGTTCTGCGCACCAACCTGAGCCAGGTTCATCGGAGGGTTCAATGCCCCGATACCGTTTTCGTACGTGTGGAGCGTGGAGGCGCCCACCGTCCTCGCGACGGCAGCTCCAATCGAGAGGAACAGGAAGCCGCGGCACCGCTGCGACTTCTCCGGAGGGTGCGCGTGCCGCAACTGATGGTCGAAGCTGACCCAGTGAAGCGGAACGGAGAAGAAACTCGCGCGCTGAAGCATGGTGATCGCGCGCTGCTGTGCAGACGCTCGAACCTGGATGCCATGTACAGAGACAACGATCAGCTTCTTTGCGGTTCGAGACCGAAGGTACGTTCCCACGATTGAATCAAGGCCTCCGCTGAACAGCCCCACCTCGGCATTCTCGCAGTTCTCGGTGAACAGGGGCTGGGGCCGCAAATGGTCGCTGCAACTCGCAAAGGTCAGGTTCCACTCGTCGTCCGTCATGAACGCGAGTAGCCGAGCGACTCGCTCGCGCGCCGCTGCCCAGCGGTCGGGATCCTCGACGGCCAGCTTTACGTGTAGCCTGCGCTGCCAGTGCAGTTCGCGCTCGAGCCCCTTCGTGCCTTGAGGGATACGCCGCGAGAGTCGGTCGACGGAGTGGATTGCCGCCGCGACGCGAATGAGGTCACGCTCGGGACGCGCGAATGGCGCCAGCCACGAGCGCTCGACCGTGTCGGCAGTCAGCTTCGGGGTCAGGATGTGAGTGCCGCCGCCGTGACTCACGACGATGCGACCACCGCCATCGACTTCGTACCTGTACGCCGGACTCTTCACGGGTGGACTCCTCTAAGGTCCGCGTGGAGGTCGACGGGAGTAGGCGCCGAC
Source organism: Anaeromyxobacter dehalogenans 2CP-1 (assembly GCF_000022145.1). Classification (NCBI taxonomy): domain Bacteria; kingdom Pseudomonadati; phylum Myxococcota; class Myxococcia; order Myxococcales; family Anaeromyxobacteraceae; genus Anaeromyxobacter; species Anaeromyxobacter dehalogenans. The sequence continues at coordinate 1,241,404 of NC_011891.1, forward strand.
CGCAGTTTCAACGCCCGAGCCGAAGGCCGCCGAGCCAGTTCTTGCGCAGCTCTCTTCATCACTGACCGGATCGGCCGGAGTAACTGGTCCGAGGTTGCGTCGATGCCACGAGCCGCGAGTGAGGGGATTACGCCCTCCCGCGCCTCCAAGACAAAGTGCGACACCGCATCCTCGAGAGTCGATGCGATGATCTCGGGAACGTCGATCCTGCCGGTCAGCACAGCCGCGGCGGCGGAGCGCTCCAGGACCTTGTCGAGTTTCCCCTCGCCATGCGCGCCCACGGCATCGCGGATCCGCTCCAGCGCCCCAAGCTCATCGAGCGAGCCGAAAAGCTCGGCTTGCCGCACGCCGTGGACCGTTTCGATCACAGCTTCGAGGCTGGGAATCCCGCCCGAGGATGCAACGAGGCGTCGAAGAGCCTTTTCCACAACGCCAACGTCGGGCGGCGCACCTCCAACCATTCGCTCGAACATCGCGCTCAGCGACTTGAACGCCCGTGGTCGGCGGCTGAACTCATCGCGATCCGGCATACGCGCCCCCCGCCGATTCTGATACGCCTCGCGTCTGACAAAGTCAACACCGATGGCTTAAACGGCGACAAATGGCCGACATTGTCCGGGGATCACCGCTGAACGCGGTCGGCGCGTAACATGCCGAAATGATGAGGGTTGCTACGCGTTCTTGAGGGGATGGCCGTGCAGCGAGGGGGCGACTGGCCGGCTTGACGCCTGGTTCGGGGTGGTCACGAATGAGTCTATGGCGCAGCCCGACTCGACAGCCGAGCCGCCCGCTCAGAAGGACCTCCAGTACATCGATCGTTGGGAGGAGTACTGGATGGAACTTGCCTTCTCGGCGGCGCGAAGTCGAAGGACCCGCGATGCCGCGTCGGTGCGGTGATCGTCCGGGAGAACATCGCGCTCTCGACGGGGTTCAACGGGTTTGCGCGGCAGGTGTTCGATGATCCAGAGCTTCTCAAGGACGCGGACGAGAAGTTGCGGCTGATCTGCCACGCTGAGCAGAAGCGATCCTGAACGCGGCGCGGCTCGGAGTCGCACTCGAGGGCGCGACTATTTACGTGACGAAGTTCCCGTGCCTGGCCTGCTGCAACTCGATCATCCAATCCGGAATCAGCGAGATCTACACGCACGATTCCAAGTACTGGGATGACGATCCCGCCGATGGCGATCACTCTCGCAAGAAGTCCGCTCTTCGCCAGGCTGACATAACTGTTCACGCACCGTTCCACACCGACTACGCCCCGAAGCGCGTGACCGGGAAACCACCGACAGGGTTCCCGACGTCGGCGGGCGGCGGCGATGCTGTGCAGCAGCTCGCGGCCGTTCCCGTGCTTCCTCCCAAAACGACCAAGGAGAAGAGCAAGAAGCCGGTCCCACCGCCGGGTAAGACGATGAGCTTGTTTCCGGCGCGGAAGCCGATTCGCGGCGGTAAGGCGTGAGGTGCCCAATTCCCCGAGGACTACCTATTACGGTCTGAGCGATCGAGATCGAGCGCCGCGTGCTTCGCGTGCTCTCGCGCCACGGCCGCAGGAAGCCTCGCGAGGTCGTCGGTGTAGATCCGCGCCTCCTGCCGCGCCCTGCTGATCGCCACGTAATATACGTCCTGAGACGTCGTTCTGCTCTTCGTGGCCACGTCGATGAGAACGCGCTCGGCGGTCGTCCCCTGGCTGGCGTGGACGGTCGTGGCGTAGGCGTGGTCGACGTGGAGCGGCTTGTTGGCGGGCAGTTCCACTGTGCGCTTCCCGTCGGTGAGGGTGACGGTCTCACGCGTCACGTCGGCCACGGCGAAGCGGTCGCCGTTCGCGAGGTCGCGCGCGGCGTCGTTCCGGGTTATCCGGACGCGGTCGCCGGCCGCGAGCTCCGAACGCTCCGGCTCGTAGACCGAGAGTCGGCGGCAGGTCATGGGGCTGAACTCGACCACCTCGCCCTTCTCGGCACGTACGGTGAGCCGGTTGCCGGGACCGTTCTCCACGACCTCGTACAGCCCGCCGCGCGAGAGCCCCGCCTTCGGGTAGTCGCGCTCCGGCTGGATGACGTCGCCTGGGGAGTAGTTCTTGGAGAAGGCACGCTCGGCCTGAGTCGTGTCGCGCCGGGTGAGCGTCGCGAACTCGTGCCCGCGCCCGGCGAGGCCCAGATCCTCCCGGATCGCACGGTTGATCTCGCGCCGCGCCTCGTTCGTGCCGGCGACGACGATGGTGCTCGCGCGCTCTTCCTCGGGGAGCTGCGCGTAATCGGCGGCGATGGCCCGGCGGCGCTCGTGGTCGTCCCGGACCTCGCGGACGTCGGAGAGGCGCGCGAGCGAGGACTCGCTCTCGCCTCGCGCAGCGAGCGACACGGCCTCCCGGAGCGCCGGATCCTTCTGCCGTTCGATCTCGGCCATGACGGCGGTCTGCATGCCGGCCGCCTGGAGCTGGTGGAACGGCCGCCCCGCCTCGATGGCCTTCGTCTGCCCGGTGTCGCCGAGAAGCACGACGCGCGCGCCAGCTTGCTCGGCTAGCTTGAGCGCCCGTTCCATCTGGCGGGTCGGGACGGTGCCCGCCTCGTCGATGACCAGCATCGTCTTGTCGTCGAGCGCCTTGTCGCCGGCGGCCAGGAACGAGGCGAGCGTCTTCGCCTCGACGCCAAGCTCTCGCAGGGCGCGGACGTGAGCCGCATACGGTGCGAGGGCGACCACGCGATGGCCGCGCTCCTCGGCGAGTCCCTTCGCGTGGTCGAGCATGTGGCTCTTCCCGGTGCCGGCGTATCCCTGGACGCCGACGACCCGGTGTGGGCTCGTGGTGATGAGCTCCACTGCCGCGCGCTGCCCGTCGTTGAGGTCAGTGGAGGCGAGCCGGCTCCGGATCTGGTCCGAGCCGCCGATCGGCTGCGCCGCCCCGCGCCCGTCGCGCTCGATCCGGAGGATGCGCTTCTCGCGTTCCAGGGCAGTCTGCGTAGTGAACCGCCGCTCGACAAGTACAAGCCGGCCCCCCGCGATCGCCGCATCGATGTGCGTCCGCGCTTCGTCGCGCGCCATCCCGCGACGTACTTCCGCTGCGACCCAGGCCCCCTTCGGCGAGCCCGGCGCATTGATCGGTGCATCGGCGGCGCGGTAGAGCGGGCTCTCCGGGATGAGGTACCCGATAGACGAGAGCCGTGCGATCTCGCGGCGAACGTTGGGCAGCGTCGCGCGGCCGACGGCATGCTTGAGGGCGACGTCGAGCAGCTCGCGCTCCTCGATGATGGCTTGGCGCTCGGTGAGGTGCGCGATCGCGAACCGGACACTGCGCCGGGCGCCCTCGCCTGCGGAGTGTGCTGCGGCGCCGGGGTCACGACGTCCGGAAGCCGTTCGGCGACGATGGCCCGCGTCGAAGGGAGCAGGTCGGGTCAGGTCGATCCGGAGCTCGCGTGCCCGGGCATGCCACCCGGCGAAGAGGGCCTGGCGATCCACCGATACCTTCCGAGGACGCGTCGCGAGCTTCACCCGCTGCTTCTGCTCGGAAGTCGCGTTCTCGGGCGTCAGCCCCTCCTGCGCCATCCGGCGTTCGATCTGTTCCGTCCTCCGGCTGAACGCGATGAGCTGCGCCCGTTCCATGTGGGCGAGTTCGAACGTGCCCTCCCGACCGTGCCGGAGCGCATACCCCACGTCCTGCAGTTCGGCGGCTAGCTCGGCCCGATACATGGCGCCGAGGTACTTCGTCGCCTTCACGATCTCGTCGTTGCGGAGCGCGCGCCAAGCGCCATCCGAACGGCGGGTGAGGTTCAGCACCAGGGCGTGAGTATGGAGCTGGGGATCCTGCTCGCGGCTCGTCTCGTGACGGAACTTCGCGACGACGAGGTTGCGCGTGTCCTCGACCCGGCTCTCGCCCTTCACCTTCTTGCGCGTCTGGGCGCGTTCCTCGGCGGCGGCGATCGCTCGCGCGACCGCCCGGTCGTGCGCCTCCACGATGCGTTCGTCCCCGCCGACGAGCGCTTGGAGCGAGACGCTCTTCGGAGCGGAGAAGGTGAGGTCGATCCCGATCCGGCTCTGGGAGTCCCGGCGCGTCGCGGAGCGGGACATCGGGTCATCCGCAGTCACCCGGCCGGCGAGAAGCTCGCGGAACCGGCGGCTGTCGACCGCGCCCTCGAGCCCGAGCGCCTCGGCGCCCTTCCCCTGCCACGCGGAGGAGTCGCCCTCGCCGGCGTAGTAGTCGTCGGCGCCGTCCTCGTAGTAGCTCGCGGCGCGGCCTACGTCCTGTCGCGTGAGCACCTTGTGGCTCAGCATGCCAGCCTCTCCTCGAAGGCCGGGACGCGGTTCCGGAAACGGACCACGTCGAGCTTCACCTTCGCGATGGGGTGGTTCCCGGCGAACGCGAGGTAGCCGGTCAGGTCGGGGAGGCTCGCGATCTCGGACGGGAGCACGACGCGCTCCCGCGCGCGCTGGAGCTGGCTGCTAGTCGAGTCGCCCCGGAGCCCGGTCGTCCTGCTGAAGCTCTCGCGCTCCACCTCGTGCTCGCCGAGGCTCTGGCTCATGTCCTCGCAGGTCCGGGGATCTGTCTTCGCGCCGCCGAGGACGACGAGCGACCGGAAGCAGCTCCGGAGCGTCTGGGCCTCCTCGCGCCCGTAGATCCGCTCGAGCTGGGCGGTCGACTGGAGGCCGGCCACGATCCGGAGCCCGGCCTTGCGGCCCTTGGTCGCGGCGTCCTCCAAGCTCGGCAGCTTCTCCAGGCTCGCAAGCTCGTCGAGGAACATCCAGACGCGCCGCTCCCGGTCCTCGCCGAGCGACAGGATGGAGGTGCACAGCACGTCGACCCAGGCCGAGATGAGCGGCTTCAGCGCCTCGGCCATGTCCTCGCGCCACGTGATGAAGAGGTTCCCGCCGGCGGGATCGGCGAGCCAGGAACGCAGCGAGAAGTCGCCGGCTGGCATGGAGAGATGCTCTGGGAGTTTCGCCGAGAGCACGAAGCGGGCGCTCGCGAGTGCCTTGTCGGCTCCGACGAAGAGCGACTCGGCCGCCGTCTGGGCGAGGAAGGCCTGGAGGTCCGCCGGCTTCGCGATGGTCGTCCAGCGGAACAGCTCGGCCACCGACGGCTGGCCCACGAGCGAGAGCTTCCGGGCGGTCTCGCGCAGGAGGAGCCGAGCGTAGGAGCACCACTCCTCCTCCTCCTTCGTCTGGCCTCGCGGGACGAGCGACAGGGCGAAGCGCTTGAAGTCGTACTCGGCCCTGATCTCGTTGAAGAAGGTCCAGCCGAGACCGCGCGAGTCGTAGGGGTTCAAGATGACGTCGCCAGGCCGGTAGAACTTCGCGAGCATGTCGCCGTTCGGATCGGCTACCACGATGCGATCGCCGCGGAGGAGGGCCGAGTAGGCCATCTCGCGGATGAGGACCGACTTGCCGGACCCAGTCGACCCGCCGACGAGGAGGTGGAGGGTCTCTACCGACGTCGGCATCGGTACGCCCGCGACGGTGATCTGCTGGCGCCTGCGCTCGCGGGTGGACCAAGCGAGGCGCATCGCGCTCACTACCCTCGTGCCGCGGAGGTGGAGCCGGAACGCAGCCCCGCCGAAGCCGGCCGCCCCCAGCCTGCGCGCTACGACGATGACCACGACGGCGAGGGCGAGACCGCCCAACGCCGCGACGAGAAGGAGCGGCCGCGCTCCCGTGGCCGTGAGCGTCGCGAGGTGGAGGAGCCGGCTCAGGCCCGGGTGCTCGATCTCGGCGGTCGCCCACGCCGCCGCGATCCACGCCGCGAGCGGCAGCCCGGCCACGAGGAAGGCGCCCGCCTTCATCCGATCGTCGGGGTGCATGGGCTATCTCCAGGACGAGAGGCCGCGCCGCTCCACTTCCTTCTGGGCGACGGCCGACTTCTGCGGACCCGCGAGCGAGCGGAGCAAGAGCAGCACCTCGACGAGCGTTCCCGAGTCGCTCGGGGGGTCGCTTGCAGCGGGCTGATTGCGAGCGGCAGCGTCGTGCTCGGCGGCGGCCCGGAGCGCGAGCTCGGCGACGAGCCGGTCCTGCTCCTCGAGGCGCTGGCGCAGGTAGGTGCCCAGGGCGACGCCTCGCGCCTGCGCCTCGGTCGAGTAGCGGGTCCAAGCGTCGCTGCTCAGGCGGACGCTGACGTGGGTAGAGCTCATTGGGTCTCTTCTCCATCGAGAGTTGACGAACCGCGAACGGCACGGTTAACGTGCCTGGCATGGTGAGCCGTGCCGTACGATGCAACGCCCCCGAGGGGAAGATCAACTCCCGGCGCAGCTCCGCCCCGAACGGCGGCGCGGTCGGGCCAAGCGGCGCCGATGACAGCCTGGTGACAGCCACCGTCAGTCAACCCGCGAGGTTGAGCGGCGTCTGTCATCCTCCTGGTGACAGCCGTCCGCGGGCTGCTTCCGGAAAGCGCCGTGATTGCGCGCGCCTGACGGCACACGGAGGGTGCGTATGGTCTGTGACCGTTAAGGACCCGAGGAGGTTCCCGTACAAGCGGCACTTCGCCGGCCGTGCGATGCCGGCGAAAAGGGCGTCCCAACACCGAACGGGCGCAGCCCGTTCGCATTTCTGGACGTTCAGAAATCGGGCGCCGTTTCGTGCTGAGCGCGAGTGCGTGCGGGCAGCGGAGCGAGCACGGCCGGAAGCCCCGGATACGAGCGTCAGCGGCGCGCGCCGACGCCGACGAGCGGCGGCAAACGCCGCCGCAGGAGACAGCGAGCTATGAGCGATCGCGTGAGTGGAAGGAAGGCCGGGAGTGAGGAGCGGGCCGTGCCCGCGGAGCCGTTCGAGAAGAGCGCGCAGGCGGCGAAGGTCCTCGGGAACGCCGAGGCGGAGCTCCGCCTCGAACTGCGGGAGATCCCACTCGACGCGATCGAGCCAGACCCCGCTCAGCCCCGCCGCGTTTTCGATGAGGAGAAGCTCCGGAGCCTCGTCACGAGCATCCGGAAGTACGGCGTGTTGCAGGAGCCCGGTGTGGTTCCGGTCGCCGGCGAAGGCGCGAGCGCAGCGGTCCGTTACCGGCTGATCTGGGGAGAGCGGCGCTGGCGGGCGAGCCGGCTCGCGGGCCTCACCGCGCTTCGCTGCAAAGTGCTCCCCCGCGCCGCCGACTCGGCGATCGAGAAGCTCCGCACGAAGGAGCGGCAGTGGGCCGAGAACATGGAACGAGAGGGCCTCTCGCCCGTCGAGGAGGCGATCGCCATCCGCGATGCGGCCGAGCTAGAGCGGACGCTTCGGCCCGAGGTCGCGCTGGGCGAGCTCATTGAGAAGGTCGGCGCCGAGCGCGGTCTCCACGGCACCGTCGCGCGAAACCTCGTTGCGCTACTGAAAACTCCGGACTCTCTCCAGCGCGCGCTCCTCGCCCGGAGCATCAAGCGGGAGGTTGGGTTCGAGCTCGCCCGCCTCTGGAACAAGCTCCTCGCCCAGAACAACCTGCGAGGCGGGGCGAAGCGGGAAACGCAGTACCGAAACCTTGTTGCCTCGTGGGCGCGCGCACGGGGCCTCGAACTCGGCACGCAGGCCATGACGCGCTACGCTGCGGAGACCTTCCAGGATCCGAAGATCGTGAAGGCGACGTGCCGCAAGGCCGAGGAGTCGGAGCGCGCGCTCCTCTCGCGGTTCGACGATGTCGTCACACGCGCGGCGAAGGAGCGGTGGACGGTCGCGAAGACGAAGGCGGAAGTTGCCGCCCTGCGCCGGGACGCGGCTGACGGTCGGCCGCCCACGGCGAGCTCTAGGGTGGAACGGGTGGAAGACGGCCCAGCGCCCGGGCCGTACACTGGAGCACCGTGAAGCCGGAGCCAGCTGGCGCACCTCGTTCTGGGCGCCGGTCGCGCCGCGCCCCCGGCGGGCGGCCGCCGCTCACATCTCGAGGATCGCGGTGACGCTCAGCCCACCCGCGGCGCAAATCAAGATGAGCCCGTGGCCGCCTCCGTTCTCGTAGATCATCTTCGCGACCGGTCGCGACGATGCGCCCGCGCGTGGCTGCAAAAGGGTAGCGCAACCCGACGCTGCCACCCTTGCGGTTCAGCTAACATGCGCCAACCAGTCTCGAGGTCGCCGATGCTTATCCCGTTCAACGACTACGTGCGCGCCTACCGGGTGATTCGGTCCGTCATCGACAGCTACCCGCGAACGGATGCCCGCTACTCCTGCATCGCATTCGCGATTGGGGGCATGAGGATCTTGCGCGACCACTACGAGCTCGAATCCACGGTCGCGGTCGGCGGAGCGGTCTACCGTCTGGGAGAAGAAGAGGAGGATACGCTCGCGTTCGGCCGGATGCAGGGCGGCGAGTGCGTACCCGACCGCGATGCCTTCCATTGCTGGGTCACGGCCGACGACCACGTCATCGATTTCATGAGCCCGCTCTTCCCGGACGTCATGCGAAGCGAGGGCCGGCCAACGAAGAGCGTCCCGAAGATGTTTCAGCGTCGGCACGACGAGGTGAAATACCTCGACGACCTTCAGAACCCCGGAGACTTCGCGCTCCACACGCTCGACCAGGACGTGGCGGTCGAGATCCTCTACGACTTCTTAACGAAGCCGGTATACGAAGACATGTGGATGACGATGACACGATGGTTCGTCCCGACGCCGAAGAAGATCCGGCGCTCCGTCGATCTCTACGACCAGCGGACGAACGGGACGATCACCATCCCGTTGAGCGATGCGCCCGTCGATGGCAGCTGGTGAGCACGCGACAAGTTGTGCACGTCTGCAGCGGACATATTTGGGCATTCGCACCGGTTCCACTTTCGTGGTCAGTTGACCCAAAGGAAACCAAGGTGACAACGTGTCATTCGCATCTGAGGTACTGACGTACCAGGACGCGCTCGCAACCCTGGGGGATCGTCGGAAGCACGTCCTGCTCGGGAACGGGTTCAGCATCGCGTGCGACCCGGTCTTCAAGTACGGACGGCTCTACGACGCCGCCGTTTCGGCAGGGCTCAGTCCTCGAGCGCAGAACGTCTTCGACTATCTCGGTACCAGCAACTTCGAGGGGGTGATGAGACTCCTCGACGATGCTCACTGGGTCGCCGAGACGTACGAGCTCGTGAGAGGGCGCTCTCAGATGCTCGACGACGTCGATATCGTGAAGAAAACGCTCGTCGATGCAATCGCGAACTCACACCTGGAGCACACCGGGAAGGTGCCCGACGAGAAGAAGGCGGCCGCACTCGAGTTCCTGAGTCCGTACTACAACGTGTTTACGACCAACTACGACCTGCTCGTGTACTGGGTGAACATGCACAGGCGCGAGGGGCCGATCTGGGGTGACGGGTTCCGCGAAGACGAAGACGAACCCGACTCGCTGTACGTCGTCTTTTCGGAGCGTCTGGGCGGGCAGCGCGGGATGTTCTACCTGCACGGCGCGCTGCACCTGTACACAGCGGGCGGCGAGCTTCGGAAACACACCTGGAAACGTACCGGAACTCCGCTTACGCATCTCATCAAGGCCGGGCTTGCGAACAAGGAGTACCCGATGTTCGTGGCCGAAGGCTCCGCGAAGAAGAAGCTCGAGCAGATCCAGAGGAACGGGTATCTCTGGTACGCGCTCGACAAGCTCGCGCGGATCGAGGGCCCGCTCGTGGTGTTCGGGCTTTCACTCGGCGACTCGGACTCGCACATCACGCAAGCGCTCGCCGACAACGTGAACATGCCGGCGATCCTCGTCGGGCTGCACGGGGACCCCAAGAGCGCGGTGAACCAGGCAATCCACGCCTCCGTGGCGAAGATGATGGCGCGCAGGCAGGACCTAGTGAAGCGCCGGCACCGCGGGAAAACCCTTGAGGTCGTGTACTACGACAGCGCGACCGCGAAGGCATGGGGCTAAGCATCGACGGGCGAGTGTCAGCGCTCACACTGGCGGTTGCTCTAGGCCCCCGAACTCGCCGCCGGTGATGTCAAGCCTCGTTCATCCGACTGTAGACGCGCGCGCCGACAAAGGAACGCCGCCAGACGGCCTCATGGCACGTGCTACGCTGCGGCGGCCTCGCCCGCCGCCACGGTAGGCGCGGCATGCGCCCCGAGCGCGCAGGACGCGCAGCCCCGAGCGCCGGTTCATGACCGCCGCCGCACGATGGGGGGCTTCGCCGCGGCGGTGTGCGGCTTCTCGGCACCCGGCAGCACCACGCCCGTCGGCACCCGCGGAACTGCCTCCCCCGACCACCAGACCCGGAGCCGCGGGTCCCAACGCCACCCGGTGCTCTTGAGGGCCGTCCGGACCTCGGCGGGCGGCAAGCGCTCGAACTCGAGCGTGCATCGCTTCCCGTGAACGCGAAGCTGGGCGGTTACGGCCTTCGGCTTGGCCGCGCCGTGTCGGGCTGCGAGCAGCTCGTACAGCGACCTCTCGCACTTCTCGCAGATCTCCTCACGGACCGCGGCATCGCGCGCGTACAGCGGGAAGACCGGCTGCCCGCACGTGTCGGTCCTTCCTGGCGAAAGACCGGCGGCGGTCCGGAGGCAGGCCGGGCACCAGACCGCGTCCTCGGCGCTGTAGCCGAGCACCGCGAAGGGCTTTCGGGCGAGGATCTGCGCCACGGCCTCGTCGGTGCGCGCCATGGCTACGCCTCCTCCGGCTCGGCGCCGTCGTAGGGCGTGATCGGCTGCATGTGGATGTCGGGCGGGTGGTAGTCGCCGCAGAGCTCGCAGCAGACGATCTCGAGCTGCACGTCCTCGAACAGCTTCTCGATCGCGTCGTCGAGATCGGTGAACCGGGCTGCCTTCGTGTAGAGCATGTGACCGTCTCCCTGTTTGGGCGGCATCGCGCCGCTCTCACCCGAAGTGGAGCGGCCGATGACGCCCGGGAGCGCGCGGAGGCCGCGCCGGTGCCGGCCCCGCCGCAGTTCGGCGGCGACCGTGCCAGCGAGCCTCTCGGAGCTGGCGCGGTCGCGCGCGCGGGGCCCGGCGGCTTCCCGGCGCGGCCGGAGCAAGCGTGGGAGACGGTCTCGTGCTCGGCGGCAGCGCCGCCCGCTCCCATCACGAGAAGAGGGCGTCCGCAACGGAGGGCTCCAGGGTCGCGAGGTCGGTGACGCCGTGCGCCTCGTCGCACCATGGCGACAGCGCTCCCGCAGGCATCCCGATGGCCAGGCCGTAGATGCTGACGCCCAGTTCCGCGGCGCGTGCGCGTAGCTCGGCGGCGGGACCAGCCTCGTCCTCGCCGTCCGAGACGAGGACGAGGTCGGCGGTCCGGAGCATGCCGCGCGTTCCAGCGATGACCTCGAGCCCGCGCTCGATCGCGGCCGCGATCGAGGTTCCGCCCGAGCAGCGCACGAACAGCGCCTGTTCCGGCAGGGCAGCGCCGGGCGACACCACCTCGACATGGAATGGAGCGGCGTTGTACGCGACGAGCGCGAACGTCCTGCGCTCCGCGCGCGCCTGCTCCAGCAGCGCGAGCGCGAGTGCGGTCGCCCAGACGTCGCGCTCGCCCCCGCCGCCGTCCATCGACGAGCTCTTGTCTAGCAGCACCACCAGGGGGCCGCGGCCGAGCCGGTCGCTCCCGGTGAGCTGGTACTCGAGGACCTGGTGCTCGAGGAGGCTCCGGAAGAAGTCCAGCCGCCGGCGCGGGTCGGTGAGCCGGGCGAGCTCGAACGGCAGGGCACGGGCCAGATCAGCGCCCTGCACGACGTCGTTCACCTCATCGGCGCCGTGCCGCACGCGCGAACGGCGCTTCGAGGCGGCGATGCGCTTCATGCGACCGGCGAGGAGCGCGATGCGCCGTAGGCGCGAGTCGCTCCGGAGCCGCGCCGCGAGCGACTGCGCGCGCCGTCCGTCACCCGCGGCGCCGCCCGCCGTGGACGAGCCGGGGGCGAAGCCCACCCCGGCGAGACCCTCCACGGCGTCACGCACCTCTCCGATGGCACGCGACGCCGCCGCGCAGGCGGCGAGAAGCGGGCGCCGAAGGGGATCCTTGCTGGTCCCAGGTGCCGCGTCAGGTCCTGGCGCCTCCGGCGGTGGAAGCTCGCCGAGGGCGTCCAGGAGCGACTCGACGGCAGCCGCGGCGGCGCTGGCGTCGCCGCGGCACTCCGCGGCGAGCCGGCTGAACTGCGGGAGTGCCTCGCAGCTCGCGTGGATCCGCTCGGCCCACGCGCGCAGCGCGGGCACGCATTCGTCCTCGGACAGAGGTTCGCACTCGCCGGCGTAGAGCCGCTCGAAGAGCTCGTCCGCCAGCCGGAGCTGCGGCGAGTCGTTCGTCGCCGGCAACGGAAGCCCCCGCGCGTCGCGGTGCTGGATGAGGTGCCACTTCGGGACGTCGTAGATGTTCCGTCGCATGGCGCGCCTCCTCAGCGGGCGGTGGCGAGCCCGAGCCCGTGCGTCACGCAACGGGCGAGGTCCGCGTGGAGCTGCGCGATCTCCTGCCCGGCGTCGGCGAGGGCCACCTTGGCGCGCGGGCCCGCCCCGCGCGCCAACTCGGCGAGCCGCGCCTGCTGCGCCTTGAAGTCGTCGAGCGCTTGCGCCGCGCTCGCGATGTAGGCCTTCCGGTCGGAGGAGCGGAGCCCGGCGACCTTGGCGGCGGTCTCGCGGGCCGCGTCGAGGATCTCCGCCGCTTTCGCGCTCACCGGGTCGGCGAGCTCGCCGACGAGCCGCGCGACCTTGGCGCGCTCCTTCGGCTCGCGCCAGAGCGCGTCCACGAGGACGAGGAGGTCCTCGGGCGTCGTCGCGGCCTCGCCGGCGAGGAATGCGTGCGCCTGGACGACGCGGAGGCTCTTCTTCCAGCGGCGATCGGAGGCGACGATGCCCTCCGCGGAGCACGCGTCGCGCACCGCCACGAGCGCGTCCACGGTCGCGTCGGTGATGGCCACCGCCGCGGCGGCGGCCTGGGCCTCGAGGAGGTCCTGGAGCGTGAACGCCGAGGGGAGCGCCGGCTCCGGGCCCGTCACGACCGCGCGGAAGCTCGCGGGCCGGCGGAGGTACTGCACGTCGAAACGGAGGAGGAAGCGGTCGAAGAGCGCCTCTAGCTCCTTCCCATCGGGGAGTTCGTTCGACGCGCCGAAGAGGCTCACGAGCGGCATCACCAGCGGCGCGCCGTCGTTGTGGAAGAGGCGCTCGTTCATCGCGGTGAGGAGGCTGTTCAGGATGGCGGAGTTCGCCTTGAAGACCTCGTCGACGAAGGCGAACTGCGCCTCGGGCAGCTTGCCCGCGATGACCCGGGCGTACCGATCCTGCTCGAGCGCCTTGAGGCTCACCGGGCCGAACAGCTCCTCGGGAGTCGAGAACTTCGTGAGGAGCCGCTCGAAGTAGCGGCCCCCGAAGGCCCGGGCGATGGAACGCACGAGGGCGCTCTTCGCCGTACCGGGCGGTCCGAGGAGGAGAACGTGCTCGCCGGCGAGCACGGCACAGAGCGCGCCGTCGATGACCTCGCGGCGCTCCGGGAATCGGGCGTTGAGCTCCTGCCGAAGCTGCTCGACTGGGACGCGCAGGGCGGAAGACGTGGTGGTGGCGTTCTGGGACATGTCGTGACCTCGTGAGTGATGCGGGATCAGGAAGCCTTGGCCTGGAGGAGGCCCTCGACGTGCCGGGTGAGGTCGTCGAGCTTCGCATCCAGGTCGGAGACCTGGACGTGGAGCACGGAGTGGTAGAGGCGAGCCTTCGCGCGCAGCTCGTCGAAGGTTGCGAGCCGGCGCGTTAGCGTGGACACGCGATCGGGCGGCTCCCGCAGGAAGGCGTCAATCTCGGCGGTGAGCAGGGCGAGGTCCTGCTCGAGCGCGGAGCGCGCAGCGTCGCCGAGGGCCTTGGAGGCCTCCGGTGAAGCGTGCACCGGGACGACGTCGATGCGGCTCCCGCCGATCCCCGCCACCGCCATCTGGAGGCGCCGGAGCGTCGCCGCGAACGGCGCGGGCACCCAGTAGATGCCGCCGTGCTCGCGGAGCGTCACCGCCGCGCAGGAGGCGAGCGTCTTCACGAGCGCGCGCCGGACGTCGTCCGGCGTGTGCGTGCGGAGGAGCCCCTCGTAGCGCTCCCGCACGGCACGGACGAGCTCGTGATCGGGCGCGTCGCTCGCGAGAGCCGGCGTCGCCTGCTTCTGAAGGATGAGGCGCGCCTCCTGCCGGTAGCTGACGTTCCCGGCGCCGTCGCGCTGCTCCTCGACGACGGCGAAGACAAGCTCGTCGTCGTCCTCTTTCCCGAGGCGGATGAGGTGGCCCTGCTGCCCGACCGCCGCCTCTCGGACGGCGGTGCGGAGCGCCTTCTCCGGCGTCGGCGGCTCGGGGAGGAGCGCGGTGGACAGCCCGGCGCCGGTCCAGACCTCCTCCAGGCGTGCCCTGCTGATGCGGGCGTCCTGGAGCGTCCACCAGAGCATGTCTCCGACGTGCTCGCCCGCGGTCTGGAGGTGGTTTCGGATGAGCGAGAGGCTCATGGCTTAGATCTCCCTGTCGAACGAGCGCGGCACCGCGCCGCGCGCCACGCGTGAGGCGGCGCGGTGCCCGCGACCGGTGGGGAGAGGGTGCGGCGGTCACCTGCGCCAGCGGCCCGCCTCGACGAACGAGTAGTACCCGCCGCTCGCGAGGATCAGATGGTCCCTTGCCGTCAACCCGACCAGCTCGGATGCCGCCCTGAGACGCTCCGTGAGGTCATGGTCTTCCGGCGACGGGTCGGCAGATCCGCTGGGATGATTGTGCGCGAAGATGACTCCGTGCGCGCCGACGCGCAGTGCCTCGCGGAGGACGTCTCGTGGCGCCACGGGGCACTGGGTGAGCGAGCCCTCGGAGATCTTCGCCGTCTTGATGAGCCGGCAGCGTACGTCGAGGAGCACGACGTGGAACTGCTCACGCTCGGCGTGCGCGACGTCGCGGAGCAGCTCGTACACGCGCGCCGGGTCCTGAAGTCGCTCCCCGCGCTTCGGCGGCGACCACGCACCGCGCCGGCCGAGCTCGAACGCGGCGACGAGCGCCGCCGCGCGCGCGGGCCCGATCCCGGTCACCTGGCGCAGGTCGTCGGTGGAGGCCCACGCGATCTCGGGGAGCGGCTTCTCGTCGAGCAAGCGGATAGCGGCGTCGCGCACGTTGTTCGCGCCGGCCGTGGGGCCGAGCAGGACCGCGACGAGCTCGGCGTCCGAGAGGGCGCGCGCTCCGAGCAGCTCCAGGCGCTCGTGAGCGCTAGGCGTTTCGACAGTCTTCGACTCCATGGGCCACCTCGTCTGTGTGACGGCGGCACCGCGCCGCCTTCCCCGTCAGGGAGGCGGCGGCGCCGACGGGAGGTGGGAGCGAACTCTCCGGCGGACCAGCGAGGTCGGTCCGCGCTTTCTCACGAGAAGAGGCCCCCGGGGCCAGCTGCCCCGGGGGCCCGCGGTCGGCCGTGACAGGGAGGACACGCCTACCGCAAAACGAAACGGGCGCGCCGCGCGGGGGTGCAACGCTTCCCGCAGTGGCTCGAGCGCTACGCGCCGGCGGGCCTCGCCTTGGCGAGGCGAGCCGCGCGCTTCGCGCCGAGCTCCTCCGCGACCGCGCGCTCGATCCCCACGGCGTCGATGCCGTAGGTCTCGATGGCGCGAGCGAGGTCGCGCGGGTACTTCTCGCTCGACATGACGAAGTAGGCGCCGCGCGAGAGGCACAGCTCGAGGACGAGGGCCCGGAGCGCCGGCGCTTCGACACCGGACGCGATGGTCGCGAGCGCAGCCGTGGGCTGCTCGCCCTTCGGCACCCTGCCGAGGCGGCGCTTCACGGTGTCCACTACCGCGTTGTGGTACCCGCCGTGGAGGATCGTCTCGTAGACGAGCGCAGCGAACCGGTTGTCGTCGGGTGGCGCCGCCTCGGCGGCGGCCACGACGGCGGCCAGAATGCGCTGGCGGATCGTGCGGGCGACGTCCGCGGCGAACCGCGCCTTGGCGGGATCCTGAATCGCCGAGGGTGCCCGCGACGCTTCCGCCGCGTCCTCGAACGGCTCCTCGCCGTCCTCGGGGTCGGTGAGCGGCTCCACTGGCGCGCGCAGCGCGCCGAGGTCGATCCCGTTGCGCAGGAGCGCGTCCGTGACCTCTTCCTTCATCGCGAGGCGCACCGGCTTTCCGGCCGAGGTGAAGGCCAGCACCGGCGGAGGGCAGAAGTCGCCGAGCAGCTCGCGCCACGGCACGCGGTCCGGGTGATCCGGGCACGCCGCGTCGACGTCGATCCAGGCGCTGTTCCAGGGGAGGGTGGTGCCCCCGTTGAATACGCGCCTCGACTCCTCCTGGAGGAGCACGGTGCCGCCAGCCGCGAACACCTCGCGGCGCTCCCGGTCCACGGACGCGGCGACCTTCGTCCGCCAGCACGCGACGTCCGTGCAGACGTCCTTGCTATCCGGTTCGGAGAAGAGCGCGGGCTGGTTCACGCTTCGCTTTGGGCAGGTCGTGCACGGACCGGCCGGCGCGACCAGCGTCGCGTCGCTCACGGGGAAGGGAGCGCCGTCGAGCCGGAAGGCGTAGTCACGTTCGATCACGGCCTCGATCGCGGCGGTCCCGAAGTGCCCGCCGTCGTCGAGCTCGTCCTCGTACGCCTTTTCATCGGCGTAGCGCTTCATGCGCGCCCAGGCCTCGATCTGGAGCGCGGTCGGGATGCCGCGCGCGATGAGGAAGGCGCCCGTGACGGTGAGTTCGCCCGCATAGAACGCCTTGCGCAGCTCCGGGGCGAGCGCGGTCAGCTTGAGGCGGTTGTAGACATGGGCCGGGGAGCGTCCCGCGACCTTTGCGATCGACTCCGGCGTGTGGATCGGCTTGCCCTTCCGGTCGCGCATCGCGAGGAGCCGCTCGTACGCTTCGGCCTCCTCGAGCGCGTGCGGGTCCTTCCGCTGGGTGTTCTCGAGGACTCGGCGCGCCTGCGCCTCCTCGTCGGTGAGGTCCTCGATGGTGGCCGGAATCGTGTCGAGGCCGAGCTCCTTCGCCGCGCGCCACCGCCGCTCTCCGAAGACGATCTCAAAGCGGTCCCCCTTCGGCCGGACCTTGATCGGCATCTGGATGCCGTAGGTCCGCACCGACTCGACGAGCGGAGCGAGGTCGACGTCGGCCTGGCGGTTCTCCGGCGAGGGGTCGATGGCAGTGACGTCGAGCAGCGCGACCGCGATCGGCTTGGTGGCTGGGCGGCGCTTCACCGTTCGCGCCGCGCTCTTCCTGGCAGTGGCTGGCATGGGGCTCCTTCGCGTGTAGGGCGGCACCGCGCCGCCGCGCCGGACCGGGCGGCGCGGTGCCCGCTCGGCTCGCCCGCGCTGAAGCGAGGACGGCGGGGGCGACAGGCGCCCCCGCCGCGGGCGAAACTACTTGCCGGCGCTCTCGGTGTCGCGCGGCTCCTGGAGAAAGACCGCGAACTCGCCATCGAGGTGGTGCAGGAAGAGGACGCCGTTCTTGCCGCCCTCGCGGATGAGGAGCTTGCCGATCTCCTGGTAGAACGTCTTCTCGCCCTGCTTCTTCGCCTTCTTCACGGTGTACGTGGTGTTGGCCATCTTCCGTCTCCCTGTGGTGGGCGCGGCTTCATGCCGCCCTCACCCGGGGTTGGGGCGGCTGAGGCAGCGCCAGAAGCGCGGAGAGCCGGCCGATCGCGCGTCCGACGCTTCACGGCGCCGCGGCGGAGCCCTCCGGAGGAGCCGTGCCACCGAAGCTTCATGTGAGGTGGCGCGGGCGGGCGCGGAGGACGCGCAGGCTTTCGGCCGGCTCGGAGCGCGGCCACTCGGAGCGGGAGTGGCGACGCCGGGCAGAAGCGCAGCGACAGGGCGCCGTCTTCCAGGAGTCTCAGGCCCCAGCCGGGCCGCGACCGGGTGGCGCGGGTTGCGGCCTCGCCACGCGCCAGGCGATTGCGGACCCCCCTATGCCATGGCACGATGAGCCATGCCGTGGTTACATCCGTCGCTCGCAGGCGAACGGAGGAGGTCCGCGGACATGGCGCGCGTCTGGACGCTGGTGCAGTGCACGGTCGCCCTCGCGATGCTAGGCGGTGCTCCTCGCGCCCTCGCCAAGGGCGCGGCCCAGGAGGCAGGGGTAAAGGGCGTTCGCCAGATCGTGCTCGACGAGAAGACGGTCGGAAAGGCCATCGCCATCCGGACTGCGCGGAACCTTCTCACCACGGTGGAATTCCCCGAGGACATGCTGGGCGCGCCGTCGTGCGGCGACTGCACCGACGGGAAGAACCCGGACAGCGACGCGCTGTTCCGCGTCGAGCCGGTCGCGCAGGGCCGGTACCTCGCCATAACGCCGAACGGCGACGCGGGGCGGCGCACGAAGCCGGGCGAGGAGCCGGTGACGACGGTGCTCGTCCGCCTCGAGCACACGACGCTCATGCTCTACCTGGAGCGCGTCGAGCGGAAGTCGGCAGCCGACACCCGGGTCGTGCTCGTCTACCCGAACCGCTCCGGCGAGAGCGAGTACGTGCGAGCGGAGAAGGCGAAGCTCGAGGCGGAGAGCGCGACCCGGATCGAGTCCGAGGTGAGCGGCCGCTTCCTGCGCGCGTTCAGCGAGCCGCACCACTGCTCAAAGAAGGGCGCGCGCGCTCGGAACGACGACGTGGTGTTGGAGGTGACCGAACTCTGCTACTTCGGTCGCGAGGTGATCCTCTCGTTCACCGTCGAAAACCGCGGGCGGATCCCGGTCGAGATCGGGTCGGTGATCGTTAACAAGGGCGCGAGCAAGCGCGAGTACCTCTCCGAGCGGACGATCGAGTTCCAGAAGGTGAGCAGCGGGGTCGTGTCGCTCCGGCTCCCAGAGGGTGACACAACGGGCGGGCCATTCGAACTCACCGTCTCCGAGGGAAGTGGGAAGCGCCGCGCCGTCACCGTGGGCGGCCTCGACTTCTAACCCGCCATGACGTTCACGGGCGACAGGCCGGGAGTGCTGCGGTCCCGCTCCGGCGGAGCCACCGTCACGACCACCTCGGGCAGCGGCGCCAGTCTGAGCGGCGCGCCTCGGCCTGGAGAAACCCTCGAACTCGGCGCGGAGGCGACGCGGTACCAGATCGTACGCTCGCTCGGCATGGGCGGCACGGCGGAGGTGTTCCTTGCGCGCCGGCTCGGCCCAGCCGGCTTCGCTCGCCCGGTGGCGCTGAAGTGCATCCTCACAGGCCTCGACGTCGACGAGTCGACGCGCCGGGCGTTTGTGTACGAGGCGCAGCTCGCGAGCAAGCTGCGCCACCCCAACATCGCGGAGGCCTACGACCTCGCGCTGGTCGGAGACCGCTACTACCTCGTCCTCGAGTACGTGGACGGCGTGACGGTGAGGGGCGCCCTGCGCGCCGCCCGCAGGGCGGAGCGCCACCTCAGCGAGGCGTTCTGCTGTCACGTCGCCGCGAGCGTCGCCGAGGCGCTCCATCACGCCCACACGCTCACCGACGAGGACGGGAACCCGCTCGGGATCGTGCACCGCGACGTCACCGCGGTGAACGTCATGATCTCGCGCAGCGGCGCGGTGAAGCTCCTCGACTTCGGCGTGGCGCTCGCGCGCATGGAAGGGCGCGAGCGGACGCGGACCGGACAGTTCAGGGGCACGTTCGTCTACGCCAGCCCGGAGCAGGCGCTGAGCGAAGAGCTCGACGGCCGCTCCGACCTGTTCAGCCTCGGCGTCGTCCTGGTCGAGATGCTCACGGGCCTCCGCGTCTTCGACGCCGGGACGGACATCGGCACGATGCGGAAGATCGCGGAGTGCAGCCCCGAGGACGTCGAGGCGGCGATCGCGGCCCTGCCGCGGGAGCTCGCCGGCATCTGCGCGAAGGCGCTCGCGCGCAGGCCCCCGGATCGGTTCCAGGATGGAGCGGCGTTCTCCCGCGCTCTCCGGGAGTACCTCACGGCCAGAGGCATCACGTACTCGCCGAGCGACTGCGCCCAGGAGCTGGGATCCCTCGGCCTGCTCGCGGCGGCGCCTGACGCGTCCGATCCGGTGGCCGTCGCGGAGGACGTTTCGAACTCTGCCGCGAACAGCGCCGAGGGCATGACGGCAGCGCCCGACCCGGCCACGGCGCAGCCCCGCCGGCGCGCCTGGCGCCGGCGAGCGGTGGCGAGCGTGGCCGTGGTCGCCGGCGCGGTCGCGATCCTCGCAACGGGCTCCGTCAAGCTCCTCTCGCGCAAGGACCTCCGGACGGCCGCGCCGGCGGTGGCGGCTTCCGCGCCGGCGATGGTCCAACCGGCGGGCGCGAGCGAAACCGAGCCGACGCCTAGAGCGAGCGCGGCCGGACGCGACGTCCGCACGGAGCCCGAGCCGATCGTCCGGCCGAAGGCGTCGGCCAGCGGCGGTCGCGTTGCGGCCACCGTCCGGGCGAAGCCGCTCTCGGCGCCCGTCCGCCGGGAGCATTCGCCCTTTAGGACCAGCTCCGCCGACTTCGCGGATCGCGCGACGGTTGGGAGCCCGCGCGCGACGTTGCCGCGCGGGACCCTAGTCGCAGTGAAGCTCCTGCGCGTGCTCGCCGGGCCGAACCCTGGCCGCGCGGAGGCGATCGTGACCGAGGAGGTCGCGGCCGACGGTGTCGTGCTGGTCCCGAAGGGAAGCACAGTGAGCTGCTCGGCGAGGCCCCCGGCCGACGGACGTGTCCCGCTCTCGTGCGACTCGATCAGCACGTCGGACCGCGTCCTCACGTTCAGCGGCGTCGCCGTCGGCGAGGGACAACACGTGGGGCTCCGTCTGCTCGACGACGAGATCGCCGCCGGCACGCCGTTCGTCGTATACGTGAGCGCGCCGGCCGCGCTCCGGTGAAGTTGGAGAGAGGATGCCAGTGGCCCGAGTCCAGCCTGTCCAGGAGCACCGGAAGTCCTTCCGCACGAAGACGCTCCGGCTCCATCCGCTCGAGAACCTCATCTTCGAGCAGGCGTGCGGAGCGCTGAACGGCATGGAGCGCACGCAGCTCATGCAGGAGGCCGTGATCCACGAGGCCGCGCGCCTCGGGGTCCGCTGGACGCTCGAACCCGCCCCGCCGCTCACCTCGTCGTGGCCGTACATGCCGCAGCGTGGGGACGAGCCGACCGAGGTGCGCGTCTCGATCACCGTGAGCCTCCCGGTCGCCGAGATCATCACGCGCGCCGCCGAGCACGTTCACGCTAGCGAGCCGATGTTCATCATCGGCGCGACCCTCGCGCACATCGGGCGCCTCAAGGCATGCTTCAAGGGGGTCCACGCCGAGACGCCGGAGGAGGCCCGTGACATCCGGGCTGGCCTCGAGAAGATCAAGCTCCCGCCGCAGTACCAGTATCCGCCAAAGGCGAAGCGGCGCTGAGCCTCACGTCGAACGAAACGGCCGCTCTCGCGAGCGGCCGGTCCGGTACTGAATCAGCAAGTCGCGGCGGCCGGCTCCGACGGCAATCGAGTCTGGGGCCCGTGCTCGGCGCCGAGCTGCGGCCCGTGCGCGGGCGCCTCCCGCGCCGAGAGCTTCGTCCGGGTGCGGCCGCCCCGGCCCGCGGCGTAGAAAGAGAGTGACGTGGCGGCGCCGAGGGCGTCGGGCTAAGCGCTACGTCTCGCACGACCGGCCTGCTTGCGGGCGAACAGGCGTTGACCGTTGCGAAGCCCCGCTGTACTCGTCAAGCGGGAGGGACCGATGGGGATTGAAGACCTCGCGGAGCGAATCCTTGTGGCGCTCGCTGAGTACGAGAAGCACCCGGGCGACACTGGCCGGGGACGCTATGGGTTCAACGGCGCCGAGCTCTCGGAGTTGATAAACCGCGACGCTAAGGCGTCACCTGACGAGATCAACGACGCGATCGAGTACCTGGACGACAACGGCCTGCTGGAGCGCCGGGATTTCTTAGGAACTCACCCGTTCTCGTTTGGTCATGTAGGTTTAAACTCGCGCGGCAGACACGCGTACGAGAAGCTGAAGGCACCTGAGCGACCCTCCGTCGCGACTGCGACGGTGGAGCGGCCATACCGACCACCACAGCGGCCTCCAACCCCGTTCGGATTCACGGAGTATCACTGGGCTGAAGTCGACGCACTGGTCGCACAAGGAAAGATTCGAGTCGTGATGGGATACCAGTGGAATTCTGCCCACTACGATCGCAAGCTGCTCGTGTCGCGCATCGAATCGCAATTCCGCTGGGCGCTCGATCTGTACAACGAGAAGCCGAAGGCCGGCCCCAAGGAGATGGTCTTCACGGAACTCGCCGCAGGCTATGGAGAGCACCTCTTCACCAACATCATCCGCGACATCCTCGCAGCAGACATCGCGGTATTCGATACGTCTGACCTGAACCCGAACGTCATGCTGGAGCTTGGGGCAGCGCTGGCGCTCGGGGTGACCGTGCTACCGATTCGAGCGGCGGCTGGCGCTAAGCCTCCGAGCGACATCGTTGGGTTGACCTGGGCCGAGTACTCGAATTCCGCTGAACGGTTCGCGGACCACCCCGGTCATCTGCTTCGCCTCGCTGCGCTCGTCGCTCGTGCGGCCGAGAGGCACCGCGGGTGAGACTTCGATCCTCCCGTGCGGAGCTGGAGCTGGCGCTCGCCGCGATCCAATACCCAGCGGAGGGCGCGGCGCCTGAGGAGGTGCTGCGCCTCGCGGACGACCTGCTCTTCGGAGAACGCGGTACGACGCGTCCCCGCAACCGGTGAGGCTTGGTCGGCGCCACCGCGGCGTCGCGGCTGGCGCTCGGCGCCGTTCGGCCCCGTCAGGGACGCCAGTATGATGCGTCGTCTGGAGGCTTTGTATGGCGCTGCTCGACCGGATTTCTCGACGACGCAAGCCACCTCAGCCGCTGGTGAAGCATGACCAGATCCCGCCAGCCTTCCGACTCCAGGCGCAAATGATCCTCCAGGATGCGCTCGGTCGGGACGAGTACGGCCGCCAGCAGCGACTCATCGAAGAACTCGGTCGGATGTTGTACCGAGAGATTCCCACCCCGTCGTTCGAGCTGCAGCGCGTAGGCAGTTGGATTCGGGGAAACATCACCGCGCCCGACGTGCTGTACCAGTACGTCGCGGTTGGCAACACCGACGAGTGCCTCGACGCCATCGAACTCGGTTTTCGCGCGATCAACGGCGAGATGCGGGAGCGGTGGAACAAGTCGCAGCACGACCGTAAGTCGTATCTGCATTGGCACGGCGCAAAGCTGACGCCCGACGAAGCAACGGAAGAGCTGAATGTTCGATTCGCTGATCACGGCTTGGGCTACAGGTTTTCCGTCGAGGCGCACCAACTCATACGCAGCGACTCACAGTACATGCAGCAGGAGGTGGTCGAGCTGGCGTGGCGCCTACTTCATGAACTCGGGTTCGACGGCCCCGCCGAGGAGTTCGCGCACGCTCACCGGTGCTTCCGCCGCGGCGGTGCGAAGGACCTGGAGGACGCGATTACGAACGCCGCCAAGGCAGTCGAGAGCACGGCGAAGGCGATCTGCGCTCAACGCCGCTGGAAGCATGATCGGGGCGCGACCCTCAAGCCTTTGCTGAAGCTCTTGTTCGACAAGGGCCTCGTGCCGACGCGACTCGACTCGTTTTTCGCGGGGCTGCGGACCGCGCTCGAGTCCGGGCTGCCGCCCATCCGGAACAGCCAGGGCGGGCATGGTCAGGGGGCGAAGCCGCGCGAGATCGACGATCACGTCGTGGAACTCGCGCTGAACCTCGGCGCGTCGTCGATCGTGTTCCTGTGTCAGGCGCACAGGGCGATGAAGTAAGCGCGCCGGCCGCCGGACGCCGAACGTGAATGGGAGCGCTCTGGCGTCGCCGGCTCCAGTGGACCCGTGGACCCGCGCGTGTCAGCCCCGGCGCATATCATGCGGGTGCTGGGCCGAAGCGTGCGCCCGGGGAGGAAGGGTCACGTGAGCATCACCGGAGCCCACACCGCCGCGAGGGCCGGCTCGGATGAGAACCTCTCCGCGCATCTGCAGATGATCCAGGGCGTCATTGGGCGGATGGGCCAGAACGCGTTCAACGCGAAGACATGGGCGATTACAGTGATGGCTGCGGTGTTTGCACTCGGCTCCACGTTCACAAGCAGTCGGACGGACGCTGCGATCGTAGCCCTCGCCCTGCTGCTCTTCTGGACGATGGACGCGTACTTCCTGCGGCAGGAGCATCTCTTCCGCGACCTGTACGACGCGGTGGTCCGGGGCGAGGCCCCGATGTTCTCGATGGACACGTCTCCGCATAGGGCGGTCGTGGGCAGCACGTTGCGCTTCGTCGTCTCCCGAAGCGTGTGGCCCGTCCACCTCATCACCGTGCTCGTCGTCGGGGCGAGGGCGTTCAAGGGTTAGTTGCTATGGCACGTCGCGTCTATTTCGCCTTCCACTACGAGCGCGACATCTTCCGCGTGAACGTGGTGCGCAACTCCAACGTCGTGCTCGGCACGACCGATGCCGGATTCTTCGACAAATCCGAGTACGAGGAAGTGAAGCGCAAGAACCCGCAGGAGATCGCCCGGCGCCTGCTCGACAAGATGAAGGGCACGAGCGTCACGGTCGTGCTCATCGGGCGGGAGACGTGGCAGCGCTCCTGGGTCGCGTGGGAGATCGAGCAGTCCATCGCGAACAAGAACGGTCTACTCGGCGTCTACATCCATCACGTGAGCAGTCTCGGGCAGGCCGACCCTAGCACGCCGACGCCCCCCGTCCCCGCGGTCCCGCGCGGCGTACTGTTCCCGATCATCTACTGGAACTCCCGCGACCTCAGCCAGTTCGCTCGGGAGGTCGAGGCCGCCGGGCAGCGCTCCGACAGCCTCCGCGCAGCGGAGCGGGCTGCGTTCCAGCTGATGCTCGCCGCGAAGCTCGGCAAGAAGAAGGAGTGGTGGGAGACGTAGCCCGCGCCGCTGCGACGAGACGTCGCCCGCCCGTCGCCGACGCGCCGCGCCCTGCCGCTACCTCCATTCCACCGAACCCGTGTGGCGCACCGACCATCAGTCGGTGTCAGAGGCTGGTGCTACATCCGTTCAGCGACGGCTCGGCCCGCCCAAGGAGAACGCACGATGGCGAAGAAGGACGTGTGGGTCACGGGGAACCGGAGCGACGGCTACAAGGTGCGGAGCGAGGGCGCAGGGCGCGCGGCAAGCGTCCACCCCACACAGCGCGAGGCGATCGACGCCGCCCGCGACAAGGCTCAGGCGCGGAAGAGCGAGCTCATCGTGCAGGACCAGCACGGGCGCATCCGGCAGAAGGACAGCTTCGGCAACGACCCACGCGCGCCAAAGGACAAGCGTTAAGGTCGTACTGGCTCGCTACTCGCAGCGCGGGCAGGACCCACCGGCAGGGTATCGCCGGTGGCAGCGCTCACATACGTCGTAGCTCGCGACGAGGATTCCGGCACCGCTGCGGTACTTATCGGCTTTCTTCTTCGCTGCCGCAGCACGGCGGCTGCCCTTCGGGCGTTGAGTCTTGCGCGCCGACGTACGGTGCTTGCTGCCGTTCTGCGCGGTTCGCTTTCGCATCCTGTCTTCCCTGTCTTCCGTCGATGTCGCACATGGTCCTGGCCGCGATCGCTAGGTGAGCCGCCGGTCGAGCAGCCAGACCGTACCGGCGGCTATCTGGATGACCCAACGAGGTACGCGACCTTCGGTTTCACCTCGACGATGGCCGTGTGGCCGACCGCCTTGCGCTGAAGGATCTGACCGCCGACGAGGCAAGGATCGCCGCCTCGCGAAGAAATCGGTGAGCGGAAGGTCGAGGCTCGCGACCGGGCCGGCCTGTCTACGATTTCGAGGCGGTTCGATCAGCAACCGTCGCAAACCGACTATTCCCCTGATGGGCGGATCGCTCCCGCGCGCTTGACAGAGTTCGAGGCACGCCGCACCATGCCGGCATGGTAGACCGTGCCTCAATTTGTGCTGTCGCTCTAGGCGACGGGAGGAGCGCGTGACCGGCCTCAGCGCGCTCATCGTCGCATGCGGAATCGTACGCCACGTCGGCCTGATCGAGGCCATCGTCCGGGTGGAGTCCGGCGGCAATCCGTTCGCGCTCGCGGTAAACGGCGCAGTGGAACTGGTGCACGCGCCTCGCGATCGGGACGAAGCTGCGGCGATGGCCCGATGGCTCGCGGCGCACGGCTACAACTTCGACGCCGGGCTCGCGCAGGTGAACAGCGCCAACCTGGCGCGGTTCGGACTCGACACCTCCAGCGTGTTCGAGCGCTGTGCGAACCTCCGTGCAGCGAGCCGCGTGCTCGAGGAATGTCACGAGCGCGCGCTCCAGCACTGGGACGACGAGGAGCGCGCGATGGCGGCAGCGCTCTCCTGCTACAACACGGGCCACCTCACGCGCGGATTGAGGAACGGCTACGTGACCGCGGTGCGAGCGGCCGTGGACTCGCTGGCGCCGGGGCCAAATCGCGACGGATCGCGCGGCGACGAAGCCTGCCACGTGTGGGGTCGCTCCGCGCGCCGCAACCCGGCGCGCGGGAGCGGCCGGGCGCGGGCAGCGATCGGCGACACCCAGCGGGACGAAGTGTTCGCGATGTCGCTGGCGGATGCCTTCGCCACGCGCTCGCACGAGGAGCGGGTGCGATGACGGACGCCATCAACACGCCGCCCGCGGCCAGCAACGAAGTCATGGGCGCCCGGGCCTTCTTCCCGTGGCACGACACATACGGCCGAGAGCACCCGGACATCCCTCGGTGCGTCGGAGCGATGAGGCCTCGCAACTCGTGGTCGAAGCGGCGGACCTGGCGCGACTGCCAGCGGAAGGGCGTCGTCAAGCGCGGCACGTATGCCGGATGCGAGGCGTGGTTCTGCCTCCAGCACGATCCCGCGAAACGCGACGAGCGACGCGTCGCGAAGCTCGCGCCCGTGTCCATGGAACTGCTGCGGCAGGCGCTCGACCTGATGCCGCGGACGAAGCGATCTGGCGACTGGCTGCGCCGAGCCGAGGCCGTACTGGCCAGGGCGGAAGGGCGGCGTCCGTAAGCGGTCGCGGGCAGCGAACTGACGCGTGGTTCACCAGGCTGGAGCAAGGAGGATTCCATGGCGGCGGTGTTCAAGCGATTCGTGTTCACGGTGGCACTGGCATCTTCGGCGACGAATACGGAGGCGCAGGGGCTCTCGCGGGCACGCTCGACCCTGCAGAACTTCCAGTCCGAGCTCATGCTGTTCGTGCCGATCGTCGCGGTCGTCTCGCTCATCATCCTCGCGATCCTCTGGGGCCTGCGGATCATCCACTTCCGGACGCTCGCGCAGTGGGGCGGCGGCGTCCTGATTGTGGGCGCCGCGAGCCAGCTCGTGAACATGCTGCTCTCCTGAGGGCACGCCGTGGCCGCGCGATTTCCGCTCTTCAAGGGTGCGACCCGGGTGCCGACCGTAGCCGGCGTCCCGCTCATCCCGGCGGTCGTGCTCGTCATCACCGTGGCCAGCGCGACCGTGTTGCTGGGCTTCAGCTGGCTCGCGCTCCTCGCCCCGGGCTGGCTCCTCATGGCCCAGGTGACGCGCACCGACGATCGGGCGTTCCGGATCCTGTGGCTCTGGGCGCAGACGAAAGTTGCGAATCGCCTGCGCCTCGGCGCTCGGCGCGGCGTCCACGATCTCTGGGGCGCCTCGGCCTACGCGACCTCCGACCGCCGTTTCCGGAGCTGGGAAGGAAGGAGCAGCCGATGGGCCGGGTGAACCTGCTGCAGGCGAGCCGGGGCGAGTTGCCGGCCACCGCCTTCGTTCCGTACTCGCACCACGTCACGCCGACGATCGTGGCGACGCGCGGAGGCGAGTACCTCTCCGCGTGGAAGCTCGGCGGGCGCGCGCACGAAGCGGCGTCCGCCGGCGAGCAGGCGGAGTGGGTGGCGGACCTGAACAACGCCTGGCGCGGCCTCGCCGAGGCCGGCGTGGCGTTCTGGTCCCACGTCGTCCGGCGCCGCGCGGATGCCTTCCCGCGGAGCGCCTTCGACGGGCACTTCTGCCGGCGGCTCGACGCCGCCTATGCGGCGACCCTCGCCGGCGCGCGGTTCATGGTGAACGAGCTGTACCTCACGCCGGTCGTCCGGACGGTGGGCGACGAGGTCCTGGAGGCGCTCGGCCGCCGCGAGAAGGAGGACGTCCCGGCGAAGCTCCGGCGGCAGCAGGACGGCATCGCGAAGCTCGACGACCTCAACCGGGCGCTCGGCTCGACGCTCCGGCGCTACGGCGCGGAGCTGCTCCGGACGTACGAGGGCGAGGGAGGGAAGCTCTTCTCGGCCCCGCTCGAGGCGCTGGGGCAGCTCGTGAACGGCGAGCGCCTACCGATGCCGGTCTGCCGCGACCGCTTCGGCGACTACCTCGTCGTGAACCGGCCGCTCTTCGGCTGGCACGGCGAGGTCGGCGAGCTCCGGCTCGTGGACCGCGTCCGACGGTTCGGGATGCTCGAGATCGTCGAGTACGACGGGAAGGGTACTACCCCGGGCGACCTCGATGGACTCCTCCGGGCCGAGTTCGAGTTCATCCTGACGCAGAGCTTCGCCGCGCTCTCGAAGCACGCCGCGAAGGGATTCCTGGAGCGCCACAAGCAGCGGCTCCTCGACGCCAAGGACGTCGCGAGGAGCCAAGTCGCCGAGATCGACTTCGCACTCGACCAGCTCATGTCGGGGTCGTTCGTCGTGGGCGAGCACCACGCGACGCTCCTCGCCTTCGGCGAGAGCGCCGACGAGGTGCGCGATCACTTGGCCTGGGCCAGGTCCGAGCTCCTCGACCGCGGCATCGTGGCGAAGCCGGTGGACCTCGCGCTCGAGGCGGGGTTCTGGGCGCAGCTGCCGGGGAACCTCCGCTGGAGGCCCCGGCCGATGGCGATCACCTCGCAGAACTTCCTCTGCTTCTCGCCGTTCCACAACTTCATGACCGGCAAGGCGGCCGGGAACCCCTGGGGTCCTGCGGTCACGGTTCTCCGGACCGCGAGCGGGACGCCGCTCTACTTCAACTTCCACGCGTCGCCAGCCGGCGAGGACTCCGAGGGCGAACGGCTTCTCGGGAACACGCTCATCCTCGGCCAGTCGAGCGCGGGCAAGACCGTGCTCCTCGGCTTCCTCCTCGCACAGGCCCAGAAGTACCGGCCCACTGTGGTCGCCTTCGACAAGGACCGGGGCCTCGAGATCGCGATCCGCGCCATGGGCGGCTGCTACCTCCCGCTCAAGAGCGGTGAACCGACCGGCTGGAACCCGGTTCAGCTCGAGCCAACGAGCGCGAACCTCCTCTTCCTGAAGGGGCTCGTGAGGGCGCTCGTGTCGGCGAACGGGAGCGAGGTCACGCACGAGGACGAGGTGTGGATCGATCGCTCGGTCGACACGGTGATGACGCTCATCGACCGGAGGCATCGCCGGCTGTCGCTCCTCCTCGAGTGTCTGCCCGATCCCCTGAACGAGGACGGCGCGCATCCGAGCGTGGCGGCGCGTCTCCGACGCTGGTGCGAGGGTGGGCCGTACGGCTGGGTGTTCGACAACGCCGAGGACGTGCTCGATCTCGGAACGAACCGCGTTTACGGCTTCGACATCACCGAGCTCCTCGACTGCGCCGACGCGCGAGGGCCGATGATGAAGTACCTGCTCCACCGCACGGAGGCGATGCTCGACGGCCGCCGCTTCATCTACGTCTTCGACGAGTGGTGGCGCGCGCTCAGCGGCGAGGACTTCGCCGAGCTCACGAAGAACAAGGGGAAGACGATCCGAAAACAGGACGGGTTCCTCGTCCTGTGCACGCAGGAGCCGGACGACGCGCTCCAGAGCCCCGTGGGCAAGTCGGTCATCCAGCAGTGCGCGACGCTGCTGCTCCTCCGGAATCCGAACGCCACGCGCGAGGACTACGTCGAGGGTCTGAAGCTTAGCGAGCCCGAGTACGAGCTCGTGCGGTCCCTTCCGGAGCAGAGCCGCCGGTTCCTCGTGAAGCAGGGTGGCGGCTCGGCGGTGGCGGAGCTCGATCTGTCGGCCATGCCGGAGGCGCTCGCCGTGCTCTCCGGCACGCCGGACCGGGCCCGGCTCGTCGAGGCTCTCGCGGCGGAGTGTGGCGAGGCTCCGGAGCAGTGGCTGCCCCGGTTCTGGGAGCGGCTCGGCGTGCCCGTCCAACCGCTCGAGCAGGAGACGCCATGATCTCGCCCGACATCATCGAGGAGGTGAAGCGGCTTGCCGACCCCGTCGTCCTCATCGGCGCCCGGGTGAGGCTCTGGAAGAGCGGCATCGCGTACGCGGGCTCCTGCCCGTTCCATGAGGAGCGGCAAGCGAGCTTCCGCGTCTATCCGAAGGACAAGCACTTCGTCTGCTACGGGTGCGGCGCGAGCGGCGACATCTTCCAGTTCTTCCAGCGTGCGGACGGGAAGGCCTTCCCGACGGTGGTCCGCGAGCTCGCGGCGTCGCTCGGCATCGTCATCCCGCCCGAGCGGCCCGCGACGGCACAGGAGCAGCGAGAGCGCGGCGAGCGCGCCTCGCTCCTCGCCGCCTGTGAGGCGGCGATGAGCCACTGGCAGCGGAACCTCTGGGGGAGCGAGGGCGAGAAGGCGCGCGAGTATCTCGCGGAGCGGCGGGTGACCGACGAGGCCGCGCGCGCGTTCCGACTCGGGTTCGCCCGTCCGGACTGGCACGACCTCGAGCGTGCGCTCGGCGCGGCGAAGATCGCGCACGCGGTCCAGCACGCCGCCGGGGTGATCACGTCGCGAGAGGTGCCGGGGAAGGGCGTTCGGTACCACGACCGGTTCCGCGATCGAGTCGTCTTCCCGATCGAAGACATCCAGGGCCGCGTCACCGGATTCGGAGCCCGAACGCTGGGCGCCGAGCCGGAGGCGAAGTACCTGAACGGCCCGGAGACGCCGCTCTTCAAGAAGTCTCGCGTGCTGTTCGGGCTGCGCCAGGCGCGAGATGTGATCCGAAGCACCGGGAGAGCGCTCCTGGTCGAGGGCTACTTCGATGTCATCGCGCTGCACCAGGCGGGCTTCACCTCCGCCGTGGCCGCCTGCGGCACGACGCTCTCGCGGGAGCAGGTCGAGCAGCTCGCCGGCGCGGGGTGCATGGAGCTCGTCCTCCTGTTCGACGGCGATGAGGGGGGCGCGCTCGCGGCAGCGCGGGCGGCGCGTGTGCTTCTCCAGGCGAACCTGAGCGCGACCGTGGCGCGGGTACCGACCTCGAGCCACGGCGGCCAGAGCGACCCTGACGTGCTCGTCGCGCGCTCGGGCCGTCGCGGCATGGAGGAGGTCCTTGCTGCGGCGAAGCCATTGACCGAGTTCCTCATCGATGACGCCGTCCAGCGGCACGCGGATGGCATTGGCGTCCAGGCGCCTGTCGAGCACAAGCTCGCGGTGCTCCGCGCGGTGATGCCGTTCGTGCTCGCGACGCCAGATGGTCTCCCGCGGGCGACGTTCGAGCGAGCCGTCGCGCGCCGGCTGGGGATCGACATCGGTCCGCTGCGGCAGGAGCTGCAGAGGGCGGCCCGCACCGAGCGGCCAGGGAGCCATCCATGAAACACCTCCGAACGTTGGTAGTCGCCGGAGGCTTCGCGTTCGCGACCGCGGCGCACGCGCAGGGCATCCCGGTGTTCGACTCGTCGAGCTTCGGTCAGATGGTTCTGTCGGTGAAGGCGCTTGGGGATCAGCTCAGACAGCTCCAGGCCACGTACCAGGCCGTGAGCGGAACCCGTAACCTCGGTGAAGTGCTCTACAACCCGGCGCTCCGAGGTTACCTGCCGGCGGACTGGGCGCGCGTTTACGACACCGCGGCCGCAGGAGGCTACCCCGGGATCTCCGGGCCACTCCGGGCCGTCCAGGACGGTGAGCGGCTTCGCGGCACCGTCACCGACGCGCAGGCGAGCATCGCGGCTCGGAGCCGGACGACAGCGATGGCCGACAAGGCTACGGGCCTGCATGCGTTCGAGGGTGCGCGGGCGCGCCTCTCCCAGATCGAGCAGCTCATGCGGCAGATCAACCTCACGCACGATGCCAAGGGCGTACAGGAGATCCAGGCGCGCATCGCGGTGGAGCAGGCCGCGGTGCAGAACGAGACGACGAAGCTCCAGCTCGTCGCCATGCTCCAGCGCGCTGAGGAGCGGCTCGTCGAGCAGCAGAAGACCGACCTCGCGCAACGGATCCTCTCCGCATCCAACCGCGGGATGCCGCCGTGCTGCTCGGTCGACCCGGGCGCGGGCGCGCGGAGGTGACATGTTTCGCCTGTTCACGCCGCTCTTCGCGGAGCTCGACCGCATCAGCACCGCCTTCGCGCAGGACGTCTCCTCGCGCGTCATCGTGGCCATCACGCCCGTGCTCGCGGCGGGCCTCACGGTCTGGTTCATCGCCTGGGGGATCCTCGTCATGCGGGGCGCCGTGGACCAGCCCGTGCGTGAGTTTCTCGGGAAGGTCATCCGCACGGCGCTCATCGTTTCGGTAGCGCTCGGAGCAGGCCTCTACCAGCGGGACGTCGTCGAGGTGATCCGCACGGTCCCTGACGACCTCGCCGCGGCGGTCGCCGGCGGCGAGGCGAACGTCCGGTTCGGCGCGGGTCCACTCGACACCGGCAGCACCCAGGCCGCCCTCATCGACCGGGCCGCGGGTCAGGGCCTCCTGAAGGCGGAGGACGCCTTCGAGAAGGGCGGCCTCATGACGCAGCAAGGGATCGCCTTCTACACGTTTGGCGTTCTCATGCTGCTCGCGACCGTCGTCATGGTCGGGGTCGGCGGCGCGCTCATCCTCGTCGCGAAGGTGATGCTGGCGCTCCTCGCCGGGCTGGGCCCGCTCTTCATCGCGGCGCTCCTCTTCGACGCGACCAGGCGCTTCTTCGATCGGTGGATCGCGATGATCGCTACCTACGCGCTCGTCGTGGTGCTCTTTGCGGCGGTCTTCACCTTCATGCTCGCGATCTTCGCGAACTACATGTCCGGCGTCGCCCTCGACGGGAACATGAACGTCGCCTACGGCATCGGCGGCGCGCTCATCCTCACGGTCGTCTCGGTCGCGATCCTGAAGGAGCTGCACCACCTCGCGGTCGGGCTGGGCGGCGGGTACGCCCACCGCATCCTCCTCCTGGAGCGGTCGCGATGAGGCCGCTCCTGTTCATCGCGCTGGCCTGCGCCTGCGCCACGGCGCCCGGACCCAAGCGGCCAGACGAGTCCCACCGGGTCCCCGTGAACCGGAGGGTGCCGCCCGAGGTGGAAGAGGCCGTGAGGGCGAACCATGCCAGCGGAGCGCAGCGGCAACCGCGACCCGAGGGCGAGGTGGAGTGGCGATGAGGGCGGGGGACCTGGAGCAGTACCTCGAGGAGAGCAGGGGGCTTGAGCGCGACTACCTCGAGGAGCTCGTGCGCTCGAGGAGGGTGGCGTGGCGGGTGGCGGCGAGCGCGGCCGTGCTAGTAGCGGCCGCGCTCGCCACGGTGGTGGCGCTGGTCCCGCTGAAGCGCGTCGAGGCGTTCGTGCTGCGGGTCGACAACGCCACGGGAGCGGTGGATCTGGTGACGACGCTCCGCGACGGGCAGGCGGGCTACGGCGAGGTGGTCGACCGGTATTTCCTCAACAAGTACGTCCTCGCCCGGGAGAGCTACGATTACGAGACGCTCCAGACCGCGTACGACACGACCGCGCTCATGAGCAGCGGCGAGGTCCAGCGCGAGTACGCGGGGCTTTTCGACGGGCCGAAGGCGCGGGACAAGGTCCTCGCGAACCGCGTCCGGATCGTCGTGAAGGTCCGTTCAATCGCGCCTGGCACGACCCGCAACACCGCGGTCGTGCGATTCGCGACGCGCGCGGCGCACGCCGATGGGACGAGCGAGGCGGAGGAGAGCCTCGTCGCCACCATCGGATTCAGGTACGTGGGCGGCGCCATGCACGAGCAGGACCGGCTCGTGAACCCGCTCGGTTTCCAGGTGACGAGCTATCGGGTCGATCCCGAGATCGCGGGCGGCGGGTGAGGGGAGGCGTTCATGCGCCGCGTGATCGTTCTCCTTCTCGCCATCGCCGTGTCCGCCGGAGCCTCCGAAGGCGGGCCGGACCGCCGGATTCGGTACGTGAGCTACGACCCGGACACCGTCGTCCCCGTGGACGCGGTGGTCGGCATCGTCACGCACATCGTCCTCGAGCCCGGCGAGAGCTACGTGACGCACGCGTTCGGCGACGGAAAGGCATGGGACTTCGCCGCAAAGGCAAACCACTTCTTCCTCAAGGCGGTCGCGATGAACGCCGACTCGAACCTGACCATCGTCACCGACCGGCGGAGCTACCACTTCAGTCTCCGGCTCCTCGCGGAACCGAAGGCGGCGCCGACCTTCGAGATCGCCTTCCGCTACCCCGATACCGAAGCGCGGAAACGCCGCGAGGTTGCGCGGCGGGCCGCGGTCGATGACGGGTTCAAGGGCAACGGCGAGCTGCCGAATCTGGACTACACGATGAGCGGCGATCTCGACCTCTCGCCAGTGAACACGTGGGACGACCGCGAATTCACGTACTTCAAGTTTCCCGGCCAGCGCGACATCCCGTCCATCTACACGGTGGACCTGGACGGCAACGAGTCGATCGTGAACCGCCACAGCACGGGACCGTCGAACGAGATCGTGGTCGTCCACAAGGTCGCCGCCCGCTGGGTGCTCCGGCTCGGCTCGCGCGCGCTCGCCATATGGAACGACGCGTACGACCCCGGGGGACGACGGAACGTGAGCCGGACGGCCTCGCCGGACGTGAACCGCGTGCTCTGGAGGTAGCCATGGCGGAGACCATCGTCGATGCGGCGGTGGAGCTGGAGAAGCGCGAGCGGGAGCGGGCGCGCGCCGAGGAGGCGGCGCCGGACGTCGAGGGGGCGCGCGGGAAGGCGCTCCTCGCGGGCGCCCGGCGGCAGTGGCCGGTTGGGGCGCGGACGTTCTTCGTCGTCACCGGGCTCGTGGCGGTTGGGCTCATCTCCGTGCTGCTTCTCAAGGCGCGCTCCGCGCGGAGGGAGGCCGAGGCGCGCGAGCACGAGAGCCCGGCGAAGACCGAGAGGGTTGAGCGCCACGTGCCGCCGCTGGAGCTCGCCGCTCAGGCGCCCGTTCCGCTGCAGGCGCCACCTGCGGCGGTCGCCGTAGGTGCGGGTGGCGACGCCCCCGGGGCCATCGCGAGCCCGGAAGCGGAACTCGTCCAGCGCCGCCTCTCGCGCGGCTTCGGAGCGGGGGAGGGCGATGGAGGCCCCCGCGAGCAAGCCTCCTCGGCCGCGCCGCACCAGTCGCTCGCACCCGACGGTGCGCCGGCGGTGCCGAGAAGGCCGGGCGGGCTGGAGGAGAAGCTGGAGGCGGTGGAGCTCAGGGCCGCCGCGGCGGACGTCCTTCCCGATCGCGATCACATCCTCACGCAGGGCGCGATGCTGGACTGCGTTCTGGAGACGAGGATCGTCTCGACCGTCGCGGGCATGACGTCGTGCCACCTGACTCGCGACGTCTACTCGACGAGCGGCCGGGTCGTGTTGCTCGACCGCGGCTCCCGCGTCGTCGGGCGTTACCAGGGCGGCATGCAGCAGGGCGACACGCGCGTCTTCGTCCTCTGGATGCGCGTCGAGACGCCGGCCGGCGTAGTCGTCGAGCTCCAGTCGCCGGGGGCGGGGCCGCTGGGCGAGGCGGGGCTGGGCGGCCACGTCGACACGCGATTCTGGGACCGGTTTGGCGCGGCCGTCCTCCTCAGCGTCATCGAGGACGGTGTGGACGCGGCTGCGGCGCGCGCCGCAGGGACGGCGCAGGGTACGAGCATCAACGTCGGGAACACCGCGAACGCGGGGAAGGAGGTCATCGCGCGGTCGATGGAGCCGACCATCAACATCCCGCCGCTGCTCGTAAAGAACCAGGGGGAGCGGGTCGGGATCTTCGTCGCGCGGGACCTCGACTTCAGGAGTGTCTATGGGCTGGAGCGCTTCACCCGCACCGGACGGTAGCAGGCCGCCACGCAACACGGCGCTCCGTCAGCTCCTGCGCCCGCTCGAGCCTTACCTCGCGCGGCGCGAGGTGACGGAGCTGGCGGTGAACCGCCCCGGAGAGCTGTGGATTCGCTCGCCGGACGGCTGGGCGCGTCAGGAGATGCGGGAGCTCACCGCCGAGTACCTCGACGCGCTCGCCACGGCGATGGCCGTCCACAGCGGTCTCGCGGTGCGGAGCCTCGCGTCGGTGATCCTCCCGGGCGGCGAGCGCGGCCAGCTCGTCCGCGCCCCGGCGTGCGTCGACGGAATGGCACCCATGACCATCCGGAAGCACCTCCCTGCGGTCCGGACGCTCGCGGAGCTGGAGCGCGAGGGCACGTTCGACCGCGCGCGCGACGTGAGCTTCCATCGTCCTTCCGCGGAGGATGCGCTCCGCGAGTCGGAGCGCAGCGACTCCGGGCGGCTCGACCCGCTCGACGTCGAGCTCCTGGCCCTCAAGCGCGAGGGCCGGTTCGCCGCGTTCCTGCGGCGAGCGGTGCAGGCCAGGCGGAACGTCGTGATCGCCGGCAGGACGGGGTCCGGGAAGACGACGCTCACGCGCTCGCTCATCGAGGAGGTGCCGGCGAGCGAGCGCATCGTGACCATCGAGGACGTGCACGAGCTGGCGCTGCCGAACCACCCGAACCGCGTCCATCTGATGTTCGGCGGTGGCCCGGGCCGCGTCACTGCGGAGGAATGCCTCGCCGCGTGCATGCGGCTCTCGCCCGACCGGATCTTCCTCGCCGAGCTGCGCGGGAGCGAGGCGTGGGAGTACGTGCAGAGCCTCAACACCGGGCACCCCGGATCGGTGACGACCACGCACGCGAACGGCGCGGTGCAGGCGTTCGACCGGATCGCGAGTCTCATAAAGAACAGCGCGACCGGTCGCGGCCTGGAAGTCGCCGAGATCCGGCGCGTTCTGCACGCGACGCTCGACGTCGTCCTCTTCATGGCAGAGCGGCGCGTCACCGAGGTCTACTTCGACCCGCTCCGCGCGAGGGCAGTGCGGTGAGCGGTCGCACGCGGAGTGCCGGACGCACGACCCGTAAAAGACGGCCCAGGGGCCATGCGCTCGGTCGGCAGCGCTGGCATAGTAAGGCGTGCCTTGCGATCGGACGGTATCCACACGGGTGCCCGGATCTGAGGCTCGCTGGAGGGGTCATGGGCTACCGAATCCGGTCGGCCTGGCTTGCGTTTGGGGCCGGCGCCACCCTCGCCGCCTGCGGCGGCGGCCGCCCGGACTACTCGGCGCTGAGCACGCCGCCGGAGGTGTCGTTCGTAACCCCTCCGCCCACGTATACGGCGTCCGTCACGCTGCCCATCGGCATCGCGGCCAGGAATCCGACGGGCGTGAGAGCCGTGTACGCGCTCACCGGCTCGCAGCGCTTCGCGGCGAAGCAGCAGGGCGACGGGACGTGGGTGGCCACGGTGCAGCTCCCAGTGATCGGCAAGAATACGGTGACGGTCTGGGCCGAGGACATGGCCTCCCCGATGCCGAACAGCGGTCAGGGGATGGACCCGCCCTACCAGCTCGTGCAGGACGTGGTGTACGACCCGACGCCGCCGTCGGTGAGCTACGACGCGTCGTTCCCTTCGTACAGCGACGAGCGGACCCTCGAGCTCGAAATCGACCTGAACGGCGTCGCGAAGGTCCCCGCAGCGTACGTGGCGGGCCCGAAGGTCGGAGTCCAGCCCGGCGGCGACTTCTACAAGGCCTGGTCGCGCCTCAGCGGCGGCGCCGACATGACCGCGAGCGAGCTCGAGACGATGAATGCGAGCAACATCCCGGTGCTGCGGTTCGTCGTCCCGTACAACCGGAACACCGACTCGCCCGTCCAGACGCCGACGTTCGTGGCGCATGTGAGCTGCCCGCCACCGTGCCCGGTCTACCCTGATGCCACGGGGGAGCTCCTGCCCTCCGCGACGCCCGACGACCAGCGCGCGCTCTTTGATCTGCCGCTCGCGACGGAGACCATCCCCGCCCTCGCGAGTCTCCTCGGACCGGCCGACGTCTCGATCTCGCTGACGGTCGCGGACGCGGCTGGGAACGCGGTGACCGTGCCCGGCTTCAACTTCAAGTTCCATGCGATCGGCCCGCCGCTCGCCCTCGTCGAGGACACGCAGTACCCGGCGGCGGCGAAGCCCGAGAGCACGTTCGTCTATCACCTCGCGGACAACACCTACGGCGTGATGTGGACGCTCGGGGCGCAGTTCGGATCGAACGTCGTGCGGCTCATCCGATACTTCATCACGAACCCCACCCCCGAGCCCGTAGCGGTCCAGCTCGACTATGCGCAGGACGCGCGCGGCTCCTGGCAAGCCGTCGAGACGTGGAATCGCTTCAGCGCGGGCGAGCCGACGGGACGAAACGCGGACGGCAACTATTACCTCAACGTGCCATCGTCGTCCGTCGCCTTCACGATGGACGGCTTCACGTTCCACAACCCCACGTACTGGGAGGTCCCTTACGGAACAATGACCGGAACCCTGTCGCAAGGGGAGTACGGCCCGCATCCGTGCGGGAGCCCTTCGGGCGGATACATCCTCCATAGGATGGGCGACAGGACGAACAAGTACGTGTGCAGCGCGGATTTCGCGGTGAACTTGTTCACGACGACTCCGGAAACGGCTGCGTTCTCAACCAGTGACGTCGCCATCCGACCCTATCGGATCTCTCCGGAGCTGCAGGGGCAGGAGCGGGACCCGGACCTGGACCCCTCCGGCCGCTGGTTCCTCGTCCCGCCGGCTGCCGGCGCGGTGCCGGGCACGCTCGTGGTCTACCTGGCGCGCCCGGTGCTCGCGCAGCGCACGCGGCCGCTGCAGTGGAACGCCGCTGTCAGCTCGCCGCCGGCGAACATAGCCGTCAACCACTATCAGGACTGGGACTACGAGTTCTGGTGGGGCTACTACCAGCCAGCGA
This sequence comes from Anaeromyxobacter dehalogenans 2CP-1, assembly GCF_000022145.1. NCBI lineage: Bacteria > Pseudomonadati > Myxococcota > Myxococcia > Myxococcales > Anaeromyxobacteraceae > Anaeromyxobacter > Anaeromyxobacter dehalogenans. Next base: position 1,279,958 of record NC_011891.1, read on the forward strand.
GCTACCTCTACCCAGGCTACGACACGTACATACTCATGCGGATGGGCGCCTATCTCACGGCCGCGCAGGAGAATCTGTACGGCACGTTATTGGCCACGACGCAGGCGTACATGGGAACGAATCTCCTCGGGGAACCCGCGCCACGGCTGTCGGTCGACCTCGCGCGCGAGCCGTTGGCGACTCACTGATCGGAGACCAGCGATGAATGGCCGTCACTTTCTGCACGCTGCCGCGGTCGCTCTCGCGTTCATCGTCGTGGCCTGCGAGGGCGGCACCGGCCCGCAGGGGCCCGCCGGTCCCCCGGCTGATCGATCGAAGCTGTACTGCCGTAGCAGCGGCGCCGTCCTGAACGCATCGAACCTGACGACGTCGATCACGTGCGACGCGAAGACGGACATCCCGTGGGAGGGATCTTGCGAGGCGCCCGAACTCCCGGACGGCCTCTACCTCGCGCGGAGCGAGCCGCTGAACTGGAGTGACCTGAACGAGCTCCCGGGCTGGACCTGCACGTGGGCCGCGTTCGGCGCCGTGCCGAACTTGAACTTCGGCGCGAACGCCATCATCTGCTGTTTCGCGATGGGCCAAGCCCCGTGACGAGTCGCACGCCCTCTCGCCCTTCCATGGCCGCATGGGGCGCACTCGCCCCGATCGGCGACGCGGCCGGTGCCGTTCCCGACGCAGTCCGCGCTGGGCGCCGCCGCGCTCGCAGGGTGGGCCAGCTGCTGCTGGCGATCGGTCTCTGCGTAGCGGGTTCGGCGCGTGCGGACGTGAAGGAGCTGTATACGGTCGTCGGATACGAGCCGGCCGTGAGCCGCTACGATCTTCCTGCGAGCGGGTCCGGCTCCGCGACCGCGTTGACTGGCACGTTCGATCTCAGCGGCTACTACGGCCTCACGAACACCTGGCATGTCGGCGGGCGCATCCGAGGGAGCATCAGCTCTGATGTCCACCTCGCCGACGTCTGGGTGAACATGCCGGACGGCAGCGTCTCCAGCGGCGACGTCTACCTGGACCACCGGTCCGTCGGGATCGGCGCCCTGGCGCTCTACCGCCTCGACACCGGCCTCCATCTCGCGCCGTTGCTCGAGGTGGAGGCCGGATTCACGTCACACCAGTACCGTAGGATCGCGCACGTGCCGACGGGCGTCGCCTACATCATCCCGTTGTCCGAAGTCTCCGAGACGGTCTTCCACGGCGCCGCCGCCGTGCTCGCCGAGTACCGGTTCGGCAACAGGTGGATCGCCGCCGGCGGCGCCGGCGTCCAGGTCGAGCCCGGCGCGCGCGTGCCGTGGTCGGTGAACCTCCCGCTGCGGGTGGGAGTCATCTGGTGAAGCGCGTGCCCGGGGGGGGGGAGGACGCATGAGGTACATCGATTCCATCGTCACCGCCCCCGAGGAGCGCATTCTCCACCGGGCACGCCTGCACTGGACGATCTTCCTCCGCCCGTCGTCGATCCTGACGCTCTTCCTGCTCCCGCTTGTGCGATGGCTGACGTGCGAGGCCGTCGTCACGAGCCGGCGCATCGTAATCGCGAGCGGCTGGCTGACGCGTTACACGTTCGAGATGCCGCTGAGCCGGTTCGAGTCGATCCGGATCGAGCAGAGCATCATCGCGCGGCTACTCGGCTTCGGGTCAGTGCTGGTCGTGGGGGTCGGCGGCGGACGGCAGCAGTTCGCGCAAATGGCGCGGCCACTCGCGTTCCGGAGGGCAACGGAACTCGCTGTTCGGGAAGCGGCGTAAGCGCGCGACCCCGCGCGTGTGCCACGTGAACGGGTGTAGCGCAAGCGCGGCGTACCGCCCTCGCCGGCATTCCTGCTGTCACCGTCACTATGCGCAGGCGCCTAACGTGGAGGGTCAGGTGCGGAGCTGCGCGAGCCGCTCAGTGAGCTTCACGAGCGCAAGCGTGTCCCGCTCACAGTATGCGCGCAGCTGCTTCCGCAGCGTCCTGCCCTCAGCTGCACCGATCGACTCGGGCGCGAGGAGGAGCGCCTCGAGCGCGGTGGACGCCGTGTCGCCGTCGGCGATGTCGAGATCGTCGTAGGCGAGAGCGGGCACGAGCGCCGGCAGCACGGCCTTGAGCCCGAACCCGCCTGCGAACCCCGGGTGGTAGACGTGGTCCCGCACGATGGGGAGGAGGTCGACGAGCCGCTCCCGGATCGACCACAGCGGCTTCCGGAGCTTTGGGACCGCGTCAGCCAGGTGTTCGAGGCACTTCGCCTCGAACCCCGCGTTGTACGCGACGACGCTTCGGACGCCCTCGCAGGCGCCGACGACCGCCTCCGCGAGGGCCGCCCGCGGATCGCCGGCCGCGTTCGCGAGGTGGTCGTGGTGCTCGGTTCGTCCCCGCGCGCCGACGACGTGGCAGCTCACCTGGACCGGCACGTGCTGGTACGGACGGCAACCATCCCAAACCGGCACGGCCGGGTTGATCGACTCGAAGTCCAGGAATGCAGCCGGGTACTCGATGGCGGCCAGGGCTTCGCCGAGGCCATCGTCGACGACGAGTTCGCCGGCCTTCACCGCGCGAACCTGCCGCGCCGCGACGTTCGACAGGCGGACGTCGTCGGGGATGTCGTGGATCGTCTCGAATCCTGCCTCGTCGAACTCGGCGCGGCGCTTCGGGTGAAGCCTGTAGAGCGTCGAGACGTGGTGCTCGGGCAGCTCGGGGTGACAGCGCGCCACGAACGGGCAGTCGTACGGTGAGCTGCACTGCTCCCCTGGCTCGATCTCCGGGAGCTTCCCCTCGAGCGAAGCGCGCATCTTCCGGATCTGCCGCGGGATCGCGGGGAGGAGCGCCTCCACTTCGTCCGTGACGTCGTCGCGGACGAAGAGGTCGTCCAGGTCCGGGTAGGTGCAGTCGCGATTCAAGTGCATCAGCTCTGCACCGCGAACGTCCACGCCGGCGGCGCGGGCAGCGTAGAGCTGGACCGCGACATCGGGCAGAAATTGCTCCTTCACGTCGAGGGTGGCCTTAACCTCGACAAGCGTCCACGCGCGCTTCCGCTTCTCGAGGACGTCGAGCGCGGCGAACACCCCGCCCGCCGCGAAGCTCGCCTCGAAGACGACGTTCGCGCCCGCGCGGAGTGCCGCGGCGGTCGCGTCGACGCGCTCGCCGACCTTCCATGGCTCGAAGTCGATGAGCGTCCCGCCCACGAAGCGCTCCCGCGCGAGCTCGCCGACGCGGTGGCCGCGGTCGAAGACGGCCTGCAACCGGTCGTCGGGCTTGAGCTCAGGCGCGTCTGGCTCGTGGATCTCCCACCAGAGCCGCCGTAGGCACTGAAGCCCGACACAAAAGCGAGACTTGGAGATGTTGCGGGGAGGTGCGGCCATTGCCTAGCGGGCGGTCGACTGTGGAGTTCGGATCGACCGCAGGAGGTCGCGCACATACGGCCAGAGCCCCCGGTGTTCCGGCGGGATTCTCGCGAAGTCCTGTTCTGCGAAGGACTCGAGCGAGAAGAAGTGGTCGACGGCCTTTTCGGCCTCGGTTCGCAGCACCGAGGGCGCGAGATACGCGATCACGATGGGCTCCTCGTCGGTTCCCGCAAGCGCCGCTATCGCGCTGCGGAGCTTCTCGTACTTCCGCTTGTGGCGCTTCTCGGTCCGCTCGAAGACGAGCCCGAGGTCTTCAATCAGCTCGCGCATGCCGCGGTTCTTCGCGATCGCGTAGAGGTCGGCTTGTTCGGCGTCGAACGACCCGGCGTCGGTCTTCAGCTCGAGGAAGAGCCATCGGGGCGCGTCGCCCGGCAGATGCAACAGGTAGTCGGCGTTCACCGTCCGACCCGAGAGTTCCTGCCTGCTAGCGCGAGCGCCCTTCTCCCGGAGGTCGCTCAGGAGCGGAAACTCGGGGGCGACGAGGACTGCGGGCCGCTTCAGCTCGTCCGTGACGAAGCTCTCCAGGAACGGCGTGAGGAAGATGTCCACCCGTCGCTCGAGCTGGTATTTCGGGAACCCCGACCAGTCCGTGAGGCGGGTCATGATGCTCGCGATCGAGTAGTCGAGGCTCATGCGCGTAGCGTATCCGATGGTCCGGACACGACGCGGTAGCGGGTCGCGTCACTATGTCCCGCGAGCGTGGGGGCGGTGTGGAACGGTGGGTCAGGGGAACGCGGCAGCTCCGCGGGTCGTGATCGTCTGGCAGACGAACGTCACTCCGACAGCCGTCGTGCAGAGATGCCACGGCGCCGCCTGATCGAACACCCACGACTCGCAGATCAAACATCGCGGATGCGTAGTGCTTTCGCGGAGAGACCGGTTCGCGCGTGTCGCTCCCCGTTGTAGGATGCACCGCGTGGGGGCTGAGTCCCGGGCGTACAGCTCGGGCGCCCGAGCTCCGTGAAAAGCGCCGTTGTCTTGCGAGGTTCGCGTGTCGGCCCCCGTCACCGTCTCGACCGTCGATTCCATCCTCGCCGTCCAGCTCACGGTCGCCTGGGCTGGCGAGTCGCGAGAGACGACGAAACGCCTCGGCTGGTGGCACACCGACCTCATCGACTCCACGGGAGGCGGCGACTTCCTGGCGCGCCTGCTCCCTCGAACGCACGCGTGGTCCTCCCTCGAGGCAGTGCGTGAAGCGGCCCGCCGCACCGACGAGGCGGCCCGGCGGGGGATGGCGGATCCGGATCAGGTTCGGACGCTCTACTTCCTCGGTTTCGACCTCGATGAGCGGCTCGCGGAACGGCTCGCGGAGCTGAAGCGCGGTGGCCAGCCGCCCGCATCGGCGCTCTCGTTCCTCGTCGCGCTCGACGCCCCGTTCTCGAGCGAGAAGCTCACGGAAGCGCTGGCATTCGGCGCTGGGCGTGCGCCGGCCTACGACGTTGTGCCCGGCGGTCGGCAACTCAAGGGCACGGTGCCGTCTGCCCCCGAGCTGCTCGTCCAGAACCTCGCCGCCGCGCTGCTCCCGCTGGCCGAGCGCTACCCGACGCCGTTCTACCGGGTGAGGCCGTGATCGAGCTCGGTGAGGTGCGGGAGCCCGTCGCCTCGAGCGCCACGGCTCCGTCCGAGGAGACAGAGGTACACACCCGCATCCTCCGACTCGCGCTCGGCATCGAAGAGGCCCGCGCGTACTGGGCGCACATGGATCCAGCCGTCCCGCCCGGCGCGCGTGCTCTCCAGGCATTCGATCAGCGCTGGTTCGGCGCGAAGACCCTCGAGCGCGTCAAGACGCTCCTGCCCTACCTCGCCGCGCGGTACGACGCGTTCCCGGAGGCACTCGACGTGCTCCGCCGTTGGCGGCACATGGACCCCGCCGCGCGCCAGGTGATCTGCCACTGGCACGTCCAGCTCAGCGACCCGATCTACCGGCGATTCACCGGCGAGTTCCTCGTCGAGCGGCGCACGCTGCTGGACCCGAAGGTGCATCGCCCCGGCGTGGCGCGCTGGGTGCGCCAGGCGTTCCCCGGCCGCTGGACCGAGTCCACGATCGTCCAGTTCGCGTCGAAGCTGCTCTCCGCGGCGTCCGAGGCCGGCCTCGTCTCGCCGAAGCGCGATCCCCGGTCGCTGCTCTTCCCCAAGGTGCCGGACGACGCGATCGTCTACCTCCTGCACCTGCTCCGCGGCATCCGCCACGAGGGCTCGCTCACGGAGAACCCGTACGTCGCGTCGGTCGGTCTCGCGGACGGGTTCCTCGACCAGCGCCTCAGGACGATCCCGGCGGTCACGCTCCGCCGCATGGGCGCCCTCGTCGAGCTCGACTGGGCGCACCCGACCCTTACCGCGTGGGCGGAGGCCTCGCTGTGACGGAGCCGCTCTTCCAGCAGTCGACGCTCGACGACGCGGTCCAGGCCCTTCGCCGCGACCTCCTCGCGGATGGCGGGCCGCGCATCAGCACGATGCGCAACTACCGGTTCGCCATCCTCCCGTACAAGCCCGCCGAGGAGTTCAAGCTCCGCAAGCTCATGCGCCGGCTCGCGGACGATCTGAAGGGCGAGGGGTGGGGCGTCCTCGCCATCTCCTTGCAGAAGCTGCTGCTCGACCGCATCCGCGCGACGGGAACCTCGAACGTCGAGGCGCTGATCGCGCGAGAGAAGTCGCTGCACGGGCGCGATCCGGAGCGGGCGCTCGAGCACCTCCGTCAGAAGATCGGGCCGCTCATCGAGGGCCCGGGCGGAATCGCCGCCGACGTCGCGCGGCTGATCGACGGGTTCGCCGCGGCGAACCCCGACGCGGACCGGACCCTCGTGCTCGTCGGCCGGAGCGGCGCGCTCTACCCCTTCTTCCGCACCTCGGCGCTGCTCAAGCACATTGACGGCAAGACCCGGAACATCCCGGTCGTCCTGCTTTACCCAGGCGAGCGGCGGGGCACGACGGAGCTCTCCTTCATGGGCGAGCTGAAGCCTGACCGCGATTACCGTCCCCGCATCTATCCGTAGCGAGAGGGATCGATGAAGATCCAGGACCTCTTCGTCGCCGACGTCACGCGGGACATCCCGCCGGTCGTCTACTTCCACGAGCAGAGCCCCGAGAAGCTCCAGGCCGAGGTCGCCGAGTACATCATCACGGGCGGCTACCGCGACGGGCATCCGCAGGCGCGCCGGCTCAAGGCGGGCATCCACGAGCAGTTCGTTCACCTGCTCCGGGCGATCGTGAGCGAGCAGGCGAAGCCGAACGGCCCCGAGCTGCCGGCTTCCTGGATCTCGGGGTTCTACGGCTCCGGCAAGTCGAGCTTCGCGAAGTTGCTCGGGCTGGCTCTCAACGACGCGAGGCTGCCGGGCGGGAAGCCACTCGTGGACGCGCTGATCGCGCGCGACGAGTCGCCGCTCCGGCAGGAGTTCGTTGAGGCGTGGAAGGCGCTGCGAGCGGCGCTCGACCCGATCGCGGTCGTGTTCGACATCGGCGGGGTCGCCCGCGACGACGAGCACATCCACGTCGCGGCGCTCCGGCAGATCCAGGTGCGGCTCGGCTACTGCTCGAAGAGCCACCTCGTCGCGGCGCACGAGCTGATGCTCGAACGGGACGGTGAGTGGGACGTCTTCCTCGCCGCGGCGGAGAAGACACTCGGGAGGCCATGGTCTAAGGCCAAGGAGGACCAGCAAGCGGACGACCACTTCTCGCACGTGCTCTCGGTGCTGCACCCCGAGCGCTACCGCGACCCGATGACCTGGATCGACTCGCGCGCCGGGTCGAAGACGGGGGCCGGAACCGCCGTGAAGGAGGTCGTCGATTCCATCGAGGCGATGCTGAGCATCCGCGCGCCCGGGAAGGCGCTCTTCATCGTCGTCGATGAGGTGAGCCAGTACGTGCACCAGGACGACAACCGGATGCTGAAGCTCCAATCGTTCGTGTCGGAGTTGGGGCAGCGGCTGAAAGGTGCGGTGTGGCTGTTCGCGACCGGCCAGCAGAAGCTCGAGGACACGAGCCAGGCCGACAACATCGGCAAGCTGAAGGACCGATTCCCGCTCCCGCTCCGGGTCCACCTCCACCCGAGCAACATCCGCGACGTCGTCCACAAGCGGTTGCTCGCGAAGCGGAAGGATCGCGAGGCGCTTCTCCGCGAGCTGTTCCAGAAGCACCGGAGCGACCTCAAGCTGAACGCGTACGGATGCGAGGAGATTACCGAGGAGGACTTCCTCGAGGTCTACCCGATGCTCCCCGGGCAGGTGGATCTGCTCATGAAGATCACGTCGAGCCTGCGCACCCGCTCGACCCGCGTCCAGGGCGACGACCACGCCATACGCGGCCTGCTGCAGCTCCTCGGCGAGCTCTTCCGCGAGCAGAGGCTCGGGGAGCATGAGGTCGGAGAGCTCGTGACGCTCGATGCGATCTTCGAGGTCCAGCACTCCGCGCTCGAAGCCGACGTCCAGACGACGCTCGCCCGCATCTTCGACCACGCCGACGTCCGCGACGACGCGCTCGCCCAGCGCGCAGCCCGCGCGGTCGCGCTGCTCGAGCTCATCCAAGAGCAGGAGCCCACCACGCCCGAGCTGGTCGCGAGGTGCCTCTACCGAAGGCTCGGGGACGGTAGCCAGGTGCAGGCGGTGGGGCAGGCGCTGGAGCGCCTCCGGGAGTCGAACCTCGTCGCCTACTCGGAGAAGCTCGGGTTCAAGATCCAGAGCTCCGCGGGGCAGGAGTGGGAGCACGAGCGTGAGGACATCCCGGTCACCGGAGAGCAGGTCTCCGAGGTCGTCCGGACGAAGCTGAAGGAGCTGCTCGCGATGCCGGAGCTGCCCCGATACAAGGGCTGCTCCTTCCCGTGGGCGGCGCTCTACAGTGACGGCCGGCAGCTCGCCGACGAGCGCGTGCAGGGCACGAACGCTAACGCAGCCGTGACGGTGGACTTCCGGTTCCTGCGCGTGAAGGACGATCGCACCTCGACGACGTGGATCCAGCGGAGCGACAAGGAGCCGCTCACGGATCGCCTGCTCTGGCTGGTCGGCGATCCCGGCCCCATCGAGAGCATCGCCCGCGAGTACGCCCGCTCCGACCACATGGTGAAGCGGTACGGCGTCCGCCGCGAGTCGCTCACGAAGGAGAAGGGGCGGCTCCTCCTCGAGGAGGAGGCCCGCTACGAGGAGCTCGAGAAGAAGGTGAAGGCGGCCGTCGCCGACGCGTTCCTCGACGGCACGATGTTCTTCCGGGGGCGGCCTCTCGAGGCGCGGACCCTCGGAAGCGCCTTCGCGACGGCGCTGAGCGCCGCCGCGACCCGTATCCTCCCCGACCTCTACCCGCACTTCGTGGACGTCGCGATCTCCGACGCGGAGCTGAATCAGCTCCTCGAACGTCACCTGAACGGACCCTCGAACAAGTTCATGGAGGGGCGGCTCGGGATCCTGTCGCTCGACGCTGGGCGCTACGTCGCGACCTGCGCCGGCGCCGAGCCCGCGCGCATCCTGCAGTACGTCGAGAACGCTAACGGCGCGTCCGGCGCGACGATCATCTCCCACTTCGGCGGTCCGCCGTACGGCTACCCGGTGGACGTGGTCCGCGCTTGCCTCGCCGGCCTGCTCCGGGCCGGGAAGATCCGCATTCGACCGGACGGGGAGCCCGAGATCACGTCGGTGAACGACCCGGGCACCCGCGACCTGTTCCGGCGCGACCGCGACCTGCGCCGCGCCGACGTGTTCCCGGCGCGGGAGGGAGCGATCACCGCCCGGGACAAGGTGGCGATCGCGACCTTCTTCAAGACGCACCTCGAGCTCGATCTCGAGCGCGAGAACGACGCCTTCGCGGACGCCGTATACCAGCAGTTCCCCGGGCGGCGGGAGCGGCTCCGCGAGGTGGAGGCCCTCTACGACCGGCTGCCGGGCCGTCCGGCGCTCCCGGCGGCGCTCGAGCGGCTCGGGAAGGCCCTCGAGGACTGCCGCCGCTCGCGGCAGGTCGAGGAGACGGTCCTCGCGCTCAAGCGGAACCTCGACGCCCTCCGTGACGGCCTCGAGCAGCTCGCGATCATCCGCGCCGAGCTGACGGACGACGCACTCCACGCGCTCGCGCGCGCCGCGCAGGTCCGAGACGTCGAGCTCGAGCAGCTCCGGCAGGTCGAGGCGCTTGGCGGGGTCGAGGAGGACGGCAGGGCGCTCGCGGAGCACCTCTCGGGCGAGCGGCCCTGGCGCGGCATCGCCGACGCGGCGCCCGCGGCCGCGCGTATCCACGAGCGGTACGTCGAGGCGAGGAGGGCGCTCCTCAACCGGCAGAACGCGGAGGCGGAGGCCGCCCGCGGCCGGGTCAAGGCGCGCTCGGGGTTCGAGAAGCTCTCCGCCGACCAGGCGCACCACGTGCTACGGCCCGTCGCGGAGGCGCTGTTCGACACCGCCGCAGACGCGGTCGCGCCCGCGCTCGCCGACCTGCAGGCGCGCTTCCCCCAGCGGCTCGCGGCGGCCGAGGAGCTCGCCCAGGAGCGGCTCGACGACGCGATCGCGAAGCTCACCGAGTCGCAGGTCGTGAAACTCGAGGCCGGTCTGCGTGGCCGCGAGATCAAGAGCCGTGACGAGCTGAAGACGGTGCTCCGTGAGCTGGAGGAGCGGATCGGCGCCGAGATCGACAAGGGCCGCCGCATTCGCCTCGTGTGATGACCAGCCGCTCGCCCTGAGCCTGTCTAAGGGTGAGCGGCGCTGCCGCCGAACGGTTCCCGATGCCCACGCTGACCCCCGACGCGAAGCAGCTCCTCTCCCGCACCGTCCGCGAGCTGCGGGCGAGGCTGCTGCGCGACCTGAACGATGAGGCAGAGCGGCGGTACCGGCTGTCGATCCCGCCGGAGAAGGCGAAGCTCCCGGAGGACCTGCGCCGGAAGCGCGAGCGGCTCGACGCCTGGCTCGACGAGCGCGCCCGGACCGCGAACCCCAAGAACAAGAGGGAGATGGAGTCCGCCCGCGCGCGATTCCTCGGCGACGCCGTGAAGGAGGCGGCTGCGACGCTGCTGAACCGCCTCGTGCTCCTCCGGCACCTCGAGGCGCTCGGCCTGCAAAAGCCGGTGTTCGTGACCGGCGGCTGGAACTCGAAGGGGTACCGCGAGCTGCGCGAGTTCGCACCGGCGCTGCTCGGGGACGAGACCGAGGGGTACGCGGCGATGCTGCGGCTCGTGTTCGACGAGCTCGCTCTCGAGCTGCCGGGCCTCTTCGGCGACGTGGGCCTCACTCGGCTGTTCGCCGTCCCGCCTGCGACGCTCCGCGAGGTGGTGGAGCGGCTCGACGACCCCGGGCTCGAGCCGGCCTGGACGGACGACACGACGCTCGGCTGGGTATACCAGTACTGGAACGATCCGGAGCGCGAGGCGCTCGATGCAAAGCTGAACGCCGGCGGGAAAATTGAGCCGCACGAGATCGCGTCGAAGACGCAGATGTTTACGGAGCGGTACATGGTCGAGTGGCTGCTCCACAACAGCCTCGGCCTGACGTGGCTCTGCATCTGCAATAGGAACGGCTGGACCGCGGATGCCGAAGCCGTGCTTTCCGTGCTCGATGCCCGGCGTGCGGAGTGGCGGAAGAAGCGTGAGGCCGGCGAGGTCGCACACGACGCCCTGATGCCCATCGAGGGCGAGCTCGAGGAGCACTGGAAGTACTACGTACCGCAACCGATCCCGGACGAAGCGGTGGCGAGCGCACCGGCATCGATCCGCGCGCTCAAGCTGCTCGACCCCGCCTGCGGATCGGGCCATTTCCTCGTGATCGCCTTCGACCTGCTCGCGGGGATGTACCGCGAGGAGGCCCGGCACCGGGGCGAGGTATGGAGCGACCGGGAAATCGCGGAGGCGATCCTCGAGAACAACCTTCACGGGATCGACATCGATCCGCGAGCGGTTCAAATCGCCGCAGCGGCGGTGATGCTGAAGGCGAAGCGGCAAGCGAAGGACGCGCGGCCGAAGCGGGTGAACCTGGTCGCGCCGGTGCTTCGGCTCGGGAACCTGCCTGACGACGATCCGGCGCTCATGCGGCTGCGCCGCGAGGTCAGGGCGGAAACTGGGATTCCCGAGGAGCTGACCAGCCGGATCGTGAAGGCGCTCGCGGGAGTCGATCACCTCGGTTCGCTGCTCAAGGTGGACGCAACGGTCGATGAAGCGATTGCAGACAGCGAGCGCATCTTGAGACCAGGAGCGCAGCTCGAACTGGGCGGAGATGCAGGAAAGACGCTGGAGCGTAGCCCGAATGAAGTCCGGGCTGCGTTGCACGAGAAGCTGGAGCAGTTCTTAAGGCAGCATTCGGGAGAAGAAGATCTCGGACTGCGGCTGGATGGGGAGCAGCTCGCAGCAGGAATACGGTTTACCCGCGCAGCGAGAGAGGCGAGCTACGATGTCGTCGTTACCAACCCGCCGTACCAGGGGACGGCCCGTATCTCTGGTGCAGAATACTATGTTCGAGAGTATCCGCGCGCCGTTGCCGATTTGTATGCGGCTTTCATGGAGAGAGCGCTTGTCCTCGCGCGTCCGCACGGGATAGCTGCGTTGGTCACGATGCGTGGATGGATGTATCTGGCCCAGTTCGAGGAGTTGAGAGCCGCGTTGCTGGATTCGTGCGACATCCGCTCACTAGCCGACATCGGTACGGGCGCGTTTGGTTCGCGCTCAATGGACGATGTGATCTCGTCCGCGATGGTGGTCGTCCGCCGGGGGAGGCCCGATGGTAAGGCTATCGCTCTTCAAGCGGCCCCGCTGGCCGACGCCAGCCGTGATTCCGGCAAACCGTTGCGGCGGGCCGCGGCGTTGCTGTGCGGGCAAGGAAGATACGAGTTCGAGGCCGGGTGGTTCGAAGCTGTTGAAGGTAGGCCGATCATCTACTGGTGGGATAAGGGCTTCCTCGCGCGATACCGGGCCGCGAAGAAGCTCGGGGAAGTGGCTCCGGGGCGCAACGGGATGTCTACGCAGGACAACGTTCGATTCCTGCGCAAGTGGTGGGAGGTGAGGACGGAAGATGTCGCCGTAACGCGCCCGCTGTTACGTCGGAACGGTTTTGGGCTCGCGAGATGGGCGCCATATGTGAAGGGCGCAGCGGGCCGCCAATGGTTCGAGCCAATGACCGACGTCGTGGATTGGGAAAGGTTCGGGCTTGCTCCGAAGGTGTTTTGCGAACACCTCTACGGGAGTTACTCGCGCACTATCAAGAACGAGCCGCTCTACTTCCGTCGGGGCATTGCTTTCACTGTGATTGGGTCCTCGTTCGGGGCAAGGGCGCATCGCGCGGAGAGCGTATTCGGGCACATGGGGGCGTCGGTGTTCCCGGACGACATCCCGGGTGTGCTCTGCCTTATGAATGCTTCCGTATCGAAGTACGTCCTTTCGTCGCTGAACCCCGGGTTGCATTTTCTCGTGAGTGACGTGAATCGCTTGCCAGTGTTTGAGGTTCCGGACTCTGCGAAGATCTACGCCGTTGTGGAACACGTGTTTATTGACCATGAGAGCGGACGTGAAGCGTCTTCCGAGTTCCGACGCCCCCAGCCCTCTGAATGGGAGTACGCTCAGTCTTGGGCGCAGAGGGCAGTGGATCGAGGTCCTCTTGAAGCGTTGCCACCCTATTCACCAGAACCCGTGCCGGCCGCTGGCATCGATCATCTGTCTTACGCAGTGGGTGTAGCGCTGGGTCGGTTCGGTTCTAAAGGCGAGGGGGTACTAACCGAATCGCGTGGGAGCGCGCTTCCGCTAGGAATGTTGTTCATCTCCGCGGCGTTGGGTGACGGGTCTCTCGCGCACGCCGCATGTGCCTCGCTACGCAACGCGTGGGTGGAACACCAGGCCGGCGACTGCGCCGATCTCTGTACTTGGCTCCGCACCGGCTTCTTCAAGCACCACAAGTCGGTCTACGAGAACCGCCCCATCTACCTCCCGCTCTCTTCGGCGAAGAAGAGCTTCGTTGCCTGGGTGAGCATTCATCGTTGGGACGCGCAGACGCTCTCGAACCTCCTCGCGGAGCACCTCCACCCCGAGAAGCGCCGGCTGGAGGGCGAGCTCGAGGACCTCCGGCACGCGCGCGCGAAGGGAGAGAAGAGCGGGAAGGGCAAAGCCGAGAAGCGCTTTGCGGATGTGTCGAAGCTCCTCGAGGAGCTGACCGCGTTCATCGATCTCGTGACGGAATGCGCGGAGCGTGGCCCGCCGCCGACGTCGCCCGACGAGCCGCTGCGCGAGCGGGATGCGCGCTACGAGATGGACCTCGACGACGGCGTCATGGTGAACAGTGCCGCGCTGTGGCCGCTCCTCGAGCCGCAGTGGAAGGACCCGAAGAAGTGGTGGAAGGAACTCGCCACCGCGAACGGCCGCAAGGATTACGACTGGGCACACCTCGCGAAGCGCTACTTCCCGGAGCGGGTGGAGAAGAAGTGCGTCGAGGATCCCTCGCTCGCCGTCGCACACGGCTGCTTCTGGCGCCTCCACCCCGCTAAGGCGTACGCCTGGGAGCTTCGCCTCCAGGACGAGATTCGGCAGGAGTTCACCATCGACGAGCCCGGGTCCGAAAAGGCGCGCGCGGCGTTCCTAAAGTCGCACGCGGACGAGGCCAAGGCGATCCGGCTCAAGGAGCAGGAGCGCCGCGAGCGAAAGTCGCGGAAGAGTGATCCCGAGGAGAACCTGTCGCTCTCGCTAGAGTCGTCCGAGGTCGAGGCGGAAGCCGAGGAGGTCGAGTGACCGGCGGACTGACCGCTTTGGCGCTCGAGCAGGAGCTCCTTGGCGAGCTGCGTCGCCGCGGTGTCGTCGTCTGGCTCGACGCGCACGGCACATACACCCCCTTCGTGGACGGGCTCTCCGCCCGCGCGAAGCAGGGTGAGTTCCCGTTCCCGGTCGTCGCGTTCCGAGGCAGCTTCCTCGAGATCGTACTCGCGCTCGAGCCGTACGGCAGCGGCCTCGACAACGCGCCGCTCCTCATCCACATGCCGGCTTTCACGGAGGACAGCATCCGGGCGACACCGGTGCTCGAGCTGTACGAGCCGGGCTTCCGGTTCCGCAAGGACCCGAAGACGCTCGTCCGCGAGGTCGCGCGCGGCCGCGTGGCGCCCGATGCGCTCGAGCAGTACCTCGCGGGCGCGGGCACCGTGGACCTCGCGGCCGCCGACGCCTGGCTTGCGAGCCAGCTCACGCACACGCGAGAAGGGCTCGCGGCGCTCCTGGAGCAGCTCGGACCGACGCTCGTCCTCGACGCACTCGTCGATGTGCTCGAGCGGCGGGAGAGCTTCCTCCTCCAGCGTGTCGGCAGCGACGCCGAGAGGGAGGTGCTGGAGGCCTGGCTCGCGCGCCAGACCGGGATGGACGCCGCATGGCTCCGGTTCTACGGGAGCGACCCGAAGGCGACCCCGCTCGCGAGCGTCGCGGGCGCGCTCGTCGGCTGGCTCCTCTCGGTGGAGTACGTCCACGATCTTAACCGGCCACCGTTCGTCGCCGAACTCGTGCGCCTGCGGGACCTCTCGGCGCCGCTCGTGAAGGCGTCCCTCGCGCTCGTCGACCACATCAGAGGGAAGCACACGGACTCGTACGCGTCGCTCGCCGACGAGGTGGAGCTTCACCTGCACGAGGAGCTTCCGGCGATCAGGCCCGAGGACCTCGGCAAGATCGACACGTTCCGGAAGGAGGAGCAGCGCGTCCTCCAGGGCGCGGTGGACGCGCTCCGGGCCGGCGAGTGGGAGAAGGTCCGCGGCTGGGCCGAGGCTCGGAACGAGGAGCGGTCATACTGGCTCCGCCGCGATCCGGCGCGGCGGCGCGCGTGGGAGCTCGCTCGGGAAGCCGCGGCGCTCGGGAGCATGCTCACGGCGCGGCCGCGGCCGCTCGAGGGCGTGCGGTCGCTCGACGCGGCCGTTGAGCGCTACGCCGCCACCGCGTACGAGGTAGATCGCGCGCACCGGCGGTTCGAGCAGCGCCAGGCCACGCTCCTCGACTCGCAGCTGCCGCACTTCGGTGACCTGAAGGAGATCGTCCGCGTGCTCAGGAGCGCGTACCGGGGCTGGGCCGACCGGCTCGCGCGCGATTTCGCCGCGGCGTGCCGAGCGGCGGGGTTCCTCCCCGACGCCACTCTCCAGCAGCGGGCCGTGTTCGAGCAGGTGGTCCAGCCGCTCGCGACGGACGAACGTGTCGCGCTGTTCCTCCTTGACGCCTTCCGCTACGAGATGGCGACGGAGCTCCTCGCCGAGCTGAAGGCGCCCGGGACCGTCGTGGACCTGAAGGCGCGGCTCGCCGAGCTCCCGACCATCACCGCGGTGGGAATGAACGCACTCGCGCCGGTCAGCCAGGGCGGGCGTCTCCAGGTTTCAGGGACCTTCGGCGGGTTCCGCACCGGCGAGTTCACGGTCCGTACCCCCGACGACCGCGCGCGCGCGATCGGCCTCCGCACGGGCGCGAAGCAGAGCGTCCTACTGCAGCTCGGCGAGGTTTGCGAGCTCGAGCCGGAGAAGCTGAAGCGGAAGATCGCGAGCGCGCGCGTCGTCGTCGTCCACGGGACGGAGATCGATGACGCCGGTGAGGCGAACCTCGGCCCGGCAACGTTCGAGATCTTCCTGCGGCAGCTCCGGACGGCCTTCGCGCAGCTCCAGAAGGCGGGGGTGAAGTCGTTCGTGTTCACGGCCGACCACGGGTTCCTCCTGCTCGACGAGACGACGCAGAAGGTGCCCTACGGCTCGAAGCGCGACCCCGCTCAGCGCTACGTGCTCGACGAGCATCCGCGCGCCGAGCAGGGCATGGTGAACGTCTCGCTCTCGGCACTCGGCTACGACGGGCTCGCGGGGTACCTGCTCTTCCGCGAGGACACCGCGGTGTTCGCCACCGGCAACGCCGGGGCGACGTTCGTGCACGGCGGCAACAGCCCGCAGGAGCGGATCATCCCTGTCTTGACCGTCCGGCGCGAACGGCCGTTGGGGCGGACGCTGATGGCGTACCGGGTGGACGCCGAGCGGCTGCCAGATGCGATGGGCCTCCGCCGCGTCCGCGTCCGACTCCGTGCGGCCCACGACGACGCCGGCCAGCTCGGGTTCGTAGCGGCGCCCGCGGTGAGCGTCGGGATGCGCGCGCCCGGTCATCCCGAGGTACGCGCGACCTTGAAGGGCGTCTCAGGTCCGGGAGCCGTGGAAGACGGCACGCTCCGCCTCGCAATGGACGCCGACTGGACGGAAGTCTTCTTCGCGCTCGAGGGTCCGTCGTCTGAAGCCGTGCGGCTCGAGGTCTACCACCCGGACGCGGTGGAGAAGGTCGCGCCGAAGCCGCTCGACGGCTGGTTCGACGTGGACTGGCGGCGCGGCTCCGTGGAGCCGGTCGCCCCGCAGCCGGAGCGGGTGCTGGACTGGTCGGACGCGCTGCCCGCTGGCGGCGTTCGCGCGGTGTTCGAGCACCTCGCGGTGCACGGGGCGATCACCGAGACCGAGGTGACGCGCATGCTCGGGTCGCCGCGCGCGTTCCGCCGGTTCTCGCTCGACTTCGACGAGCACGTTCGCAAGGTGCCGTTCCGAATCCGCACCGAGCCGGGCTCTGACGGCAAGCGGTACGTGAAGGAAGGGGAGAGGTAGATGACTGGATTTGCACCGTTCACCGTGTTCGGTGAGCTGCCCAACGGCGGCCCGGGCGGCGACACCGACCCGCCGCTGCGCGCACCGATCCAGCCGGAGCAGCACGAGGAGCTCCTCCGGATCGCGCGGGACGTCATTCTCGTGGCGACGGGCCCGAGGGACGGGCTCACGTCGCCGCTGGACCGGCACGCCTTCGACGCCGCCATCCGGTCGTACATGCCGCTCGGCCATTACGACCGCTCGCCGAACCAGCCGGTCTCCGCGATGGATTACAAGATGTACGCGTGTCGCTTCGTGCATCGGCTGCTGAACGCGGTCACCGGCCGCAGGCTGAAGGTCGCGGGGACGTACCAGAGCCACCTCGGCACCAATGCGCGGGCGAACGCGCTCTACGAGACGCTAGTGGAGATCGTCGCCGCGGGGTCGGCGGCGCGGTCGCAGGCCGCGCCCCGAGCGCTTGCTCCCGCCGCCGAGCCCGCTCCGTCGCCCGCGGTTCGTTCGCCGCCGCCTGCGACGGGACAGGTGCCCGCCTGGGTCGAGGCGTTGGCGGACGACGGCGTCCGGCGCGTGTTCCTGCACCTCGCCGTGCACGGCTCCGTGACGGAGCCGGAGGCGACGTCGTTCCTCGGCTCGCCGCGCGCGTATCGGCGGTTCGCGCTCGAGCTCGAGGAGCACGCACGCCACGCACCGTTCCGGGTACGCGTCGAGGCGACAGGCGACGGGAAGCGGTACGTGAAGGACAGGGAGAGCTAGCCGATGGGACTCACCCGGCGGGACGTGAACCACATCTTCGAGCGGCTGCGGTCGGGCGTGGTGCCCGAGCGCGGCCTCGACGCCTTCGCGGTCGGCATCGAGCGGCAGCGCGCGGAGCTCGGCCGGGTGCTCGACCTTGCACACGCAGGCGAGGGCGTCTTCAAGTTCCTCCGCGGCGGCTACGGCTGCGGGAAGACGTTCATGTCTCGCCTCGCCGTCCTGGACGCGCAGGCCCGGGGGTTCGCCACGAGCTTCGTCGTGGTCTCCGACAACGACCTCCATTTCCACCGCTTCGACGAGCTGTACCGAAAGATCGTCCAGGAACTCGGGACGAGCTCGTGCCCGCGCGGTGCGCTCGCCGACATCGTGGACCGCTGGATCGCGAAGGTCGAGAACGCGCTGGTCGCGGCCGGCGCGAACGAGGAGGCGCCCGGGTTCGACGCCCAGGTGCAGAAGCGGATCGGGGAGGAGATCACGTCGCTGACCGGCGGCAAGGCGCCCGAGGACTTCGCGCGCGTGCTGCGCGAGATCTTCGCGCTCAAGCAGGCAGGGAAGGGAGCAGACGCGGGCGCGCTGCTGTCCTGGCTGTCCGGGAGCGGCAACGTGGCCGCCCAGCAGAAGAAGTCCGCCGGCATCAAGGGCGACATCACGAGCGCCGAGGCGCTGGATTATCTTCACGGGCTACTCGAGATCGTGAAGGCGGCCGGGTACAAAGGACTCGTCATCGTCATCGATGAGGCGGAGACGATCCTGCGGATGCGGCAGGACGTGCGCGGGAAGTCGCTGAACGGGATTCGCCAGATCTGCGACGCAGCCGACCGGTACCACGGGCTCCTCTGGATCTTCACGGGCACCCCCGACTTCTTCGACACGAAGCGGGGCGTCGCCGGCCTCCAGCCGCTCCACGATCGGATCCGGTTCCTCTCGCAGCCGGGCTACGTGAGCCTCAGGCAGGCGCAGCTCGAGCTAAAGCCGTTCGACGCCGGTCGGCTGAAGGAGGTCGCGCTGAAGCTCCGCGAGATCTACCCCGCGAGCGACCCGCCCGGGCTGGAGGCGCGTGTCACGCCGGAGTTCATCGAGCGGCTCGTGCGCGAGGTGACGAAGGGCTTCGGCGGCGACGTCGGCATCGTGCCGCGGCAGTTCCTGCGGCAGCTCGTGAACGTGTTCGACCTCACGATCGAGTTTCCCGAGTACGACCCGGAGAAGCAGTTCAAGTTCGAGCCGCAGGGCACGAGTGACTACGAGGCGCGCAAGCTCGAGGGGAAGCCTCCGTACGACCCCGAGCCCGGTGACGACAAGGGATACCCGACGACGTCCGTGGAGTTCTGAGCGTGAGCGCGTTCTCACGGTTCCCCGCCCGGCTGCAGCAGGCGATCGTCTCGCGCCTCGGGTGGACGGCGCTGCGTGCGGTGCAGGAGCTCGCGGGCGAGGCGATCCTCGATGGGAAGAACGCGGTCGTGCTCGCGCCGACCGCAGGCGGCAAGACGGAGGCGTCCATCTTCCCGGCGCTCGCGAACCTCGTCGAGAACGGGTGTGAAGGCGTCGGCGTGGTCTACGTCGCGCCCATCAAGGCACTCCTCAACAACCAAGAGGAACGGCTCGGCACGTACACGGAGATGGTCGGCCTGCGCCGCTTCGTGTGGCACGGGGACGTGCCGGACCGGGACAAGCGCGAGTTCGTTCGGGAGCCCGCCGAGCTCCTGATGACGACGCCCGAGTCGCTCGAGGTGATGCTGCTCTCGCCGCGCTTCCCGACGCCGAAGGTCTTTCCCGACCTTCGCATGGTGATCGTCGACGAGGTGCACGCGTTCGCTGGGACCGAGCGCGGCGCACAC
Source organism: Anaeromyxobacter dehalogenans 2CP-1 (assembly GCF_000022145.1). Taxonomy (NCBI): domain Bacteria; kingdom Pseudomonadati; phylum Myxococcota; class Myxococcia; order Myxococcales; family Anaeromyxobacteraceae; genus Anaeromyxobacter; species Anaeromyxobacter dehalogenans. The sequence continues at coordinate 1,299,439 of NC_011891.1, forward strand.
CTCATGAGCGTCCTCGAGCGGCTCATCAAGAGCACGAAGAATGACGTCCAGCGGATCGGGCTGAGCGCGACTGTCGGAAACCCGGAGGAAATCCTCGGATGGTTGCAGGGGACGTCGCGCCGGGCCGGCGTGGTCGTCGATCCGCCGAAGGTGTCCGCCCGGCGCGAGTTGCACGTTTCACTCCACGAGAGCGTCATCGACATCGCCCGGGACGCGGCTCGGCGTGCTGCGGGGAACAAGAGCCTGTTCTTCTGCCAGAGCCGCGCGTTGACCGAGTCCGTCGCTGAGAGGATGCGTGGGCACGGGACGGAGGTGTTCGTTCATCACGGCTCGGTGTCACGTGAGGAGCGCCACGACGCGGAGGCGCAATTCAACCACGGTACGAACGCCTGCATCGTCTGCACGTCGACCCTCGAGCTCGGGATCGACGTAGGAGATCTCGACCTCGTGATGCAGGCGAATGCCCCGAGCACCGTTTCGTCGTTCCTCCAGCGCATGGGCCGGACGGGCCGGCGCGCCGGGCAGACCGCGAACACGAGCTTTTTCTGCGAGGACGAGGACGCGGCGCTCCAGGCGGTCGCGCTCGTCGAGCTCGCGCGCGAGGGCTGGGTGGAGCGGGTGCCAGCCGCACGCCGGTGCTGGCCGGTGTTCGCGCACCAGATCTTCGCGCTAACGCTGCAGTACGGAGCGGTGAGCCCGGAGCGCTGCTGGGAGCACCTCCACGTCGTGCGGGACTTCGCGGACATCAGCCGCGACGAGTTCGAGCGCGTGCTCGACCACATGAAGCGCCACGAGTACCTCTTCGAGTCCGGCGGCCTCCTCTCGCTGGGCCAGAAGGCCGAGCGGGTCTACGGGAAGCGGAACTTCCTCGAGCTGTACGCGGTGTTCTCGAGCCCGGTGCTGTACCAGGTCGAGACTGCCGCTGGCCGGGCGCTCGGCTCCCTCGAGCAGAACTTCGTGGACCAGCTCGTCGAGGAGATGAGCGCGTTCCTTCTCGCTGGTCGCGCGTGGCTCGTCGAACACGTGCACCACGAGGACCGCGTCGTCCGCGTCCGAGAGGCGCCGCGAGGCCAGAAGCCGAGCTGGGGTGGATTCGCGCCTTCCCTGCTCGGGTTCGAGATCTGCCAGCGCATGAAGCGCGTCCTGACCGACTCGACGCCGGTTCCCTACGCGGACGCTGCCGCGATGCGCGCGATCGAGGCCCGCCGCAAAGACCTCGGGGATACCCTGCGGCGGCCCATCGCGATGCAAACGGACGAGGGGGTGGTGCGGTGGTGGACGTTCGCCGGGGGCAAGATTAACCAGACCCTCAAATACGGGCTCGAGTGGAGTCACGACTGGTCGGTGAAGGGCGATAACTTCGAACTGCGGATCTCGGGCGCGGGGGTATCGGACGGTGCCGTCCGCGAGGCCATCCGCGAGGTGTCTTCGGCTGCGTTCTGGGACAAGCCGGAGACCAGATCGGCGATTCTTGGTCGGCTTCCGGCGTACCGCCTGAGCAAGTTCCAGGACGCGCTGCCCGACGTGTTCGCTGTAGAGCTGGTGGGCAACTACTTGCTAGACGTGCCGCGCGCGCAGGCGTTCGCGCAGTCGGTCCTCTGAGGGGACGTCGTTGCGGCCGTAGCGCTCCACGGCTTCGTCGACCAGCTTCTTGGCCTGCCGTGGTCGGTGACGTCCGGTTGGCCGAAGGATGGGGGTCAGCGGCTGCAACGACGCGGCGTCGAACGGTTACACCTGCTCGATCTGCTTCGCAAGCCAGTCCGCGATCGCGGGCAGGAGTGGGCCTGCAACGACGCACAGGTCGGAGCGCCACCCGCTCTGAATCGCGACGAGAAAGTAAGAGACCTGGCCGTCGTCCTTCACATTGAAGCCGATGATCGGGGATCCACTGAACCCATCCATGTCGGTGAGCGTCGCGCCGGTATGGGGATTCACCAACTGCGGGGGGAGCTTGCCGTAGAAGCGGGGGAACGCCTTTGCCATAACCGGCGGGGCTTCAACTGCGTTCATGTAGACGAACGTCGGGAGCACGGCCGTTGCGTCGGGCCCGCGTGTGATGAATTGCTCGGGGAACCCGATGACGGCGTGGAGCCGCATGTTCGCTGGAGGCTTTCGCCAAGTACTCTCGACGAAGGGCACGATCCCGTTCGCCTGGAGCCCGCGTCGGAACAGCTCGTCGAGGAGGATAAGCCCGAGATCGAGCCCGTCGAAGTCTACGGCGAAGGTCCTGGCATCGAGCAGGGGGAACGGGATCGGAAACCGGCTCGCTCCGGGATGCCATGCGTCGAAGAGACTGCAAGCGACGTTCGGAAGCCTGGGTAGGCCGGAGCGCAACTTCTCCAACCCGTGCCCCGAGGTCGCGAGGAACCACTCTCCCCACATCTCGAGCACGAAGCAGGAGTATACATCCCTTCCGCGCGTGCCGTCCGGCATGTCGCACTCGACGTTGAGCGCGACGACGTGCCTGAGGTAGTGGCGAACAAACCGGTCGTCGAACTCGGGAGTCCCCATCATCGCCTCCTGCGCGGCCATCGCCGAGGAGGCGACGCGTTGGGGATGCTACTGCGCCGGGCTGGCGCGTGGGGGCCTTCTGGTAACGTTCCGGCATGGAAGGCACCGAGGTTTCCCCAGTCGGCGGGTTCGTCTACCACTATACGAAGGCCTCGACCGCGCTCGAGCTCATTCTCGAGTCGATGACGATCCGGCTGGGCCCAATCTCGGAGACGCACGACCCGCTGGAGGGGCACCGCGAGTACACGGGGTTCTCCGCGGCGGACGATGGCCTGCCGGACCTTTCCGCCTGGGACAAGGTCGACGACGTGGCAAAGCGGGCGCGAGTCGCGTGCTTCTGCCTAGACGGCGACCTCTCGTCGCCTGACCCGTGCGCGCTGGACTTCGCTCCGCCGTGGGCCGGTTGGGCGCGGGACCGGATGTGGGCGCAGTACGCGGGTGGCCACACCGGGGTGTGCCTAGCGTTCGACCGGCGGAAGCTTGTCGACGCGTTCAACTTGGCGCTGGCGAGCCGGGGGGAGTGCATCGCCCAAGAGGTCGCCTACAGCGACGACCCCGTCTCCTCCGTCGGGCCGCGCTCGCTCTCATACGACAACGAGCGGATCCAGCAGGTCGGCACCGAGAAGTACGCCGCCGAGTACCGGCGGCAGCACGCGCCGACGCTCTACCTGACGAAGCGCCTGGACTACGAGGGCGAGCGAGAGTTCAGGCTCGTGCTCCTCGATGACGACACGTCGGGGAAGGAGGCGCTGGTCCCGATTCGCGGCGCGCTCGTCTACTTCATGCTCGGGGATCGCTTCCCGCGAGCGTACCTGCCATGCGTCGACGCGATCATGCGGCGCGAGGACGTGCCCACCTACCAGTTCAAGTACGAGTCGGGCCGGAACGTGAGCGCGTACACGTACTTCGCGTCCGACCGGAGTCTTTCCGGAACCTGCCCGCGCTGATCCCTGCTCATTCCACATGCCCAGGGAACGGGTCCAACTCGTCCGTGTGGAGTCGATCGGACCGAACGCCAGTATAGGAGGGCCTGCGCCTGAACCTTCGTCGCTGAACTTCCGGCCCGAACCTGCAGCAGCTCCCGGTGCGAAAGAAGCCACTGGTCCTCTACGAGGACGTGCTACTCGTGCGGCGCGTACAAATCATCTGGGTAGGGGAGCCTGTCGTTCACGGCTCGAAGCAAGCCGAGATAGGCTCGCAGCGCAAGCTGGAACTCGACCCCGTTCCCTATCGGCCGATCCTTGAACGCGTGGATGGCGTTACGACGATTCTGCACGTGTTCGACGAGTGCATCGCCTTCCTCGCCCAGCAGCTGCCTGGACTTACAGTATAGGCGAAGATGTTCGAGCGCCAGCCCGTCGGGGGGCTTTGCTTCCTGCTTGTTCTTGTCGAAAGCGTTTGCCTTCTTGAGGTGCTCGAGGTCTGCCCTGTAAGTCTCGTAGTAAACCGAGAGCAGCGTCTTAACAGTTCCCTCAAGAAGGCTGCCGAGGTTCGCCCATGCAAGGATGAGCTCCCCTGGCGTGAGTGCGTTAGGGTCGTCACGAATCCAGAGCCGAAGCGACGCGGACAGCGAGGCTTGCCAGTCGAGTCGCGACTTGCTCAACAGCTCGGCAGCCGCGATGGGCGCCCATCCTTGGTTGTCCCCCCAGAACGACGCGAGGTCGTTGTTGAGCCGCTCTATCCTCGCAATTACTTCGACTATTGGCAATTCGGAGAACCGTGCAGCGTTGGAATCGACGAACATGTCCGTATCCACCTTGGGGGGCTGCTTCAGTCGCAAGCGAAATCGAACCGATGGGATGGTTGTTACAAGCGGCGTGTTACATGGCAACGCTGAAGTAGAGCGCCAACTATCGACGCGGCTTCGCGCTGTTCAGCGCGAAGCCACACTAAGAGTCACCTTCTTGCTCGCTGCCATTTCGGGTGAGCGGGTCCATCTCGTTAGCGACGGAGCGCGCCCACGTAGCCCAACGCTGTTGCGCTTCGTCGTCTGGTCCGCGTGCCTGAAGCACCGCGGCGGTGTAGTCCCGGAGCAGCGATGCCTCGCGCCACGCGCGAGCATCGGCGAGTAACTCGGCGCGTCTCGCTTTCTCTCGTTCGCGTCGTTGGCGCTCTTCCGTCTCCTGCCGTTCCTGCTCCTCCCACGCGCGCCGCCGCCGCTCCCGCTCGACCTCAGCGTCTCGGTTCTCTTGAACAAGGCGGCGAAGCAGTGCCGGTACTTCCACGAGAGCTTGCTCCAGTGTCGCACGCCGGCGGTCCGCGAGTCGCGCGCGGTAGCGATACCCGACGTTCGGGTCGTAGAGCTCAAGCGTGAAGCGGTTCGTCGGGTGATGGTCGGCCTTCGGGACGGAATGGAAGTGCGGATGTGCTGCGATCTTCCGTCGCTCTTCAGGCGTGGGGCGGTGCGGGGTCCGCGCATTCTCTTCCTTGAAGCGAAGGCGGAACTGCTCCCCATCTACTTCGAGCATCGTCTTGTCGTCGAGGAAGAGGACGCGCCCACGCACGTCAGGGCCTTCTATGGTTCGGACGAACATGTCCAGGAGGCGCCCCGCGCGTTCAGTGTGTTCGCGCGCGACCGCAATCTGGATGAAGCCTCGCGGTGTGCGAAGGAGCTTGTCATCGAGTTCGGGTCGGTATGACAGGCGCTGGTCCGGCTTCAGCGCCCGGAGCGCCTTCCGCACGAGTGGGTGCAGATCGGGAGGTATCACGGTACGCATGCCCCTACTCCTTGACTCGAAGGTGGATGCGCATCTTCACCGCCGGATGGGAAGAACGTCACGACAAAGCGGCGCTCGACGGTCAGCGTGAGGTGGTCGCCGCGGCGGCGCGCAGTTCTCTTGCATGGAGGAGACGCAGCTCGCCTGCGCTCGCGAAGCGCACGGAGCCCGTAATGACCGCTCGCCTGGAGCACCACCGCTGAAGATTGGAGACGATCGCGGGAATCAGCGGGCGCCGATCGTCACGTTCCGCGAGCTCCTCGTGAGGTCCAGGACCGGTGTGGCTGAGGTGGCCCGGGTTGGAAACCCCAGCGAACGCGCCGGGCGCGAGGCCGAGATTCCGCGTTTCCTTGCGATCGTCTCCACCTTCCTCGCGGACATGAGCACTGATCTCGGTCGGGATCGCTCACTCCGTTGATGACGTTGGCGGATGGTCTAACTCCGAACGCAGATGAGAACCGCTCGTGACGAGCCGCCAGACGGGCCTCGTGCAGGGAGTATAGGTACCAGCCTGGGGTGCTTGACGACACATCGGGCACGACCTACCATGCCTCACGGGTCGCCGTTGTGCCGTCTTGCGCACCTTGATGGGAGCGTCAGGAGTTAGAGTTGTGACTGCCCGCGCCAGCCCACTCGACGTTGTAATGGCCGCCCGACGCACAACAATGCTGTCTTCGGGTCGCGCTTACATTACCGCGCGCGACCTCTGCTTGAGGTGGGAGTGCTCGCACGCCACGCTGTATCGGTGGATTCAGGGCGGCTATGTTCCGAGGCCGCTCCGTTTTGGACCGCGCGCGGTCCGATGGGCCACGAAGGACATCGAGGAGTTCGAGCGGCGACTGGCCAACGATTCGGGATCTCGATGAGAGGTCACTACTTGCATCGGATGAACGGTGAGGCCGCGGTCACGAGGGGACCCCTCGCCATCACCAAGCTTGGGAAGCGGGCTCGTTCACCCTGTGTGACTACGCTTGCTATCCTTAGTCGCGCCGCTTTGCGTCCGCGAGGAACTGTGATGCCGAGCGCGTGGCATCCGCGAAGGTCTTCTTCTCGTCGATTCGCTGCTTGAGGTTCTCGAACCGGAACATCAACGTCGCGATCAGCATCGTCGCGACCGGCGATCCCTGCTCCTCGGTGTCGGAGTGGAGAGGGCTGCTCAGGTTCCGGTACGGCACTTCAAGCGGGCTGCGCCCATCGACGAGCATGCTGGCGGTGACACGCTTGGCAGCGGTCTACAGGCGCTGCGCCGCCGAATCCAACTTCAACGCATCCTCGGCGTTCAGCGCCCGTCTCGGCATCGCCATCCTGAACCGCTGCATCGCGCATTCGACGATCGCCCGCGCCTCTTCCTCCACGAGCCGAGAGGTACGACGGTGCCCGCCGCCCGCCCTCCGGGTCCGCCCCGCTCCGCCCGAGCCCCGGCGCAAGGCGCGGAGTTCACGCCTGGGTCCTTCACCGACAGAGCATCGAAAAACGCACCCCGACGCGCACCCCGAGGCCTGGAAAGGAAAGAGCCCGTCGCCAATTTATGCTGTGGCGACGGGCTCTTAGAGAGTCGGGGCGACTGGATTTGAACCAGCGACCACTTGCACCCCAAGCAAGTGCGCTACCAGGCTGCGCTACGCCCCGGGAACTGCGGGGACGGACTAGGTAGCACCGCGAAACCCTTGGGTCAACCGGGATCCGGCGGGACGGACGGGCCTGCCTCCCCCGGTGGCGGGCGGGGCCGCGGGGTCACTTCACCAGGGCGGACACCTGCTTGAACTCGGGGGTCCCGGCCTGGTGGAGGAGGTCGAACAGCGCGGTCTCCGCCGTCGTGACGATCGCGCCGGCCTCGCGGCACAGCTCGAGGCCGACCCGGCGGTGCTCCTCGGTCCGGCTCGACACGGCGTCGGCGCAGACGTGCACCTCGTAGCCCATCTGCACGAGGTCGCGGGCGGTCTGGAACACGCACACGTGCGTCTCCATCCCGGTGATCACGACCTGCCGGCGGCCGGTGGCCTCGAGCGCGGCGGCGAAGGCGGGGTCGGCGCCGCAGGAGAAGTGCACCTTGGCGAGCGCGGGGGAGGGGAGCAGGCGGGCGAGCTCGGGGAGGGTCGGGCCGAGACCTCTGGGATACTGCTCGGTCGCGAGCACGGGGACCCCGAGCGCCTTGGCGCCCTCGACGAGCGCGGTCGCGTACTTCATCACCCGCGCCAGCGCCTCGGCGGGCATGGCGGGCGCGAGCCGCTCCTGCACGTCCACGAGGAGCACGGCGGCGGTGCGGCGGTCGAGCTTCACGGTTCGTGACATGACGGCGGGCTCCTGGGTCGGGACCGACGGGCGGGGTCGGCGGAGGGCGAGACGACGACGCCCCGCGCACCATGCGGCACGCGGGGCGCGGGGAGCGGCGTCCGCCGGCGGCGGCTACTTGCGGAACCGCGACAGCTCGGCGGTCAGCTCGGCGAGCGACGGGAACGTCTTGTCGGGGTGGATCGTCGCCAGCTTCCCGTAGTTCTGCTCCTCGGTCTCGGTCCGGTTCGGATCCGGGACGCAGCAGTCCACGGGGCACACCGCGGCGCAGGCCTCCTCGCCGTGGAACCCGACGCACTCGGTGCAGAGGTCGGGGTTGATGACGTAGATGTCGTCGCCCTGGCTGATGGCGCTGTTCGGGCACTCCGGCTCGCACGCGCCGCAGTTGATGCACTCCTCGGTGATGAAGGTGGCCATGGGACTCTCCTCGGCGTTCCGCCGCTGGCGTGTTCGAAGACGCTCGATGCTACCGCCCGCGAGCGGATTCCGCCTAGGGCCAATCGCCTCGGCGTGCGTCCCTGGCGGGCGGGAACGAAAAGAGCAGCGCCGCGGGGGCGCTGCTCCTCGTCAACACGCCTGTGCCGCGGTTGCTTCCGCGGCGGCCGCGGCTACTTCACGCAGCAGTCGACCGGGCAGACGCCCGCGCACGCCGGCGAGTCGTGCTGGCCCTGGCACTCGGTGCACTTGGCCGCGTCGATGACGTAGATGTCGTCACCCTGGCTGATGGCGGTGTTCGGGCACTCGGGCTCGCACGCGCCGCAGTTGATGCACTCCTCGGTAATCTTCAGGGCCATGGTCTTTCTCTTCCTCTCACGAGCGCCCGGCGGGCGGGTGGACGGGGACGCTTATCCGATCCCGGACGGGGTCGAGTCAAGTCCAGGCAGCGGAATTTCTTAGGGAAAAATCGGACCGTTCCGGTCGACTTGGCCGCGGGATCAGGACCGGTCCGGTCCGTGATCGCCGCCGGCGGCGCGCACGTGGCGGCGATCCTCCTCGACCTCCGCGGAGATGCGGGCCATCACCGACAGTGCAGCGCCGAGCAGCCCGGCGGCGCCGGTGGCGAGCAGGCCGAGCAGCCGGTCGCGCCGGGCGGCGGCCATGTCGAGCGCCACGGCCCTGCGCCGGTCGAGGGCGATCCGCTGCCGCTCGGCGTGCTCGCCCTGGAGCGTCTGGACGAACGCCCGCCCGGCCTCGCGCGCCTCGGCGTCGGCGCCCTGGAGCGCGCGCTCCAGCGCCGCCATCCGCCAGGTCGCGTGCAGGGCGACGCCGAGGCCGGCCAGGGCCACCGGGACGCAGAGCAGAAGGATCTTGATCCTGGACATTGTCGGCTTGACTGCCCTGCGCGAGCCGCAGGATACCGGGCGGCGGAACCCCCGGCAAACGGACGTCAGCCCACACATGGCCAAGCCCTACGACCCGAAGGACTTCTACTACCGCAAGGCGAAGAAGCAGGGCCTGCGCGCTCGCTCGGCCTTCAAGATCGAGGAGATCCTGCACCGCCACCGCCTGCTCGGGCGGGGCGACGCGGTGCTCGACCTGGGCGCCGCGCCGGGCGGGTTCCTGCAGATCCTGGCCGACGCGGTGGGCGAGAAGGGCGTCGCGGTGGGCGTGGACCTCGAGCCCATCCGCAACCTGGGCAAGCGGTGGGTCCGGACCGCGGTGGTGGACCTGCTCGCGCCGGACGCGCTCGACAAGATCCGCCTGCTGCACGAGGGCCGCTTCCGGCTGGTCACGAGCGACATGGCGCCGAAGACCATCGGCATCAAGGTGACCGACGAGGCGCGCTCGCTCGAGCTGGTCCGGATGGCGCTGTCGGTCGCGGAGCAGGTGCTCGTGCCGGGCGGCGCGTTCGTCGCGAAGGTGTTCATGGGCGGCGATTTCCCGGCGTTGAAGCGCGAGCTGCAGGGGCGCTTCGCGGCGATGCACGTGATCCGGCCGGAGGCGGTGCGCGAGTCGAGCTACGAGGTCTACGTGCTCGGCACGGGCTTCCGCGGCGGCGCGGCGGTCGGGCGGGTCGCGCCGCCGGCCGAGGAGCCCGGGGCGCCCGCAGGGCCGGAGCGCGCGGCGCCCGAGCCGCCGGCCGCGCCGGAGCACGCTGCGCCGCAGCCGCCGGCCGCGCCGGAGCACGCTGCGGCGCCGGCGAAGGCCGCGGGGCCGGCGGAGACCGCGCCGCGGAAGAAGCCTGCCGCTGCGAAGAAGGCGACCGCTACGAAGAAGCCCGCGTCGAAGAAGCCCGCCGCGAGGAAACCCACCGCGAGGAAACCCGCACCGAGGAAGCCGGCCAGGCGAGCCTGACGGCGCGGTTCGGCGTCCAAATCTCGGCCGGGATCCGCTAGGCTGCCCGGCGCCATGCAGAACCTCCTCGAAGCCCTCGTCTCGCGCAGCCTCGTCCACGACCAGACCCCGGGCCTCCAGGCCCGCCTCGCCCAGGGCCCCATCACCGGCTACGTCGGGTTCGACCCGACCGCCGACTCGCTGCACGTGGGCCACCTGCTCGCGGTCATGTCGCTCGCCTGGCTGCAGCGCTGCGGCGGCACGCCCATCATCGTGGTGGGCGGCGGCACGGGCATGGTCGGGGATCCGAGCGGCAAGCGCTCGGAGCGCCCGGTGCTCTCGGTGGAGGAGATCGACCGGAACGTCGCCGCCATCCGCGCGCAGCTCGAGCGGTTCGTGTCGTTCGAGGGCCAGAACGCGGCGCGGGTGCGCAACAACGCCGACTGGCTCCGCGCGATCGGCCTGATGGAGTTCCTCCGCGACGTCGGCAAGCACTTCACCGTCAACTACATGCTGGCGAAGGACTCGGTGAAGGGCCGCATGGAGAGCGGCATCTCCTTCACCGAGTTCTCGTACCAGCTCATCCAGGCCTACGACTTCTGGCACCTGTTCCGCTCCGAGAAGTGCGAGCTGCAGATGGGCGGCAGCGACCAGTGGGGCAACATCACCGCCGGCGCCGAGCTGGTCTCGCGCAAGGACGGCGCGAGCGTCCACGGGCTCACCTTCCCGCTGCTCACCACCGCCTCGGGCACCAAGTTCGGCAAGACCGAGGGCGGCGCGGTGTGGCTCGACCCGGCGCGGACCTCGCCCTACAAGTTCTTCCAGTTCTGGCTCAACACCGACGACCGCGACGTGGAGCGGCTGCTGAAGTTCTTCACGTTCCTCTCGGTGGAGGAGATCGCCGCGCTGCTCGCCGAGCAGGCGCGCGACCCGGGGAAGCGCCCGGCGCAGCGCAGGCTCGCGGAGGACGTCACCGCCCGCGTGCACGGGCCGGACGTCACTCGCAGCGTCGTCGAGGCGAGCCGCATCCTGTTCGGCGGCACCGACCTGCGCGCGGCGAGCGCGGACGTGCTCGAGGTCCTCGCCGGCGAGATCCCGTCCGCGACGGTGACCGGCGACGAGCTCGCGGCGCTCACGGTCGCCGACCTCCTCGTCAAGGTCGGGCTGGCCGCGTCGAAGGGCGAGGTCCGCCGCGGCGTGGCGGGGCGCGGGTTCTCGCTGAACGGGGCGGTGCTCGAGTCCGGCGACGCGAAGGTCGCCGCGGGCGACCTGCTCGCCGGCGGCTACGCGCTCCTGCAGAAGGGCAAGCGGAACTACGCGCTCGTGAAGGTGCGGTAGGGGGCGCGCCGCGAGGCCGCGGTCACTCCTCGAGCTTCTCCTGCACGCGCGCGATCGACCGCGCCCGGCCGGTCGCGTCGTCGAGGTCCACGATCGCGCCCTGCAGGTAGACGTCGCGCCGCGCCGGCTCGAAGCCCACGTGGCGCTGGGTGAGGAAGCGCTCCAGCACCAGCTCCTTCTTCACGCCGATGACCGAGTCCCACGGCCCGCACATGCCGACGTCGGTGACGAAGGCGGTGCCGCCGGGGAGGACCCGCGCGTCGGCGGTCTGCACGTGGGTGTGCGTGCCGAGCACCGCCGAGACCTTCCCGTCGAGGAACCAGCCCATGGCGTTCTTCTCGCTGGTCGCCTCGCAGTGCATGTCCACCAGGATGCAGGTGACGCCCTCGGCCCGCAGCGCCTCCACCTCCGCGAGCGCCGTGCGGAACGGATCGTCGAGCGTCTTCATGAACACGCGCCCCTCGACGTTCACGACGCCGAGCCGCCGGCCGTCCGGGGTGGAGGCGATGCCGCGGCCGCGGCCGGGCGAGCCGGGCGGGTAGTTGGCGGGGCGGAGCAGCCGCGAGCCGGGCGCCTCGAGGTAGGAGACGATCTCGCGCTTCGACCAGATGTGGTTGCCGCTGGTGAGCAGGTCCACCTCGGCCGCGAGCAGCTCGTCGGCGGAGTCGGGGGTCACGCCCGCGCCGCCCGCCGAGTTCTCGGCGTTCGCCACCACGAGGTCGATCGCCTCGCGCACGATGAGGCGGGGAACGAGCCGCTGGATCGCCTGGCGGCCGGGCTTGCCGAACACGTCTCCGAGGAACAGGACTTTCAAGGTCGGGGATCCCTCGCGCGCGGAGCGTGCCCAGTCAACCGCTTTCTCGCTCGAACCGGAGCGTCCGCGCCTCGGTCACCAGCGCGTCGAGCACCGCGTCGTGCGGCTCGCGCGGGAGCGCGTCCACGAGCTGCACCTCGAACGCGACCCCGACCCGCGCAGCGCGCGGCATGGCCGCGAGCGTGGCGTCGTAGTAGCCGCCGCCGCGCCCGAGCCGCAGGCCGTCGAGCGAAAAGGCCACCCCGGGCAGCACCACGCAGTCCACCTCGCCCGGCTCGACGAGCGGCGCGTCCTCCGGGGGCTCGAGCGCGCCGAGCGGCCCGCGCACCAGGTCGAGCGGCACGCAGAGCGCGAAGGCGAGGCGGCGATCGCCGGCCCGGACCTTCGGGAACACCGCGCGCCCACCACCGGCGCGCACGCGCGCTGCGAGCTCGAGCACGTCCACCTCGCCGCCGAGCGGCGCGTAGAGCGCGAGCGTGCGGGCGCCCGCGACGAGGTCGAGCGCCTCGAGCCTCGCGATGACGCGGCGGGAGCGCTCGGCGCGCTCGTCCTGGTCGATGCGAGCCCGCGCGCCGATGAGGGACCTGCGCAGCGCGCGCTTGCGGTCGGAGGGGATGGCGGGATCGCTCACCGCGCCGTCTGTGCCCCGAGGCTGGACAAGAAAAAGCCCCCCGCGTGGGCCGTGTGGCCCGGTTGTTTGAACCTGTATTTCTACAGGTGGGGCACCCGGTACACCAGCATCCGTAGGCTTCTCCCTCGCTTCAGGGAGCTTGCTCATGGACGTGGGCGGGCGCTCCGCTTTGGACAAAGTCGGCCCAAACGACGCAAGGCCAATCACGAACCCGGCAGGGGGTACAGCGCAAGCGCGCGGTCAAAGAGCAGTAACCCCGCGTAACCACGCGGTGTTTTACGGAATGATCCTAGGCTCGGAGGCCTGGCCTGTCAAGCCGTGCCGAGGGCCACGCCGGGGCGCCCTCTGCGGTCAGAACGGCCTGATCTCGCGGTCGTCCGGCGGCACGCGGGAGGGCGCGCGCATTCGCCACGGAGCCGCACCGTTCACGCATCGTGCGCGCAGACACCCGGGGCCCGCCTCCCGGCCCGGGTCCCGTGCGCGCGGGCGCCCCGCCGTGGCGTTCGTGCTGTAGAACAGCGGCCCGATGGCGATCGCGCTCGACCGCTTCCGCATCCAGGGGCTCATCGGCCGCGGCGGCATGGCCGAGGTCTTCCGGGCGGTCGCCCTCGACGGGCCGCTCGCGGGCCAGACGGTGGCCCTGAAGCGGCTCCGGCCCGATCTCGCCCGCGACCCCGGCTTCGTGGCGCTGTTCGAGAACGAGGCGGCCGTCACGCGGCGGCTCCGGCACCCGGGGATCGTCGAGGTGCTCGAGACGGGCGTGGCCGAGGGCGCGCCGTTCATCGTGATGGAGTACGTGGACGGCCGGAACCTGAAGGAGATCCTGGCCCGCTGCGGGCAGCGCGGGATCCTGCTGCCGGTGGACTTCGCGGCGTACGCGGCCCACGTGCTGGCGGGGGCGCTCGCGCACGCGCACGCCGGGGTGGACGCCGCCGGGGCGCCGCTCGGCATCGTGCACTGCGACGTCTCGCCGTCGAACGTGTTCGTCTCCCGGCTCGGCGAGATCAAGCTGGGGGACTTCGGGGTGGCGCTCACGCCCGGCGCCGCGGGCGCGCCGGGGCCAGGCGCGCTCGGCAAGGTGCAGTACCTCTCGCCCGAGCAGCTGCGCGGCGAGCGCCCCACGCCCGCCTCCGACCTGTTCGCGCTCGGCGCGGTGCTGTTCGAGCTGTTGACCGATCGGCCCGCGTTCCCGGGACGCGACGTGAACGAGGTGGGCCGGCGCATCCTGGCCGGCGAGGCGCGCGCGCCCTCGTCGCTGCGGCGCGAGCTTCCGCCGGCGCTGGACGCGCTCGTGCTCCGCTGCCTCTCTCGCGATCCGGCGCAGCGGCCGGCCAGCGCGGCCGCGGCCGCGGACGAGATCGCAGCGCTGTACGATCCGGCGGTGGGCACGCCGCTCGCGATCGCGGCGGTGGTGCGGGGGCTGTTCGGGGCCGCGTAGCGGCGCGCTACGCGGAGCCCGCGATGGCGCCGCGCACGCGCGCCACGAGCGGCGGCACGATCCGGAGCGCCGCGTCCACGTCCTCGGCGGTGGTGGTCCAGCCGAGCGAGAGGCGCAGCGTCGCGCGCGCGTCCGCGTCGGAGAGGCCGAGCGCGAGCAGCACGCCCGACGGCCGGGTCGAGCCGGAGTGGCAGGCCGACCCGGCGCTCGCGCACACGCCCTCGAGGTCCATGGCCATGAGCAGCGCCTCGGCGTCGCAGCCCTCGAACGTGATGGAGAGCGTGCCGGGCAGGCGGGGGGCGCCGGCGCCGTTCACGCGGGCGCGCGGCACCGCGGCGAGGAGCCCGGCCTCGAGCCGGTCGCGCAGCCCCGCCAGCCGCGGACCCTCCTCCGCCACGGCGGCGACGGCCGCCTCCAGCGCGGTGGCCAGGCCGGCGATGCCGGGCAGGTTCTCGGTGCCGGCGCGCCGGCCGCGCTCCTGCTCGCCGCCCAGCACCGGCGCGAGCCGCAGGCCGGGCGCGACCCACAGCACGCCGGCCCCGCGCGGCCCGCCGAACTTCTGCCCGGTGAGGGCCACCAGGTCCGCGCCCAGCCCGCGCACGTCGAGCGGGATCTTCCCGGCCGCCTGCACGGCGTCGCAGAAGAACGGCGCGCCCGCGTCGCGCGCCGCCGCGGCGAGCGCGGGCACGGGCAGCACCACCCCGGTCTCGTTGTTCGCGCGCATGGCGCAGGCGAGCGCGACGTCGGGCCCGAGCGCGGCCCGGAACGCCTCCGGGTCCACCTGGCCGCGGCGGTCCACCGGGACCACCGTGAGCGGCGTGCCGGCCCGCTCGAGCGCGCGCGCGAGCGAGAGGACGCAGGGGTGCTCGACCGCGGTGACCACCAGCCTTCGACGCCCGGCGGGCGCCGCCCCGAGCACGCCGCGGATCGCGAGCGCGGCCGACTCGGTGGCGCCGGAGGTGAACACGATCTCGGCGGGGGCCGCCCCGACCGCGCGGGCCACCCGGTCCCGGGCGCAGTCGAGCAGGTCGCGCGCGGCGCGGCCGGCCGCGTGGACCGAGCTGGGGTTGCCGAACACCTCCAGCGCGTCGCGCACGGCGGCCCTGGCGTCGGGCCGCATGGGCGTGATGGCGTTGTGGTCGAGGTAGATCACCGGCGCGCTCCGGCCGGCCCGCAGGGCAGGGCTAGACGAGCTTCTTCGGCTTGCGGGCGCGCACGCCGAACGCGTCGAGGAAGTCCTTCACGACCTCCTCGCGCAGCTTGCGGTTCGCCGCGGCGCCGAGCCCCTTCACCGGCAGCCGCGCGCCGGCCATGGTGCCGTGGCCGCCGGCGGAGCCGCCGCGGGCCTCGATGACCTCGCGGATGAGCCGGCCGGCGTTCATGCGCCGGTCGGTGGTGCGGACCGAGAAGAAGAGCGCGTCCTCGTACTGCGCGAACGCGAGCGACCACTTCATGTCCTCGAGGTACATGAAGCGCTCGGCGATCTCCGCGACCATGTCCGGCGTGTAGATGGTGCCGAGGTCGCAGATCACCACCTCGCCGTAGACCTGCGCCCGCTCGATGGCGGTGTGGTAGAGGCGGAAGTAGTCCTCGGGCAGCAGCGGGTGCTCGATGGCGCCGAGCGCGTCCTTGTCCGTCATCGGGAACAGCCACAGGTACGCGTCCACGTCGGTGGGCGTGGTCTGCCGGCCCAGGTCGCGGGTGTCGGCCTTGATCCCGTAGAACAGCGCGGTGGCGAGGCCGGCGGGCACCTTCAGGCCGCTGGCGCGGAAGTACTCCGCGAGCACGGTGGAGGTGGCGCCGATGGGGCCGCCCACGTCGGCGATGGGCGCGAGGTGCGAGTCGGGCCGCTCCGGGTGGTGGTCGATGACGACGTCGGGGAAGTGGCGGGCCGGGAGCGAGTGGTTCCCCTGCTCCGGCTGCGTGTCGACCATGCAGATGAGGTCGTAGTCGTCGAAGACCACGCGGGCGATGGGGACCACCGGCAGCTTCAGGACCTTGATGAGCGCGCGGTTCTCGGCGCGGCCCACGATGCCGCCGTAGGCGACGATCGCCTCCACGCCGGCGAGCTTCTCGAGCAGGTACGCGAGCGCGACGCCCGCGGCGATGGAGTCGGGATCCGGGTTGTCGTGCGTGAGGATGAGCGCGCGCTCGTGCGAGCGGGCGTACTGGATCAGGCGATCGAGCTTGGCGCGGGGCGATTCACCGCCGCGGGGATAGAGCGTCATCCGGGCGGCGCGGACCTCCGGGCGGATCCGCGGCTTCTGCGGCTCGTCGGGCGGCTGGCGCATGGGAAGGTGGACCTTCATCGGCGTACGAGGCCGCGGAGGACCTCGATGTTCTCCTTGAATCGCGACTCGGTCTCCACGAACCCCGGGATCTCCGCGAAGCGGGGGTCGTTCACCAGGCGGCGGAAGGGGTCCAGCCCCATCGCGCCCTGCCCGATGTGCTCGTGCCGGTCCACCCGGCACCCGAGCGGCTTCTTCGAGTCGTTGAGGTGGAACGCGCGCACGTTCGAGAGGCCGACCACGCGGTCGAGCTCCTGGAAGGTGCGGTGGTATCCCTCCTCGGTGGTGAGATCGTAGCCCGCCGCGAACAGGTGGCAGGTGTCCACGCAGACGCCGGTGCGGCGGCGGGCCGCGCCGGGGATCGCCTGGCGGATGGCGGCGATCTCCTCGAACCGCCAGCCCAGGCTCGATCCCTGGCCGGCGGTGGTCTCGACGAGGAGCTTCGCCTTGCCGGGGACCTTCTCGATGGCCCGCTGCATCCCCTCGGCCACGAGCTCGAGGCCCTGGGCCGCGTTCTCGTGGCTCCCCGGGTGGAAGATCAGCCCCGGGATGCCGAGCCGCTCGCAGCGGTCCAGCTCGTCGGCGAGCGCGTCCCAGCTCTTCTTCCGCAGGTCGCGGTCGGCCGCGGCGCTGTTGATGAGGTAGGAGGAGTGGGCCGCCACCGGCTTGCGGGTACGGCGGGCCTCGCCCTGGAAGCGCTTCACCTCGTCGGGCTCGAGCGGCTTCGCCGCCCAGCCGCGGGCGTTGCGGGTGAAGATCTGCAGGCAGTCGGCGCCGTCGGCCTCGGCGCGCGCGAACGCGGTCGAGACCCCACCGGCGATGCCTTCGTGTGCTCCCAGGAGCATAGGGGGGCGTAGCTATACAATAGCCGGCCCCCGCCCCGCCATGCTCGGTCGGCCGCGGGCGGGGACAGCCCCAAAATCCAGTCGTGTCGGCAGCTTGCGTGCGGGCGGCGCGCTCGGGGCTCCCCGCGCGCCGGCGGCCGGCGCACAGGAGATGCCCATGTGCGCACCCGTTTGGGGTGCGCCCGGTGCGGTGCGAGGTCGCCTAGCGGGCGGCCTTCCGGGCCCGCGGCGCCTCGGCGAAGTACTTCTCGGCCTGCGACAGCCCGTTGTCGAGCGCCTCCATGGTCAGGTCGCGCAGGATGGTGTCGGGCAGCCGCAGCGACTCGTAGTACCGCTGGCGATCGGTCGCGTGGACGATGACCGGCAGCTTGTACCCGGCGTGCAGCAGGACGAGGTTCGCGAGCAGGCGCGCCACGCGGCCGGAGTTCTCGGTGAACGGGAACACCTGCATGAAGCCGTGGTGCAGCTTGCACGCCTGCTGGATGGGGTGCGCGTTGCGGAAGTCGGCGCCCTCGGTCGCCTCGAGCAGCTTCTGGAGCGCGGGCTGGATCTTCGCCGGCTGCGCGATGTCGTGGAAGTACGCGCGGTGGAGCGGCATGTCCTTGCGGTACTCGGCGACGCTCCGGCCCTCGATGCCGTGGCCGAGCGTCTCGTACAGCTTCTTCACCGTGGTGAGGTTGAGCTTCGGCTTCTTCGCCGCCGCCTCCTCGCGGACCAGGTCGAGCGCCACCTTGTGGTTGCGGATCTCCTGGAGCGCGCTCACGAACGTGACGTCGGCGAGCGGCGCGTTGGCGAGCGCGGTGGCGAGCTCCTGGCTCGAGTACACGACGCCCTCGAGCGCGTTCTCGTGGTAGAGCCACGACAGCTCGTACCGCGCGAGGAAGTCCTGGACGATCTCCGGATCGCCGCGGAGACGGTCCGCGAGATCCTCCATGCGATCGTCGATGTCGACGTATCGGGTCCGCATCTTGGGTGCTCCTCTGCGCGAGGGGGATCGGCCCGGGCATCGAGGCGCGGAGCCGGTCGAACCCTTCGGCATCTCAGGCGATTTCCTTGGTGGGCCCCACGGAAAGTCCGGGGAATCTAGCCGAATCGTTCGCGAAAGGTCAACGGAATTGCCCTTCGGCGGATGGAACCGGCCGGGGGGCAGGTTTGTTCCGTCGCCGGCGCGCGCGAGGGCCGTCCTCCGGGGGCAACCGCCCGGAAAACGGCCCTCGTGTCGGGAGGATGTGTGGTGGCTCGCCCGTGGGAGCCCTGATGGGGCTCGGCGCGGGCGCGCGGGCCCCTAGTAGGGCGTGAGCCACTCCCGGTGCTTCGGATCCTCGCCGCCGACCGCCTTGAAGAACGCCTCGGAGATCCGCTTCGTCACCGGCCCGGGCTCGCCCTTGCCGATGCGCCGGTTGTCGAGCTCGCGGACCGGGGTGACCTCGGCGGCGGTGCCGGTGAGGAACAGCTCGTCGGCGAGGTAGGCGGTGTCGCGGGTGAACTTCTCCTCCTTCACCGGGATGCCCAGGTCGGCGGCGAGGCGGAGCACCGCGTTCCGGGTGATGCCGTCCAGCACCGGGGAGGAGAGCGGCGGCGTCTGCAGCACGCCGTTCTTCACGATGAAGACGTTCTCGCCCGAGCCCTCGGCCACGTAGCCGTCCGCGTCGAGCAGGATCGCCTCGTCGTAGCCGGCGAGCGCCGCCTCCCGGGTGGCGAGGAACGAGTTCACGTACTGGCCGGACACCTTGGCGCGCACCATCTGGCCGCCGATGTGGAGCCGGGCGATGGACGAGACCTTGGCGCGGATGCCCTTCGCCATGCCCTCCTCGGAGAGGTAGGCGCCCCAGGGCCACGCCGCGACCAGCACCTGCACCGGGTTCGGCGCGCCGACGCCCATGGAGCCGGTGCCGAAGAACGCGAGCGGGCGGATGTAGCCGGCCTTCAGGCCGTTCGCCTTCAGCACGTCGACGCAGGCGCGCTCGACGTCGCCGGGCGCGAACGGGAGGTCCATGAGCATGATGCGCGCCGAGTCGAACAGGCGCTGGATGTGCTCGCGCAGGCGGAACACCGCCGAGCCCCCGCCGGCCTGCTCGTAGGCGCGGATGCCCTCGAACACGCCGATGCCGTAGTGGAGCGCGTGGGTGAGGACGTGGACCTTCGCGTCCTCGAAGGCGACGAGCTTGCCGTCGAGCCAGATCCTGTCCGCCTTGATCATCGTGGCCCTTCCGAGGTTGGTGGGAGTGGGTCGACGAAGATGCCCCAACGCGCCGCGGGATTCAATCGCACGATGCGCGGGGGCGCACCGCCGGTGGAGCGCGGGCGCGCGGTCAGGCGAGCGGCGCGAACGGCCGCACCATCCGCGCGACGAACGGCATGTCGGGGTGCAGCTCGGCCTTCCCGGCGTGGATGGCGTGCCGCAGCTCCTCCCGCGAGGGCACGATCTCGACCGGCGAGAGCACCTTCTGGAACGACCGGTGGTGGTGGGCGAACGGCCGGTTGCGGGTCACGTTCTGCGCGGCGAGCTGCTCCAGCCCGAACCAGAGCGGCTGGGAGAGCTTGGGCGCGAAGCCCTCCAGCGCGAGCACGAACGCGTTCCGCGTGCCGATGGCGCCGCGCTGCACCGTGGACCACGCCGCCCGCGCAGGGAGGTTGTCCACCAGGCCGCCGTCGACGAGCCGGAACACGTCGTGCTTCTCGAGCAGGGCGCCGAGCAGGCGGTGCATGCGCTCGTCGTCGCGCAGCACGTCGTAGTGGATGACGCCGGGCAGGGCGGAGGAGAAGCCCACCGCGTCGATGGCGTCGAACGCGTGCGTCTCGGCGTCGGCGCCCAGGTAGATGCGGGCGAACCGGTCGCGCTGCACGATGAGCTCGCCCACCGCCTGCAGCACGTCGGAGAACATGCGGGTGAGCGCGCTCGGCCGCGGCGCGCGGGCGTCCAGGTCGAGCAGGTGCTCGTAGTAGCCCGGGTCGCGCGGCAGGGCGCCGTTGCGGATCCCGGTGACCGCCACCACCAGCGGCACCGCGAGCTGCCCGAGCGTGAGCGGGTGGCCGTCCGGGCCCTTCAGGAACTCGCCGATGGCGGCGCGCAGGTACAGGCGCAGCGCCGCGGGCAGGCCGTAGCGGTTCCCGGTCTGGAGGAAGCGGAACAGCGTGCGGAAGGAGAGCCCGCTCAGCGCCTCGTCCACGTCGTCCGGGTTCCAGCGCGCGCGGCGCGCCCGGAACAGGAGCAGCACCGAGCCCATGCTGGTGCCGGCCAGCAGCCGCGGCACGAGGCCGTACTGCTCGAGCAGCGCGAACGCGCCGAGGTACGACCAGGCGACGCCGCCGCCGCCGCCGCACACCAGCACCAGCGCCTTCTCGCAGACCTCGCGGTCGAGCGCGCCGGGCGCGAGGCGCCCCTCCGCCGCCGCCACGGCCCGCGCCCGGAACGCGCGGGCGCGCAGCGACAGGTTCGGCACCATCCCGGTCGCGGCGGCGCGATCCGGTCCGCCGGTCGCGAGCAGGGCCGAGACGAGCGGGCGCACGTCCTCGCGGAACGGGGCGAGCGCGGGCTCGAGGTCCACCTCGCCGCCGTCCGGTGCGCGGATCCGGCCGATCCGCGCCAGGTTGAGCGCGTAGCGGAGCGCCGCCTCGTCTCGCTCGGACAGCCACGCGGGCGTGCTCACCACCGAGCGGACCAGCGCGGCCTCGGCCTCCTCGAACGGGCGGATGGCCTCGTGGTGCAGGTCGAGCGGGTCTTCGGGCGGGACGGGGCGCATCGGGGGCGGGCGCATTCTACGCCGCGGCCCCGACGCGCCCGTACCCCACCTCGGCGCACCCGGCCGGCGGGCGGCGCCGCGGGCGCGGCGTCAGCGCACGACGTCGTCGAACGCCTGGCGCACCGCCGCGGTCACGCGCGCGTACTCCGCCAGGAACCGCGTGCCCGGCTCCGCGCCGTAGTAGCCGAGCCGCCGCGCGAGCTGGTGCAGCGGCGGCCCGCTCGCGGGCAGGTGGTCGATGGTGAAGTCGTGGACGATGCGCAGGCGCAGCTCGACGTGGCGCAGGAACTCGTACCCGCGCGCGAGCGCCTCGTGCTCCGCCTCGCGCAGCAGGCCGGCGGCGCGCAGCGCGCGCAGCGCCACCGGGGTCGAGGGGGTCCGGATGGAGGGGTGGTCGTGCCCGTGCGCGAGCTGGAGGAACTGCGCCGCGAACTCCACGTCCACCAGCCCGCCGCGCCCGGTCTTCGGGTTCTTCCCGTGCGAGGCCTCGCGCGACAGCTCCGACTCCATCCGCTCCCGCATGCGCCGGATCTCGGCGGCGAGCGCGGCGGGGTCCTCGCGCCGGCCGTAGACCGCCGGCACGATGGCGCGCGCGCTCACGTCGTCGAACAGCGCGCGGTCGCCGGCCACGAACCGCGCGCGGAGCAGCGCCTGGCGCTCCCAGAGCTGGCTGCGCACCGCGCCGGCCGCGCCGTCGCGCGCGGCGCCGCCCGGGAGCGCCTCGCCGGTGTGGTAGCGCACGAACCCCTCGGCGCCGATCACCAGCGCGCCCTGGTTGCCGGAGGGGCGCAGGCGCGTGTCGATCTGGTACAGGCGCCCCTCGCGCAGCGGCATCTGCAGGAAGGACATGAACCGCTGCGCGAGCCGGGCGTAGCGCTCGAAGCCGGGCTCGGCGCCGCCCGGGTAGAGGAAGATGAGGTCGAGGTCGGAGTGGTAGCCGAGCTCGCGCCCGCCCAGCTTCCCCATGCCGATGACGCAGAGCCGGCCCGGCGGCAGCACGCCCTTGGCGCGCGCCTCGTCCTCGGCCAGCGCGAGGCACGCCTCCAGGCACGACTCGGCGAGATCCGAGAGCTGGCTCGCGACGCTGGGCAGGTCCACGGTGCCGGCGATGTCGTGGATGGCGATCCGCAGCACCTCCTCGTCCTTGAAGCGGCGCAGCTCGCCCAGCTCGTGCTCCAGCAGGTCGTCGAGCGGGAGCGACCGGTCCACCGTCGCGAGGCGCTCGCGCACCCCGGCGCGGAGCTCGTCGAGCGGCTTCTCCAGCACCACCTGGTCCTCCCGGAGCAGCAGGTCGATGAGCTCGGGGTGGCGCAGGAAGCGCTTGGACAGGAAGTCGGAGGTGCCGAACAGCGAGAGCAGCAGCCGCGCGATGCGGCGGTGCTCGGCCAGCATCTTGAAGTACGGGTCGGGGTTGCGGAGCGCGGCGGCGAAGTCGGCGAGGTGCGAGAGCGCCTGGTCGGGATCGGGCGTGCCGAGCGCATCCGCGAGGAGCGACACGGCCGCGGCGGGATCGCCGAGCTGCGAGAACGGCGTGCGCCGGCGGGCCATCGAGTCGATGGCGGCGATGGCGCGGTCCGGGTCGGCGAGGCCGCGGCGGGTCGCGATGGCGGCGCGGCGGTCCGCGGGCACGTCGGCGTCGGCGAGCAGCGCCAGCTCGGGATCGAGCGGGGCGGTGCCGGCGCCGGTGCCGAGCAGGCCGGCGAAGTGGCGGGCCACGCGCTCGCGGTGGTCCGAGAGCACCGCCTCGAACGCCTGCTCGGACGCGTAGCCCATGGCGCGGGCCAGGCCGGTCCGCTCGCCGGGCGGGGGCAGGCGCTGGGTCTGGGCGCCGTCCACCATCTGGACGCGGTGCTCGGCGCGCCGCAGGAACAGGTACGCGTCGGCGAGCTCGTCGCGGTCCTTGGCCGGGACCACGCCGGCGAACAGGAGCCGCTCCAGCGCCGGCAGCACCGCGCGCTCGCGGAGCGGCCGGCCCTCGTCGCGCCCGCCGTGCAGGAGCTGCAGCGCCGAGACGAAGAACTCCACCTCGCGGATCCCGCCGCGGCCCAGCTTCAGGTCGTCCTTGCCCTCGGCGCCGGCGCGGGCGTCGATGCGCGCCTTCATCGCCTGGATCTCCGCCACCACGTCGAGGTCCAGGCTGCGGCGCCACACGAACGGCTCGAGGTGCCGGAGCAGCTCGTCGCCCACCGCGAGATCGCCGGCGCCGGGCCGCGCCTTCACGAGCGCGTTGCGCTCCCAGGAGCGCCCGAACGCCTGGTAGTAGTACTCGGCGGCCGGAATGCTGTTCACGATGGGCCCGCTCCGGCCGTCCGGCCGGAGGTTCAGGTCCACCCGGAACACGAACCCGTCCTCGGTGGGCTTCGCGATGGCCTCGGTGACGTGCTCGGCGAGCTTCGCGTAGTAGGCGAAGTGCGTGAGCGGCTTCGGCCCGTCGGTCTGGCCGTCCTGCCCGTACACGTAGATGAGGTCGATGTCGGAGGAGAAGTTGAGCTCGCGCGCGCCGAGCTTGCCCATGGCGACCGCGCAGAAGCCCGCGCCGAACTCGCGCCCGGCCAGGCCGGACGGCGCGCCGTGGCGGGCGCGCAGGCGCCGGTCGTGGAAGCGGATGGCGGCGTCCACGCAGGCGCAGGCGAGCGCCGACAGCTCCCCGGTGATCTCCTTCACGCGCGCCCGGCGCAGGTCGCGGAGCGCGATGCGCACCACCTCGCGCGCGCGCACCCGCCGGAGCAGGCGGTGGAAGCCGTCCACGTCCCCGGGGTCGAGGCGCCGCGCGGTCCGGGAGAGCACGCGGCGCAGGTCGGCCTCGGTGCGCGGGCGGAGCAGGTGCGGCGAGCGGGCGGCGCGCCGGAGCAGGCGCGGGTCGCGGGCGAGCAGGGCGGCGACCAGCCGCGACCCGCCGCAGAGCAGCGCGAGCGCCTCCAGCAGGTCCGGCTCGGCGGGCAGCGCGCCCGCGCCGTCCACGTACCGCTCGATGCCGGCGAGCGCCAGGTCCGGATCCGGCGCGCAGGCGCACGCCTCGCGCACCGCGGCGATCCGGCCGGGGAACTTCCGCTCCAGGCGGGCGAGCCGCTCCTGCGACTCCGGGGCGCGGGGCTCGAGGGGCGGCAGGCCGGGGATCGCGTGCGAGGTGGGCATCGGCCGGCCATCATAGCGCCGCGCCGGGGCGCACCCCGCCGGATGCGCACGCCGCGCTGGCCGGGCGCGCCCGCGCCGCGCTACCTTCCGCGGATGCGCTCCCTCGTGCTCGCGGCCATCCCCGTGGCGTTCCTCGCCGCCTGCTGCACCGACGGCTCACCGGCGCCGCAGCCGCCCGCGCCGCCTCCGGCCGCGGGCGGGCCGGAGGCCGGGACCGGGCCGGGCGACCCGGGCGCGCCGGCGGGAGCGGCGATCCGGTCCGGGGCCGGCGAGGCGGGAGGCGCCGCGACCCCGGCGGCGCCTCCGCAGGCGCACACCCCGGCGCCGGCCGGCGCCTGCCGGCGGACCGGCTGCGCCGGCGAGCTGTGCGCGGCCGAGGACCTGGTCTCGCCGTGCATCATGAGGCCGGAGTTCGCCTGCTACGTCGCGGCGCGCTGCGAGCGCCAGGCGGACGGGGCCTGCGGCTGGACCGGAGACGCGGCGCTGCAGCGCTGCCTCGCCGAGAAGCGGGCGGGGAAGCCGGCGGATCGGCTCCCGTAGCCCTCGTCAGCCCTCCGCGTTTCCCTCGCCGCCCTCGTCGGGCTCGACCTCCTCCCTCGGCGGCGCGCGGCCGGCGCGAGAGAGCCCGTGCTGCTTGATCTTCTTGTGGAGGTTGGTGCGCTCGACGCCGAGCGCCTGCGCGGCCTGGGTGATGTTCCAGTCGTGCTCCTCGAGCCGCGAAAGGATGTAGTCGCGCTCGACCAGGTCGCGGAGCTCCTTCAGCGGCACCTCGCCGTAGCGGGACAGGTCGGCGGAGCCGGGGGGCGGGGGCGGCGCGGCGCGCGGGCCGACCGTCTCCGGGACGTCGGCGGCGGTGATGCGCTCGCCGCTCATGATCACCATCCGCTCGCACACGTTGCGGAGCTCGCGGACGTTGCCGGGCCAGCGGTGCTGCCTCAGCCGGTCGTAGACGGCGGGGTCCACCGGCTTCGGGCGCAGGCCGTTCTCGCGGGTGGCGAGCTGGAAGAAGCGCTCGGCGAGCACCGGCACGTCGTCGAGCCGGTCGCGGAGCGGCGGCACCGTGAGCGGCACGACGTTGAGGCGGAAGAACAGGTCCTCGCGGAACGTGCCGTTCCGCACCTCCTCCTCCAGGTCCTTGTTCGTCGCGGCGATGATCCGGACGTCCACCGTGAACGCCTTCTCGCTGCCGACCCGGACCACCTCGCCGGTCTGGAGCGCGCGGAGCACCTTGGCCTGGGCCGACAGCCCCATGTCGCCGATCTCGTCGAGGAACAGCGTGCCGCCGTGCGCCACCTCGAACTGGCCGCGCCGGCGCGCCGCGGCGCCGGAGAAGCTGCCCTTCTCGTGGCCGAACAGCTCCGACTCGATGAGCTCGGAGGGGATGGCCGCGCAGTTCACCTTCACGAACGGCCCGTCGGCGCGCCTCGACTGACGGTGCACCTCGGCCGCGACCAGCTCCTTGCCGGTGCCGGACTCGCCCAGGACCAGCACGCGGCCGCTGGTGGGCGCCACCTTCCCGATGTCCTCCCGCAGCTTCCGCATGGCGGGGCTCTCGCCCAGCATGTCGTCGGAGAAGCGGCGCTCGCGCGCGGAGAGCGCCTGGACCTTGCCCTCGAGGTCGCGGCGCGAGAGCGCGTTGCGCACCGAGACGAGGACGCGGTCGCGGTCCACCGGCTTGGAGAAGAAGTCGGTCGCCCCGCGCTTCACCGCGTCCACCACGTCGCTCGTGTCGGCGTGGCCGGAGATCATGATGACCGGCAGGTCGCGCCACAGCTCGCGGGCGCGCGAGAGCAGGGTCAGGCCGTCCATGCCGGGGAGGCGGATGTCGAAGACGCCGAGGTCCACCGGCTCGGACTGGAGCACCTCCAGCCCCTGCTCGGCGCTCTCGGCCTCCAGCACCGCGTAGCCCTCGGCCTCGAGCACCATCCGCAGCGTGCGCCGGATGTTCCGCTCGTCGTCCACCACCAGGATGCTCGCCTTGGTCGGGTCCATGCGGGCGCGATCATAGGCGACCTCGGCCCGGGACGCCCGCGCCGCGCGCGGCGGAGGCGCCGTCACACCTCGGCGGGCCGGGCCAGGATCACGAGCGAGCGCGCCTCCACCTCGACCGCCCCCCGGGCCTCCACCGGCCCGTGGCGGCGCTCCGGCTCGGCGGCGGTGTCCTCCAGCACCAGCCAGCGCCGGCCCCACTCCACCGCCGGGAGCACGTAGCGGACCGGCTCGTGGTGCGCGTTGAGCAGCACGAGCAGCGTGTCCCCCACGATGCGCTCCCCGTGCTCGTCGGGGCTGGCGATGGCGTCGCCGCCCAGCAGGAACGCGACGGACCGCGCGAACGGCTCGTCCCAGTCCGCCTGCGTCATCTCGGCGCCGTCGGGGCGGAACCAGGCCAGGTCCTTCACCGACGAGTCCCAGAGCTGCGCGCCGCGGAAGAAGCTGCGCCGCTGCAGCACCGGCTGCGAGAGGCGCAGCCGGATCATGCGCCGGGTGAACGCGAGCAGCGCGCGGCGCCGCTCGTCGAGGTCCCAGTCCAGCCAGGACAGCTCGTCGTCGTGGCAGTACGCGTTGTTGTTCCCGCACTGCGTCTTCCCCATCTCGTCGCCCGCGGCGATCATCGGGACGCCCTGCGACACGAGCAGCGTCGCCATGAGGTTCCGCTGCTGCCGCTCGCGCAGCGCCAGCACCGCCGGCTCTTCGGTCTCTCCCTCCACGCCGCAGTTCCAGGAGAAGTTCTCGTCGGTCCCGTCGCGGTTCTCCTCGCCGTTCGCCTCGTTGTGCTTGCGGTCGTACGAGACGAGATCGCGCAACGTGAACCCGTCGTGCGCCGTGACGAAGTTCACGCTGGCGTAGATCTTCCGCCCGGCGGGCTCGTACAGATCGGCCGAGCCGGTGAGCCGGTAGCCCATCTCCGCCTGCTGGTCCACGTCGCCCTTCCAGAACCGCCGCACCACGTCGCGGTACTTCCCGTTCCACTCCGACCAGATCACCGGGAACGCGCCGACCTTGTAGCCGTCCGGCCCGACGTCCCACGGCTCGGCGATGAGCTTCACCTGCCGCAGCACCGGGTCCTGGTGCACCGCCGCCAGGAAGCGCGAGGCCTCGTCGAACGTCTCCGGGTCGCGCGCCAGCGTGACGGCGAGGTCGAGGCGGAAGCCGTCCACGTGCATCTCGTTGACCCAGCAGCGCAGGGAGTCCATCACCAGCGCCAGCGTCTGGGGCTGGGTGAGGTCGAGCGAGTTGCCGGTGCCGGTGTAGTCGGCGTAGTAGCGCGGCGACTCGCCCGCGAGCCGGTAGTACGTCCGGTTGTCGAGCCCCTTCAGCGAGAGCGTCGGGCCGAGGTGGTTGCCCTCGCAGGTGTGGTTGAAGACCACGTCGAGGATGACCTCGACGCCGGCGCGGTGCAGCGCCTTCACC
This sequence comes from Anaeromyxobacter dehalogenans 2CP-1, assembly GCF_000022145.1. Lineage (NCBI taxonomy): Bacteria > Pseudomonadati > Myxococcota > Myxococcia > Myxococcales > Anaeromyxobacteraceae > Anaeromyxobacter > Anaeromyxobacter dehalogenans. The sequence goes on from NC_011891.1 coordinate 1,326,876, forward strand.
ATCCCGCGGAACTCGTTCACCTGCTCGCCGGGGCCGCGGCGCGCGGCGTAGCGCGGCTCGGGGGCGAGGTAGGCGAGCGTGGAGTAGCCCCAGTAGTTGCGCAGCCCGCGCTGGAGCAGGAACGCGTCGTCCACGAACGCGTGCACCGGCAGCAGCTCGACGGCGGTGACCCCCAGGCGCGCCAGGTGCTCGAGCGCGGGCGGCGAGGCCAGCCCGGCGTACGTGCCGCGCAGCTCCGGCGGGACCTCCGGATGACGCATGGTGAAGCCGCGCACGTGCAGCTCGTAGAGGACCGAGCGGTGCAGCGGCGTGCGCGGAGGCCGGTCGCCCTCCCAGTCGTAGTGGTTGCCGACCACCAGCGCGCGGGGCACCCGCGGCGCGGAGTCCTCCGGGTCGGGGGTGAGGTCCTCGTCCGGCGCGCCGCGGCGGTAGCCGAACACCGCGCCGCGCAGGTCGGCCTGGCCGCTCAGCTCGCGCGCGTACGGGTCCACCAGCAGCTTGGCCGGGTTGTAGCGGTGCCCCGCCTCCGGCTCGTACGGACCGTGCGCCCGGTAGCCGTAGGGCGTCCCCGGCCCGACGCCGGGCAGGTAGGCGTGCCAGACGTGGCCGGTGCGGGCGCCGAGCCGGAGTCGCCGCCGCTCGACCGCGGGGTCGGCGGGATCGAACAGGCACAGCTCCACCGCGTCCGCGTGGCGCGCGTACACCGCGAAGTTGGTGCCCTCGCCGTCGAACACCGCGCCCGGCGGGTAGGGTCGGCCAGGCCAGATGCGATCGCCGTCCATGGGCGCCTCCGTCGCGGCCTCCACCGGAAGATGGGGCCCCGCCGGCGGGCCTGCCACGGCGGCGGTGGGTCCGGGTGGGGTGGGGCGTCAGCGCGCGCCGGCCGCCGTCCTGCCGACGCAGAAGTAGCTGAACCCCTGTTCGCGCATCTCCTCCGGGTCGAACACGTTGCGCCCGTCGAACACCACCGGCGCGCGGAGCAGCGCCTTCATGCGGTCGAAGTCCGGGTTGCGGAACTCGCTCCACTCGGTGACCACGAACAGCGCGTCGGCCCCCTCCAGCGCCTCGTACGGCCCGGGCGCGAACGTCACCCGCTCGCCGAAGCGCCGCCGGGCGCGCTCCATCGCCACCGGATCGTACGCCTGCACCCGCGCGCCCTTGCCCAGCAGCCCCTCGATGACCTCGACCGAGGGCGCCTCGCGCATGTCGTCGGTGCGCGGCTTGAACGCGAGCCCCCACACGCCGAACACCCTGCCGGCGAGGTCGCCGAAGTGCCGCACCGCGCGCGACAGCAGGTGGCGCTTCTGGCGCTCGTTGGTCTTCTCCACGGCGCGCAGCAGGTCGAGGTCCACCCCATGCCGCCGGCCGGTGGCGAGCAGCGCCTTCACGTCCTTCGGGAAGCAGGAGCCGCCGTAGCCGATCCCCGGGAACAGGAACGGGTAGCCGATGCGCGTGTCCGCGCCCACGCCGCGCCGGACCTGCTCGGCGTCCGCGCCCACCTTCTCGCAGAGCAGCGCGATGTCGTTCATGAACGAGATGCGGGTCGCGAGCATCGCGTTCGCCGCGTACTTCACCATCTCGGCCGAGCGCGGCTCCATGAACAGGATGGGCCGCTCGGTCCGCACGAACGGGGCGTACAGCTCGCGCATGATCCGCCGGGCCCGGTCGCTGCCGGCGCCCACCACCACGCGGTCGGGCCGCTGGAAGTCCTCCAGCGCCGCCCCCTCCTTCAGGAACTCGGGGTTCGAGACCACGTCCACCTCGAAGCGGGCGCGGCGGCCCATGATCTCCTGGATGCGCCCGGCGGTCCCGACGGGCACCGTGCTCTTGGTCGCGACCACGGTGTAGTGCTTCACCGCGCGCGCCACCTCCTCGGCGGCCTCGATGACGTGGCGCAGCTCGGCGTCGCCGTCCTCGCCCTCCGGCGTGCCCACCGCCAGGAACACCACCTTGGCCCGGCCCACCGCCTGCGCCAGGTCGGTGCCGAAGCGGAGCCGCCCCTCCCGCTGGTTGCGCCGGACCAGCTCCTCCAGCCCCGGCTCGTAGATCGGGACCTCGCCGCGCTGGAGCCGCTCGATCTTCCCGGCGTCGGTGTCCACGCAGCTGACGTCGTTGCCGGACTCGGCGAGGCACGTCCCGGTGACCAGCCCCACGTACCCCGCGCCCACCACCGCGATCCGCATCCATCCCCCTCGTCCGCTAGCCCGGATCCTCCTGCGCCACCCGCGCGCGCCGGCGCGCCGGCGCCCGGCGCCGCGCCGCGCGCTCGCGCGCCTCGCGCACGTGGGCGGCGAGCGCCTCCGCGCGGTGCGCCGCGGTGTGCTCGGCCAGGACGCGCCGCCGCGCCCGCGCGCCCAGCGCCCGGCGCTCGTCCTCCGGGAGCCGCTCCAGGATCGCGAGCGCCTCGCCGGTGGAGCGCGCCAGCAGGATCTCCCGCCCCGGCGCGAACACGGTCTCGATGCCGGGCCACGGGTCGGACACGATGGGCGTGGCGCACGCCGCCGCCTCGAACAGCCGCACCGACGGCGACCACCCGGCGCGGACCATGTCGGCGCGGGTGACGTTCAGCGTGAAGCGCTGCGCGGCGTAGAACGCCGCGTGCTCGCCGGGCGCGAGGTGCTCGACGCGCGCGACGTTGGCGGGCCAGTCGATGCCGGGCGGGTACTGCGGGCCCGCCACCACGAAGCGCCGGTCCGGGCGGCGCCGCGCCGGCTCGATCAGCAGCCGCTCCAGCGCGGGCTGGCGGTCTGCGCCGTAGGTGCCGACGTAGCCGAGGTCCCAGGTCGGCGCGGCGCCCGGCGCGGCGGCCGGGCGGTGCACCTCCGGGTCGGCGCTGCAGTAGAGCGCCCGCGCGGCGGGCGCGCCCAGCTCGCGCTCGATGCGCGCGAGCATGGGACCGCCCGTGAAGGACAGGTACAGGTCGAAGCCGGGCACGAGCGCCGGGGTGAGGTACTCGCACTCGCCACGGGAGAGGTGCGCCACCGTGACCGGCGTGTCGATGTCGTAGAAGGCGGTGACGCCGCGCGCGAGCTCCTGCACCAGGCCCCCGACCTCCACGCCGTCCGGCACGTAGGAGCCGACCACCGCGAGGTCGGCGCGGCGGAGCGTCTCCCCCAGCCGCTCGCGCAGCTCGGCCACCGACCGGTACAGCTCGAGGCGGCAGAACGACGGCGCGGCGAGATCGCGGTTCGCCGCGTACCAGGGCACGTCGCGCTCGAGGAAGGTGACCCGGTGCCCCGCGGCGGCGAGGGCGCGGCACAGCGCGCGGTAGGTCGTGGCGTGCCCGTTGCCCCACGAAGACCTGATGGAGAGCCCCAGGAACACCACGTCGAGCGCGCCGGCCGTCATTCGGCCCACCCCTGGGCGAGCGCCGGCTCCGGGGCGGGCCGGGCGCCGCGGACCCCGAGCGCCGCCTCCACCACCTCGGCGCGGCGCGCGTAGGTGTGCTCGGCGAGCACCCTGCCGCGGGCGGCGGCGCCGACGCGGCGGGCGCGCGCCGCGTCCAGCCCGGCGACCAGCGCGGCCACCTCGGCGCCGTCGCGGGCGACCAGGATCTCCTCGCCGGGCGCGAGGAACCGCTCGATCCCCTCCCACGCGTCGGTGACGATGCAGGCGCCCGCGCCGGCCGCCTCGAACACGCGCGTGGCGGGGGAGAAGCCGGTCGCGGCCATGCTGTCTCGCGAGACGTTCAGCACCGCCAGCGCGGTGGAGTTCCAGGCGTTGTGGTCGGCGGTGCCGACGTGGCCGGCGCGCCGCACGTTCGGCGGCACCGCCCGGTCCTCCCAGCCCGCCCCGCCGAGCAGGAAGCGGCGATCGGGCAGCGCCGCGGCGGGGCGCAGGAAGAACTCGTCCACCCGCGCCTCGCGATCGGGGAGCCGGTTCGCGAGGAGCGCCAGGTCGGCCTCGAAGCGCCGGTCGGGCGGGGCCGGGTGGTGCGTCGCGGGATCGAGCGCGTTGTAGACCGGCACGCAGCGCCGCGCCCCGCGGGCCGCGTAGGCGCGGACGACCGGATCGCCTCCACCGTACGTGAACACGAGGTCGTACCGGGGCACCAGCGCGTGGAACGGGTCGCCGGGATCGGCGGCCAGGCGGGCCAGGGTGGCGGGCGCGTCCACGTCCCAGAACGCGACCCGGTTCCCCGGTCGCCGCAGCCCCGCCACGCGTGCCTCCAGCAGGGCGTCGTGGACGCCCACGCCGCTCGCCTTCACCACCAGGTCGGCGTCGGCGGCCTCCTCCAGGCAGCGCTCCAGCGCGGAGGGATCGCCCGGATCCCAGACCACCGAGCGCGCGTACGGCGGATCCGGGATGTCCCGGTGCCGCTGCCGCTCGAACGCGTCGGGCTCGTAGAAGGTGAGCGCGTGACCCCGCGCGTGGAGCGCGCGCGCGAGCCCGCGGTAGTAGGTGGCCGCCCCGTTCCAGTAGGCGGAGACCAGGCTCGAGGCGAAGAAGGCGATCCGAAGCCGTTCAGGCATGGGTGTGACGGGCGGCCTCCGGGCCATCCGCTCGACGAAATGTAGGTTGTCGATCCCCCGCCCGCAGTCGGCGCCGAGCGACCGCGCGTCGCTCGGCGCTGCGCCGCACGCCCGAGGAGCGTTCCCCCGCGAGGCGTGCACGTTGCCCGGCCACGCACCTGTCCGCACGTTTCGCGAGGAGGGCCGCCCTTCACGCCCGGGGGACGGAGCGGGGGGCGGGCCCAGGGACGGCGAACGCATGAACGGACGGAGGATCCTCATCACCGGCGGTGCCGGCTTCATCGGGTCACACCTCGCCGACCACCTGCTCGCGCACGGCCACGCGGTGCGCGCGCTGGACGTCCTCTCACCCCAGGTGCACGGCCCGGGCGCGGCGCGCCCCGCCTACCTCGCCCGGGAGGTGGAGCTCCAGGTCGGCGACGTGCGCGACCCCGAGGCGGTGCGGCGCGCGCTCCGGGGGGTGGACGCGGTCGTGCACCTCGCCGCGGCCGTCGGGGTCGGCCAGAGCATGTACGAGGTGGAGCGCTACGTCGGCGTGAACGATCTCGGGACGGCCACCCTGCTCCAGGCGCTCATCGAGCGCCCGGTGGAGCGGCTGGTGGTGGCGTCGTCGATGAGCCTGTACGGCGAGGGGCTGTACCGTGACGCGCGGGGCCGGTCCGTCACCGCGGAGCGGACCCGCGCGCAGCTCCTCGCCCGGCGCTGGGAGCCGGACGGGGAGGACGGCGCGCCGCTCGAGCCGGTCGCGACGCCCGAGACGAAACCGCCGGCGCTCGCGTCGATCTACGCGCTCTCGAAGTACGACCAGGAGCGGATGAGCCTGCTGGTCGGCGAGGCGTACGGCATCGCCACGGTGGCGCTGCGCTTCTTCAACGTGTACGGCACGCGCCAGGCGCTCTCCAACCCGTACACCGGCGTCCTGGCCATCTTCGCGGCGCGCTACCTCAACGGCCGGCCCCCGCTCGTCAACGAGGACGGCCTGCAGCGCCGCGACTTCGTGTCGGTGCGCGACGTGGCCGAGGCCTGCCGCCTGGCGCTGACGGTGCCGGGCGCGTCCGGGCAGGTGCTGAACGTCGGCAGCGGCCGGAGCTTCACGGTGCTCGAGGTCGCCGAGCGGCTGGCCGTGGCGGTCGGCCGCGAGGAGCTGCGGCCCGAGGTGACGCAGCGTTACCGCGTGGGCGACATCCGCCACTGCTTCGCCGACATCTCGCGGGCGCGCGCCGTGCTCGGCTACGCGCCGGCGGTGGCGTTCGACGACGGGCTGGCGGAGCTGGCGGGCTGGCTGGAGGGCCAGATCGCGCACGACCGGGTGGGAGAGGCGAGCGCGGAGCTGGCCGCGCGGGGGCTGTCGCTGTGATCGCCGAGCGCGTGCTGGTGGTGGGCGGGGCGGGGTTCATCGGCGCGAACCTCGCGCACCGGCTGCTCTCGTCGGGGACGCGGGTGCGGCTCCTCGACAGCCTGGCGCGGTCCGGCGTGGAGCGGAACCTGGCCTGGCTGCGCGCCACGCACGGCGATCGGCTCGAGGTGATCACGGGCGACGTGCGCGACCCGGGCGCGGTGGCGCGCGCCGTCGAGGGCGCCTCGGCGGTGTTCCACCTGGCGGCGCAGGTGGCGGTGACCACCTCGCTGGTGGACCCGGTCCAGGACTTCGAGGTGAACGCGCGCGGCACGCTCAACGTGCTGGAGGCGGTGCGCCGCCAGGACCCGCCGCCGTTCGTGCTCTTCACGTCCACCAACAAGGTCTACGGCGCGCTCGAGGACGTCCTCCTCGAGGACGCCGGCCGGCGGTACGCTCCGGTCGATCCGGGGCTGCACCGCGGGATCTCCGAGGCGCGCAACCTCGCCTTCCACTCGCCGTACGGCTGCTCCAAGGGCGCCGCCGAGCAGTACGTCCTCGACTGGGCGCGCACCTACGGCGTGCCCGCCACCGTGTTCCGGATGAGCTGCATCTACGGGCCGCACCAGTTCGGCACCGAGGACCAGGGCTGGGTGGCGCACTTCCTCATCCAGGCCATGGCCCGGCGCCCCATCACGCTCTACGGCGACGGCAAGCAGGTGCGCGACATCCTGTTCGTGGAGGACCTGCTCGACGCGTTCCTGGCGGCGCGCGAGCGCCCGCGCGAGGTGGCCGGGCGCGCCTTCAACCTCGGGGGCGGGCCGGACAACACCGTGAGCCTGATCGAGCTGCTCGAGCTCATCGAGGCGCTGGAGGGCGCGCGCCCACGCGTGACGCTCGAGCCGTGGCGCCTCGCCGACCAGCGCTGGTACGTGTCCGACCCGTCCACCTTCGCGGTGCTGGCCGGGTGGGCGCCGCGCACCGGCGTGCAGGAGGGCGTGCGGCGGCTGCACGCGTGGCTGGCGGCGGCGGCGCGGCCGCAGCGCCCGGCCACGCTCGAGGAGGCGGCGACCTAGATGGCGGCGCACATGCGCGCTGCGGTGCTGGCGGGCCCGCGGCGGATCGAGCTCGCCGAGGTGGAGCGGCCCCGGCCCGGGCCGGGCGAGGTGCTGGTGCGCCTGCACGGCTGCGGCGTGTGCGGCTCCAACCTGGCGCCGTGGCAGGGGCGGGCCTGGTTCACCTATCCGTTCGCGCCGGGCGTGCCGGGGCACGAGGGGTGGGGCGTCGTGGAGCGGCTGGGCGCGGGCGTGGACGGGCTGGTGGAGGGGCAGCGGGTGGCGCTGCTCTCCGGGGCCGCGTTCGCGCAGTACGACCTCGCTGCCGCGGACCGGGTCCTGCCCATCCCGGAGGCGCTCACCGGCCCGTTCCCGGGCGAGGCGCTCGGCTGCGCGGTGAACGTCTTCCGTCGCGCCGCGATCGGGCAGGGCGACACGGTGGCGGTGGTGGGGGCGGGCTTCCTCGGGCTGATGGTGCTCCGGCTCGCCGCGCTGGCCGGCGCGCGGGTCCTGGCGCTCTCGCGGCGCGAGACCTCGCTCGCGCTGGCGCGGCGGCTCGGCGCCGACGAGGCCATCCCGACCGGCGATCCGGGCGCCGCCGAGGCGCGGGTGCGGGATCTCACCGGCGGGCGGCTGTGCCGGGTGGTGGTCGAGGCGATCGGCTCGCAGGAGGCGCTGGATCTCGCCTCGCGGCTGGTGGCCGAGGGCGGGCGGCTCGCCATCGCCGGCTACCACCAGGACGGCCCCCGCACCGTGGACATGCAGTCGTGGAACTGGCGCGGGATCGACGTCGTGAACGCCCACGAGCGCGATCCCGCGGTGCAGCGGGAGGGGGTCCTCGCGGCGGCGCGGCTGGTGGCGGAGGGGCGGCTCGATCCCGGGCCGCTCTACCGGAGCTTCCCGCTCGACCGGCTCGCCGACGCATTCCAGGCGATGGAGGAGCGGCCGGACGGCTTCGTGAAGGCCCTCGTCACCCCATGATCGCGTACCCCTCGGCCAGCCCGGCGCGCCCGCGGCTCGGCTTCCTCGGCGTCGGCTGGATCGGCCGGCACCGCCTGCGCGCCATCCTCGAGTCCGGCGCGGCCACCGCGGCCGCGCTCGCCGACCCGAGCGCCGCCGCGGCCCGGGAGGCCGCCTCCGCGCTGGACGGCTGCCTGGTGGTCCCCGACCTGGACGCGCTGCTCGACCTGGGCGTGGACGGCGTGGTGATCGCCACGCCCTCGGCGCTGCACGCGGAGCAGGCGGTGCGGGCGCTCCGTCGCGGGGTGGCGGTGTTCTGCCAGAAGCCGCTCGCGCGCACCGCCCCGGAGGCGCGGCGGGTGGTCGAGGCGGCGCGCGCCGCCGACCGGCTGCTCGGCGTCGATCTCTCCTACCGCCACGTGGCGGGCATGGACCAGGTACGCGCGCTGGTGGCGGAGGGCGCGCTCGGCGAGGTGTACGCGGCGCACCTCTCCTTCCACAACGCGTACGGGCCGGACAAGCCCTGGTTCTACGACGCGCGCCTCTCGGGCGGCGGCTGCCTGGTGGACCTCGGCATCCACCTGGTGGACCTGGCGCTGTGGACGCTGGGCGAGCCGGGGGTGGACACGGTGAGCGCGACGCTGCGCTCGGGCGGGAAGCGGCTGCGCGGGCGCGAGAGCGGGCTGGTGGAGGACTACGCCGCCGCGCAGCTCGAGCTGGGGAACGGCACCGCGGTCCAGCTCTCCTGCTCCTGGCGCCTCTCGGCCGGCCAGGACTGCGCCATCGAGGCCGCGTTCTACGGCACCAAGGGCGGCGCGGCGCTCCGCAACGTCCACGGGTCCTTCTACGACTTCCTGGTGGAGCGCTTCCACGGCACGCGGCGCGAGCTGCTGGCCGGCCCGCCCGACGCGTGGGGCGGCCGGGCCGCGGTGGCCTGGGCGCGCGCGCTCGCCGCCGGCGGGCGCTACGACCCGGCGGTCGAGTCGATCCTCGACGTCCAGGCCACCCTGGACCGGATCTACGAGGCGTGACCCATCGTGAAGGTCCTCCTGCACGCCGACGCGGTGGGGGGCGTCCTCACCTACGCGCTGGAGCTCTCGGCGGCGCTGGCGGCCCGCGGCGTCGAGGTGGTGCTCGCCACCGAGGGCGGCCCGGTGCCGGAGGGCGCGCGGCGGCGGCTCCGCGCCATCCCGGGGCTGGTGCACGCGGAGGCCGGGTTCCGGCTCGAGTGGATGGACGAGCCCTGGGACGACGTGGCCCGCGCCGGCGAGTGGCTGCTCGGGATCGAGCGCCGCGAGCGCCCCGACGTGGTGCACCTCGGCGCGTTCGCGCACGGCCGGCTGCCGTTCCGCGCGCCGCGCCTGGTGGTGGGCCACTCCTGCGTGGTCTCCTGGTACGAGGCGGTCCGGGGCGAGCCGCCGCCGCCGTCCTGGGATCGCTACCGCCGCGAGGTGCGCGAGGGCCTCGCCGCGGCCGAAGCGGTGGCCGCCCCCAGCGCCGCCATGGCGCGCGCGCTGGTGCGCCACCACGGCCCGCTCGCGCCGCCCGCCGTCGTCCCGAACGGCCGCGACCCGGCGCGCTTCCCGCCGGGCGAGAAGGCGGCGCTGGTGATGGGCGCGGGGCGGCTCTGGGACGAGGCGAAGGGCGCGGCGGCGCTGGCGCGGGTCGCGCCCGGGCTCCCCTGGCCGGTCGCGATCGCCGGCGACGCCCGGGCCCCCGGGGCGGAGGGGCCGCCGGTCGCGCCCCCCGCGGACGATCCGGCGCCGCGCGCGCTGCCGCCCGGGCCCGCCCACCTGCTGGGCCGGCTCGAGGAGGCGGACCTCGCCGCCTGGCTCGGGCGCGCGGCGGTGTTCGCGCACCCCGCCCGCTACGAGCCGTTCGGGCTGGCGGTGCTGGAGGCGGCGCTGGCCGGGTGCGCGCTGGTGCTCTCCGACCTCGAGAGCCTGCGCGAGATCTGGGACGGCTGCGCCGAGTGGGTCCCGCCCCGCGACGACGCGGCGCTCGCCGCGGCGCTGCGCAGGCTCTGCGAGGAACCGGGGCGGCGCGAGGCGCTCGCGGCCCGCGCCCGGACGCGCGCGCTCCGGCTCGGGCCCGGCCCGATGGCGGACGCGTACCTCGACCTCTACCGCGGGCTCGCCGCCCGCGCCGGAGCCCGGCCGTGAAGATCGCGCTCTTCGTCCACTCGCTCCGCTCCGACTGGAACCACGGCAACGCCCACTTCCTGCGCGGGGTCGCCTCGGAGCTCGTCCACCGCGGCCACGCCGTCACGGCGTGGGAGCCGCTCGGCGCCTGGAGCGCGGAGAACCTGGTGCGCGATCACGGCGCGGCCGCGCTCGACGCGTGGCGCGAGGCCTACCCGGAGATCCCGGTCCGCACCTACGTGGCCGGCGCGCTCGACGCGGCCGAGGCCCTGGACGGCGTGGACCTGGCGCTGGTGCACGAGTGGAACGACCCCGAGGTGGTGGCGCGCCTCGGGGCCGAGCGGGCGCGGCGCCCGTCGCTCCGCCTCCTGTTCCACGACACGCACCACCGCGCGGTGACCGCGCCCGGCGAGCTGGCCCGGTTCGACCTGTCCCGCTACGACGGCGTGCTCGCGTTCGGCGAGGTGCTGGCCGGGATCTGGCGCGCGCGCGGGTTCGAGGGACGCGCCTTCACCTGGCACGAGGCGGCCGACGTCCGCCGCTTCCACCCGCGCCCCGCCGACCCGGAGGGCGACCTGGTGTTCGTGGGGAACTGGGGCGACGAGGAGCGCACCGCCGAGCTGGCGGAGTTCCTGCTCGGACCGGTGCGCGCGCTCGGGATCTCCGCCACGGTGCACGGGGTGCGCTACCCGGAGGCCGGCCTGCGCGCGCTCGCCGCCGCCGGGATCGCCTACCGCGGCTACCTGCCCAACCACCGCGCCCCGGAGGTGCTCGCGCGCCACCGCGTCACGGTGCACGTGCCGCGGCGGCCCTACGCCGAGGCGCTGCCGGGCATCCCCACCATCCGGCCGTTCGAGGCGCTCGCCTGCGGCGTCCCGCTGGTGAGCGCGCCGTGGCAGGACGCCGAGCGGCTGTTCCGCCCCGGGGTGGACTTCCTGGTCGCGCGCGACGGCGCCGAGATGGCGCGCCACCTGCGCGCGGTGCTCTCCGAGCCCGGCCTGGCGCGCGAGCTCGCCGCGAGCGGGCTCGAGACCATCCGCGCCCGCCACACCTGCGCGCACCGCGCCGACGCGCTGCTCGCCATCGCCGCGGGGCTGGGGTGAGCGCCGTCGCGCCGCCGGCGCCCGCGGGCGGGCACGAGGCCCGGGCGACGGCGCGCGCGCTGACCGTGCTCGCGGTGGCGGCGGGGTTCGGGTTCCTGTGGCTGGCGCGCGACCTGCTCGTGCCGACCGCGCTCGGCGTCACGCTCGCGCTCTCGGTCCACCCGGTCGTCGCGGCGCTGGAGCGGCGCGGGCTCTCGCGCACGCTCGCCGCGATCGCGGGGACGCTGCTCACGGTGGCGGTGCTCGCCGCCATCGGCTGGGTGCTCTGGGATCGCATCGCCGCGTTCGCCCAGGAGCTGCCCGGCTACGAGGGGCGCCTGCGCGAGGCCGCCGCCGGGATCCGGCGCCACGCGGCGCACCTGCAGGCGCAGTCCGAGCAGCTGGTGCAGACGCCCCGCCGCCCGGGCGAGGTGAAGGTGCAGGAGACGGTGCCCTGGGGCACGCTGCTCGTCGGGACGGCGCAGGGGGCGCTCACGCTCGCCGGCCAGGCCACGGTGGTGGTGTTCGTCCTCTACTTCACGCTCGCCGAGGGGCCGCGGTTCCGCGTGAAGCTGCTCGCGTGGGCCGACCGCCGGCCGCGCGGCCGCGCGCGCCTGCTCGCGGCGCTGGAGGAGCTCCACCGCGACGTGGAGCAGTACATGCTGAACCGCGTGGCGCTGAACGCGATCCTGGGCGTCGTGACCTGGGCGGTGTACGCGCTGTACGGCCTGGAGCACGCCGCCATCTGGGGGATCACCACGGCGCTGCTCCACTTCATCCCGTACGTCGGGCCGGCGCTGGGCCTGTTCCTGCCCACCGCCATGGCGCTGCTGCAGTACGGCACCGCGAAGGACGTGGCGCTGGTCGCGGCGATCTACCTCGTCCTCGTCAACGTGCAGGGCAACGTGGTGGACCCGCTGTTCCTGGGGAAGCAGCTCCGGCTCTCGCCGCTGGTGGTGTTCCTCGGCTCGCTGTTCTGGTTCTGGCTGTGGGGGCCGGTGGGCCTGTTCCTGGCGGTCCCGCTCCTCTCGACCGTGCGGATCGTCTGCCGGCACCTGCCGCGCTACCGGGTGGTCGCGAGCCTCCTCGCCGAGTGAGCGATCGGCCGCCCGTTCGGCGCCGCGCGTCCGCGGGCGCCCCGGCGGGAAGACCCCCGGCCGGTGATGGGTTCCGGGAGGCGTGACCACGACCGCCGCCGCAGCCCCCGCCGCCTCGCCCGCGCGCGCAGCCGGTCGCGCCGGGCGCCGCCGTCGCGGGCTCCTGCGCGCGGCCGAGTTCCTGGTGCCGTTCCGCCTGCCCATCGCCGGCATCCTGCTCGTCGCGCTGACGCTCGCCGGCGTGAACGCGGCCGAGCCGCTGGCGCTGAAGCGCATCTTCGACGCGCTCGCGCTGGGGGAGGGCGGCCGCCCGCTGGCCGAGGGGGTCGTCTCGCTCGTCGTGCTGGGCCTGCTCCGCGAGGCGTTCACCGCCACCTCGAACTGGCTCACCTGGCGGACGCGCATCGGGATCCAGTACCGGCTCACCGAGGCGACGGTCGGCCGGCTGCACCGGCTGCCGCTCACGTTCCACCGCGCCGAGGGCGTGGGCGCGCTCATGACCCGGCTGGATCGCTCGATCCAGGGCCTGGTGGGCGCGCTCTCCGACATCGCCTTCAACGTGGTGCCCGCCGCCGCGTACCTCCTCATCTCGGTGGCGGTGATGCTCCGCCTCGAGTGGCGGCTGGCGCTGCTGGTGCTGGCGTTCGCCCCGCTTCCGGCGCTGATCGCGCGGCTGGCCGCGCCCATGCAGACGCGGCGCGAGCGCGGCCTGCTCGAGCGCTGGGTGCACATCTACTCCCGGTTCAACGAGGTGCTCTCCGGCATCGTCACCGTGAAGAGCTTCACCATGGAGGAGGCGGAGAAGCGCCGCTTCCTCGACGAGGTGAACTCCGCGAACGAGGTGGTGATCCGCGGCGTCGGCGTGGACGCGGGGGTCGGCGCGGCCCAGAACCTGGTGCAGATCGGGGCGAGGGTCGCGGCCCTGGCGCTGGGCGGGGCGCTGGTGCTGCGGGGCCACATGACCGCGGGCACGCTGGTGGCGTTCCTCGGCTACGTGGGCGGCCTGTTCGGCCCGGTGCTGGGGCTCGCCGGCGTGTACAAGACGCTGCGCACGGCGCAGGTCTCGGTCGAGGAGGTCTACGGCATCCTCGACGCGCAGGACCTGCTCGGCGACGCGCCGGACGCGCGCGAGGTGGTGCGCCTGCGCGGCGACGTGCGCTGGGACAACGTGCGCTTCGCCTACCCGGGCGGCGGCCCGCCGCTCCTCGACGGCGTGGACCTGCACGTCCGCGAGGGCGAGCGCGTCGCCATCGTCGGCCCCTCCGGCTCGGGCAAGTCCACCCTGGTCTCGCTGGTGCAGCGCTTCTACGACCCGACCGAGGGCGTGGTGCGGGTGGACGGCATCGACGTCCGCAAGCTGAAGCAGGTCGCGCTCCGGCGCCAGATCGGCGTGGTGTTCCAGGACTCGCTGCTGTTCAACGAGTCGGTCCTCGCCAACATCGCCTACGGCCGGCCCGGCGCCACCCGCGCCGAGATCGAGGCGGCGGCGCGCGCCGCGAACGCGCACGACTTCATCGTGCGCCTGCCGGAGGGCTACGACACGGTCGTCGGCGAGCGCGGCAGCCGGCTCTCGGTGGGCGAGCGCCAGCGGATCTCCATCGCGCGCACGCTGCTCAAGTCCCCGGCCATCCTGATCCTGGACGAGCCCACCTCGGCGCTCGACGCCGAGTCGGAGGCGCTGGTCTCGGAGGCGCTGGCGCGCGTGTCGCGGCGGCGCACCACGCTCATCATCGCGCACCGGCTCTCCACCGTGGTGGACGCGGACCGGATCGTGGTGCTGCGCGAGGGGCGCATCGTCGAGCAGGGGCGCCACGCGGAGCTGGTCGCCCGCGGCGGCCACTACGCCAGCCTGGTGGAGAAGCAGACCCGCGGGATGTTCCCCTTGGCGGCATGAGGCTCGGACCGCGCGGGCGAAGCGCGCCGGATCCGCCGGCGCGCTCCCGCCCCGCGCTAGAACCCCACCGGCTTGCCCGGCTCGAGCACCCGCACCTCGGCCTTGCCCTTCAGCGCCGCCCGCAGCTCCTCCGGCGTGCCCGCGATCGCCGGGAACGTGCCGAAGTGCATGGGCACCACCGTGCGCGGGCGCACGTAGCCCACGGCGATGGCGGCGGCCTTCGGGTCCATGGTGAAGTGGCCGCCGATGCAGGTCAGCATCACGTCGACGCGCCCGAAGCGCTCCGGGAGCTGCTTCATGTCCTGCGTCAGGTCGGTGTCGCCGGTGTGGTAGAGCGTCGGGCCGCCCTTCACCTGGATCACGAAGCCCATGGGGTTGCCGCCCGGGTGCGCGGTGCCCTTGTCGTCCGCGTACCCGGAGCTGTGGACCGCGGTGACCATGGTGACGGCGGCGTCGCCGGCCTGGATCGTCCCGCCGATGTTGCCGAGCGTGTCCATCCCGGCCTGGTCCTTCGGGTAGCCGGCCGCGACCAGCGAGCTCCCGAGGTCGAAGTTCGTGATGAGCTTCGCCCCGGTGCGCTTCGCGAGCGCGACGGCGTCGCCCACGTGGTCGAAGTGGCCGTGGCTGACGAGGATGTAGTCCACCTTCGGCAGCTTCCCGGCGAGGCCGGGCTCTGGCGCCTTCGGGTTCGAGAGCCACGGGTCGATGGCGAGCACGGTGCCGCCGGGCGTGGTCACCACGAAGGCGGCGTGGCCGTACCAGGTGACCTCGGTCCTGCCGCGCGCGGCCTTCGGCTGGGCGGAGGCGGCGAGGGGCGCGGCGGCGAGCGCGGCGACGGCGAGCGCGGCCAGGCGCGCGCGAGGGCTTGAGGCGGACGGCATCCGAGGTCTCCTTTCGACGCGCCCGGGGCGGGCGCGGACGAAGCGGTCTTCTAGCGCCCCGGCGGGCAGCGGGGCGGACTCGTTCGGGGATGTAGGCGTCACGCTACGTGAACGTCCCGCGCGGCGCCCGCAGCGAGCGAGCGCGAGCGCGGCCATCCGCCCACGGGCCGCATGCCAGCCGGCACGCGGGGTGGGCCCCCGACCCGGCGCACCTGTCGCGCTTACCGGATCGCGCGCGCACGTGGCGCGACGAAGTTACAGGCACGCCCGGGGTTCACCTCGCCGGCGGCGCCGCTGGCGCGTGATCGGCGGCGATCCGGGGGTGGGCACGGACGTTGCTGGGGCGGGACGGGGCCTACGACGTTCCCCACCCTGGAGGAGAGATGAACCGACCGAGCACCGCGAGCAGCACCCTCGACCAGTACCTCCGCGAGATCAACCGGGTCGCGCTCCTCACCGTCGAGGAGGAGCGGCGGCTCGCCCGCCAGTTCCGCGACGAGGGGAACACGCGCGCCGGCCACCGGCTGGTCGAGGCGAACCTCCGCTTCGTGGTGAAGGTCGCGTTCGAGTACCGGTCCTACGGGCTGCGCATGGCGGACCTCATCCAGGAAGGCAACATCGGCCTGATGAAGGCGGTGCAGAAGTTCGATCCGGACAAGGAGATCCGGCTCATCTCCTACGCGGTGTGGTGGATCCGGGCCTACATCCAGAACCACATCCTCAAGTCGTGGTCGCTCGTGAAGATCGGCACGACGCAGGCGCAGCGTAAGCTCTTCTTCTCGCTGGCCCGCACCCGGCACGAGATCGAGCGGCTCACCCCCGGCGCCGGCCTCGCCGAGGAGGGCATCGACGTCGCGCTCGTCGCCAAGAAGCTCCGCGTGCGGCCGAGCGACGTGGTCGAGATGACCCAGCGCATGGAGGGGCGCGACCTGTCGCTCGACGCCCCGGTGGCCGACGGGACCAGCACGCACCTCGAGTTCACGCCCGCCGACGGCGAGCCGCAGGACGAGGAGCTGGCCCGCGCCGAGGAGGACGCGCTGCTCGCCCGTCGGGTGTCCGAGGCGATGGGGCGGCTCGACCCGCGCGAGCGCCACATCGTCGAGGCGCGGATCATGGGCGAGGGCAAGGAGACGCTCCGCGACCTCGGCCATCACTTCGGCTTCTCGCGCGAGCGCGCCCGCCAGCTCGAGATCCGCGCGCTCGAGAAGCTGCGCCGCGACCTCGAGCCGGTGGCCGACGAGATCGGCTGGCCGGTGACCGGCGCCGAGGCGAGCGCGGCCGACTGAGCGCCGCGTCTCCGCGCGGCATCCGCCCGCCCGTCGAGGCCTCGGGGCGAGCGGATGCCCGGAGCGGATGCCGCTAGCCCCGCTTCACCGCGAACGGCGAGAAGGCCTGCCGCTCGGGCATGAGCTCGAGCGCGTTCACGTTCACGTGTGGCGGGCGGGTCACGCACCACAGGATCGCGTCCGCCACGTCCTCGGGGCCGAGCGGCTGCATGCCCTGGTACACCTGCTTCGCCTTGCCAGCGTCGCCGGAGAAGCGCACCAGCGAGAACTCGGTCTCGACCATGCCCGGCTCGATCGAGGTCGCGCGCACGCCGGTGCCGATCAGGTCGGCCTTCAGGTTGAGCGTGAGCTGGCGCACGAACGCCTTGGTGGCCCCGTAGACGTTGCCGCCCGGGTACGGGTACGTACCGGCCACCGAGGCGACGTTCACGACGTGGCCGCGGCCGCGCTCCACCATGCCCGGCAGCAGCGCCCGCGTGACCACCACCAGGCCGGTGCAGTTGGTGTCGATCATGGTCTGCCACTCGTCCACCGAGGCGCGCTGCGCCGGCTCGATCCCCAGCGCGAGCCCGGCGTTGTTCACCAGCACCTCCACCTCGCCCCAGCCGGCGGGCAGGGTGGCCAGGCTCGCCTCCACCGCGGCGCGATCGCGCACGTCGAGCAGCAGCGGGTGGACGCGCCCAGCGTGGCGGGAGGCGAGCGCGTCGAGGCGGTCGGCGCGGCGGGCGGCGGCGACGACGCGCGCGCCGGCGCCGACGAGCGCGTCCACGCAGGCGGCGCCGATGCCGGAGGTCGCGCCGGTGACGAGGGCGAGGCGGTCGGTCAGGTCGTAGGGCATGGCGCGGATTCTAACCGCGCAGCGCCCTGGCCGCGCCCGGCGAATCGCCCGGCGCGGCGAGCGGCAGCGCGACGGTGAAGGACGCGCCGCCCCCGGGCCGCTCCCCGGCCTGGATCTCCCCGCCGTGCTGCAGGACGATCTTCTTCACGATGGCGAGGCCGAGGCCGGTCCCGGTGCCCTTGGTGGTGAAGTAGGGGTCGAAGATCCGCTCGCGCAGGTCGCGCTCGATCCCCGGCCCCTCGTCCGCGACCGTCAGCACCGCCCGGTCGCGGGTACGGGCCACCCCGAGGTGGATGCGGGCGCGCCCGGGCCGCGCCGCCTCGACCGCGTTCGCGCACAGGTTCGCGAGCACGCGGCGCATGAGCGCGCGGTCGAGCCCCACCGGGCAGCTGGGGCTGGCGCGGACCACGTCCACGTCCGCCGCCTCGGCGATCTGCGGGCTGGTGCGCACGAACTCCTCCACGAACTCGCCCAGGTCGGACGGCTCGGGCCGCACCTGCGGCAGCTTGGCGAAGCCGGAGAACTCCTCCACCAGGCGCTGCAGCGTGCCGATCTCCTCGCGCACGATCTCGCCGGCGTCCGCGAGCAGCCTCCCGAACGCCGGGTCGCCGCCGGGCGTCGCCTTCCAGCGCGCCTCGAGCTGCTGGAAGGCGAGCTGCATGGGCGTGAGCGGGTTCTTGATCTCGTGGGCCAGCCGGCGCGCCACCTCCTGCCACCCGGAGATCTTCTCCAGGTACACGATGCGGTCGCGGCTCTCGCGCACCTCGCGCACCATCGCGTTGAACGCGCGCGCCAGCCCGGCCACCTCGTCGACGTGGCGGCCCGGGTCCACCTGCACCGCGAGGTCGCCGGCCGCGAGCCGCCGGACCGCGCGCACCAGGTCGGACACGCGCCGGGTGGTCCGCCGCGCCAGCCAGAAGCCCACCCCGGCGGCCACCACCGCCCAGGCCACCAGCAGCAGCCCGAACGCGCGCACGTAGCTGCGCCGGATCTCCGCCTGGAGCCGCTCCACGTTCTGCACCAGCTCCGCCAGCTCGCGGGACTCCGCCACCTCGGCGAAGTAGCGGGCCTCGATCGCGAACACGCACTCGAGCTGGCCGCCGCCGGGCAGGCCCACCCGCGCCGGCGCCTCGCGCCACTCGCCCTCTGGGTTCGGCGCCTGCGTCTCGGCCTCGCTCACCACCTGGCCGTCGGGGCCGGTCCAGATCACCCGCCGCAGCCGCGGGGTCCGCTCCAGGGCGCTCGCCAGGTAGGCGGAGCCGGCGGCGGGATCGCGCGGGAGCCCGCGGGCGAGCGCGCGCGCCTGCTCGGCGTAGAGCGCCTTGCGCGCCTGGAACAGGTCGCCGTAGAGCGACGGGATCGACTCCAGGCGGTCCACCACCCGCGGGTCGAGCCCGAGCGTCAGGTTCTCCTCGGCGAGCCGCCCGGCGAGCAGGATGGCCCCGAGCGGCGGGAGGCTGGCCGCGATCACCAGCGCGAGCGTGATGCGCGCCTCGAAGCGCGACATGCGCAGGTGGCCGAGCAGCCGGCGGAGGCGGCCCGGCGCGGCGGTGCCCGCGGGCGCGGGGGCGCGGCCGGGGGCGCTCATCGGACGCTCACCTGGGCGAGGCTGAACGGGGCCGAGCGGAGCAGGCGCACGTCGGTGCCGGGGTCCGGGTCGCGGAGCAGGAAGCTCGCCACCGCCCCGAGGACGCTGCGCGAGCCGCCGCCCCCGCCGCCGCCCGCGCGGGCGCCGGCGGTGGGGTTCGCGATGTACTCGCGCGTCCGCTGGAGCTGCTCCTTCGACACCGGGTTCACCTCCACGCGCGCCTCCACCACCAGCCGCCCCGGCGGCAGCGCCCCGGCGGCGCCCAGGTCCACCTCCCGCGCGTCGGACAGCAGGCGCCGCAGCGCCGCGTAGTCGGGCAGCACGCGCCGCGCGCCCGCGGGCGTGCGCCAGTCCTTCACCGTCACCGCGTAGGTCTCGTCCCAGACGTCGAACAGGATCTCGATCACCTCGCCGGAGAGCGCCGCCGGCGGGCCGCCCTCCTCGCGCGACACCGTGACGTAGATGGCGACGAGGTTGGTGAGCCCGTTGCCGAGCTGCTTCTCCAGCGCGGCGGGGAACACGGCGGACAGGTCCAGCGTGGCCTGGAGGTGCCCGCCGCGGACCCACAGGTGCGCCGGCAGCGGCGCGGGCGCGGCGCGGGCCGGCGGCGCCGCCATCGCGAGCGCCGCGAGCGCCAGGCCGGCGAGCGCGGCGCGGCGCGCCCCGCGGCAGGGCTCCGTGCGGGCGGGCGGCGCGATCACAGGAAGTTGTCCAGCGCGTAGCCGAGCGAGGCGTTGAAGGTGCCCACCGGCGTGTCGAGGCGGAGCGCCAGGTCCGCCGAGAAGGGCAGGTCGGACACCGCGGTGCGGCCGCCGCCTGGGCGCGCCGCCGACCACACCCCGCGCGCGCCGATCGCGAGGTAGCCGCGGTGGAAGAAGCCGCCGCGCGACCAGAGCGGCACGGCGTACTCGAGGCCGGCCATGCCCAGGACCGCGTCGTAGCGCGAGTCGGTGGAGAAGTTCAGCTCGAGCGCACGCCCGAGCGCCGGCCCGACCGTGAAGTACGA
Organism: Anaeromyxobacter dehalogenans 2CP-1; assembly: GCF_000022145.1. Taxonomy (NCBI): domain Bacteria; kingdom Pseudomonadati; phylum Myxococcota; class Myxococcia; order Myxococcales; family Anaeromyxobacteraceae; genus Anaeromyxobacter; species Anaeromyxobacter dehalogenans. The sequence continues at coordinate 1,346,512 of NC_011891.1, forward strand.
CCAGTCCGCCGCGTAGAAGCGCTCGAAGAACGGCGCCGAGCCCTGCGCCGCGCCGGCCGCGAGCTGGAGCCGGAGCCTGCGCCCGAGGAGCGCGTACGCGGTCTCGAGCTGCAGCAGGTAGCGGCTGTACTCGTAGTCGCCGCCGAGGAGCGCGGAGCCGAACGTGACCTGCGCCACCCCGCGGAAGCCGTCGGTCGGGAAGAAGAAGTCGTCCCGCGTGTCGATCTCGTAGGTGCCGGTGAGCGCGGACAGGTCGGACCAGCCGACCAGGATGGCGGGGCCGGGCCCGCGCGCCGCCGCCAGCGCGGGCGAGTCGTCGATGGCGGCCGCGTGCAGGCGCTCGTAGCGGTAGGTCGCGAGGAGCCGCTCGAACGGGCCCGGCCGCATCCCCAGCGTCACCTCGCCCGCCGCGCGCTGGTACCGGATGCGCGGGGCGCGCCCGTAGTCGGAGCGGTACGCCTCGCAGCCCGGGTCGTCGCAGGTCAGCTCCTCGCCGCGCAGGAACTGGCCGGAGACGCCGAACACGAGCGGCGGCAGCCGCCGCGGCGTGAGGTCGGGCGCGAAGAAGCCGCCGCGCAGCGCGAAGCGGGACGGGTCGTCGGACCGGCCCGACGGGGACCCGCCGTACACGAACGCGCCGGAGAGCCCCATGCCACGGCCGAGGAAGTTCTGCTGCGACAGCCCGAGGCCGCCGTAGAACGGCTGCGGGCCGGTCGAGCCGAACACGAGATCGCTCACGATGAGCGTGTTGCGCTCGGTGACCTCGATGACGAGCACCACCAGGCCGCGCTCCGAGCCGCGCTCGACCCGGGTCTCCACCCGCGAGAACCAGCCGAGCTGCAGGAGGCGCAGGCGGGACAGGAGCACCCGCTCGGTGTCGAGCACGTCCCCGGGCGCCACGAGCAGGTGGCGCCGCACCTCGGCCTCGCGCGTGTGCGTGAGGCCGCGCAGCTCGATGCGCTCCAGGTGATAGCGGCGGCCGAGCGGGCCGGCCTCGGGGCCGCCGGCCGGCGCGGGGGCGGGGGCGGGCACCGCCGGGGCGGGCACCGGCGAGGCGCCGGGGGCGGCGGCCAGCAGCGCGAGCGCGCAGAGCGTGGGGAGCGCGGGCATCGGGCGGCGAGTCTACCGAAAGACGCGGGGCCGCGGTCCGCATTCACCGCGCCGGCGTCGCGGCCGGGGCGGGCGGCGTCAGCGCCGCTCCTGCTCGCGCCGGAACGCCACGTACCCTTCCACCGCGGCGGCGTCGAGCGGGTCGGCGGCGAGCGCCGCCTCCCAGGCGGTCCGGGCGGCCTCGACGTTCCCCAGCTTCCGCGCCACCTGGGCGCAGGCGAGCTGGCGGCGGGCCTCCGCGGCGCGGGCGGGCTCGGCCTCGTGCAGCTCGCGCCGCCGCGCGTCCCGGAGCGCGTCCGGGACGCCCGCCGCCAGGCACCGCCGCACGCCGCGCCAGTTGCCGGCGCGGGCGTCGTGCGCGAGGCGCGGGGCGGGCGTGGCGAGCGCGCCCTGGGCCAGGTCGAGCCGCGCGAGCAGCGCGCCGGTGCGGGGGGCGTGATCGGGCGCGAGCGGCCGGGCCCGGAGCGCCTCCAGCTCCTCCCGGAGCGCGCGCGCCGCGCGGCGGACCTCGGGGAAGTCGGCGTCGGGCGGCATGCCGAGCAGGGCGTACGGCCCCTCCGCGGCGCGCCGCTCCAGCACCTCCAGGCGCGCGCTCGCGCCCCCCGGGCTGGGCGGCGGCGAGGTCGGGGCCGGCTCGCGGCGGAGCGCGTCCGCGAGCGCCGCCACCGCCGCGCGCGCGGCGGGCGCGAGGTCCACGAGCTGCAGCGCGAAGCCGGGCGCCATGCGGAACGCGGCCGCCTCGGCGCGGGTGACGTGGCGCACCACCTCCGCCGCGAGCACGAGCGGCGCCCGCAGCGACGCGTGGGCCAGCTCGACCTTGACGCGCGCGAACAGCGGCGGCAGGTCGTCGTCCGCGCGCAGGTACAGGCCGGCCCGGGTGAGCTCGACGATGGGCAGCCGCCGCGGCACCGGACCGGCGCGCAGCAGCGCGGTCAGCTCGGGCTCGGGGCGGGTGGCGGCGGCCGCGCGCGCGCGCTCCGCCTCGTCGGCGCGGCGGTCGGGGACGGCGGCGGCAGGGGCCGGGGCCGCCGGGCGTGCCAGCCGGGCCGCGGCCGGGCGCAGCGCCTCCGCCAGGGCGCCCATGTCCTGGAAGCGGTCGGCCGGCGCCTTGGCGAGCGCGCGCAGCACGGCGGCCTCCAGCTCCGGCTCGAGGTCGGCGAACGCGGACGGCGGCGGCGGCGGCTCGCGCAGGTGCGCGAGGAGCAGCTTCTGGACCGGCCCGGAGTCGAACGGGCGGCGCCCGGCGAGCAGCTCGTACGCCATCACCCCGAGCGCGTACACGTCGGTGCGGGCGTCCACCGGCCCGCCCTCGCACTGCTCGGGGGCCATGTACTCGGGGGTGCCGATGATCGCGCTCGAGCCGCCGGTGGCGTGCCCGGTGGCGCTGCGCAGCTTGGCGATCCCGAAGTCCACCAGCTTCACGAAGTCCGGGCGCCCGCGGCGGGGCACGAGGAACACGTTCTCGGGCTTGAGGTCGCGGTGGACCACCCCGCGCTCGTGCGCGCACTGCAGCGCGTCGCAGAGCTGGAGCAGCACCTGCAGCGCCACGGAGCGCGGCAGCGGGCCGCGGGCGAGCCGCTCGGCCAGCGTCTCGCCCTCGAGCAGCTCCATCACGTAGTAGCGCCGGCCGGACGGCAGCGAGGCGAGGTCGTACACCCCGACGATGTTCTCGTGGCCGATGAGGTTCACCGCCCGCGCCTCGTCGTAGAAGCGCTGGACGAGCTCCGCGTCGGCGGCCATCGACTCGTTCAGGAACTTGATGGCCACCCGGCTGCCGATGACCGGGTGCTCGGCCAGGTACACCGTGCCCATGCCGCCACGCCCCAGCATGCGCACGATGCGGAAGCTGCCCACCTGCGCGCCCACCAGCGGGTCCGCGCCGGCGTCCGGCGGCGGCGCGGCGGCGCACCCGCCGAACACCAGCGTGCGGGCGGCGGCGTCGGCGGGGGTGCAGGGGTAGGACGGCGCGTGCGGTGCTCCGCAGCGCAGGCAGGCGGTCGCGCCCGCGGACTCGTGGACCTTTCCCGGTTCCTGCAATGAACCCCCCGCGGTTTGCACGTTCAGCCTAGCAGACGGCGGCGGCGGGCCGTGCCCCGCGCAGGGGGGACAGATCCGCGCGCGCGCCGTCGCGGACCCCGGAAACCGCTTGCCCCACCGTGCGAACATTGATTGAACCAACCCGAGCCATGCCCGACCTCAGGAAGATGACCGTGGAGAGCCTCCGCGCGCTCGCGCGCAAGGTCCTCGGGCCGGGTCACTCCCGGCTGAAGACCAAGGCGGAGCTGGTCAGCGCGCTCGAGGAGGCCGGGGCGGGCGAGCCCGCCAGGGCGGCGCCGTCGGGCCCGTCCGCGGCGAAGGCGGCCCCCAGGGCGAAGCCGGCAGCCAAGGCGAAGCCGCCACCGAGCGTGAAGCCGGAGAGGCCGGGGCCGGGCGCGCGCGTCCGCGCCGCGGCGGGACGCGCCGTGAAGGCCACCGGCGAGGCGGTGCGCGCGGTGAAGCAGGCGGCGGGCGAGGTGGCCCGCCGGGGCGCGAGGAAGCCGGCGCGGGAGGCCGCCGCCGAGGTGGCGGAGGCGGGCGTGCCGGCGCCCTCGAAGGCGGCGAAGCCGGGCCGGCCCGGCGCGGCCGCCCGCGCGGCGCGCGCCGGCGCCGGGGCGGCCATCGGGGCGGTGGTCGGCGCGAAGGCGGGCGCCGCCCCGGCCCGGGCGCGCAAGGCGGGCAAGGCGGCGACCGCGGCGGCGGCCGTGGCGGGCGCGGCGGTGGGCGCGGCCGTCGGCGCCGCGGCCGGGGCGCGCGCCGGGCGGCGAAAGGCCGCGGCGCGCAGGCCGCGCGGCGCGGTGCCGGACGCGGAGGGCTTCTTCGTGGCGCGCGTGCGCGGCGAGGACGCCGTGCGCGACGCGCCGCACCCGCTGGTCGAGCCGGAGCCGGAGGACGAGGACGCCGCCGCCGAGGAGGCGGAGGGCACGCCCTCCGGCGCGCCCGCGTACGACGAGGGGCTGGGGGAGCTGCCCTGGGGCTACGGCGACGACGCGTTCGTCGCGCTCCCCCGCGACCCGCGCACGCTCTTCCTCTACTGGGACTGGTCCGGCGCCACGCTGGACGCCGCGTTCCAGGGGCTCGAGCACGGGCGCTCGCAGCTCTGGGTCTTCGCGCGGAGCGGCGCCGGGTGGGAGCGCGTGCGGGTGATCGACTTCGCGCTCGAGTCGCGCGGCTACTACGTGCACGACCTCGAGCCGGGGCGGGCCTACCGCGCCGAGATCCACGTGGTCGACCGGCGGGGCGCCGAGCGCCTGGTCGCCCGCCCGTCGAACCCGGTCGGCCTGCCGCCGTCGGGCCCGTCGGGCGTGGTGGACGACCGGTTCGTGCGCATCCCCTGGGACATGCCGCTCGGCCGGCTGCTCGGGCCGGGCCACGCGGGCGGCCCGTTCTCCGACGAGGTGCGCGCGCTGCTGGCGCGCCTGTCCGACTGGTCGCGCTTCGGCAGCGCGCCGGTGTGGGGCGGGAGCGCGGGCGGGATGGGGGGGCGGCCGTCGTCCCCGACCGCGGCGCCGTCGTCGCCGGGGCGGCCCGTCGAGCCGAGGGAGAAGTAGATGATCGACGTGCGCGGCTACGTGGCGCTCCAGCTCCACGCGCACCTGCCGTTCGTCCGGCACCCCGAGTACGACGACTTCCTGGAGGAGGACTGGCTCTACGAGGCCATCTCCGAGACGTACCTCCCGCTGCTCCAGGCGTTCGACCGGCTCACCGACGAGGGCGTGCCGTTCCGCGTCTCGATGACGATGACGCCGCCGCTCGTCGCCATGCTCCGCGACGAGCTGCTCATGTCGCGGTACGCGCGGCGCCTCGACAAGCTCTGCGAGCTCGCGGACAAGGAGGTCCACCGCACCCGCAAGGACGCGACCTTCCACGGCCTGGCGCTGCACTACCAGCAGGAGTTCCGCGGGCTGCGGGCGCTGTTCGGCGACCGCTACCGCCGCGACCTGGTGGGCGCCTTCAAGCGGCTGGAGGACGCGGGCCGGCTCGAGATCGTCACCTGCGGCGCGACGCACGGGTTCCTGCCGCTCATGCAGGAGTATCCCGAGGCCGTGCGCGCGCAGATCGCGGTCGCGGTCGCGCACCACCGCCGCCACTTCGGCCGGGATCCGGCCGGCATCTGGCTGCCGGAGTGCGGCTACTTCCCCGGCCTCGACGCGTACCTGGCCGAGCAGAACATCCGCTACTTCTTCGTGGACACCCACGGCATCACCGACGCCACCCCGCGCCCGCGCTACGGCGTCTACGCGCCCATCTACACGCCCACCGGGCCGGCCGCGTTCGGGCGCGACGCCGAGTCGTCGATGCAGGTGTGGAGCGCGGAGTCCGGCTACCCGGGCGACGCCGACTACCGCGAGTTCTACCGGGACGTGGGCTGGGACCTCGACCTCGACTACGTCCGGCCGTACATCCAGCCCACCGGGCAGCGGAAGAACGTCGGCATCAAGTACTACCGGATCACCGGCCGGACCGCGCACAAGGAGCCCTACGACCCGGGCCGCGCGCGCGAGCGGGCCGCGCAGCACGCCGGCAACTTCATGTTCAACCGCGAGCGGCAGATCGAGCACCTCGCCTCGCGGATGGGCGGCGTGCGCCCCATCGTCGTCTCGCCCTACGACGCCGAGCTGTACGGTCACTGGTGGTACGAGGGGCCGATGTTCATCGACTACCTCGTGCGCAAGACCGCCTACGACCAGCGCGCCTTCCGGCTGGCCACGCCCGGCGACTACCTGCGCGAGAACCCCGAGCAGCAGCTCGCCACCCCGCCGCTCTGCTCCTGGGGTGCGGGCGGCTACGCCGGCGTGTGGCTGGACGGCTCGAACGACTGGATCTATCGCCACCTCCACAAGGCGGCCGAGCGGATGATCGCGCTGGCGCGCGACTACAAGCAGCCCACCGACCTGGAGCGCCGCGCGCTCTCGCAGGCCGCGCGCGAGCTCCTGCTGGCGCAGTCGTCCGACTGGGCCTTCATCATGAAGACCGGCACCATGGTGGACTACGCCATCCGGCGCACGAAGGAGCACGTGCTCCGCTTCACGCGGCTCCACGACCAGCTCCGCGCCGGCCGGATCGACGAGGGGTGGCTCGCCCACGTCGAGCAGAAGGACAACATCTTCCCCGAGATCGACTACACCGTGTACGCGCCGCGCTGACCGCTGCGCGGCGGCCGGGCCCCCTCGGTGCCTGCCGCCGCCGCGGGCGGCGCCTCGCCGCGGCGCTGCTGATCCTCGCCGGCTGCTCGTCGGGCGGGAGCGATCCGGCGCCGGTCACCGGCTTCACGCAGGCAGACCTCGCCGGCGACTGGGACATCCTCCAGCTCGCCACGAACGACGCGGCGGGCTGGGCGGACGTGGTGGTCCGCATCGCCGCCTCGGGCCAGGTGACCGTGCTCTCGTCCCTCGACGACGCGGGCGACACGGGCCTGCCGCCGACCGGGTTCGACCTGAAGGCGCTCATCGCCGAGCACGGCACCGTGCGCCTCGCCGGCGCGGACGGCGACCCGACGTTCCACGGCGCCATGACCGCGGCCCGCACGCTGCTGTTCGGCACCGGCCAGGAGGGCGCGCCGGTCGTGCGGCGGAACCTGTACGCGTGGCGCAAGCGCGTGCCCGGGCTGACCTACTCGGCCGCCGACCTCGCCGGCCGCAGCTTCGCCTTCCACGGCCTCTACGCCGGCGCCGGCGTCCGCTGGACCCATGGCGCCGCGAGCACCGACGCGGCCGGCGTGCTCACCGTGGGCGAGCTCCACGCCTCCGACGGCGTCGGGATGGACCCGGGCGCGGCGGGGACGCTCTCGGTGGACGCGGCGGGGGTGGTGCGGCTCGACGACGGCGCCGCGACGCGGGGCGTGATGGCGCCGGAGAAGAACGCGGTGTTCCTGGTGCACCTCTCCGGCGACCCCACCGCGCGCGAGCCCGGCTTCCTGGTGCTCCAGCGCACCGGCCGGACCTTCGCGCAGGCCGACCTGGCCGGCGACTGGGCGCTGCACCTCGTCTACAGCGGCGCGAGCGTGCTCTCGTCGGGCTGGAACACGGCGCGGAGTCGATCGACGCGAGCGGCACGCTCACGTTCAGCGCGTTCGAGAACAGCGCCGGCTCGACGGTGCTGCCGCGCTTCCGCCGGATCGCGCTGTCCCCCGGCGGGCGGCTGACGACCGACGCGGCCCCGACCTGCCTCGGCCAGCTGTCCTGGGACGGGGACTACTACGTCCGCATCTCGGGCGGCGCGACGAACCCGTCGCTCGGCATCAATGCGCGGTGACGGCGGGGCCGTCGGTCGCGCGACGACGGGGGCCGTCGACGCGAGGTGACGCCGCGGCAGGGCGCCTCCCTCGGCGGGCCGTCCGGGACGCTCGGCGCCCTCGCGGCCGCGCGGATCCCGCGTTGACGCCCCGCGCCGACCCGACTAGCCTCCCCCCCCGCACGCATCTCCCCGGAGATTCCTCCGAGGATCCGAGAGATTCCGCACCCGATGGCCGACGAACTTGGAACGACCGAGCGCGAGATCATCGCGCAGCGTCTGAAGAAGGCCGAGGCGCTCCGCGCCCTCGGCGTGAACCCCTTCGGAAACGGCTGGCAGCCCCGCCACCTCGCCGACGAGCTGCTGCGCCACTACGGCGACCAGCCCGCCGAGGAGATCGCGAAGGACCCCGGCGACTGGTCGCTCGCCGGTCGCGTCCTGGCGGTCCGCTCCTTCGGCAAGGCCGCGTTCCTGCGCGTCCGCGACCGCTCCGCCGAGCTCCAGGTGTGGGTGAAGAAGGATCGCGTGGGCGAGCAGGCGTTCGAGGTCTTCAAGCTGCTCGACATCGGCGACATCGTGGGCGCGGAGGGGCCGGCGACCCGCACCAAGACCGGCGAGCTGACGCTGGAGGCGCGGACGTTCACCATCCTCACCAAGGCGACGCGCCCGCTGCCGGAGAAGTGGCACGGCCTCACCGACGTGGAGCAGCGCTACCGCCAGCGCTACGTGGACCTGGTGGTGACGCCCGGCGTGCGCGAGGCGTTCGTGAAGCGCGCCCGCATCGTCTCCGGGATCCGCCGCTTCCTGGACGCGCGCGGCTACCTCGAGGTGGAGACGCCCACGCTGCACAAGCCGGAGGAGGCCGGCGGCGCGGCCGCGCGGCCGTTCGAGACGCACCACAACGCGCTCGACCTGGACCTGAAGCTCCGCATCGCCACCGAGCTGCACCTGAAGCGCCTCGTGGTGGGCGGCCTGGATCGCGTGTACGAGATCGGCCGGATCTGGCGCAACGAGGGGATCGACCGGCGCCACAACCCGGAGTTCACCTCGATCGAGTTCTACCAGGCGTACGCCACCCACGAGGACCTGATGCGCCTCACCGAGGAGCTGATGCACCGGCTCGCGGTGGAGGTGACCGGCGGGCCGGTGGTGACGTTCCAGGGCCAGGCCATCGACCTGACCCCGCCGTTCCCGCGCGTCTCCATGCTGGAGGTGGGCGCGCGAGCGCTGGGGCTGTCGCCGGACGACGCGCTGGCCGGCCGCGGCCTCGCCGAGGCGCTCTCGCGCGCGGCGGCGCGCGAGAACGACTCCGAGGACGCCTGGAAGCTGGAGCAGGCCGCGAAGAAGACGCCGGGCGAGGCGGTGGCGCTCGCGTTCGAGATCTTCGGCGAGCCGCAGCTCCCGAAGGACCGGCCCGCGTTCGTGGTGGACTTCCCGCTCGAGACGAGCCCGCTCTCCCGCCGGCGCGACGCCGACCCCCGGCTGGTGGACCGCTTCGAGCTGTTCGCCGCGGGCATGGAGCTCGCGAACGCGTTCTCCGAGCTGAACGACCCGGCCGACCAGCGCGCGCGGTTCGAGGCGCAGATGCGCGCCAAGGCCGCCGGCGACGAGGAGGCCATGCCCTACGACGAGGACTTCGTCCGCGCGCTGGAGCACGGCATGCCGCCCACCGCGGGCGAGGGGATCGGCATCGATCGCCTGGCCATGCTCTTCACCGACTCGGCGTCCATCCGCGACGTGATCCTGTTCCCGCTGCTGAAGTCCCGCGACTGACCTTGTCCGATCCCGTCCCGCACCGGCCCGGCTCCGAGCCCGGCCCCCGCCCGGCGGCCGCGCCCGGCGCCGCCTCCCGCGACGGCGCCGCCCACCCGGTGCCGCCGGTCTTCTCCTTCGCCGCGTTCGCGCTGGTGCTGGCGGGCGTGTTCGGCGCCGCCGCGGTGGCGCCGGTGGCGCACGCCTTCTTCGGCGACCGGCTGGGCCTCCCCACGCCGCTCGCCAGCGGCCTCGCCGCGCTCGCCGGCGCCGCGCTCGGCGGCGCGTTCGGCGCCGCGGCCGCGCGGGTGGGCCGGCGCCTCGCGTTCTACGAGCTCTCCGCCGCCACGCTGCTGTGGACCGCGGTGGTCGCGGTGCTGGTGGGCGTGCTGCCGCCGGGCGTCCGCGGCGCGGTGGGCGCGATCCAGGCGCTCGAGGCCCAGGGCACGCTGGTGGTGGTGCTCGGGCTGCTCGGGGCCGGCCTGCTCTCGGCGGTGGCGGTGTTCGCGGGGGCGAGCCTCGCGTACCTGCTGGCGGGCGCCGGCCGCGTGGACGCCTCGCTCTCCTACGAGCTGTTCGTGGCGCGCAGCCACCTGAAGCTCTCGCCGAAGGCGCTGGCGGCGCTGTTCGCGGTGGTGGTGACCGGGCTGCTCCCGGGCCTGCTCCTCGCGCTCGCGTGGTCGCTCGTCCGCGACGCCCGGGAGCGGCGCGCCTACCGCCGCGGCGAGCTGTTCCACCGCCCGCGCATGCCGGCCACGCTGCTCATGACGCTCATCTCGATCGGCGGCGTCGCCATCGGCGTGTGGGCGCTCACGGTGGTGCTGTCGGTGATGAGCGGCTTCGAGGCCGACCTGAAGAAGAAGATCCTGGGCCACACCGCGCACGGCATGGTGCTGAGCTACGGGCAGGACGACTTCGGCGACTGGCGCCGCATCCGCGAGACGGTGCTGGGGGTGCGTGGCGTCGAGGCGGCCACGCCGTTCCTCTACAACGAGGTGATGCTCTCCACCGGCCAGAACCTGACCGGCGCGATCCTGAAGGGCATCGACGTGAAGACGATCGGGTCGGTCACCGACCTGCCCGCGAGCGTGCAGGACGGCCGGCTGGAGTGGCTGGAGGCGCCGGCGGAGATCCCGCTGCCCCGCGAGGGCGGGAACGGCGACGCCGGGGCCGCGCCGGAGCGGCCGCGCCCCGGCCGGCCGCTGCCCGGGATCGTGATCGGGCGCGAGCTGGCGCACGCGCTCCGGGTCTTCGTGGGCGACCAGGTGAACCTGGTCTCGCCGTTCGGCGACCTCGGCCCCGGCGGGCCGCAGCCGAAGAGCCGGCCGTTCCGCGTGGCGGCGGTGTTCTACAGCGGCATGTACGAGTACGACTCGAAGTTCGCGTACATCTCGCTGCCCGAGGCGCAGCGGTTCTTCGGCGTGGAGACGGTCACCGGGCTCGAGGTGAAGGTGCGCGACGCCGACGCCGCGCGCTCGGTCATGGGCCGGGTGGTGTTCGCGCTCGGCGGCTGGCCCTACCGCGCCAAGGACTGGGGCGAGCTGAACCGCAGCCTCTTCTCCGCGCTGCAGATGGAGAAGGTGGTGATGGCGGTGATCCTCGGCTTCATCGTGCTGGTGGCGAGCTTCATCATCGTCGCCACCCTCATCATGCAGGTGCTGGAGAAGCGGCGGGAGATCGCGGTGCTGAAGTCGATGGGCGCCGGGGTGCCCAGCGTCATGAAGATCTTCGTGGTGGAGGGCGTGGTGATCGGGGCGGTGGGCACGCTCTTCGGCCTGCTGCTCGGGCTCGGCACCTGCCTCCTCATCGACAAGGTCGGCATCCCGCTCGACCCGGGCGTCTACTACATCTCCAACCTTCCGGTGCTGCTCGACGGCGCGCAGTTCACGCTGGTCGGCCTGGCCGCGCTCGCGCTCTCGTACCTCGCCACCATCTACCCCGCCACCAAGGCGGCCCGCCTCCACCCCGTGGACGGGCTGCGGGACGAGTGATGCAGCCCGCGCCGCTCATCCGCATCGAGGGTCTGGGGAAGACCTACCTCATGGGCGAGAAGCGCCTGGAGGTGCTCCGCGGGATCGACCTGGAGATCGCCGCCGGCGAGCTGGTGGCGCTCACCGGCCCGTCCGGCGCCGGCAAGAGCACCTTCCTGCACCTGCTGGGCGCGCTCGACGTGCCCACCCGCGGGCGGGTCCTGTTCGAGGGGGAGGACGTGTTCGGGCGCGGCGAGGACGGCCTGGCCGCGTTCCGGAACCAGACCATCGGGTTCGTGTTCCAGAGCCACCACCTGCTGCCCGAGTTCACCGCGCTGGAGAACGCCATGATGCCGGCGCTCATCCGCCGCGTGGCCCGCGGCGACGCCCGCCGCCGCGCCGCCGAGATGCTGGAGACGGTCGGCCTGGGCGAGCGGATGGAGCACCGGCCCGGCGAGCTGTCCGGCGGGGAGCAGCAGCGCGTCGCGCTGGCCCGCGCGCTGTGCCTCCAGCCGAAGCTGCTGCTCGCGGACGAGCCGACCGGCAACCTCGACCCCCAGACCGCCGAGGGAATCCACGCCTTGCTCGCAGACCTGAACGTCCGGATGGGAATCACCGCGGTGGTGGTGACGCACAACGAGCGGCTCGCCGCGGCGCTGCCGCGCCGGCTCCGCCTGGTCCAGGGACGGCTCGCTTGACGCGCCCCGCGACCCCCGCCCCGCGTCGCGCGGCGACGGGGCAGGCCACGGCGCAAGAGTGTTTGAGGTTTTCCAGGGGCCGGTTTAGATTCCGCGGCTCCGTGACGCGCCACCTGCTCAGCGTCCCCGTCCTGCTCGCGGCGCTGCTCCTGGCCGCGGTGCCCGCGCTCGCGCGCGGCGCCGACCCCGTGCTGTCGGACGTCCGCATCGAGGGCAACCGCCGCGTCGAGGTGGACGCGATCCGCGCGACCATCTCCAGTAAGAAGGGCGAGCCGCTCGACCCCAAGAAGGTGGACCAGGACCTCCGCGGCATCATGCGCCTGGGCCTGTTCGCGGACGCGACCGCCGAGCTGGAGGGGCCGGAGGCCTCGCCCGCCCTGATCTTCAAGGTGGTGGAGCGGCCCACCGTCCACGAGGCGAAGATCGTCGGGAACGAGGCGCTCTCCAAGGACGACCTCAAGGACACCGTCGAGCTGAAGCCGTACGCGGTGCTCGACCTGGCCGTCGTCCGCAAGGACGTGAAGAAGATCCAGGAGAAGTACGTCGAGAAGGGGTACTACCTCGCCGACGTGACCTGGAAGGTCGTGGACCTCCCCGACAACCAGGCGGACGTGATCTACACCGTGGACGAGAAGGCCAAGGTCCAGGTGAAGGAGATCCGCTTCCTCGGGAACGATCACGTCCCGAAGGACGACATCACCCCGTTCATGCAGACGCAGGAGGGGAACCTCCTGTCGTTCCTGAACTCCACCGGCACGTACAAGGAGGAGGCGTTCCAGCACGACCTCCAGTCCGTCCAGGCCGTCTACATGGACAAGGGCTACGTGACGGTGAAGGTCGGGAAGCCGTCCGTCGCGCTCTCGCCGGACCGCCGGTTCCTCTTCATCACCATCCCGGTGGAGGAGGGCGAGAAGTACGACATCGGCAAGATCGAGTTCAGCGGCCAGCTCCTCGACCGCGAGCCGGTGCTGAAGCGCATGGTCCGCACCAAGACCGGCGACCTGTTCATGCGCTCGAAGGTGGGCGCCGACATCTTCGCCATCGGCGACCTCTACAAGGACATGGGGTACGCGTACGCGAACGTCACCCCGCTCACCAACACCGATCCGAAGCGCCGCATCGTGGACATCAACTTCGAGGTGCAGCCCGGCCCGAAGGTCCACTTCGAGCGCATCGAGATCATCGGCAACGACAAGACGCGCGACAAGGTGATCCGCCGCGAGCTGCGGATCTACGAGGGCGAGCTCTACAGCGGCACCGGGATCAAGGCGTCGAAGCAGCGCATCACCGCGCTGGGCTTCTTCGAGACGGTCGAGATCACCACCAAGAAGGGCAGCAAGGACGACACCATCGTCGCCACGGTGGAGGTGAAGGAGAAGGCGACCGGCACGTTCCAGGTGGGCGCCGGCTTCTCGTCCTACGAGAACTTCATCCTCACCGGGCAGATCTCGCAGAACAACTTCTTCGGCTGGGGCCAGACGCTCTCGCTGCAGGTGCAGTGGTCGTCGATCCGCCAGCTCGGGCAGATCCAGTTCGTCGAGCCGTACTTCCTCGACACGCGCTGGACCTTCGCCTTCGACCTGTACGCGACCGAGGGCTACTACACGACGTTCACCCGGCGGGCCATCGGCGGCTCGATGACCTGGGGCTACGAGCTCTCCGGCCTCTACCCGTGGTGGTCGTTCGCGCGGAAGCTCGACGACCTGCGCCTGTTCGCCACCTACACGAACGAGTACGTGTCGGTGTCGGCCTCCGACTCCGGCCTGCTCTACGCGAACCAGTTCAAGTCCGGCACCACCAGCGCGCTGCGCCTCTCGCTCCAGTGGGACAAGCGCGACAACCGCCTGTTCCCGTCGCGTGGCTGGTTCATCTCCACCAGCGCCGAGGCCGCCCCGCCGCTCCTCGCGCCGCAGTGGGCGTTCGGGCAGAACGTGAACCTGTTCACCCGGTACGCGGTGGACGCGCGCTGGTACCGGCCGGTGTTCCTCGGCCTCATCGCCCGCGCGAAGCTGACGCTCGGCTACATCCGCAACTGGGACGCCTCGCACCAGGTGCCCATCTCCGAGCTGTACTACGTGGGCGGCATCAACTCGCTGCGCGGCTACCGGTACCTCTCCATCGCGCCGGCCGAGGACGTGGGCCGCTCGCGCAACCCGTCGTCCGCGCTCTACCCGCTGGCGGTCGGCGGCGACAAGCAGCTCGTCCTGAACCTCGAGCTCGAGTTCCCCATCGTCGAGAAGGTGGGCGTGCGCGGGGTGCTGTTCAGCGACATGGGCAACGCGTTCGCCCGCGGCAAGTACTCCGATCCCGACGTGCCGCTGTCGCTCTACAAGTCGGTCGGGTTCGGCTTCCGGTGGTTCAGCCCCATCGGCCCGCTCCGCTTCGAGTGGGGCATCCCGCTGAATCGCCGCAAGGACAAGCTGACCGGCGAATACGTCGATCAGGCGCTCGACTTCCAGTTCACCATCGGCAACTTCTTCTGATCCACCGAAGGACCCGCCATGCGCACTCTCGCTCGCCTCTCCCTGCTCGCCCTCCTCCTCTCCGCCACCGCCGCCCGCGCCGCCGAGGCCAAGTTCGGCTTCGTGGACCTGCAGCGCGCCATCCGCGAGGTGGACGAGGGCAAGTCCGCCACGGCCGTGCTGAAGAAGGACTTCGACGAGAAGCAGAAGGTCATCGACCAGAAGAAGGCCGAGTTCGACAAGCTCAAGGCCGAGTTCGACAAGCAGGCGGTCGTGATGGCCGATCAGGCGAAGAAGGACAAGGCGTCCGAGCTCGACCGGAAGGCGATGGAGCTGCAGCAGCTGTTCGTGCAGCTCCAGAAGGACCTCTCGCAGCGCGAGGGCGAGGTGATGCGCGGCATCGTGGACAAGATGACCGGCGTCATCCGCGAGATCGCCGAGGCGGACGGGTTCACCATGGTGTTCGAGCGCAACGACGCGGGCATCGTGTACGCGCCGCAGTCGCTCGACCTCACCAACGAGCTGGTCCGCAAGTACAACGCCCGCTTCGGCGCCGGGAGCAAGGCCGCCGGGCAGGCGAAGAAGGCCGAGCCGGCCAAGCCGGCCGCCGGGAAGAAGTAGGCGCGGCCGTGGCGTCCTACACGCTCGCGGAGCTCGCCGCCCGCGTCGGCGGCGCGGTGGAGGGCGACGGGAGCCTGCGGCTCGACGGCATCTCGCCGCTCGAGGAGGCCTCCGCGTCCGAGATCTCGTTCTTCTCGAACCGCAAGTACCGCAAGGCGTTCGAGGCGTCGCGCGCCGGCGCGGTGGTGGTCGAGCCGGACGAGCAGGTCGCGGCCGGCCGCACGGTGCTGCGCGTCGCGAACGCGTACCTCGCGTTCGCGAAGATCTCGACGCTGTTCCACCCGCCCCGCGAGGCGGTGCCGGAGGTGGCGCCGACCGCGGTGATCCACCCGACCGCGCGGGTCCACCCGAGCGCGCAGGTGATGCCGCTCGCATGCGTCGGGCCCGACGCGCAGGTGGGCGCGCGCACCATCCTGTTCCCGGGCGTGCACGTGGCCGACGGGGCGCGGGTGGGCGAGGACTGCGTGTTCTACCACAACGTGGTGGTGCGCGAGCGCTGCGCCGTGGGCAACCGCGTCATCCTGCAGCCGGGCTGCGTGATCGGCTCCGACGGCTTCGGGTTCGCGTTCGATCCGGAGGGCGAGGGCAAGGGCCCCCGCCACTACAAGGTCCCGCAGGTCGGGAACGTGGTGATCGAGGACGACGTGGAGGTGGGCGCGAACACGTGCGTGGATCGCGCCACCCTCGGCACCACGCGCATCGGCCGCGGCGCCAAGATCGACAACCTGGTGCAGATCGCGCACAACGTCCAGGTCGGCCCGCTCAGCCTGCTCGTGTCGCAGGTGGGCGTCGCCGGCTCCACCAAGCTCGGCATGGGCGTGGTGGCGGGCGGCCAGGCCGGCATCGTCGGCCACCTCGAGATCGGCGACGGCGTGCGGATCGGCGCGCAGTCCGGCGTGATGGCCGACGTGGAGGCCGGTGAGACCGTGTCCGGCTCGCCGGCCGTGCCCCACGGCAACTGGCTGAAGGCGATGGCGTCGCTCGATCACCTGCACGACATGCGCAAGGAACTGCGCAGCCTGCGCCGCGAGGTGGAGCGGCTGCGCGCGGACGCCGGCGAGGACGAGCCATGAGCGAGAGCGCGGAGCGCAAGTCGATCCTCGACGTGGTCGGGATCCAGAAGCTGCTGCCGCACCGGCCGCCGTTCCTGCTGGTGGACCGGGTGGTGGAGTTCGAGGCGCACCGGCGGCTGGTGGCGCTGAAGGGCGTCACCATGAACGAGCCGTTCTTCCAGGGGCACTTCCCGGCCCAGCCGGTGATGCCCGGGGTGCTCATCCTGGAGGCGCTCGCCCAGGCGGCCGCGCTGCTCGCCACGATGTCCCTGCAGCCCGACGAGGTGAAGGACAAGATCACCTACCTCATGGGCATCGACGGGGCGCGCTTCCGCCGCCCGGTGGTGCCGGGCGACCGGCTCGAGCTCGAGGTCGAGGTGACGAAGCAGAAGGGCGCCGTCTGGAAGCAGACCGGCGTCGCGCGCGTCGACGGCCAGGTGGTCGCCGAGGCCGAGTTCATGGCGATGCTCGCCGACCGCGAGCGGTAGCAGACGATCGAGGAGCACGGGCGTCATGGCAATCCACCCCACCGCCATCGTCGAGGCCGGCGCGCAGGTCGATCCGTCCTGCGACATCGGCCCGTACGCCGTGATCGGCCCGCTGGTTCGCATGGGCCCCGGCAACTCGGTCGGCGCGCACGCGGTCGTGACCGGCCGGACCACGCTCGGCGCGTCGAACCGGATCTTCCCGCACGCGGTCATCGGCGGCATCCCGCAGGACCTGAAGTACCGGGGCGAGGACACCGCGCTCGTCATCGGCGACCGCAACACGTTCCGCGAGTTCGCCACCGTGAACCTCGGGACCGCCGGCGGCGGCGGGGTGACCCGCATCGGCTCGGGCGGCCTGTTCATGGCGAGCAGCCACATCGGCCACGACTGCCAGGTGGGCGACGGGGCCATCATCGCGAACTCGGTCGCCATCGCCGGCCACGTGCTCATCGAGGACCACGTGCACTTCGGCGGCCTGTCCGCGTCGCACCAGTTCTGCCGCGTCGGGCGGCTCGCGTTCGTGGGCGGCATGACCGGCGTCGCCATGGACGTCGCGCCGTACTGCACCGTGGCGGGCGCGCGCGGCGAGCTGGCCGGGCTGAACACCATCGGCATGCAGCGCGCGGGCATGACCGAGGAGCAGGTCGGCCGCGTGAAGCAGGCATACAAGATCGTGTTCCGGTCGAGCCTCGGCCTGGCCGAGGCCATCGCGCAGCTCGAGGCGGAGCTCGCCGGCCACCCCGAGACCGACCACTTCATCGCGTTCCTGAAGGGCTCGCAGCGCGGCATCACCCGCTAGCCGTGGCGACCATCGGCCTCATCGCCGGCGGCGGGCGGTTCCCGCTCCTGTTCGCGGAGAGCGCGCGCCGCGCCGGCCACCGCGTGGTGGCGGTGGCGCACAAGTCCGAGACCGACCCCGAGCTGGCGAAGCAGGTGGACGCGATCACCTGGGTGAAGCTGGGGCAGATCGGCCACCTGCTGGAGGGGCTGCGCGCCGGCGGGGCCACCGAGTGCGTCATGCTCGGCTCCATCACCAAGAAGCGCTTCTTCGCCGACGCCATGCTCGACGCGACCGGCGTGCGGGTGCTGGCGCGCGTGGCGGTCCGCTCCGACGACAACCTGCTCCGGGCCATGGCGCGCTTCCTCGAGGAGGAGGGCGTCGCCATCACCGACCCGACCCCGTTCCTCACCGACCGGCTGGCGCCGGAGGGCGTGCTGGGCCGGCACCAGCCCACGCCCGAGGAGCTGGAGGACGCGCGCTACGGGCTGGAGCTGGCGCGCGGCATCGGCCGCCTCGACCTGGGACAGACGGTGGTGGTGAAGGACCGGGTGGCGCTGGCGGTCGAGGCGCTCGAGGGCACCGACGCCTGCATCCGGCGCGGCGGCGAGCTGGCGAAGTCGGGCGGCTTCGTGGTGGCGAAGGCGGTGAAGCCGCACCAGGACCGCCGCTTCGACCTGCCCGCGGTCGGGCCCGACACGGTGGTGTCGCTGCGCGAGGCGCGTGGCCGGCTGCTGGCGGTCGAGGCGGGGGCCACGCTGGTCATGGACCTCCCGCGCATGGTCGAGC
This sequence comes from Anaeromyxobacter dehalogenans 2CP-1, assembly GCF_000022145.1. Classification (NCBI taxonomy): domain Bacteria; kingdom Pseudomonadati; phylum Myxococcota; class Myxococcia; order Myxococcales; family Anaeromyxobacteraceae; genus Anaeromyxobacter; species Anaeromyxobacter dehalogenans. The sequence goes on from NC_011891.1 coordinate 1,364,502, forward strand.
TCGCCGACAAGGCGAAGATCGTGCTGCTCGGGCTGCGCTGATGGCCTGGGCGCGCGACGAGGGTGGCGCGGCGGTGCTGGAGATCCTGGTCCAGCCGCGCGCCTCCCGCACCCGCGCCGTGGGCGAGCACGACGGTCGGCTCAAGATCCAGCTCGCGGCGCCGCCGGTGGACGGGGCGGCCAACGCCGCCCTGGTGGAGTTCCTGGCGGCGGCGCTGGGGGTCCGGCGGGCCGACGTGGAGCTCCTCCGCGGCGAGACCGGGCGGCGCAAGACGGTCCGGGTGGCGGGCATCACCGCCGCGGCCGCGGTGGCCGCCCTGGCATCCTGAGGACGCCGCCCGTCCGGCCGGCGACCGGGGCGGCGGGCGTCCGGAGGGCGGCAGGGTCCCGCGCGCGGGGCCACGGAACATCGACCCGAACGGTGTGTGTTTCGGGGGGACCTGGACTAAGATGGCGGCCCCCATGACCCACAGATTCCTCGCCGCGTGCCGCCGTGAGCCCGTCGACCGCGTTCCCGTCTGGATGATGCGCCAGGCCGGCCGCTACCAGCCGTCCTACCGCGCCGTCCGCCAGAAGGTGAGCTTCCTGGAGCTGTGCCGCTCGCCGGAGCTCATCGCCCAGGTGACGGTCGCGCCCATCGACGAGTTCGGCTTCGACGCCGCCATCCTGTTCTCGGACATCCTGGTCCACCTGCCGGCCATGGGCCTCGACCTCTCCTTCGAGAAGGGCGAGAAGGGCAAGGGCGACGGCGGGCCGAAGATCGGCAACCCGGTGCGCACCCGCGCCGACGTGGACGCGCTGCGCGTGCCGGTCCCGAAGAAGGACCTGCCGTACGTGCTCGACGGCGTGCGCGCCATCCGCGCCGCCCTCGCCGACCGCGTGCCGCTCATCGGCTTCGTGGGCGGTCCGTTCACGGTGGCGAGCTACGCCGTCGAGGGCGGGAGCCAGGGCTTCACCCGGCTGAAGACCATGCTGTACGCCGAGCCGGCGACGGCGCACGCGCTGTTCGAGAAGCTCACCCAGGCCGCGATCGTGCAGATCGAGGAGCAGGTGGCGGCCGGCGCGCACGCGGCCCAGATCTTCGAGAGCTGGCTGGGCGAGCTGGCCCGCGAGGATCTCGAGGAGTTCAGCTTCCCGTACCTCGCCCGCATCGCCGAGGCGGTGCGCAAGACCGGCGTCCCGTCGATCCTGTTCTCCACCGGCACCACCGCGCACCTCGAGCCGATGGCGAAGCTCGGCTACGACGTCGTCTCGGTGGATTGGCGCATCCCCATCGACGAGGCGCGCGCCCGGCTGCCGGGCGTGGCGGTGCAGGGCAACTACGACTCGACGCTGCTCCTCGGGCCTCGCGACGTCGCGGTGGCGCGGGCCCAGCAGCTGCTCCGGGCGGCCGGGCCGACCCCGGGTTACATCTTCAACCTCGGCCACGGGATCCAGGTGGGCACCCCGACCGAGAACGTGAAGGCGGTGGTGGACGCGGTCCACGCCTTCGGCTGGAAGTGAGGCGATCGGCGTGATCCAGATCCCGTCCACGCAGCTCATCAAGAAGTACGACCGTCCCGGGCCGCGCTACACCAGCTACCCGACCGCGCCGGAGTGGACCGAGGCGTTCGGTCCGGCGCAGTACGTCGAGCACCTGGCGCGCGCGAACCAGCAGGGCGGCCCGCTCTCCATCTACGTGCACCTCCCGTTCTGCCGGGAGATGTGCCGCTTCTGCGGCTGCAACGTGGTGGCGACGCACGATCGCACCCGCGCCGACGCCTACCTCGACGTGCTCGAGAAGGAGGTCGCGCTGGTGGCGGCGAAGCTGCCCGACCGGCGCGCGGCCTCGCAGCTCCACTGGGGCGGCGGGACGCCCACCTTCCTCGACGAGAAGCAGCTGGTGCGCTGCCACGACATCCTGGCGCGCCACTTCACGTTCACGTCCGACGCCGAGAAGGCGATCGAGATCGACCCGGCCATCACCACCCGCTCGCAGATCGAGGTGCTGGCGAAGCTCGGGTTCAACCGCATCTCGATGGGCGTGCAGGACTTCGACGCGCGGGTGCAGGAGGTGGTGGGGCGCATCCAGGGCGAGAAGGAGACCGCCGACCTGGTGCAGGCCGCCCGCGACAACGGCTTCAAGGGCGTCAACCTCGACCTGATCTACGGGCTGCCCTATCAGACGCCGGACACCTGGAAGAAGACGCTCGAGCGCATCCTCGCCATCCACCCGGACCGCATGGCGGTGTTCGGCTTCGCCTACGTGCCGTGGTCGAAGCCGCACCAGCGCCTGCTGCCGCAGGAGGCGCTGCCGAAGACCGAGCAGCGCGTGGAGCTGTTCCTGTCGGCGGTGGAGGCGTTCACCGGCGCCGGGTACCGGCTCATCGGCCTCGACCACTTCGCGCTGGAGTCGGACGAGCTGGCCGTGGCGCAGAGCGGCGGCTACCTGTACCGCAACTTCCAGGGCTACACCGTCCGCCCCGCCGAGGACACGGTGGCGTTCGGGATGACCTCCATCTCGGACATCGGCGGCGCGTACGCGCAGAACGCGCACAAGCTCAAGGACTGGGAGGCGAAGGTCGAGGCCGGGATCATCCCGGTGGACCGCGGCGCCTCCATGTCCGCGGACGACGTGATGCGGCGGTTCACCATCAACCGCGTCATGTGCCTGCTCCGCCTCGACCTCCGCGAGATCGCGGAGAAGTTCGGGCCGGAGGGCCGGGCCGCCATCGAGGCCGACCTGCGCGCCGGCGTGAAGGAGCTGGAGGAGGACGGGCTGGTCACCTTCGACGGCGACGTGCTGAAGGTGACGCCGCTCGGCCAGCTCCTGGTCCGCAACGTGGCCATGCTGTTCGACGCCTACCTGAAGAAGGAAGGCGGCAAGAAGCAGTTCTCGCGCACGGTGTAGCCGCGCGCGCGGGCGCGCCGCCGCCGGGGAGCCGCATGAGCCACACGGCCGTCTTCCTCATGAACCTCGGCGGGCCGAGGAACCTCGCGGAGGTCGAGCCGTACCTCTACGAGCTGTTCTCCGACCCGCTGGTGATCACGGCGCCGTTCGGCCCGTTCCGCAAGGTGATCGCGAAGCTCATCTCGCGCACGCGCGCGCCGTCCTCGGCGGAGAAGTACCAGCTCATCGGCGGGAAGTCGCCGCTGGTGGAGGGCACCGAGGCCCAGGCGCGCGCGCTCCAGGCCGCGCTCGGTCCCGGGTACTCGTGCCACCTGGCCATGCGCTGCGGGCACCCCAACACCGAGGAGGGCGTCCGCGAGGCGCTCGCCGCCGGGGCCACCCGCGCGGTGGCGCTGCCGCTGTACCCGCAGTACGCGAACGCCACCACGCTCAGCTCGCTCCTGGAGCTGCGCCGCCTCTGGCCGAAGGATCGTCCGCTCGCCGAGGTCTGCACCTGGCACGATCACGAGGGCTACCTGGAGGCCTCGGCCGCGGCGCTGCGCGAGACGCTGGAGCGGGTCCCGGCCGCGCTGCGCGGGCGCACGCGCGTGGTGTTCAGCGCGCACGGCCTGCCCATGAGCCAGGTGCGCAAGGGCGACCCGTACCCCGGCTACGTGGAGCACTCCGCCCGCGAGACCGCGCGCCGCGCCGGCGCCGCCGACTGGCAGCTCACCTACCAGAGCCGCGTCGGCCCGGCGAAGTGGCTCGGCCCGGACACCGTGAAGTACCTCGAGGCCAGCGCGAAGGACCTCGCCGTCGTGGCCGTGCCCATCGCGTTCGTCTCGGAGCACCTCGAGACGCTCTACGACATGGACATCCTCGCGAAGGAGGCCGCGGAGAAGGCCGGCGCGGCGGCGTACCTGCGCGTGCCCGCGCTCGGCACCCGCCCCGACTTCATCACCGCGCTCGCCGACGTGGTCCGCGAGGGAGAGAAGGCGTCGCGGACGGTGGCGGCGTAGCTCGGGCGTGGAGGGGCCTGCGGCGGTCGGGGACGGGTGCCCGGCCGCGGGGATCGGCTCACGAGATGCCCGAGGGTGGGACGTGGGGCGCTGAGCGGACCTCCGGCGCCAGCCCGCGGACCTCGATCCCTCACGCCGCGTTCAGCCGGTGCAGCACCTGCTTCAGCAGCTCCCGGTCCGGCTGCGCCTTCAGCGCCGCCAGCGTCACGCGGCGCGCCTCGGCCACCTCGCCCAGCGCGGCCTCGGCGAGCGCCAGCACGGCGGCGGCGCGGCCGCCGTCGGGGGCGAGCGAGAGCGCCTTCCTCGCCTGCCGGCGGGCCTCCTGGGCGCGCTCGCCGGGCGGGAGCGCGGGGTCGTGCAGCGCGGCGAACCCGAGCATGGCGAGGTACTCGGGCTCGCGCGGGTTGCGCTCCACCGCCTCGCGGAACGCGGCCAGCGCGTCGGAGATGCGCCTCGCCCGCAGCGCGCGCTCGCCGCGCTTCAGCGCGATCTCGGCCGCCACGTCGATCCCGGGGCGGCGAACGCCGGACAGCTCGTAGCGCAGCATCAGGAACGAGAGGTACGCCTCGCGCTTCTCCGGCGTGGACAGCACCTTGTACGCGGCGGTCACCTTGTCCTGCACCGCCGCGAGCAGGTCCTCGAGGTCGCCGACCTCGAACTGCGCGAACGCGTCGGGGTGGAAGCGTCCGGCGACCTCGCGGTAGGCGGCCTCGATCTCCGGCGGCCCGGCCGAGATGTCGACCCCGAGCGCGCGGAAGTAGCTGCCGGGCAGGATCTGCAGCGCGGCCTGGCGCACCGCCTCGGCGCGGTCGGCGGGGAGGGGGCGGCGACGGGGCGGGGCGGGCACCTTGCCGTACACGGCGTCGCCGGCCTCGGGCGCCTCGTGGAACGCCACCGCGCCGACCATCGACAGGAACCACAGCAGCGTCAGCGCGTCGCGCAGCTCGGTGCGCCGGGCTTCGAGCCAGTCGCGCATGCGGGTCCGGCCGTCGAGGGAGACCGCCAGTCGCAGGTCGGCGCTGGAGAGGCCGGCGGCGGGGAGGATCTGCTGGAAGTCGCCGGTGCGGACCGGGTAGGCGTCGGTGACGGCGCGCAGCGCCTCGGAGAAGTGCCGCGCCGGGATGCCGCTGCGGGCGCCCTCGAGGATGGCGCGCAGCGGGAGCACGGGCGTGGCGTGGATCTCCCCCGCGAACTCGCCGCCCGGGTGGAAGCGCCACCGGCCCTCGCGCGCGCCGACGGCCCGCGCCACCAGCGCCTCGAGGTGCGCGCGCAGCGCCGCCGAGAGCGGCTCGCCGGGCTCGAGCACGCCCGCCGCCACCAGCGCGGCGCCGGGGCTGAGGCCGCTCGCCATCCCCTCCACCGCGGCGCGCTGCGCCGCGGCGTCGAGCCGCCCGGCGTCGCGCAGCCAGCGCACCAGCGCGTCGGCGGGATCGTCGGACTGGAGCGCCACCGGCGCGCCGCGCTGGAAGAACATGCGCCGCGCCGGCCCGGCCGGCTCCTCCAGCACCAGCACCCCCTCGGCCGCCGAGCGCCAGATCTGGTGCAGCAGCCGCGCCACCACGCCGGGCCGCACCTCGCCGAGCGCTGCCGGCGCCCGCGACAGCACCAGCGCCGAGCCTCGCAGCCGGGCGCGCGCCGCCGCCGCGGCCTGCGCCACGAGCTGCTGCACCTTGTCCACCAGCTCGCGGCGGGTGGGGTCGGCCACGTACGCGTTCGGCTTCAGCGGGAGCACCGCGGCGAGCCCGCGCGCCTTGCCCAGGTGCTCCTTGTCGGCGACCACCAGGAGCGCGCGGGGATCGGCGCCGCGGAGCCGCTGCGCGAGCGGGCCGGCCGGCCCGGCGGCGAGGTCGGCCGCGAGCACCACCGCGTCGGGGCGCTGCGCCGCGTACAGCTCGAACACCTGCTGAGGGTCCTCGGGGGCGATCGCCTCCAGGCCGGCGTCGGCGAGGCTCCGGGCGACGAACTCGCGCGTGGCCGGGTGTCCCTCGGCGACCAGGATGCGTGGCACGCGCCGATTGTACGTGCCTTCCCCGGCGAGACGAAGATCCCCGGCCGCACCGCGCGGGCCGACGCGCGGGAATGCTAGACTCCACGGCCCCGCGCCATGAAGGATCTCCTCCACCCCCGCCACCGCGCCGCGCTCGACCGCTTCCTCGGCGAGGGGGCGCGCCGCCCCGTCCTGCTCGCCTTCGACTACGACGGCGTCCTCGCCCCCATCGTCAAGGATCCCGCCGGCGCCCGCATGCGCCCCTCCACCCGCACGCTCCTGGCGCGGGTGGCCGGGCTGTACCCGGTGGCGGTGGTCTCCGGTCGCGCCTGGCGCGACACCCACCGGTTCGTGGGCGACGTCGTCCCGACGGTGGTCGGCAACCACGGGTTCGAGCTCGGGCACCCGGTCCCGGTCCCGGCCCGCGTGCTGCGGACGGTGCGCGGCTGGCGGCGGCAGCTCGAGGCGGCGCTGGAGGGGGTGCCGGGCGTCCACTTCGAGGACAAGCGCTCCACGCTCGCCATCCACTACGGGCTCACGCGTTCCTGGCGCCGCTCCGAGCACGCGGTGTACGAGGCCGCCAACCAGCTCGCCGGCACCCGGCTCATCCCGGGCAAGAAGGTGCTGAACGTGCTCCCGCACGACTTCCCGTCGAAGGGCGACGCGGTGCGCGCGCTGCTCGCGCGGCTCGGCTGCGACGCGGCGCTCTACGCCGGCGACGACGTCACCGACGAGGACGCGTTCGCGGTGGGCGAGCCGCTCGTGTTCGGCGTGCACGTGGGCAGCGGGCGCACGCTCGCGCCCTGGTGCCTGCGCGCGCAGGAGGACGTGGACGCGTTGCTGGAGCGGCTGGTGGAGGCGCGCGCCGGGGCACGGCCGAGGCGCGCGGCGGGGCGGGCGCGGTGAGCCGGCCGAAGCCCCCCGGCGCCGGCGCCACCGGCGACCTGTTCGCGCGCGCCGCCGAGCGGGCCGCCGCGGAGCGCGTCCGCGCGGAGCCTCCCGCCGCGGAGCGCCCCGATCCCGAGCGTTCCGACGCCGAGCGCGCCGCGGCCGGGCGCGAGGCCGAGCCGTCCCGGCCCGCCGCCGCCGAGCGCGAGCGCGCCGCCGTCGAGAAGGCGCTGCCGCGCCCGTACACCGTCCGCGAGCTGACCCGCGCGCTGAAGAGCGCGATCGAGCCGCGGTTCCGCGACGTGTGGGTGGCGGGCGAGGTGGCGAACCTGCGGCGGCAGGCCAGCGGGCACGTCTACTTCTCGCTCAAGGACGACGACGCGGTGATCGGCGCGGTCATGTGGGCCTCGCAGGCGCGCCGGCTGGCCTTCGCGCCCGGGGAAGGCCTGGAGGTGCTGGCCCGCGGCTTCGTCGAGATCTACCCGCCGCACGGCAAGTACCAGCTCGTGGTCCAGGAGCTGGAGCCGCGCGGGGCCGGGGCCCAGGCGCTCCAGCTCCAGCAGCTCAAGGAGCGGCTCCAGGCCGAGGGGCTGCTCGATCCGGCCCGCAAGCGTCCGCTGCCGTTCCTCCCGGCGCGCGTCGGCGTGGCCACCAGCCCGACCGGCGCGGCGCTCCGCGATCTCCTGCGCGTGCTCCACGCGCGTTTCCCCGGCGCGCCGGTGCTGATCGCGCCCTGCCGCGTGCAGGGCGAGGGCGCGGCCGCGACGGTGATCTCGGCGGTGCGCGCGCTCTGCCGCGCCGGGGTGGACGTGGTCGTGGTCACGCGCGGCGGCGGCTCGCAGGAGGACCTGTGGGCGTTCAACGACGAGCGGCTGGCGCGCGCCATCGCCGCCTGCCCGGTGCCGGTGGTGTCGGCGGTCGGGCACGAGGTGGACGTCACCGTCGCCGACCTCGTGGCCGACGTTCGCGCCGCCACCCCCACCCACGCCGCGCAGCTGGTGGTGCCGGTGCGGGACGAGCTGGTCGAGCGGGTGGCCGCGCTCCGCGCGCGGCTGGCGCGGGCACAGGCCGGCGCCGTCGAGGGCCGGCGCCGCACCCTGCGCGCGCTGCGGGCCGAGCTGGCCGACCCGAAGCACCTGCTCTCGCGCGAGCGCCACCGGCTCGACGATCTCGCCCACCGGGCCGAGGCGGCGGTGCGCGGGCCGCGGCGCCGCGAGCGGGCGGCCCTGGACGCCCTGCGCGGCCGGCTGACCCGGCTCGAGCCCCGGGCACGGGTGCGCGCGCTCCGGGCACGCATGGAGTCGGCGACGCGCCGCCTGGGGGGCTGGCAGGCGGCCACCTTCCGGCGCGAGGCCATGCGCCTCGAGCGGCTGGGGGCGCGCCTCGAGCCGGCCAACGTGGCGAAGCTGCTGGCCCGCGGGTTCGCGCTCGCCCTGCGCGACGGGCACCTGCTCCTGCGCAGCGCCGATGCACAGGTGGGAGACGGGGTCCGGGTGGCCCTCGCGGAGGGCTGGCTCGATGCTCGCATCACCGGGCGGGATGCGGGCGACGACCCGTTGCCGGGGCGCTCCGGGCCCGCGGGGGAACCCGAAAGGCCCGGCCACGGCGGGGAGGCCGTTGACCCCCCTTTGCGGCGTCGTTAAGTAAGGAAATCGCGGAGGAAGCGTGAGCGAGGCGAGCGAGCGTCGATCGGACACCGAGGCGGCCGGAGCCGCAGAGCCCTACGATGCGCTCGTGGCGCGCCTGGAGCGCGTCGTCGGCGAGCTGGAATCCGGGCAGCTCACGCTGGAGCAGTCCATCGAGCGGTTCGCGGAGGGCGTACGGCTGGCGAAGGAGGCGTCGCGGAAGCTGGACGACGCCGAGCGCCGGGTGGAGCTCCTGGTGCGCGGCGCGGACGGCGACGACGAGGCGGTTCCGTTCGAGCCCGAGGGCGGCCGGGGCCCGTGACCCGATGACGGCCGAGCCACGCATGCGCAAGCCCAAGGTCATCATCGTCGACGACGACCGCGACACGCGCGAGATGCTGACGCTCGCGCTGGAGCTGGAGGGGTTCGACGTGGGCCAGGCGGCGAACGGCCTGCGGCTCATCTCCGCCATGCACGTGGACCGGCCGGACGTGATCCTGCTCGACGTGATGATGTCCTGGATCGACGGCTTCGAGCTGTGCCGCGCCATCAAGAAGAACCCGACGTTCGGGGACATCCCGGTGATCTTCATCTCGGCGCGCAAGAGCGCCGACGACGAGCGCGCCGGGATCGAGGCGGGCGCGGTGGACTACTTCCCCAAGCCCCTCGACATGGACCGGCTGGTGGCCCGGATCCGCGAGATCCTCGATCAGCGCGCGGGCGCCGTTCCGACGCCGGCCTAGGCCACCCCGCCGCGCCCCGCTCGCGGGCGCCGGCGGGCGATCCGTCCGCGCCGCTTGTGCTAAAAGGTCCGTCACCTTGACGACCCCGTTCCCGATCGAGGCGTACCTGCGCAGCGTGGCGGAGCGCGTCGAGCCGCGCCTGGCCGCGCTGGCCGACGCCCGCGCGCCGGGCGGCCCGCCGCGGCTGGTGGAGGCGATGCGCTACGCGCTGCTGGGCGGCGGCAAGCGCATGCGCCCGGCGCTGGTGCTCGCCGCGTGCGAGGCGCACGGCGGCGACGCGTCCGACGCCTCGCTGGCGATGCGCTTCGCGGTGGCGCTCGAGGCCATCCACACCTACTCGCTCGTCCACGACGACCTGCCCGCCATGGACGACGACGACCTGCGCCGCGGCCGGCCCACCGTGCACAAGGCGTACGACGAGCCGACGGCGGTGCTGGTGGGCGACGGGCTGCAGTCGCTCGCGTTCGCGCACCTCCTCGCCTCGCCCGACCCCGCGGCGGCACCGCTCGCGCGCCTGCTCGCCGAGAACGCGCAGCTCATGGTCGAGGGCCAGGCCCGCGACATGGCCGGCGAGCACGCGCGCCTCGGTGAGGCCGAGGTCATGGAGCTGATGCGGACCAAGACCGGCGCGCTGCTCGCGGCCGCGGTCGCGGGCGGCGCGCGCTGCGCCGGGGTCCCCGTCGAGGCGGCGTACCCGGTGGGCCTGAAGCTCGGGCTCGCGTTCCAGATCGCCGACGACCTGCTCGACCTCACCGCCGACGCGGCCACCCTGGGCAAGCGCGCCGGCAAGGACGCCGCCGCCGGGAAGTCCACGCTGCACGCGGTGGTCGGGGTGGAGGAGGCCCGCCGCCGCGCCGAGGCGCTGCTCGCCGAGGCGCTCGCGGCCATCGAGCCGCTCGGGCCCCGCGGCGAGGCGCTGCGCGCGCTGGCGCGCTTCGTCCTCGCCCGCAAGAAGTGACGGAAGGGAAGGAGAGCCCATGGGCCGCCTGCTGGACACGATCGACTCGCCGACCGACCTGAAGAAGGTGCCGGTCGAGCAGCTCCCCGCGCTCTGCCAGGAGATCCGCGAGCAGATCATCCAGACCTGCGCCCGGAACGGCGGCCACCTCGGCTCGTCGCTCGGCGCGGTGGAGATCAACGTCGCGCTGCACCACGTGTTCTCCTCGCCGCAGGACAAGCTCGTCTGGGACGTGGGGCACCAGGCGTACGCGCACAAGCTGCTCACCGGCCGGCGCGAGGCGTTCCGGACCATCCGCACCGAGGGTGGCCTGGCGGGCTTCCCCGAGCGGCACGAGTCGGCGCACGACGCGTTCGGCGTGGGGCACGCCTCCACCGCGATCAGCGCCGCGCTCGGCATGATCGAGGCGAAGCGCGTCACCGGCGAGCCGGGCAAGGTGGTGGCGGTGGTGGGCGACGGCGCCATGACCGGCGGCGTGGCCTTCGAGGGCCTGAACCAGGCCGGCTACCTCGGGCGCAACCTGCTGGTGGTGCTGAACGACAACGAGATGTCGATCTCGCCCAACGTGGGCGCGCTGTCGGAGTGGTTCTCGAAGAAGTTCGCCTCGCGCACGTACAACCGCTGGCGCCGCCAGGTGAAGGAGTTCCTGGAGAGCGTGCCCAAGGGGCCGGAGGCGATCGAGATCATCCGCCACGGCATCAACGCCACCAAGGCGCTCGTCACCCCCGGCATCCTGTTCGAGGGGCTCGGCTTCCACTACGTCGGCCCGGTGGACGGGCACGACGTGAAGGGGCTGGTGGAGACGTTCCAGAAGCTCGCCATCTTCGACGGCCCGGTGCTGCTGCACGCCATCACCACCAAGGGCAAGGGCTATCACCCGGCGGAGTCGGACAAGGCCACGCGCGGCCACGGCCTGTCCTTCTTCGACGTGGCCACCGGCAAGCCGGTGAAGAAGTCGCCCGGGGCGAAGGCCTACACCGACCTGTTCGCCGAGGCGCTCTGCGAGGAGATGGAGCACGACCCCAGGGTCGTGGCCATCACCGCGGCGATGCTCGAGGGCACCGGGCTCATCAAGGCGAAGCAGCGCTTCCCGGACCGCACCTACGACGTCGGCATCGCCGAGCAGCACGCGGTGACGTTCGCGGCGGGCCTGGCGTGCGAGGGGATCCGGCCGGTGGTGGCCATCTACTCGACGTTCCTGCAGCGCGCCTACGACCAGATCATCCACGACGTGGCGCTGCAGAAGCTGCCGGTGACGTTCGCGCTCGACCGCGGTGGCCTCGTGGGCGCCGACGGCAAGACGCACCAGGGCGCGTTCGACCTCGCCTACCTGCGCTGCGTGCCGGGGCTGGTGGTCATGGCCCCGTCGGACGAGAACGAGCTGCGCCACATGCTGCACACCTCGCTGCAGCACGACGGGCCGGCGGCCCTCCGCTACCCGCGCGGCGCCGGCGAGGGGGTGGCGCTCGAGCCCGCGCGCGTGCTGGAGATCGGCAAGGGGCGGCTGGCGCGGAACGTCCCGGGCAAGCCGGACGTGTGCGTGGTCGCGGCCGGCACCACGCTGAAGGCCGCGCTCGCCGCCGCCGAGGCGCTCGCCGCCGAGGGCGTGGCGGCCACGGTCGTCGATCCGCGGTTCGTGAAGCCGCTCGACGAGGAGCTGATCTGCGCCGAGGCGGGCCGCGCGAAGCGCGTGGTCACGGTGGAGGAGGGGTGCCTCGCCGGCGGCTTCGGCACCGCCTGCCTGGAGGCGTTCGAGCGCCGCGGGCTGCTCGAGGCCGGCCTGGGCGTGCGGCGCCTCGGCATCCCCGACGAGTTCATCACCCACGCCGAGCAGGCGAAGCAGCGCGCCTGGGTGGGCATCGACGCCGACGCGATCGCCGCGGCCTGCCGCGCCCTGGTGGGCGACCGCAAGGCGCGCGGCGTGGCGTAGGCGGTGAGCGCGTTGCCAGCGCCGGTCGCAGTTCTCGATCGCGCGCCGTCAGGCGCGCCCGCGGGGACCTCGCGCGAGCCCGCGAACGCGGGCGCGCGAGGTCACGGGTCCCGCGCAGCAGGGTGGGGCCCCGCGGAGCTCCGCTCCGCGGGGCGGGGCGCAGCCCCGTGAAGAAGAAGCGGGAACGGATAGACGTGCTGCTGGTCGCGCGCGGCCTGGCCGAGTCGCGCACCCGCGCCCAGGCGCTGGTGATGGCCGGCGCGGTGGTCGTCGGCGAGGCGCGGGCGGACAAGCCCGGGCAGCTGGTGGACCCCGAGGCGCCCATCCGCCTGAAGGACGGGGCCGCGCCGCAGCGCTACGTCTCGCGCGGCGCGCTCAAGCTGGAGAAGGCGCTCGAGGTGTTCCCGGCGGTCGACCCACGCGGCCGGACCTGCGCCGACCTGGGCGCGTCCACCGGCGGCTTCACCGACCTGCTGCTCCAGCGCGGCGCCGCGAAGGTGTACGCGGTCGACGTGGGCTACGGGCAGCTCCACCCGCGGCTGCGCGCCGATCCGCGCGTGGTGGTGCGGGAGCGCGAGAACGCGCGGCAGCTCACGTCCGAGGCCCTGGGCGAGCGGGTCGAGCTGGTGGTCGGGGATCTGTCCTTCATCTCGCTGCGCCTCATCCTCCCGGCGGTGAAGGCAATCCTCCTCCCGGGCGGCCAGGCGGTGCTGCTCGTGAAGCCCCAGTTCGAGGTGGGCAAGGGCGAGGTGGGGAAGGGCGGCGTGGTGCGCGACGACGCCAAGCGGCGCGCCGCGCTGGACGGGATCGCCGCCGCGGCGGCCGGCCTCGGGTTCGAGGTGCTGGGCCACGCCGAGTCGCCCATCGAGGGGCCCGCGGGCAACCGCGAGTGGCTGCTGGTGCTGCGCCTGCCGTGACCCGCCCGCCGCCTCGGCGGGGCTGCGCTCCGGCGCGCGACGCTCCGCCGGGCCCCGCGTGAGCGGCCTGCCGCGCAGGCGTTCCAGGGCTGCGCCGGCCCCGTCGCGCCTTGACGCTTCGCGTTCCTTCTGCTACCTACACGCCGACATTTTCGCGCCCGGGTTCCGCCGGGTTCCGAAAGTGGGCCGCGGTCGCCCACTTTTTCTTTTTTCAGGGGTCCATGACGGGCATCGGAGAACAGTCCATCGCGGAGCAGGTGCGACGCCTGCTCGAGCCGGTGCTGGAGCGCGACGGCTACGAGCTCGTCGAGGTGGAGTGGGCGCGGCTCGCCGGCCGGTGGACGCTCCGGGTGTTCATCGACAAGGCCGGCGGCGTCGGGATCGACGACTGCCAGGCCGTCTCCAAGACGGTGGAGCCGATCCTCGACGTGGCCGACGTCATCGAGCCGGCCTACGACCTCGAGGTCTCCTCGCCCGGGCTCGACCGCCCCCTGCGCAAGCCCGGGGACTTCGACCGCTACGCGGGCCAGCGCGTCCACGTGAAGGCGTACGGCCCCGTCGCCGGGACCGCGCCCGGCGCGCCCGCCCGGAAGCACTGGACCGGCGTGCTGAAGGGCTTCCGCGACGGCGCCGTCGAGCTCGACGTGGACGGCGTGCTGCACCGCGTCCCGCACGACCAGATCGCGAAGGCCAACCTCGAGTACGACGTCGAGGGCGACCTCCGAAGGAAGGACTGATCCATGCAGCAGAACGTCAACCTGAACCTCATCCTCGACCAGGTCGCCAAGGACAAGGGGATCGATCGCGCCAAGCTGATCGAGATCCTCGAGGAGGCCATCGGCAGCGCCGCCAAGCGCCACTTCGGCCTGGAGCGCAACCTCAAGGCCCGCTACGACGAGGAGAAGGGGCAGGTGGATCTGTTCCAGGTCCTCACCATCGTGCCCGATCCCACCGAGGAGGCGCCGCTCGCCGATCCGGTGAACATGGTCCCGGTCGCGGTGGCGCACGAGAAGGGGATCGACGTGGAGCCGGGCGACGAGCTCGACTTCCCCATCTACTACCGCGTCGAGGACGAGGCCGAGGCCCGCGCGCAGGACGAGCAGTGGGGCGACCTGCTCAAGCTGAAGACGTACCGCCGGTCGTTCGGCCGCATCGCCGCGCAGACCGCCAAGCAGGTGATGATCCAGGGCACCCGCAACGCGGAGCGCGAGAACGTCTTCAACGAGTACAAGGACCGCAAGGGCGAGGTCATCACCGGCATCGTCCGCCGCTTCGAGCGCGGCAACGTCATCGTGGACCTGGGCCGCGCCGAGGCGGTGCTGCCGGTGCGCGAGCAGGTGCCGCGCGAGAGCTACCGCGCGGGCGACCGCATCCAGGCGTTCGTGATGGACGTGCTGCGCGAGTCGAAGGGGCCGCAGATCATCCTGTCCCGCGCCTCGGTGGAGCTGCTGAAGAAGCTGTTCGAGATGGAGGTCCCGGAGATCGCCGAGGGCGTGGTGGTGATCGAGGCCGCCGCCCGCGAGCCGGGCGGCCGCGCCAAGATCGCGGTCAGCTCGCGCGACTCCGACGTGGATCCGGTGGGCGCGTGCGTGGGCATGAAGGGCAGCCGCGTCCAGGCGGTGGTCCAGGAGCTCCGCGGCGAGAAGATCGACATCGTCCCCTGGGACGAGGATCCGGCCCGCTTCGTGTGCAACGCCCTGGCGCCGGCCGAAGTCTCCCGCGTGCTGCTCGACGAGCAGAACCGCGCCATGGAGATCATCGTCCCCGACGACCAGCTCTCGCTCGCGATCGGCCGCCGCGGCCAGAACGTGCGGCTCGCGTCGCAGGTGACCGGCTGGAAGCTCGACATCAACTCCGAGTCGCGCGTGAAGGAGATGCGCGAGTTCGCGACGGAGAGCTTCGGCGCGATCGGCATCCCCGAGCAGACCCAGGAGATGCTGTACGCGCACGGGTTCCGGAAGGCGCAGGACGTGGCCAACGCGGCGCCCGAGATGCTCACGCAGTTCCCCGGCTTCACCATGGACATGATCCCCGACCTGCAGAAGCGGGCGCGGGAGCAGTCCATCGAGGACGCCGAGAAGGAGATGCGGCTCGAGCAGGAGCGCGAGGCCGCCCGCATCGCCGAGGCGCGGCGCCACCCCGACTCGCTCACGCAGGAGGAGCGCTTCGCGCGCGTCCGCGGGGTGGGCGAGAAGACCATCGAGCAGATGAAGCTGGCCGGCTACCCCACGGTCGAGACGGTGCACAACGAGGCGGACGTGAACCGCTTCGCCGACTCCACCGGGCTCGGCATCAAGAAGGCCCGCCAGATCAAGCACGCCGTGGGCGTGTACCTGGAGGAGGAGGCCAAGCTCCGCGCCGAGCTCGACGCGGAGAAGGCCCGGCAGTCCGGCGCGGAGGGCGCGGGCGCTTGACCGAGCCCGTCCGCACCTGCATCGGCTGCGGCGCGAGGGCGCCCCAGCGCGAGCTGGTGCGGCTCAAGGTGATGGGAGATCGCGTGACGGTGGATCGCGAGAAGCGTGGCGGACGGGGAGCCTGGCTCCACGCCGCTCCTCCCTGCCTCGAGCGGGCGACGAAGCGGCGCGCGTTCGCCCGGGCGCTCAGGGCCGATGGCGTCCGCGCCGACGCCGAGACGCTCCGGGTCGAGTTGACGGGAAGTGCCCGTAAGGATTAGGAGTCTACGCAATGTCCAAGAAGCGGGTCCACGAGCTCGGGAAGCAGCTGAAGGAGCAGGGCATCGAGCTCTCCAACCAGGAGCTCGTCGAGAAGCTCCATGCGCTGGGTTATCTGGAAGTGAAGAGCCACTCCTCGTCCCTCGAGGACGATCAGGCCCACGCGGCCTACGAGAAGATCCTGGCCGAGCGGAAGCCGAAGCCGGCGCCGGTGCGCCCGTCGGGCCCGGGCTTCGTGGTGCGCAAGCGCGCCCACGTCGAGCCGCCCACCGTCACCGCGCCCGCGGCGCCGCCCCCGGCCGAGCCCGAGTACGCGGAGCCGCAGTACGCGGAGCCGCAGCAGGCGGAGCAGGCCTACGAGCCCGAGCCGCAGGAGGCGCAGCCCGAGGCCGCGCCCGAGCCGGTCGCCGCCCCGGAGCAGCCCGCCGAGGCCGCGCCGCTCGCCGCCCAGGCCGCGCCGTCGCCCGGCGCCGAGGCCGCGGCGCCCGCCGCGCCGCAGGCGCAGCCCGCGCAGCCGGCGGCCCCGGTCGCCCCGCCCGCGCCCTCCGCGCAGCCGTCCGCGCCGCAGCCCCCCGCGGCGCAGCCCCGGCCGCCGCAGCCGCCGATGCCGTCGCGCCCGCCGCCCGCCGGCTACCGCCCGGCGCCGCCGCCCGGCGCGCGCCCGCCCATGTCCGCTGCTCCGGGGGCGCCCGCGCAGCCCGGCGCCGCAGGCCAGCCGCCGCGGCCGCCGGTGGATCCGCGCACGCTCCGCCCCACCTCCACGCAGGCCGTCGTCATCTCGCGGCCGCTCGTGCCGGTGCGCCGCGTGACGCCGCCCACCTCCGCGCGCCAGCAGTTCCCGGTGGCCCCTGGCCCCCGCGCGCTCGGCGAGGTCAGGGAGCTGAAGGTGGTCCCCGGCTCGCTCGGCCGCGAGCGCGAGTTCATCGACGTCTCGCGCGACAAGCGCCGCGGCCGCCAGCCCGGCCGGCCCATCTCCGAGGAGCAGGCCAAGAGCCTCAGCGGCAAGGAGCTGCTCCAGGCCGCCATCAGCGATCGCGCCTACATCCCGATCCGCGGCAAGAAGAAGAAGCCGACCAAGAAGGGAGCCAAGACGCAGATCACCGAGAAGGCCGAGCACAAGAAGGTCATCCGCATCGAGGAGTCGATCTCGGTCTCCGAGCTCTCCCAGGTGATGGGCGTGAAGGCGTCCGACCTCATCCGCAAGCTGATGCAGATGGGGAAGATGGTCACCATCAACGCGCAGATCGACGCCGACACGGCGGCGATCCTGGCGCTCGAGCACGGCTACACCGTCGAGAAGAAGGGCTTCGAGGTCGAGGAGTTCATCCCCGAGGTCGAGGTGGACGAGTCGAAGCTCGTCATCCGGCCGCCGGTGGTGACGGTGATGGGCCACGTGGACCACGGCAAGACGTCGCTGCTCGACGCCATCCGCCAGGCCGACGTGGCCGCCGGCGAGGCCGGCGGCATCACGCAGCACATCGGCGCCTACTCGGTGAACACGCCGCAGGGCCCCATCACGTTCCTCGACACCCCCGGCCACGAGGCCTTCACCGCGATGCGCCAGCGCGGCGCGCAGGTGACCGACCTGGTGGTGCTGGTGGTGGCCGCGGACGACGGCGTGATGCCGCAGACCGTCGAGTCGATCAAGGCGGCCAAGGCGGCCGGCGTCACCATCCTGGTGGCCATCAACAAGGTCGACAAGCCGCAGGCGGCGCCCGAGCGCGTCATGCAGCAGCTCACCGAGTACGAGCTGGTCGCCGAGCAGTGGGGCGGCACGACCATCATGCTGCCGGTATCGGCCCGCACCAAGCAGGGCATCCCCGAGCTGCTCGAGTACA
Organism: Anaeromyxobacter dehalogenans 2CP-1; assembly: GCF_000022145.1. NCBI lineage: Bacteria > Pseudomonadati > Myxococcota > Myxococcia > Myxococcales > Anaeromyxobacteraceae > Anaeromyxobacter > Anaeromyxobacter dehalogenans. The sequence goes on from NC_011891.1 coordinate 1,381,947, forward strand.
TCGCGCTGCAGTCCGAGGTGCTCGAGCTCAAGGCGAACCCGGACAAGCTCGCCGCCGGCCGCGTCATCGAGGCCAAGCTGGAGAAGGGCCGCGGCCCGGTCGCCACCGTGCTGGTCGAGGAGGGCACCCTCCGCGTCGGCGACGCGCTCGTCACCGGCGTCCACTTCGGCCGCGTCCGCGCCATGATGAACGAGCGCGGCGAGCAGGTGGACAACGTCGGCCCGGGCTATCCGGTCGAGGTGCTCGGCCTGTCCGGCGTGCCGGTCGCGGGCGACGAGTTCGACGTGGTCGAGGACGAGAAGGCGGCCAAGGAGGTCGCCCAGCACCGCGCCACCAAGCAGCGCCAGAAGGAGCTCGGCGGCGTCAAGAAGGCCACGCTCGAGGACCTGTTCGCGAAGGCCAAGACCTCCGGCCAGAAGGTGCTCAACCTGGTGGTCAAGGCGGACGTGCAGGGCTCCTCGGAGGCCGTCAGCCAGGCGCTGGAGAAGGCGGCCACCAAGAAGGTGGGCGTCAAGATCCTCGAGTCCGCCGTGGGCGCGATCACGAAGTCCGACGTGCTCACCGCGGCCGCCGGCAACGCGGTGATCGTGGGCTTCAACACCAAGCCCGAGAGCGAGATCGAGAACATCGCCAGCCAGCAGGGCGTGAAGATCCTGATGTTCGGCATCATCTACGAGGCGGTGGACCGGATCCGCGAGGAGATGGCCGGCCTGCTCGAGCCGATCATCAAGGAGAAGCCGCTGGGGAAGGCCGAGGTCCGCCAGGTCTTCAACATCCCGCGCGTGGGCCAGATCGCCGGCTCCGCGGTCACCGAGGGCGTGGTGAAGCGCGCCGGCCACGTCCGCGTGGTCCGCGACCGCAAGGTGATCTTCACCGGGAAGATCGGCTCGCTGAAGCGGGTGAAGGACGACGTCCGCGAGGTCGCGCAGGGGTTCGAGTGCGGCATCGGCGTGGACGGCTTCTCCGACGTGAAGCAGGGCGACATCCTCGAGGTCTACGAGCTCGAGGAGATCCGGCCGTCGCTCGACTAGGCCGTCGCGGGGCGGGGCCTCAGGGCGCCGCCCCGCGTCACCGCGTCGGGACCGCGCGCGCCGGATGGCCGCGCGTCCCGGCCCCCCGCGCCCGGGCCAGGGCACGCGCCGGAGGCGGACATGTTCGTCGGAGTCCTCAGGCTGACGTTGCACCTCCCGGAGCCCGGCTCGCTCAAGTCGAAGCGGCACCTGATCCGCTCCGCCCTCGACCGGGTGCGCGCCAAGTTCAACGTGTCGATCTCGGAGGTCGCCGAGAACGACCTGTGGCAGCGGAGCGTGGTGGGCGTGGCCGCGGTCGGGAACGAGCACGGCTTCGTGAACGAGGTGCTCGACAAGGTGGCCGACTTCGTCGGCTCGATGCACGGCGGGCAGATCCTGGTCACCGCGCGCGACATCGAGATCGTCCCGTACGGCGACGGCATCGGCGAGGGCGCCATGCGCACGCTGGCGGAGGCCGAGGGCGCGCCGTCGTGGGGCGACGAGGACGCCCGCGAGCAGGAGCCGCGCTTCCCGAGGCCGCGGCCGCGGCCGCGCGAGGACGACGAGCACCAGGACGAGGGAGACGACGAGCCGTGACCACCCACAACCGCCCCGCCCGCGTGGCCGAGGAGTTCCGGCACGAGCTCTCCGCGATCCTGGCGCGTGGCCTGAAGGACCCGCGCATCACCGGGTTCGTGACCGTGACCGGGTCGAAGATGTCGCCCGACCTGAAGGAGGCCACGGTGTACGTGTCCATCCACGGCGACGAGCGCGTGCGCAAGGACACCTTCGCCGGGCTGCAGGCGGCCGCCGGCTTCCTGCAGCGCGAGGTGTCGCGGGCGCTGCGGCTGCGCAACACCCCGCACCTGCGCTTCGTGTACGACGAGTCGGTCGCGCGCGGCGACCGCATCGAGCGGCTGCTGCGCGAGGCGCGCACGCAGGGGCAGGCGGCGCCGGCCCCGGACGTCGAGCCCGCCCCGGGCGCGGCGCCGGACGACGAGGCAGAGGAGTAGCCGCCGCGTGCGCCCGGGCGTGCTCGTGGTGGACAAGCCCGCCGGCCCCACCAGCTTCGAGGTGGTGCGCCGGATCCGGCGCGCGCTCGGCGCGGCGCGGGCGGGCCACGCCGGCACGCTCGACCCGGCCGCCACCGGCGTGCTGGCGATCTGCGTCGAGGACGGCGTGAAGCTGCAGCAGTTCCTGTCCGACGGCGACAAGGCCTACGACGCCGCCGTGGCGTTCGGCGCGGCCACGAGCACCGAGGACGCGGACGGCGAGGTGACCGCGCGCGGCGACGCCTCGGCGCTGACCGAGGACGCCCTGCGCGCCGCGCTCGCCGGGCTCACCGGCGACATCGAGCAGGTCCCCCCGATGTACTCGGCGGTCCGGGTGGGCGGGCGGCGCCTGCACGAGGTGGCCCGCGCCGGGGAGACGGTGGACCGCACGCCGCGGCGGGTGCGCGTGCACGCGCTCGAGCTGGGCGGGCTCGACGCCGCGCCCGGGCCGGACGGCCTGCGGCGCGCCCGGGTGGCGGTGCGCTGCGGGAAGGGCACCTACGTCCGCACGCTCGCGGCCGACCTGGGCCGGGCGCTCGGCGTTCCCGCGCACCTCGCGGCCCTGCGCCGCACCATGGCGAGCGGGTTCGACCTCTCGCGCGCCATCGGCCTGGAGGACGCGGAGGCGCTCGCGCGCGACCACGGGCGCGAGGCGCTGGCGGAGCGGATCGTTCCCATGGCGGACGCGCTGGGCGCGCTCGGCGCCATCCGGCTGGGAGAGCGCGAGGCGTGGGATCTCGTGCACGGGCGCCCGGTGCCCCGGCCGCCCGGGGCCCCCGGCGTGGTGCGCGCGCTGGCGCCGGACGGCCGCCTGGTCGCCGTGTGCGCGCCGGGCGAGGGGCGCCTGCGGACCCTGCGCGTGTTCCTGGGCCCCTCCGACCTCCGGGCGGGCCCCGCCCAGAATCGTTGACTCCCCCGCCGCGATCGCTTAAGACCGCGCATTCACGACGCTCACTGCGGCCCGAGGCGCGCGCCTTCGCCCCCGCGGCGGTGAGCGATACAGACGAAAGGAACGGCTATGGCGCTCGTCCAGGAGAAGAAGCAGGAGCTCGTGCAGAAGTACAAGCGGCACGAGAAGGACACGGGCTCTCCCGAGGTGCAGGTGGCGCTGCTCAGCGAGCGGATCGCCTACCTGACCGAGCACTTCAAGACGCACAAGAAGGACCACCACAGCCGCCGCGGCCTGCTGAAGCTGGTCGGCCAGCGCCGGCGCCTGCTCGACTACCTCCGGACCATCGATCAGGGTCGATACAAGACGCTCATCGACCAGCTCGGCATCCGCAAGTAGCGGCGGTCGGGACGGCGCCCCGGTCGAACGGCCGGGGCGCTGGCGCTTCCGGGCAAGGGAGCGCATTCGCAGTGTGAAGTGAACGCGCCCGCAGGACCGGGCCGCGCGAGGGACGCCGAGGGCGCTTCCGTTTCCGACTGGGCCGCCTCTCCACGAGAGGCGGCGGAGTGAGGAACAGAGGCACCTTCGAAGGCCCGAGGGCGAACCGGCCCCGCGGGACCAGCGGGACGAACGCGGCCGCAGCGCGGCCGGCGCGCCCCGAGGAAGGTGCACATGACGCCCATCCAGAAGACCGCCACGGTCGGCGGCAAGGACATCCTGCTCGAGACCGGCAAGGTCGCGAAGCAGGCGCACGGCTCGGTCTGGGTCCGCCTCGGCGACTCGATCGTGCTCGTCACCGCGGTGTCCGCCGCGGAGAAGAAGGAAGGCATCGACTTCTTCCCGCTGACGGTGGACTACCAGGAGAAGCTGTTCGCCGCGGGCCGTGTCCCCGGCAGCTTCTTCCGCCGCGAGGGCCGCCCCACCGAGAAGGAGACGCTGACCTCGCGTCTGGTGGACCGGTCCTGCCGGCCGCTGTTCGCCGAGGGCTACTCCAACGAGACGCAGGTCATCGCGACCGTCATCTCCTTCGACCAGGAGAACGACACCGACGTGCTCGCGCTCACCGGCGCGTCCGCGGCGCTCCACATCTCGGACATCCCGTTCGGCGGCCCGATCGCCGGCGTCCGCGTCGCCCGCGTGGGCGGCCAGCTCGTGGCGAACCCGACGCTGGCCCAGCGCGCCGAGGCCGACCTCGACGTGGTGATGGCCGCCTCCCGCGACGCCATCGTGATGGTGGAGGGCGGCGCGCAGGAGGTGTCCGAGGCGGTGATGATCGAGGCGCTGCTGTTCGGGCAGGCCGCGGTCCAGCCGCTGCTCGACGCCCAGGACGCGCTCCGCGCGGCGACCGGCAACAAGGCGCGCCGCGCCTTCGAGCCGCCCAAGAACGACGTCGAGCTGCGCGCCAAGGTGAAGGCCCTCACCTGGGAGAAGGTGAAGGAGGCCTACGGCCGCAACGAGAAGCACGACCGGTACGGCCGGCTCTCGGAGATCAAGAAGGAGCTCCTCCAGGCCCTCAAGGACGAGGCGGCCGGCGACGCGGCGAAGCTCGCGACCATCGCCCTCCGCGAGAAGGAGATCAAGGGCTACTACGAGGACGTGAAGTACGACTACATGCGCAAGATGATCACGGATGAGCGCCGCCGCATCGGCGGCCGCGGCATGGCCGACATCCGCAAGATCACCTGCGAGGTGGGGCTGCTCCCGCGCGTTCACGGCTCGTCGCTGTTCACCCGCGGCGAGACGCAGGCGCTGGTGGCCACCACGCTCGGCACCGCCGAGGACGAGCAGCGCGTCGAGATGCTCACCGGCATGGTCTTCAAGAAGTTCATGCTGCACTACAACTTCCCGCCGTTCTCCGTCGGCGAGGTGAAGTTCCTGCGCAGCCCGGGCCGCCGCGAGATCGGCCACGGCGCGCTGGCCGAGCGCGCGCTCCGCGCGGTGATGCCGCCCGAGGACCAGTTCCCCTACACGGTCCGCGTCGTCTCCGACATCATGGAGTCGAACGGCTCGTCGTCGATGGCGTCGGTGTGCGGCGGCTGCCTCTCGCTGATGGACGCCGGCGTGCCCATCAAGGCGCCGGTGGCCGGCATCGCCATGGGCCTCATCAAGGAGGGCGAGAAGATCGCCATCCTCTCCGACATCCTCGGGGACGAGGATCACCTCGGCGACATGGACTTCAAGGTCTGCGGCACCGCCGCGGGCATCACCTCGATCCAGATGGACATCAAGATCGGCGGCGTGACCCGCGACATCCTCGAGCAGGCGCTCGCGCAGGCCGCCGAGGGCCGCAAGCACATCCTGGGCGAGATGGCGAAGGCGCTCTCCGCGCCGCGCGGCAGCATCAGCGCCTACGCGCCGCGCATCACGACCATCAAGATCCGGCCGGAGCGCATCAAGGACATCATCGGCCCCGGCGGCAAGACCATCAAGGACATCACCGCCCGCACCGGCACCTCGATCAACATCGAGGACGACGGCTCGGTCTCCATCGCGTCCCCGAACCAGGACAAGGTGGAGGAGGCGATCAAGATGATCCGCGGCCTCACCCAGGAGGCGGAGGTCGGCCGCATCTACCTCGGCACGGTCCGCAAGATCGCCGAGTTCGGCGCCTTCGTGGAGATCTTCCCGGGCACCGACGGCCTCATCCACATCTCCGAGCTCTCCGACAAGCGCGTGAAGAGCGTCTCCGACGTCCTCTCCGAGGGCGAGGAGGTGATGGTGAAGGTCATCTCGGTGGATCGCTCCGGGAAGATCCGCCTCTCGCGCAAGGAGGCCCTCGCCGACAGCGCCAAGAAGTCCGAGGGCACCGAGCCGCCGAAGGGCGAGCCGGCCAAGTAGGCCGCGAGGGGCCGCGAGGACGCCGATGCCCGTGACCGTCCGAGTCCGCCGCGTCGGCCATCGCGGCCCCCCGCTCGATCTCCCCCGCTACGAGTCCGCCGGCGCCGCAGGCCTCGACCTGCGCGCCGACGAGCCGTTCACGCTCGCCCCGGGCGAGCGGCGGGTGGTCCCGACCGGCCTCGCGCTGGAGCTGCCGCCCGGCCACGAGGGCCAGGTGCGGCCGCGCTCCGGCCTGGCCGCGCGCCACGGCGTCGGCATGGTGAACGCGCCGGGCACCATCGACGCGGACTACCGCGGCGAGGTGGGGGTCATCCTGGTGAACCACGGGCAGGCGCCGGTGGCGTTCGCCCGCGGCGATCGCATCGCCCAGCTCGTGATCGCGCCCGTGGTCCGGGCCGAGCTCGAGCTGGTGGACGCGCTGAGCGACAGCGACCGAGGCGCCGGCGGCTTCGGCTCGACCGGCCAGTAGCCTCACGGAGGACGCCATGATCCCGCGCTACACCCGGCCCGACATGGGCCGCATCTGGACTTCCGAGCACCGCTTCCGCATCTGGCTCGACGTGGAGCTGGCCGCGTGCGAGGCGATGGTGCGCCTGGGCGAGGTGCCGCCCGAGGACTTCGAGGCGCTCCGCAAGGCGTTCGCCGGCTTCGAGTTCACCGCCGCGGACGTGGCCCGCATCGACGAGATCGAGCGGACCGTGAAGCACGACGTGATCGCCTTCCTCACGTTCGTGGAGGAGAAGGGCGGCCCGGCCGCGCGCCACCTGCACAAGGGCATGACCTCGTCGGACGTGCTCGACACGACGCTCGCGGTGCAGCTCCGCGACGCGAGCCGGCTGCTGCTCGCCGGCGTGGACCGGGTGCTCGCCGCGGTCCGCAAGCGGGCCTTCGAGCACCGGCGCACGCCGATGGTGGGCCGGAGCCACGGCATCCACGCCGAGCCGATCACGTTCGGGCTGAAGCTCGCCGGCTGGTACGACGCCTGGACCCGCCGCCGCGCCGCGCTGGCCCGCGCCGCCGAGGGGGTGGCGGTCGGCAAGATCTCCGGCGCGGTGGGCACGTTCGCGAACGTGGACCCGCGGGTGGAGGCGTTCGTGATGGAGAAGGTCGGCCTCGCCGGCGGCGAGGGCGCGGCCACGCAGGTCGTGAACCGCGACCGCCACGCCGAGCTGTTCACCGCGCTGGCGCTCTGCGGCGCCACGCTGGAGCAGCAGGCGGTCGAGGTCCGGCACCTGCAGCGCACCGAGGTGCGCGAGGCGGAGGAGCCGTTCACCGCCGGGCAGAAGGGCTCCTCGGCCATGCCGCACAAGCGCAACCCCATCCTCTCCGAGAACCTCACCGGCCTGGCCCGGCTGCTGCGCGGCTACGCGCTCGCCGCCATGGAGGACGTGGCGCTCTGGCACGAGCGCGACATCAGCCACTCCTCGGTGGAGCGGGTGATCGGGCCGGACGCGACCATCGCGCTCGACTTCGCGCTGCACCGCTTCGCGGGGATGATCGAGAACCTGCGCGTGTACCCCGAGCGCATGCGCGAGAACCTGGACCTCACCGGCGGGCTGTACGAGGCGCAGCGCGTGCTGCTGGCGCTGGTCGGCAAGGGCGTGGCCCGCCAGCAGGGCTACGTGTTCGTCCAGCGCAACGCGATGAAGGTCTGGGAGGAGAAGGTGGACTTCCGGACTGCGCTGAAGCGCGACCCCGACGTGAGCCGGCTGCTCACGGCCGACGAGGTCGACGCCTGCTTCGCGCTCGACTACCACCTGAAGCACGTGGACACCATCTTCCGCCGGGTGTTCGGCGAGGCCTGAGCCGCGCCGCGCCGGGGAGGGCCCGCGCATGCTCCGCCTGGAGGAGTCGGTCGGCGCGCTCCACGTGACCTCGCGGCTGGCGCGGCCGCGCGCGCTGGCCGTGCTCGCGGCCGTGCTGCTCGCCCCGGCCTGGGCGGCGCGCGCCGCGCTCCCGCTGCTCGCGGGCGCGCTGGCGGCCGCGGCGGCGCTGCTGGTGGTCCTGGGCGGGCGGGCGGTCCGTGCCCGCGTCGCCGGCGGGCTCGTCTCGGTGCGCCCGGCGGCGCCGTTCGCGGCGGCCGTGACGCGCCCGCTCGCCGGGTACGGCGCCGCGGAGGTGGAGACCGTGGCGGACGCGCGCCGCCGCCGCGCCGAGGCGCTGGCGCGCGGCTACGCCGCGCGCGCCGGCGCGGAGCTCCCGAGCTGGCTCGCCCCGCGCAGCACGCCGGGCACGCACGACCACCTGAGGCGGATCGTGCTCCGGCCGGTGGGCGCGGGCGAGCCGCTGGCGGTGACCGCCTGGCTGCCCCCGGAGGACGACCTCGAGCCGCTGCGCCGCGCGCTCTCCGACCGGCTCGCCTGAAGCTCGGGGCGCGCCGGCGCGCCTCAGCGCCGCGGCAACGTGAACCGGAACGTGCTCCCCGCGCCGAGCCGGCTCTCGACCTCGATGCGCCCGCCGTGCGCCTCCACGAGCCCCTTCGCGATGGACAGGCCCAGCCCGCTGCCGCGCCGCGAGCCGCTCTTCCAGTAGCGGTCGAAGACGCGCCGGAGCTGCGCCGGGGCGATGCCGGGCCCGTCGTCGCGCACCTCCACCCGCGCCTCGGTGGGCGCCAGCGTGGCGCGCACGGTGACGTGCCCGCCGCGCGGGGTGAACTGGAGCGCGTTCCCGACCAGGTTCGAGAGCACCTGCAGGATCCGCTCGCGGTCGCACGGCACCGGCTCCCGCGCGCCGCCGGTGTCGGCGCCGAGCGCGATGCCGCGCTCCAGGGCCAGCGGCGAGAGCCCGGCCAGCGCCTCCTCGACCACCGCGTCGAGCGGCTCGGGCCGGGGCTCCACGACGAGCCGGCCCGCGTCGATGCTGGACAGGTCGAGCAGCTCGCGGATGAGCCGGTCCATCCGGGCGGCGGAGCGCTGGATGGTCTCGGCGTGCCGCCGCAGGCGGGGCGCGGCGCCGCTGCGCAGCAGCAGCGCCGAGGAGAGGTAGATCGCCTCCAGCGGGTTCTTCAGGTCGTGCGAGACGATCGCGAGGACGTCGTCGCGCGCGCGGATGGCCCGCTGTGCCTCGTCGTAGAGCCGCGCGTTGTCCATGGCCACGCCGGCGCGGCGCCCCAGCTCCTCCGCCATGGCGAGGTCCTCCGGGCCGTAGCGCCGGTCGACGCGGCTGGCCACCAGCGTGATCGTCCCGAGCGTGCGGCCGCGGGCCGAGAGCGGCACCACCATCGCCGAGCAGGTCTCGAGCGCGCGGTCGGCGGCGAGCGCGTCGGAGTCGCGCCCGAGGGCGTCGAGCAGCGAGGCGGGCAGCTCCGGGTACAGCTCGGAGCGCCCGGTCCGCATCACCGCCGGCGCCCCGGAGGGCGCGTCCGGCTCGGGGGGGAAGCGCCGGCGCCAGGCGGCGGACAGCTCCGCGCGCGCCGGATCGACGTGGGCGACCACCACCGGCGGCGCGCCGCCGGCGAGCCCCTCGGGCAGCTCCACCCAGCACCAGTCGGCCACGCCCGCCACCGCCAGCCGCGCCACCGAGGCGAGCGTCTCCTCCCAGTCGAGCGACGACGCGAGCAGCGCGCTCGCCTCGCCCAGGAACGCCGCCCGCCGGTGCGCGCCCTCCGCCTCCGCGCGCGCGGCCCGCTCCGACTCGTAGAGCCGTGCCCGCGCCAGCGCCTGGGCCGCCACCCGCGCCAGCACCGCCAGGAAGATCCGCTCCTCCTCGTCGAAATGCCGCCGCGCGTGGAACACGAGCGCGAGCGCCCCGAGGCAGCGCCCCTCCGCCTCGAGCGGCACCGCCGCCAGCGCCAGCTCCGGGAGCCGCTCCATGCGCGCGCGCGGGAACCGCTCGGCCAGCTCCCGGCGGCTGCCCAGGTACTGCGCCTCGCAGGCCACCATGCTCCCGGACACCGGCCCGGCGCCGCGCTCCAGCGGCAGGATCTCCAGGCGCGCCCGCTCCTCCTCGGGGAGTCCGGCCGCGTGGACGAGGCGCGCCACCCCGCCGGCGCGCTCGACCAGCCACAGCGCGCCCTCCTGCGCCGCCACGGCGTCGAGCGTCCGCTCGACCAGCGCGCGCGCCACGTCGCCGCGGGTGACGGCGCGCGAGAGCGCGGCGGTGATGGCCTGGAGCTGCCCGGTGCGCGACGGGTGTCCCGGGGTCGCGGCGTTGAGGAGGGGCGCGTGCGCCCGGCCCTGGAGCCCTGCGCGCATCGCAGCACCTGTAGCCCGGCGCGCGGGCCGGTGCCGCGCGCGCTGGCCGGGCAATCGGGGTCCGGCGCGATCCCGGGGCACCCCGCCGGCCGCCTCGTCACGGGGCGGGCGGCGGAGCGCCTCCCGGCGCGCGGGCGCGGGCCCGGCGCCACTCCGCTGCGGGGCGGCCGGCCGGGGAGCGGCCGCCGGCCCCGGCGAGGCTCAGGCGAGGTGACCCGTGGCGCGGAGGTTCCGCTCGATGCGGGCGGCGACCGAGCCGACCTCCGACGCGAACGTCTCGCCGGTGAGCTTCTCGAAGACCTCGACGTACTTGCGCGCCAGCATCACCCGCACGTCGTCGGTGAGCGGGGGCGGGGTGCCGTGCCCGGAGAACCCGTGCTCCTTGATGAGCCACTGCCGGATGTTCTCCTTGTCCAGCATCTCCTGGTCCTCGCCCCGCGCGAAGCGCTCCTCGTAGCCGTCCGCCACCCAGTAGCGCGAGCTGTCCGGGGTGTGGATCTCGTCGATGACCACCAGCTTGCCGTCGGCGATCCCCATCTCGTACTTCGTGTCCACGAGGATGAGGCCGCGCGTCCGCGCCCACTCCTGGCCGCGCTGGAACAGCCGCCGCGCGACGGCGGTGGCCTCCTTCCAGACGTCCGGCGTCACCAGACCCTGCTTCAGGATCTCGGCCTCGCCGATGGGCTCGTCGTGCTTGCCGTACTCGGCCTTGGTCGAGGGCGTGATGATGGGCTGGTCGAACCGCTGGTCCTTGCGCAGCCCGGCCGGCCAGGAGATGCCGTAGTCGGCCTTGCCGGCCTGGTAGTCGCGCCAGAGCGAGCCGGTGACGTAGCCGCGGATGACGATCTCGATGGGCAGCGCCTTGGCGCGCTTCACCACCATCACGCTCGGATCCGGCACCTCGACGATGTGCGTCGGCGCGATGTCCTTCACCTTGTCGAACCAGAACGCGGTGAGCCGCGACAGCACCTCGCCCTTGAACGGGATGGTGCCGAGCACGTGGTCGAAGGCCGAGATCCGGTCGGTCGTGACCATGACGATCCGGTCGCCGCGGCTGTAGTTGTCGCGGACCTTCCCCCGGTACAGCTCGCCGAGACCGGGGAGGTCGAGCTGCTGGAGGGTGTGCGGGAGCTGGGCCCGCAGCTTGTCGTCGGGGATCATGGGCGGGATGTTATACGTGGCGGGCGCACATGCACCCGGGAAAAATCCGCCTCGTGCTCCACCGGCCGCAGAGCGCCGACAACGTCGGCGCCGCCGCCCGGGTGATGAAGAACTTCGGCCTGTCCCGCCTGGTGGTGGTGGCCCCGGCGGCCTGGGGCGGGCCGCCGCGCACCCCCGGAACGGGCGCGGTCACCGCCCGCGACGACGTGCTCGCCCGCGCGCGACGGATGGCCCGGAAGGCCTCGGACCTGCTCGACGGGGCCGAGATCCACCCCGACCTCCGCTCGGCCATCGGCCCGGCGACCTGGGTGTGCGGCACGACCTCCCGCGCGGTGGAGGGGCGGCCCTGGCTCGAGCCGCGCGGCCTGGCGGCCGAGCTGGTCCGGCGCTCCGAGCAGGGCGAGGTGGCGGTGGTGTTCGGCGAGGAGCGCCGCGGGCTGTCCGACGCCGAGCTGGAGCTGTGCCAGGCCGTCTGCACCATCCCCACGGCCGCCGCCTACGACTCGATGAACCTGGCGCAGGCGGTGGCAGTGGTCGCGTACGAGGTGGCGCGCGCGGCGCCGCCGGCCGGCGCGGCGCCCGCGGAGGCGCCGCCCGGACGCGGCGGCGATGCGCCGGCCCGCATCGAGACCGTGGAGGCGCTGTGGGCGCGCGCGCAGGCGGTCCTCGGCGCCGCGGGGTACCTGAACCCGCAGAACCCGGAGCACATCCTGGCGGACTTCCGGCGGCTGCTCGCGCGCGCCGACCCGACGCAGCGCGAGGTCGAGCTGCTCCTCGGGGCGCTGCGATCGCTGGAGCGTGCGCTGCGGCTGCCGCCGCGCGGCGACGGAACGGCCTAGGCCGCGGGAGCCGCCTCGGCGCCCTGGTTCTTCTTGCGCGACTTCTTCCACGCGGTGAAGTGCTCCTCGCACAGGCCGTGCTGGAACACCTTCTTCTTGCACTCCGGCTTGGAGCAGGCGATCCAGCGGGCCGGCTTCGCCTCGAGCTCGCCGCGGCGGAACTTCTTGTAGTGGAAGAAGCAGAGGCCCTTCGCACGGTACGCGCGCTTGCAGCCGGCGATGGTGCAGCTCTTCTTGCCGCCGCCCTTCGCGGCGGGGGCCTTCTTCTTGGTCTTCGTGGTCGTCTCGGCCATAGAGGGGCGGTGGTTACCAGACCCGCGGCCGGAGCGCAACAGCGCGGGGGCCGCGGCCGGCCCGGATCACTCGCCCAGCACCTGCCGCGCCTCGGCCCGGGCCTGCTCGTGGACCGGCACCTCCGCGAGCAGCACCTTCTGCGTCCGCTCCGGGTTGCCGGCGCGCCGGAGGCGCAGCTCCACCTCGCGCCCCACGCCGGCGGTCGAGACGTACCAGCGCAGGCGCGAGGGGGTGTGCACCGCGTGCCCCTGGATCGAGATGATCACGTCGCCCGGGCGCAGCCCCGCGACGGCGGCCGGGCCGCCGGCCGCCACCTCGGTGATCTCCACGCCGCCGGGCGGGACGCCCTGCTGCGGGGTGAGCTCGCGGACCGACACGCCCATCCAGCTCCGCACCACCCGCCCGCGTTCGCGGAGCTGGCCGACGATCTCCTTCGCCATGTTGATGGGGATGGCGAAGCCGATCCCCTGACCGGTGGCGTTGACGGCGGTGGCGATCCCGACCACCTCGCCGCGCAGGTTGAGGAGCGGGCCGCCGGAGTTCCCCGGGTTGATGGACGCGTCGGTCTGGATGAAGTCGTAGGTGCCAGGCCGTCCCACCGGCGAGATGTCGTTGCGGCCGGTGTGGCTGATGATGCCGAGCGTGACGGAGTGGTCGAGGCCGAACGGGCTCCCGATGACCATCACCCACTCCGCCACGGTGATCCGGTCGGAGTCGCCCAGCGGCACCACCGGCAGCGGCCGCGGCGCGTCCACCTTGAGGAGCGCCACGTCCGACTCCCCGTCGAGCCCCACCACGCGCGCGGCCAGCCGGGGGACGCCGCCCCCCAGGTCCACCTCGACGCGGTCGGCGCCCTCCACCACGTGGGCGTTGGTGAGCACCCAGCCGTCGCGCTGGATCACGAAGCCCGAGCCGATCCCGCGCCGCGGCCCGTCGTGCAGCTTGTCGAACAGCTCCCGCAGGCCGTCGTCGCTGCCCTGCCCCTGCGGTGGCTCGGGCTGGAGCGTCACCACCCCGACCACCGCCGGGATGGCCGCCTCGGCGAGCCGGGAGAGATCGGGGAGCCCCGCCATCGCCTGCGGCGGCGGCGCGGGGGCCCGCGCGGCCTCGGTGTAGAGCGCGCCGCGCGCGCTCGCCCCGGCGGACGCCGCCACGGGTGAAGCCGCCGCCGCGGGGGCCGCGGGGGCCGCCCCGCCCGCGCCGGGCGCGGGGCCCGCGACCAGCTGCACCGCCGCCAGCAGCACCGTCCAGCCCGACATGGCCACCTCCGCCCGCGCAGGCGCGAGCTCCCGATCCAAGGTGGGGCGGCGGCGACGAGGTGCGCAAGAAGGCGCACCCGCGTGTCAGGGCGCGGACCCGGGCCAGCGCCGGGCGGACGGGCGGCGGGTCGCCCGGTGCGACGCTCGCGCGGGCGGCGGGGGAGGGGAGGTCAGCGTCCGTCGAGGTGCTCGGCCACGATGCGGTCGAGCGCCCGGCGGTCCGCCTCGGTGTGGCCCTCGGTCGGCCGGGCCGGGGTCCCGCCACGCCCCGGCTGCTGCCGGGCCTGCGCGGGCGGCCGCGGGGGCGGCGCCTTCGCGGGCGCGGTGCCCTTCATCTCGGCCCAGGTCCGGTCCACGAACTCCGACGGGGTCCGCGCGGCCTTCCAGCGGTCGCCCAGCGTGCGCCCGCCGAACGGCACGAACGCCCACACCGCGGCCAGCGCGGCGCCGGCGACGGCGAGCTTCAGCAGGAGCTTCAGCATGGGACTCCGGGTAGCACGGCCGCGGGGTCGCGGCGAGTTTTCGGAGCCCCGCCGCGCGGTCCGGGCGGCGCCGCCGCGCGACCGCGCCGCCGCCCTCACGCGAGCCACGGGACCAGCTCCGCGGCGCTCTCGACCAGCACCGTCGCGCCCGCGTCGAGGAGCGCGGCGCGGCTGCGCAGGCCCCAGCCCACCGCGACCATCTGCACCCCCGCGGCGCGGGCCGTCGCGACGTCCACCGGGCTGTCCCCCACGAACACCGTCTCGGCGTCGGTGGCGCCCACGCGCGACTGGATGATGCGGACGCCCTCCGGGTCCGGCTTGCGCGGCGCCTCGTCCCCGCCGACCACCACCGCGAAGCGGCCCAGCAGCCCGAGCCCGTCGAGGATCCGGCGGGCCATCGCGCCGGGCTTGTTGGTGTGCACCGCCAGCGTGCGGCCGGCCCCGGCGAGCGCCGCGGCGAGCCCGGGGTACGTGCGGGTGGCGTCGAGGCAGTGGACCTCGTAGTGCGCGCGCCAGGCCGCGAGCGCCGGCTCGAGCCGCTCCGCGTGCGGGCCGAGCGCGCGCTCGAGGAGCACCCGCGCGCCCTCGCCCACGAAGCCGCGGATCTCGTCCGTCGTGCGCGGCGGCAGGCCCACCGTGGCGAGCGCGTGGTTCACCGAGGCGGCGAGGTCGTCGAGCGAGTCGACCAGCGTGCCGTCGAGATCGAGGATGGCGAGGCGCGGCATGGCGGCGGCGAGTCTACACCCGCCCCGCGCTCACGCGGCGCTCTCGGCGCTCCCGGCGGGCGGGAGCGCGCCACGGCGGCGGAGCACCGCGAGCAGCGCGTCGTGCACCGCGGGATCGAGCTGCGCCCCGCGAAGCTCCGCCAGCACGCCGGCCGCCGCGCCCGGCGCGAGCGCCGCCTGGTAGGGCCGGTCGGACGTGCAGGCGTCCCAGGTGTCGGCGGCGTTCACGATGCGCGCGGCCAGCGGGATGTCGCCGCCCGCCAGCCGGTCGGGGTAGCCGGCGCCGTCCCAGCGCTCGTGGTGGCAGCGGATGGCGGGGAGGGCCTCGCGCAGGAACGCGACGCCGCCCACGATCTCCGCGCCGATGCGCGGGTGCTCGCGCATGAGCGCCATCTCCTCGGCGGTGAGCGGCACCGGCTTCGCGAGCACGTGGTCGGGGATGCCGATCTTGCCCACGTCGTGCAGCACGCCGCCGTACTCGAGCGCGAGCAGCGCCTGCGGGCCGAGCCCCAGCTCGCGGCCGATCTCGACGGCCAGCTCGGCCACCCGCTGCGAGTGGCCGCGCGTGTACGGGTCCTTCGCGTCGATGGCCGAGGCCAGGCTGCGGATCGTGTCGAGGTAGCCGCGCTCCAGCGCCGCCACCAGGCGGCGGTTCTCGGCGTCGTAGCCCGCCAGCTCGCGCGACATGTGGTTGAACGCGTGCGCGAGGTCGCCCAGCTCGTCGCGGCTGCGCACCGCGAGCTGCCGGCCGAAGCGGCCGCGCGCGATCTCGAGCGCGCCCTGCACGCTGGCGCGGATCGGCTCGGTGAACCGGCGCGCCACGAAGGCCGAGAGGATCGCCGAGAGCGCCGCCGACCCGAGCACCGCCGCGGCCGGCGCCGCGCCCAGCCCGCCCCGGTCCTGCACCAGGACCACCGCCAGGACCGCGGTGGGCAGCGCGCTCGCCGCCAGCATCGAGAGGAACAGCGTCCGGAACACCCTCATCGCGCCCGCACCGCCCGCTCGAGCGCGCGCGCCAGCGCCTTGCGCGTCACCGGCTTCTCCAGCACCACCTCGGCGGCGTCGGCGCCCTCCACCCCGCGGACGCTGCGGCCGCTGATGGCGGTCAGGAGGACGGCCGGGGCGCGCGAGCCGGCCTCGCGGATGGCGCGGAGCGCGTCCAGCCCGGAGAGCCGCGGCATGAGGAAGTCGAGGACGAGCAGGTCGGGCGCCTCGCGGGCCGCCAGCTCCACCGCCTCCGGCCCGCTCCCGGCCGCGACCACCTCGTGGCCGAGCTCGGCGAGCAGGTCGGCGACCATGGTCCGGACCAGCCGGTCGTCGTCTGCGATGAGGACCTTCACGCGCCGCACCTGGAGCGCGGAGGATAGCACGCCGCCCCGGCGCCGCCGGGGCGCGGGCGGGCGCCCGGCGCGCGCGTCACGGGCCCAGGCCCACCCACTCCGACCCGTCCTCGTACACCTCGCGCTTCCAGATGGGGACGTCCTGCTTCAGCCGCTCGATGCACGCCTCGCAGGCCCGGAACGCCGGGGTGCGGTGCGGGGCGGCGCAGGCGATCACCACCGCCGCCTCGCCGGGCGCGAGCACGCCCACCCGGTGCACGATGGCGACCTGCACCCCGTGCTCGCGGCCGACCGCCTCGCCGATGGCGGCGAGCGTCCGCTCCGCCATGGCCGGGTAGGCCTCGTACTCGAGCCGCAGCACGCGGCGGCCGCGCGTCGCGTCGCGCACCGTGCCGGTGAACGTCACGATCCCGCCCAGCCCCGGCCCGGACACCGCGTCTACCACCTCGGTGAGCGTCAGCGGGCGATCCACCACCTTGAAGACCGGCGCGCCGCCCGCCACCGGCGGGATGAGCGCCACCTCGGCGCCGTCGCGGACCGCGTCGCCGTCGTCGGCGAACGCCTGGTCCACCGAGATGCGGCAGCGCGGCAGGATCCGCGCGAGCGCCGGGTGCGCCGCGGCGAGGACGCGCCGCAGGTCGGCGACGGTGGCGGGGACCTCGGCGAGCGTCTCGCGCGAGGTGCCGGCCGCGTCGCGGGCGCCGGCGAAGTAGAGGACGTGGACGGGCATGGAGGGAGCGTAGCGCGCCGGGAGGCCCGGTTCAGCGCCCGCGCAGGCGGGCCAGGTCGCCGAAGACGGTGACCGCGAGGAGGAGCCCGACGAGCGCCACGAAGCCGATGAGGTGCAGCGCGTTCTCCACCCGCGCGTTCACCCGCCGCCGCGTGACGATCTCGTAGCCCAGGAACACCAGGCGCCCGCCGTCGAGCGCCGGGATGGGGAAGAGGTTCAGCAGGGCCAGCGCCACCGAGATGGTCCAGACCAGGGTGAAGAAGCGCTCCACGCCCTCGTGCGCGCCGCGCACCAGCTCCTGCGCGATGCCCACCGGCCCGGACAGCTCCGCCTTCTGCCTGCCGGAGAACGCCTGGCCGAACGCGGCCAGCTGGCCGCCGAGCTGCGCGTTGGTGCGCGCGAACCCGTCGGCGAGCGCGCCGAGCGCGCCGCGCCGAACCAGCACGTCGTGCTGCCGGAAGCCGACCCGGCCCACCCCGTCGTCGTCCTCCGGCGTGATGGGCAGCGCGAGCCGCTGCGCCGCTGCGCCCTCGCCACGCTCCACGTCGAGCACGATGCGCCGGCCGGGGTGGCGCTGGAGCTGACCGACGAGGTCGGTCCAGCGCTCGACCGGCTGCCCGTCCACCGCGGCGATCCGGTCTCCGGGGCGCAGCCCGGCCACCTCGGCCGGCTTCCCCGGCACCAGCGCGCCCACCCGCGCCGAGGCGTCGGGCGTGCGCAGCCCCACGCTCGCGAGCAGCGCCGCCGCGATGAGCACCGCGGCCAGGTAGTTCATCGCGGGGCCGGCCAGGATCACCCCGAACCGCCGCCAGGCCGGCTGGTTCGCGTACGCGCCGCGGTCGGCCGGGTCCACGTCCTCGCCCGGCGCCATGCCGGCGATGCGCACGTAGCCGCCGAGCGGCAGCGCGGAGATCGCGAACTCGGTCTCGCCGCGGCGGAAGGAGAGCACCACCGGGCCGAACCCGATGCTGAAGCGCTCGACGCGCATGCCGGAGCGGCGGGCGGCGAGGTAGTGCCCGGCCTCGTGCAGCACGATGAGCAGCGACACCGCCAGGACGGCGGCGATCACGGCGACGGCGGTCGTCAATGCTTGGGCTCCTCGCCGAACTCGTCGGCCTCGAACACCTCGACCTCGGCGTCCGGCTCCTGCCAGGCGCGCGCGGGGAGGCCGGCCTTCAGGCACACGTGCTTCAGGAAGGTGGCCGCGTCCCAGCCGTGCTCGACGGCCACCCTGGGGAGGAGCGCGCCGCGGTGCCAGCCCTGCTTCACCAGGAGGCCGTGCCGCCCTACGTGCAGCTCGCCGGGGTCCGCCATGCGCCGGGGCAGGCCGAGCGCCGACACGGACAGCGTGAGCCGGGCGATCTCCTCCGCCGCGAGCGGCGGGAAGCGCGGATCCTCGTGCGCGGCGGCGACCGCCATCGCGGCCACGGTGGCGGCGAGGCTGCCGGCGGGCTGGAACGTGCCGATGCACCCCCGCAGCTCGCCGTCCACCTCGAGCGTGACGAACGCGCCGCGTCGCTCGCCCAGCGCGCCGTCCTCCGGCAGCGGGCGCGGCGGGGTCAGGCCGAGGTGGGCGAGGATCGCGCCGCGCGCGATGCCGAGCAGGGCGGCGCGGTCGGTGGCGGAGAGCGGGGTCATGGGCGGCGCCGGGCGCCGGTGAGCAGCAGGCGCCGCGCGTCGGCGAGGATCTCGCCGTGGTCGAAGGCGATGGGCGAGGGCAGCGCGTCCCAGGCGAAGGCGCGCGCCTCCTCCGCGTCGTCGGCGCCGGCCGGCTCGCCGGCGGCGCGCCCGATGAACACCGCCGAGAGCGTGTGGCGGCGGGGATCGCGGCGCGGGTCCGAGTACACGTAGACGAGGTCCTCGAGCGTCACCTCGAGGCCGGTCTCCTCGCGCGCCTCGCGGATCGCGGCCGCCTCGAGCGTCTCGCCGGCGTCCACGAAGCCGCCCGGAAGCGCCCAGCCGGGCGGCGGGTACTTGCGGCGCACCATCACCACCCGGTCCCCGGGCAGGAGGATCACCACGTCCACGGTGGGCGACGGACCGGCGGGGGGCGGCACGGTGCAGAGGTAGCGCAGGCCGCCCCGGGGGTCAATTCGCGAGGGGGGCCGGGCGCTTCGGCGCGACGGTTCACCGCGGCGCCACGATGAGCGGCGATCCCGCCTCGCCGGGCGGCGGCGCGCCGGCGTCCGGCCCGGCGGTGGCCGGCGCGGCGGGGGGGAACGCCTTCTCGAGGAGCCGCCGGGCGAACGGGATCTCGCCCGCCGCCCTGCCGGCCACCAGCGCCCGCGCGGCCGCGGCGGCGGCGCGGGCGTTCGCGGCGTCGCCGGCGGCGTCGAGGTGCTCGGCCACCGAGTAGAGGCGGCCCGCCAGCAGCGCGCGCCGCGGCGGCTCGAGGTAGCGGACCACCGCCTCGTCCAGGACGCGCGCCATCTGCTCGGCGCGCTGCCGCTCGTCGAGGTAGAGCGGCGACACCGCCACCTCGTCGAGCCGCGCCGCGACCTCGCGCAGGTAGCCCTCGTCGGCGAGCCAGCCGCGCAGCAGCGGCAGGTCGTGGAGCGCGCCGGATGCCTCGAGGGCGGCGGCCTCCTCCGCGTCCGGGAGCGCGGGGAAGCGCGCCGCCGGATCCGGGAGCGGCGCGGCCGGCCCGAGCTGCGCCAGCCAGAGGTCGCTGCCCTCGGGTACGCGCTGGCCGGTCACCTCGTTGCGCGCGCGGGCCTCGGCCACCAGCGCGTGGGCGCGGGCGCGCTCGATCTCGCCGACGCCCATGGCCGCGCCGCGGTCGAGGATGCCCCGCGCGAACGCGCGCCACTCCTTGCGCCCGAGCAGCGCCACCTGCAGCTCCACCAGTCCGCGCTCGTCGGAGATCACCGCCTGCCCGACCTCGATGCCCTTGCCCGGCACGGCGCGCGAGAGCCACACCGCCCGCTCGCCGCGGCCGTCCACCGCCGAGGCGTAGGCGGGCGGGGGCGGCTCGGCCGGCGCGGGCGCGGCGACCGGCGGCGCGGGCCGCGGCGGCTCCGGGACCTGGACCCCTCGGATGCGCAGGAGGTGCAGCCCGCGCTTCGCCTCCTTGGCGACGTCGCGGGAGGCGTGGCCGGCGAGCGCGGCCAGCACGTCCGCGCGGGGCGCCGCGAGCGCGGCGCGCGAGAGGGCCAGCGCGAGCGGCGCTGGGAGCGTCGCGACCTCCTCCGGCTTCGCGCGGGCCAGCCCGAGCACCAGCCGGGCGGCGCGGCCCACCTCCTCGCGCGGGGCGCCGACGAGCGCCGCGATCTCCTGGCTCTCCACGTTCGGGTCGCGGAGCATGGCCAGCAGGCGGTCGGGGTCGAGGGTCGTCATCGCCGGGCAATCTAGCGGCCGGATCGGGGCGGGTCCACACGACGTCCCCCGGCCGCCCCGGCTGCGACCGTCCTTCGCTTGACACCCTGGCGCACCGGTTCCTAGGCTTCGCGCTCCACGCCGGCCGTCCGCGGCCGCTCACCACCGATGGAGACGACCATGATCCGGATGCTCCTCGCGGCCGCTGCCGCGTTCGCCGTCTTCGCCGCGCAGCCGGCGCTCGCGGACGAGGACGGCTGCAAGAACTGCCCGATGCACAAGTCCGCGCAGGCGGACAAGGGCGACAAGAAGGACGCCAAGGTCGGCTGCCCGTGCGCCGGCGAGGGCAAGGAGTGCAAGTGCGGCGCGAACTGCCAGTGCCCGCACTGCGCCGCCAAGAAGGCCGCCGAGAAGAAGGACGACACCAAGAAGAGCTGAGCGGTTTCGCCGCAGCGCAGCATCGGCGGGCCGCCCCGGCGACGGGGCGGCCCTTCGCGTTCCGGTGGGTTGTCGCCGGCGGGCAGGCGCTCTAACCTGTCCGGCCCGCCCCGGGCCGGGCGAGGCCAGAGAGGAGCCACGTGGCACTGCTCGACGAGATCCTGGAGGACAACCGGAAGGTGGCGGGCCCGGGGAAGGACCCCGGCAGCTACATCGCGCACCGGCACCTGTGCATCGTCACGTGCGTGGATCCGCGGCTGACGCACTTCTTCGGCAGCGCGCTCGGCGTCGAGCGCGGCCACGCGGTGGCGCTCCGCGTGCCCGGCGCGCGCATCGCGCCCGGCTCCGAGCTGATGCGCGCGCTGGCCGCGTCCGTGTACGTGAACGACTGCCAGGAGATCCTGGTCATCCCGCACACCGACTGCGGCGTCGCCAGCGTCGGCGGCACCGAGCTGCGCCGCGTGATGCGCGCCCGCGGCGTGGCCGACGCGGACATCCCGCAGGACCCCGGCGCGTTCTTCGGCCTGGTGCCGGACGTGCGCGAGGGCGCCCGCGAGACGGTGCGCGCCATCCGCGCGTCGCCGTTCCTCCCTCGCCACATCCCCGTGCACGCCGCGCTGATGGACATCCGCACCGGCGCGCTGGAGGTCATCGAGCGCGGGTACGAGCACGTGTTCGGGTAGGGGGGCGGGCGGCTTTGAAGGAGCAGGGGGCGGGGCTTTGAAGGAGCGGGGGGGCTTTTGAAGGCGCGGGGGTGGTCGGGGGCTTTGAGGAGCGGGGGTGGTCGGGGCGGGGCTGACTGGCCGTGGGCGGTACGGCGGGATCGGTTTACGAGAAGCTCTTGGGGCGGGGCGCGGGACGCGCGGGGAGCGGGGGGCGCGGGGCGCGCGGGGCGCGCGGGGCGCGCGGGGGCGCGCGGGGGCGCGCGGGGAGCGCGGGGAGCGCGGGGAGCGGGGGGCGCGCGGGGCGCGCGGGGGCGCGCGGGGGCGCGCGGGGGCGCGCGGGGCGCGCGGGGCGCGCGGGGCGCGCCGGGCGCGCGGGGCGCGCCGGGCGCGCCGGGCGCGCGGGGCGGTCACTGTTAGTGATTGTTTGCGGCCCAACGGGAACGCTCTGGGGGCTTGACGGGCGTTGCGGGCGGGGCGGCGTCCGTCAGCGGAATCGCTGGGGCGCAGGGCTCTGGCGCGCCGGCAGGGCGCGGCTGGGGCGCTGGATGACGAGGCGAGGAGTCGCGAGGCCATGGTTGCGCTCGCGCGTCTGGGGGGATCCTGGTGCGTTTCACGAAGCGCGAAGATCGCGTGCGATGCTTCGTGCATGGACAACGCTGCCGAGTTCACGAAGCGTCTCGTCTTTCTGCTCCGCTCCGAGCGGCATGCGATGGCGGAGTTCCTGGTGGCACTGGCGGAGTTCGATCGGCGCGCGCTGTGGCGGGAGCGCGGGCACACGTCGCTGTTCTCGTTCCTGCGTCGCGAGCTGGGGCTGTCGGCCGGCGCGGCGCAGTACCGGAAGACGGCGGCGGAGCTCATCCGGCGGTACCCGGCGGTCGAGAGCGGGTTGCGGGACGGCAAGCTGTGCCTCTCGTCCGTCTGCGAGCTGGCGAAGGTGGTGACCACCGAGAACTGCGCGGAGGTCCTGCCGCGGTTCTACGGCCTGTCGAGCCGGGATGCGGCGGAGGTGGCTGCTTCGATCCGGCCCGTGGCGAACCCGCCGCGGCGCGAGGTCGTCGTGCCGGTGCGGGCGGTCTCTGCACCGGCGATCGGGACGGCGCCTGCTGCGGAGCCGATTCTATTTCGGGCGCCCGAACTGAATGTACCCAGTCGAGTCGAGGCCGCGGCTCACTCCGAGTCCGCTCGCAGTGAGGCTCTCGTAGAGTCCGCTCGCAGTGAGCCTGTCGAACTGCGAGCGGTGTCCGCTGCCCCGAAGCCCAGCACCGTCGACTGGCTCGACTCCGACCAGGCGCGCATGCACCTCACGGTGTCCAAGGCGTTCCTGAAGAAGCTCGACGCCGCGCGTGACGCGCTCTCGCATTCGATGCCCGGCGCCTCCCGCGAGAACGTCCTCGAGGCGGCGCTCGACCTGCTCATCGCCGAGCGCGGCCGGCGGAAGGGGCTCACGGCGAAGCCGCGGAAGGACCCTCGCCCCTCCACGCGCCCGGACCACGTCCCGGCCCACGTCCGCCGCGAGGTCTGGGCCCGCGACGGCGGACGATGCACCTTCGTCCTGGCGTCGGGCGCGACGTGCGGGGCCACGCACCGGCTCGAGCTCGACCACCTCGTGCCCCGGGCGCGCGGCGGGGCCTCCACCGCGGACAACCTCCGGATCCGTTGCCGGGGGCACAACCTCGAGGAGGCGCGGCGCATCCTCGGCGACACGCTCATGGACGCGTATGCCCCGCGCGCTCGCGGCGGGTCGGCATGAGGCGGCGGTCTCACCTCGCGGCGTCGGCGCGGCGAACGGCGGTCCCCGCCGCGGGCGGCGGCGGCGGCATCCCCACCTACCCCGCCGCGGAGCGCTCGGCGGCGCGGGACGGGGCCGTGCGGCGGCGGGCGGCGTGGGCCGCGAGCACCTTCGCGAGGTGCTCGCCCGTGTAGCTGCCGCGCGCCCGCGCGACCTCCTCCGGCGTCCCCTCGGCGATGATCCGGCCGCCCTCGTCGCCGCCCTCGGGCCCCAGGTCCATGACCCAGTCCGCGTACTTGATGACGTCGAGGTTGTGCTCGATGACCACCACGCTGTTGCCGGCGTCCACCAGCCGGTCGAGCACGTGGAGCAGCCGCTTCACGTCCTCGAAGTGCAGGCCGGTGGTCGGCTCGTCGAGCACGTAGAGCGTCCGCCCGGTGCCCACCCGCGCCAGCTCGCGCGACAGCTTGATGCGCTGCGCCTCGCCGCCGGAGAGGGTGGTCGAGGGCTGGCCCAGCTTCAGGTAGCCGAGCCCGACATCCTCGAGCGTCCGCAGGATGCGGGCGATCTCCTTGTGGTTCTGGAACAGCGCGCCCGCCTCGGTGACCGACAGGTCGAGCACCTCGGCGACGTTCTTGCCCTTGAACGTGACCCGGAGCGTGGCGTCGTTGAAGCGCTTGCCGCCGCACACCTCGCACGGCACCAGCACGTCGGCGAGGAAGTGCATCTCGACGAGCTTCATGCCGTCGCCCTGGCACGCCTCGCAGCGCCCGCCCTTCACGTTGAAGCTGAAGCGCCCGGGCTGGTACCCGAACGCGCGCGCCTCGGGCGTCTGGGCGAACACCTCGCGGATGTGGTCGAAGAGCTTGGTGTAGGTGGCCGGGTTGGACCGGGGGGTGCGGCCGATGGGCTGCTGGTTGATGTCGATGACCTTGTCCACCAGCGCCGCGCCCTCCAGCCGCTCGTGCGCACCAGGCGCCTCGCGCGTGCCGTAGTGGTGGCGCATGAGCGCGGGGCGCAGGATGCGGTTGACGAGGGTGGACTTGCCCGCGCCGGACACGCCGGTCACGGCCACGAAGCGGCCCAGCGGGAACGTGGCGGTCACGTCCTTCAGGTTGTGCTCGCGCGCGCCGAAGATGGTGATGGCGCCGTGGTCGCCGGCGCGGCGCCGCTCGGGGAGCGGGATCTCCGCCCGGCCGGACAGGTAGGCGCCGGTGAGCGAGCGCGGGTTGCGCTTCACCTGCTCGGGCGTGCCCTCGGCCACCACCTCGCCGCCGTGCGCGCCGGCGCCGGGCCCGAAGTCCACGATCCAGTCGGCCTCCTCCATCGTCTCCTCGTCGTGCTCCACCACGATGACGGAGTTGCCCACGTCGCGGAGCCGCTTGAGCGTGGCGAGGAGCTTGCCGTTGTCGCGCTGGTGCAGGCCGATGGACGGCTCGTCGAGGATGTAGATGACGCCGGTGAGCTCGGAGCCCATCTGCGAGGCCAGCCGGATGCGCTGGCTCTCGCCGCCGGAGAGCGACGGGCCGGGCCGGTCGAGCGTGAGGTAGCCGAGCCCCACGTCGAGCAGGAACTTGAGCCGGTTGCGGATCTCCTTCAGCAGCTCGTCGGCGATGCGCGCCTCGTTGCCGCCGAGGTCGAGCGCGGAGAGCCACGCGTGCGCGTCGGCGATGGTGAGGTGCGACAGCTCCACGATGCCGCGGCCGCGGATTCGCACCGCGCGGCTCTCCGGCTTCAGGCGCTCGCCGTTGCAGGTCGGGCACGGCTTGTCGGAGAAGAAGCGCATGTACCAGCGCCGCATCGCCTCCGAGCCGGTGGCCTTGAACCGCCGGTAGAGCTGGTTGACGACGCCCTCCCACTCGAGCCGGTAGCGGCCGTTCCCGGCGGCCTCGGTCCCGAGCATGATGACGTCGCGGTCCTTCTTCGGCAGCTTGGACCAGGGCGTGTCGAGGTCCAGCTTGAGCGCGCGCGACAGGTGCTCGACGAACTCGAACGTCCAGCCCTCGCCGCGCTCCATCCCGCTCGCCCACGGCTCCACCGCGCCCTCGCGGATGGTGAGCGACGGGTCGGGGACGATGAGGTCCGGGTCCATCTCCGGGCGCGTGCCCAGGCCCTGGCAGTCCGGGCAGAAGCCGAGCGGGGAGTTGAAGGAGAAGCCGGGGGGCGTGAGCTCGCCGAAGCTGAGGCCGCAGGCGTGGCAGGCGTTCAGCTCGGAGAAGAAGCGGTCGTGCCGCTTGTACTCCTCCGGATCGCCGGGCCCGACCTTCTGCTCCTTGTCGGCGTCGGCCACCACCAGCGTGCCCTTGCCCTCGCGGAGCGCGGTCTCCACCGAGTCGGTGAGGCGCGGGCGGATGCCGTCCTTCACCACCAGGCGATCCACCACCAGCTCGATGTCGTGCTTCAGCTTCTTGTCGAGCGTGAGCCGGTCGGTGAGCTGGTGGATCATTCCGTCCACGCGGACGCGCGAGAACCCGCGCTTGGCGAGGTCGGCGAACAGGTCGCGGTACTCGCCCTTGCGGTTCTGCACCAGCGGCGCGAGCACCAGGATGCGCGCGCCCTCCGGCATCCCCAGCACCGTGTCCACGATCTGCTGCGCGGTCTGCTTGCCGACCGCGCGGCCGCAGCCCGGGCAGTGCTGCACGCCGATGGAGGCGTAGAGCACGCGCAGGTAGTCGTGCACCTCGGTGATGGTGCCGACGGTGGACCGCGGGTTGTTCGAGGCCGCCTTCTGCTCGATCGAGATGGTCGGCGAGAGCCCGCGGAGGGTGTCGTACTTCGGCTTCTCCATCTGCCCGAGGAACTGCCGGGCGTAGGAGGAGAGCGACTCGACGTAACGGCGCTGGCCCTCGGCGTAGAGGGTGTCGAAGGCGAGCGAGGACTTGCCGGATCCGGAGACGCCCGTGAAGACCACCAGCTTCTTCTTGGGGATCTCGAACGTGACCGACTTCAGGTTGTGCTCGCGCGCCCCCTTGACGGAGATGAACTCGGGCTCGCTCATGAAGCGGTCTACTTAACGGAGGATTCCGACATTGGCCAGCGCCGCTGGCCGGGGGGCGGCGCGCCTTCCGCGTTTCCCGCGAAGGTGATAGCACCGACTGGCCCATGGCCCCTCCCGAGCTCCCTGCCGGCGCGCTCGCGCCGAGCGACGCGACGCCCGCCCGGGCGGCGGGAGGGGTGGCCGGCGGGCGCTCGCCCGATCGCGTGCGGCTGCGCCGGCGGGCCCGCGCGCTCCTGTTCGCCTCGGCGGTGCTGTTCGGGGCCTCGGCGGCGCTCGCCAAGCTGGCGGCGCGGCAGGGCATGTCCGGGGGGCAGGCCACGCTGGTCCGGTTCGCGATCGGGCTCGCCGCGGTGCTGGCGCTGTTCCGGGCGCGCCCCGGCACGTTCCGGCCGCACCGCAAGGACCTCCTCTTCGCGAGGGGCCTCTTCGGCGGGGTGGCGGCGCTGCTCTACTTCCTCGCCATCGAGCGCATCCCGGCGGGCGAGGCCACGCTGCTCAACAACACCTTCCCCATCTGGGCGGTGCTGCTCTCGTTGTTCGTGCTGAACGAGCGCCCCACGGTGCACCTGTGGATCGCGCTCGCGGTGGCGAGCGCGGGGGTGTGGCTGGTGCTGGGCGGCGGGAGCGTC
Organism: Anaeromyxobacter dehalogenans 2CP-1; assembly: GCF_000022145.1. Taxonomy (NCBI): domain Bacteria; kingdom Pseudomonadati; phylum Myxococcota; class Myxococcia; order Myxococcales; family Anaeromyxobacteraceae; genus Anaeromyxobacter; species Anaeromyxobacter dehalogenans. Next base: position 1,408,533 of record NC_011891.1, read on the forward strand.
CGCCTCGGCCTGGGCTGGGGCGAGGGGCTCGGCATCGTGTCCGGCGTGCTGGGCGGCGCGGCCGTCACCGCCATCCGCGCGCTCCGCCCCACCGACAACGCCCCGACCATCTTCTTCTCGTTCTCGGTGGGCGGCCTGCTCGTGTCGCTGCCGTTCGCGCTCCACGCCTGGCCGTCGGCGCCCGGCGCCTACCTGGCGGCGCTGGGCGTCGGGGCGGTCGCGTTCCTGGCGCAGCTCTCCATGACCGAGGCCTACGGGGCGCTCTCGGTGCCCGAGGCGGCGCTCTGGCAGCAGCTCACGCCCATCGCCAGCTACCTGTGGGCGCTCTCGCTGGGCGAGCGGCTCTCGCTCGCGACCGTGCTCGGCGTGCTGCTGGGCCTGGGCGGCATCCTCTACGGCAGCCTGCTCGGCCACGCGCCGCGCGAGGCCCGCTCGCGCGAGGCGCGGATGGCCGAGGGCCTGCCGGCGGAGGAGCCGTGACGCCCGAGCCCGCCGCCGTGCCCGCCGCCCCCGCGCGCAGCGCCGGGGCCCCGCGGCCCCAGCCGCGCTGGCTCGCGCGCCTCGAGCTGCTCGGGGCGGCGCTCTCCTTCGGGCTCATGGCGGTGCTGGCGCGGCGGCTCTCGCGCGGCGGCGCGGCGTTCTCGGCCGGCCAGCTCACCGTCATCCGGTTCGTGGTAGGCGCGGCGGTGTCGCTGGTCGCGTTCCGCGTCCGCCCCGCGCTGTACCGGCCGCACGACCTCCGCCTGCTGTGGACGCGCGGCGTGTCCGGCGGGATCGTGGTGGTGCTGTACTTCCTCGCGCTCGCGCGCATCCCGGCCGGCGAGGCCGGCATGCTCTACAACCTGTTCCCGGTCATCGCGACCGCGCTCAGCATCCGCGCGTTCGGCGAGCGCCCCACCGTGCACCTGGTGCTGGCGCTGCTGGTCGCGACCGGCGGCGTGGTGCTGGTGCTCGGGAACGGGTCGCTCGCGCTCGGGGTGGGGCTGGGCGAGGCGCTCGCGGTCGGGGCCGCGGTGTTCGCCGCGTTCTCGTCGGTCGTCATCCGCGCCATGCGGGCCACCGACAACGCGCCGACCATCTTCTTCTACTTCTGCCTGGGCGGGCTGCCGGTGGCGCTCCCGTTCGCGCTCGGCGCCTGGCCCACCGATCTCACCGCCTGGGCGCTCGCCGCGGGGATGGGGCTCGCCGCCTACGCCGCCCAGGTGCTCATGACCGAGGCGTACGGCGCGCTCTCCATCGGCGAGGCTGCGGTGTGGCTGCAGCTCACGCCGCTCGCGCAGTACGGGCTGGCGGCGCTCCTGCTCGGCGAGCGGGTGAGCGCCGCAGGCATGGCGGGGATGCTGGTGGGCGTGGCCGGGGTGGCCTACGGCACGGTGCTCGGGCATCGGCCCCGCGCGCGCGGCGCCTGATCAGGCGGTCGCGGCGTGCGCGGCCTCGTCCGGCGCGGCCGCGGGGGGCAGGGTGAAGCTCACGGTGGTGCCGGCCCCGGGCGCGCTCTCCGCCCAGATCCGGCCGCCGTGCGCCTCCACCAGCCCCCGCGCGATGGCGAGCCCCAGGCCCGAGCCGCGCCAGCGCGCGGCGCTGCCGCGCTGGAAGCGGTCGAACACGTGCGGCAGGTCCGCGTCGGGGATGCCGGGGCCGGTGTCGCGGACGCGGAAGATCACCGCGCCGTCCGCCTGCGCCTCGGCGGCGAGGCAGACCGCGCCCTCCTCGGTGGCCTTCACCGCGTTCGACGCGACGTTCCCGAGCACCTGCAGCACGCGGTCGCGATCGCACGCGACCGGCGGCAGGCCGGGCGCGGCGGACAGGCACAGGTCGAGCCCCTTCGCCCGCGCGGCCTCGCGGAGCTGGTCGGCCGCCTCGCCCAGCAGATCCGCCGGGTCGCACGGCTCCGGCCGCATCGACAGGCGGCCCTCCTCCAGCGTCTCGAGGTCGAGCAGGTCGTCGATGAGCCGGTTCATGCGGCGGCCGGCGGCGGCGAGCCGCGCGGCGGCGCGCCGGGCCTGCGCGGCCGCCTCCGGGCCGTCGGGCAGCCGGGTCAGCGCGGCGGCGCCCAGCGTCACGGCGGACAGCGGCGTGCGCAGGTCGTGCGAGACCACCTGCAGGACCTCGTCGCGGTTGCGCACCGCGCGCCGCAGCTCGGTCACGTCGAGCAGCGTGGTGACGGCGCCGACCACGCGCCCCTCGCCGTCGCGGATGGGCGCGGCGCCGTTCAGGACCACCGCCTGCGTCCCGTCGAAGCGGTCGATCTCGACCAGCTCGCCGCCGACCGCCTCGCCGGAGCGGAGCGCGCGCTGCAGCGCCCAGTCGCCGGCGGCGAGCGGCGCGCCGGAGTCGGCCCGCCGCGCGCGCTGCTCCCGGTAGAGCGCGCCCGGGCGGAGCGGCGCGCGCGAGCCCCAGATCCGCCGGGCCGCGTCGTTCGCCTGGACCACCTGCCCGCCGGCGTCGGCGATGAGCACGCCCACCGGCAGCACCCGCAGCACCGCCTCCAGCCGGCGCCGGTCGGCCTCGACCTGCTCGCGGCCGCGGACCTGCTCGGTGACCTCGGTGACCATGAGCACGAGGTCGCGGGTGCCGCCGCCGGACTCGACCGCGCGCACCGACCAGCGCCACCAGGTCGGGCCCCGGGCGAACCCGTCGTACCGGTACTCCTGCTCCTCGTGCGCGACGTCGCCGGCCGCCACCTCGCGCAGGAGCGCGACCAGGCCGGCCTCCTGCGCGCGCGGCAGGAACTCCTCCAGCCGCAGCCCCTGCACGCCCTCGCCGCGGAACGGGGCGTCGAGGAACGCGAGGTACGCCGGGTTGGCCCAGCGCGCCCGCAGCTCGGCGGGATCCAGGATCAGCACGCCGACCGGCGCCTCGGCGAAGGCCGCCTCGAACCGGCGGCGGACCGCGTCGAGGTGCCGGGCCATCTGCGCGTACGCGGCGCCCAGGCGGACCACCTCGTCCGGCCCGGTGAGCGGCTCCGGCGCCTCGCCCCGCCCCAGCGCGGCGGCGTGGCGCTCCAGCCGGCGCAGCGCGCGCGAGGTGTGCGCGCCCACGGCCCAGCTCGCGCCCAGCGCGACCAGCGCCACCAGGCCCGCGCCGAGGACGCCGATCGCCAGCTCGCGGCGCATGGGCGCGAGCATGTCCGCGCGAGGCTGCGTCGCGCGCACCGCCCACGCCAGCTCCGGCACCGGCACCGCCGCCGCGAGCCGCGCCGGGCCGCCACCCTCGGAACGCATCGGGCCGGTCGCCTCGGCGCCCGCCAGCGCCGCCCGGACCAGGTCCTGCGCCCCCGCCACCAGGCGGTCGTCCCAGGCGAGCGGGATGGCCGGGACGCGCGCCACCAGCCGCCCCGCGCGATCCACGATGCCGACGCTGCCCTCGCCCTCGCGGGCCGGCAGGACGCGCGCGGCCAGCCGCTCCGGATCGACCGCGGCCAGGAGCGCGCCCGAGAGCCGCCCCGCGCCGTCGCGCACCGCGGTCGCGACCGCCACCACCGGCGCGCCGTCGGCCGGGTTGCGCACCAGGTCCCCCACCGCCACCGCGTCGCCGGCGAGCAGGCGGCGCAGCTCGGCGCGGTCGGCGAACGACACCTCGTGCAGCCGCGCGTCGCTGGACGCGACCACCCGGCCGTCCGGCGCCACCCAGGAGAGATCGCGGACCACGCCGGAGTCCTGCACGGCCACCGAGAGCAGGTGCGCCGCGTCCTCGCCCAGGATCCGGCCGCCGTCGAGCGCGTGCCCGAGCACCGCGCTGGCGCGGGCCACCCCGTCGATCTGGGCGCGCAGCGCGGCCGCGGCGGTCCGCGCCACATCCAGGTTCGAGAGCTGTTCGGCCTCGGCGCGCGCGCGGAGCGAGCGGACCGAGACGAGCGCGCCGAGCGCGACGAACGCGAGCGAGGCGAGCCCCACCAGCAGGAACAGGCGGGAGCGGATGGTGCGCAGCATGCGGGCTGGGATTCCTCCGGCGGTGCAAACGAGGGCCGCCGGCGGTGTATTCCGACGTCGCACGGCCGCGCACGGAAGGGGACCGCGATCGCTCGCCCGCTCGCGCGGCGCCGCGAGGCCCTCGCACCGCACGCCGGCGGCCTTCTGCACAGGGAGGGGCCCGCCCGGACGGTCGGCCGGCAGCGGCCCACCCGGGGCCAGCGCCGGGCGGCTGCCTTGCCGCGCGGCGCGCGGTAGATTGGCGGGACCTCTCGATCACCAGGAGTCAAGCATGCGCAAGGCCGCCGCCGTCGCCGCCCTCCTCCTCGTCCTCCCGCTCGGCGCCGCGGCCCGCAAGGTCGCGGGCGTGGAGCTCCCGGACAGCGTGACCGTCGAGGGCAAGGAGCTCCGCCTGAACGGGGCGGGCATCCGGAAGAAGCTCTGGATCGAGGTCTACGTGGGTGCGCTCTACCTCGCGACGCCGTCCTCGGACGCGAACGCCATCCTCGCGGCGGACGAGCCGAGGCGCGTGCGCATGGTGTTCCGGCGCGACGTGGACCAGAAGTCGATCATGGGCGCGTTCCGCGACGGCTTCGAGGCGAACTCCGGGGCCGAGGCGGCGGCGCTCGTGCCGCAGCTCGACCGGATCGCGCCCGCCATCGGCGACGTCAAGAAGGGCGGCGAGATCACGGTGACCTACCTGCCGGGCACCGGGGCGGTGGTCACCGGGCCGAAGGGCACCGCCACGGTCGAGGGCAAGGCGTTCGCCGACGCGCTCTTCCGCAACTGGCTCGGCCGGAAGCCCGCCGACGACGACCTGAAGCGCCGCATGCTCGGGAAGTAGCGGAGCGACCATGGGCGCGCCGGCGGTCGCGTTCGAGCCGTTCACCGAGGACCACCAGGCGTTCCGCCGGACGGTCCGCGCGTTCGTGGACCAGGAGCTCGCGCCGCACGGGCGCGAGTGGGACGAGGCGGGGAGCTTCCCGCGCGCGCTGTTCCGCCGCTTCGGCGAGCTGGGCCTGTTCGGCATCCGGCAGCCGCCGGAGGTGGGCGGCTCGGGGCTCGACTGGTGGTACGTCGTCGCCTACGCGGAGGAGCTGGCGCGCTGCCGCAACGCCGGCCTGGCCGTCTCCATGCTGGTGCACGGGGAGATGGCCATCCCGGTGATCGGGGAGCTCGGCACCGAGGCGCAGCGCCGGGAGTTCCTGGCGCCCGCGGTCCGGGGCGAGCGGGTGGCGGCGCTCGCGATCTCCGAGCCGGACGCCGGCTCCGACGTGGCGGCCATCCGCACCACCGCGCGGCGAGACGGCGCCGACCTCGTGGTGAACGGCTCGAAGATGTGGATCACGAACGGCGCGCGGGCCGACTTCCTCACCCTGGCCGTGCGCACCGGCGAGGCCGGCCACGGCGGGCTCTCGCTGCTGCTGTTCCCCACCGACGTGAAGGGCTTCCAGGTCTCGCGCACGCTGGAGAAGGTGGGGCTGCCCTCGTCGGACACCGCGGTGCTGTTCTTCGAGGACTGCCGGGTGCCGGCGGCGAACCTGCTCGGCGAGCAGGATCAGGGCTTCTACCACGTCATGGCGAACTTCCAGGGCGAGCGGCTGGTGGCGGCCGTCCAGGCCGTCGCCGGGATGCAGCTCATGCTGGAGGACGCGATGCGCTACGGCGGCGAGCGCAGCGCGTTCGGCCGGCCGGTCGCGAAGTTCCAGGCCTGGCGGCACCGGCTCGCGGATCACCTCACCGCGGTCGAGGCGGCGCGCTGGCTCACCTACCGGGCGGCCGACCTGCTGGCGCGGGGCGAGCCGGCGGTGCGCGAGATCTCGATGGCGAAGCTGTTCGCCTGCGAGCTGGCCCAGCGGGTGGCCTACGACTGCATGCAGCTCCACGGCGGCATGGGCTACGTGCTGGAGAGCGACATCGCCCGCGCCTGGCGCGACGTGCGGGCCATGACCATCGCCGGCGGCACGTCCGAGATCATGCGCGAGCTGGTGTCGCGCGCGGCGGGGCTGTGACGCGGCGAGCGGGCGGCCGGAGGGCGGGATGACGGAGGCGCGGGTGGTGCTCGTGACCGCGCCCGACGCGGACGTCGCCGCGCGGCTGGCGCGGGCGCTCGTCGAGGAGCGGCTCGCGGCCTGCGGCAACGTCGTGCCGGCCATCCGGTCGATCTACCGGTGGGAGGGGAGCGTGCACGACGAGGGCGAGGCGCTGCTCGTGCTGAAGACCCGCGCCGCCCGCGTGGACGCGCTCCGGGCGCGCGTCCTCGAGCTGCATCCGTACCAGGTGCCGGAGGTGCTGGTGCTGCCGGTGGAGGCGGGGAGCGACGCCTACCTCGCCTGGATCGCGGCCGAGACCTCCTGACGGCGGCACCCGGTCCGCGGGGCCCGTCTACTTCTTCCGGAACAGCGCCTCGAGCGCATCGCGGGGATCCTCGGTCGCCCGGGGCGCCTCGCCGAACAGCGCGCCGAGCGCGTTGCGCGCGGCCTCGGAGCGGCCGGTGCGCCGGCGCGAGGCGCCGTCTCCGAGCTGGAACAGATCGCAGGCGTTCGAGGCGTCCTTCTCCACCACGTGGTCGGCGTGCGGCTCCCGGCACTGGTGCGCCGCCGCCTCGTCATGGTGGCGGCAGCACATGCAGGTGTGCAGATCCGCGTCGCACTCGGGGCAGGTGGACCGGCGTCCCACCGGTCCGTCGATGCGCAGCGTCGCCCCGCAGCCGTAGCAGGTGGTCGCCATCGGGGTATCATAGCCGGACCCCCGGGCCCCCTGCATGCGGAAGCCCATACCCTACGGCCGGTTCCTCCTCCTCGACCGCATCGCGGTCGGCGGCATGGCCGAGGTGTACGTCGCGATCCGCCGCGGCGAGCCGGCCGGGCGCCTGTACGCGCTGAAGCGGATCCTCCCCACGCTCGCCGAGGACGCCGAGTTCATCACGATGTTCCTCGACGAGGCGAGGCTCGTCGTCCAGCTCGACCACCCGGCCATCGTCCCCATCCACGAGCTGGGGATGCACGGCGAGGGCTACTACATCGCGATGGACTACCTGCCCGGCAAGGACCTGCGGGCGCTCCTCGACCGGCTGCGCGCGCGCGGCGAGCCGATGCCGGTGCCGCTCGCGGCCCACGTGGCGGCGCGGGTGGCCGACGCGCTCGACCACGCGCATCGCAAGCGCGACGCGCTCGGCTCGCCGCTCCGCGTGGTCCACCGCGACGTCTCGCCCGCGAACGTGCTGCTCGGCTTCGACGGCTCGGTGCGCATCATCGACTTCGGGATCGCCCAGGCGGCGCTGCGCACGCGCCGGCAGGACACGGTGCTGCGGGGCAAGTTCGGCTACATGAGCCCGGAGATGGTGCGCGGCCAGCCGGTGGACCACCGCTCCGACGTGTTCTCGCTGGGCGTGGTGCTGCACGAGATGCTCACCGGCGCGCGCTTGTTCAGCGGCAAGTCCGAGCTCTCGGTGCTGGAGCGGGTGCGCCGCGCCGAGGTGCCGCCGCCGTCGCGGGCCCGCCCCGGGCTGCCGCCCGAGCTGGACGCCATCGTGCTGCGCGCGCTGGCGCGCGACCCGGCGCAGCGCTTCGAGTGGGCGAGCGACCTGCGCGACGCGCTGCTCGCGTTCACGCACGGCGTGCCGCCCGACGAGCCGCCCGGCGATCCGCCGGCGCTGGCCCGGACCATGGCGGTCTCGTTCCCCGGCGAGCTGCGGGCGGAGCTCGACCGGCTCGAGAAGCTCCGCGCCGCGCCGGCCCCGGCGCGCGAGCCGTCGCCGCCCGAGCGCACCCAGGTGATCGCGGTCCGCCCCGACGAGCCGCCGGCGTCCGGGGGCGGCGCCGACGGCGCCGACGGCGGGCTCGCCGCGCCGCCGTTCTTCCGCCTGCCCGAGGCGCTCGCCGCGCCCGCCCCGTCCCGCCCGGCGCTCGTGTCCGGCCGCACCGCGGCCGCCGCCGGGTTCGGCGCGCTGGTGGCGGTCGCGGCCGTGCTGGCGTTCACCGGCCCGCGCCGGCCCCAGCCCCCCGGCGCGCCCGTGGCGGCGGCGCCCGTCGCGGCGGCGCCCGCGATCCCGACCGTCTCCGCGGCGCCCGCCGCGCCCCAGGGACGCACGGCCCCGGGCCGGCCCGCCACCGGGCGGATCTCGGTGCAGGCGCGGGTGGCGGCCACGCTGGTGCTGGACGGCGAGGCGCAGCGCCCGCCGCTCGGCGCGGGCGAGGTGCGCACGCTGGAGGTGACCGTGGGGCGCCACCGGGTCGAGTTCCGGACGGAGGACGGCTTCCGCGCCGGCGCGACGGTCGAGGTGCGCGCGGGCGAGACCGCGGAGCTGCTCGGCGTGGCGCTGGAGTAGCGGCGCCGCTCAGGCGCGCGCGCCGGCGAGATCCAGGTCCTCGAGGTGCGGCGGGCTCTCGGCCAGGTCGGCGGAGAGCACCGCCACCGTCTCGACGTCGAGCCGGATGCGCTCCCAGTCCTCCGGCGGCACCGCCACGAACGCGTCCACCACGCGCGGATCGAACTGCGTCCCGCGGCAGCGGACGATCTCCTCGCGCGCCTCCGCGAACGGGCGCGAGCGGCGGTAGGGCCGATCGCTGGTGATGGCGTCGAGCGTGTCCACCACGTGGAAGATGCGCGCGCCGATGACGATCTCCTCTCCGCCCAGCCCGGAGGGATACCCGCTGCCGTCCCACTTCTCCTGGTGCTGCAGGACGATCGCCGAGGCGGGCCGCAGGTAGTCCACCCGCTGCAGGAGCGCCCACCCGAGCTCCGGGTGGCGCTTCATCTCGGTCCACTCCTCGCCGGTGAGCGGCCCCGGCTTCAGCAGCACGCGGTCGCGCACGCCGATCTTGCCGATGTCGTGCAGCAGGGCGCCGTGCTCGATCACGGTGAGCGCCGGCTCCTCCATGCCGAGCTGGTGCGCCAGGCGCCGCGCGTAGAGCGAGACGCGCCGCGAGTGCCACTGGGTCTCGGCGTCCCGGTAGTCGAGCGCGGCGATGAGCCCCTCCAGCAGCGCCTGGGTGCGCTGCTGTACCATCTGCTCGAGCCGGGTGTTGATCTCCTTCAGCTGCCCGTTCTGCCGGTGCACCTCGGCGGTGAGGCGCTCGTTCTCGATGCGCAGCCGCGCCGCCTCGGCGGCCTGGCTCACCGTGGTGAGCAGCTCCTGCTGGTGCCACGGCTTCGAGATGATCCGGAAGACCTCGCCCGCGTTCACGGCCTGCAGCGCCACGCGAAAGTCCTCGGCGGCGGTGCAGAGGATGCGGACGGCGGCGGGGAAGCGGGCGCGCGCCGCCTTGAGGAAGGCGACGCCGTCCATGCTCGGCATCATGTAGTCGGAGATCACCACCACCGGGGCCTCGGCCTCGATGGCGGCGAGCGCGTCGGCCGGCCGGAGGAAGCAGCGGGTCTCGTACCCCGAAAGCTCCAGCACGCGCGCGAGCGCCTTCAGGATCAGCTCGTCGTCGTCGACGATGAAGACCCGGTCCGCGTTCATCGCGCGAGTAGAGCAGGGCGGGGCGGGCGGGGCAAGGTGCGGATCCATGGGGGCCGATTCTACCGGCCGCGATCCAGCGCCGCACGGCCCGGCGTGTGCGTGCACGGAGGGTGAGGGAGCAGGCGGGCGCGAGGACGCAGCCCCCGAACGCGGCGAAGCCGCGCCCGCGGGGACCTCGCGCAGCAGGGTGGGGCCCCCGCGGAGCTCCGCTCCGCGGGGCGGGGCGAGCCCCGTTCAGAAGCTCTGCAGGAACTCGTCGTTCGAGTCGAACTCCGAGAGCTTCTTCAGCAGCCGCTCCATGGCCTCGACCGGCTTCAGCGAGGCGAGCGCGCCGCGGAGGCGCCGCACCTTCTCGATGTCCTTCGACGAGAAGAGCTTCTCCTCCTTGCGGGTGCCGGACGCGCCGATGTCGATGGCCGGGAAGATGCGCCGCTCGGCGAGCTGCCGCGAGAGCACCACCTCCATGTTGCCGGTGCCCTTGAACTCCTCGAAGATCACCTCGTCCATGCGCGAGCCGGTGTCGATGAGCGCGGTCGCGATGATGGTGAGCGAGCCGCCCTCCTCGGCCTTGCGCGCCGAGCCGAACAGCCGCTTCGGGCGCTCCAGCGCGCGCGAGTCCACGCCGCCGGTGAGGGTGCGGCCGGAGGACTCGACCTCCTTGTTGTAGGCGCGCGACAGGCGGGTGATCGAGTCGAGCAGGACCACCACGTCCCTGCCGCCCTCGACCAGGCGCTTCGAGCGCTCCAGCACCATCTCGGCGACGTGGATGTGCTCCTCCGTCGGGCGGTCGTTGGAGGAGCCGATCACCTCGCCCTTGATGTTGCGCTTCATGTCGGTGACCTCCTCGGGACGCTCGTCCACGAGGAGCACCGTGAGGTGCACGTCCGGGCGGTTCGCGATGATGGCCTGCGCGATCCGCTGCAGCATGATGGTCTTGCCGGCCTTCGGCGGCGACGTGATGAGCCCGCGGGCGCCCAGGCCGATGGGCGAGATGAGATCGAGGACCCGCCCGATCAGCTCGTCGGAGCGGGTCTCCATCACCAGGCGCTCGGTGGGGTCGGTGGCGGTCAGGTTCTGGAAGTGCGTGCGCCGCACCACCGCCATCGGATCGGTGCCCTCCAGCGTGTCGATCCGCGAGAGCACCCGCTTCATGTTGCGGACCGTGGCGAGGCCCTTCACCAGCATGCCCGGCTGCAGGTGGGTGCGGTCGATGAGCCAGCGCGGGACCTCGACGTCGAACGGCTGGGGCAGGTAGCTTCGCTTCGCGTCGCGGAGCCAGCCGTTGCCCTTGCCCTCGAACTGCAGCACGCCCTCGACCTCCTCGGTCGCCTCGGCCTGCGCGGCCGGGGCGGGCTGGCCCTGCGGCGCGGTCCCGTTCGCGGGGGCCGGCGCACCGGGCTGCCCGCCGGCGCCCATCGGCGTGGGGCCGCCGCCCTGCGGCTGCGGCTGACCGCCGCGGCCGCGGCGTCCCCGCCGACGGCGCCGGCGCCGTCCGGCCTGACCGGGCGCGCCGCCCGGACCCGAGGGTCCGCCGTCGGGGGCGTCCGCCGAGGCGGCGGGCTGGCTCGGGCTGCTGGTGGACTGCGGGGCCCCGCCTTCACCCGGGGTCGGGGTCTGCTCATGCTCGTTCATGCTGTCGTCTGCTCCGACCGCGGGGCGTTGCTCGCCCCCCAGCGGTCTCTACGTCGCGTCTGGAACGGCGCCGTTCGCGGGCTCGGAAGGAGTCGTCGTTCCGCGAACCGCCTGCCCCAGGTCCCGTCGCTGGCGCGCCGCGCGGTCATCGCGCGGCGGCGGCTCGTCTTCGTGGTGCCAGGAGCCGGTCGACCAGGGGTCGGTCACCCCGCCGCCTCGAAACGTAGGTCGCTCGCAGAGGGGAGACAAGAGAATCCATAGCAAAAAAGATCCTGGAGCGAAAGCCCTGACCGCGCCCGGTAGGGTCCCGCGATCACGGGCCCGCCTCGGGAGCCACCCACTCCTCCGGGATCGCGAGCACCGGCCCGATCTCGGTCAGCAGCGCCAGCGCGGACAGCTCCGGGAACGCGCGAGCGAGCCCGGCGAGCGGCGGCTCGGGCGCCGCCGTGAGGGCGTGGCCGGCCACGCGGGCGAGCGCGCCGCCGCCGTCCTCCCGCCGCACCTCCACCACGTCGTCCGGCGCGAGGCCGATCCGCTCGCGCGCCAGCCGGATGGCGTCGGCGAGCGTGCCGATGCGATCCACGAGCCGCCGCTCCAGCGCCTGCTGGCCGGTCCAGACCCGACCGCCGGCGACTGCCTCGACCTCCGCCGTGGTGAGCCGCCGCCCCTCGGCCACGCGGGCCACGAACTGGCGGTAGAAGGCCCCGACCTGCTTCTCGAGGACGGCGCGCTCGGCGGGGGTCCAGGGCTTCAGCACCGAGACCAGGCGGGCGTTCTCGCCGCGCTGGTAGGCCTCGGGGTGGATCGACAGCTTCGCGAGCAGGCCGGAGAGGTCGGGCTTCGCCGCGAACACGCCGATCGAGCCGGTGAGCGTGGAGCGCTCGGCGAGGATCGCGTCGGCGCCGACCGCCACCAGGTACCCGCCGCTCGCCGCCAGGTCGCCCATCGAGGCGATCACCGGCTTGCCCTTGCGCCGCGCGCGGACCGCCTCGCGCCAGATCAGGTCGGAGGCCAGCCCATCGCCCCCGCCGGACTCGATCCGCAGCACGATGGCCCGGACCGCGGCGTCGTCGGCGGCGCGGTGGATCTCGGCGGCGATGGTCTCGGCGCCCGCCACCCCGTCCGCGCCGAGCGGGTCGGCACGGCTCCTCCCGCGGGCGATGATCCCCTCCACGCGCACCACCTGGATCACCGCGGGCCGGCCCCATCGCTGCGCGAGCCGCTCCGGCTCGGGCCGGTACGCGCCGCGCTCGAACAGCCGGCGCCCGGCGACGGCGCGCCCCCAGCGCTCGAGCTCGTCGGGCCAGGCCACCGCGTCCACGAGCCCCGCGTCCTTCGCCTCCTCGGCGGTGAAGAGCCCCTGGTCCACCAGCGCGCGCACGCGCTCGGGGGGCAGCCGCCGCGCCTCGGCGACCTGGGCCACGAAGCGCCCGAACACGTCGTCCAGGACCGCCTCGGTGGCCTCGCGCGCCTCGGGCGAGGGCGCGTCGCGCACCAGCGGCTCGGCGGCGCTCTTGTACGCGCCGGCCTTCACCACGTCGAACGCGATCCCGAGCCGCGCCAGCCCGCCGCGCAGGAAGAGCTGGGAGGTGGAGATGCCGTTCACGATGAGCGGCGCGCCGGGCGGCGCCGCGATGGCGGTGGCGCCGGTGGCGAGCCAGTACTCGCGGGTCCCGCCGCCCTCCAGGTACGCGAGCACCGGCTTGCGGGCCCGCACCGCGGCGAGCAGCGCGCGCAGCTCCTCGACCCGCCCGCCGCCCAGCGACAGGCCGCCGATGCGCACCAGCAGCGCCCCGACCTCCGGATCGTCGCGCGCCGCCTCCAGCCGCGTGACCAGCGTGGCGTAGGGATCCCGGTCGCCCACGTCGAACACGAGCACGCGCCGGCGCTGGAGCTCGCGATCCACGTCCACGGTGGGCATGACGACCGCGGGGCCGCCGGAGCGGTAGCGCTCCTCCGAGAGGCGCACGCCCCCCAGCCACCCGCCGCGCCCGCCCACGCCGGCCCCGGCGAACGTGACGCCGGAGTGCGGCGCGTTCCAGGTGAGCGACACGAGCCCGAGCGGATCGCCGGCGTCGCCGGGGAGGTCGCGCACCGGGAGCTGCACCTGGAGGCCGAGCGCCACCCCGCGCCACAGCTCGGCCGAGGCGCCGAACGCGAGGTGATCGGAGCGGAACGCGTCGCGCGCCTCGTCGTCGGCGAGCAGGTCGGCGGAGAGCGTGAGCCGGTCGTGCCAGAGCCGGGTCGCGAGCCCGAGGTCGTAGCGGACCGGCACGTCCGCGCCGCCCAGCCGGGCGTCGCGGCCCAGCATGGCGGCGCCGATCGAGAGCCACCGCGTGGGCCGCAGCGTCAGCCCGAGGTCCCAGCCGCCGGCCTGCTCGATCGCGTCGTTCCGCGAGGCGATCCAGGTCCAGGCGACGCCCAGCGAGAGCGCGCGGCCGTCGCCGAGCGTGAGCCCCAGCCGGCTGCGCCGCCAGCGCTCGCCGCCCGCGTCGAGGCCGGGCCGGAGCCACTCCACCGAGTACCCCACGCCGAGCGGGCCGAGGCGGTCGCCCGCGTACAGGCCGTCGCCCCGCGCGCCGGGCCGCAGCCCGGACTCGTGGAAGTACTGGAGCCCCAGGCCGCCGAGGAAGCCGATCGCGGCCGGGTTCGCGGACAGGTCGGCGGGCTCCTCCGCGACGGCCGCGCCGAGCGAGGGCACCCCCAGGCCCGCGGGCAGGCCCTGCACGCGGTCGGTGACGGCGGAGAGCTGGGCGTGCGCGGCGGCGGGGGCGGCGAGCGCGAGCGCCAGCGCCGCGAGGTTCACGAAGGGTTTCATGGTGGCTCCGGCGCGGATTCTACCGGAGCCGCTCGCGCGCGGGGGGCGGCGCCGCGGTCATCCGCGCGCCGGGCCCCAAGCGGACGCGGCGCGATGTCACTCCTCGTTGCCGGCGTCCTCGACGGCGCGGATGTGCTCCTCCGCCAGCGGAACCAGGTTCCCGGCGCGGTACTCGCGGAACACCTGCAGGAGCTGCTCCTTGTGCGGGCGCACCTTCCCGAGCGGGCACGCCTCCCACTCCTTCACCGGCTCGTCGCAGTACCCCATGCGCTTGTCGCCGCACTTCGGCTGCAGGTAGCCGCCGATCTCGGGGACCGCCTTCATCACCTCGCGCCGCATGAGCGCGACCATGTGGCGGATCTCCCACTGGGCCCGCCAGCACAGCCGCAGGTCGGCGATGTGCAGCAGCTCGGTGAAGTTCACCATCACCTGGAAGTTGGTGGGCGTGGCGTTCGGGAGGACGAAGCGCGCGTCCTCGGCCGGGATGCCCTTCGCGAGCGCGTCCTCGTACACGCGGGTGATCTCGCGCATGAGCCGGTCGTACTCGTCCGCCATCCCGGCGACCTTCTGCCAGGTCTTCGGCATGACGTAGTCGAGCCGCTCCTCCTTGTACTTCACGTAGCGCTGCGACTGCTGCTCGAAGCTGATGCCGATCCGGTGCCGGACGAACTGGTGCGAGAGCGCACGCGAGACGCCGGAGATGCCGAACCAGAACACCACCTGCTCGAGCGGCGAGGCGTGGCCGGTCTTGAGGCGCTCGCCGATGAAGTCGCGGATCCGGTCCGCGGAGATGGAGCCGTCGCGGATCTCGCCCCAGACCTCGCCCGGCGTCTTCGGCGTGTAGCAGGTGCGGTACGCGCCGTAGAGCTTCTGCAGCGGATCGCGGGCGTAGTCGATGAGGGTGACCTCGAGCGGCATGGATCGGCTCCGGGGAAGGGCGCGCATCTTACGACGAACCCACGACAGCGCGGGAGGGGCGCCGCGGCCCGTGCTAAGGGTGGCGCATGCCCGCTCCCAAGCCCGCCGCCGACTCGCGCGTCGAGGTCACGCACCTGGTGATGCCGTTCGACGCGAACACGCTCGGGACCGCGTTCGGCGGCACGGTCATGCAGTGGACCGACCTGACCGCGGCCATGGCCGCGATGCGCCACGCGCGCGTCCCGGTCGTGACGGCCTCCATCGATCAGCTCTCCTTCCTCGCCCCCATCCGCATCGGCCAGATGGCCATCCTGCACGGGCAGGTGAACGCGGTGTTCGGGTCCTCCATGGAGGTCGGCGTGGAGGTGCAGACCGAGGACCCGCTCACCGGCGAGCGGAAGAAGTGCTGCGACGCGTATCTGACCTTCGTGGCGCTGGGGCCGGACGGGCAGCCCACCCGGGCCCCGCCCCTGCGGACCGACACCGACGACGAGCGCCGGCGCGAGCGCGAGGCGGGAGAGCGCCGCGCCGCGCGGCTGGCGTCCCGGACGCCGCGCGCACCGTGAACACGGGGCCGCGTTTCGCTTGAGGGGCCGCGCGCGCGGGGCCATATTGCCGCGGCCGGGCGGCGTCCGCCGCCCCGCCCGCCCCGGAGGCCGACGTGCGCCGCATCCTCTCCTTCGCCGCCCTCATCGCCGTCGCCGCGTGCCGCACCGCCCCGCCGGCGCCGCCCGCGCCCGCGGCGGCCGCCCCGCTGCCGCCGCTCGACGAGGCGGCGCTCGACCGCTCCGCCGACGCCTGCCAGGACTTCTACCGGTTCGCCTGCGGCGGCTGGATCGCGCGGACCGAGATCCCCGCCGACCGCTCGGCCTGGAGCCGCGGGTTCGCCGAGCTGGACGAGCGCAACACCGCCCAGCTCCGCCGCATCCTGGAGGCCGCCGCGGCCGGGCGCGCCGACCCGGCCGACGCGTTCTCGGGGAAGGTGGGCGACTACTTCGGCTCCTGCATGGACGAGCGGGGCATCGAGGCGCGCGGCCTCGCCGACCTGAAGGCCGGGTGGGCGCGGATCGACGCGATCGCGGATCGGCCGGCGCTCGCCGCCGAGCTGGCGCGCCTGCACGGCGCCGGGATGACCGCGCCGTTCGGGCTGCTCGCCGACCAGGACGCGAAGGACGCGACGCAGGTGATCCTGATCGTGAACCAGGGCGGGCTCTCGCTTCCGGATCGCGAGTACTACCTGTCCGACGCCGGCAAGAACCCGGAGATCCGCAGGGCGTGGGCCGCCCACCTGCGGAAGATGCTCGGCCTGGCCGGGCTGCCGCCGGCGCAGGCCGAGGCGGGCGCTGCCGCGGTCGAGCAGCTCGAGACCGCGCTGGCGCGCACGCACTGGACCCGCGCCGAGCTGCGCGACCCATCGCGGATCTACAACCGCGTGGACCGCGCCGGGCTGGAGCGGCTCGCGCCGGACTTCCCCTGGGCCCGCTTCTTCGCCGAGCTGGGCCAGCCCGGGCTCGACGCGGTGAGCGTGACCACGCCGGCGTTCGTGGCCGAGGTCGGCAAGCAGTTCGCGTCGGCCCCGCTCGACGCGTGGAAGGCGTACCTGCGCTGGCGCCTGCTCGACGACATGGCCGCCTTCCGCGCGGTCCCGGCGGCGCTGGTCCAGGAGCGCTTCGCGTTCCAGAGCGCGAGCTTCTCCGGCGCGAAGGAGCTGCAGCCGCGCTGGAAGCACTGCGTGGGCGTCACCGACGAGGCGCTCGGGTTCGCGCTCGGGCAGGCGTACGTCCGGCGCCACTTCGGCGCGGAGGGGAAGGACCGCACCACGCGCCTGGTGGCCGAGATCGAGAAGGCGATGGAGGCCGACCTGGGCTCGCTCTCGTGGATGGACGCGCCCACGCGCGAGCGCGCGCGAGAGAAGCTCGCGCGCGTGGTGAACAAGGTCGGCTACCCGGACGCCTGGCGCGACTACTCCACGATGCGCGTCGACCGCGGCTCGTTCTTCGCGAACGTGCTGGCGGCGGGCCGGTTCGAGACGAACCGGCAGCTCGCCAAGATCGGCAAGCCGGTCGATCGCGGCGAGTGGCTCATGAGCCCGCCCGCCGTGAACGCCTACTACAACGCGTCGATGAACGAGATGGTGTTCCCGGCCGGCATCCTGCAGCCGCCGTTCTTCAACCGCGAGGCGCCCGAGACGGTGAACTACGGCGCCATCGGGATGGTGTTGGGGCACGAGCTGACGCACGGGTTCGACGACGAGGGGCGCCAGTACGACGCGCTCGGGAACCTGCGCGACTGGTGGACGCCGGCGGTGGGGGCCGAGTTCGACCGGCGCGCCGCGTGCCTGGAGAAGCAGTACGGCGCCTACGAGGCGCTGCCGGGCGTGCGGCTCGACGGCAAGCTCACGCTGGGCGAGAACATCGCCGACCTCGGCGGCCTGAAGCTCGCGTTCGCGGCCATGCAGGCCGCCCGGCGCGCGCAGCCGGCCGGCGATCGCGCCCTGCTCGGCTTCACCCCGGAGCAGCAGTTCTTCGTGGGCTACGCCCAGTCCTGGTGCTCGAAGTACCGGGAGCAGGAGGCGCGCCGGCGCGCGGTGGTGGACCCGCACTCGCCGCCCCGGTTCCGCGTCAACGGCCCGCTCTCCAACCTGCCGGAGTTCGCGCGCGCGTTCGCCTGCGCGGAGGGGACGCCCATGGCCCGGCCGGCGGCGGAGCGCTGCGAGATCTGGTGAGCGATCAGGCGGCGCCGCGCAGGCGCAGGAACAGGGCAGCGGCGTCGTAGAGGCTGAGCCGCGCGGCGCCCGCCTCGAGCACCACGCCCACCGGCAGCGGCACCGGCTCGCGCCCGATCCGCACGCCCGCGAGGCGCGTGCCGTTCGACGAGCCCACGTCGCCCACCCGCCAGCGGGCCTCGCCGTCGCGCACCAGCTCGAGGTGCACGCGCGACAGCGTCGGGTCGTCGATCACGATGTCGTTGCCGGCGGCCCGGCCCACCCGCAGCGGCGCGCCGTCGGCGGCCGGCTCCAGCACGATGGCGATCGGCTCCTTCGCCGTCGCGGCGAAGCGCACCTCCTCGGTGCGCAGCGTCTCGCGCCGGCGCGAGGGCGGCCGCCACGGGCCCGCCTCCCAGACCAGCCAGTCCTGCGGGTGCTCGCGCACGAACGCCCGCAGGTCGCTGTCGCGGTACTGCCGCGCGAGCCACGTGAGCAGGTAGCCTCTCAACGCTTCCCCCCGGAGACGGCCGGAGACGGCGACCGTCACCCGGAGCAAACCAGAACTCGCACCGGGTGTCGATGCGGGTCTCCCCGACCCCGTGCGGTGCTCAGCCGCGGATCCCCGCCAGCACGACGGCGGGGAGGTCGCGCCAGCGGCCGCGGGTCTCGAGGCGGACCAGGCTGCGGCCGAGCGCGTCGGTGGTCGCGTGGCTGGGGAAGTAGGGCGGCTTCGGGAACGTCCGCGCCGGGTGCCAGACGACGACCTTCTCCACGCCCTCCAGCATGACGGTGTTGTGCACGAAGCCGCGCCCGCTCTGCACGTCCTCGAGCGTCGAGCCCGGGAACGCGCCCCAGGGCGCGGTGCCGAGGCCGTAGCCGTAGCCGGCCCAGGTGTTCACCGCGACGGTGCCGTAGCGGAGCCGCCGGATGGCGCGCTGGAGCGCGGCCTCGAGCGACGGGTCGGCCAGGGTGCGAGGGTGGACGACGATGTGCGCCGCCAGCGTCCCCCAGAGCCGGTCGTTCGCGAACGCCACGGCCTGCTCCAGGAAGTCCACCGGATCCTCGGAGCCGACCGCCGTCTCGGACAGGATCGAGCAGAACGGCTCGGTGACGAAGGCCGGGTCCTCGGAGTCCGCGTCGAGCCCGGTCACGAGCGTCCACGGCAGCGCCCCCTCGCCCTGGCCCACCCTCCGCACCGCCGCGCGGCCCTCCGTGAGCGCGCGGTAGCGGTCGGCGGCGCCCGGGTACCAGGCCCGGCGCGCCGGCGAGAGCGCCATGAAGTGCTCGACCGCGGCGAGGAACGCATCGCGCCGCCGCCAGCCGCGCGGGAGCACCAGCATCTTGGCGGCGTTGCAGTTGAACGACGCGTTGTACGTCACCATGCCGGCGACGCTCTCCGCCTGGAAGCGCAGGGTGCCCGCGTCCCACGGGCCCGGCACCACCAGCACCGGCGAGACGTTGCCGAGCTCGCTCGTGATCTCCTTCGCGAGCAGCGGGGTCCCGCTGGACCGCCGCGCGTCGCGCTCGGGCCCGGGCGGCCCCCACACGATGGCGTCGTGCGTCCGGTCGGAGCCGGTGATGTGCACCTCGTCGACGCCGCGGTGGTGCGCGAGGTAGCTGCCCACCTCGGCGCCGCCGTACACGATCGCGAGCAGGCCGCGCGCGATGGCCGGGGAGAACGCGTCCTCGAGGATGGGCCCGAGGTAGGCGTTCACCGGGTTCATCTTCAGGACGCAGACCTTCCCCTCGTTGAACAGCTTCCCGGCCACGTCCACCGCCGGGATGGAGTTGATGTTCCCGGCGCCCAGCACCAGGCACACCTTGCCCTGGTGGTCGGGCGCCTTGTGGAACCGGGCGCGCGTCTCGTGCAGGCGCTCCTCGGTCATGCCCTCCACCAGGTGGGCCTCGGCGCGGACGCCGGCGAGGAGCAGCCTGTCCTGGCGCGTGAGCGGGAACACCTGCACCGAGAGGCGGCCATCGACCGTCTCCGAGAGCTTGCCCACCGGCGTGTTGCCGTTCCGCGCGAGCAGCGTCAGCGACCGCTCCAGCTGGCGCAGGATGCGGGCCGTCACGTAGGGACCGGAGAGCCACTCCTCGCCGGCCTGCGGCGCGTCGGACGGCAGCCCCTTCGCCGCGCAGGCCGCCTCCACGGCGCGGCGCGCGGTGCGCCCCACGCCCTCCAGCATGGCGCGCGCGAGCGCCGCACGCGCGGCGAGCGGGGCGGCGGCCCAGCCCGGCGCGGCCTCGCGCAGGCGGGCGACGGCCTCGTCGAGCGCTCGGGGTTCGGTCGGGGCAGGCGCGGCGGGCATCGAGGCTCCCATGCCGGCAGCCTACGCGAGATCCGGCCCCGCGCGCCCGTGCTCCGTGGGGCCCCGCGGCGCGGCTACGCCGGCTCGGCGCGGCGCAGGGTGGCGAGCGTGACCTCCGGGCTCGCGTTCACGCGCACCCGGATGCCCGACATGCCGATCCCGCGGTTCACGTACAGCTGAACGGCGCCGAGCTGGTAGCGCCCGCGCACGTACGGCTCGCGCGCGACGCTGGCGAGGAACAGCGGCGTGAGGATGGGGATGTTGATCTGGCCCCCGTGCGTGTGGCCGGAGAGGCAGACCATGGGGCGCTCCAGGTGGCGGAGCTTGTCCGCGGTGCGCGGCCCGTGCGCCAGCACCAGCGGCGCAGCGCCGGCCGGCAGCCCCTTCACGGCGCGTTGCACGTCGTCGCGGCGGGTGAGGTGGTCCCCCACGCCGACCACGTGCAGCGGCGCGCCGCGCAGCCGGATCGAGGTCCACCCGTTCTCGAGCACCTCGTAGCCGTGCCCCTTCAGCGCGCCGGCCGCGCCGTCCGGATCCACCCAGACGTCGTGGTTGCCGAGCACCGCGATGGTGGGGGCGACCAGGCCGCCGAGCAGGTCGCGCATCGCGGCGAGCTCGCGGCGGCTGTGCGAGAGGTAGTCGCCGGTCAGGACCACCAGGTCGGGCGCGAACGCGTTCGCGTCCTCGATGGCGGCGCGGACCGTGGCGGACGGCGTGCGCGGGCCGACGTGCAGGTCGGAGAGCTGCGCGATCCGCAGGCCGTCGTGGGCCGGATCGAGGCCGGGCACCTCGAACGTCACCGGATCGGTGTCCGGGAGGCGGGGCTCGGCGGCGCTCGAGGCGGCGGGCACCAGGCCGGCCGCCCCGGCCGCGCCCAGCAACGCCGCACCCTTCAGGAACTGTCGCCGTCCGAACCGATCCATCGAAGCCGCTCCTCCCGCCTTCGGCGGCTCCATGCCGCGCCGCGTGAAGGTTGGAACCTCCCGCCGCCGGAAGCGATTCCACGCCCGGGCACGTCGGCCACGTCGAGGGTCCCGCCTCGGAGCGACGCGCCGGGCCCGGCGGATCTTCAACGCCCCGCCGGATCAGCGCTTTCGGGCGGCCACCTTGCGCAGGTGCGCGAGCACCACCTCGTCGATGGTGCCGTCCTTGCGGGTGCGGCCCTCCAGGTTCTCCCAGCCCTGGAAGTCCTCCAGCGCCTGCTGGCTGGCCGCGTCCCACGCGCCGCCGCCCGGCGCGGCCGGCGCCTTCAGGAAGCCGAGCCGCAGCAGCGCGCCGCGCACCTCGCGCGCCACCTTCGCGTCGAGCGGGACCGCCCGGACCGTCTCGCCGAAGTAGAACTGGTGCACGTCGCGGTAGAGCCGGGTGAGCTCGGCGATGGGCTGCGGATGGTCGTCCACGCGCAGGTCCACCCAGACGTCGCCGGAGCCGCCGTACCCGCCGCCCGGCTTCACCACCAGCAACGCGGCGCTCTCCATGCCGCGCCGGTCGCCGCCCGCCGCCTGCCCGGCCGCGAGCGCCGCGAGGAGGCGCTCGGCGAGCGGCTTGCCGGCGTCGCGCGCCGCCTGGTAGGCGCGGGCCATCGCCTCCGGGACCGCGCGGCCGGCGAGGATGTTCCCCTGCACCGAGAAGCCCGGGCCGGTGACGTGGCTGGCGTGGTCGAAGCACCGCGCGCCGGTGTACGCGGCCGCGTCGCCCTTCGCGTCCACCAGCCCGATCTGCCGGTCGGCGGCCTGCGGGTCCGCCGCCACGAGCCGCTTCACCACCTCCTCCGCGGGCACGCCCGCGGCCAGCAGCCGCAGCGCCTCCGCGCGCCACGCCTCGTTGGCGAGCGCCTGCGTCGCGACGCCGCCGACGCCGGCGCGCGCGGCGGGGACGAGCGCGCCCACCGCCGGGAACTTGGACTGCACCGCCACGCCGATCTGGCCGGTGGCCGGATCGGCGGCGACGATGCTGAAGGTGCCGAGCGCGAGCGCGAGCAGGGGGGCGATCACCGTGACCTCCAGGGTTGACGCGCCGCCCGGCGGGGCCGAAGGTAGCGCTCCTCGGGACGCCGGGCGGGAGGGAACGTGGCGAGGATCCTCGACAGGGCGCCGGACTTCAAGCTGCCGGCGGTGCGCGGACGGGGCGCGCCGGTGGAGGTCTCGCTGTCGGCGCTCGCCGGTCGCTGGGCGGTGCTGCTGTTCTACCCGCGCGACTTCACCGCCGTCTGCCCGACGGAGGTGCTGGAGCTCTCGAAGCGCATGCCGGAGCTGCGCGCGCTCGGCGCCGAGGCGATCGGCATCTCGGTGGACGACCTCGACACGCACCGTCGGTGGATCGAGGAGAAGCTGGGCGAGGTGGCGTTCCCGCTCGCGGCCGATCCGGACCGGGTGGTGTCGCGCGCGTACGGCGCGCTGCTGGAGCGGGAGGGCGTGGCGGCGCGGGCCACGTTCGTCGTCGATCCGGAGGGGGTGGTGCAGTACGCGGCGTTCCACAACCTCAGGGTGGGCCGCTCGATCTCGGAGATCGTCCGCGTGCTCGAGGCGCTGGAGACGGGCGAGAAGGCGCCGGCCGAGTGGAGGCCGGGCGCGCCGACGCTGGGACGTTGAGGGTCGAGCGGCGGCGCCCGCGACGAGGCGGGGAGGGATGGGCCGGGGATCGGGGTGTCGGGCGGGGCCGGGTCTAGCGCCCGCCGAGCAGCGCGGCCGGCGGGACGCCGAGGGCCTTCGCCATCTTCTCGATGGTCTCGAGCGGCGGCGAGCGCTGCCCGCGCTCCAGCATCGAGACGTACGACACGGAGATCCCGACCTTGTCGGCCAGCGCCTTCTGCGAAAGGTTCTTCTTCGAGCGGAGGCGCCGCACGTTGCCGGCAAAGCGCGTCAGGAGATCCATGGCGCGAACTGTTAGCAAAGGGGTCCCACCCCAGCAGCGTCCTTTTCGGGGCTGCCCCCGGTCGTTCTCGACCCACAGTGATGGCCCCAGCGCCCCGCCGTGAACATGATCAGCCTCCGATCCCCCACGGGAAGGAGCAGCAGATGGCGAAGCCGATCTGGAAGGTCGAGGTGGGCGACGAGGCGCCCGACTTCGAGCTGATGGCGACGGGCGACACGGCCGGCAAGGGCGCGGCTCGACGCAAGGTGAAGCTCTCCGACTATCGCGGCAAGAAGAACGTGGTGCTGGCGTTCTACCCGGCCGCGTTCACCCCCGTCTGAACGGTGCAGATGCCGTCGTACGAGGAGGATCTCTCCGAGTTCGAGCGGCGCAATGCCCAGGTCCTGGGCATCTCCACCGATCAGGTGTTCACCAACGAGGCGTGGGCGAAGTCGATGGGCGGCCTGTCGTACCCGCTGCTCTCCGACCACTGGCCGCACGGGCACGTGAGCGCGACCTACGGCGTGCTGCGCGGCGACGACGGCCACCCCGAGCGCGCCATCTTCGTGATCGACCGGCAGGGCAAGGTCGCCTACGTGGACATCCACGACATCGGCGAGCAGCCGCCCACCGACAAGATCATGCAGGCGCTCGACAAGCTGAAGTAGCCGAGGAGGCCCGCCATGGCGGACGACGCCGTCCCGAAGCCGCTCGAGCTGTCCCGCTACTGCGTGCCGTTCACGCCGTTCGCCGGCAAGCTGGAGGAGGCCAGCGTCTGCCTCGTCTCCACCGCGGCGGTGCGGCTCGCCGGCGACCGTCCGTTCGACACCGGCGGCGACACCACCTGGCGGGCCATCCCAGGCGACGCGGAGGCGAAGGACCTCCGCTACGACGACACGCACTACGACCACGCCTGCGTGGACGCGGACCTGAACTGCGTGTTCCCGATCGACCGCGTCCGGGAGCTGGCGCGGGACGGGCGGGTGGGCGGGCTCACCGCCCGCCACTTCTCGCTCGGCTACAGCCAGGCGCTCCGCGAGCTGCGCGAGCGGACCATCCCGGCGCTGGTCCGCGAGATCGACCGCGAGCGGCCGGGCGCGGTGCTGCTCACCGGCGGCTGACGCCTGTGCCACCGCACGGTGGTCACCGTGCAGCGCAGCATCGAGCTGGTGGGCATCCCGACGGTGGTGATCACGGTCGAGCCGGAGGAGACGCTGCAGGCGAGGCCGCCGCGGGCGCTGTGCCCGCGCGGCTTCGTCGCCGGCCACTCGCTGGGCCGGCCCGCCGACGCCGCGCTCCAGACGTGGATCCTCACCGACGCGCTCGGCCTGCTCACCGCCGAGCCGCGCCCGGGCCAGGTGATCGTGCGCGACTACGCGTGAACGTCCATCGTGGGGACGAGCGCACCGCACGCGCGCCCGCCCCGCGCCGGCGCGGGTCGCGGCGGCATGGAGCGCGGCCGTCACGGGCCCGCGTACACCGTCACGCCGCCGGCCCCGTACTTCAGGCTGGGCCCGTGCGCGATGTACACGATGCGCGGCGACGCCCACCGGTCGAACTGGATGCTCCGCACCGGGTTCCAGGCCATCTTCGGCGCGCCCTGCGGCACCGTCCCGGAGGCCTGCCACGCGCCGTCCTTGTAGCGCCCGAAGCCGCCCCACCCGAAGCCGACCCAGATCGACCCGTCCGACGGATCGCAGGCGATGGCGCTGGCCTGGTTGCCGGTGCCGGCGGGCAGGTCGATGCGCTGCACCGAGAACGCGTTCGCCGGGTCCGTGACGGTCTTCGCCCGGTCGATGCCCACGCGCGCGATGCCCTTGCCGGCCGAGGCGACCCACAGCGTCCCGTCGCCGCAGAACGTGAGCCCGGAGACGTTGTCCCAGTACGTGTCGTCCGCCGGATCCCCGCCGAAGAACGTCGCGTGCGGCGTCACCGGCGCCATGCTGCCCCACCAGCCGTTCCAGCTCGGGCGGTTCATGGTCGCGTAGTCCGGCAGGCTCGCGGTCCGGACCTCGTTCGAGAACCAGGGCACGTTCGCCACCGGATCGAGCGCGAGGCCGGTGGACTCGCCGGTGAGGAAGCGGCCGTCGCTGCCGGTGATGGCGGGGTGCTCGTGCTCGAAGATCGCGAAGCTGTCGGCGAACGCCGCGTCGCCCTTGATGTAGTCGAGCCAGCCGCGCTGCTCCGGGTTGGCCGCCAGGATCGAGAGCACCGCGTGCGACGCGCCGAGGTAGACGTCGCCCTGCGAGAGCGGCCGGGTCGCGTCGTGGTTCACCACGATCCGGTGCACCACCCGGCCCTTGCCGCGCCGCCCGGACACCCAGGTCGAGTCGGACCAGGTCTCGCCGCAGACGGAGTTCCACGGGACCTGGGGGTAGTTGGTGTTGTCCCAGTGCTCGCAGATGACGCCCGGGGGCGAGGCGATGAACACGTGGCGCTGCAGCGTCACCCGGGTCCCGTCGAAGGCGACCACGTCGGCGCCGCCGGAGCGCCGCGCCCACTCGGCGTCGTAGTCGTAGTCCGAGCCCACGCCCCGGTAGCCCACCACCGCCGCGCCCGCGGCCGCGCCCGCCACCGAGATGATGGGGCAGGGGACGGCCGGGCTCTGCGGCGCCTCCACCGCGATCTCCGCGGGGTCGTGGCAGTTCGCGGTGAGGCCGGCCGCGGCCGGGTCGACGCGGACGAAGTCGCGGTCGTCGCGGCGCTTCACGAACAGCGCCGACCCGCCCGCCACGTACACGTTCCCGCCCTCGTCCGCCGACGCGTCGCTCACGTCGGCGGTGAGCCCCTGCGCCTCGCCGTAGAAGGTGAACCCGCCCGCCGCGGCGGGCGGATCGACCGGCGGCGGCGGGGGAGGCGGCGGAGGAGGGCAGGTGATCTGCGGACAGCCCGGCGCCACCGGGCAGCTCCCGTCGCACACCGGGGCCGGGTCCGACGCCTTCGGCTTCGACGACCCCGAACCGCACGCCGTCAAGGCGGCCAGCGCCGCGCCCGCCACCAGCCCCACCGCCAGCCAGAACCCTCGCATGCCCCGCCCTCGCTCCGCGGCCCGACGGCCGCTCGTACGCGCGCCGGGAAAGCTGGGCCGCGCCGCGAGGCGGGCCAAGCCGCGCGCCGGGGGAGGCCCCCTCTGCCGCCCGGGCCAGCGCGGGCGGCGGCGGGCTCGCCCCGCCCGGCGGGCCGTGCCAGAATCCGCCGGTGCTCCAGGGCGATCTCGCCACCTTCCCGCTTCCGGACCTCTTCCAGTGGCTCGATCAGGGCCGCCGCGCCGGCGTGCTCGAGATCGACTCCGGCGACGGCGCGCGCTTCTGGCTGGAGGTGCAGGATCGTCGCATCCGGGCGGCCGCCCGCCCGCCCGGCGAGCACGCGGGGCTCGGCACGCTCGCCGGCTGGCACCACGCCGAGCCGCCCGAGGCGCTCTGGCCGGAGGCGTGCGCCGACCGCATCGTCGACCTCTTCCTGGCGCCGCCCGGCGGCCGGTTCGCGCTGGTGGACGGCGCGGCCGGGTTCGAGGACGGCGTGCCGCTCGACCTCTCCGTCGGCCAGATGACGCTGGAGGGGCTGCGCCGGCTGGACGAGTGGCCCGACCTCGACCGCCGCTATCCGTCCGAGTCGGCGCTGCTGTGCGCCGACGGCGCCGGCGCGCCGCGCACTCCCGGGCAGCGCGCCCTGCTGGAGGCAGCCCGGCGCCGGGTGTCGATCGCCGAGGCGCGCCTCGGGCTCCACCTCTCGCGCCCCGCGGCGCTCCGGCGCGTCGAGGCGCTCCGCGAGCTCGGGCTGGCCCACGTGGAGGGCGTGGCCCCGCACGCCGACCCGGTCTCCTCGCTCATCGACAAGGCGCAGCTGCTCGTGGGCGAGCGGCAGTTCGACGAGGCCGCCATCGTGTTCAGGAGCCTGCTCGCCGCGGATCCGTCGGACCGCCGCGTGCGGGCGCTGCTGCGCGAGGCGGAGCGCGAGCAGGTGGCGGCGCTCTACGAGGAGCTGTCGCCGGTGGCGGTGCCGGTCCTGCTCGGCGGCCCCGCCTCGCTGGACTCGCCCGCGGGGCGGCGGCTCGGGAGCATCGACCGCGAGGTCGCGTCCCGGGTGAACGGCGCGTGGGACGTGGCGAGCGTCGCCCTGTCCTGCCCGCTGCGCGAGGTCGAGACCCTGAAGGCGCTGCGGAAGCTCGTCCGGCTGGGGCTGGTGGACCTGCGCGACGGGGCCCCGGCTCCCGTCCGCTCGCCGCGCCGTGTCGGCACCCCCGGTCCGGCGTAGCGTCGGTGGGGTGCGGTGCGCGGCCGTGACACGCGCATGACGCGAGCGGCCTACTCCTGTTCCGGAGGGAGACGGCTCATGGAACAGGTGATCGACCCGACGGTGCGCCCCGGGAAGCCGCTGCTGCGTGGCGTCTCGCACGAGATCGCCGCCTCCATCTCGCTGGCCGCCTGGGTGGCGGTGGCGCTCACGGCCCCGCCGGGCCGGGCCAGCGTCGCCGCCCACGTCTACGGTGCCTCGCTCTTCACGCTGTTCGCGGTGAGCGCGCTCTACCACCGGCCCATGTGGCCGCCGGGGCCGCGGCTGCTGATGCGGCGCCTCGACCACTCCGCCATCTTCCTGCTCATCGCCGGCACCTACACGCCCATGTGCCTGCTGCTCGGCGAGAAGGGCACGCTGGTGCTGGCGCTGGTGTGGACCGGCGCGGTGCTCGGGATCTTCCGCGCGGTGCTCTGGCCGCGGGCGCCGCGGTGGCTCAGCGCGGCGCTGTACGTGCTGCTCGGCTGGCTCATCCTGCCGCTCCTGCCGGCGGTGGCCCGGGCCGCCGGCACCGGCGGGCTGGTGCTGCTCGGGCTCGGCGGCCTCGTGTACAGCCTCGGCGCGGTGGTCTACGCCACCAAGCGGCCCAACCCGTTCCCGGGCGTGTTCGGCTACCACGAGGTCTTCCACGCGATGGTGGTCGCGGCGGCCGCGCTGCACTTCGCGGTGGTGCTGGGCGCGCTCCGCCGGATCGGCTGACCCGCCCGCGGCGAGCGGGTCGCTCAGATCCGCTCGAGCTTCACCATCGCGGCGACGAGCAGGTGGAGCGCGAACAGCGCCTCCGGCTCGGTGACGGCCGCGTCCGGCTTCGCCGCGATCCGGCCCAGGCGCAGGAACTCGCGCCCGTCCAGCCCGAGCAGCGTGGCGCGCGCCGCGGGCGCGGCCTCGTCCACCCGCAGCCCGGCGAGCAGCTCCGCGATCGCCTCCGCGGCGCGGCGCGCCGCCGGCCCGTAGGAGCGCTCGCGGAGGTCGTGCTCCACGTCGGCGAGCGCGGCGCCGCGCCCCGGGAACATCCGCGCGAAGGACAGGCCCAGGAGCTGGCCGCGATCCCGGTACGCCTCGGGGGCGGACGCGTCGGGACGGGGCGCGGGCGGGCGGCCGGCGGGCGCGGCGGGCGGGGCGGGCGCCTCGGCCGCGGCGGAGATCCGGGAGGCCAGCTCCGAGCCGCCGCCGGACAGGATCTGGCGCGGGGCGGCGCGGTGCGGGTGGCGCGCGTCGAGGTCCTTCACCACCCGGCGCGTGATCTCCTTCAGCGCCGCGAGCAGCCCCTCGCCGCGGCTCGCCACCGTCTCGAAGTCCGGCGCGCCGAGCAGGTTCAGCTGGCGGCGCAGCTCGGCCACCGGCAGCACGCCGGGCAGGTCGCGCTTGTTGTACTGGATGACGTGCGGGAACGCGGGCAGGTCGATCCCCATCTCCGCCAGGTTCGACTCGAGGTTCGCGAACGACTCCAGGTTCGAGTCGAGCACCGACGCCTGCGAGTCGGCCACGAACACCACGCCGTCGGCGCCGTTCAGCACCAGCTTGCGGGTGGCGTCGTAGAAGACCTGGCCGGGCACCGTGTAGAGCTGCAGGCGCAGCGTGAGCCCGCGCACCTGCTCGGACTTGAGCGGCAGGAAGTCGAAGAACAGCGTCCGGTCACCCTCGGTGGAGAGGCTGACGAGCTGGCCCCGGCTCTCCGGGCGCACGCTCGCGTGGATCTGCTGCAGGCTGGTCGTCTTCCCGGACAGGCCGGGGCCGTAATAGACGATCTTGGCCGAGATCTCGCGCGCGAGCGCGTTGACGGTGGACACGGCCGCGCATTGTATCCGGCGCCCGGGGCTTCGCGAGGGCGCGAGCCCCGGGGGGCGCGCGCTCGGTGAAGGTGGAGGTGCGCAGGAGACGCCGGGCGGCGCCCTCACATGCGGAAGCCCACCACGAAGCTCGCCATCGGCGCCGGGGCGGTGGTGGACCACGCCACGTCCAGGCCGAGCGCGGGCAGCGCGACGTCGGCGACGTGCACCCGCAGGCCCACCCCCGGGGCGACGTACCGCGTCGTGTCGCTCCGCCAGCGGACGAGGCCGGCGTCGAGCAGCGCCACGCCGGTCGCGACGCCCCAGCGCGGCCGCCAGATCGGCACCGCGTACTCCAGGGCCGCGGTGCCGGCGCGCTCCGCCCACAGCCCGCCCGTCGGGAAGCCGCGCGCGCCCGGCGCGCCGCCCAGGCGGAGCGCGTCCACCGCGGCGTCGCCCTCGACGCCCTGGGCCGCCACCGCGATCGACCAGGCGTGGCCGAGCCGGTTCGCGCCGCCCCACGTCGCGCGCGCGTCGGCCTGGCGCAGGTCGCGCCCGCCCGCGAGCGCCGCGTCGGCGTGCCGGTAGCGCAGGCGCGCGGTGACGCCCCGCTCGTAGAAGAGGTGGAAGTCGCTCGCGTCGTACGCCACCGCCGCGACCGGGCCCCGGGCGGGCCCGACGCGCGCGGGCGGCGCCCAGCCGTCCTCGGCGCTCGCGTCCGACCACACGCCGAACCAGCCGGCGCTCACGGCCAACCGCTCGGTGAGCCGGCGGCCGATGGCGGCCGTCAGGTCGGTGCGGGCGTCGCGGTAGGCGTAGACCACGTCGCCGCCGCCGTCGGTCCGCTCGCGCCGCGCGTCCTGGCGCATCGCGAACGCGTCCGCGGTCCAGCGGGTGCCGGCCACCTCCCGATCCCAGTAGCCGGCCATCCCGGCCGCGCCGCGGGTCGAGAGCGTCCCGCCGGCCATGAGCTGCTTCCCCCATCCGAACAGGTTCGACTCCACCAGCAGCAGGCCGCCGCCGGTCTCCCCGCCCGAGGAGGTGAACATGGGGATGGGCAGGAGGGTCCAGCGCTCCTGGACGTCCACCTCCAGCGCCACGCCGCCCTCGCCGTCGGGGCGCGGGGTCACCCGGACGCCCTTGAACAGCCGGAGGTTGAGCAGGCGCTGCTCGAGCGCGGCGGCGTCGCCGTCGAACCGGTCGCCCACGTCCACCTCGAGCGCCTGCCGGACATAGGCGGTGGCGGTGCGCCGGTTGCCGGTGACCGAGATCTCGCGCACCACCGCTGGCCCGCCGCCCGCGGCGAGCTGGGCGCAGAGCAGGAACCAGAGCACCGGGGGCGCGGCCATCGCGGGTTTCTAGTCGGGCGGCTCCCGGCCGTCCAGCGTCGCGCGGCGGCTCCGCGGCGGGCCGCCCCCGCGCGCAGCCGCGCTCCGCCGGGCGTGGTAAAGAGGCGCGCATGGCGTCCACCTCCCTCACGTTCGCGACCCGGGCCGAGCACCGGGCCTGGCTCGAGTCCCGGTCCGCGCTGCCGGAGGGCTTCCGCATCGGCACCTGCGCGTTCGAGTTCGTGCCGGTGGAGGTCCCGAAGCCCGGCCGCATGCGCCTCACGCTCATCGCGCTCGACCGGCCCACCCCGGCGTTCGCGGCGAAGTTCACGCGCAACGCGTTCCCGGGCGCGCCGGTGCTGGTGGGGCGCCGCCGGCTGGACGGCGCGGCGCTCGGCGCGGTGGTGATCAACAACAAGGTGGCGAACGTGTGCGCGCCGGACGGCGTCGAGGCCGCCGAGCGCGTCTGCGCCGAGGCGGCGCGGCTGCTCGGGCTCGCGCCGGAGGAGGTCCTGCCGTCCTCGACCGGCGTCATCGGATGGCGGCTGCCGGTGGACCGGATGGTGGAGGCGCTGCCCGCCGCGGCGGCGGCGCTGCAGGGCGGCTCGGCGCTGCCCGCCGCCGAGGCGATCATGACCACCGACCTGTACCCGAAGCTGCGCCGGGCCGACGTGGGCGGCGGGAGCATCGTGGGCTTCGCGAAGGGTGCCGGGATGGTCGAGCCGAACCTGGCCACCATGCTGGTCTACCTCCTCACCGATCTCGACGTGCCCCGCGACGCGCTCCGCGCCGCGCTCGACCGGGCGGTGGAGGGCAGCTTCAACCGCATCTCGGTGGACTCCGACACCAGCACGTCCGACACCGTGGTGCTGCTCTCCTCGCGCCGGCGCCCGGCGCCGCCGGCCGCCGAGTTCGCGGCGGCGCTCGCGCGCGTGTGCGGCGACCTCGCCGAGGACGTGGTCCGGAACGGCGAGGGCGTGCACCACGTGGTGCGGGTGGCGGTCCGCGGGGCGCCGTCGGACGCGGTGGCGCACCGGGTGGGCAAGGCGGTCGTGAACTCGCCGCTGCTCAAGGCCGCGGTGAACGGGAACGACCCGAACGTCGGCCGGCTGCTGTGCGCGGTGGGCAAGGTGGCCGGCGCGGCCGGCATCGCGCTCGACCCGGCGCGCGCGGTGATGCGGGTGGGCGGCGAGGTGGTGCTGGAGGGCGGCGCCATGCGGCTCGACCCGGAGAAGGAGCGGCGGCTGGTGGCGCACATGAAGGCGGCGGAGCTGTACGCGAGCGCGCCGCCCGCCGACGGCGTCTTGTTCCGGCCCCCGATCGACCACCCGCCGCACGAGCGGCGGGTGGAGATCGAGATCGACCTGGGCATGGGCGCCGGCGCCTGCGACGTGCTCGGCGGCGACCTCTCCCACGAGTACGTCACCGAGAACGCCGACTACCGGAGCTGAGCCCGTACGCGAACCGCTCGCCCCCGAGCGTGTCGAGGGCGAGCGGAGGCTCGACGGGGCCGGGCCCGAGGCCCGGTCAGCGGACGCCGACGGCCGGGCGCGGCGTGCCGTCGCGGCGGCAGCGCTCGGCGAGGCCGGGAAAGTCCTGCTCCCAGCCGCCGCAGCGGGGCGGCGGGGGCGCGGGCGTCCACGCGGTGGGGCGCCGCGCGTCGCCGGGGCCGGGCACCACCAGCGAGCCGACGAAGTCGCCCTTCTCGTAGACCCGCCGGATCTGCGCGGCGAGGCGCGCCACCTCGGCGTCGCCGATCCGGCCGGTCGCGGTCGCCTGGTAGAACTGCACCGTCACGCGCACCGGGAAGCGCGGGTCGCGCTCGACGGCGAGCCCGGCCAGCTCGGTGTACGGGCCGTCCAGCGCGCCGTGGCCCAGCACCGCCGTCTCGAGGTCCCGCTCCGGCGCGGCCATCGACTTCGCCTGCGGCGCCGGTGCGGCGGCCATGGGCGCCTGCCCGTAGGCCTCGGCGCGCCGCGGCGGCTCGCGGCGGCGGAGCGGCACCTGCACCAGCATGAGCACGTTCGCGTCGTCGCCCAGGTCGGAGGCGGCCTCGCCGTTCAGGGTGGTGCCGCGCCCGCGCACGTCGGAGAGGCGCTCGGCGATGAGCGGGGCGCGCTCGCCGCCCGCGTTGAAGAACAGCCGCTGCCCCCAGCTCGCGCCGCCCGAGACGGTGTCGCGCGCGTTGTCCACCACGGTGATCGAGGTGCCCTGGCGCGTCACCAGGATGGTGAGCACCGCGGGATCGCCCGCGGTCGACTGGTAGTTGAAGATCACCGGGTGGAACGTCGCGCGGCCCTGGCGCGGCACCGGCAGGAACGCCGCCTGCGCCGACACGAGCGCGTGCGTGTCGCGCGGCGCGAGCAGCGAGCCGCCGCGGACGGCGCCGTCGCGCGGCGAGGACAGCCAGCGCGCCGGATCGGCGAGCAGGTCGCGGAGCGTGATGACGCGCTCGCGCCCGTTCTCCCGCGCATTCCCCACCCGCAGCCAGATCCGGTCGAGCGGCACGTCGGCGGTGCGGTCGGTGAAGTTGGGGAAGCGGAGGACCGGCATGAGCGCGAGCTTGCGGGCGTCCCCGTCCTCGGACACGACCTCCAGCGTCACGTCGCTGATGTTCGGGCCGAGCGACGAGCCCTGCCAGCGGCCGGTGTCCTCCCAGGTGACGTTCACGAGGTCGAGGCCGTGCGCCTGCGCGGCGCGCCGGGCGTCGGGATCCGAGACCATCCCTGCGACGCGCTGGACCACGGCCGGATAGGGCTCGGGGCGCGGGTCGCCGCGCCGCGCCGAGGCGGCGGCCGGCGGGAGCAGGAGCGCGAGGGCGGTCCCGAGTGCGAGGAGGCGGAAGGGCAGGGCGCGGCGTCGGGTCATGGCGTTCCTCCGGGTGGTTCGCAGGGGTGAACGCACCTTCCTCGGGATGGATCTGCGAGCGCCCGTCCGGGCCGCGGACGGCGGCGGTCGCCGGGCGGACCGGGCGGAGCACGCCGCCGGCGGTTTCCCCGGAGACGAAGGGCGGTTGCGCACGGCGCGGTCGGCACCGGGGCTGCACCGGCGCCGGGCATGTCCACGAACGAGAACGTCCTCCGGGGCGCGGCCGGCGCGCGGAGCGGCCGGTGATCGCCGCCGCGGAGCGAGGGCGCGCCGAGGCGCGGGAGGCGGCGGGACGGCGCGACGCGCGCGCCGCCGGTCAGCGGTTCGACGAGGCGCTGCAGCGCGCGAGGCGGGCCGACGAGCGCGGTCGGGCCGGCGCCGCGCAGGCGGTGCGGGCGGAGCGCGGGCGCGCGGACGCGGCGCGCGCGAGCGCGGGGGAGTCGGACGGAGACGAGCCGGGCGCCGGAGGAACGGCCCGCGCACCGTCGCCCGCGGCCAGCGCCGCGACCGACCGCGCGCACCGGGCCGGCGCCGGGGCGTTCGCGGACGCCGCCCCCCAGGCGCCGACGGCCGCGCCCACGCTTCCCGGCGCGTCCGCGTCCGCGCCCGCCCCCGCCGACGTCGCCGCCCTCCGGTCCGCCGTGCGCGCGCTGCCCGCCGCCATCGAGGTGGCGCAGCAGGCCGACGGGTCGGCGCTCACGCTCGCGTTCGGCTCCGCGCTCGGCGTGGACCTGCGCGCCGGCGCCGGAGGCATCGAGCTCACCCTCCGCCCCGCCGCCGCGCTCGCGCGCGCCGCACAGGCCGAGCTCCCCGGCCTCACCGCCGCGCTCCGCGCCCGCGGCCTGCGGGTCGCCCGCGCCGAGGTCCGCGCCCGCCCGGACGCCCGGGCTCCGGCCCGGGACGACGCCGCCGGGACGCCGTTCGCCGCCCGCGTTGACGGCGCAACGGGCCTCCTATAAAAGGCTGACCCTACGGCACCGTCGCCAAGTGGTAAGGCCCGGGTCTGCAAAACCCGTATTCGGCGGTTCGAATCCGCCCGGTGCCTCTCAATAGTATCAAGGCCTTACGCCCGTACCGTGTACCTCCGGACATTTGCCGGTTACCGGTAACGGCGACCCCCTCCTTAGGGGTAGTCGCCTTACCAGGAGACCGACAAATGGCTTGGGAGAGATGGAGCGGTGGCAGGATCTGGGTATCGGAGAAGACCGGCAGGCGGACCTTCTACGGGGAGGTCAACGGCCGGATGGTCTCCACCCACAGAGAGAACGAGCAGGATGCGCTGATCGCCCTGCTCAGGATGAACACGGGCGGCGGCTCCGGACCGCAGCCTCCCCTCAACGACATCTGGGTCGAGGAGTACCTCGCCGACTGCGGCCGGCGGGGCATCGACCCACAGTCGATCAACACGAAGCGCCGGCACCTCGCCGAGTGGAACCGGCGCATCGGCCCGCAGCGGATCACGCTCCCCGTCCTGAACAAGGCCGTGAAGAGGCTCGGCGGCGCCCGGAACAAGGTCGCCACGATCAAGGCATACTTCACCTGGCTCAGGCAGCAGGGGCGGGTGCGGCGGCAGGACGACCCGACGCTCGACCTGGCGAAACCCTCGGCCCCACCGTGCGAGTGGGACCGGCTCGTCCCCATCGACCACCACCGGAAGGTCGTGGCCGAGCTTGAGCCGCGCTGGGGGGACCTGCTCGTCGTGTTGTCGGGCACGGGCTGGCACCTGTCGGAGCTGCTCCGGTTCGCCCGGTCCGGATCGATCGACGGCAACGTGCTCGTCTGCCCACGGCACAAGAGCGGGGAGCCGCACCGCACGATGGTCTCGGACGCCGTTCTCGGCGCCGCCCAGCGGTCACGGGAGCGTGGGGGCTTCAGCCCGTCGCTGCTCTACCGGACCGTGGCCGCCACCTGCGACAGGCTGTGCATCCCGAGGTTCGGGGTCGGCGGATACCGGCACACCGTGGCCACGAACGCGGTCAGGAGCGGGGCATCGCCTGAGGAGGTGGCCCACTTCCTCGGCCACAAGGGCAGCTACATGGTGAAGGCGATCTACGCCAAGGTCGCCGTGCCGAAGAAGATCCCGACGCTCCAGTGACGGCGCTCCAGGGCCGCTGAAGGAAGTGGCGGGGCTGGCTGGCACCTCGCCATCGAAGCACCACTCCCGCGTGATCAGACCTACGAGGCGTTCACTTATGTGAACGCCCTCAGGTTTTTTTGAGCAGCATGATGCCAAGTGACATCACGGCGTCTTTTTTTTGGGAGCGTGCGCGGGCGGAGTGTTGCGGCCGTCCCGTTGGCACGGAACTTTCGCCGGCGATCGCCGCACGCAGGTTTTTTTTCGAGAGCTGCCGGCAGATGGCGATGACTCCCGCCACCATGAGCGCGAACTCGCCGAGCTCCCGGACGTTCGTGATCCCGAGCAGATCGCAGGCGCCCCTGGCCGTCGCGAAGATCTGTTGGGCCGGGATTGTCACAGCCTGGCAGCCTAGCAGCGTCCCCTGACACTGCGGCTCATCGGCCCTCGATGTCACACATCGCCCCGCCTGGCGCCATCGCCGTGTGGCGTCAGAGTCACGCAGGCATGTGACTTGGCGCGTACATCACCGAGAGCGAAGGTCCAGTGCCGGTTGCCCACCGTGAGCGATGCCGGCCGCGTGTCCGCCCTGAGCGTACGCTCGGGCAGGACGCGTGACGGCCGTCCGGGAGGGAGTGCTCATGTCGGTGCTGGACCTGTTCCTCGTCGCCGCGCTTTCGCTCGTCTCGGGGCTCGCCGTGTACGCCCTCCTGAGGCTCAGGGAGATGCGGGCGAGGTACGCCCCCATCCTGGATGTCGACGGTGAGGTCGAGCGGACGAAGCGCGAGCTGACGAGGCTGGCCAAGGACAGGGAGGCATTCGAAGCCGCCGAGGCGAAGCGGCGGACGGACCTGGCCACCCAGTACGCCGAGGCGAAGGCGCTCTACGATCACCTCCGGTCCGAGGTGGCACTCCTCGAGGAGAACATCGAGGACATGTCGTTCGGCCTCTATCGGCCGCACTACTCCTTCACCACGTCGGACCAGTTCAAGGGGAAGTTGAACGACGTCTACGACCAGAAGAAGGGGATGATCCGCGCAGGGACCGCCGCGCGCTGTCCCGTGGAGTGGACGGTCAACAACAGCAAGCGCGAGGGCGCGCGCATGACCAAGCAGAACATCAAGGTCATGCTGCGGGCGTTCAACGGCGAGGTGGACGCCGCGGTCGCGAAGGTCACGTGGAACAACGTGACCCGCATGGAGGAACGGATCAAGCGGGCCTTCGAGGCCATCAACGCCTCGGGCACCTCTAGCCAGATCACCATCTCGCCCGAGTACCGGGACCTGGCGCTCGCGGAGCTGCGCCTCACCCACGAGCTCGAGGTCAAGCTGCACGACGAGAAGGAGGAGCAGCGCCAGATCCGCGAGAGGATCCGGGAGGAGGAGCGCGCACAGCGCGAGTTTGAGAAAGCCAAGGCAGATGCCGAGGCGGAGGAGGCCCGCTACCAGAAGGCCCTTGAGAAGGCACGGGCCGACGTGGAGAAGGCGAAGGGCGCCGAACTCGACAAGGTGAACGCGAAGGTCGGCGAACTGGAGGCGCGGCTGGCTGAGGCCCACGCGAAGCTGCAGAAGGCCACCTCGATGGCGCAGCTCACGAAGAGCGGGAACGTGTACGTCATCTCGAACATCGGGTCCTTCGGGTCGGAGACGATGTTCAAGATCGGCATGACCCGGCGGTTGGATCCGATGGAGCGGATCTACGAACTGGGCGACGCATCGGTGCCCTTCGACTTCGATGTCCACGCGATGATCTACTCGGAGAACGCGCCTGGGCTCGAGAACGCCTTCCACCGGGAGTTCGCCGAGAAGCGGGTGAACCTCGTCAACATGAGGAAGGAGTACTTCAACGTGACGCTGGGCGAGATCGAGGCCTTCGCGAAGTCGCAGGGCGTCGAGGTGCAGTTCACGAAGCTGGCCGAGGCGCGCGAGTACCGGGAGACGTTGGCCGTGCGCGATGCCAAGAAGAACGGTCAAGCGGTGACCACGGCGCCGGCGGAAGGCGCCCCGCTGCCCGAGTCCCTGTTCACCGAGGTGGCCGAGCGCCTCGGCTAGCTCTCGATCGTCCGCTCCATGAAGACGATGATCTCCTGGCGCATGCCGCCGCCCAGCGAGCCGAACCACGTCCCGACGTCGGCCGACGTGATCCCGACGACGCGCCACCCCTCCGCAGCGTAGAAGTTCACCGCCTCCTCCAGCCGCTCGGGGCTGAACTTCCCCATGAACCACCGGTCACGCTGCGTCATTACCTTGTACTCGTGGGTCCCGCGCCTCGGGGCGGCCTTTACCTCGGGGACGACCCCGCCGGCCGGGACGAACCTCTCGTCCCTCCACCAGACCTCCTTGCCGGTGGCGTCGGCCTGGGCCTGATACTTCCGTCGCTCCTCCTCCTTCTCCGTCTCGCGCCGCTCAGCCTCGGTCGGCGGCTCGCAGCGCGGCCCCGGCGTGCCGTCGGCGCCCATGTAGTGCCAAGCCCCGTCCCAGAAGACCTTCCTCATGCCCTGACCTCCTCACACTTCCGCTCCGGATCCTCGAGGAGCATCCAGAACGGGAACAGGTCCCAACCCTTCGACCGCGATTCGTCAAGGAGGGCCAGGACGGCCCCCTCGATGTGGTCTGTGTCAGCCCCTTCGTCCGTGCGCCCATCCACCATTGGTAAATTATACCACCTCACCCACCGTGTTGTTTAACCCCGGGGGCCGGGTCCCTTCCTCGCGGACCGGCGACTCCGGTGGTCCGCCAGCGCCTGAGGCAGGTGAGGTCACAGACGGCACGGCCGAAGACCCGCATACCGCAACCCAGGCACCACCGCGGCTCGCCTGGCGGGGACCGTGGCTGCTGGTCCTCGGTCAGCGGGGGAAGCGGCCTGGTCCCGCGGTGGAGCGAGTGCGGCACCCGATGGCCCGGGCGCGCCCTCACACCGTCGACCGTCCTCACGATGCCGCCCCTCCCCGGGAGCGTGATCCGACCGCCCACGTCACGCCGCCCTCCTGCTGTTCCGCCGGCGCCCGCGGTTGATCCCGCTGGGCAGCGACCGCAGGTTGGACCGCCGGTTGTCGAGGCTGTCGAAGTTGATGTGGTCAACGTCGTGGCCCGCCTGCGCCTCACAGAGGAGGCCGTGCACCTTCACCGTCCGCCCGCCGACCTTCACACCGAGGTATGGCGTGGTGAGGCAGTTCCCGGTGATGTGCAGCCGGTCGAGCGGCAGTCTCTCGGCGGCGTCGCGATCGAGCCTCGCGGTGAAGTTCCCGTGCTTGTTCCTGATGTGGACGACGATCGTGTCACCGTCGAACACGATCGTCCGCTCCACGCTCCTTCGTCCGGACATCACCGCGTGCCCCCGTGCTGCCTGGCCTCGATGCGGTCGAGCGTGGCGTTGGTCCGGGCCAGTGACTCCCTGACCTCGGCCATCAGGACCTCGAGGCGCTCCTTGATGGTCCGACGCCGGACGGTCCGCTCCCGTCGGCAGTCGTCGCAGTAACGTCGGTGCATGCCGACGGGCTGCTCGCGTTCGTAGGTGAACGTCTCGCCGCAGGTCCTGCAGATGCTGGTGAATGTGAACATCGGTGTGGCCTCCTGGAGTACGTAGGGCGGGCCACAACAAATCGACCGAGGAGCGGCGATTTCTTTTTGCGGGTCGCTTTTGAGACCGGGCGACTACCTAGGACAGCGGAGTAACCGCCGAAGCCGAGTCGGGTGGGACCCAGGATCGTCGATAGGGCCACCGCGGTGAAACGACGCCGGGAGTCGAAGGCTCCCCGTGGACACTGGATCGAAACAGCAGACCGTGGGCAAGCGACGCATGCTGGCCCCGCCGAGAGCTGGTCCGAGTAGATCGCAGTGGTCGCGCCGCCGGGCGGTGAGCCGGCAGATCAACTTCGAGGGGCACCGGGGCTTCTACCCTCTTCACCCGGTGACGGCCTGAGCCGTGGTCCGTGGGACCCGCTCTTCCGAACTTCGGAAGAGGGGGCCTGGGCGGAGGATGCTGGATGGTGCAGGGCAGGGAGCGGGACCACCGAGGGGGAGCCGACGGCTGGAGGAAGAACGTCGGCTCCCCCAGACTTTCTCAGCCGCCCTCGACCGTCACCCGCATCCCGTCCGGCGTGTCCAGGGCGTCGGTGTCCACCGCGGTCCCCGCGATCAGCTCGACCAGCCGCACCTTGGGCACGTACCGCCTCCCCTTCAGCCTGAACGCGGACTCGGCACGGTCGGGGTCACGCCGCCACCAGCCCCGCAGCACGGCGGCCCGGCTCGCCTCGTACACCTCCCGCAGCTGCGCCTGCCGGCCGGTGAACATCGGGTCCCTCCTCGCCTCCTCGTAGAGCGCGTCCCAGTAGTCCAGCGCGTACCGGACGTCGCGCGGGATGATCAGCCTCCTCCGCGTGCCCACGACTACGTCGGCCCCCGGTCCGCCACGCAGGCCCGCTCCTCGGCGTACTGCCAGCCCGTGAGGATCCGGTCGACGGTCAGCGACGCCGGCCACACGAGGACGTTCGTCATGCCGCAGGCCGGGCACGTGATCCTGAGGACGACCGGGATGTTCCCGGGGAGCGCGTGGTGGCCCTCGTCCAGGATCCCATCGAACAGCTCCTCGGTGACCGCGTTCACCTCGGGGCGGCACGCGCACAGCTCGAGGCGCGCGATCCGCCCGTCCTTCTCGACCTTCCTGACCCTGTCGCTCATCACGTTCTCCATCGGCGTCGCCGGGTTGGTCCAGCGTGGCGACGTGCGGAGATCATCGTCATCCCGGGGTTCACCCTCCGTGGTATGAACGGTGGCATGAACGGTGACAAAAACGGATCG
Source organism: Anaeromyxobacter dehalogenans 2CP-1 (assembly GCF_000022145.1). Classification (NCBI taxonomy): domain Bacteria; kingdom Pseudomonadati; phylum Myxococcota; class Myxococcia; order Myxococcales; family Anaeromyxobacteraceae; genus Anaeromyxobacter; species Anaeromyxobacter dehalogenans. The sequence continues at coordinate 1,448,279 of NC_011891.1, forward strand.
CGTAGGATCGTCCGGATGGCGCCGCCCTGTCCGAACTGCGGATGCACCCGTCAGCGCAGGGAGCTGAGGTCGTACCGGCCGGACGCGATCGATCCGAGGCTGCGTGGCGTCGAGCCGGACGCCCGCGGGTTCATCACGCGGTGCCCCGCCTGCGGGGCCCAGGGGCTGGTGGATACGAAGGAGTGCAAGGCCTGCGGCGACACCTTCGAGTACGTCGTCTCCGCCTGGAACTGCCGTCCACGCCGGTTCTGCGAGGACCCCGACTGCCGCCGCGAGCGCCACCGGGTCACGATGCAGAGGTGGCGTGTCGACCAGGCTCGTCGAAACGGGAGGTAGCCGGCCCGTTCCCAGCTCAGCCGCTACCTATCGGATGCGACCGTGCCTCGCCCCGAACTGCCCCGCCCTCGTCCGTCCACCCGAGAACCGCTGCCCACGGCACCGTGCCGAGGCCGACGCCCGGTGGACCCGGACCGTCGAGATGCGGCGGGCCGAGCAGGGATGGCGGGCCTTCTACCGGACCGATGCGTGGCGCCGCCGCCGGACCGAGCAGCTGGCCCATGAGCCGACGTGCCGGTCATGCGGGACGGACCGCCAGCTCCAGGCGGCGCACGTCGGCGTGACGCCCAAGGAGTGGGAGGCGTTCATCACGGCCCCGCTCCAGACGCTGTGCATCCGGTGCCACGCCCGGAGCCGCGCCGCCGAGAACTGGAGGGGCGGGGGGTGAGCTACCCGTGGCCTGCGGGCCGCGTCGCCTCGGCGTAGAACTCCTCGGCGGAGATCGAGTGCTCGATGCCGCCGTGCTTCCCGAACAGGTGGAACTGCCACTTCCGGCCGAGCGTCTCCGGCGACATGTGCCAGTGGCCGTTGAAGAAGCGGCAGAAGTAGCGGCGGCCGATCTTGATCGGCGAGCGTTCGTAGTCGGCGGCCCGCTCCGGTTCGAGGACATCTTCGTCGCATGCCGATCGGGCGACCATCACCAGGTAGGCAGTCTCGAGCTCGGTCTCCCGCTTGACGGCCCGACCCTCATGACGGACGGGCTCAAGGCGGTACACGAGGCCCCAGGGCTGAGCCTCCGTAGCCAGGCCCGGGAAGGACACCTCGTAGTGCCCCTCGTGCTCCAGGAACCTGATGAACCGGTCCATCAGTTCCCGCTCCTCGTCGATCTGGGCGCGTCTCAGGATGATGCCCTCGACCCTCCTCCCGAAGTGAAGCGCCAGGAGCAGGAAGACCACACCGCCGAGGATCTCGGCGATCAGGTTACCCCTCATTCCCACGAGCGGTTCTTCGTGGAACCAGACGAAGGCGATCGACCCGATGAGGAGCACCACGGCCGCGATCAGCGACCAGGACCGCCGCGCCGCCCAGAGCCTCACGTCCAGGTACAGCCGCCTCCAGAGTCGCATCTCGGCATCATGCACCGTCAGTCCGACACGGCAGCCACGGGGTGCGGGCGACGATCGGAGTGACCCGGGCCGCAGGCCATGGGGAACCAAGGCCTGGGCCGTCTGGGAGGATCGGCGGGCAGCGTGGTGATTCGAGGGGGCATCCAGCGGCCCATCCAAAATGACGGCGACCGGATTCTGGACCCCGCGCTAGGTCGGGCGTCGGCGCTTACACTTCGAGTCAAGAACAGGACCGACCGCCTACCTACTCGGTGCCGGCACGTCGGGTTCCCACCGAGATCAAGCGCAGGACCGGGACGGTCAACGTCACCCGCGAGGGCAGGCGGCCGCCGGAGCCCGCCGTCGCCTGGGTCCCGATGCCGGATCCGCCCGACGGCTCAGACGACGACAGCAGTCGTGTCTGGTCCGACCTGAAGACCGTGGTCGATGCGCTCGGCGCCGCCGCCCAGAGCGACGTCCCCGCCTTCAGGAACCTGGTCCGCCTCCAGCTGCTCCTCACGCAGGCCTATGCCGCCATCCCCGTCGACGCCGACCTGGTGCTCCGCATCCAGGCCCGGGTCGACAGGCTCATGGCCGAGTTCGGCCTCACCCCAGCCAGCCGCACGAGGCTGGCCGCGCTGAAGACCCCCGAGGCGACCTCGGCGCTCGCGAGGCTCTTCAACTGATGTCGGCGCCGAGGCGCAGGAACTGGGTCCGGCTCGCCGAGCGGTACGCGCAGGACGTGGTCGATGGGACCGTCCCCGCGTGCCCCGAGGTGCTCCAGGCGTGCCGCCGGTTCCAGCGCGACCTCACGAACCCCGAGTTCAGGCTCGACCGCGATGCAGCCAGTCGAGCGTGCACCTTCGTGAACCTCTTCCTCGAGGTCCTCCCGTGGGAGGCCTTCCTCATCGTCAACGTCTTCGGCTTTCGCCGGAGGGACACCGGGCACCGTCGCTTTACGTTCGTCAACGTCTGGATCGGCAAGGGGAACGGGAAGTCGGCTTTGGCAGCGGCCCTCGGCCTCTACCTCGCGTTCATGGACGGGGAGCAGGACGCCGAGGTGCTCACCTACGCCTTCAGTCGGGAGAACACGCGGCACGTCTGGGAGACGGCCAAGCAGATGCTCCGCAGGAAGCAGGGCACCGAGCTGGACGTGGCCAAGGAGTACGAGATCGAGCTGAACGCGGTGACGCTGTACCAGGCCCGGACCAACTCGGTCTTCAAGGCCAACAGCTCCAACCCCGACGCCCAGCACGGCAGCCGGCCGTCGGCGCTGATCATCGACGAGCTGCACACGGTCCGCGATGAGCTGTGGGACACGCTCAAGGGCGCGATCGTCAAGCGCGCGAACAGCCTCATGCTGACGCTCTCGACGGGCGGCTTCGACATCTCGTCCAAGGGCTTCAAGGTCTACGAGTACGACCGGAACATCCTGGCCGGCGTCGAGCAGGACGACGACACGTTCGTCCTCATCTACACGGCGCCGACCGACGATATCTCCGACGAGGCCAACTGGCGGAAGGCCAACCCGTCGCTCGAGGCCGGGATCATCGACATCAGGAAGTTCCGGGCCACCGCCCGACAGGCCCTCAGCGTGCCCGGTCAGCGGGGCCAGTTCCTCGCCCTGCACATGAACCGCTGGACGGGGGCCGCCGAGGGCTTCATCGACGTGGCCCGATGGGATGCGCTGCCCAGGACCACGGTGCAGGACTGCATCGATCGCGGGCTTCCGTGCGTGGTCGGCATGGACCCGGCCGACACGAACGACATCTTCGGGGTGGCGATCGTGTTCTTCGAGGAGCCGGCGCCGATGCAGCGCCGTTACCACGTCTTCTTCCAGAACCACCTCTCAGAGAGCGGCGTGCAGAGGCACCCGCGCTCCTCCCTGCTCCGGGACTGGGCCGCGGCCGGCCACCTCACGATCCACCCCGGCCACAGCCTCAGGATCGAGGAGGTCGTCCACCCGCTGGTCGACCTCTGGCGGACTCTCCCCCAGGCCGAGTTCATCTGGGACCCGAAGTTCGCCAAGGCCGGCGTCGACAGCCTGCTACGGATGGAGGGCGTCCCCGAGGAGCAGTCGGTCCAGCAGCCGATGACGCCCGCCGAGATGACCGTCCCGCTGCGGGAGATGGGCGCCGCTGTGAACGAGGGCCGCCTGCTCCACGACGGGAACCCGTGCGTCTCCTGGCAGGTCGGCAACCTCCTCGTGGAGAGCCGCGGGGCGATCCTCAAGCCGGTGAAGCAGTCGGACACGGCCAAGATCGACGCGCCGATGGCCCTGGTGACGGCGTTGAAGCGGGCCTCGGTGATCCCAGTCGGCCACGACGACGGCCCCTTCCTGGCGACCTGGGCCTGATCGTCACGCGATCCGGTCACTTTCGTCGGTGACCGCCTATCTACCCTGTGAAGAAGGCCCCCCGTGCACGCTCGGCCAGGTCGAGGCGCAGTGGCTCCCGCTCCGCCCCGCGATCGAACCGCCTCTACGTCGGACCCCACGACGTCTTCCTGCGGGGCCACGACCTCGCCCTCGCCAACCGGACCCTCGGTGTCCCGCTCGACATCAAGGAGCCGACGCTGGAGCAGGCGAAGTCGGTCTCCACCGTCTGGGCATGCATCCGTTTCATCGCCGAGAACCTCGCCTCCGAGCCGCTCCGGGTCGTCCGCTGGGATGCCGCTGGCCGCAAGGAGATCCTGGATGACCACGCCCTGGTCCGGTTGCTGAACGAGCGGGCCAACCCCTGGACGCCGGCGGCCACCCTCCGTGAGGCCCAGGTCGACCAGGCCCTCACCCACGGTAACGGCTTCTGGCAGATCGTCAGGTCGCAGTCGGGCCGGATCGTCGAGCTCCGCATGCTCCGGTCCGAGTGGATGGCGTACCGCGACCTCGCCGACGGCTCCCGCGTCTACGTCTACAGGCCCGGAGCCGACGAGGTGGTCCTCGCGCCCGCCGACGTCGTTCACATCTACGGTCCATCCGAGGACGGCCTGTGGGGCGTCGGCATCATGAGGCGGGCCTGGCGGGCCATCGTCAACGCGTACACCGCCGAGACGTACACCCTGATGCTCTACGCACAGGGCGTGAACGTCGGCGGGATCATCACCCCAGCCCGCAAGCTCGACACGGACGAGAGAGAGGCGTTCGTCCGCTCGCTCCGAGCCCGGAGCCAGGGCACGGAGAACAGCCACTCCTGGCTGCTGCTGCCGCCGGGCGCCGAGGCGAAGGAGTGGAGCCCGCCCGACGCCGAGAGGATGCAGATGGTCGAGGCGCAGAACTTTCTCGTCCAGGAGCTGGCCCGCTACTTCCGTGTGCCGCTGCACATCGTCCAGGTCGTCGCGGCGAGCCAGGGCTGGGGCAAGAACCTCTCCGAGCTGAACACCAGCGTCGTCAGGAACCTGCTCTATCCGTGGAAGGTCCGCATCGAGCAGGAGATGACGGCGAAGCTGCTCTCCCCACAGGAGATCGAGCAGGGCACGTACGTTGAGCTGGACCTCGCCCGCCTCGAACGCGGCGACGGCAAGTCGTTGGTCGACCAGCTGGCCGTCGAACTGGACCGCGGGGTCATCACCGTCAACGAGTGGCGCGAGGCGACCGGCCGCAACGACATCGGCCCGGCCGGTGACGTGCACCAGGTCCGCGCCGCGCCGACCTCTCCGCCCGCCGCTGGCGACAGGGCCGACGGACCGGAGGAGGAGACCGATGAAGATCAACCGGAGTGACCTGAGCGCTGCCTTCCCGTGGATGGCCGATCCCCGGGTCGCGGCTCGGCTGTCGACGCTGTCCAGGGTCGACGCCAGGGTCGACAAGAAGGCCGAGGTCGTGGACGTCTACCTCTACGACGTCATCGTGACGCCCGAAATCGAGGCGCTGTTCGGCGTCGGCATCTCCGCCCAGGGCTTCCGCGAGCAGCTCAAGCAGGCCGACGGCGCCCGCCGAGTGAACGTACACATCAACTCCCCGGGCGGCGACGTTGACCAGGGGAAGGCGATGCTCAGCGGCCTCCGGTCGCTGCGCGCGGGTGAGAAGGTGGCCGTGGTCGAGGGCCTGGCGGCCTCCGCCGCGACGGTCGTGGCCATGGGCGCCGACCGCGTCGTGATGGAGCCCGAGGCCGTCTTCATGATCCACGAGGCGAGCGGCGGGATGTGGGGCTCGGCCGCCGACCACGAGAAGTTTGCCGAGATCCTCCGGATGGACAACGCGGCCGTCCGTGCCCTTTACGCCAAGAAGACGGGCCTCGACGACGGCCGAATCGCGGAGCTGATGGCCGCCCAGGAGCCGGGCGGCACCGTCCCGGGCACGTACATGGACGCGGCCCGTGCCAGGGAGCTCGGCTTCGCGGATGAGGTCCTCGCCCCACCGACCAAGGAGGCCGCCGCGGCGTTCAGGGCGACCGCCTCCGTCGCCACCCCGAACCAGATCGCCGTGAAGCTGGCCTTCGCCCGCTCACGGCAGCAGCACCCGCCGGCGGACCGCCGCGGCTAACCACAAGCAAGGAGCAGGAAGCATGGACATCATCGCAACGCTCCGCAGCCGCCAGAACGAGATCGAGGCGCGCCTGTCGGAGTTCACAAAGCAGCTCACGGAGGGGACCGTCCTCTCCGACGAGCAGCTCAAGGAGGTCGACGACCTCAAGGCGGAGTTCGACCGCAACGCGGCCCAGGTCCGCGCGGCCGACATCGCGGCCAACGTGCAGGTCCAAGCCGCGGCGCCGACCTACAAGGTCAGCGTGGCCTCCGCCGGACAGGCCCCGGCGTTCGTCCGGGGCGCCAAGGCCTTCAAGGGCCTCGGTGACATGGCCATGGCGATCTTCCGCCAGCGGACCAATACGGCCTCGCCGGCCGAGGTCCAGCGCCTCGCCGACGAGCACGGTCGAAAGCTCGAGTCGTGGAGGCGGGAGAACGCGCTCGACGGCGGCATCAACATCGGCACCGACTCCCAGGGCGGCTACGCCGTCCCCGGCGAGTATGACACCACCGTCGATCGCCTCGTCCTGAACGACCAGTCGCTCCTGCCGCTCTGCCGGCAGCGGCCGATGAGCCAGGACGTGGCCAAGGTGCCCACGAACGACGTCTACCCGTGGGCGGTCTACTCCGGCACGGATGGCCCGGCCGTCGTGTCCGAGGGCGGGACGTACACCTCGGCATCGATCGTCCTCGGCCAGGCGACCCTGACGCTGTCCAAGGTCGGTCACATCGTGCCCTTCACCCTGGAGGCCGCGAAGTTCGGGGCCGTCACGGCGGCGGACCTCATGGACGGCGCGCAGCTGGCCCTGACCTACAAGGTCAACCAGACCATCGTGGCGGGCCTCACCGGCGCGGCCGGGGCCCACGTCGTCCCCTCCGGCTCCACGGCCTCCGGCTCGTTCACCTACGACGACAGCGTGGCGATGTACAACCGCCTCCCGTCGGAGTGGATCGGCCCCTCGACCCGCTGGGTCATCAACCCGGACATGCGCGAGAAGTTCCAGAAGTTTGCGCTCTCCGGCACCCAGGGCTTCGTCCCCGTCTACCTCCCGGCCAACGCGCAGCTCGCGCCGTTCGGCTCCGTGCTCCACGGGATCCCCGTCCAGCCGTTCTTCGGCATGCGCCCCATCGGCACGCAGGGTGACGTCCTCCTCTGCGACTTCAGCAAGGTCTGGGCGGGCACCGCCGGGCCGGTCCTCCTGGACTACGACGCCTACGCCGGCTTCGAGAACGGCAAGGGCGCGTTCCGCTGGACCTACTTCCTCGGCGTCACGCCTCGCCTCACGACCAAGCCGCAGCCGCCCAACGGCCAGGCGCTCTCCGCATACGTCGTCAAGGCGTCCCGCAGCTGATCCGCTGGTGGCCTGAACGGGAGCGGCTCCCCGGAGCCACTCCTCCTTGAGGCAACTAGACCATGGCGACGCTCGCTTCACTGACCGACCTGAAGGGCTACCTCGGCATCACGGCCGCGGCCGAGGATGCCCTGCTGTCCCGGCTGCTGACCGGCTCCTCGGACTTCCTCGAGAAGGCGACCGGCCGCACGTTCGCGGCCGAGGGCCACACCGGCACCTTCGACGGGGACGACTCCCGACTGCTCTTCCCCACGCACACGCCGATCCTGTCGGTGACCTCGCTCACCGTGGACGGCCGGACCATCACGGAGCGCGGGTCGTGGGACGCCGAGGGGTTCGTGGTGCGACCGTACTACCTCGAACTGTCTTCCGGCCTGTGCTTCACCCGTGGACTGGCGAACGTTGGCCTCCAGTACTCGGCCGGCTTCGAGACCGTGCCCGGTGACGTGCAGCAGGCCGTCATCACCCTCTCGGCGCTGGCATACAAGGAGCGCACCCGGGTCGGCGTCCTGAGCAACACCGTCCAGGGCGAGGCCTTCAGCTACCAGACCCTCACGCTGCCGCAGTCGGTGCAGTCGGTGGTCGACGCGTGGAGGGTGCTCCTCTGATGGCGGGCAGGGTCACCGTCAACGGAGGGTGGATCGATGCGGAGCGGCACCTCCTCCGCGTCCCGTCCGAGCTCGTCGCGCAGACCAAGGAGTTGGTCGGCACCGAGATGCGGGCGGCAGCCGGCGACATGCTCGCCAACGTCACCGGCGGTGTGCTCAAGACGGTGAGCGGCAGCCTCGCGGCATCCGTGAAGGGGACCGCCCGCGTCCGGCAGGGCTACACCGTCAGCGGACGCGCCGGCAGCCGGTACTTCATCGGTCGATTCTGGGATGACGGCTTCACCCGCCACGGACGCCGCTACCGGCGTCCCTGGGCCGAGCCGGTCGTCAACGCCCGGGCCCAGGCCATCGCCGACAACATCGAGCGGCTGATCGACCGCGTCTACACGGATGGGGGCTACGGCCGGTGACGAACTCGCACGAGCAGATCTTCGCGGCCGTGTTTGCCCGCCTCTCGGGCGCGCTGACCGGGGCCGTGACTTCGGGGCGCCGGGTGAGGAGCTGGGAGGAGGTCGGCCCCGAGGCGCAGCCGGCGTTCTTCCTCGAGCAGCTCGGCGCGACGCTGGAGAACGCTCCGCCCGGCCCGAGCCGCCAGACGGTGCGCGCCAGCGCCCTGTTCTACGTCCACTCGGACACGGCGGACGGGCCGATGCCGCTGTTGAACTCGCTGGTCGCGATCGCGACCGGCAGCCTCGTTGAGGCGAGGGGGATCCCTACGACGCTCGGCGGGCTCGTGGCGTCTGCCCGGCCGACCGACATCACGTACGGCGGCGGCAACCTCGGGGCCCAGGGCATCGCCGCAATCACGATCGAGATGAGGACGGCCTGACCCGGAACGGGCCGACACCGCTAGTTAAGACGCCAACGACGGCAAGGAGACACGACACATGGCTTCGATCACATACGGCTCGGGCAAGCTGTTCTTCAAGAACCCGACCACCTCCCAGGTCTACCAGGTGATGGAGATGACCGACGTGGAGCTGAGCTACGAGGGCTCCACGAAGGAGTACTACGGCTCGCGGCAGTTCCCGATCCTGAGCGTGACCGGACAGAAGAAGGTCAGCGGGAAGGCGGGGACGGCATTCATCGACGGCCGGCTGCTTTCGGTCATCCTGAGCGGAACGACCACGGCCGGCCGTGAGGTGCTGAACGAGGTCAGCGCCACCGGCTCCTCGGCGACGGTCTCGCCGACGGGGACTTCCTTCGCCGCCGACTACGGCGTCGTGGACGCGGCCCGGAACCCGATGAACATCACGTCCTCGGCCCCGGCCGTCGGCGCGTACGCCGTGAACACCGGGTCCGGCATGTACACGTTCAACGCCGCGGAACCCGACACGAAGACGATCACCTACGCCTACAACACGGGCTCCGGCTCAACCTTCACGATGAAGAACGCGCTCCAGGGCGTGCAGACTGGGTTCACCCTCTTCCTGCAGCAGCGCGGATCCGACGGCGAGCTGTTCGGCGTGAAGCTGAACTCGGTCGTCATCCCCGGGCTGTCGTTCGCGTTCAAGGCAGAGGACTTCTCGGTCACGAACCTCGACTTCGTGGCGCAGGTCGATGCGGCGGGCGACCTCGGTAAGGCCTTCACGGAGTGACCGCGATGCTCGATGCCGTGATGATCGGCGGTCGCGAGCTGCGGCCCGCGCCCCTGACGTTGAGGGGGATCCATGCGCTGATGAAGGCGGGCCACGTCTCCAAGCTGCCCGGGTACGCGGAGCTGCCCGATCACGAGCAGCTCGTGCTGATGGTCGGGTTCGTGGCGGCCGCGCTCGGCGTCGAGGAGTCATGGCTCTGGGACAACGTCGGCGTCGCCGACTTCGATGCGCTCCGACGCCTATTCGAGGGCGTACTGCTGGCGAGCAGGCTGGTGGGGGAGAAGCCCGAACCGGGGGAAGCGGTGAGCCGCTGACCGAGGACGGGTTGGCGGCGCTGATCGTGATGCTCATGGCCGACCTCCATTTCACGTGGGACCGGGCGTGGGAGTTGACCTGGCCGGACGTGCTCCTCATCGACCAGGGCAATCGGTACCGGAGCAGGGCGACGGAGCGGGCTCCTAGGGCGGACAAGAGGAGTCACGCAGAGTTTATGAAGTTCATCGGGGGCTGAGCACATGGCGAAGCAGATCGGCCTCGGCGTCGTCATCGACTTCGCCGACGCGAAGCGTGGCCTGGAGCAGGTCAGGGGCGGGATGGAGAAGGCCCGGTCCTCCGCCCAGACCTTCGGAAACGCGCTCGGCTCGCTCAGCTCGGAGCTAGGCTCGGCCGGCCGTGCGTTCGGCGGGCTCGCGTCGATGCTGGCGGCCGGGTCGCTGGCAGGTGCGGCGTCGGCGGCCTTCATGACCATCATCGGTTACCTGAAGGACGTCCAGAGGGAGACGGCCGAGACCGCCAAGGCGTTCGATGAGAAGCTGAAGGGGAGCCTCGAAAAGCTCACGGGCTACGTCGATGTGGCCCGTGCCGCGCGGCAGGAAGCCCAGGGGATGGACCCGAAGCTGATCGAGTTCGGGAGGGAGCTGGTCGCCGTCCAGCAGAAGATGCAGGCGATCAGGAAGCTCGCCGGCGAGAAGCAGGGCGGCAACCTGTTCCCCGAGCAGTTCCGCGAGATGGAGGAGCTCCGGAAGCAGTACGACCGGGTCATCGAGACCCGCCGTCAGTACGTGCAGGAGACCGCGGCGGGAGCCTCGGCCAAGGCGGCCACGAAGGCCGCCCAGGACGCCCGGCGGGCCGGCCAGGACGCCACGAGGGATGCCGCGCGGCAGGAGGAGGAACGCGCCCGGCAGGGACAGGCCGCGCTCGATGCCCGGGCCCGCTCCTACGAGAGAGCGCAGAAGCAGCGCCTGGACGATGCCAGGCGGCAGGCGCTCGCCGAGGCGGAGGCGATGACGGGCTACGAGGAGGATGGTGCCCGGGCCCCCGAGTACCAAGACCTCAAGTCCAAGGACTTCGCCGCCGACCAGCGGAGGTACAACGACGAACTGACGCGGAGCGTCGCCCTGAGCCAGCAGTGGGGCTCGACGCTCGGTGACGTGTTCGGCCAGCTCGTGGCGGGCCAGATGAACGCCGCCCAGGCGGTCGCCGCGGTCGGGCAGCAGATCATCCAGACGGTCACCCAGACGGCGATCGCGTCGATCACCGCGGACGCCTCCCGAGCCGCGGCCGGAGCCGCCGCGTCGCAGGCGGGCATCCCAGTGGTCGGTCCGGCGCTGGCGGTCTCGGCCATGGGCGCGATGCTGGCCGCCGTCCTCGGCCTGCTCGGTAACATCGGTGCGAGGGCCAAGGGCGGACCCGTCTTCTCACGGTCCCCGTACGTCGTCGGCGAGCGCGGCCCCGAGCTGTTCGTCCCGAGCATGGGCGGGACCATCGTGCCGAACGGAGCGCTCGCCGCAGCCGGCGCCGGTGCTGGGCCCTCGGTCGTCAACAACTACGTCATCCAAGCCATGGACACGCGGTCGTTCTACTCGGCCCTCAAGAGCAACGACGGCCAGCTGATCCGGGTGCTGAACGAGGCGGCCAAGGACGGGAGGTTCTGATCGATGTCCAACGACGTGTTCCCCGACCTGCCGGGCCTGGACGTTGAGGTCGATCGGACGACGCTCTACCGGACCAGCACCTACGAGACAGTCGGAGGCCGTGAGCAGCGGGCCGCCTGGTGGTCGTCGCCGAGGTACCGGTACCGGCTCCGCTGGAACCTCCTCCGCGCCGACGTCGCGGCACCGGCCCCGTGGGCGGCGTACAGCGAGGCGGCCGCAGTCCAGCGGTTCTTCGACGTCCACCTCGGCGCCTGGGACTCGTTCCTGATGGTCGATCCGTACTCGGCCGCCCAGGTCCGCGTCCGCTTCGTCGAGGACAGCCTGCGGTTCACCCGGGAGGTCCCCGGAGTCTGGGCGGCGCAGGCCGAGGTCATCTCGGTGAAGTGACTCGGTCACCCGAGATGACCTCGGAGTGACCCGGAACCGCAGGCCGCAGCTACCTATTACGTGCACGCTCCGTCACATCGGAGCCCATCGGAGGAGCCCAGGATGAAGTCCATCGGTGTCGAGCTGCAGCCGGTCCTCTACGGTGCGGACGTCCACCTCATGGCGGAGCTGTTCACGTTCGAGTTCAGGGAGGGGACGCAGCGCTGGACCTCGGCGGACACTGACGTCGTCTCCGGCTCCGCCACCTGGTCCTGCTCAGGACCGATCATCACGAAGGGGAAGTCGAGGACACAGTCCGGCCTGCAGGTGGACACGCTCGACGTGACCCTGGTCCCGGGCACCGGGGCGCTCGGCGGAACGCCGATGCTCCAGGCGGCGCTCCAGGGCTCATTCGATGACGTCCGGATCCTCGTGCAGCGGGCCTTCTTCTCCGGCAGCTGGGGATCCCTGGCCGGCATGGTCACCGACTTCGACGGGCGGGTCGTCAACGTGGAGCCCGCGTCCACCCGGATCGAGCTGACCGTGAAGTCCCTGATGGCCTCGATGTCCCGGGCCTTCCCTCCCCGGGCCAACCAGGCCCAGTGTCCGTACATCCTCGGCGACGGCCGGTGCGGTGTGAGCATGTACCCGCACACCTTCGGTCTGGCGGCCTCGTCTGGCTCGACCACGACGGTGGTCCGGGTCGGCTCATCGACCTTCCCCGTGGATGACCTCAAGATCGGAACGCTCTCGGTGGTCTCGGGCCCGATGAGCGGGAGCGTCAGGACCATCGTCAGGAACTCCCAGGTGGCCACCGGCATCACGGCCGTCGAGGTCACCCCGGCACTGCCGCAGGTCCCGGTCTCGGGCACATCCCTGGTGCTCAGTCGTGGCTGCGACCACACCCGGGTCAAGTGCCACTACACCTTCTCAAACATCGCCCGTTTCGGCGGCTTCCCGGACGCCCCGAGCACGGACGCAGGACGCTGACGCATGGCAACGAGGTTCGATCCAGACAGACCGTCGGTCCCGGGAATCGATGAGCCGAGGGAACAGTGGCCGGGTCCCCGGCCGCCGGCGCCTCCGCAGACCAAGCTCGGCGATCCGATCCCGAAGGTCTATGGCTCTGCTCGGGTGACGGGGCGGGCGGTCGTCGCCAACTCACGGACGGCCGGGACGCTCCAACCATCCGGCCAGGTGCCGACGCTCTACAGCGGCAACTACAGGGGCCAGACGCTCGCCATGGTCTGGGCCATCTGCGAGGCCCCGGTGGTCGGCGTCAGCCACGCCTACCGCGACGGCGACTACGCCCAGCTCTTCCACCTCGTGGCAGAGGAGGGCTGGTACGAGGTCATCACGGGGAGCGTCGCCCCGACGTGCAGCTTCGCCCCGTACGCCTCCGGACCCGGCCAGACGTTCGTCGGCACGGTCCAGTTCCGGTCAAACATGTTCGGCACGCCGGAGGGGAAGATCCCGAACGTCGAGTTCGTGGTCATCGGCGCGCTCAGCCACCCGGCCGACGTCCTGGTGGACATCCTGCTCTCGGGTTCCAGCCTCACGGCCGTCCAGATCGAGACCGGGTCGTACCGGGCCTACTGCGATGCCATGGGGTTCACGCGGGTGGACCGGGGCATCGATGACGCGACCACCGCAGCCGACCTCGTGGACGAGCTGCTTCGGGACACCGACAGCACGATCGTGTGGTCGAACGGTCGGCTGAGGGTCATCCCGAACGGCACCTTCGCCACGGGCTCGTATGTCCCGCCGACGAGCAGCGTCAGCATCGACCAGGATGAGCTGCTGTGGATCGATGGCGAGGATCCCGTGACCGTGGTCCGGGTGCCCGATGACGAGGTCTTCAACGAGTACCCGATCAGCATCCAGAACGGCGATGCCAACGGCTCGACGGACACCTACTCGCTACCCGACGCCGGGCACCAGGCCATCCATGGCCAGCTCCGGGCGCCGACGGTCACGAGCGGCTGGATCAAGCGGCCGGCCCATGCCCTGACGCTCAGCGGCCTCATGGCGCAGCGGTCGATCACGCGACGCAACAGGTACCGGTTCCGCCTCGGGCCGCGGTGGGCGGCCCTCGAGCCCGGCGACCTCGTCGGACTGTCGGAGCCGACCTTCGGCCTGGTGGACCGGACGGTCCGGATCACATCGATCGAGGAGGACGAGGACGGGAGCCTGAAGTTCGAGGCCATGGAGTGGCCGCACGTTGCCGCGGTCGATGTCACCCCGCAGCCCCACGACGGCTTCGATGACGGGCTGGTCAGGCTCTACGCCCCGTTGGTCGTGGAGAACGTCTCCGTCACGGCGAGCGCGGCCCTCAGCACCGGGACAGTGGCCCTCGGCAGCGCCTCGGTCGCACACGCCTCGGCGAGCCAGGCGTTCACGACGGCCTCATGGGCGCTGGCCACCGGCACCGTCGCCCTCAGCAGCGCGACGGTCGCGTTCAACACGGCCTCGATCGCCCTGACCTCGGCCTCCCGTGCCCAGGCGACCGCCTCCAACGCGCTCGCCACCGGCTCGGCGGCGCTCACCAGCGCCTCCCTCGCGTTCACCACCGCCTCGTGGGCCCTGGGGACCGGCACCGTGGCCCTGAACAGCGCCTCCCAGGCCCATGCGACGGCCAGCCAGGCATTCACCTCGGCATCCGCGGCGCTTTCCGGCCTCGCCGGGAAGGTCAGCACTGACCTCGGCAACCTGCCGCCGGGCACGATCACCGGCATCCACGTGGCGTCGGGGACGCTGAGCGGGACGCACGTCGCGGCCGCGACGATCCAAGGCACCCACATCTCGGGCTCGACCATCACCGGTGAGAACATCGTGGCCGGTACCATCAGCGGGACGCACGTCGCCTTCAGCACGCTGACGGGCCAGCACGTCCAGGCTGCCAGCATCAGCGGGAGCGACATCGCGGCAGCTACCATCTCCGGGTCCAACATCGCCGCCGGAACCATCCTGGGTACCCACATCTCCGGCGCGACCATCACCGGCGGGCACATCCAGGCCGGCACGATCTCGGGCACGCACATCGCGGCGGCAACCATCAGCGGCACGGACATCGCCGCCGGTACGATCTCGGGCAGCCACGTCGCGGTCGGCACCTTGACCGGCGATCACATCAGGGCGGGCACCGTCTCCGGGACGGAGATCGCGGCCGGGACGCTCACGGCCAGCCACCTCGCCGCGAACATCATCAGGACGAGCAACTACCTGGAGGCGACCGGGACGCTCTACCCGGCCGGAACGACCGGGGCCTACGCGAAGTCCGGGTCGATGATTTTCAACAACTCCAGCACCCCGATGCGCATCGCCGCGGGTGGTGCCTACGTCGGTCAGTGGCTGCTGGACGAGGTGGCGGTGCGGTCGGTCAACGCGATCGACTTCGATCCGACCAAGGCCGCCTCGTTCTACCGCGGGGAGAGCCGCGCCGCGCCGGTCATCTACGATGCGACGAACGGGGACCGGCTCACGGTCTACCAGCGGGGCGGGCTCTGGGACGGCACCGTGCTCCACAACCAGGCCACGTGGGACTTCGTGCTCCAGCCGAAATCGGGCTCGGACGGATTCGACGGCCTCCGATACCTCGAGGTCACGGTCTACAACAGCGCCCCCAACAACATGGGCACCGTCTACGTGCCCATCCCGGACCGGAAGTACCAGAACGCCACCCTGACGTCGGCCGACAACGCGATCAGGGTCACGTACACGTTCCACAAGCACACCGACGGCAACCAGTACGTCTACAGCGCCGCGCCCAACAACTGGAACGGCTACCTGAGGGTCAAGCTGCACAACGTCTACGGCTACTCGCCCACGCGGGACTTCCAGTCCACGAACACCGCGGGCGGTGCGATGACGGCAGGTCTGTACTCGCTCGGTGGATCGACGGGGTCGGGCGGTGGCGGCGACAGCTCCGGCGACCCGATCGGCTGCCCGGTCCCAGAGACCCCGGTCCGTCTGTGGGACGGGAGGCTGAAGCCAGCCGGACAGGTCGAGGTCGGTGACCTCCTCTGGTCGTTCTCGGAGGAGCGGGGCGCATACGACGCATTCCCGGTCGTCTTCACGGGACGCGGAGAGCTGGACCTCTATCGCCTGGACACGGAGGACGGC
Organism: Anaeromyxobacter dehalogenans 2CP-1; assembly: GCF_000022145.1. Lineage (NCBI taxonomy): Bacteria > Pseudomonadati > Myxococcota > Myxococcia > Myxococcales > Anaeromyxobacteraceae > Anaeromyxobacter > Anaeromyxobacter dehalogenans. Next base: position 1,464,102 of record NC_011891.1, read on the forward strand.
CGTTCGCTCCGCGTCTCGGTCGGCCACAGGTTCATGACGCCGTCGGGCTGGCGGCTCGTGCAGGACCTCAAGCCGGGAGAGCGGGTCCTGGGACAGCCGGACGGGGTGGTCGCGGACGTGGGACCGGATGGGCGTGGCGAGACCTGCCGGATCACGGTCCGCGACGCACACACGTACCTGACCGAGGGCCTGCTCAGCCACAACGCGACGAAGCTGTGAGGAGAGACTGAACGATGGGAACGATCTACCGGGTCAGCTGGATGGCCCGCCAGGAGGACCAGATCCAGTTGCAGGTCGACGTGGTGGATGACGTTACCTCGGAGGTGATCGTCCGGGACTGGATCTACGTCCCCCTCACGGCCACGCAGGAGGAGGCGGCCGTGGCGGTGTCCTCCGCGGCACAGCGGGCCTTCCAACTCGACCAGGAGCGTCGGAACGCCGAGGCCCTGTTCATGGGCCTGTCCGGCAGCATCGCGTGAGGGCGGCCGCGTGATGTCCGAGGACTTCCTCATCCGGTTCGTCACCGAGAACCCGGCCCTCAGCGCCGCGGTCGCCGCCGTCGGCCTGCACCTGTACCGGATCCGGCGGCAGCTGCTCTCCGATCGGCGGGAGGACACCCAGGCCCGGCGCGAGCAGCTGCACGAGGACCTGAAGCTCTTCTTCGGCAACGGGGGAGGGGAGCTCATCCGCCGGATCGTGCGGGACGAGAACGCCAAGCAGACCGAGGGCCAGGCGGAGGCGGTCCGCGTCGCCATCCGGGAGCACGAGGAGCGGACCGACCTCAGGATCATGCGGTCGGTGGAGGACCTCCGGCTCCAGGTGAACGACCTCGAGGACCGGATCGACGCCCTGGACCGTCCTCGGGTGGCCTCTCAGAGGTGACGGCGGGCCCGCCGATGGGCGCCTTTACCTTGGGCGAGGGGAGACCATGGCTGGCGGCCCTGGTCCTTCCGATACTCCAGAGCATCGTGACCTTCAACGAACAAGTGCTCATCGAAGCGATCAAGGGCCTCACCACGATTTCAGCGGTGCTGCTCGGCGGCTGGTACGTCAGCCGGGCGCTGGAGAAGTTCAAGGCGGAGCAGATGGTCACCGTCGAGATGCGAAAGCGGCAATACGACGCCCTGGTTCACGTCTATGGAGCGCTTGGGAAGGTGGAACGGCTGTTGTTCGAGATGGACGAGCGAAGTGCGGGAATCCGGGATTACGAGGCAGAGAGTGCCCGAGCCAGGGGCGCGATTAGCGCGGCGAGCCTTCTACTCGGCGTTGATCTCACGTGGGCATGCACTCGTCTTCTCGACCTTTACCACCAGCATGCGGCCGGTATCGCGGACGGTGAGATGAAGCCGTTCCACGAGAGTTCTTGGGAGATTTGGCGTCAGATCGATGCATGGAAGGAGCCTCTCATGGCGTTCCTGGCTCCGCTCCGACCTCAACAGGAACTGCCGGAAGAGTGGATCACCGACGTTGAGTATGGCCGCCGGACTCCGAAGACAGCTCAGGCCCCAGGGCCGGGGCCCGGGGCCTGACCTGGCGGTGCGGTTCGCTACCTCAGCTCGGCGACGGCAGCCCTCACCACGTCCCGGATGATCGCGTCCGTCTGCCGGTCCAGCCAGAGGATGCCCCGCACCGACCCGAGGTGCCGACGCTTCGCGTCGGCCTCGGAGATGGGCTCGACGCCCCCGTGCTTCAGTTCGAAGCCGGAGAGGTGGACCTGCGGGCTCTTCACTCCGACGTAGAGGCGGCGCTTTTCCTTGCCGGCCACCTTGTGCCACGAGGTCTTCCTCTCGACCTTGAGGCCGGCGTCCTTGATCAGCCGCAGGACCGTCTCCCTGGAGCGCTCGACCTGCTCCTGGATGTCCGTGCGCTCGGCCTCGTTCGCCGGGGTCTTGGGCGGCCTGCCCTCCTTTGCCGCGGGCTTACCGGCAGGCTTCGTCTCGACGGTTCCCCTCGACTGCGTCGTCTGCCTGATCCGCTTCATCGTCTTGGTCGCCATGTCCTTCTCCGTGCCCACTTGACTGTGGGTCAAGACGCACCATAAGTGGAATCACGGAGCTCGTACACCCGAACGGGATGTCACACTCTTGAAAACGGTCGTTCACGACATGTCTGCCGTGGGCAGTGGGGCGGGCGTGTCGTTGGCGCCTATAAAAATCAGCATGTTATGGCCTGGTGGCATCGGTGTCAGACCATCGCTCTAGACCTGTAGTGGATCGGGGATGGACCCGAGAAACGGAGGCGGACGATGGTCTACATCACTGCGGTGCACATGGAAGGTGGGGAGCGGCACGAGCACATCGCGAGCGTGCGCTGGAGCAACCCCGCCGATGGCAAGTCGGATGTCTCCACGCGGGCGACTATGGTCGATTGGATCAAGAAGGGCGGTGACGCCCGCGTGACCGATGGGCGGAACGAGGTGCAGGTCGGCGTGGTGGACGCGAATCCGCCGTATCTCCGCACGTTCGCGGACGGGAAGCCGACGGACAACCTGCTGGCCCTGCCGAGGTTCTAGGAGGACGTGATGGCTCGTCCCACGTGCCCAGCGTGTCAGAGTACCCGATTCGAGGCCGTGAACTTCGAGCCGAGCGGCTCGAAGTTCAAGCTAGTGTCGGTTCAGTGCGCCAGCTGCGGTGCCGTCGTCGGCGTCATGGACTTCACGAACATCGGGGTCGAGCTGGGTACCCTCAGGAAGCAGATGAAGCAGCTCTCGGAGGAGGTCGGCCGGGTCGAGGGCTACGTCCTCGGTCTCCCCGCTGCGATCCAGCGTCGATCGTGACATCCGGCTCCCGGTCCACGGACAGGATGGGAGGGGACCGTGGGGGCCGGCCTCCGATGCACTACGTGACGATCGGAGTGACCCGGTGCCGCCGGCCATGGGGAAACCCATCCCCGGCCGCCGGGGGGCTCCGAGGGCATCGGAGGGACCCGGGCCCGGAGACTGTGTAACGGTGTAACCGGCCTGGCCCAAGCCATGGACATCCTTGGCGTGGCAGGTGCCTGCAAAACCCGTATTCGGCGGTTCGAATCCGCCCGGTGCCTCTCGAGGAGAGGCGTTCAGCGTCAGCCGGTTCCGAAGGGCGTTCGACCAGGACAGGGTCGGGCGCCCTTCGTCCGTCTGGGAGCGATCCGGCGGTGCTCGGCGAGGCGCGCGAGGACGGAGCAGACCCATGGCCGAGAACAGGTACGACGACGCCGTCGTGTTCACGAACTACAGCCAGCTGGCCCGGTCCGTCGGAGGCCTGGCGGAGGCCGGCGAGTGGTCCGCCTTCCGCTCGCTGCTGCCGGACCTCCGGGGCAAGCGGGTGCTCGACCTCGGCTGCGGCTTCGGGTGGCACTGCCGCCACGCCTGCGAGCAGGGCGCTCGCTCGGTGGTCGGCGTGGACCTCTCGGAGAAGATGCTCGAGCGCGCGCGGGCGCTGGGCTCCGACGCCCGGCTCACGTACGTGAGGTCGGCCATCGAGGACGTCGAGCTCGCGCCCGCGACGTTCGACGTGGTGATCAGCTCCCTCGCGCTCCACTACGTGGCCGACCTCGCGAAGGTCCTCGCGAACGTCCGCGCGTGCCTTCGCCCGGGAGGCGCCCTGGTGTTCTCGGTGGAGCACCCGATCTTCACCGCTCGCGCCGAGCAGGACTGGTGCCTGGGCCCTGACGGCGAGCGGCGGCACTGGCCGGTGGACGGCTACCAGGACGAGGGTCCGCGCACGACCAGGTGGATGGGGGCGGCCGTCGTGAAGCACCACCGGACCGTCGCCACCTGGGTGGACTCGGTGCTCGACGCCGGGTTCCGCCTCGAGCGGCTGGTCGAGCCCGAGCCGCCTCCGGAGCTTCTGGAGGCACACCCGGACTGGAAGGACGAGCGCCGGCGCCCGATGATGCTGCTCGTGTCGAGCCGCGCCGACCCCGGGCTCGCGCCCCCGACCGCGAGCGGCGGGACCGGCCGCTCGACGGCGGGCGTGACGAGGGGCCGCGCACCATGAGTGGATGCGCGCGGAGGTCGTGAAGCACCCGGGCCGTCGCCACCTGGGTGAGCGCGCCGCTCCGAGCCGGGTTCCGCCTCGTGCGGCTGCTCGAGCGCTGGCCGCCGCCGGAGCGCCTCCTCCGCGCCTCGGAGGGACGAGATCCGGCGCCCGATGATGCGCCCGGGTGACGGACGGCCGGACGGGATCGCGCTTCGCCGCGCGGACGGCCTTTCACCCAGCGTATCGAGGCCCTGCCTGCGGCAGCCGACCGCGCCCGGGAGGAACGCGGACGTCGCCGGGTCGCCGGCGGCCGCTCACACCGGGGCCGGCGGCGCACATCGCCGGTCGCCCTCGGGCGCTCCGGTGGCCGAGTTGGGGCATCGACACGCTTCCTGCATGAGGCCACGCGCGGGGGCCGGTGGACCGCACGACGAGGCTCCTCACGGGATACCGACATGCTCGCCAACCTCAGGATCCGCACCAAGCTCGCCCTCCTCGTGGTCGTGGGCTCCCTCGCCCTCCTCGCCGTGGCCTCCGCCGCGCTGATGCAGGGGCGCGCGAGCGACGCCACCATCGCCCGCATGGCCGGCAGCGACCTCGAGCTCCTGGTCGGCTTCGAGTCCATGTACTCGGCGGGCCTGCAGACCGGGCAGGCGACCCGCAACGTCCTGCTCGACCCCCAGGACCGCACGGCGAAGAAGAACTACCGGGACGCGCACGAGGCGTTCTCGACGACCCTCGAGCAAGCGCGGAAGCTCGCGCCTCCCGAGCTGAAGTCGCGGCTGCAGGAGGTGGACCGCCTCTGGGCCGCGGACCACGTGCTCAAGCAGGAGGTGATGAGCCTCTCCGAGGCCGGCCGCCGCGACGAGGCGGTCGCGGTCCTCGTCAGCAAGGAGACCCCGGTGTGGCGCGCGGTGAAGCAGGTCATCCTCGAGCTCCGCGACGAGCAGCGGCGCGCCTTCTCGAGGAGCGAGGCGTCCGCCCTCCGCGACACGGCCCTCGTCAGGCGGGTGGTGCTCGGCACGATCGTGGTGGCCGCCGCGGTCTTCGTGCTCCTCTCCGTGGTCCTCGCGCGGAGCATCACCGCTCCGCTCCGGGAGGCGATCCGGGTCGCGGCGGCGATCTCGCGCGGCGATCTGACCGCGACCGTCGCGGCGGGACGTCGCGACGAGGTCGGTCGGCTCCAGGCGGAGCTGGGCGCGATGGCGCAGAAGCTGGCGCAGGTGATCGGCGAGGTCCGGAGCGGCGCCGAGGCGCTCGCCGGCGCCTCGCAGCAGGTCTCGGCGACGTCCCAGGCCCTGTCGCAGGGCACCGGCGAGCAGGCCAGCAGCGTGGAGGAGACGACCGCTTCGCTCGAGCAGATGAGCGCGTCGATCGAGCAGAACGCGGAGAGCTCCCGCGCGACGGAGGCCGCCTCGAAGGAGAGCGCCGCGAACGCGGAGGAGGGCGGGAAGTCGGTCCGGCAGACCGTCGCCGCGATGAAGGCGATCGTGGAGAAGATCTCGATCATCGAGGAGATCGCCTACCAGACGAACCTGCTCGCGCTGAACGCGGCGATCGAGGCCGCGCGGGCGGGAGCGCACGGCCGCGGGTTCGCGGTGGTGGCGGCAGAGGTCCGGAAGCTCGCCGAGCGCTCGCAGAAGGCTGCGCAGGACATCGGCGGGCTGGCCGGCTCGAGCGTCGCGGCCGCCGAGCGCTCGGGCGAGCTCATCGAGCGGCTCGTGCCCGCGATCCGCAGGACGGCGGCGCTGGTCCACGAGGTGGCGGCGGCGTCCCAGGAGCAGTCCTCCGGCGTCGGCCAGGTCTCGAAGGCGATGGCGCTCGTCGATCAGGTCACCCAGCGGACCGCGTCCGCGGCCGAGGAGCTCAGCGCCACCGCAGAGGAGATGGCCTCGCAGGCGGAGGGGCTGCAGCAGCTCATCTCGTTCTTCCACCTGGAGGGCCAGGGCGCTCGCGTCGCGCGCACCGCGCAGCCGCCGCACGCGGCGGGGGCGTTCGCGCGCCCCCAGGACGCGGGCCTGGCGGGGGTCGCCGGCGGCAAGGCCGGGAGCGCGGGAGTCCGGCCGAGCTAGCGATCCGGAGGACCTCGACGAGGCGCTCGCGGGCGCCTCCGGAGGGAAGCGCGCGGTCGAAGCTGCGTGCGGAGGCGGGTGGGAAGCCCCGGGCGCAGGGGGAGCAAGAAGTGGCTGGGGGGTTGCCTGCAACTCGCAGAGCCCCTGCGCGCCGGGAGGTCGAGAACCTAGTTTACTGACCGTCTTTGCGCAAGGATTCGCGCGCGCGGCCGCGAACATTCTCGTGGAGCACACGCGCATACATCACGGTGCGTGACGATCACCGCGCGTGATGGCCGGGCGCCGGCGCACCGGGGCGCCGCTGGCCGCCGGTGCGCGCGCCCGCGCGGCTACAGCGACGCGAGGTCGATGACGAACCGGTACCGCACGTCGCCGCGGATCATCCGCTCGTAGGCCTCGTTGATCTTCTCGATGGGGATGACCTCCACGTCCGAGACGACCTGCTTCTCGGCGCAGAAGTCCAGCATCTCCTGCGTCTCGGCGATGCCGCCGATGAGCGAGCCGGCCAGGGTGCGGCGGCCGCCGATGAGCGAGTGCGCGTGCAGCGGGATGCGCTCGGGCGGCACGCCCACCAGCACCATGGCCCCGTCCACCTTCACCATGCCCAGGTACCGGTCGTAGTCGTGCGGCGCCGAGATGGTGTCGAGGATGAAGTCGAAGCGGTTGCGCAGGCGGCGGAAGGTGGCGTCGTCGCTGGTGAGCGCGAAGCCGCTCGCGCCCAGGCGGCGCGCGTCGGCCTCCTTGCGCGGGGAGGTGCTGAGCATCGTGACCTCCGCGCCCATGGCGGCGGCGAGCTTCACCGCCATGTGGCCGAGGCCGCCCAGGCCCACCACGCCGACCTGCTGGCCCGGGCCCACCTTCCAGTGGCGGAGCGGCGAGTAGGTGGTGATGCCGGCGCAGAGCAGCGGCGCGGCGGCGGCGAGGTCGAGCGAGGGCGCCACCTTCAGCGCGAAGTCCTCGGTCACGACCACCTGCTTCGAGTAGCCGCCGTGCGTGGGCGTGCGGCGGTCCATCTCGGTGCTGTTGTAGGTCCAGGCCGGACCGCGCTCGCAGAACTGCTCGAGATCGCGCCGGCACGGATCGCAGGTGCGGCACGAGTCCACCAGGCAGCCGACGCCGGCGTGATCGCCGGGCCGGAAGCGCGTGACCTTCGCGCCGACGCGGGCGACGCGGCCGACGATCTCGTGGCCGGGCACCATGGGGAAGGCGGCGCCGCCCCACTCGTCGCGCGCCTGGTGGATGTCCGAGTGGCAGACGCCGCAGTAGGCGATGTCGATGAGGACGTCGCGCTCGCCGACGTCGCGGCGCTCGATGGTGTGGGGGACGAGGGGCGCGCCGGCGGCCGGCGCAGCCCAGGCCTTGACCTGGGTCATGGTGATGCCTCCTGTTGACGATGTCGAGGGGGGAGGAATCTAGCGGCTGGTGGCGCCGCCGCAGCGGAATCCGCGCGCCGCCGCGGCCGGCCCGGCGGGCTCGCCCGTCCGCGTGCGGCCGGCGGCCGCGCCTCGCGGCCGGGACGCTGGCCGGCGCGAGGACGCTGCATTAGACGACCAGGATGGCCACCGAGCTGTGCCAGTACTGCGGCGTCGATCTGGACGAGGTGCCGCCCGCGCAGGAGACCGGCTGGCTGTACGGGGTGGAGTGCAGCCGCTGCCCGCCGGATCGCCGCCGCTCGCTGGTGCTGCCCCGCCGCGAGCGCGTGCCCGAGCTGACGTGCCCGGGGTGCGGCGCCCGGCTCGCGCCCGCCGAGGAGCACCCGGACGTGCTCGTGGTGAAGGAGGTGACCTACGAGATCTGCGCCGCCTGCGGCGAGCGCTGCGGAGTGGCCGCCATCCGCAAGGTGCGCGACGTGAGCGGCGGCACGATGTAGCACGCGCGCGGCGCGCGCGATCACCGCCCGCGGACCAGCTCCGCCACGGTCTCCGGCGCGTTGCGCGCGCGCACGTGCTGCTCCAGCCAGCGGACGGTCTCGAACAGCGTCTCCTGCGGATCGCGCGCCGAGAACCCGAGCGCCTCCTCCGCCTTGCGCGAGTCGCAGTACCAGAAGTGCTCGCCCATCTCGACCGACGGCGCGTCGATGGGCGCCTCGGCGCCGCGCCACCCGGAGAGCTTCTCCAGAAGCCGCGCGCCGGCGACGTTCAGGCCGCCGGGCAGCGCCACCCGCGGCGCCGCCACGCCCGAGAGCCGCTCCAGCCGGCCGAAGAAGTCCCGGAAGCTCAGGTTCGCGCCGCCGAGCAGGTAGCGCTCGCCGGGCCGCCCGCGCTCCAGCGCCGCCGCGAACGCGCGCGCCGCGTCGCGCACGTCCACGAAGGAGAGGCCGCCGGTGGGCATGGCCGGGATGCGCCGCTCCAGGAACTTGAACACCACGTCGGTGGAGGAGAGGCGGGCGTCCCCCGGTCCGAGCAGCAGCGACGGGTTCAGCACCACCACCGGCAGGCCGGTGTCGCGGTGGATCCGCAGCGCCGCCTTCTCCTGGAAGATCTTGGAGAGGTAGTAGGGCCAGCCCGCCACCGCGGCGATGGGGTAGGGGTCGGCCTCGGTGGCGACCCGCTCCTCCTTCGAGACCGCGATGGTGCCCGAGGTGGAGGCGAGGATCACGCGCCGCACGCCCGCGGCGACGCACGCCTCGAGGAGCCGCCGGGTGCCCTGCACGTGCAGCTCGTACAGGCGCGCGGGCTCGGCGGGATCGAAGTCCACCTGGCCGGCCAGGTGGAACACCGCGTCCACCCCGTCGAGCGCGGCCCGGACCGCCTCGGCGTCCTCGAGCCCGGCCCGGCGCACGTCGGCGCCGAGCGCCTCCGCCTCCGGCGCCGCCGAGCGCTGCAGCAGCCGCAGTCGGTGGCCGGCCCGGGCGAGCAGCGGGACGAGCGCGGCGCCGAGGAAGCCGGTGCCGCCGGTGACGAGCAGGTTCACGCGTCCTCCGGTCGGCCGGGGTGGTGGCGTGGCGCCGGGCCGGCGGCGGGGGCGGCGGGCTCGGCGGGCGCGGGCGTCCCCGCGCGCGCGGCGGGCGCAGCGGAACCGGGCGCGACCTTCTCGGCGGCCGGTGCGGCCGGGGCCACCCCGTGCTCCTCCAGCCACGCCTGGCGCAGGCCCTTCACCGCCGCCTCCATCACCTGGGTGGCGGCCCGGTAGGCGTCGCTCCGCGACAGGCCGGCGGTGCGGGCGCGCAGGTCGTCCACGCGGATGGGCTCGCCGAAGCGGACCTCGAGATCGGCGCGGCGTGGCAGCGCCCGGCCCGGGGGAAGCGCCTCGTGCGTGCCGGCCAGGTACACCGGGAGCACGTCCACGTCGCACTGCAGCGCGAGGTAGCCGGCGGTCGGGTAGAACGCCCGCATCGCGCCGTCGCGGGTGCGGGTGCCCTCCGGGAAGATGAGCAGGTGGTAGCCGCGCCGGAGCGCCTCGGCGGCCGCGCGCAGGCTGGCCTTCAGCGCGCCGTCGCGCTCCATGGGGATGAGGTTGGTGAAGTTCTCGAAGTAGGCGCGCTTCACCGGCGTGTCGAAGAAGTAGTCCTTCGCGGCCAGCGCCGCGAGGCGCCGCCCCTCGTCGCCGAGCGCCACCTTCACCAGGCCCATGTCGAGGTGGCTGGCGTGGTTCGCCACCACCAGCACGTTCCGGTCGTGCGGCACGTGCGCCGCGCCGACCACCCGCGCCTGGTAGAGGTCGCGGTAGAGCGCGCGCTGGCCGGCGGAGAGGACCCGCCGCCCCAGCCGCGCCACCGTCGCGGGCACCGGGATCTCGCCGTCGTCCCTCGCGGCGCGGGGCGCCTTCTCTCCGGGCGCCTCGCGCGCCGGCGCCCGCTCCTGGCCGCGCCGGGTCGCCCCGCCCACCGCGCGGGCCAGCTCGCCCGCGGTCTGCACCGCGTGCAGCCCCTCCAGCGCGGCCGGCGGCACGCCCGCCTCCTCCAGCGCCGCGGACAGCTCGGTGAGCATGAGCGAGTCCACCCCGAGCTCCGCCTGCAGGCGCGATCCCGGCCCGATCTCGGCGCGCGGGCGCCGGCACACCTCGGCCAGCAGGTCGAGCACCCAGCCCTCGCCCTGCGCGTCGCGCGACTCCTCACGGGCGCGCCGGCCCCGGGCGGCGGCGGCCTCGAGCCGCAGCAGCTCCTCGCGCACCAGCGGCCGCTTCACCTTCCGGGTGGACGTCTTCGGGAGGTCGCCCTCGAACACGTGCCACACCTTGACGCGCTGGGGGAACGGCAGCGACGCCGAGACCGCGCGCACGTGCGCCTCCAGCTCCGCGCGGACCTCGGCGCGGTCGCGGTCGCCGTACTCCGGCACCACGATCATCGCGACCTTCTCGGCCGCGCCGTCGGGCAGCCCGACCACGCACAGCTCCTTCACCAGCGCGTCGTCGCGGTAGCGCTCCTCGACCTCGTCCGGGTAGACGTTCTTCCCGTTCGCGTCGATGATGACGTCCTTCTTGCGCCCGACCAGCGTGAGGTTGCCGTCGGGGTCGAGCTTGCCGAGGTCGCCGGTGCGGAGCCAGCCGCCCTCGAGCACCTGCCCGCTGAGCGCCGGGTCGACCCCCGCCGGCTGCCCGCCCGGCGCGGCGCCGCGCCAGTAGCCCAGCATCACGTTCGGCCCCCGGGCCAGCACCTCGCCCACGCCGCTCGCGTCGGGGTCGGCGATGCGCAGCTCGATCCCGGGGAGCGCCGGCCCCACGCTGCCCTCGGGCGCGTCGCCGCCCGGCTTCGAGACCGCCAGCACCGGCGCGGCCTCGGTCAGGCCGTAGCCCTCGTACATGTCGAAGCCGAGCGCGCGGAACGCGTCCTGGACCTGCGGGTCGAGCGCCGAGCCGCCGGACACCAGCAGCCGCAGCCGCCCGCCGAAGCGGCGGTGCACCGGCCAGAACAGCGCCTTGCCCAGGTTCCACGCGAGCGCCGAGTCGCGCAGCGCCGCGTTGCCCTTCATGAGCCCGCGGAACGCCTGCTCCACCACGCCGGGCTTCGCGGCCAGCTCCTGCGTGATGCGCCGGTGCAGCAGCGCCCACAGCGCCGGCACGCCGATCATGGCGGTGACGCGGCCGGAGCCGAGCGCGTCGCCGATCCGGTCGGCGGTGAGCTCGTCGAGGTACTCCACCTCGGCGCCGCGCGAGAGCGGCACGAGCAGGCCGCAGGTGAACTCGAACGTGTGGTGCAGCGGGAGCACCGACAGCATCCCGTCGCCGGGGCCGAGGTCGAACACCGTGACCAGCTTCGCGACCAGCGAGGCGAAGTTCCGGTGCGAGAGCATCACGCCCTTGGGCGTGCCCGTGGTGCCGCTCGTGAAGATGAGCGAGGCGAGGTCGTCCGGCGAGAGGCGGATCGACGGCACCGCCGGGCCACCGCGCAGCGCCTCGCCGAGCGATACCACCCGCGCCTCGGGCACCGCCGCGGCCGCGAGCGCGGCCAGGCCGGGCAGCGCGTCGGCGGCGTCGTCGGAGAGGAGCGCGAGGCGCGCGCCGGCGCTCCTCCAGAGGTTGGCCAGCTCCGGCTCGGAGAGCTTCGGGTCGACCGGCACCACCGCGGCGCCGGCCCGCAGGACGCCGAAGTACGCGACCGCCCACTCCGGCCGGTTCTCGCTCGCGAGCAGGACCCGGTCGCCCTTCACCACGCCGGCGGCGGCCAGGAACGCGGCCACGCGGCCGGAGAGCGCGTGCAGCTCGCCGTAGGTGAGGCGGTCCTTCGCGGCGCCCTCCAGGCGCAGCGCGGTGCGGTCCCGCCAGCGCTCGCAGGCGGAGTCGAGCAGCTCGAGCAGGTCGCGGTGCGCCTTCGGCGCGTGGACCCGCTTCTCCGCCTCCTCCTCCAGGCCGGGGAACACCCACTCCTCCATGCCCTTCAGGTGGACGTCGAGCCAGTAGGCGCGCCAGTCGAGCGCCTCGGGATCCCAGGGGATGCGCGCGCGGTCGTCGGGCGAGAGCCGCTCGCGCAGCTCGCGCATCCCGGCGCAGCGGAACACGTAGCGGTTGTCCCAGGTGAAGGGCAGGTACATCGCCCAGATCGCCTCGGTCTTCTCGAGCTGGCTGGTCAGCTCGTCGAGCGCCTCGCCGGCCCGGTGCGCCAGGGCGCTCAGGCGCGGCGCGCCCCAGGCCGGCGCCCGCTCGCGGAGCAGCTTGCCGGCGCCGCGCGCCAGGGCCGCCAGCGCCGGCGCGGAGAACGCCTCGTACTGCGCGCGCGTCACGGGGTAGGGCTCGATGCGCGACAGCAGCCGGTTCCAGGTGCGGTTGCCCTCCTCGCGCTCGCGGTAGAAGCGGCGCCGGTACAGCGCGGTCAGCTCCACCGCGCGCCGGGCCCAGAGCGGGTTCACGTCGCCGGAGGCGAGGTGGAACACGCGGCCTCGCGCGGCGCCCGCCGTGCCGCGGCGCTCCTGCAGCTCGGCCGCGGCCGCGACGATCCCGGCGCAGACCAGGTCCACCGGGACGACGTCCAGGATGGCCTTCTCGGCGGCCGGGAAGGAGCGGTGCCCCTTCAGCCCCATGAACGCGAGCGGCGCGCTGGTGGTGAAGCCCTCGTTCCAGCCTGGGAACGGGTAGCGCAGCGCGCTCTCCACGATCGACGGGCGCACGATCGCGTACGGCACGCCGGCCGCCTCGATGGCCTGCTCGCCGAGCGCCTTCGTGTACGTGTAGGTGTTGGGCCAGCCCCAGTGCAGCGCGCGGGTCCGCCCGATCTCGACCAGCTGCTGCGAGACCCAGAGCCGCTTCTCGCGCCCGATGGCGAGCCGCAGCGCCTTCTCGTCGGCGGCGGCGCGCCCCTCCTCGCGGAGCCGTCCGAGCGCGCGCTCCCGGAACTCCGACTGGCGCACGCGGTCGTCGGCGAGCGCGCGGACCTCGGCGATGCGCCGGGCGGCGTCGGCGAGCTCGGTGTCGAGCGAGAAGTCGGCGCCGTCCAGCGCGGCGGCGCGCGGGCGGCCCTCCACGCCCTCCCGGCGCGGGAAGTAGCCGGCGATCTCCTCGTCCTCGAACACCACCCCGTCGCGGTTGCCGGCCACGAAGCAGGTCGAGACGTGCACCAGGCCGGCGCCGGTGCGGCGGCACAGCTCCGCCGCGTGGCGCGCGCCGTCCACGTTGACGCCGAGCGCGAGCTCGAGCGAGGCGTCGAAGTCCACCAGCCCGGCGGAGTTGATCACGAGGTCGAGCCCGTCGAGCCGGGCCAGGTCGGCCTCGGACAGCCCGAGCAGCGGATCCGACACGTCGCCGGCGAGCGGCACGCACCGGTCGCGCAGGAACGCCTCGAAGCCGGCGCCGTGGCGCGCGCGGAGCGGGTCGAACGGGCGGCTCGGCGCCACCTTGTCGAAGAAGCGGCCCTCGGCGGTGCCGCCCGCGCCCGGGCGGACCAGCACGAACACGCGCCCGACCTCGGGGTAGCGGTCGAGCAGCATCGACAGCGCGACCTTGCCCACGAAGCCGGTGGCGCCGGTGACGAGCACCCGCCGCCCCGCCAGCAGCCGCGCCACGTCCAGCGGGGGCGGGCCCGCCGGCGCGCCGCCGGGGTGGGCCGGGTGCGGGTGGCCGTGCGGGCCGCGCGTCCTCTTGCCGTGGCCGCTCATCGCTCAGCCCAGGTTCTGCGTCATGACGATGGGCGGGTGGTGCATCATCGTGACCTGGGCGCCCCGCCCGTGCTCGGAGCGCGCCATGTCGATGGCCTCGGAGAGCGTCTCGGCCGTGTCCCAGCCCATCAGCCGCGGCACCTGCGCGTTGTCCGCGCCCACCGCGATGATGCGCCCCATGTGCTGGCGCCCGTTCTCGCCCCAGTACCACATGAAGAACGGGTGGGCCCCGTGGTACGCGTGGCCGGTCCGGTACAGGTGGACGTAGGTCGGGTTCTCGGCGAACTCGCGCTCGTACTTCGCCTCGAGCACCTTCGCGTCGCGGGTCTCGGGCAGCAGCCGGTGGAAGAACTCGATGTAGCTCGGGTGCGCCACCGGGTCGAACACGTCGGAGCAGGGGTGCGTGAGGATGAGCGTGCCGCCCGGCTTGAGCAGCGGCTTGCCGCGGTAGAAGTTGAAGAAGTAGCCGCAGGCCATCACCTGGACCAGCAGCGGGTTCAGGATCGAGTTCACGTTGTACGGGGAGACGAACGGGATCCCGTACACCAGCACGTCGGCCTGGTAGTCCACGTCCACCGCGTACTGGGCCCAGCTCGCCTTCAGGATCTTCGCGTGGGTGGGCTCGGTGACGCCGGCGGCCACCGCGATGACGTCGTAGGCGGCGGGCACCGCCTGGAAGATCTTCCGCTTGGCCGCGGCGGGCAGCCCCTTCAGCGCGGCGCGCATCGCCGCGAGCTTCAGCCGGTCGGTTTCGCCGTACGCCTCCTCGCGCTTCATGAGGAAGTCGAGCGGGCCGTCGAACATGCGGTTGTTGACGGTGGTCTCGACGTGGAAGACCTTCAGCGACCGGTCGATGTAGCGCCCGATGCGGTCCACCGAGCGGTGCATCTCGGAGCGCTCGGGGTCCATGTACGAGTGGCTCTTGCGGATGTGGTGCGGCGTGTGGTGCGCCTTCACGCCCTCGTAGTTGGTGAGCCCGGTGCCGACCGACTTGTGCCCGCCGTCCATGGGCACGAAGTTCACGTTCACGTAGATGAGCAGGTCGGACTCGGCGGCGCGCCGGTTGATGATGACCTTCTCGCCGTGCTCGGTGGTGCCGAGCGTCACCAGGCCGTCGGGATCCTCGGCGTCGTGGTTGTAGTAGCGGTCCGGGTAGAACGCGTCGAAGATCTCCGCGCCCACCATCCGCTTCATCTCCGCCTCGGTCATGTGGCGGTGCAGCGCCACCGCGACGACGAGGTGCACGTCGTCCACGCCGGACTCCGCCAGCAGCGGCAGGATGACCTCGAGCACCTGCTGGCGCACGTCGGGCGTGCGCATGGGCGGCAGCGGCAGCGAGATGTCGTCGAGCGCGATGGTGACCTTCATGCCGGGCCGCAGCATGGCGTGGAGCGGCTCGCACCCCTCCGGCCGGTTGATGGCGCTCCGGATGGCCGCCTTCACGTTGGGCAGCCCCTCCACCGGCGGCTTCGGGTAGATCACCCGGGTCCCGACCGGCAGGTCCTCCACCAGCAGGTCCTCGCCGGAGAAGAGCACGCGCGGCGGCGAGTCGCGGTCGATGGTGACGATCTGCTCGGTCGCCTCGTAGAAGCGGGAGAGGCTCCGCGGCTCGCGCATGGTGTCTCAATCCTCCGTGGTGCGCAGGACGGGCCACTCGTACGCCCGGGCGACGCGGGCGAGCCGCGCGTCCGGGTTGACCGCCGCGGGGTGGCCCACCACCGCGAGCATGGGATAGTCGGAGAAGGAGTCCGAGTAGGCGAAGCTCTTCTCGAGCGCGACGCCGTTCCGCACGCACCAGTCGCGGATCACGAGCGCCTTGTGCGCGCCCTCGATGATGGGCGGCATCACGCGCCCGGTGGCGACGCCCTGCACGAAGCGCATCCGGTTCGCGATGAGGTCGTCGGCGCCGAGGTGGTCCGCGAGGCGCCGCACGGTGAAGTCGAGCGCGCCGGTGACGAACACCACCCGGCACCCCGCGCGCCGCGCCTCGTCCACCAGGCGCCGCGAGCCGGGGTGGACCGCCGGCCTCAGCACGTCCTCGAACAGCTCGGCCGCGAGCGTCTCGAGCCGGTCCTCGCTCTGGCCGCGGTAGTACCCGTAGAACAGCTCGTTGAACGCCTTCCGGTTCACCCGGTCCGCGGCCATGAAGAGGGGCACGGAGAGGAGGGTGCGGGCGGTCTGCCAGGCGGTGCCGAGGATCGTCCCCTGGTTCATCGCGTAGAACGCGAACGCGTGCACGATGTTCGTGCGCACGAGCGTCCCATCGATGTCGAAGAACGCGGCCTTGCCGGGATCCGCCATGACCCGCGAGGCATACGCAATGGACGACCCGGTTGGCAAGGGCGTAGCGGGGGCTTCGGCGGCCTACAGCCAGCCGGCGGCGCGGTACCAGGCGGCAGCGCGGGCCATCGACGCGGCGAGTGAAGTCGTCGCCTCGAAGCCGAGCCGCTCGCGCGCCTTCGAGGCATCGCACACCCAGCCCGGCGCGAGCACCTGCGCCACCAGCTTCGATCCGACCGGCAGCCGTCTCCCCAGCGCGCGGCCCGCCGCGTCACCGGCGCGCCCGATCCCGCGCAGCAGCGCCTCCGGGACCGGCAGCCGGCGCGCCCGCACCCCGAGCGCCCGCGCCGCCTCCTCCATCAGCCCTCGCGCGGTGACCGGCTCCGGCGCCGCCAGGAAGAACGCCTCCCCGCGCGCCGCGTCCCGATCGCCGAGCAGCAGCAGCGCGCGGGCGCAGTCGTCCACGTCGATCCAGGACAGCGGGCGGTCGCCCAGGTCGAGCGCGAGCCTGGCCCGCGCGATCCTGAAGAACAGCAGGTTCTCGCGGTCGCCGGGGCCCATGATCCGGGGCGGGCGCGCGATCGCCACCGGGACCTGCGCCGCGAACGACAGCGCCACGCGCTCCGCCTCGGCCTTGGACGCGCCGTACGGCTCCACCGGCGCGAGCGGCGCGTCCTCGCGGATGGGCTCGCGCGACGGCGCGCAGGCGGCGCGCGAGCCGGCGAGCACGAAGCGCCGGAGCCCGGGCGCGCGCTCCACGCAGGCCTCCAGCGCGAGCCGGGTCGAGCCGGCGTTCACCCGCAGGAACTCCTCCGGATCGGCGGCGCGCCGCACGCCGGCGAGGTGGAACACCAGCTCCTGCCCGGCCACGGCGGCGCGGAGCGCGCGCGGATCGGTGGCGTCCCCGACCATCACCTCGGCGCCGGCCTGGGCGAGCGCCTCCGACGGGCGACGGACCAGCGCGCGCACGCGGTCGCCGCGGGCGGCCAGCGCGCGCACCAGCGCCATGCCGAGGAAGCCGCCGGCGCCGGTGACGAGGGCTCGCATGGACGCCCGGATGTGAACCATGCGATCCGGCGCCCGTCAACCCGGCCGAGGGCCGGCGCCGCCCCCTTGTCCCCCGCTGGTCCCGGGCCACAGCTTGATCCGAACCCGGACGGGAGGTCCGCCGGGACAGGAGGGGGGAAGGCGATGAGATACCTGAGGGCCCTGGTGGCGGTGGTGGCGCTGGCGGTGGGCGCCCAGGCAGCGAGGGCGGACGACGTGTACGTCCGGCGGCACGCCAACCCGGTAGGAACGGTGGCGCGCGACACCATCGCGGGCGGCGTGGCCGGCTCGGCGGTGGCGGGCGGGATCATCCTCTACAACATGGGGATCGACGGGAACGACGACTACGACTGGGGCCGCACGCTGGCCTGGGGCGCGCTCATCGGCGCCGGCGTCGGCCTGGTGTGGGGCATCGTGGACGTGGCCACCGCCCCGGACTACGCGATGCGCACGGCGGCGATGCGCAAGCCGGTGCGGGACGGGCAGTCCTTCACGATGGACCTCCGCCGGCGCGACCAGTCGCGGCAGGAGACGTTCTCGCTCGTGGCCGGGAGGTTCTGAGGCGGCTGCGTCGGGCGCGGGGGACGGAGGTGGGCGCCCCCGCGCCCGGCGCGCGATCCGCCGCCCCGTCGCACGACGGGCCGCAGGACGGGTCGCGCCGCCGGCGGGCGTCGATTATCCTCGCGCACGCCATGCCCTCGCTCGCACGCTCCGTCTGCCCGTTCGACTGTCCCGACGCCTGCGGCCTGCTCGTCGAGGTCGAAGACGGGCGCGCGGCGAAGGTCCGGGGCGACCCCGAGCACCCGTACTCGCAGGGCACCCTCTGCCCGAAGATGAACGGCTACGACCGGACGGTGCACTCGCCCGACCGGCTCACCCATCCTCTGATCCGGACCGGGCCGAAGGGCGCCGGGGCGTTCCGGCGCGCGACCTGGGACGAGGCCGTCGCGCGGGTGGCCTCGCGCTGGAAGGAGATCCTGGCCGCCGACGGCGGCGAGGCGATCCTGCCCTACTCGTACGCGGGCTCCATGGGCCTGGTGCAGCGCAACGCCGGCTACCCGTTCTTCCATCGCCTGGGCGCGACGAAGCTGGCGCGCACCATCTGCACGCCGGCCCAGGACGCCGGCTGGACCGCGGTGATGGGCGCCACCCCCGGGCCGGACCCGGACACGGTGCTCGGCTCGGACCTGGTGGTGCTGTGGGGCATCAACGCGGTCGCCACCAGCATCCACTTCGCCCAGCGGGCCCGGGAGGCGCGGCGCCGCGGCGCCAGGGTGCTGCTGGTGGACACCTACCGGAACGACACCGCCGCCCTGGCGGACGAGGTGATCCTGGTCCGGCCCGGCTCCGACGGCATGCTCGCGCTCGGCCTCGTCCACGTGCTCGCGCGCGAGGGGCTGGCCGACGAGGCGTTCCTGGCGAGCGAGACGGCCGGGTGGCCGGAGCTGAAGGCGGTCGCGCTGGCGGAGTGCCCGCCGGACGCGGTCGCGGCCGCGACCGGGCTCGCGCCGGAGGCGATCGTGGCGCTGGCGCGGACGCTGGCGCGCGCGCGCGCGCCGTTCTTCCGGATCGGCGGCGGGCCGTCGCGCTACGGCAACGGCGCCATGACCGTCCGGAGCGTGGTCGCGCTCGCGGCGGTGCTGGGCGCGTTCGGCCGCGAGGGCGGCGGCTGCCTCACCTCGGCCGCCTCGTCGCAGGCGTTCGACCTCTCCCCGGTCCGCCGCGAGGACCTGCTCGCGCGCCCGGTGCGCGAGGTGAACATGAACCGGCTGGGCTGGGCGCTGAACGAGCTGCGCGATCCGCCCATCCGCTCGATGTACGTGTGGTGCTCGAACCCGGCCGCGGTCGCGCCGGACCAGAACGCGGTGCTGCGCGGCCTCTCGCGCGAGGACCTGTTCCTGGTGGTGCACGAGCGCTTCCTCACCGACACCGCGCGCCACGCGGACGTGGTGCTGCCGGCGACCACCTCGCTCGAGCACCTCGACGTCTACCGCTCGTACGGCCACTACACGGTCCAGCGCGCCGCCGCGGTGATCCCGCCGCTGGGCGAGGCGAAGCCGAACTGGGAGGTCTTCCAGCTCCTCGCCGCCGCCATGGGCTTCGACGAGCCGGTGTTCCGGACCAGCGCCGCCGAGATGGCGGACCAGCTGCTCGCGCAGCGATCGGCGTGGTGGGACGCGGTGGACCGCTCGCGGCTCGCGGAGGGGAAGGCGGTCCGCATCGCGCCGCCGCCCGGCCCGCGCTGGCGCACCGCCTCCGGCCGCATCGAGCTCGTGAACCCGGCGCTGCGCGAGCCGGTGCCGCGGCCGCTCCCTGCCCACGCGGACCGCGATCCGCTGCCGCTCAGGCTCGTCACCGCGCCCGCGCTGTACACGCTCAACTCCACCTTCCAGGAGCGGCCCGAGCTGCGCGCCAAGGCCGGCGGCATGCAGCTCCAGCTCGCGCCGTCCGAGGCCGCCGCGCGCGGGCTCTCCGACGGCCAGCGGGTGGTGGCCTTCAACGGTCTCGGCGAGGCGGCGTTCGTGCTGCGCGTCGCCGAGGGCGTCCCGGCGGGCGTGGCGGTGGCGGAGGGCGTGTTCTGGCTGGCGCACGCCCCGGGCGCACGGAACGTGAATGCGCTCACCTCCCAGCGGCTCACCGACGAGGCGGGCGGCTCCACGTTCTACGACAACCGCGTGGACGTCCGGGCGGCGTAGGCCGCCCGGGGCCGCGGCCCCGTCCCGAACCGTTCCGCTCCCCCGCCGGCTCCCGCCCGGACGGGCGAGCCGTGCCCGGCGAGGGATCGTGCGGGGGCGAGACCTTGGGCCGCGGATGTTCTCGCCGGCCTTTGTGGTTTCATGAACGGCACCAGGAAGGGTAGAGGCTCCCCATTTTTGCCGATCGGACGCCCTCTCCTGTATCTTGCGCGCGATCATTTCCCGTTTCTCGGGAAGGAATGGGCACATGAACGACTATCGGTACGACTACCAGACCGTCCAGGGGTTCATCCTCTCGGCGATGTTCTGGGGCGTCGTCGGGATCCTGCTCGGGCTCCTCATCAGCGTGCAGCTGTGGGCGCCCGCCGCGAACTTCGCGCCGTACCTGACCTACGGCCGGCTGCGCCCGGTGCACACCAACGGCCTGATCTTCGGCCTGGGCGCGGGCGCCATCTTCGGCCTCTTCTATTACATCACCATGCGGCTCTGTAAGCGGCCGCTGCTGTTCCCGCGCCTGGCGCGCGTGCAGCTGTGGCTCTTCAACGTCGGCATCGTCGCCGCCGCGGTCACGCTGCTGCTCGGCCAGACCCAGTCGCTCGAGTACGCCGAGCTGGAGTGGCCGCTCGACCTCGCCATCGTGGTGCTGTGGGTGATGCTGGCGGTGAACGTCTTCGGGACGATCCTGAAGCGGCGCGAGGAGCAGATGTACGTGTCGCTCTGGTACATCGTTGCGACGGTCATCACCATCGCGATCCTCTACGTCGTCAACAACCTCGCGGTGCCGGTGAGCCTGGGCAAGAGCTACCCGCTGTTCGCCGGGGTGAACTCCGCCAACGTGCAGTGGTGGTACGGGCACAACGCGGTCGGCTTCCTGCTCACCACGCCGATCCTGGCGATGTTCTACTACTTCCTCCCGAAGTCCACCGGGCTGCCCATCTACAGCCACCGGCTCTCCATCGTCGCGTTCTGGTCGCTGATCTTCGCGTACCTGTGGACCGGCGCGCACCACCTCGTCTACACGCCGCTGCCGGACTGGATCCAGACGCTCGCCATCGTGTTCACGATGTTCCTCATCGCGCCGTCGTGGGGCTCGGTCGTGAACGGCTACTACACGGTGGGCCAGGACTGGACGAAGGTGCGGTCGAACTACCTGACCAAGTTCTTCATCCTGGGCATCACGTTCTACGGCCTGCAGACGGTGCAGGGGCCGACGCAGGGGCTCCGCGTCGTGTCGCAGCTCATCCACTACACCGACTGGGTCCCCGGCCACGTGCACATGGGCACGATGGGCTGGGTGACCATGATCATCTGCGCGTCGATCTACTACGTGGTGCCGCGCATCAACGGCACCGAGCTGTACTCGGAGAAGCTCGCCAACGTGCACTTCTGGCTGGTGCTCGTCGGCCAGCTCCTGTTCTCGATCACGATGTGGATCACCGGCATCCGGCAGGGCTGGATGTGGAAGGCCACCGACGAGGCCGGCAAGCTCCAGTACACGTTCATGGACGGGGTGATCGGGAACTATCCGTACTGGCACACGCGCACGCTGGCCGGGATCATCTTCGCCGCGGGCATGGTGGTGTTCGTCTACAACGTGCTCATGACCATCCGGAAGGGGAAGGTGGCGCAGGCGCAGGCCGGCGCGACCCCGACCACGGTGGCGGCGTAGGAGGGGATGACCATGAGTGAATCCAGCATCTACCGGAAGCCGGTGGCGTTCGCGGCGCTCGCGACGGTCGTGGTCCTCGCCGGCACCATCGCCACCATGGCGTACCCCATGCTCCGCCCCGACCTGCACCCGAAGGTCGAGGGGCTGAAGCCGCTCTCGCCGCTCGAGCTGGCGGGGCGCGACGTCTACCAGCGCGAGGGCTGCGTGAACTGCCACACGCAGACCGTCCGGCCGCTCAAGAGCGAGGTGGTCCGCTACAAGGGCAACCGCGCGCCGGAGCCGTCCGGCCAGTACTCGCTGGCGGGCGAGTTCGCCTACGACCACCCGTTCCTGTGGGGCTCGAAGCGCACCGGCCCGGACCTCGCGTTCGAGGGCTGGATCAAGCCGTCGAAGGACTGGCACTACGCCCACTTCGCCGACCCGCAGAAGGTGGTGCCGCGCTCCAACATGCCGAGGTACGCGTTCCTGGGCGGCAACGCGCTCGAGGCCGCGAAGGTCCAGGCCAGCATGCGCGGGCTGCGCACGCTCGGCGTGCCGTACGGCGACGCGGACCTCGCGGCGGTGCCCGCCGCGGTCGAGGGCAAGACCGAGCTGGACGCGCTGGTCGCGTATACCGTCTCGCTGGGCAAGGCGGTGAACCGCGCCGCGGCCGGCGGCGGCGAGGTGGACCTCGAGGCGCCGAACCCGTTCGCGACCGACGTGGCCGCGATCGCGAAGGGGAAGGCGCTGTTCGACGCGAACGCCTGCTCCGCCTGCCACGGCGACGAGGCGCAGGGGCAGGAGGGCGTGGCCCCGAACCTCATCGACGACAAGTTCCTGGGCGTCTCGCCCGACCTGCCCGACGCGGCGTACTTCGCCATGATCAAGGGCGGCAGCGACGCGAAGAAGGCGCTGGGACGGCCCGGCGTGCCGGACGGCGGCATGGCCGCGTTCGGCGGCGACCTGTCCGACGACGACATCTGGGCGATCGTCGCGTGGCTCCGGAACCAGAAGGCGCACGAGGCGGCCGAGGGCCACCCCGGCGGCCACTAGGAGATCCACCATGTCCGAAGAGCTCGACGACCTGACGAAGTTCGAGGCGAAGGACACCTCCCACACGCTGCCGGTGGGCTGGCTGGCGCTGTTCTGGGGCCTGATCGTCTTCGGCGCCTACTACTACTGGGCGTACACCCCGGCGCTGGGCGGCTGGTCGCAGGCGAAGGACCTGGAGACGGGCGGCGCCAGCGCCGGCGCGAACCTGCTCTGGACCATCGCCTTCACCGCCGTCCCGGCGCTGGTGGCGATCTGGATGGGCCTCACGCAGAAGAAGAAGGCGCGGTAGCGGAGGCCCGATGGGAAGCCAGGAGCTCGCCTACGCGATCTTCGGCGGCACGATGTGCGTGGCGCTGCTGGGGATCATCGTCTTCTACTACTCGCGCAGGCGGAAGGACCGGGTGGAGGAGGCGAAGTACAAGATGCTCGAGGATGACGACGACTAGGCGGTTCCAGAGGTGGCGGCGCATCGCGGGGGCAGCCCAGGCACTCATCGTGCTGGGGCTGCCCTTCGTCTCCGTCGGCGGCGAGAGCGCGCTGCGCCTCGACGTGCCGGCGGGCCGCCTCCACGCGTTCGGCGCGTCGTACGCGGTGGACGAGATGTTCGTGGTGCTCGCCGCCACGCTCGCGCTCACCGCCGCGCTCCTGCTCGTGACGCTGCTGTTCGGCCGCGTGTGGTGCGGCTGGTCCTGCCCGCAGACGCTGCTCGGCGATCTCACCGCCTGGGTGGAGCCGGAGCGCCGCAAGCGCCCGCGCCGGTGGCGCCGGCCGCTCGGCTTCGCGGCGGTGGCGGTCGTGTCGGCGGTCGCCTCGGCCAACCTGGTCTGGTACTTCGTGCCGCCCGTCGAGTTCTTCCGGCGGCTCGCGGCGGGGGCCCTCGGCCCGGTGGTGGCCGGCTCGTGGGCGGCCGGCTTCGCGGTGCTGTTCCTCGACCTGGCCGTGCTGCGCCAGCGCTTCTGCGCCACCGCCTGCCCGTACGCGAAGCTGCAGGGGGTGCTGTTCGACCGCAGCACGCTGGTGGTCGCGTACGACGCGCGGCGCGCCCAGGACTGCGTGGACTGCGGCGCCTGCGTGCGGGTGTGCCCCACCGGCATCGACATCCGGCACGGGCTGCAGATGGAGTGCATCGCCTGCGCGGCCTGCATCGACGCCTGCGAGCCGGTGATGCGCAAGCTGCGCCGCGCGCCGGATCTCATCGGCTACTCCTACGGCGAGCCGGGCGGGCGGCCGCGCCTGGCGCGCCCCGCCGCGCTGGTGCTCGCCGGCGTCACGGCGGTCACGCTGGCGGTGCTGGTCGCCACCGTCGCCGGCCGGGCGCCGCTCGGGCTCACCGTGCTCGGCGACGAGGCCTACGCGCCCCGCCGCACGCCCGACGGCCGCGTGCTGAACACGCTCTCGGTCGGGCTCGAGAACCGCGGCCGGCGGCCGGTGGAGGTGGACCTGGCGCTCGAGCCGGGCGCCGGCGGCGAGGCCGAGCTCCGCCCGGCGCGCGTCGCGCTCGCGGGCGGCGAGCGCCGCCGGGTCCGCGTGCTCGCCGCCGTGCGCGGGCTGCCGGAGGGGCGCAGCGCCGCCCGCGTCGTCGCGCGCCCGCGGCCGGACGGCGAGGCGCCCGGCGAGGCCGCCTCCGCCGCCGTCTCCCTCGTCGCACCGGAGGTGAAGTGAAGCCCGTCATCGCCCTCGCCGTCCTGGCCGCGCTCGGCGCGGTGGGCGGCACCATCTGGATCGGCAGCCTGGTCCGCGAGGACACCGTGGTGGCCCAGCCCTACGAGGAGGGGCTGGAGTACGACCGCGAGCGGCGCGGGCGCGAGGCGCTCGGCTGGAGCGTGGAGGTGGCGCCTGCCGCGGCAGGCGCGGGCGCGCTCGCGTTCGCGATCCGCGACGGCGCCGGGCGTCCGCTGGACGGCGCCGAGGTCGCGCTCACGGTGGGCCGGCCCGACAGCGGGCGCGGGCAGTGGACCGCCGCCGCGCGGCCGCGCGAGCGCGGCGGCTACGCCGCGGACCTCGCCTTCCCGGCACCCGGGCCGTGGGAGATCCGCTTCGACGTGCGCCGCGGCGCCGATCGCGTGCGCCTGACGCGCACGGTGGACGTGCCCGCCGCCGCGGCGGCCTGCGATCTCGCCGCGGGGCCGTGCACCGTCGAGGTCGGCGGCGCGGCGGTGACGCTGGAGCTCTCGCCGCGCCCCCCGCGCGCGCTCACGGAGCTCGGGGTCGCCGCCGAGGTCCGCGCCGGCGGCGCGCCGGTGGACGGCGCCGAGCTCTCGGTGCGCTTCGGCATGAAGGGCATGGAGATGTTCCCGGCCGAGGCGCGGCTCGCGCCGGTCGGCCCGGGCCGCTACCAGGGCAAGGCGGTGCTGGTCCGGTGCCCGAGCGGCCGCACCGACTGGACCGCCACCGTGTCGGTCGCCCGCCCGGGCGCGCCGGGCGCCACCGCCGAGCTGGGGTTCAAGGCCGCCGAGTGACCGCCGCGCTCGCCACCGCGCTCGCCACCGGGCTCCTGGGCGGCTTCGGCCACTGCCTGGGCATGTGCGGGCCGCTGGTGGGCGCGTTCGCGCTCGCCGCCGGGCCGCGCGGCACCGGGCGCGCGCTGCAGGGGCAGCTCGCGTACCACGCCGGCCGCATCACCACCTACGCGCTGGTGGGCGCGGTGATGGGGCTCACCGGCTCGTTCGTGAACCTGGCCGGGCGGCTCGCCGGCGTGGCCGCGGTGGCCTCGGTGATCGCCGGCGCGCTCATGATCGCCATGGGCCTGGGCGCCGCGGGGCTGAGCCTGGCGGTGAAGCGCCTCGAGGCGCGCGCCGCGGGGCGGGTGGCGGCGCTGGCGCGCGGGCTGCTCGAGGGCGGCGGCGCGGGGCGGCTCTACCCGGTGGGCCTGGTGCTGGGGCTGTTGCCCTGCGGGCTCTCCTGGTCGCTGTTCGTGGGCGCGGCCGGCACCGGCAGCGCGGGGCAGGGATTCCTGCTCGCGCTCGCGTTCGGGGTGGCGACGCTCCCGGCGCTGCTGCTGGCCGGCGCGGCGGCGACGCTGGTCGGCGCGCGCGCCCGCGGCGTGCTCTACCGCGCCGGGGGCGTGCTGGTGATCGCGCTCGGCGTCCTCTTCCTGCTGCGCGGGCTCGGCGTCGATGCGCTGTGACCACTGCCTGCTCGAGTTCCCGGAGCGCGAGGCGGTGCGCGCCGAGGTGGCCGGGGCGCCGAAGGTGTTCTGCTGCGCCGGGTGTCGCGGCGTGTTCGAGCTGATCCAGGGCGAGGGGCTGGGCGCCTACTACGACAGCCGGCGCTGGACCGAGGTGGGCCCGCAGGCCGCGGCCGCGCTCGACCTGGCCGCGTTCCGCGAGGCGGTGCGCGAGGGGCATGGCGCGGCCGAGCTGGACGTGGCCATCGACGGGATCCGCTGCGCGTCCTGCGTCTGGCTAAACGAGAAGCTGCTGCAGCGCACGCCGGGCGTGCTCTCGGCCCGGGTGAACTACGCCACGCACCGGGCGCGCATCCGCTTCGATCCCGCGGCGGTCGGCCTGGAGCGCGTGCTCGGGCGCATCCAGGCGGCCGGCTACCAGCCCAAGCCGTGGTCGGACGCGGAGCAGCTCCGGGCGCGACGCGCCGAGGCGAAGGACCTGCTCGTCCGGCTCGGGACGGCGCTGTTCCTCGCCTCGCAGCTCATGATCTACCAGGCGGCCCTGTACGCCGGGTACTTCCAGGGCATCGACGCGCCGACGCGCCGGCTGATGGAGTGGATCTCGCTCGGCCTCACGCTGCCGGTGGTCTTCTACTCCGGCGCCCCGTTCCTGCGCGCCACCTGGCGCGGGCTCCGCCACCTGCGCTTCAACATGGACTCGCTGGTGGTGATCGGCTCCCTCGCCGCGCTCGCCTACAGCGTGCACGGGATGCTGCGCGGGGGCGAGGTCTACTTCGACACCGCGGCCATGATCCCGACGCTGGTGCTGGTGGGCCGCTACGTGGAGGCGGCCGCCAAGGGCCGCGCCTCCGAGGCGGTGGCGCGGCTCGCCAGCCTGGCGCCGCGCGAGGCCCGCCGGCTGGAGCCCGGGCCCGGCGGCCGCGCGGAGCGGCGGTCGGTCCCGGTGGCGGAGATCCGGCCCGGCGACCGGATCGAGGTGATCCCCGGCGAGCGGATCCCGCTCGACGGCGTGGTGCGCGAGGGCGCCTCGGAGGTGGACGAGTCGCTCGTCACCGGCGAGTCGCGGCCGGTGGCGAAGGGCGCGGGCGCGGCGGTGATCGGCGGCACCGTCAACCAGCACGGCGCCCTGGTGATCGAGGTCACGCGCGTGGGCAAGGACACCGTGCTCGCCGGGATCGTCCGCGCGGTGGAGGAGGCGCAGGCGCAGAAGCCGCGAATCCAGGCGGTGGCGGACCGGGTGGTGGGCGGGTTCGTGCCGGCCATGCTGGTGCTGGCGGCGCTCACGGTGGCCGCCTGGCTCGCGCGCGGCGTGCCGGTCGAGCGGGCGCTCATGACCGGGATCTCGGTGGTGGTGATCGCGTGCCCCTGCGCGCTGGGCCTCGCCACGCCCATCGCCGTGCTCCTCTCGACCGGCCTGGCCAGCGCGCGCGGCCTGCTGGTGAAGGGCGGGGACGTGGTGGAGCGGGCGGGCCGCGCCACCGACGTCCTGCTCGACAAGACCGGGACGGTGACCCGCGGCCGCCCCGCGCTCCGGGCGATCGTGCCGCTCGATCCCGCCGTCGGCGCGGACCAGGCGCTGGCGCTGGCCGCCGCGGTGGAGCGGCGCAGCGAGCACCACGTCGGGCGGGCGGTGGCCGAGGCCGCGCGGGCGCTCCCGGCCGGCGCCGAGCCGGAGGCGGCCGGGTTCCGCGCGGTGCCCGGGCGCGGGGTCGTCGCCGAGGTGGGCGGCGCCGAGGTGCTGGTGGGCAACCGCGCGCTGCTGGCCGAGCGCGGGGTGGCGCTCGCGCCGGAGGCGGACGCGCGCGCGCGGGAGCTGGAGGCGCACGGCGACACGGCGGCGTTCCTGGCCCGCGGCGGCCGCGCGCTCGCGCTCCTGGCGGTGGCGGACCCGATCCGCGAGGAGGCGCCGGCCGCCATCGCGGCGCTGCGCGCGCTCGGGCTGCGCGTCGTCATCGTGAGCGGGGACGGCCGTGTCACCACCGGTGCGGTGGCGGCGGCGCTCGGCGTCGAGGCGGTGGCCGAGGCGTCTCCGGTGGACAAGCGCGAGGCGGTGGCGGCGCGGCAGCGGGCCGGCCGGCGGGTGCTGTTCGCCGGCGACGGGATCAACGACGCGCCGGCGCTGACCCAGGCCGAGGTGGGCGCCGCCATGGGGCGCGGCGCCGACGTCACCATGGAGAGCGCCGACGCGGTGCTGGTGCGCGACGACCTCCGGCTGCTCCCCGACCTGGTGCGCCTCTCGCGCCGGACCTACGCCGTCATCCGGCAGAACGTGTTCTGGGCGTTCTTCTACAACGCGGTCGCGATCCCGCTCGCCATGGCCGGCCTGCTCCACCCCATCGTCGCCGCGGGCGCCATGGCCGCCAGCTCGCTGTTCGTGGTCGGGAACTCGGCGCGGCTCCGGCGGGCCCTGTAGGAGGGAGAGCGCATGGGCACCATCGGCTTCCTCATCGTCCTGTCGCTGTCGCTCGGGCTGGCGGCGTGGCTGTTCTTCCTCTGGTCGGTGAAGAGCGGGCAGTACGACGATCCCGAGGGCCCGAAGTACCGGATGCTGGACGACGACGACGAGCCGACCGCCCGGCCGGCGCCGCCGCCGCCGGAGCCGCGCGCCCCCGACCGCGAGCGGTAGCGTGCGCCCGCTCGCTCCGGCCCCAATGTGGACCGGTCAGGTCCCGAAAAGCGACGTGCTTCCGCGGTGTTCGGCGGGTGGGCGCGGCTGACACCCGCATCCGGTCGTGCTATACGGCATCGCTTTTTCCGATCTTTCCACCCGCACCAGTTCCGAAGGAGGAGCCCTGTGATCGAGGCGTACCTGAAGCACGAGGCCGAGCGGAAGGCCCAGGGGATCCCGCCGAAGCCCCTCGACCCCGAGCAGACGAAGGGGCTGGTCAAGCTCCTCGAGGCGCCGCCGAAGGGCCAGGAGGCGTTCCTCCTCGGGCTGCTGCGCGACCGCGTGTCGCCCGGCGTGGATCCGGCCGCCGAGGTGAAGGCGAAGTTCCTCGCCGACGTGGTCTCCGGCGCGAAGACGTGCCCGCTCGTCTCGCGCGCCCAGGCGGTGGAGCTGCTCGGCACGATGATGGGCGGCTACAACGTGCCGCCGCTGGTCGCCGCGCTGAAGGACCCGGAGCTGGCCGCCGCGGCCGCGAAGGCGCTCTCGCACACCACCTACGTCTACGGCGCGTTCGACGACGTGCTGGCGCTCTCGAAGACGAACGCCGCCGCGAAGTCGGTGGTGGACGCGTGGGCCAAGGCCGAGTGGTTCTCGTCGCGCCCCGGCGTGCCCGAGACCATCAAGGTCAAGGTCTTCAAGGTGGACGGCGAGATCAACACCGACGACTTCTCGCCCGCCGGCGACGCCTCCACCCGTCCGGACATCCCGCTCCACGCGCTGGCCATGGGCAAGACCCGCTTCCCGGGCGGCCTGAAGACCATCGCGGAGTTCCGCGCCCAGGGCTTCCAGGTCGCGTTCGTGGGCGACGTGGTGGGCACCGGCTCCTCCCGCAAGTCGGCCTGCAACTCGGTGCTCTGGGCCATCGGCGAGGACATCCCGTTCGTGCCGAACAAGCGCCGCGGCGGCGTGATCATCGGCGGCGTCATCGCCCCGATCTTCTTCAACACCGCGCAGGACTCCGGCGCGCTGCCCATCCGCACCGACGTCACCAAGCTGAAGACCGGCGACGTGGTGGTGATCGACACGAAGAAGGGCGAGGTCCGCACCGAGCAGGGCGAGGTGCTCTCCACCTTCAAGCTCGAGCCGGTCACCGTGCCGGACGAGTTCCGCGCCGGCGGCCGCATCCCGCTCATCATCGGGCGCGCGCTCACCGACAAGGCGCGCAAGGCGCTCGGGCTGAAGGAGATCGACCTGTTCGCCGTCGCGAAGAACCCGCAGCCGAAGGCCGGCCAGGGCTACTCGCTCGCGCAGAAGATGGTCGGCAAGGCGTGCGGCATCGCCGGCGCGCTGCCCGGCGGCTACTACGAGCCGAGGATGACCACGGTCGGCTCGCAGGACACCACCGGCCCCATGACCGCCGACGAGCTGAAGGAGCTCGCCTGCCTGAAGTTCCAGGCGCCCATGGTGATGCAGTCGTTCTGCCACACCGCGGCGTACCCGAAGCCGGCCGACGTGAAGATGCACGGCTCGCTGCCGTCCTTCATCCAGCAGCGCGGCGGCGTGGCGCTCCGCCCCGGCGACGGCGTGATCCACTCGTGGCTGAACCGCCTGCTGCTCCCCGACACGGTGGGCACCGGCGGCGACTCGCACACCCGCTTCCCCATCGGCATCTCCTTCCCGGCCGGCTCCGGCCTGGTGGCGTTCGGCGCGGCGCTCGGCTTCATGCCGCTCGACATGCCGGAGAGCGTGCTGGTGCGGTTCAAGGGCAAGCTCAACCCGGGCATCACGCTCCGTGACGTGGTGAACGCGATCCCGTACTGGGCCATCAAGCAGGGCCTGCTGACCGTCCCGAAGAAGAACAAGAAGAACGTGTTCAACGGCCGGATCCTGGAGATGGAGGGCCTGCCCGACCTGACCGTGGAGCAGGCGTTCGAGCTGACCGACGCGGCGGCGGAGCGCAGCGCCGCGGCGGCCGCGGTGGACCTCTCGGAGAAGAGCGTCGCGACGTACCTCCGCTCGAACGTGGCGCTGATGCGGAAGATGATCGCCGACGGGTACGGCGACAAGGCGGCGCTGGAGGCGCGCATCGCGGCGGTGGAGGCCTGGCTCGCGAAGCCGGAGCTGCTCCGCGCCGACAGGAACGCCGACTACGCCGCGGTGATCGAGATCGACTTGGCCGAGATCACCGAGCCGATCCTGGCGTGCCCGAACGACCCGGACGACGTGAAGCTGCTGTCGGACGTCCAGAACACGAAGATCGACGACGTGTTCCTGGGCTCCTGCATGACCAACATCGGCCACTTCCGCGCGGCCGGCGAGATCTGGAAGGGCCAGAAGAACACCGGCCTGGTCCGCACCTGGCTCTGCCCGCCCACGCGGATGGACCAGCAGGAGCTGCGCGACGAGGCGTACTTCTCCGTCTACAGCCAGATCGGCGCCCGCATCGAGATCGCCGGCTGCTCGCTGTGCATGGGCAACCAGGCGCGCGTGCCGGACGGCGTGAACGTGTACTCGACGTCCACCCGCAACTTCGACGACCGCATGGGCAACGGCGCCCGCGTGTTCCTCGGCTCCGCCGAGCTGGGCGCGGTGGCGGCGAACCTGGGGCGGCTGCCGACGGTGGCCGAGTACTTCGCCGTCTACAACGAGAAGATCGCGCCCAAGGCCGGCCAGGTGTACCGGTACCTGCAGTTCGACGAGCTCGCCGAGTACAAGGGCTTCCGCGTCGTCGCGTAGCGCACGGCCGCGCCGTCCTCGAGGCCCCTCTCCCGCGCCGCGGGGGAGGGGCCTCCTCGTTGGCGCGCGGCGGGGGCCTCGCGCCCTCTGGGCCGCCAGGCGGCCGCTCCAGGGGCGCGGGGACGGGCTCCTGCCGGCCCGTGCGAT